>CAWKKG010000012.1:0-134038 GCA_963850115.1 uncultured Actinomycetota bacterium
AGAGCCGTCCGACATCGCGTCGGCGCGCCTGTTCCTGTCCTCGCCGCTGGCCGTGACGACTTCCCTGGTCACCGGGACAGCTGGCGGTTCTTGCGGGCCGCGGTGAGGTAGCCGGCCCAGGACACGGCGCAGGCCAGCGCGAGGGGCACGCCGACGACGGCCAGTACCAGGAAGGAAAGCAGGAACGCCAGCGGTGCGACGCCCTGCTGGCTGCCGCCGGAGTAGCCCTCGGCGAACAGGTAGGCGGCGAACCCGAGCACGGCGGCGGCCGCGGCCGAGGTGAGCACGGCGAAAGCGAGCAGGGCCCCGCGCAGCATCACAAGCCGCGCTGACCGCGGCGGGTTATTCAGCATGAGACAACCATTGCCGCCGCGCGCCAGCGCCGACAGGGCACTTGTACTCAGCCGCGCAGCGAAATGTACTCAATTCATACTCAAAGTCCGGGGACCCGCGCACAGCGCCGCCGGCCGTGCACAGGGCGGGCGGACCAAGTCGGCTGAGCCCGCCGAGGGACTGTTGTTCCAAGACACCTCAGGCGCGAGATCCGCCGATATGCTCGGAACCTGCTGCCTGCGGTTGGCTCATCAGCCACATCCAGAACGATGCGTTCTGCGCGAGTGGTACGTGGCGCTTACTCCCGGGGCTGCCGTCCGGGGAGCGACGCGGGACCTGTAGCCCACGCAATCCGCATGTGGGATAATCACACTATGAGCCGGAGGCTGTTGTTACCCAGGCCGACCTCGGACGGCGCATCGCGGATGCGCGGACGGAGGCTGGCATGACTCAGGCCGATCTGGCAGCCAGCATTGGCCTGGAGCGCACCGCGCTAGTCAGGATTGAGTCGGGAGAGCGAAAGGTTTCCGCGACGGAACTGGTAGCCATCGCGGGCACCCTGGACAGGCCAGTCGACTGGTTTTTCACCGAGTCTCCGGCTGCGGTTGTCAGCCGACGCCGTGATCCGGCGGTAGGCGGGTTTTCCCGCGCCCTTGACCGCGCCCTGGAAAATGCTGCGAGGGACGTGGCCTTCCTCGAGGACCGCCGCTTGCTGCCGTCGGCGGAGCGCCCGGTGCGCAAGGCACCGGAGAGCTTCGAGGACGCCGAGGACCTTGCCCGCAGTGTCCGGGCGGAAGCAGGGCAGCCGGATGGTCCGCTGCTGGATCTTCAGTCGGTTGCGGAGAGCCTGGGACTGCTGGGATTTTCTCTCGCACTTGGCCCCGATGCCGGTGACGCCGCATACGTCGAGGTAGGGAACCTTGGCGTAGCGGTCATCAACGGAACGGCCGATCCGGGGCGGCGAAGGTTCAGTCTCGCTCACGAACTCGGTCACCACCTGACCGGTGACGCTTACGAGCCATCCCCCAGGCTGGGCGCGTCGGATACCGAGCGCATGTTCAACGCGTTCGCCGCGCATCTCCTTATGCCACGGTCCTCTGTGCTGAGCACCTGGGAGGAATTCTCGGCCCGGTCGCCGCGGCTGGCCGCCATCGCGGTCGCCGTGCGGTTCAGCGTGAGCTGGACCGCTGCGTGCAACCAGCTCAAGAACCTCGACCTCATAGACTCCCGGGAGCGCGAACGCCTCGCTCGGGGACGACCTGCGGCGAGGGGAACTGCTCGAATTCGGCGAGCGCTTCGCTGTCGAGCTTGACCCGCCGAGCGTTCCCCGGCTTACGCCCGCGCGGTGGTGAGCGCCTACCGAAGGGGCAGCTGACAGCGGCCAGGACAGTAGAGCTGCTGCACCGTTCGGTCGGCGAAGCCGACCTCCCCGAGCCGGATGCGATGTCACTGGACGAACTTCGCCGCGAGTTCGAAACAGGGCTGTGACCAGCCTCGTTTTCGACACCACGGCACTGAGCCATTTCGCTCGCGCTAGCCGTATGGACGAGCTGCGGATGGCCGTCAGCCGACGACGAGCCCGTTCTCCTGGCGGAAGTGGCGGCAGAACTGGCCCGGGGTGTTCCCGGCTACCCGTCGCTCGGGGAGCGCAGCGGCCGGAGGCTGGCTCAAGCAGGCCGAACTTGAGGAGCTGCCTGAGCTTGCGGCGTTCGCCAGGTACAAGGGCGAACTTGGCGGCGGGCCGGAAAGAAACAACGGCGAAGCGGCAGTGCTCGCCTGGGTAAGCGTCAACGGCGGCATAGCGATCATCGACGAGGTCGCGGCCCGCGCGATCGGACGACCGGGAACGCTTGCAGGTCCACGGGTCACTGTGGCTGCTGATCCGGAGCTTCAAGACCCGTGTGCATCGATCGCGCCACGGTCGAGGCAATCGTGGACGACCTTATCGGTACCGGGATGCGCCTGCCGGTCGGCAGCGGCGCGGCCCTTTTCGCTTGGGCCTACGAAGATGGAATTCTCCCATAGCAAGGTGAACCGAGCACCGGCTCGTCTCTTCCACGGTGGTCATGGACCCGCTGCTGTCGGCCGGGCCCAGCGAGGCGAGGTCGTCGATTATATGGGCCAGCGACTGATGAGCCTCGGCGAGGCGGTTCGCGGCAGACACGAGAGCCAGCCCGGCCTCATAATCCGCCGATCCGGGCGGCCCGACGCCGAATGGACATTATGTATGCGCCGCGGCGCCCGCAGGCCATCTACTTGACAAGTGCCTAATCGGCGTTATGCGCGCCTGTCCCAGCCGTGAGGTCCTGGCGGTGGGACCGGGCGCGACCGCTGCGGAGCCATGTCATCAGCTCGCCCGGAAGTGCGCACCCATGATCTGGGCACAACAGGACAGCGGGTGACCGCTAGGGCCATGCTCATGGCAGGTGTCGCGTAATAGAGGTAGACGATGGCACAATAAAGCCCGCCCGGCCCGTCTACGGCTTGCGGCCCACCGCGCCGTACATGTTCAGTTCTTCCGGGCTGGGCATGGGACCGGTCTCTTCCGGCCGCCAGTCCGAGAGGAGAACCACGCCCGGCGGCACGAGTTCGAGACTGGAGAAGAACAGCCGCCCGAACTCCTCGCCGGTGCGGGACTGCAAGGTGACGCCGCCCGCCTGGTAAGCGCGGGCTATGCCGAGGGCCTTCGGGTTGAAGTCCGCGGTGCCATGCGAGGCCGCTAGGTAGCTGCCCGGTGGCAGCGCCGCGAGCAGGGTCGCCACGATGCCGGCCGGGTCGTCGGAATCCGCCAGGAAGGGCAGGACGGCGATGAGCATCAGCGCGACCGGCCGGTCGAAGTCGAGCGTGTCGCGGACCACCGGGTCGGCGAGGATCTTGTCCGGTTCTCGCAGGTCGGCCTGGATGTACGCAGTCCGGCCCTCCGGCATCGAGGTGAGCAGCGCGCGGGCGTGCGCCAGCACGATCGGATCGTTGTCCGCGTACACGACGCGGCTCTCCGGGGCGATAAGCTGCGCGACATCGTGAGTATTGCTGGCGCTCGGCAGGCCGGTCCCGATATCGAGAAACTGCCTGATGCCCGCCTCGCCGGCCAGGTAGCTCACCGCACGGGCCAGGAACTTGCGGTTCTCCCTGGCCATAACACGCGCCGTCGGCAGGCTCCGGAGCCCCATCTCGGCCGTTTCGCGGTCGACGGCGAAGTTGTCCTTGCCGCCGAGGTAGTAGTCGTACATGCGAGCCGAGTGCGGCCGGGAAACGTCAATTCCCGGTGGAGGCACCTCTGCTGGTCCGCTCGCCACCCCGTCGGTTCCGTCCGCTGGCATGTCCCAAAGCATAGAGTAATTGGCGGATAGGCGGGCAAATCGTGTCAGCTCGTTACGTCGCTTGACGTGAAGCGGCCCAGCCGATGGAGAGGAGCAGGGCCGCGTACTGATCTCGTCCAGTTCCTCGTTCATGGCCTTTATCTCGGCCAGGTCGGCCAGGTCGTTGCGCAGCCGTTCGGCGTCACGTGCTGCCTGCGCGTAGAGCCGGGCGGCGTACTGCGCATGGATGAGCTCACGGATCGCATCGGAGAGGTTCCCGTCGCCGGCCAGCTGGCGGAGTTCGGCCATCGTCTGCTCGTCGACACGGAAGCTGATGGTCGTGGCTGTCATGCGACCAACAAAAGACAGGCGCGTGGTACCGAGTAGAGCATCACACTCGCGGTCGCAGCGCGGGTCCTCGTCGAGCCGGTGCACGTGGCTGGCGCAGAACGGCCGTGGTGATGGCGCAGGAGCTGCGGCACGGTGTCAGCGCGGGGCGGGAGACCAGAGTTCTGCTAGTTGTGCCGGGCTGATGTTGCCGCCGCTGCAGATGACGGCCACCTTCCGGCCCGCGAAGCGCTCAGGCGCGTCCAGCACCGCCGCCAGGGCGGCCGCGCCGGCCTGCTCCACCAGGTTGCGGGTCTTCTCGATCATCAGCCGCGTCGCCGCTTTCAGCGCGTCCTCGGAGACCAGCACGAAGTCATCCAGCAGGTCCCGCATGATCTGCTGCGGGAGCTCGAACGCGGTCCTGGTGGCCAGCCCTTCGGCGAACGTGCTGGTGGTGTCCTCGACCAGGGTGCCCGCCAGCCAGGAACGGTACGCGGCCGGGGCGGCCTCGGACTGCACGCCGAGCACCTCGACCGACGAGCGCACGGCCTTGGCCGCCACGCAGGCCCCCGCCGCCCCGCTGCCGCCGCCGACCGGAACCACGATCACCTCGGTATCGGGCTGGGCCAGGAGGATCTCCATCGTGCAGGTGGCCACGCCCGCGACGAGCGACGGCTCGTTCCCTGAGTGGATGTAACGGTACCCGTGCCCGGCGGCCAGCTCCTCGCAGTACTCGCGGGCCTCGTCGAAGTCACGGCCGTGAAAGACCACCTCAGCGCCCAGGGCCCGCATCGACTCGACCTTCACCGGGTTGGCCTGCTCGGGCATGCAGATCACCGCCCGGACGCCGAACAGGTCCGCGGCGTAGGCAACCGACTGGCCGTGATTGCCGGTCGAGGCGGCGATGACACCCCGCCGCCGCTCGTCCGTGGTCAGCTGGCTGACCAGGTTCACCCCGCCGCGGACCTTGAAGGCGCCCACGGGCTGGTGGTTCTCGTGCTTGACCCACGTGCAGGCCCCGGTCACGGCATCGAGCGCCGGATAGCGGTACAGCGGCGTTGGCTGCAGGTAGGGCGCGATGCGCTGACGCGCAGCCAGGACGTCAGCCAGGTCCGGCACACCGAGATCGGCCATGCCACGTGTCTACCACGGCGCGCCCACCGTGATAAGACGGCCGGGCCGCCCCGGCAGTGCCGACGGTCCGCATGCCAGGACGCTCCTCCCAGGCGAATCCCCGCAGATAAAACTGCCGCGCGGTATCTCACGGGGGCGGGGTGCCCTCTGTGCAAGAAAGGGAACGAGGTTCCCTCCCCGGCCCGAAGCGGCGGCTCAGGTAAGGAGAAGACATGGCCAATGGCACTTCTGCGACTGGTCGCGGCAGCACCCGGACCCGTCCCTTGCCGCCCGGCGGCTTCGACCCGCGCGCCGCGTCGCCGCTCGAGCTGCGCCGCTATGGCCTGCCGCCGCGACCCGATCCCGCTGTCCGCCCGGAACTCGCGGCCGTCTGGGACGAGGTATTCTCCCGCGAGCTCAGTTACATCACGCCCGTCTTCCAGCCGGTGCAGGAGCTAGTGCCCGGCATCAGCCGGCGGACCGCCCGCGCCCGGACGCAAACGGCACGAACGCCACTTGGTCGGGTACCGTGACGCACGCCCCGGCCGGCGAGGCGTTCGAGTGGGTCTTCGGCCAGTGGAACGTCCCTTCCGTCGAGCCCGCCCGCCCGGGCCCGGGCAACTGGTTCGCCGCCACCTGGATCGGTATCGACGGGGTTACCGACGTCACCCAGATCGGCACGATGCAGGTCGTCACGCGCGGCTCGAGGGGCAGGCCCGCCTGGTCCTGCTTCGCGTGGCACGAGTGGTGGTCCGCCTCGGCGCCGTCACCGTGGGTGGCGATCGCGAACTTCCCGGTCAGCTTCGGGGACACGGTATGCGGCCTGATCTGCCTGCTGTCCCCGACAGAAGCGGACTTCAGCATGGTCAACATGACCAGTGGAGTTCACGTGGGGTTCGGGCAGATCCCGCTGACCGCTCCCCCCGGCACCGCCTCAATGGAGAACCAGGCGGAGTGGATACTCGAACGGCCAGAGCTGTCAACCGGCCAAGCACAGCTGCCGGCCTTCAGCGAGATTTACTTCGAGTCGGCCTACGCCGGCCGTGGCCTGGACTTCGTCGCGGAGGGAGGCGCGGCGGACACGGTGCTGAACATGGTAGAGAACGGCACCACGGTGGCCACTACCACGATCGAGTCGCCAACTCTCATTAAGATCGACTACACCGGCGGACCGCCCCCAGCCGAGGCGCGCTAGTTGCTGTCGTATTGGGATCAGCTCAGCCCAGCCCGGCCCGCTGACTGACGAGCCGCCGCAGCTCGACCGGGTTGCCGTGCAGCAGTTGCGACGTCTTGGCGCGCTTGAGGTAGCGGTGGGCCTCGTGCTCCCACGTGAACCCGATCCCGCCGTGCAGCTGGATCGTCTCGGCGGCCACGTGCCAGAACACGTCGACGCAGTGCCGCTTGGCGAGCGGTCCGAGCACGGCCAGTTCGGCCGGCGACCCGGCCGCGCGGACGGCGGCGTACGCGGTCGCCCGGGCCGAGGTCACTTCCACCGCGAGGTCCGCGCACCGGTGCCGCAAGGCCTGGAAGGCGCCGAGCGGCCGACCGAACTGCACCCGGGTCTTGAGGTAGTCCACGGTGACGTCCAGGCAGTGCGCGGCCGCGCCGGCGGACTCGACCGCGAGCATGACGCGCAGCAGGTCCTCCGCCCGCCCGGCCGGGCAGCCGGCCGCGACGGCCGGGCTGCCGCGGAACTCGACCGTGGCCTGCGACCTGGTCTGGTCCAGGGTGCCGGCCGGGGTGACGACCGCGTCCGCGGCCCGGACGGCGAACAGCGCGTCCTGGCCGCCGTCCCTGGCGCGGACGACGAACAGGTCGGCCTCGGCGCCGTCGAGCACGTGGTGCGCGACCCCGGTCAGCCGGCCGCCGGCCACGGTCACCGAGCCAAGAAGCACGAACGCGGCCCGCAGCGCGCCGGACGCGATGCCGGGCAAGAACTCGGCCGCCTCGCCGGCGCCGAGTACCGCGTCGCCCTCGCTGAGCACCGCGCCGGCGAGGGCGGTCGACAGGTAGGGCGCCGGCAGCAGCACCCGCCCGGTCTCCTCGACCGCGACGGCGACCTCGGCCAGGCCGGCGCCCGCCCCGCCGTGGCACTCGGGGATCGCCAGCCCGGTGAGCCCGAGTTCCCCGGTGAGCCGGGCCCAGGCCTGCGGCCCGGCGTGCTTGCGGCAGAAGTCCCGCACCGTCTCACGCAGCGCGGCCTGTTCCGGAGTATCCATGCGCCTACCCCCTGGGAAGACCGAGCCCGCGCTCGGCGACGATGTTCCGCTGTATCTCGTTCGATCCGCCGAAGATCGTCTCGGCCCGGGTGAACAGGAACCGCCGCTGCGCGTCGGTCAGGTCGTAGCCCGGGCCCGCCAGCGTCGCGTCCGCGCCGGTCACGTCGACGGCCAGTTCCCCGAGGCGCTGGTGCCACGGCGCCCAGAGCAGCTTGGCGATGTTCGCCGCGACACCACCCGCGACACCGCCCGCGACCCCGCCGGCCGCCGCTCCGTCCGGGACCGCGAGGGTGTCCTCCGTCGTGAACCGCATGACCTGCAGCCCGATCCAGGCGTCGGCGATCCGGGCGGCGATGTCCGGGTCGGCGATGCTCCCGTTGCCGCGGGCCGCGGCGAGCACCGCCTCGAACTCGCGCTGGAAGCCCACCAGCTGCCCGAAATTCGAGACGCCGCGCTCGACGCCGAGCATGCCGAGCGCGACCCGCCAGCCGTCGCCCGGCTCGCCCGCCACGTTGTCCGCGGGGGTGCGCGCGTCATCGAAGAACACTTCGTTGAACTCGGCGGTGCCGGTGATCTGCACGATCGGCCGGATCTCGATGCCCGGCTGGCGCACCGGCACCAGCAGGCAGGACAGGCCCCGGTGGCGCTCCGCGCCCGGCTCGGTGCGGGCGAGCAGGAAGCACCAGTCCGCGACGTGCGCCATCGAGGTCCATATCTTCTGCCCGTCGATGTGCCACTCGCCGTCGCGCAACGACGCGCGCGTGCGCAGGCCCGCGAGGTCGGAGCCGGCCCCGGCTCCGAGTACCCCTGGCACCACAGCTCGGTGCCGGCCGCGATCCCCGGCAGGAAGCGCGCCTTCTGCTCCGCCGTCCCGAACATCAGCAGCGTCGGCCCGACGAGGTTCTCGCCGATGTGGCCGACGCGCCCCGGCGCGTTCGCCCGCGCGTACTCCTCGTGGAAGATGACCTGCATGGACCAGGGCAGGCCGCGCCCGCCGTTTTCCTCGGGCCAGCCGAGGCCGATCCAGCCGTCCGCGCCGAGACGCTGTTCCCAGGCCATGCGCTCGGCCATGAACTCGTGCTGGCGGCCGGAGCCGCCCTTGCCGACGAGGCAGCCGAACTCGGCCGACCCCAGCTGCGCCGTTAGCCACCCGCGCACCTCGGCCCGGAACTGCTCGTCGTTCACGAGGCACCCCCGCCGCGCGCCGCGTCCCGCCCCGCGTCCCGCGAGGCGTCGCGCCCCGCGTCCCGCATCGACCGCGCGTCCTGCCCGGCCAGCGAGTCGGTCCCGGTCTCGGCGTTGTGCGCGTGCGCCAGGTGGTGCAGCCCGAATACCGAGTCCATTCCCACCTGCAGGCCCATCGCGTCCTCGGCCTGGTTGACCGCCTTCTTGGCGAGGGCCAGGCCGAGTCGCGGCATCGCGGCGATCTTCTCGGCGATCTCGGTCACCTCCTGTTCGAGCCGTCATCCGCGGCACCACCCGGTTGATCATGCCGAGCTGCAGCGCGCGGGCGGCGTCGACCCGCTCGCCCAGGAAGAGGAACTCCTTCGCCTGCCGCGGCCCCATCACCCAGGGATGCGCGAAGTACTCCACGCCGGGGATGCCCATCCGCACCACCGGGTCGGCGAAGAACGCGTCGTCCGCGGCGACGATGAGGTCGCAGATCCAGGCCAGCATCAGCCCGCCGGCGATGCACGCCCCCTGCACTTGCGCGATCACCGGCTTGGGCAGTTCCCGCCACCGCCGGCACATCCCGAGGTAGACCTCCTCCTCGCGGGCGTACCGGCTCTCCGCCCCGTCCTTGCCGACGTGATCCCACCACAGGCCCGCCCGCCGCGGGAACGACTGGCCGATGTCCCGGCCGGGCGTGCCGATGTCGTGGCCGGCCGAGAAGTGCTTGCCCTCGCCGGCCAGGATGATGACCTTGACCTCGTCGTCGGCCGCGGCGGCGTAGAACGCGTCGTCGAGCGCGTAGGTCATCGCCGAGTTCTGCGCGTTCCGGTACTCGGGGCGGTTCATGACGATCCGGGTGATCGGCCCGCACCGCTGCGTAAGTACGACATCAGCCATCGGCTCTCCTCAAGTCAAGATCAAGATCAGTACGTCCGAACGGGAGCGTGGTGTCTCCCTCGCGCGCCACGATCAGTCCCCCCGCGCAGGCGGCCCGGACCCGGCCGGCCCGGACCCGGGCCGGCCGAAGGACTCGCGCAGCCGGCCGGATACGCCCGACAGGTTCAGTTCAAAGGTGAAGCCCTGCTCGTAGCGGTAGCTGCGCCGGACGTCCTGCGGGTCGATGCCGTTGAACGCCTCCTTGGCCATCCGGATCACCGCCGGGTCCTTCGCGGCGATCTCCGCGGCCACGTTCAAGGCGGCCGCGCGCAGCTGGTCCCGCGGTACGACCGCGTGGACGGACCCGAACGCGTGCAGTTCGGCGGCCGTCGCGGTCGCGGCGGTGTACATCATGGCCCGCGCCTTGTGCTGCGGTACCAGCCGGGACAGGTGGGTCGCCGCGCCGAGGGCCCCGCGGTCGACCTCCGGCAGCCCGAAGGTAGCGTCCTCGCTGGCCACGATGATGTCCGCGTTCCCCGCCAGGCCGATGCCGCCGCCGAGGCAGAACCCGTGCACCGCCGCGATCACCGGCACGGCGCACTCGTACACCGCCGCGAAGGCCGCGAAGCAGCCCCGGTTCGCCCCGATCAGCGCCGCGAACCCGTCGCTCGCCTGGATCTCCTTGATGTCGACCCCGGCGTTGAAGCCGCGTCCCTCGGCGCGCAGCACGACCACGCGCACGTCGCCGTCGGCGCCCGCGGCCGTGACCGCGTCCGCCAGCTCGTACCAGCCGGCGACCGGCAGCGCGTTGACCGGCGGGTGGTCCATCACCACCTCAGCGATGCCGGCGGCGTCAATCGCGGTGCTGATCACCACGCCTCCCTCCCTTCACGGCCCCTAGGGGTGCTGGCTGCTCACCGACACGATCTCGCCGGTCATGTACGAGGAGTAGCCGCTGGCGAGGAACACGATGACGTCGGCGACCTCCCACGGCTCCGCCGCCCGGCCGAACGCCTCGCGCGCGGCCAGCTCGGCGAGCAGTTCCTCGCTGGACACCTTCGCCAGGTGCGGGTGCATCGCGATGCTCGGCGCCACGGCGTTGACCCGGACGCCGCGCGGGGCCGCCTCGATCGCCGCGCACCGGGTGAGCGCCATGACGCCCGCCTTCGCCGCGGCGTAGTGCGCCTGGCCGGCCTGGGCGCGCCAGCCGATCACCGAGGCGTTGTTGACGATGGCCCCGCTGCCGCGCGGGAGCATGTGCCGCAGCGCGGCCCTGGTGCAGCGGAACGTGCCGTTCAGCGTCACGTCGAGCACGCGGTACCACTGCTCGTCGGTCATCTCGGCCAGCGGCGCGTCGCCGCCGAGGCCCGCGTTATTCACGGCCACGTCGATCCGCCCGTACTCGGCGGCCACGGTGTCGAACAGCCGCCGCACGTCGTCTTCCACGGTCACGTCGCAGGCAATCGCCAGCGGCTTCTCGCCCGCGATGTCGGCAAGCTCGTCGGCCGCCTCGCCCAGCCGCCGCTCGTGCCGGTCGCTGATCGCGACCCGCGCCCCCTCCTCGGCGCACCGCCGGGCGGTGGCGAACCCGATCCCGGTGCCCGCGGCGGCGGTGACCACGACGGTCTTCCCGGCGAGCAGGCCGTGGCTGGCGTGCGGCTGCGGCTGCGCGTCGTCATCGAGAACCCTCCGCCGGGGCCAGCCGGGTGAGGACCGCGTCGGCCTCGGCCATGATCCGCTCGATGAGCTCGGCGCAGGTCGGCAGGTCGTCGATGACCCCGGCCACCTGCCCGCTCGCGAGCGTGCCCAGGTCGGTGCGTCCGTCGACCATGCTCGCGCGGAGCATCATGGGGGTGTTCGCGGCCATGATGACCGCGGGCCAGGGCAGGCCGTGGCGTCGTTTCATGGCGACTCCCTCGCGGACCAGGTCCGGCCAGGACTGGCCGGACATTTTCCTGAACGCGGCCGCGTGCCGCAGCGACCGGGCCAGCCGGGACAGCGACCCGCCGCGTTCGAGGCGCTCCGCCAGCGAAGTGCGCAGCACCCGCTGCGGCACGCCGTCGAGCGCGGTGGTGACCAGGGTCTCGGTCACGCCGCGGCGCAGGTACTCCTGCTTCACCGGGCCAGGCACGGGACTCTCCTTGGTGAGCAGGAACCGGGTGCCCATCGCGATGCCCGCCGCGCCGTAGGCCAGCGCGGCGACGAGCCCGCGGCCGTCGCAGAAGCCCCCGGCCCCGAACACCGGGATGCCGACGGCCGCCGTGACCTGGGGAAGCAGGATCGACGTAGGGACGCCCCCGGTGTGCCCGCCGCCCTCGCTGCCCTGCGCGACGACCGCGTCGACGCCGAGCGCGGCGACCTTCTCGGCGTGCCGCCGGGCGCCGACCGACGGCATGACGACGACGCCGGCTTCGCTCAGCGCGCGGATGACCGCCGCGTCCGGGGCGAGCCCGAACGAGGCGACCCGCACGCCGTGCTTGATGAGCAGCTTCGCCCGCGCCGGCAGGTCGGCCGAGTCACCCCGCAAGTTCACCCCGAACGGCGCCGCGGTGAGCTCCCGGGTGCGGGCGATCGCGGCCTCGGTCTCGGCCACCGTGAGGGTCGCGCAGGCCAGAATGCCCAGGCCGCCGGCGTTGGCGGTGGCCGCGGTCAGTTCCGGTGTCGACACCCAGCCCATGCCGGTCTGCACGATCGGGTACCGGATGCCGAGCAGGTCGCAGGCGGCGGTGCGCAGGGCCGGGTGGCTCACGGCACCTCCTGGTGCCGCAACCCGCGGGGGTCGATGACGTCGCGGATGAGGCGCAGCTCTTCCGCCGTCGGCAGCCGAGTCGGCGGCACGTCACCGGGAATCGCCAGCTCGAAGCCGGTACCGGCGATCACGTCAGCCACGCAGACCCCGGGGTGCACGGACACGAGCCGCATGGCGTGCCCGGGGGAGCGGAAGTCCAGCACCGCCAGGTTCGTGACGACCCGCCGCAGCTCGTGGAACCGGCTGGCCGCGGGCCCCGCGGCGGCCGCGCTGTCGTAGCCGACCCCCGAGATGACATCGACCTTCGGCACGAAGGTGCGCGGCTGGTGCCTGGGTACCCAGTAGCTCGTCGGGTGGTTGACGGTGTTGCCCGGCGCGCCGCGCATGCCGATCAGCTGACGGGCGGGGCGGGCGAAGTCGCCGATCGCGGAGATGTTCACGTTGCCGAACCGGTCGATCTGGCTCGGGCCCATCATCACGTGCCGCTTGCCCGCCGCCAGGAGGTCGAACACCGCCCGGTAGGGCACCCAGCCCTCGGCCGGCCCGTCCGGCGGCTCGCCGACCGCCCAGCAGCCGGCGACGAACGTCGCCTCCCCGTCCGACAGCAGCAGGTCCGGCGCGAACGTGGCCCGCGCCAGCCGCGCCCCGATGGCGGGGATGACGCCGAAGGGGCTCGCCACGATCTCCCCGTCGCCGCGCCATGCCTCGGCGCACGCCACCGCGCACACCTCCGCCCGCGTCACGTCCGCTCACTGGGCGCCGCCCCTGCCTCGTCGTCCGGTCGCTCCCGTCGCCCTCATCCGCAGTCCGGGGGCAGCCGCGCCCCGCGACGCGAACCGCCCGCTGGTAGTCGGCTTCGCTGCCGCTCAGGTAAGTGGCCGTGAACGAGGCCCATTTCTCCGGATCGGCGGCGGCCGCCGCGTAATCGCGCTGGAACTCCTCATCGCGCTCGTAGTCGGGCGCGCAAGAAGTAAAGTGCGCGCCGTTTGGCGCCTCCACCACGCCCGAGATCATCCACCGGTGGATGCGCAGCGACGCGAGCCCGCCCTCCGCCAGCAGGGAACCAGTAGGCACGATGCGCTCGCAGGACACGTACGCGTGCTCGGCGGCGGCGGCGAAGAGGTCGTCGAAGTACAGGTCGGGCCCGAGGAACTGCGCGTTGCCCGCGGCGTCGGCCCGGTTGAGGTGAATGAGCGCGGCGTCGAGCGGCAGGGCCGGGACCGCGAGCAGTTCCTCGCCGTCGGCGTAGGGCGAGGTCACCGTGCGCAGCTCCGGGTTGAGCCGCATGACGTCGGAGCCGAGCCCCGCCCGGGTCGGCAGGAAGGGCAGCCGCAGCGAGGCCGCGTACAGGGCCCACTGCAGCATGCCCTCGTCGTACTCGGTGACGTCAACGGTCCCCGCCTGGCGGGCGGCGCGGAAGTGCGGCTCAAGCGGGATGGAGTCGAGCGACACGAACCCGTACACCAGGCGCTTGACCTTGCCGGCGGCGCAGAGCAGGCCAACGTCCGGGCCGCCGTAAGCGACGATCGTGAGGTCGCGCAGGCCGGAGCGCAGGATCGCCCGCACCAGGGACATCGGCTTGCGCCGCGATCCCCAGCCGCCGATCCCGATGGTCATGCCCGGGCGCAGCCTGGCAACCACCTCGTCCTCGGTCATCCGCTTGTCCGCCACCTCCTCAGCTTTACCTAGCAAGCGCTTGGTTGACAAGCCTCCCGCTTCCGACGGCGCTGGTGTAGGCTCCGGTTAATTAGAACATGTTCTACTTTAGTGGGGCTGCCATGGTCGCGTCCATCAAGCCGTACGCCGACGAGCTCGCCCTCGGCGACGGCCGCATGCTGATCGGCGGGGAATGGGTCACGGCCGCGGACGGAGCGACCTGGAGCCACACGCACCCCGCGACGGGGGAGCGGGTCGCCGCGTTTCCCGTCGCCACCGCGGCCGACGTGGATAGCGCCGTCCGCGCCGCCCGCCAGGCGTTCGACGAGGGCCCGTGGCCGCGCACCAGGGCCGGCGAGCGCGGCCGGGTGCTGCGCAAGATCGCCGACCTCGTGCGCGAGCACGGCGACGAGCTCCTGCGGCTCCAGGCGCTCGATAACAGCGTCCCGCTGAGCTTTGGCGAGATCTACGCGACGTCGGCCGAGTTCGTGGCCGACGCGTTCGAGCACCACGCGGGCTGGGTCGACAAGCTGGCCGGGGAGACGCTGCCGCCCTTCCAGGGCGGCGACCACATGGTCTTCACGCTGCGCGAGCCGGTCGGCGTGGTCGGCGCGGTGATCCCGTGGAACGCGCCGCTGCCGCTCTTCGCCCAGAAGGTGGCGCCGGCCCTCGCCGCCGGCTGCACGATCGTGCTCAAGCCCTCCGAGTACGCCACGTTCGCGGTGCTGCGGCTGGCCCGGCTCATCGCCGAGGAGTCGGGGCTGCCCGAGGGCGTGCTCAACGTCGTCACCGGACCGGGTGATCCCACCGGCGACGCCCTGATCAGCCACCCCATGGTGGACAAGCTGTCGTTTACCGGCAGCCGCGCGGTCGGCCAGCGGGTCATGACGGCGGCGGCCGTCGGGTGCAGGCGGGTCAGCCTGGAACTCGGCGGCAAGAGCCCGGCGGTGGTCTTCGCCGACGCGGACGTCGGCACCGCCGCCGCGGTCACGATGGGCACGGTCACCCTGGGCCTGTCCGGTCAGGTCTGCGCGGCGCAGACCAGGGCGCTCGTGCACCGGGACGCGCTCGATGAGTTCCTCATCGCGGCCGAGGCGATCGCCGGCATGGTCAGCTACGGCAACCCGTTCGACCTCGACGTCACGTCGGCGCCGCTGATCAACACCAGGCAGCTGGACCGGGTACTCGGCCTGATCGCCCGCGGCCAGGAGGAGGGCGCCCGGCTGGTCTGCGGCGGCACCCGCGAGGAGGGCGACCTCGCCGCGGGCAACTTCGTCACGCCGACGCTGTTCGCCGACGTCTCCAACGACATGAGCATCGCGCGCGAGGAGATCTTCGGCCCGGTGCTGTCCGTGATCCCGTTCGACGACGAGGACGAGGCGGTGCGGCTCGCCAACGACACCGCCTACGGGCTCGCCGCCACCGTGTGGACCTCCGACGTGCGCCGGGCGATGCGGCTGACCAGGGCGATCCGGGCCGGCACGGTCGGCATCAACGGCTACCAGCTCGAGCCGAACTCGCCGTTCGGCGGCTTCCGGCAGTCGGGCATGGGCCGCGAGGGCGGCCGCGCCGCGATCGAGTCCTACACCGAGCTGAAGACCGTCCTGCTCCCGCTAACCGACGAAATGATGTAAACCGCCCCTCCCGCCCCGGGCATTCAGACCAATCATCTCGAACGAATCAGCTGACCCCGGTCCGCCCGTCGCCTCGTCCGGGCGGACCGGCCACCGCGCTGTCGTCGCAGACGTCAACCGGACGCCGATACGGCCTGACAGCATACCCCTAGAGGGTATTGATCGATGATCGGGTGTCTTTTGTGCCCGCCAGCGGGCACAAAAGACACCCGATCACGTTCCGCCGCGTGTCGACCGCGACGACTTGCCCCGGTAAGAGATGACATGTCCGGCTCGATACTCTTTGGCCGCGGCCAGGCCGGGCCTTGCCGCAACCAGGCGCCAATTTCCGTCGTCTTAGGGGCATCTGACCTAAGAAGGGGATTGACGCACAATGAGCTCACGTCGAGGTAATTGCGATGCCAGTGGCAGCTCTCGCGGTCGGGGCGGTGCTTGCCGGATGCGGGAGCAGGACGTCGAGTTCGGCGGGCGCAGCCTCGACGGCAGCC
The DNA here is from genome assembly GCA_963850115.1 of uncultured Actinomycetota bacterium. GTDB lineage: Bacteria > Actinomycetota > Actinomycetes > Streptosporangiales > Streptosporangiaceae > Trebonia. The sequence continues at coordinate 15,868 of CAWKKG010000012.1, forward strand.
AGCACCCCCGCCGCGGCCCCGTCCGCCAGCGGCACCGCCGCGTACGGCTCACGGCACCGCCCAGGCCACTACCGCCGCCGGCGGCACCGGATCGGACACGGGCACGGCGGCCTGGTGCACCGCCGCCCAGCTGAAGATCTCCTACACGGATAACAGCCAGATCAAGCAGGGTGCGCTGGACGGCATGAGCCACGACGACAGCGTGGTGATGGTCACCAACATCAGCTCCGCCAGCTGCGAGACGGGAGGCTACCCGGGCGTGGCCGCCCTCGACTCATCCGGCACGCAAATCAAGCAGGCCGTCCGCGCAACGGATACCAGCAAGACGATCACCCTGGCTCCCGGCGCGGTCGCCTCAGCGATGGTCAGCGCCAACTCGGCGTCGTGCGACAAGCCGGTCACGGTGGCCGGGCTGCTCGTCACCGCGCCGAACGAGCGGACCCCGGTCCGCCTAGGCACCCCGGGCACCTTCTGCCTCGCCAGCCTCCAGATCGGCACGCTAAAGCCAGGCAACGCGGCCGGCCTGCAGCTATAGACCGTTCCGGCCGGCGGCCAGGCCCGTGCGATACCCGTGACTGAGCACCTGGGGGAACCAGGCCAAGAAGGCAACGTTCCGCGGCCGGCCCGACCCGGCCCGCTGAGATGTAACCGACCCGCCCGTGGAAGCGGCAGTCCCCGCGACTAACCTTCGAAGATCTCGCCGGCTTTCGTGGCGGTGAGGGAACGGTCGAACCAGGTGTCGAGCTGGTCGAGGTCGGTGCACCCCTGGATCAGCTCGCGCTGCGCCGGGGTGAGGCGAAGGTTGCGGGACTTGAGCACGCGGAGGATGTCAGTAGCCCTCGTCCGCGCCTCGCCCCGTGCCTCGCCTTCCGCTTCGCCTTCCGCCTTGCCGGCGGTGACGCCCTGCTGGTACCAGCCTTCGACGAACTGGCTCTTGTAGCTGATGGCCATGAGCTTCTCCAGGTGTTCGTAGGCGGCGTCGGACGCCACTCCCAGCATAATGTTGCACAGGCTGCGATGGTCGGCGCCCGTGGCGCCGGTTGCGGTAATCGCCCCGACGGCCCGGCTGCGGCCTTCTTGGGTGTCGAGGTTGACGGCACCGATAATGGCGTTGAAGAGGACGAGGTAGGGGCTGGCGCCGGCCAGCTCGGGTGCGTTGTCGGAGCAGACGACGATTGGGACGAAGACGAAGCCGGGATGGCCGGTGGCGATGATCTTGCGGCACTCGTCGGCTTCGGACTGGTCCCAGCAGCGGCGATGACGAGCGCAAAAGAGGCACATGTGGTCGCAAAGCGTTGCCAGTTGGCAAGCTGAGGCGGTAGAGACGGGCTACGCTAGCGCAGAGTGCCTGCTGCTCACCGTAATGACGCAGCTCAGTGTGACGCTAGGCTCCCTCGAGTGCCGCGCGTAGTCGCGTGGCGGCCTGGTCCAGGTCACTGTCGGAGGCCCGGCTTGGCCCGGGCAAGGCTGAAGTCTTCGAGCGACCAGGCCGGGAACACGTGAATGTGCAGGTGCGGTACTTCCAGTCCGGCGATCACCACGCCGGCCCGCGGCGCGCCGAACGCCTGCTTGGCGGCGTTGCCGATCCGCCGGGCGACGTCGAGGCAGTGGTGCAGCAGCGGCCCGTCCGCGTCCGTCCACTGGTCTACCTCCTGCCGCGGCACGACCAGCGTATGGCCGGGAGTCAGCGGGGCGATACTGAGAAACGCGACGACCTCGTCGTCGCTATAGACGAACCTGCCAGGCAGTTCGCCGTTGATGATCCGCGTAAATAGCGTCGGCATCGATCCCCTTTCGCGCGATGTCAGGCTACCCGGGGCCCTCGGGGCGGGCGGCAGTCAGCCATGCCGTTCTTCCTCCTCCTGGTGGATGCGGTCGAGGCACACCGCCACGGCGATCATGAACGCGTCGTTCTGGCCGGGTGCCACCTCGACCCCGTAGGTGTCGCGGATCCGGAACCATTTCCGGGAGACCCGCGCCACCACATGGTGCCCGTCGCGGATCTCGAAGTCCTTGTCGATAAGGTTGCCGACCGCCTCGAGCCTGCCCCCGCCGTCGTGCAGCTCGATGTGCGCCCGGTGGTGCAGCGGTGAGAGGACTGCCCGGTGCACGGTAGCGACTTTCGCCCCGTCGTGCTCGATGTCGATGGCGTCGGTGAAGGTCAGCAGCCGGTGCTTGATCGAGGCGAGCTTGTGGCCCGAGGCGTCCTCGAGCACGAGGGTGTGATGCAGTGACAGGAACTTGGCGTTGACGTAGAAGACCCCGCGGCCGTGTTCGTCGGTAACCCAGAAGTCATCCTTGATATCGAAAAGCCGTTCCCGAACCAAGTAGCGCATATGCGCAAATTACCCGCGTTCGGCCAGATATGCGTCGCTGACGCTCGACAACTTCGGAACGCTCTCGCGCCGCCATCAGGATTATCCAGAACGGAGTCGGCTGACTCCGTCGGGACCGCCGTCTCGAGCGGGCGCATCCGGGCCAATTGGCGGCGCGGGCTGTTGAGGTTCGAAGACCCAGCCCAGCAGCGCCAGGACCGGCAGCGCGGCGCCGAGTGCGGTGAGTGCGGTCCACCCGCCGGCGTGGTAAGCGATCGCGCCCGCCTGGGATCCGATCGCGCCGCCGAGGAAGAACGTGGCGATGTAGGCACTGTTCAGCCGGGCCCGGGCGCCGACGTCAAGCCGGTAGATCGTGTGCTGGCCGAAGATGAAGCTGGACTGCACCGCCATGTCGAGCAGGACGCCCGCGACGGCCAGCGGGATGACGTTACCCCGGCCGAGCCCCGCCAGCAGGAACGCGAGCGCCGCGACGACGAAAGCGACCCCGCTCATCGGGCGGCTGAGCCCGCGGTCGGACATCCGCCCGGCCACCGGCGCGATCAGTGCACCGCCCGCGCCGACGAGCGCGAACAGGCCAACGCCAAGCTGCGAGTAGCGGAACGGCGGACCGGTAAGCACGAACGCGATCGTGGTCCAGAAGGCGCTGAAGGCGCCGAACATGGCCGCCTGGTACAACGCCCGGCGGCGCAGCGCCGGATGCTGCCGTACCAGGCCGGCGGTGGACCTGAGCAGCTGGCCGTAGCCAAGGCGGACGGCCGGACGGAGGACGGGCAGCGCCCGCCGCAGCACGAGCGCCAGCGCCGCCATCAGGCCGGCCGAGACGAGGTAAACCACTCGCCAGCTCGTGACGTCCGCAAGCAGGCTGGCCAGGGTGCGCGACAGCAGGACGCCCGCGAGCAGCCCGCTAACCACCTGACCGACGATGTGCCCGCGGGTCTCCTCGGGGGCCAGGTCGGCGGCGAACGGAAGCAGGATCTGCGCTACGACCGAGGCGACCCCGCTGCCGAGCGCCCCCGCCAGCAGCAGCGGGAACGTCGGCGCGAGGCCGGCGAGGAGCAGCGCGGCGGCCGCAGCGGCGAGCAGCGCGAAGACAAGGCGCCTGCGGTCGGCGCGGTCACCGAGCGGCACCAGCAGCAGCATGCCGACGACGTAACCGGCCTGCGTCACCGTGACCAGCCAGCCTGCCGTGGAAGTACTCACGTGCAGCGAGCGGGCCACGGACGCCAGCAGCGGCTGGGCGTAGTACAAGTTGGCCACGGTCAGGCCGCAGGAGGCCGCCAGCATAAGCACGAGCCATTTCGGCGGGCCTTCGGCCGGGAGCCCGGGCCGCAGCCCTGCCTGCGACCGCGATGGCAGCGTCACAACGGTACCCCTCGTCTCTGGAACCTGTTTGACTGGTTCCACGGTACCGGTTAAACCGGTTCCAGAGTAGAGTGGCCGTCATGGAAGCGAGCACTGCGCGTTTCCGGACCGGAGCCGGGCGGACCTGCCTGGACTTCACCCGGACGCTGCGCTACCGGGGCAGGCCGGGCGAGACCGAGGAACTGCCCGACCAGGTCGCGCTGGCCGCCTGGCTGCGCCAGTTCGGACCCGATCTGCCGGAGCGCCTGCCGACCACGGCGCAGCTAGCTCAGGCCCGCCGACTGCGCGAGGCCGTCCACGAGCTGATCACGGCCGCGCGCGACGAGGCCGTCGGCTCGCCCGTCGCCCTGGACGTCGTCAACGCGGCCGCCTCGCGCGCCCTGCCCGCGCCCCGGATCGACGCGGGCGGGCAACTGAGCTGGCACGCCGCCGACCCGGTCGCCGCCGTGCTGGCCCTGGTGGCCCGCGACGCGCTCGACCTGGTGACCTCCCCGGCGATCGGCCGACTCCGCGAGTGCGCCAACCCGGACTGCCGGGTGCTGTTCCTTGACAGCTCACGGCCGGGCGCGAGGCGCTGGTGCGACATGAGCACCTGCGGGAACCAGGCCAAGAAAGCCGCGTTCCGCGGCCGGCCCGCCTCAGCCGGGTCCGTCAAATTATCCCCATGGCTGAGTGATCAGCCATGAAGTGTCCTCGGGCCACACGCTGAGATTGTTGTCCCACGGATTCGAGCCGCCGTCGCTTGCGATGTAAACGACGTAGTTGTAGTGCCTGATGTACTTGTCCGGGTAATTATCCGACTCGAATGAGTACCCTTGGCCGCTGTTCCCCGGCCGTGGGCAGAAAGTGGCGTCCAGGGCGAACTGCGAAGTGCCGTCGTCCGGCTCCAGGTAGAGTTCGAAATCGGAGTGCCTGAGGTACTGGCCCGGGTCGTTGGCCGACTCGAATGAAATACACGCGCTATCGGCCAGCCCCGCCTGCACGATCCACGTTGCGTCCGCCTTGGCCAGGGAGGGACTGCCCTGGGTGATCTCCGTGATCACTACCCGGTCGTCACCGTCGTCGTGCCGGATATAAAACATAGTGCAGCAGGCGGTCGTGGCGTTTATCGAGATCAGCGAGCCAGGGGTCAACCGCGGGGCGGTCGTGGCCGGCGATGGCGGCGGGCTGGCGGTGGGCGTCGAAGTGGTGGCCGCGGGCGGGGCCGTGGTAGCCGGAATCGGCGAATCGGCATGCGTCGTGACGGCAGGCCTCGCCGGAGTGCTTGCCGTGGAATGAGCGCTGACGCGGGAGGAGACCTGGACTGGTACGGCACTCGGCGCGCGGGAAACGGCCCGGCTGCAGCCGCCAGCAGAGCAGTTCCGCTTAGCGGTGGCCACGGAGTGGCCGGGCCAGGCCAGGAATACGCCGGCCGCCAAGACGCCGATCCCCGCGGCGCCGATCCCCGCGGCGACTCTGACCTTTCCAGCCCGGCGCAGCGTGAGCGCTGACCGGTACCAGCGGGGCGGAGCGGCGGTGACCGGCCGGTGCCGCCCGGCCGGGGCGCTCCGGCGATGTCCGGCGGCCGTGGCGGGGGCCGGCGGCACGGTGTCCTGCTCGTAGGGTGAGGTCGGGAACCATTCGGGCGGGCCGCCGTCGTCCGCTGGTGCGAGGGATGGCGGCTCGCCGGAATCAATGTAAGGCCTGACTAGGCGAGGGAACCGCCCTGCCGGGCGTCCCCCGCTAGAGGCCCCAGGGTCTTCCATCGCACCGCGATCTGGCAACAAAGTTAACGATATTCACAATTGTCGTCCGCTTCCCCACGTGTCAGTCGAGCGGAAAAAACCTATCAGTGCATTGGTTACTGGGAAAAGAGCCGCCTCAGTCGAAGCCGATCGTCTCATCCGCCAGGCTCAACGTCTCCAGGCAGGCGAAGCCGGCTGAGTCAGCCGATCCCTCGGCGAACGCGCCGGCCAGCGCGTCGTGCACGGCGGGCAGCGTCCACATGCCGTCGGGGGTGTCGGCCCGGAAGACCGCGCGGATGGTCGGCGGGTTCATCACCGCGGCGACGCCGCCGTGCACCACGAACACCTCGCCGTTGATCCGTTCCGCCGCGGGACTGGCCAGGTAGGTCACGAGCGGCGTCACGTACTCGGGGTCGAGCGGGTCGGGCCCCTCGGCGGGCCGCGGTGGCATCAGCCCGGCGGTCATGGCGGTGCGGGCGCGCGGGCAGATGGCGTTGGCGCGGACGCCGTACCGGCCGCAGCCGCGCGCCGTCGCGACGGTGAGCGCGGCGATGCCGGCCTTGGCCGCGGCGTAGTTGGCCTGGCCCGGCGCGCCGAGCAGGAACGCCTCCGACGAGGTGTTCACGATCCGCGCGTAGACCGGGCCGCCCGCCCGCTTGCTGGCCTCCCGCCAGTGCGCGGTCGCGTGGCGGGTGGTCACGAAGTGACCGCGCAGGTGCACCCGGATGACCAGGTCCCATTCCTGCGCCGACATCGTGAAGACCATCCGGTCCCTGAGCGCCCCGGCGTTGTTGACCAGGATGTCCAGGGCCCCGTAGGTGTCGAGGGCCGCGCGAACGAGCCCCTCGCCGGTCTCCCAGTCGCCGACGTCCCCGGCGCTGACCACCGACTGGCCGCCCGCCGCGGCGACCCGCGCGGCCGTCTCCGCGACCGCGTCGCCCGGCAGGTCGTTGAGCACGAGCAGCGCGCCGGCCCGGGCCAGCGCGACCGACTCCGCCCGGCCGAGCCCGTTGCCCGCCCCGGTCACGATGGCCACCTTGCCGGCCAGCGTCAGCGCGTCGTCCATGGTCAGTACCCCGGTCCGGAAAGCACGCCGCCGTCGGCGACGAACTCGCTGCCGGTCGAGTAGGACGACTCGTCCGAGGCCAGGTAGGCCACTAGGCGGGAGATCTCGGCCGGCTCGGCGAACCGGCCGAGCGGCAGGCTGCCAAGGAAGCGCTCGCCGTCGCGGCCCGTGCCCGCCTGCTCGAGGACCATCCGGGTGAGCACGCCGCCGGGGTGCACGGAGTTGACCCGGATGCCGAACTGGCCAAGCTCCTGCGCGGCGGCCTTCGTCATGCCGCGGATCGCGAACTTGCTCGCGCTGTAGGCGGACAGCCCGGCCGCCCCGGTGAACCCCTCGATCGAGGAGACGTTGACGATCGAGCCGCCGCCCGCCTTGGTCATCGGGCCGATCACCGCCTTCATGCCGAGCCAGCAGCCCACCGCGTTCACCTCGAGCACCCGCCGGAAGTCGGCCAGCGGCATGTCGGCGATCGGGGCGAACGTGAGGATGCCGGCGTTGTTCACCAGGATGTCAAGCGAGCCGAAGGCCTCCGTCGCCAGGGTGACCGCGGCGTCCCAGTCCGCCTCGTTCGTGACGTCGTGGTGCAGGTACCGGCAGGACTCGTCGCCGAGCTTGGCGGCCACGTACGCGCCCTTGTCGTCGAGCACGTCGCCGAAGACCACGCGCGCGCCCTCGGCGACGAAGTGCCGCACGTGGGACTTGCCCATGCCCCGGGCGCCCCCGGTGATCAGCGCGACCTTGCCGTCGAGGCGGCCCATGTGCCCTCCGTTGGACTAGGAAATCGCTAGAACACGTAACAACAGCGTCCCACTAGCCGGAAACGCCGTAAAGAGCAGGTTTACCGCAGGCAGAAACCCGAATCCGTTCATCATAATAGAACGTGTTCTTGTCTTGAGGATGTCGTTAGCGTAGAGTCCCGAGCACCGGCGGCCAAGCTCCTGCGAGGACCTGATGGAACAAACCGCGGATTACGTGGTGGTCGGCGCTGGCAGCGCCGGGTGCGTGCTGGCGCGAAGGCTCGCCGAGTCGGGCGCCAGCGTCATCCTGCTCGAGGCCGGCGGACCTGACCGGACCCGGCTGGTGCGCAAGCCCGGCATGATCGCCATCTTCCACAACGTGCCGGCCCTGAAGAAGCGCCTGGACTGGGGCTTCTACACCGTCCCGCAGGCGGCCGCGCGCGGCCGCCGGATCCCGCAGCCGCGCGGCCGGGTGCTCGGCGGTTCCGGCTCGATCAACGGGATGGTCTTCGTCCGGGGCAACCAGCGGAACTTCGACGACTGGGCCGAAGCGGGGTGCAAGGGCTGGTCGTTCCGCGACGTGCTGCCCAGCTTCCGGCGGATGGAGGACTGGGAAGACGGCCCGAGCGAGCTGCGCGGCGGCGGCGGGCCGATCCGGGTCACCAGGCAAAAGGACCTGACCGGGGCGTCGGAGAAGTTCATCGACGCGATCGCGGGCGCGGCGGGCGTCGCGCGGCTCGACGACTACAACGGCGCGTCGCAGCAAGGCATCTCGGTCATGCAGCAGAACGCCGGCGGCGGGCTGCGTTACAGCTCGTCGATCGGCTACCTGGACTCCCACGCCCTGCCAAAACTGACGGTCAGGACCCGCACGCAGGTCAACCGCATCGTCATCGAGGGCGGCCGGGCCGTCGGCGTCGAGGTCGTCGGGGAGACCGGGCGGGAGATCATCAGGGCCGACCGGGAGGTGATCGTCTGCGCGGGCGTCTTCGGCTCGCCGCAGCTGCTCATGCTGTCCGGCGTCGGCCCGGCGGCGCACCTGCGGGTGCACGGCATCGACGTCGTCGCCGACCTGCCCGTGGGCGACAACCTGCACGACCACATGTTCGTCCCGCTGACCTACGTCATGAAGTCGGCCCGCAACCGGGGCACGACGCCGTACTTCGTCGGCGGGATCATCAGCGAGGCGGTCCGCGGTGACACCTGGATGGGCCGCAGCGTCTTCGAGGTGGTCGGCTTCGTGCGCAGCACCCGGGCGGGGCGGCTCCCCGACATCCAGATCCACGCGCTGCCGTGGTCCTACCCGTTCCCCAACCAGGACGCGCCGATCAGGCACAAGGTCGACAAGCGGTCCGCGCTGACCATCTTCTCCACCCTGATCTACCCGAAGAGCCGGGGCACGCTCCGCCTCGCCTCGGCCGATCCCGCCGCGGAGCCGCTCATCGACCCCGGGTACCTGACCGAGCCCGACGACGCGGCGGTCCTGCTCGACGGGATGGAGCTCATCCGCGAGGCGATGCACGGCAAGGGCATCGCCGGCGACGTCGAGCTGGAGCTGTCACCGGGTCCTGACTACCAGGACCGCGCCGCGCTGGCCAAGGAGGTGCCGAACCGGGCGACCTCGGTTTACCACGCGGTCGGCACCTGCCGGATGGGCATGGACGAGCGGGCGGTCGTCGACCCGGCGCTGCGCGTGCTCGGCGTCGACGGCCTGCGGGTAGCGGATGCCTCGGTCATGCCGTCCATCACCGGTGGCAACACGAACGCCCCGGCCATGATGATCGGCGAGCACTGCGCCAGCCTGATGCTGCGCGCCTGAGTCAGCGTCGGGCCTCAGCGAGGACGTCGCCGCCGCCGCGAGCGCGAAGGTCGGCTGGACGATGTGGGCCATGTGCTACTGCGGGGACCCGACGACCTCGTCCTCCACCGAGGGGCTCGTCAACGACCTGACCCAGGCGCCGTCCGGCAGCAACGTGAACACAGCCATGCTTGACGCGCTCGCCGTGCCCCACCCACCTTCTCCCCCCACCGGGGCGTTCGCGGCCGGGTCGCCGACCAGCGTCTCGGTGCCGGCGGTGCAGTACGCCAGCGGGTACCAGGTCGCGGTCACCGGCGGCCGGGTGACCTCGGCGGGCGGCGTGCTCGAGGTCGCTAGCTGCCCGGGGGCCGCGAGCGTGAGCGTGACGGTCTCCCCGGGCTCAGGAACCACGGGGAGCTGCTGACGTTCAAAGGATTTTCCCGAACGACTGGTGGTTGCCTCTCACCCGCCAACCGCCTCGTCGTCGGCGGCGAACCGCGGGAAGCCCGCCCGTTCAAACCGAGGAGCGCTCGATGAGCTCGCTGCTCAGCACCAGGTGGACCGGCGGCTGGGCGCGCCCCGCGATCTGATCGTCCAGGATCCGCAGGGCCTCGAAGGCGGTCTGCTCGATCGGGTTGCGCATGGTGGTCAGCGCCGGCTCGACCATGGTGGCCGCGGCCGAGTCGTCGAAGCCGACGACCGCGACGTCCTCAGGCACCCGCCGCCCGGCCGCGCGCAGCGCCCCGATCGCGCCGACCGCCATCAGGTCAGAAGCGACGAACAGGCCCCGCAGCCCGGGGTCGCGCCGGAGCAGCAGCTCGGCCCCGTCCCGCCCGCTGCGCAGCGACCAGTCGCCGGAGGCCACCAGGTCGGGGCGGAACCGGTCGCCGAGCGCGTGCCGGCAGCCCTCGAGGCGCTCGCGCCCGCTGCTCGTGTGCAGCGGGCCGGTCACCGTCCCGATCGCCCCGTCCACCTTGCCCGCCAGGTAGCTCACGACGGTGAACGCCGCTTTCTCGTCGTCGATCGCCACCCAGGACAACGCCTTCTCGAAGCCGAGCGGCTTGCCGAGGACCACGAACGGGAGCCGGCTGGCCTGCAGCCGCTGCAGCAGCGGCTCCTGGTCGTGAGTCAGCCCGAGCAGCGCCCCGTCCACGTGGCCGACCGCCAGGTAGTCCCCGAGTGAGTTCTCTTCCTCCTCGTCCTCGGCGGTAGTGATCAGCAGGTGGCGCCCGCTGCCCCGCAGCTGGCGGGAGAAGGTGCGGGCGAAGAGGCCGAAGTTGGGGTCCTCGAACAGGCGGTCCCCGCGCTCGGAGATGATGTAGGCAATCGATCCGGTGCGGCCGCGGGCCAGGTTCCTGGCCGACTGGTTGACCGAGTAGCCGAGCGCGTCGATCGCCTCGTTCACCACGTCACGGACGGCCGGGCGCACATTGTGGCCGCCGTTGATCACGCGGGAGACCGTCCCGCGCCCGACCCCGGCCAGCCGGGCCACGTCGTCAATCGTCGGACGCCGGTGCGAGGAGGCGTCGCCCCGCTGAGCTGAAGTGGCCACCACCGCATCCTAACCCCATTGGGAACGCTTCCAACAAACCGTTGATTTGCCACATTACTACTGCTAGAGTCCACAACACCAAATTGGAAGCGCTCCCAAAAGGAACGCCGCCATTCACTGCAGGAGGGGGACCATCGGGCTCCCCGTCGCACACTTTCGCTGTGACCAGGAACCGTCCCGGAGCAGGCCTCCGGGAGCGCGTAGTTTATCCGCTCTGGCCGATATGTGCGGTGCGCGGCCAGAGGAGTGTAGGAGGCAGCAGCACAATGACGTCCTCGATCCGTAGCACCGGGCGCAGAGCCTGGTCCCGGCGCAGGCTCCTGCTGGCGGCTGGCGCCGCGGCCGGAGCCCTGGCGCTGGCGGCCTGCAGCAGCAGCAGTAGCAGCAGCAGCGCGGCCCCCGCAAACAGCACGAGCAGCACGAGCAGCAGCACCGGCAAGGTCACCCTCACCTTCTGGACGTGGGTGCCCGGCATCTCCCAGTCGGTCAGCCTGTGGAACAAGAGCCACCCCGACATCCAGGTGAACGTCGACGAGGTCACTTCCGGCAACGCCGGGACCTACGCCAAGATGTTCAGCGCCCTCCAGGCCGGGAACGCACCCGACCTCGGCCAGGTCGAGTACGCCACCCTGCCGAACTTCGAGCATGTCGGCGGCCTGGTCGACCTGTCCAAGTACGGCGCCGCCAGCGTCCAGTCCGACTTCGTCTCCTCGACGTGGGCGCAGGTGACCCAGGGCAGTGCCGTCTACGGCATTCCCCAGGACACGGGCCCGATGGGGCTCTTCTACCGCGCCGACCTGTTCAAGAAGTACGGGCTCCCCGTGCCGACCACCTGGGCGCAGTACCTCAGCGACGCCCAGAAGCTGCACGCCGCCAACCCCAACGCCTACATCGCCGCCTTCCCGGCCAACGACGCCCAGTGGTTCTCCGCCCTCGCCTGGCAGGCCGGGGCGCAGTGGTTCAGCACCTCGGGCGACACCTGGGTCGCCGGCATCGACGACGCCGCCTCCGTCCAGGTCGCCAACTACTGGCAGGAGCTGATCAGCGATCACCTGGTGAAGATCGAGCCTGACTTCGCCACGGAGTGGTACAAGGACCTGTCCGACGGCACCCTGCTCACCTGGCCGACCGCGGTCTGGGGGGAGAACACCCTGAGCACCAACGCCGCCTCCACCAAGGGCGACTGGCGGGTGGCGGCGATGCCTAACTGGGGCACCACCCAGAGCAACGGCGACTGGGGCGGCTCGAGCACGGTGGTGTTCAAGGACAGTAAGTACCCGGCCCAGGCCGCCGAGTTCGCCGAGTGGCTGAACAGCAACCCGCAGAGCATCACCGGCCTGATCACCCAGGGCGGCCTCTACCCGGCCGACCTGGCCGGGGAGAAGCAGCCCGCCGCGAACTCGCCGGTCGCCTTCTACGGCGGACAGAACATCTGGTCGGTCTTCCAGGCCGGCGGCAAGCTGGTGAACACGTCCTTCCAGTGGGGGCCGATCATGAGCACGACCTTCACCCAGATGGCCGACGGCTTCGGCAAGTCGACCAGCGGCTCCGGCACGCTGTCCCAGGCGCTGACCTCGACGCAGTCCCAGACGGTCAGCACGATGCAGTCGCAGGGATTCTCGGTCAAGTCCGGCTGAGGGGCCCGCGGGGCGCCCGGGACACCGGGCGCCCCGCCCCGCCATGAGGCATGATGACCAGCCACAGAGAGGAGGCGGTTATGGTCACCGGCCACAAGCAGACCCCCGTCGACACGACCGCGGCGGCCCGGCGGCCCGCGGGTCCCCGGCAGGCGACGGCCCCGGCCTAAGAAGGCGCGGGTCGGCTGGGCGCCAGCCATGCTGCTGTCACCCTTCGGGGTGCTGTTCGCCCTGTTCTTCCTGCTGCCGATCGGGTACGCGGTCTACGAGAGCCTGCTCAAGGTGCACGTCTCGGGCCTCGGCCTCGGTCCCAGCTCCACCACGACGGTGTTCGCGGGCCTGTCCAACTACTCCCAGGTCTTCTCCGACTCGTCGTTCTTGCAGGGCGTGGGCCGGGTCCTGCTGTTCGGGGTAGTGCAGATCCCGGTGATGCTGGCCTTCGCCACCGTCCTGGCCTTGCTGCTCGACTCGGCGGCGGTCCGCTTCCGGCGCTTCTTCCGGCTCGTCTACTTCCTGCCCTACGGCATCCCCGGGGTCATCGCCGCGATCCTCTGGTCCTTCCTTTACCTGCCGGGCCTGAGCCCCATCGTGGCCACCCTGCAGCACACGGGCTTCGGCACGGTGAACTTCCTCGGCAGCAACAGCACGCTGTGGTCGATCGCCAACATCGTCACCTGGGAGTACACGGGTTACAACATGCTGATCATCTACGCGGCCCTGCAGGCCATTCCGACCGACCTGTACGAGGCCGCCCGCCTTGACGGCGCCTCCGAATGGCGGGTGGCCACCCGGATCAAGATCCCCATGGTGGCCAGCGCGCTGGTGCTGACGGCGATCTTCAGCATCATCGGCACCCTGCAGCTGTTCAGCGAGCCGGAGGTGCTGCGCGCGGTCACCACCAGTATCAGCACTTCCTACACCCCGAACCTGCTGGCCTACACGCAGGCGTTCGTCACCAATAACCCGAACTACGCGGCGGCGATCTCGGTGGTGCTCGCGGTCGGCACCTTCATCCTGTCCTTCGGCTTCCTGAAGCTGGTTCAGCGCCGCGGGGTGGCGACGTGACCGCGGTAGGCGCCAGTGCCCGGCTGGGCGGCCCCGCGCGGTCCCGGGCGCGCACCGGGCCGGCCGTGAGCCGGTCCGGGATCCTGGCCACCGCGTTCATGTTCGTCTGCGCGGTCTACTTCCTGCTCCCGGCGTGGTGGCTGGTCGTTTCCTCGACCAAGGGACCGAGCACCCTGTACTCCTCGCAGGGGTTCTGGTTCAGCCAGTTCCATCTCGCGTCCAACCTGACCGGGCTCTTCAGCTACGACGGCGGGATTTACTGGCACTGGCTGGTCAACACGCTGCTTTACGCGGGCGTCGGCGCCGTGGGCGCCACGCTCCTGGCCGCCGCGGCGGGGTACGCGCTGGCCAAGTACGACTTCCGCGGCCGCCAGCTCGTGTTCTCGGTCATCCTCGGCGGCGTGCTCATCCCCGGCACCGCGCTGGCGCTGCCCCTGTACCTGCTGATGAGCAAGGTCGAGCTGACCAACACCTACTGGGCGGTGTTCCTGCCCAGCCTCGTCAGCCCGTTCGGCGTCTACCTGGCGCGGGTCTACGCGGCGGCGTCGATCCCCGACGAGCTGATCGAGGCCGGGCGGATCGACGGCGCCAGCGAGGGCCGGATCTTCCGGACCGTGGCGCTGCGCATCATGTCGCCCGCGCTGGTGACCATGTTCCTGTTCCAGTTCGTGGCGATCTGGAACAACTTCTTCCTGCCGCTCGTCATGCTCTCGAACACCCGCCTTTACCCGGTGACACTCGGCCTCTACACCTGGAACAACGAGTACGGCCAGGCGCCGCAGCTGGTCAGCTACGTGATCATCGGCTCCCTCATCTCGGTGATCCCGCTGGTGATCGCCTTCCTTTCGCTACAGCGGTTCTGGCGGTCCGGCCTGGCCGCGGGAGGTGTCAAGCTTTGAACGCCCCTGAAGTCGGCACTGGGCGGACTGGCACGGCGGACTGGCACTGTCCGGCCCATCTTGCCCCAGCTCGGCGGCATCGCCTACGGCGGCGACTACAACCCGGAGCAGTGGCCCGAGTCCACCTGGGCCGAGGATGTCCAGCTGATGGCCGAAGCGGGAGTCAACCTGGTGACGGTCGGGGTCTTCTCCTGGACCCGGCTGCAGCCGGCCCCGGGCGAGCTGACCGCCGGCTGGCTTGACCGGGTCCTGGACCTGCTGGCGGACGCGGGGATACAGGCCGACCTGGCCACCGCCACGGCGTCACCGCCGGCCTGGCTCGTCGCCGCCCATCCGGAGATCCTGCCGGTGACCGCGGACGGGACCCGCCTCGCCTTCGGCTCGCGCCAGCACTACTGCCCGAGCTCCCCGGCCTACCGGGACGCGGCCGCCGACCTCGCCCGGCGCCTGGCCGAGCGCTACGCCGATCACCCGGCCGTCGCCATGTGGCACATCGGGAACGAGTACGGCTGCCACGTCTCCGCCTGCTACTGCGAGACCTCGGCCCGTGCCTTCCGCCGCTGGCTCCAAGGGCGGTACGAGGAGCTCAAGCGGCTCAACGACGCCTGGGGCGGGGCCGTCTGGAGCCAGGACTACACCAGCTGGGACCAGGTCCAGCCGCCGCGCACCGCCCCCACTTTCGGCAATCCGGCCCAGCACCTCGACTTCGCCCGCTTCAGCTCCGATGAGCTGCTCGCCTGCTACACCACCGAGCGGGAGGTGCTCGCCGCGCACAGCCCCGGCAAGCCGGTGACGACCAATTTCATGGGACTGTTCCCCGCGGTGGACCAGTTCCGCTGGTCGGACGGGCTTGACGTGGTGTCCGTGGACAACTACCCGGACCCGGCCGACGCCGAGGCGCACGTGTTCTCGGCCATGGCCTGCGACCTGACCCGGTCGGTGGGCGGCGGGCGCCCGTGGCTGCTGATGGAACAGGCGCCAAGCGCCGTCAACTGGCGGGCGGTCAACGCGCCGAAGGCACCCGGGCAGTACCGGGCGCTCAGCCTCCAGGCGGTGGCCCGCGGCGCCGACGCGGTGCTGTCCTTCCAGTGGCGCGCCGCGGCGACCGGGGCCGAGAAGTTCCACAGCGGGATGGTGCCGCACGCCGGGACGGACAGCCGGGTCTGGCGCGAGGTGGTCGACCTCGGCGCGGAGCTAAGGCGGCTCGCCCCGGTGGCGGGCCACCGGGTGCCCGCCGAGACCGCGCTGCTGTTCGACTGGGAGAACTGGTGGGGGCTGGAGTTCGAGTCGCACCCGAGCAGTTCCCTGCACCTCACCGACGTGGTTAGCGAGCTGTACCGGCCGCTGCTGCAAGCCGGGGTGAGCGCGGACTTCGCCCACCCGGAGAGCGACCTGTCCGGCTACCGGCTCGTCCTGGTGCCCGCGCTTTACCTCGTCACCGACGCGGGCGCGGAGAACGTCCGCCGTTTCGTGGCCGACGGCGGCACCGCCCTCATCACCTTCTTCTCCGGGATCGTCGACCCCCAGGACCGGGTCCGCCTCGGCGGCTACCCGGCGCCGTGGCGGGACCTGCTCGGACTGCGCATCGAAGAGCTGGCGCCGCTGCCGCAGGGCGCGTCCGTCCGGCTGGAAGGCCCCGGCCCGGACGCCGCCGATGCCGCCGATGCCGCTGGCCGGCTCTGGCAGGACGATATCGAGCTCCGCGGGGCGGATCCGCTGTTCACCTTCGGCGGCGGCCATCTCGACGGCCAGGCCGCGGTGACCCGGCACGAGCATGGCCGGGGCACGGCGTTCTACCTCGGCACGCTCCCGGACCGGGCAACGCTCGGCCGCCTGGTCGGGCAGGCGTGCCAGGACGCGGGAGTGACGCTCTGGACCGACCTGCCGCCCGGCGTGGAGGCGGTACGCCGCGGCGGCTACCTCTTCCTGATCAGCCACCTGGACCACCCGGTCGAGCTTGACCTTGGCGGCAAGCGCCTCGACCTGCTCACCGGGGCCCGGGTGGGACCGCGCGCCGTGCTCCCGCAACGCGATGTCCTGGTGCTGGACTGGGGCAGGGCGTGAGTCTCAGCGGGCCTGAATGAGGACGATGGCGGCGGTCAGCGGCCGCTGCGGCGGGATGGCCAGGCCGATCTCGGCCAAGGCGGCACCGGAGACCTCCACCCCGGTCTGGTCATTTCCCGGCAGGCCCGGGTGAGCCGCCGCTCGCCCGGCGTGACCTCGGTCACCCGGTACCGGCGGGCCGGGTCAAGGCCGGGGATCCGCATGGCCGCCGCCTGATCGCTCCTTGGCCCGTCCAGCTGCACGTAACACATCAGGGCGGCCGACTGGTCGGCCGCCACGACGCCGTGCATCCACGCGCTGTCGTCCGCGGGGTCAAGCCGGACCATCCGGCCGGAGTGAATCAGCTCCCGGTGCCGCTTGTACAGCTCGATCCAGGCGGCGAGCTGGTCCAGCTCGTCGGCGCTCGCCTGGGTGACGTCCCACTCGATGCCCATGTGCCCGAACAGCGCCGTGGCGCAGCGCATGGCCAGCGGCATGTACCGGCCGGTCTGGTGCGAGAACGGGGCCGACACGTGCGTCCCGAGGTACTCGGGCGGCACGAGCTGGCCGGTCCAGCGCTGGATCGGCTGCCGGGCCAGCGCGTCGGTCATGTCGGACGGCCAGACCCGCTGGAACCGCTCAAGGACGGCCAGGTCGATCCGGCCGCCGCCGGCCGCGCACGACTCCCACTCCACCGCCGGGTGGGCCGCGCGGAGCCGGTCCATCAGCGCGTAGACCGCCAGCGCCTGGGCGTGCGCGGCCGGGGCGCCCGCGCGGAGCGCCGAGCCCGGCGTCGACGATGTCCCGGTTGCAGTCCCACTTGACGTAGGAGATCGGGTACTCCGACAGCACGCCGCTGATCTGGTCGAACAGGTAGTCGGCGACCTCGGGCCTGGTCAGGTCGAGGACGAGCTGGTGGCGCTGCAGCGGCGGCACCCGCCCGCCGGCGGACAGGATCCAGTCCGGGTGGGCCCGGTACAGCTCGGAGTCGGGGTTGACCATCTCTGGTTCGAACCACAGGCCGAACTCCATGCCGTGGTCACGCACGTGATCCGCGAGCCGGTGCAGCCCGCCGGGCCAGACCGCCTCGTCGACCTGCCAGTCCCCAAGGCCGGCCAGGTCGTTGCGGCGGCCGGAGAACCAGCCGTCGTCAAGCACGTACCGTTCCACCCCGATGCCCGCGGCGAGGTCCGCCAGCTCGGCGAGCGCGGCGAAGTCGTGCCGGAAGTAGACCGCCTCCCAGACGTTCAGGTTCACCGGGCGCGGCCCGTGCGGGTGGGCGGGCAGCGAGCGCAGGTACCCGTGGAACTGCGCGGCGAGGCCGTCAAGCCCGGCCCGGCTCGCCGTCAGGTAGACCCAGGGCGTCGCGTACGCCTCTCCCTGGGACAGGGTGATCTCGCCGGGCAGCAACAGCTCACCGCCGCCGATGGTGGTCACGCCCGGCAGCCTCCCCTGGGCATGGTCGGCCACGGGCGCGCTCGACTGGCAGCCGTTCCAGGCGGTGGACCGTGTTGCCGCTCCAGGCGACGTGCACCCCGAATACATCGCCGTGGCCGAACCCGAAGCCAGGCTCCCCGGCCACCACGACGGTGGCCGAGTCATGGCCGGTGTGACCGCGGCGCCCCTCCCGCAACCACAGGCCGTCGCCCAGCTGATGGCGCTGCGGTATCCGCTCGGCCGCCTGACGGCCGGTGAAGTCGAGCACCTCCCCGACCCAGCCGGGCAGCGGGAAGACGACTTCCAGGCTGTCCACCACGTAGGGCCGGGAGCCCGTGTTGGTCAGCGTGTGCCGAGCCCGGACCGCGCCGCCGGGCACCGCCTCGACCTCGGTGACGAGCCGCAGGCCCGCCGTCACGTCCTCGGCGGCGACCACGGCCCGGCGGCCGTCGCCGGTGATCCCGGCCGGCCGGAAGAGTGGCGACCAGTCCCGCCCGGCCGCCGGGGTGTCGTCGGCGTCCAGCCGGTGGCCGGTCAGGCCCGGCCGCCCGAACCAGCCGAGGCCGTGCTCGGGCAGCAGCGCGCCCGGCCCGGCCGCGGCCAGCAGCGCGGCCGCGTCGGCGGGATCCAGGCCGCCGGCGGGCACCGGCCCGGCCCAGACGGCGGGCAGCGAGCCCGCCCGCGGGAACAGGATCAGCCCGGTGCCGTCGGGCGCGCCGGACTCGGCGACGAGCAGCGGCCCGTCCGCGGCGGCGGCCGGCGCGCGGGCGGCCGGGAGCCGCGTTCGGGTCAGCCGGTGAAGAGGGCATCGGTCTCCGCGTTGCGCAAGGCGTTAGTCACTGGTTCGGTACCCAGCCAGGTGGGCCGAGGTCTCGAAGATCATACAAGGGCGGGTCGCTCCGGGTCGTCAGGGCAAGCCGTACCCGGAAGCCCGGAACTGACGGCGCGTTAGCTATTACCCGCCGGGAGGGTCGGCGTAGGCGGCGAACCGCTCGTCTACCTCCTCGCCGGTCAGGCCGAAGTCGGCGAGCGCGTATCGGTGGCCGGACTCGCCCCCGGCCCGCGCCGACGTCGCGGCGAGCGACCGGATGGCGTCGGCCGCGGCGCCGGCCAGCGGCAGGCCGAAGTGCTGGTAGATCGCCTCCACCGTGCCCACCGGGTCCGCGACCAGGTCGTCGTAGTGCACGTCATGGAAGCGGGCCGGGTCGTGCCGTGGCGCGCTCCGCCGTGAACAGCGCCAGGCCGCGCGCCCACAGGTCGAGCTGCGTGCGCCCGATCACCTCGCCGGTGAAGACCGGTGACCAGCCCGCCGAGGCGTGGGCCGCCAGGCTGCACGCGGACGCGATCGCCGTGCGCGGCGCCGCGGTGCGTCTGGATGACGAGCGCGTCCGGGTAGACCGCGAGCAGCGCCTCGAGCGCGAACAGGTGGCTCGGGTTCTTCAGCACCCACCGCCGGCCGGCGTCGGGCAGCCCGATCATCTGCAGGTTGCGCCGGTGCCGCCGGTAGGCGCCGGTCCAGTCCTGCCCGCGGAGCCAGGCCGAGTAGCCGGGCACGTGCGCGAGGGTCTCGAACGACACCGACCGCATCGACTGCTGCAGCAGCTGCCAGCACTCCTCGACCTGGTCGGCCGCCATGTAGTGCACCCCCATGAACTCGGGGTGCTCCTCGTGGTGCCGGGCGAAGCCCGCCTGGACGGCCTGGAAGACCGGGTTGTCCGGCCAGGTCGGCCGCGGCGGCCGCGGCTGCGGCACCTGCGCCAGCCACACCTCCAGGCCCTGGCTGGCCGGGTCGGCGGTGAGCAGCCGGTGCAGCGCCGTCGTGCCGGTCCTGGGCAGGCCGGTGACGAACACCGGCCGTTCGATGCGGACCTCGGCGTACTCCGGGTTCGCCTGCCAGGCGGCCTCGCTGCACGAGCCGGGCGGTCAGCGCCCCGCGCAGGAACACCCGCTGCATCTTCGCGCCGAGCGGGGTAAGCCCGGCCTCGCGGTCGTAGGAGTCAAGCAGCACCGCGAGCCCGTCGGTGTAGTCATCCGGGCCGAAGTCGGCCAGCCCGGTCCGCCGGGTCGCGGACGCGTGCAGGTCCTCGACGGTGCCGACCGAGTTCACCGGGCCGACCGAGTTCACCGGCCCGGCCGAGTTCACCGGGCTCAATGGTGGTACTCGCCGCAGTTGACGTCCAGGCACTGGCCGGTGATGGCCCGCGCCATCTCGGAGGCCAGGAACACGACCGCGTCCGCGATCTCGTCGGGCTCGGGCAGCCTGCCCAGGTCGAGGGGCTCCGCGGTCTCCGCGTACACCTGCTCGACCGTCACGCCGCGCTTCTTGGCGAGGTAGCCGAAGTACCACTTCAGCGAGTCGCCCCAGATGTGCCCCGGTGCCACCGAGTTCACCCGGATGCCCTGCGGGCCCAGCTCGGTGGCCAGGCTCTGCGCCATCGCGAGCAGCGCCGCCTTGGCCAGCTTGTAGGGTCCCATCGTCCGCTGCGAGAACCGCACCACCATCGAGTTGATCATGACCACGGAGCCCTTGCTCTCCGCCAGGGCGGGAACGAGCAGCCGGGTCAGCCGGAGCGCGGCGACCACGTTCGCGTCGAAGCTCGCGCTGACCGCCTCCAGGTGGACCTCGCGCAGTTCCTTGATCGGCGGCATCGCGAGGGCGTTGTACACCAGCGCGTCCACCCGTCCGAACGCGGTCAGCGCCGCCTCCGCCAGCCGCTCCGCGGCCCCGGCGTCCGCCAGGTCGGTCGGGACCGCGAGGCCGCGCCGCCCCAGATCGCGGCGACCTCCTTGGCCACGTCGTCGAGGCGGGCGGCGGTGCGCGCGGCGAGCACCACGTCCGCCCCCTCCCGCGCGCTGGCCAGCGCGATCGAACGGCCAAGTCCCGGGCCGATCCCGGCCACCACGACCACCTTGTCCCGCAGCAGCATTAGCCCAGCATCCTTTCCGCGATCGCGGACTGGCGGGCGGCGATGCGCCCCCGCCACTCATCGGGGGACACCCGCGCGGTGTCGTAGAACGGCAGCCGTTCCGGCAGGTCGCGCACGGGGAACACGGACACCTCGGGCCCGTCTTCCGGTCCGAGGTCGCGGGTCAGCCGCTGCCACCGGAGCTGCACGTAACCCCGGCCGTGCCCGGTGCGCTCCAGCCAGTTCGCCACCCCCGGGTCTCGCTCGCTGATCACGAAGCGCATCCGGCCGTCGGGGTCGATCCTGGCCTGGTCGGCGGTGAGGCTGGTCTGGTGGTTGATGTAGTCGAGCGAGACGTACCACATGCTGCCGAGCTGGATGCCCTGGTACGGCGCGGTCTCCGGGCCCGCGGCGGGCACGGTCACCAGCATGGCCTCGTCGTCGGCGAGGTCGAAGTGGCCGGCCGACGAGAACTGCGTGGCCAGCCCGCCGGGGGTGGCGCGCGGCGGTGTCAGCGTGTTGGCGGGCTCGTTCAGGTAAAACCACTCGGGGAACGCGAGGAAGGTCCTGAGCCTGGACAGCAGGAGCTTGCCCGCCACCGCGTAGCGCTTCGCCGCGGTCGCGGTGTCGGTCGCCGCCGGCGGCGCGCAGCCGGCCTGGTCCGCCCGGCGGATGCGGATCGTGCCGCGTCGCTCGGTAGCCCAGTCGCTGTACACCTCGCGCACGATGAGCATGGCGGAGCCGGGGCCGAGCGTGAAGTACCCGGGCCCGGCCTTGCCTGGCCCCAGCCGGAACTCGAACCCGCCGTCGTCGCCCACCGCGATCGCCCGGTCGTCGAACGCGCTCAGGCTGTCGGGCACCTCGGCGGGGGTGTAGTCGCCCTTCAGCACCTGGAAGCTCAGGTCGGCGGTCGTGCCGCGGGTGCCGGTGACCACGTACTCCGCGTCGTCGCGCAGGTAGGCGTGGAAGTACAGGGTGTCGGGGTTGTCCAGCCCCATCTTGGTGTACGGGCCGGTGGACTGGACGAAGTACGGGAAGTCGCGCTGGTAGGCCCAGGCCAGCCGGAGCGACGCCTGGACGCTGCCCGCCAGGTAGTCGTAGCCCTCGGCGAGGTCGCGCTCCGACTTGACGTGCGGCGCGCCGGCGATGATCTGCTCGGCCTCGGCGAGGGCCTCAGCGAACGGCCGCGTCAGCAACGCTCGTCCCCGTGGTCGAGGGGCCCGTGGTTGAAGGGGCACCGTCCGCGGCGGCCCCCTTCGGCGGCCCGGCGAGGAACTTGAAGCTGGGCAGGTCGTCGAGCGACACCATCGCCTCGTAGGTGCGCACGTACCCGGTGTGCGCGATGCGCCAGGCGCCGTCCGCGTCGCGCTCGTAGCGGTCCTGGTAGTAGGCGGCACCGGCGATGACGGTGCGATGCTCGGTCGCGATCACGGTGTCCTGGAACCGCCAGCACCCGGTGGCCCGGTCGCCGTCCACGGCGATCTCCGGCTGGCCCGCGGCGTGCACGGTGATGATCTCGGGTCCCAGGTTGGCGCGGAAGAACGCGATGATCTCGTCCCGGCCTGCGAGCTTGAGCGGCTTCCCGTAGACGCGGGTGCCGTAGTCCACGGTGGCGTCCTCGGTGAACACGTCGGCCAGCTCGTCCCAGAGCTTCTGGTCGACGCAGCGGAGGTAGCGGTACTTCAGCTGGCGGATCTCTTCGAGCACGGCAAGGTCCATGGGAACCAGCTTGGTGCATTCGCTTGATCGAGACAAGAACATGTTCTATTTTTGCGACAAGATCGGCAGCCAGGAAGGCGGGCGGGGCGATGCGGTTCAGCTACGCCGAGTCGATGACCGACCCGTCGTTCTACGGGCCGCTGGCCCGGGCCGCCGAGGAGGCCGGGTACGACTCGATGGTCATCCCTGACAGCATCTGCTACCCGCGGGACGCGGACAGCAAGTACCCGTACAACCCCGACGGCAGCCGCGAGTTCCTCGAGGACAAGCCGTTCCTTGAGCCGTTCTCGCTGATCCCCGCGCTCGGGGCCGTGACCAGCAGGATCCGGTTCGTCACGTTCGTCGTGAAGATGCCGGTGCGCAACCCGGTGCTGCTAGCCAAGCAGGCGACCTCGACGGCCGTGCTCACCGGCAACCGGCTGGACCTCGGCGTGGGCACCAGCCCGTGGCGCGAGGACTACGACGTGCTGGGGGTGGACTGGGCCAACCGCGGACGCCGGCTGGACGAGTCGATCGCCATCCTGCGCGGCCTGGCGGCCGGCGGCTACCTCGAGCACCACGGTGAGATCTACGACGTGCCTGCCATCAAGATCGCGCCGGTGCCCACGGAGCCGATCCCGGTTCTCATCGGCGGCCACGCGGAGGCCGCGCTCCGCCGGGCCGCCCGGCTGGGGGACGGCTGGATGCACGGCGGGGGAGACCCGGCCGACCTGCCCCGGCTGCTCGCCCGCCTGGCCGAGCTCCGCCGCCAGGCCGGGGCGGAACGGCCGTTCCAAATACACGTGATCTCGCTGGACGCCTACACCGTGGACGGCGTACGCCGGCTGGAGGAGCAGGGCGTGACGGACGTGATCATCGGCTTCCGCTGGCCTTACGCGACCGGCCCCGACACCGAGCCGCTCGGCCGGAAGCTCGACAACCTGCGCCGGTTCGCCGACGACGTCATCGCGAAACTGTAGGGCCCCTAGCGACACTCGTTAGAACTTGTTACAGTTTACCAGCGGTTACTGGCCAGTATCTCGCGGCTCGGTACCTGTCTGGCAGACCTACCGGAGGTGAAGTGCCGTGATGCGGCTGATTATCGCAGTCATCGCCGGTCTCGTGATCGCCGTGGTGGCGGTCGTCGTGGCGGAGAATGTGCTGGCCGGTGCCGCTAACGGCACGCCGAGCAACAGCGCGCTCTACGTCTACGGCACCCGTTGAACCCCGCCCGATGAGGCTCCGCACTGAGCGCGCCCGGTCGCTGCTGACCTGGGCGCGGGCCAGCAAGCCGGTGCGGCTTGCGCTGCTCGCCGTCGTGCTGGCGTGCTGCGGCTACGGCCTGGCCGCCGAGTGGCCGGGGGTACGGGCGGCACTCGACCGGACGCAGTGGTACGCCGTCGCGGGCTCGGTCGCCGCGGCGATGGCCGCGGCCGGCAGCATGATGCTGGCGTGGCGGGCGCTGCTGGCCGATCTCGGCTCACCGCTGCCCGTCGCGACCGCGGCCAAGGTCACCTTCCTCGGCCAGCTCGGCAAGTACGTGCCCGGCGCTATCTGGTCCTTTGCCGCCCACGTGGAACTCGGCTACGACCAGGACGTGCCTCGCCGGCGGGGCGCGGCGTCGGTCGTGACGGCGCTGGCGGTGACCGTCGCCGTCGGCCTGGCGATCGCCGCGGTGGGGCTGCCACTGGCCTCGGCCTCGGCCGCGCGGCACTACTGGTGGGCCCTGGCGGCGCTCCCGGTGATCTTGGTCTGCCTGTGCCCTCCGGTTCTCGGCCGGCTGACCGACCTGGCGCTCGGCGTGCTCCGGCTGCCGCGGCTCGAGCAGCGGCCCACCTGGCGCGGCCTCGCGGTCGCGGTCGGCTGGACCGTGCTCGGGTGGCTGCTGCTTGGCCTGCAGGCATGGCTGCTGCTCGCCAGCATGACCGGCCAGGGCGCGGACGTGCTGCTGCTTGCCGTCGGCGGGTACGCCCTGGCCTGCTCGGCGGCCCTGGCGCTCGTGGTCTTCCCCAACGGCATCGGGGCCCGCGAGGTGATCCTGATCGCCGCGCTCGCCCCGGTCCTCGACCGGCCCGCGGCGCTCGCGCTCGCGGTACTCGCCCGCGTGGGCGCCACGGTTTCCGACCTGGCCTGGGGCGGGATCGCCCTCGCGGTCGGCGGGCGCGCCCCGGCACCAGGGCCGGCCAAGAGCACAGTGCCGGCCAAGAGCACGCTGTCGGCCAAGGCCGCAGTGACCGCCGCGACCAACGTGACCGCCGAGGCAGCGGGCGGCCACCGACCCTTCCTCGAGCATGACATCCGGCCGGCCCCGTTCGGCGGGTACGGGGGGACGTCCCCCCGTGAGGTCCTGTGACCAGCCCGGGCGGGAGCGGGCGGCTTGAGCTCGCGGCGCCCGGCGACGGCCGGGCCCAGCCCGCGATCCTGGCAGGCGGCCGGCCCGGCCCGCCCGGCCGGTCCGGGCGGCACGTGGTTTTCATCGCGTGGCGGGACCTCGCGAACCCGTGCGCGGGCGGGTCGGAAGTGCTGGTGGACCGGCTGGCCGCGGGGATGACCGCCCGCGGCGACCGGGTCACGCTGCTCTGCGGCGGGCCGGCGGCCGAGCACGATTACCAGGTGATCAGGAACGGCGGGACCTACACCCAGTTCCTGCGGGCGCCGGTGACCTACTGGCGGCGGCTTGGCGACGCCGACCTGGTCGTCGAGGTCTGCAACGGGATGCCGTTCCTCAGCCCCTGGTGGTGCCGGCGGCCGCTTATCTGCCTCGTCAATCACATGCACACGGACCTGTGGCGGCTGCGGTTCCCCGGTCCGCTCGCGGCGGCCGGAAGGTTCGCCGAGAGCAGGCTGATGCCCCGGGCCCACCGGAACAACCTGTTCCTGACCGTGTCCAACTCGACCGCAGGCGCCCTGCGCGAGGTCGGCGTCGGCGAGGACCGCATCCGGCAGATCTGCAACGGGGTGGTGCAGCCGGACCCGCTGACGCCCCGGTCACCGCGGCCCATGTACCTGGCGCTCGGCCGGCTGGCGGACTACAAGCGCATCGACCTGCTGCTGAAGCTCTGGAGCAGGGTGCGGGGCGTCGCTGGCGGCACCCTGGTGATCGCCGGCGACGGCCCGGAGCGGGCCAGGATCGAGGCCCTGGCCGGCCCCGACGTGATCGTCACCGGCCGGGTGACCGAGGCGGAGAAGCACCGCCTGCTGTGCGCCGCCTGGCTGCTGCTGCACCCGGCGCTGATCGAGGGCTGGGGACTGGTGGTCGCCGAGGCGGCCATCCGCGGGACTCCGGCCGTCGGCTTCGACGTGCCCGGACTGCGCGACTCGGTCGTCAGCGGCCAGACCGGGCTGCTGGTCGGGAGCGAGGGCGAGTTCGCGTCGGCCTGGGCGTCGCTGGCGCTCAATCACCAGGCCAGGGCGGCGATGGGAGAGGCGGCCAGGGAGCGCGCGGAGCGGCTCCACTGGTCGCTGGCCGTCGAGGGCTTCGCCCGGGTCGCGGACGACGCGCTGGCCCGGGTCGTACCCGGCAAGGGAAGCGGATGACCGCCGGCCCGCTGCGCGGGTTCTACGAGCAGCCCGGGGTGCCGGACCAGTCGGGACCCGACCGGGCGCGCAGGCAGGCGCGGATGCTCCGCGAGGTGCTGGAAGGCGTCTGCCCGCCGGCCGTGATCGTGGACATCGGCTGCGGCGACGGCGCCGCGACCGCCCTGGCGGCGCGGGCCAACCCGGGGCACCGGATCTTGGGCCTTGACTGGTCCGCGGACTCGCTCGGCCGCGCCCGGACGCACGGGCTCGCCCTCATCCGGGCCGAGGCGGAGCCGGGCGGCCTGCCGATCGGCTCCGGCCAGGCGGACGTCGTGATCATGAGTGAGGTCATCGAGCACCTGGTCGACCCCGATTCCGTCCTCGAGGAGGTGCGGCGGGTCCTCCGGCCCGGCGGGACGTTGCTGCTGTCCACCCCGAACCTGGCGGCCTGGTACAACCGCGGCCTGCTCGCGCTTGGCGTCCAGCCGGTATTCACCGAGGTCAGCCTCCGCGGCGTGTTCGGCAGGCCAGGAAGCCAGGTGGCCGGCCACCTGCGCGTGTTCACCAGGCGGGCGCTCGTCGGGTTGCTGGCCGCGCGGGGCTTCGGCGCGATCCGGGTCTCCGGCGCGTGCTACCACGACGTCCCGCGGCCGCTGCGGCCGCTGGACCAGGCGTTCTGCGCCTGGCCCGCGGCGGCGTCGATCCTGCTGGCGCAGGCCGCCAAGCGATGATCCCGTCAAGCAGCCCGACGTCAGGCCCGCGGCGGGCCGCGGGCCCAGGTGAGCGGGTGAGCGTGAAACAACAACCCGTTCCGGAGGATAAAAAGCAAGTTCATCCCGAACGAGATGTTGCTTCCACCCCTTCCGCCCCAGCCGCGTCGCCGGGGGCGGCGGGCGTGACGGCCGGGCTTACCCGGCGCGGACCCGGGCACCTGGCCGGCGGCCGGGCCGACGGCCGCCGCTGGCCGCCGGCGCTGCCCCCGGCCTGGTGGGCCGCCCTGGCCGGGCTGGTGCTCGGCCTGCTGGCCCTGGGGCCCGCGCTGGCTCGCGGGTTCGTCCTGACCTACGACATGGTGTTCGTGCCGGAACCGCCGTTTACCTCCGCCTTGCTCGGGCTCACCGGCGGCGCCGCCCGGCCCGTGCCGAGTGACGCCGTCGTCGCCGTCGCGGCCCTGCTGGTCCCCGCCGACATCCTGCAGAAGCTCATCCTGCTGGCCGTCTTCGTGCTGGCCTGCTCCGGGGCCGCGGCCCTGCTGGCCGACGGCTGGCAGGCACGGACGGGGAAACGGGCGCCGCTGCTCGCCTGCCTGGCCGCCGGGGTCTTTTACACCTGGAACCCCTACGTGGCCGAGCGGCTGGTGATGGGCCAGTGGGCGACGCTGCTTGGATACGCCGGCCTGCCCTGGGTGATGCGGCTGCTCTGCACGGGACCGGAACGGATCGGGCGTACCCGCCTAGTGCTCACGCTCCTTCCGGCCGCCATCGGCGGGTTCGCCGGGATGACGATCACCGCCCTGGCCGCCGCGCCGGCCGCGCTGGCGCGCGGCCGCGAGCGCGGCCGGCGCGCGGCCGGCTCGCCGTCGTCGCGGCCGCCTGCCTGCTGCTGAGCCTGCCCTGGATCATCCCGTCACTGATCGAGCCGGTGCGCGCGGACCCCGCCGGCGCGAACCTCTTCGCGGCCAGGGCGGACACGCCGTTCGGGGCGCTCGGCAGCCTGGTGGCGCTGTCGGGCATCTGGAACGCCCAGGCGGTGCCGCTCGGCTACGGCGGCCTCCCGGCCGCGTTCTGGCTGGTCGTGGTCGCCTTGGCCGGGGCCGGCTACCTGCTGCTCGCCCGGCCGGCCCGGCTGGCGCCCGGACTCGGCGCCGCCGGGCTGATCGGGCTGGCGGTGGCCGCGCTCGGCGTGAGCGCGCCGGGCCGCGCGGTGCTGCGCGACCTGATCTCGGCCTGGGCGGGCTTCGCGGTGCTGCGCGACGGCCAGCAGTACGTGGCGGCGCTCGCGCTGGCCGAGGCGATCGGCCTCGGCGCCGGCGTCGCCTGGGCCGCGCGCGGTGTCCGCATCACGCCCGGGTCCGGTCGGGCGAGCGGCGCTATCGTCCGCGGGTGGCGTTGGGCCGGCTACAGCCCGCCCAACGCCACCCGGGCGCTGGACGCCGGAGGGCGCCAGCGAGGCGCGGCGCTTGGCGTGGCCGCCGTCCTCGCGCCGGTCCTGCTGCTGCCCGGGATGGCGTGGGGATCGGCCGGGCGGCTGCACGCGGTGCGGTACCCGGCGGACTGGATGACCGCCCGGCAGCTGATCGACGGCGACCCGGCCCCGGGAACGGTGCTGCTCCTGCCCTGGGCCCTGTACCGCCGGTACCCGTGGAACGGGGGCGAGGCGGTGTTCGACCCGTGGCCCCGGCTGCTGGCCCGCGACGTGATCGCCAACGATGCCCTGACGGTCGGCAGCCAGACCCTCGGGCAGGAAAGCGCCGCGTCGATCAAGCTCAACGAGGTCATCGCGCAGCCGGGCCCGCTGACCGGCAAGCTGCGGGCGGCCGGGGTCCGCTACGTCGTGGTGGACGCGGGACCGCTGCTCGACGGGCCGCGGGCCGGCCTGGCCGCCGCCGCCCGGCTGCCCGGCGCCCAGGTCCTCATGGCGGGCCGCGACCTGGTGGTTTTCCGGCTGACGGCCCCGGGAGGGCAGTCATGAGCCAGGGCCTGGCCAGGTCGGCGCGGCTGTTCCGGCTGTTCCTGCGCGAGCAGACGGCGCCCGGGCTGTTCTACGGCGCCCTGGCGGAGGATGCCGTCAGCCAGTTCGCCGCCTACGGCGACCCGGCCGGGAAGACCGTGCTCGACATCGGCGGCGGCGCCGGGTACTTCACCGCGGAGTTCCGGGCCCGCGGCGCGGACTGCTACCTCTTCGAGCCCGATCCGGCCGAGCTGTTCGGCGGCGGGACCACGGAAGGCGCCGTGCTCGCCGACGGGTACTGGCTGCCGGTCCGCGACGGCGGCGCGGACGCCTGCTTCTCGTCGAACGTGCTCGAGCACGTCGCCGACCCGGTCGGCCTGATCGGCGAGATGATCCGGGTGACCAAGCCCGGCGGACTCATCTACCTGTCGTTCACGAACTGGTACTCCCCGTGGGGCGGTCACGAGATGTCGCCCTGGCACTACCTGGGCCCGCGGTTCGCGCGGCGACGTTACCGCAGGCGGCGCGGCTGCGAGCCTAAGCACCAGGTCGGCCGCACGCTGTACCGGCTGCACATCGGGCCGGTGCTCCGGCTCGTCCGGTCCATGGACGGGATCGAGGTCGTCGACGCGCGGCCGCGCTACTACCCGCGCTGGTGCCGGGCCGTGGTCCGCGTTCCGTGGCTGCGGGAGGTGCTGACCTGGAACCTCCTGCTGGTGCTGCGGCGGAAGCCGTGACCGAGCCCGAGTCCCGGGCCGGGCCCGGCGAGCCTGGTCCCGTACCGCGACCCCGGCCAGGCCGCCATTGCGGATCGAGTGGCCGAGCCGGCCGGACCGGCCGGGCGAACCGGTCCGGCTGCGCGACCGGTGGTGCTTCCCCGCGGTGTTCCTGATCGCCCTGCTGGTGTTCGCTGGCACCGATACCGGCCAGATGATCTTCGACACCAAGCTCGGCGTGGACATCGACGCCGCGGGCTTCCTCGCGCGGCTCTGGCCGCTGTGGAATCCCAATCGAGTGGTTCGGCACGCTGCAGAACCAGTACATCGGCTACGCCATCCCCATGGCGCCGTTCTTCCTGCTCGGCCAGCTCGCGCACGTGCCCGTCTGGCTGATCGAGCGGCTGTGGCTCGCGACGCTCGTCACCGTCGGCTTCGCCGGGCTGGTCCGGCTGGCCCGGGCGCTCCAGGTCGGCACCGACGGCTCGCGCCTCCTGGCCGGCGGCGTCTTCGTGCTGTGGCCGACGTTCACCATCGTGATCGGGTCGACGTCCGCGGCGGCCGTGCCTGGCCTCGTCGTGCCGTGGGCGATCCTGCCCCTCGTCGGCGCGGTCTCCCGGTCAGGCAGGAAAGCATGGCTGCCGCCCGTGCGTTCAGACCGCCGCGTTCGGACCAGCGGTCAGAGTGGCGGGCCGTGGCGCTGTCCGGGCTCGCGGTCGCCGCGATGGGCGGGGTGAACGCGGCCTCCACCGGCTACGTCCTGGTGCTGCCCGCCCTGTTCATCCTCATCGCGGCCAGCGAGCGGCTGCGGCTGTCGCTGCTGGCCAAGTGGGCCGCCGCGGTGCTGGCAGGGACAGCGTGGTGGCTGGTCCCGCTGCTGCTGCAGGGCCGGTACTCGTTCAACTTCCTGCCGTACATCGAGCAGGCCGGCCACCACGTTCAGGTACATGTCGGCGGCGGCCTTCCTGCGCGGCGCCGGGAACTGGACCGCCTACGTGAACCTCGGCACCCCGTGGCTGTCCGCGGGCTGGGCGGAGGTCACGTCGCGCTGCGGCGATCCTGCGCCGCGGCCGCCGCGGCCGGCGCGGGGCTCTACGGGCTGGCCTGCCGGGACATGCCTGCCCGGCGCTGGCTGGTGGCCAGCGTGGGCCTGGCTTCCGCGGTGGCGCTGACCGGGTACTGGGGGACGCTCGGCGGCCCGCTGAGCGGGCCGGCGGACCAGTTGTTCGACGGGGCGCTGGCCCCGCTGCGCAGCCTGTACAAGATCGAGCCGGTGGTCGCCGTCGCGCTGGCCCTCGGCGCCGCCCACGCGGTGTCCCGCTGGGCGCGCGGCGAGCTGCCGGTGCGCGCGGGCCGGGTGCCGAGGAGCGCGGCGCTGGCGCCGGTGGCCGCCCTGGTCCTGCTCGGGCTCGCGGTGCCGCAACTGTCCGGCCAGGTACTCCAGCCGGGGTCGTTCAGCCAGGTACCCGCGTACTGGAGCCAGGCGGCCGCCTTCCTGGCCGCCAACTCGCCCAGGCAGACGGCGCTGGTCGTGCCGGCGGACTCGCACGGCCTGTACCTGTGGGGCGACCCGATCGACGACCCGCTGGAGCCGCTGGCCAGCTCGCCGTGGGCCGAGCGCGCGCTCGTGCCGTACGGCGGGGCCGGCTCGCAGGACTTCCTCGAGCACCGCCGAGCAGGCCATCGAGTCCGATGCGAGCGGTTCCGGGCCTGCCCGCCTACCTCGCGCGGGCCGGCATCCGGTACGTGGTGGTCAGGAACGACCTCAATCCAGCGACGATCGGCTACGTCTCCCCGCAGATCGTCAACCAGACGCTCGCGCTGTCCGGATTCGAGCGGGTCGCTTCGTTCGGGCCGCGGATCCCGTCTTCCGCTAGCTACCTGGCGGCGCAGCCGCTGGCGCCTGGTCTCGCGCCGAGCTATCCGGCCGTGGAGGTCTTCCAGGCGGCCAGCCCCGCGTCGCGGCCCGCGAGCCCCGTCGCCGTCCTCCCGGTCGCCAGCACGGTGCTGGTCAACGGCGGCCCCGACTCGCTCTTGCAGCTGGCCGGGCAGGGCGTCGTCACCAGCCAGCCCGCGGTGATCGCGGGGGATTCGCTGCCCGTCCGTCCAGCCATGTGGGCCGTCACCGACGGCCAGCGCCGGGCCGACAACGAGTTCGGGGAGACGAACCAGAACGTGTCGTTCACCTACACCGCTACCGAGACCAACCCACCGGACGACCAGTTCGGCGGGGCGGGCGGCCCGCCGAACCAGCTGCTCCCGGTGCCGGCGGCCGGGCACCAGACGGTGGCCGTGCTGTCCGGCGCGGCGCAGGTCACCGCGTCGTCGTATGGCGACTGGCTCGTTCAGGCGCCGCAGTACGACCCGGTCAACGCCTTCGACGGCAACTCCGCCACCGCGTGGGCGGAAGGATCCGCCTACACCCCGGTCGGCCAGTGGATCCAGATCAGCTTCGACCGGACGCTTGACCTGCCGTCCACGATCGGCATCCAGCTGCTGGTCGACGACCCCAACCGTTCGGTGGCCACCCGGGTCCTGGTCAGCACCGCCGCGGGCAGCGTCAGCACCGACCTGGCCGACACCGGGGCCGTGCAGGCGCTGCCCGTGCGGCCGGGGGCCACGAACTGGCTGCGCGTCACCATCACCGCGGCCAGCAACGTGGTGGCCGGCGCCCCCGGCGCCGGCTTCACCGACGTGCTCGTACCGGGCGTGCAGGTGACCCGCTACCTGCAGCCGGCCGAAGATCCCGCGGGTACCCAGGCGGCGTCGACGGTCTACTCCTTCCGCCAGCAAGCCCCCTCGCCCGCGGCCGCACCCGGTCCGCAGGCAAGCCAGCTGCTCGCCCGGACATTCCAGGTGCCGGCCGCCCAGTCGTTCAGCGTTACCGCCGCCGCGGTGGCCGTGCCCGGCGCGGCGCTCGACCGTCTCGTCGGCAGCCTGGCGCCGGCCGGCCGGTCCACCTTCCAGGTGTCCGCCAGCTCAACTTGGGACTCGCTGCTCGAGTACGGCCCCGACAACTTGTTCAGCGGCGGCGGCCCGCCCTGGATCGCCAGCTCCACGGATTCGACGCCGCTGCTGCACCTGACCTGGCCGGGCCGCCGGACGATCAGCGAGCTGATACTCAGCCCGGCGTCCGGGGCCGCGTTCCCGACGAGCGTGGAAATAGCGAGCCCGCAGGGCACCCGGCTGGCCAGCGTGGGCCCGGGCGGCGTCGTGCGGGTGGAGCCGCCGCTGCGCACCAGCCAGCTGTACGTGATCTTCCCGGGCACGCAGTCCGGCGCGGCCGGCACCGGCCAGCTCCCGGTCGGCCTCTCCCGGCTCACCATTCCCGGCCTGGCCGGCCTGCGGGTAGCCGCGCCCAGCGGTCAGGCCACCTTCCGGCTCGCCTGCGGGCAGGGCCCGACGGTCAGCGTCGACGGGAAGCAGTACCCCACCGAGGTCACCGGCACCGTGGCCGACCTGGTCCAGTCCCTGCCGGTCCAGGTGCAGTTGTGCGCCCCGGGTGGAGCGCGAGCCGAAGCGAGTGCGGGAACCACAGCCCTGGTTACGCTGAGCGAGGGGCGGCACTGGCTGCTCGCGACCCCGTCCAGCGCGTTCGTCGTCACCGACCTGGACCTGCGCACCGCGCCGGGCGGGACGGCGGCCAGTTCGGCCAGCGCCGCCGCGCCGGCGGCGGCCGTCTCCGCCGGGCAGCGTACGGCCGCGCTCCTGACCTGGCAGGCCGACCACCGCAGCGTGCGCATCGGCCCGGGCGCCGAGAGCTACCTGGAGATTCACGAGAACTTCAACGCCGGCTGGAGCGCGACCCTAAACGGTCGTCCGCTGACCGCGGTCCGGCTGGACGGCTGGCAGCAAGCGTTCATCGTGCCCGCCGGTCAGGGCGGAGCGATCAGCCTGACCTACGGGCCGGCGACCGTCTACCACGTCGGGCTCATCGCGTCGGCGCTGGCGCTGCTGCTGCTCGCGGTGCTGACTGTACTTCCCGCGCTTACTCTGCTTGCCCCGCTCGCCGCCGCGCGCCCGAGGCCCCTGTTTCTTCCCTCGTCGGTCAGTCGCTCGTTCCTCGCTCCCTCCCTCCTCAGTCCAGAAACAGGGGCGCGCGCTTTGGCTCGCGGGAAAGCGCGCTCGGGGCCCCTGCCCTTCCTCCGTCGCCCTGTTCTCCCTGGTCGCCTCGGGCTGCTCAGGCCTGACCGGCAGCGTCCACGGCGCCGGCCAGCGCCGTGGCCCCGACGCGGCGGCAGCGAGTCACCGACGCGGCCATGGGGACGGGCCGCGCGTAGGGCGGCGGTATTCGTCCCGCTCACCGTGGTCATCGGGCTGGCCGGCGGGCCTGCCGCCGTGGCCGTGCCCGCCCTGGCGTGTCTCGGCTGGTGGCGGCCGCGCTGGCTGCCGCCGGTGGCGTTGGGCGCGATGCTGATCGCTGGCGTCGTGGCCGCCAGCGCGGGCAGTCTCACCGCCCTGGGCGGTGGTGCCTTCGGCGGCCTGGCGCAGGCCTGCGCGCTGGTGGCGCTGGCCGCCGCGCTCATGCCGGAGGCCGCCCGCGAGGACTCAGGCCCGCGCACAACGCCGGCCGACGGCAAGGAGCGGGCGACGTGAGCCGTCGCGAGGCACGCCGCCCGGGCCCCGGTCAGCTGCCGCGTTCCCCCTTTGGCCTGATTGACGAGCTCAACTGCTACTACGACACGCCGGCCGAGCCGAACAACATCCACCTCGAGGTGATGATGGCAGGCAGCCTGGACTACCAGGCCTTGGGTCAGGCGGTGGCTGGCGCGCTCGCCGCTGCCCCGCGGGCACGCGGCCGGATGGCCGCCGGCCACGCGTTCCGGCGCCGCTACACCTGGGAGTTCCCGCCCGCTTCGGACGTCGATCCGCTGTCCCGCGCCACGTGGTCGGACGAGGACGAGCTCGCGGCGGCACGCGCCCGGTTCCTGGCAAGCGCCCCGTCGCTGCG
Source organism: uncultured Actinomycetota bacterium (assembly GCA_963850115.1). Lineage (GTDB taxonomy): Bacteria > Actinomycetota > Actinomycetes > Streptosporangiales > Streptosporangiaceae > Trebonia. The sequence continues at coordinate 49,984 of CAWKKG010000012.1, forward strand.
CGCCTCGCCGCCCGTGCGGCTGCTGCTGGCGTCGGGACCGGACGCGAGCTGCGTGATACTCAATGCCCACCACGCCGCCATGGACGGCATGTCAAGCATGGAGCTGCTGCGCGACATCGCCGCGCGGTACCGCGCCTTCGCCGGGGACCCAGTGTCTTCCAGGCCCGCTCCCGCGCGGCCCGCAAACAGCGCGCCTGCGATAGCGCGCCCACAAGCAGCGCCCCGCGAGCAGTGCGCCCGCGGGCGGCGGACCCACGGACGGTGCCCTGCCGAACAGTGCGCCGCCGATCACGGTGCCGCTGAACACTACGTCACCGAGCCCCGGGGCACCGAGCCAGGGGGCACCGCTCCCCGGGCCACCGCCGCGGACCCGGGGTCGCGCGGCGCTTCCCTATCCCGTCGCCCGCATCGCCCCCGAGCGGGAACGGCGGGATCGCCCGGACGGCTACGGGCTCCGGCTGCTGCCGGTGCCCGGCATCCCCAGGGCACCGGGCGCGACGGTGAATGACACGCTCATCGCCGCGCTGATCGCGACCATCAGCCGGTGGAACGCGGCTCACCGCCAGGGGCCCGGTGCGAAAACTGGTGAGACAACCGGCGTGAAAACGGGTGCGATGACCGGTGCGATCAGGATCACCGTCCCGGTGAACGTGCGCGACCCCGGCCAGCGGGGGGTGACGGGGAACCACTCGCGCATAGCGACGGTCACCGCGGACCCGCGGACCGCCGCGGGCGACCTTTCCGCGCTGCTTGCCGAGGTGACCAGGCAGACCAGCGCACTCAGGCAGGCGCCCAGGCGGCGGCCCTCCGCCGGGACGCTCGGGCGCGCACCCGGATGGTGCCCGGTCGCGCTGAAAAGGCTGGCCGTCCGGTTCGCGCTGCGCGCGATCGGCCCGGTGGTGTGTGACACGTGCATGCTCACCAACCTCGGCAACGTCGCCGACCCGCCCTGGTCCGGATACCACGGCCCGGTACGGATGGCGCTGTCGGGCCCCGCGCACATGCCACGGGGCCTGTCGGTCGCCGCGCTGACCGCGGACGGACAGTTGCGGCTGGGCTTCCGGTACCGGCACGCGCTGTTTGATGACGCGGCCGCGGCCCGCTTCGCGGCCGCCTTCGCGGCCACGCTAGCCGAGCTCACCAGCGGCGCCGGGCCGCGGCGAAGCGAAGGAGGAGATACCAGTGGTTCTGCCCGAGGCGCTGCTCAAGATTCTCGTTTGCCCGGTCGACAAAGGCTGCCTCATGTACTTCGCCGACGAGAACCTGCTGTACAACCCGCGCCTGAGGCGCGCGTACCGGATTGAGGGAGGCGTTCCGGTGATGCTGGCCGAGCGGGCCGAACCGGTCCAGGAGCGAGAGCACGAGCGCCTGCTCATGCGGGCGCGCGACGGCGCCGCCGTCCTGTCCGCCCCCGGCGGGCCCGCCGCGGCCCTCGCGAGCCTGTCGCCCAGCTGGCGGCCACATCTTTACGGCTTATTCGCGTTATTCGCGCCATTCGGCAGCATTCCGCACGATGTCCGCCACCGCCTGTGCGTGGCCTCGTGCCCGACGGGGACAGAATATTCTGGCCTCGTGACGCAATGCACGCGACAAGTGTACTTATGGCACCCTGAGTGGTAATTGATTCCTGGCTGCCGGTACGGAATGCCGGCCAAAGCTCTGGTCAGCGGACGGAACCAGGCTGCCGCTCCGGCCCTGTCCGCCATATCCGTTATTTCACGGTATCGGCGTTCGGATTTTCCGATTGGGTCCTGCCCAACGCGTAAAGAATTTTTATCGCGTAAGAAAAGCGTTTCTCAGGCACGCTTTTCCTACCTCTTGCGAAAAGCCTTCGCGTTAATGGGAACCTGCCGGCTGGCTCCTCCCCGGCAAAGCGGGTGAAGCGGGACAATACGGTACCTGGTCTGCCTGGCGTCCTGCCCCCGGGCGCGCGGCGCCCCGTTCCGGGGTGCGTGCCGTGGCGCGGGGCTGGGCGTGGCCGGGTAACCGGCGCTTTTGTGGTGCCCTTAGCGGGCGCCGTCCCCCCGCCAAGCGCCCTGTTCCTGAGCCAAGATCGAAGGCAGGCTAGGGCGGGCGGTCAGCTGAGGTGGGTGGCGGAGGTGGTGCCCGGGGTTTCTTATCCGTTCACCGCGAGCGGAGGAATCGCGGGCCGGCCTCCAACGGGAGGAGCGCGCCGACCTCAACGTCCCCGATGCACGGGATGGCCCCGCTGACCTCCTGGATGACTACCGTGTCGCCGTTGGCGCCCGCGACGGGGAGGAAGGCGGAGTGCAGGCCCTTCGCGAAGGTGTACAGCTGCGATCGCGCGCCGAAGGTCACGAGCACCTGCCCTGCGCCCGCGGACAGGTAGCCGATCCGCAGCGTGCTCGCGTTGGCGGCGTCTGAAGTGAGAGCCACCACGACGCTGCCGCCAGAACCCGGCCAGCAGCTCTCGCCGGCCGGCAGCGGCTGGCTGGCCGCGCCGAGGACGCGGGAGGGCACGAGCCGGCCGTAGCCGTCAAACTCCATCAGCTGGTCGTAGGTGCCGTCGGGCTGCTCGACGAAACTGGCCCGGGTGCCGTGGGGGCCGAACGGCAGCGCGGACAGCACGCTGGATGCCAGGCCGGCTGGGCCGATGTAGGGACCGCCCGTGACGTCAGAGGGGACCGGGTCATCGACGATCACGGTGCCGCCCGGCGCGTCGGCCAGGGCGATGCGCGCGGTAGCGATGTAACTGCGGGCCGCGCCGGCGGTGGGGTCGGCCGGGTAGTCGTAGTAGGACCAGAGCGAGCCGAAGATGACCGCCACCACCAGCGTGGTCGCCGCGGCGAATTCCGGCCTGCTCAGCCGCCGCCGGCTCCGCCACGCTCCGGTCCCGCCGGCGAGCGGCATGAACGCCAGCCCGAGGCACAGGACCAGGATTCCGCTGGCATCCCAGACGTATCTGGCCGACAGCCCGAGCAGCACGCCGGAAACGAGGCTGGACCGCCCGGCCAGCACGGGCACGATGTCCACGACGACGAGCCAGCCGGCCAGGATCGCCCACGCCCGCCACGCGCGCCACGTGTACATCACGCTCACGAGCACGATGATGACCGCCAGCACCCAGGACATCCAGGCCAGCGCGGGCGGGGGAGCCGTCAGTGCCGTGACCCCGGACGCGCCCCAGCGCCATGGCCCGCCGAACGCACCGGGCAGGAACGTCTCGCGTAGCAGCGTGTCGGCGTAGTCGAGGACATCGGCGAAGGTGGGCGGCTTGGTCAGCCCTACGGTGGAGGTGGTCAGCCGGATCAGGTACAGCGGCACGTACGCGGCGGTCACCGCGACGTACAGCCCCCACGCTCGCCAGTGCTCGCGCAGCGCCGGCCATAGCGAGCGCGGCCACGTGCCCCGGCCGAAGAACGCCGACGTGAGCGCGAACAGCAGCAACGGCACCGCCGCGCCCTGGAAGGCCGACAGCATCGCCACTGCCAGCCAGGCCGCGGCGGCGGCGGCGTGCCGGAACTCCCTCGTCCGGAGGTAATGCACGTGCGCCGTCACCGCGCAGAAGATGGCCAGTTGCAGCGGAAGCTGCTCCAGCGTCACCGTCCACCAGGAGAGGCCGGGCAGCGACAGCGGGCTCAGCAGGTACAGCACCAGCAGCAGGAGGACTCCCGGGCGGTCGCCGAACAGCGTCCGCAGCATGCGCAGCAGCGCGAAGCAGGTGCCGGCGAGCAGCACCAGGGTCGCCGCGGACGCCAGCGTCCAGTCGTCCGGCGAGATCTTAACGAGAACCCAGACGATCGCCGAGCCCACGACGTCCAGGTGGCCGGCGTCGACCCACGTCAGGTAGTTCCAGGTCAGGCCCTGAGTCGACGCGTTCTCCAGGTACAGGTAATCGTCGAGCCGGAAAAAGGACTGCCCGAGCAGCCCCGCCTTCCACAGCACCTGGGCGCCGATGAGCAGCAGCCCGGCCGCCAGCACCGCGTTCGCGCGCAGCCAGCGCACTGACCCCGCGAGCTCCCAGCTGGTCTGGGGCGCTTCCAGCGCCCGCGGGCTCTCCGTCAAGACGCCTCCCGTCTGTCGCACGTCCCGGAGCTGTACGCGGTCACCACTCGCGTCTAAAAATAGAACTTGTTACAGTAATGTGTCTAGATCCCGAGGCTGCCCGATGAGAAGGTGGCAGCAAGCTACTCGGAGGTAACCTGCGAACCCGGGAGGGACGATGCGCGGCGCCATCGGAGTCATACTCGCAGGACTGGGTGCGTGCCTCATCCTGGTCGCGATACTGCTGCCCACCTGGGTGACCGGCCAGGTCGTCAAGTTTCCGCTGAATGAGTACGAGACCGCGACCCTGACCGCCAGCAACGCCTCGTACTTCAGCCCCGGCTCGCTGAGCGAGAAGACGGGCGTCACGATGGAGGCCACGTACACGATCAAGGGCGACGCGAGCAAGGGGAGCTCGTCGACGGCCGTGTGGAACGAGTACAGCTACGTGTACGACCTCACCAACCACCAGGCGGTCCAGGAGATGACCCGCACGTTCGCGTTCGACCGGCGTACCGGGCAGCTGGTCAACTGCTGCGGCGCGAGCCTCAACGGGGTTGCCACGGTCCAGACCGGCCTGGTCGGGTACGTGTTCCCGATCGGCACGCAGAAGCAGACCTACCAGGTGTACGACACCACGTTGAAGCGGCCGATGCCGTTCACGTACTCGGGGACGACGACGGTGGACGGCGTCCAGGCTTACGAGTTCGTGGAGAACGTCACGCCGGTGCAGATCGCCACCCTGTCGGTGCCCGGCTCGTTCGTCGGGTCCAGCGCCGCGGTGGTCTCGGCGCCCGAGTTCGACCAGCTGCACCTGATCTACTACGTGGACCCGGATACCGGGGCGCTGCTCGACGTGAACGAGGACCAGACGCTGACCCTGCACAACCCGGACACCGGGGCCGCCGCCCTGGTGCTGTTCGACGCCGACCTGATCGCGACGCCGGCCAGCGTCCACCAGATCGTCGGCCTCGACAGCAGCGGACGGAACGAGCTCGCGCTGCTTGAGACCACCCTGCCGCTCGCCCTCGGCATAGCAGGCGGCGTCGCGCTGCTGGCGGGGATCTTCCTCGGTCGCAAGCCGCGCGGTGAGCAGGCTGCCAGCGTGTGGCGACCCGACACGACAGAAAGCGTGGCACCGGAGACGGCACAAAGCGTGGCGCCGGAGACGGCAGAAGAGGCCGACGCGGGGCCGGCGCCTGCCGATCAATCCGGCGAGCTCGCCGCCGTCGTGCCCGGCCTGGACGACGGCACCCAGGAATCCGCCGCCGAAGCGCCGGAGGGCGAGGGGCCCCAGAGCCCCGGCTCGGGCCGGCCCGGCCGGTAGTCGCCGGCCGCCGACGAAACGCCGACGAAACAAGGGATAGAACGTGTTCTAATGCTCTGCTATCGTGACGACCAAGCAAGCGTTTGGTTGGTTACCAAGCAAGCGTTAGGTTGGTTAACGTCCGGGAGAGTCAATGGAGCCTATGCAGCCTGGTCCCGACCGCGGCACGCCCCGCCCGTCCCGACGCGCGTTCCTGGCCACGGCCGCCGCCGCGGGCGCGGTTGCCTGGGTCCCGCTGTTCCGCGTCACCCCCGCGAGCGCACAGGTCACGGCCGCGCCGCCGCCCAACTTCCCCGCATCTATCGCCGTCTACCAGCAGGCGTACCAGAACTGGGCGGGGATGATCGTGATCGACGACGTCTGGACCTGTGCCCCGGCATCGGCCGCCGATGTCGTGACGCTCGCCAACTGGGCGCATGCCAACGGGTACCGGCTGCGGCCCAAGGGCATGAGTCACAACTGGTCACCCATCCTGCTCCCGGCCGGGAGCACCGGGGCCGGGTACGTGCTCGTGGACACCACTCAGCACCTCACCTCGGTGTCCGTCGCGGCCGGGACCCCCGCCACTGTCACTACGCAGGCCGGCGTCACCATGGACGCGCTGACCGCGGCCCTCGCGGGCGCGGGCTACGGGCTCTGCGCCGTCCCGGCGCCCGGCGACATCACGATCGGCGGCGCGCTGGCGATCAACGCCCACGGCAGCGCGATTCCCGGCGCGGGCGAGACCAAGTTGTCCGGCCAGACCTACGGCTCGCTGTCGAACCTGATCCTCTCCCTCACCGCCGTGGTCTGGAGTTCCGCCCAGAGCCAGTACGTGCTGAAGACGTTCCAGCGCGACGATCCCGACATCCGCGGGTTCCTTGCCCATCTCGGCCGTGCCTTCGTCACCCAGGTCACGTTGCAGGTGGCGGCCAGCCAGAACCTGCGCTGCCAGAGCTGGGTGGACATCTCGGCGGCCGACCTGTTCGCCCCGCCGGCCAGCGCCGGCTCAAGCTCCCTCGCGAGCTACGCCGACGGCGCCGGCCGGGTGGAGGCCATCTGGTTCCCGTTCACCGACACGCCCTGGCTGAAGGTCTGGTCGATCGCCTCGTCCAAGCCCGCGCTATCAATCGCGGTCAGCAGCCCTTACAACTACTCGTTCACCAACAGCGTCACCACCGCCGAGAACACGTTCTTCGACCAGGTGGCCACGGGTGACACCGCGGGCACGCCGGCCTTCGAGGGCACCGCGATGGCCCTGGTGGACACGGGCCTCGTCTTCACCGGCACCTGGGACATCTGGAGTCAATGGCAAAACGTGCTGCTCTACGTGAAGCCGACCACCGTACGGATCGTGGAGGCCGGGTTCGCGGTCGTCACCGCGCGGGCGAACATCCAGCAGGTGGTCAGTGACTTCTACACGCAGTACACCAGTCGCCTGAACTATTACGCGGGCCTTGGCCAGTACCCGATGAACGGACCGGTTGAGATCCGCGTCACCGGGCTCGACCATCCGGCCGACGTCCTGGCCACGGGCGCGCAGTCGCCGATCCTGTCCTCGGTCCGTCCCCGCCCGGACCAGCCCGGCTGGGACACCGCCGTCTGGCTTGACATGGGGGCGCTGCCGGTGACGGCGGGCTTCTCCCAGTTCTACGCGGACATGGAGTCGTGGATCTGGAGCCACTACAGCGGCAGCTACGCGACGGTGCGGCCCGAGTGGTCGAAGGCCTGGGGATGTACCGGATCCGGCCCGTGGACGAGCACGGCCCTGCTCGGCAGCACCATCCCGGCCGCCGTCAGCGCGGGCCAGGCAAGCGGCGACGGCTGGTCAACGGCCGTCTCGATTCTGACCGGCTACGACCCGGGCGCGGTGTTCAGCAACCCGTTCCTCGACACGCTATTCGGCTGACGGGGGACGGATGCCTAGCGGATCAGCGCAGCAGCAGCCGGGCGGCGAGTTCGAGGCGGCTGCTCACGTCGTCCGCCGACGCCCGCCGCGTCACCCAGGCGACCAGGTTCGACAGCCACACGTCGCCGATCACGCGGGCGATCGCGATGTCGTCGGCGGACGGCTCGCCGTCGTGCATGGCCCTGGTGAACATCCGCACCATCTGGCTCGGCGACCGTGTTCACCTCGGCCGCCGCGCTCGGGTCGGCGAACATGAACGCCCGCGTCATCGCCTCGGTGAGCATCGGGTCGCGCTGCATGGTGCGGGTAACCCGGGACAGCACGTACATCATGCGCTCGGCGGGCGTGTCGCCGGGGACCGGCTTGCGGTCGAGCTTCTCCTGCATCTGCTCGAATTCCTCGGTCAGCGCGCTGACCAGCAGGTGGATCTTGGACGGGAAGTACCGGTACAGGGTCCCGAGCGCCACGTCGGCGCGTTCCGCGACGGCCCTCATCTGCACTGCGTCATAGCCGCCCTTGGACGCGAGCGCCAGCGTGGCGTCGAGTATCCGCTTGCGCCGTTCCCGCTGCGCGGCGGAGCCGATGTTCGACGTCGGCCATTGCTGCCGGCTGGTTACTGACACGCGTTCTCGCCGTTGGCATTCCGGACCCCTCATCATTTCCCATACCCATGATCAGGTACCAAGGGCGTGAAGCAGAGTGCCCGCGCCGCTGGCCACGCGAAGATGTAACATGTTCTAATTTTGTAGGAAACGGTGGAGGTGGTGCCGGTGATGAGGGGGCAGCGCGGATGGACTTCAGCCTGACGGAGAGCCAGCAGGAGATCGCGCGCCTCGCCGGCCAGCTGCTCGACGAGGGGAAGGCCGACCCGTGGAAGGAACTCGCCCGCGCGGGCCTGCTCGCCCTGTCCCTGCCCCCCGAGCTTGGCGGTGACGGACTCGGCGTGCTCGATACGGCCGTCCTGCTGGCCGAGATCGGCCGCCGGGCGGCCCCGGTGCCGGCGCTGGCCACGTTGATGACCGGCGTGCTGCCAGTCGCCCGCTGGGGGAGCAGCGAGCTGCGGCGGGCACTGCTGCCGGCGGCCGCCGCGGGCGAGATGATCTTCACCGCCGGCCTTCGCGAGCCGTCGAACCCGATGCCCCGGCGGCCGGCCACGACGGTCGGCGCGGACGGCACCGTGTCGGGCACCAAGGTCGGCGTCCCCTACTGCTCGCAGGCCGGCCGCGTCCTGCTTCCGGTGAGCTTCGAGTCCGGGGGCGACGTCGGCGTCGTCATCATTGACCCCTCGGCGGACGGGGCGCGCGTGACCCGCACTCCGTCCGCCGCCAGTACCCCCGAGTACACACTGCGGCTCGACCGGGTTCCGGTCGAGCACGTGCTCGGCGCCGCCGACTGCCTGACGGACCTGTACCAGCTGGCCGTCGCGGGCGCGTGCAGCCTGGCCGACGGCGCGTTGTCGGCGGCGCTGGCGCTGACCAGGGACCACGTCGCGAGCAGGCGGCAGTTCGGCCGGCCGCTGGCCGCTTTCCAGGCGGTCGCCCAGCAGGTCGCCGACGTCTATATCGCGTCGCGCACCCTGCACCTGGCCACGGCGTCGGCGTGCTGGCGGCTTGACGCGGGCAAGGACGCGGCCGCCGACCTCGCGGTGGCGGGATGGTGGTGCGCCGAAGAGTCACCACAAGCCGTTCGGACCTGTCATCACCTGCACGGCGGGACGGGGATGGACGTCACCTACCCGCTGCACCGTCTCTCGGCACTGGTCAGCGACCTGGTGCGATTCCTCGGCGGAACCGAGTACCAGCTGGAGCGGTCAGGCATGTTCATTGACCTGACGCCGGAGCAGGCCGAGCTCAGGGACACGCTGCGCGGTTACTTCGCCGGCCTGCTGTCGCCCGCCGAGCGCGCCGAACTGCTCACCGAGCGGCACGGCGCCGTCTACCGCGACGTGGTCCGCCGGATGGGCCGCGACGGCTGGCTCGGCGTGGGCTGGCCCACGGCCTACGGCGGGCGCGGGTTCGGCCAAGTCGAACAGCAGGTCTTCGTGAACGAGGCGGCGCGCGCCGACATCCCGCTGCCCGCGGTCACCCTGCAGACCGTCGGCCCGGTGCTGCAAGAGCACGGCACGCCCGAGCAGCGGGAGTTCTTCCTGCCGAAGATCCTGGCGGGCGAGGTGCACTTCGCGATCGGGTACACCGAGCCGGACGCCGGCACTGACCTGGCGGCGCTGCGCACCCGGGCGACGCGGGCCGTGCTGAAGGAGACAGTGCGGACTACGTGGTCGACGGCCAGAAGATCTTCACGACGGGCGCCCACGCGGCCGACTACGTCTGGCTGGCCTGCCGGACGGACCCGGACGCGCCCCGGCACAAGGGCATCACGATCCTGATCGTCGACACCGCGGACCCCGGGTTCTCCTGGACGCCGATCATCACGCACGACGGCGCCCACCACGTCAACGCGACCTACTACGATCACGTGCGCGTCCCGGTCACGATGCGGGTCGGCGCGGAGAACGAGGGCTGGCGGCTGATCACCGCGCAGCTGAACCATGAGCGGGTAATGCTCGGCCCGGCCGGCCGGCTCGCCGCGATGACCGACCGGGTGCGCGAATGGGCCGCGGAGCGGTCGCTGCTCGACCGGCCGGACGTGCGGCGGGCGCTGGCCCGGGCGTCGGCGGTCACGCGGGTCAACGAGCTGCTCAACTGGCAGGTGGCGGCGACACCGGAGCTGAGCATCGCCGACGCGTCCGCCACCAAGGTGTTCTCCTCCGAGCAGGCGCAGACGATCGGGCAGTCGCTCGCCGAGGTCGTCGGCCGGCACGCCGACGCGGCCGAGCCGGCCACGGCGGCGCTGCTGACCTGGCTCGACGTGCAGATCAAACGGAACATCGTGCTGACGTTCGGCGGCGGCGTGAACGAGGTGCAGCGCGAGCTCATCGCGACGGCCGGCCTCGGCCTGCCGCGGGTACCGCGATGACCGGCGCGCCAGTATCAGAAAGAACCCCAGTATCACTCAGAACGGGGGCGGGATGACTCCGGAAGCCATCATGGCCGCCGCGGACCGGATCGCCGCCGCCGGTGACAGCCTGCCGCGGCCCGCCCGCGACCCGGTTAACTTGCCGATGATCCGCAACTGGCTGGAAGCGGTCGGCGGCGCGCTGCCCGACCAGGGGTGCCTGGACACCGCGCCGCCCGCGATGATCCAGGTCTGGACGATGCCGGGACTGCACGGGACGCGCGCCGACGACGACCCGCTCGGCGCGATGACCGCGCTGCTCGACGAGGCCGGGTACCCGTCGGTGGTCGCGACGAACTGCGACCAGGTCTACCTTCGGCCGGTCAAGCTCGGACGAGCGGCTGGCCGTCTCCGCCCGGCTGGTGGACGTCGCCGGCCCCAAGCGCACCGCGCTCGGCGAGGGCTGGTTCGTGACCACCAGGAGCACGTGGACCTCGGCGGGCGAGCCGGTGGCCACCATGGACTTCCGCGTGCTCAAGTACGCGGCCGCCGCCGCCCAGACGCCCGCCGGGGAGCCCGCCCCCTCCGGCTCCCCTGGTCCTGCGCCCCGTGGTCTCGCCGGACACCGAGTTCTTCTGGGCCGGGACCGCGGCCGGGGAACTGCGCGTCCAGCGCTGCGACGGCTGCGGGGCGCTGCGCCATCCGCCCGGCCCGATGTGCCCGTCGTGCGGGACCTGGCCGCGGACCCCCGCGAGTACGTCGTCGCGGCCGGGACCGGCGAGGTCTACAGCTACGTCGTGCACCATCACCCGCCCGTGCCCGGCAAGAAGCTGCCGATCGTGATCGCGCTCGTCCAGCTGCCTGAAGGCGTCCGGATGACCGGCGAACTGCTCGGCGCCGCCCCCGGCCAGGTGCGGATCGGCCTGCCGGTGCGCGCGGAGTTCGTCAGGGTCGATGACGACCTGACGCTGCCCGCCTGGCGGGCGCTGCCGCCCCCGGTGGGCGACCCCCCGGTGGACGACCCCCCGGTGACCCCCCGTCAAACGGCCAGATCACCCTGCCGCCGCTGGTCATCGACGTCACGCCGACGTTCGTGGTCGCCTCGGCGCTCGCCACCCGTGACTTCCAGGACGTGCACCACGACAGGGACCGCGCCGTCGCCGGGGGCGCGAAGGACATCTTCCTCAACATCCTGACCACGACCGGCCTGGTCCAGCGCTACGTCGCGGCCTGGGCGGGACCGGACGCGGTCTTCCGCGCGGTCTCCGTCCGGCTCGGCGTGCCCTGCCACGCGGGCGACACGCTGACCTTCACCGGCGAGGTCAGCCGCGGACGACAGCGGCGAGCGGGTGCTGTCGGTCGTCGGCCGGTGCGGCCCCGGTGGCGGTCAGGTGCGGGGCGATCACGTGACCGCGACCGTGCGCCTCGCGCCGGCGGGGGACCGCTGATGCCGGGCGGGACGGCGATCGCCGGCATCGGCGCCACCGAGTTCTCCAAGGACTCCGGGCGCAGCGAGCTGCGCCTCGCCGTCGAGGCGATCACCGCGGCCCTCGCCGACGCCGGCCTGACCGCCGCCGACGTGGACGGCCTGGTCACCTTCACCATGGACGGCAACGCGGAGATCGCCGTCGCCCGCGAGCTCGGCCTGCGTGAGCTGCGCTTCCTCGACCAGGTCGGGTACGGCGGCGGCGCCGCCTGCGCGACCGTGCAGCACGCGGCGATGGCGGTCGCCACGGGAGCGGCGGACGTCGTGGTCTGCTACCGGGCGCTCAACGAGCGTTCGGGGCGCCGCTTCGGCCAGGTGGCGGCCGGCCTGGCGGGCGCCCCGACCACCGCCGGGGATCGACAACGGCTGGCACTACCCGATGGGACTGGCCACGCCCGCGGCGATGGTCGCGATGATCGCCCGCCGGTACATGCATGAGTACGGTGCGACCAGCGAGGACTTCGGCCGGATCACGGTCGCGGCCCGCCGGCACGCCGCGAGCAACCCGAAGGCGTGGTTCTACCGGCGCCCGGTCACGCTCGCCGAGCACCAGGAATCCCGCTGGATCACCGAGCCGCTCCGCCTCCTCGACTGCTGCCAGGAAAGCGACGGCGCCGTGGCCATCGTCGTCACGAGCCTGGACCGCGCCCGCGACCTGCCCTGGCGGCCCGCGGTGATCGCCGCCGCGGCGCAGGGCAGCGGCCCGGGGCAGTACATCATGACCAGCTACTACCGCGACGACCTCGCCGCGCTGCCCGAGATGGGCGTGGTCGCCAGGCAGCTGTGGCGGCAAGCCGGCCTCGGCCCGGCCGACGTGCGGACCGCGGTACTGTACGACCACTTCACCCCGTACGTGCTCATCCAGCTGGAAGAGCTCGGCTTCTGCCCGCGCGGCGAGGCCAGCGGCTTCATCGCGGACGGCGCCATCGAGGTGGGCGGCCGCCTGCCGCTCAACACCCACGGCGGCCAGCTGGGCGAGGCGTACATCCACGGCATGAACGGGATAGCCGAGGCGGTCCGCCAGCTTCGCGGCACGTCCGTCAACCAGGTACCCGGCGAGGGCCCCGTCCTGGTAACCGCCGGCACCGGCGTCCCCACCAGCGGCCTGATCCTGTCGTAACCGTGGGGTCCGCCCAGCTTGGGGCGGCCCGCTTCTGCGGCGAACCGGTCTTAGCTATCGTTGCCTGGTGGAAGGCGTGGTGCCTGCCCGGGCGGTTCACCGGAACGCGGTGGCCGCGCTGGGCCCCGGGTTTGCCGCTGGGGGCTTTGAGCGCCGCAGCGCGTCGGCCGCCGCCGTGTGGCACCGGCCGGCGGGCGAGGAGTTCGTCGTCGCCTGGGTCCAGCCCACGCGCAGCCCCGACGCGTATGGCTGGTACGGGTCCAGGTTCATCATCGAGTTCCGGCGGGGTGCCCAGCCAAGGGCCGGCGTGCTCGGGCCGGGGTTCCGGTTCTGCCAGCTCGTGGACGACGAGGCGCGGGAGCGGGTGCGGGCCGTGCAGAACGCGGTCATCAGGCGGCTGCCGCCCGCGCCCGTGCGGGTACTGCGCACGCTCGACGACCAGGCGCGCGACCGGTACCTGGCGCAGGGGAGGCAGGTAACGGCGCCCTACGGCCCTGATCAGGACGTCTGGTTCCGCTACCGAGATGAGCGCGACCTCAATGCCTGGTTCCGGTTGCTTCCCGTCCTGCTCCCCGGCGTCCTTCGCGTGGTCCGGCTGAGGCTCGGGTGAGTAGCGCGTCCCCGGCGTACCGCGGTCAGCGGCGGCCGGTGAAGAATTCCCGCAGGTCACGCTCCAGGAGGTCGGGGGCGAGCAGCGCGGCGAAATGGCCGCCGCGCTCGAACTCGGTCCAGCGGGTCACGTTGTGCTGGGTCTCGGCGAACTTGCGGATGGTTGAGTCGCCGGGGAAGACCGCGAGCGCGGTGGGCACCTGGCTGTAGGCGGGCTGGGAGGCCCAGTGCGCGGCGGCTTCCTTGTACAGCCGGGCGGCTGACCCGGCGGTGCCGGTCAGCCAGTAGGTCGTGACGTTGGTGAGGATCTCGTCATTGCCGATCGCGCCGACGTGCTGGCCGTAGTCGTCGAACCACTCCAGGTACCAGCCGAGCAGCCCGGCCGGGGAGTCGGCCATCGCGTACGCGAGGGTCTGTGGCCGGCTGCCCTGGATCGCCGCGTAGCCGCCGCGCTCGGCCTGCCAGTTGCGCAGCCGCCCCAGCCGCTGCTGCTCGGCGGCGGTCAGCTCGCCGGGGTCCCCGGCCGGGAACGCTACGAAACCGTGCATGTGGATCCCGGCCACGTGCTCCTGGTCGAGACGCGCCAGCTCCGCGACGACCCGCGCGCCCCAGTCCCCGCCGTGCGCGCCGTAGCGGTCATAGCCGAGCCGCGCCATCAGCTCGGCGTACGCACGGGCGATGCGGGCCACGTCCCAGCCCCGGCTGGTGGTCGGCCCGGAGAACCCGTACCCGGGCATGGACGGGATCACCAGGTCAAAGCCCGCCGCGGTGAGCGGGCCGATCAGCTCAAGGAAGTCCGCGGGCGTGGACGGCCAGCCGTGGCACAGCAGCAGCGGCAGCCCGGCGCCGCCGCGGGCGTGCAGGAAGTGGATCCGCTGCCCGTCGATGACCGTGGTGAACTGAGGGACCGCGTTCAGCCGCCCCGCCCAGTCAGGCCAGTCATACCCCTGGCGCCAGTACGCCGCCAGCTGGCGCACCCGGTCCCGGGCCACGCCGTAGTCCCACCCGGCCCCGGGCAGCTCATCCGGCCAGCGGGTCCGGGCCAGCCGGCCGGCCAGGTCATCAAGGTCGGCCTGCGGAATGTCAATGTGAAACGGCTGTGGTGTGCTCATGCCCATAGCTTCACCGTCGTTGAGGCCAGATTCTGTCCTCAATACCCGCGATCGCCGCGAACCCGAACCCAGTCCGGTCGGCGCTGGTCAGGATGACAGCAGCCGGGTCGGCAGCGGAACCTCGTCCACGGTCCCGTCGGGGCGGCGGGTCATCTGCCACGTCCTGGCCCCGTCGACTTCGGTCACGCAGTCGACGAGATCGGTCCCTTCGAAGATGAGCCCGGTACCGTTGTCGCTCGCGTAACCGTCAGGCAGCGCGCCTTCGCCGATCAGCCGGTGGATCGTGGGGCGCCGCTGCTCCTCGGCGTCGTGGTGGGGGCTGTTGGAGTAGGGAAGGAACCCCAGGCCATCGGTCACCGGGCGCAACGGCAGGCCGAAAGAGTCCGTGGTGCCGCCGGCGAACCAGCAGACCGAGCCCGCCGAGACGCCCATGAGGACCACGCCAGCCTGCCACGCGGCGCGCATGGCCGGGCCGATCCCGTGCAGCCGCCACAAGGCCAGCAGGTTCGCCACGCTGCCCCCGGCGACCCACACGACATCCTGAGCGAGCAGGTGCTCCTGGATATCGGCGACGTTCGGCTCGGGGAACAGCGCCAGATGGCTGACTCGCCACCCGGCCCGGCCGAAGGCGGCATACATCGACAGCAGCGTGTCGCCAGAATCCCCGATCGCCGTCCCCACCAGGCACACCCGGGGGCTGTCCCCGGCTCGCGCCAGCGAGGCCGCCAGCCCGTACGCCGGTCCCAGCCGCCAGTCCATCTCCCCGTGCCCGGCCGGCCAGAACCCGATGCTGGTAGCGACGATCGTCGGGCGGCGCGCAGTCATGCGCGCATTATGACAGCCCGTCCGTTCGGCACTCTAGGAGTGCGCCAGGACCCTCCCTAGGGGGCGGCCAAGACGCCATCCCACGGGAAGGCGCGGGCCGTGAGGACGGCCCGGGTCATGGCCTTGCCGATTCGCACGACCTCCTCGGTGCGCGGTTCGCCCAGGTACTTCCAGGGCGGTGCGGCCAGCCGGTCGGTCTGCTCCTCGACCTGGGTGCGCAACACCCGCCCGGCCGGGGTCAGCGCGCCCTCGCCGTCGAGCAGGCCGCGGTCCGCGAGACCCGCCGCAGCGCTGTCCCATTCATCCTGGCTCCACCCGCGGCTGGCCCTGGCGAACTCAGGGAGGAACCCTTTCCCGGTAGCGCTGTGCGTGATCAGCGCCTCGATGCCGCTCAGTTCCGCGCCGGCCAGCGCGCAGATGTGACCGTCACCGCGATGCTCGCGCAGCAGCGACACCGCATGCCACATCACCAGGTGCGGTACATCGGGCCAGGCCAGGTCCGCGTGCCCGGCGTACAGCGGGCGGCCCTCGGCGCTGCACGCACTGGCCGCATCGCGGAGGAGCGCGGCCATCGTGATCATGTCCGCCGACGCGATGACATCCGCGCCGAGCAGCCGGGTCAACGCCGCGTCGGCCGCGCCGAGGCGGGCGCCGGTCACGGCCTCCGGGCTGGCCAGTTCCCAGGCCAGGGGGATGGACCGGGCCACCAGCCCCGGGCAGAAATTATAGAAGGCGGCGGTGACCACGCCGCTGCCAACCGCCCCCATCGGTGCCGCCCGGCCCGCGAAGTAGCACATCCGCCCCGCCCGCAGCCCGACGCTGGTGAGCCACTGCTCGGTCTCCGGGGCGAAGTAGATCAGCGAGTGCAGCGAGTTAGTCGCATTGTGCGCTCTGCGGGCAAGAGAGGAGGCCATGCCTGCACCATAACGGCCCCCGTCCCCGCAAGCCATGGACCGCTGACCCGCATCTTACGCACAAGGCCCGGGTTTCCTTTACTGCCGAATTGCCGCCGGTCGGCTGCTGAGGATCACGAGTATTGGCCGCGCCCTCAAAGCCTTCAAGGCCGAAGCATGTCCAGGCTGAACCTTGGCGGTATGGCGGCCGTTGGCAATAGTGGGGCATCGGATCTGGGATCTGCGAGCTCCCTAGCGCGAGGGCGCTCTCGCTAACGGTTTCAACCTCAACAACGTCAATCCCGCCGATCAGGTATCTTTACCCGTATACTGCCGATCATAGTCGACCATGTCTGGATGACGTTGGCCGCGGCTTATTTGTCAGATCTTGCTTGATGCCGTGACCGCCGAGGAGGCTGACCTTCGGTCGCGAAGCGCAGAAAAGAGTCGGCGGTGGAGATCTTTCCGTTTGACCGCAAGTTTGACCGAAGCCTGTTCAGTTGCGGCAAGCCGGACCTGGACGAATGGCTGAAGACGCAAGCTGGCCAGCAGGAGCGGGTTAACAACACGAGGACGTTTCTCGCTGTCGATAGGTGCGGAAACAGTTGTCATGACTTGCATCTGTTTATGCCGTGAACACTGCCCGCAAGTCCCTATCAATCATGTCGGAAAACAGGACCTGACGTCCTTCGTCCTGGGGGCCGCGATGGAGCGCGCGCGTGCCGTCATCGCGGAGGATCGGCTGCTTAGACTGACGCCGCACGAGGTGAATCAGCTAGAGCACGCGTTGGACACCGAGCCGGAGGTCAATCCCCAGCTCAGGGCCTTCATCCAACGACTCGGCGTGAATCGCGAAGCAGCCGCGAGCTGATCTTCAGAGTGTGCCCTCTCTTCTCGCTCCACACCCATACGGTGCCGAGCGTTGCGGGTCAGCGCCTGGATTCTGAGATCGGCCGCGAGCGCTCGCGCGTAGTTGGTCGCACCGCTACTGAGCGCTCGTCTGCCAGTGGGCATGTCCCAGTAGCCTCGCCCGTCGCACTGACTCGTGGTCCAGGCGCGCTTGTAACCTTTTGCGGTGACAGATACGACGCCCCCGGCAGATGAAGCAGATGAAGAGAGACCTTGTCGCTGTCGCCGGGGAACGGGAAACCCTGGAAGGATTCCTCGAGTACCACCGCAGGGTGATGAGCGGCAAGCTGCGCGGCCTGTCTGAGGAGGACGCCCGGCGGCGCCTGGTGCCCTCACTGACCACCTTGCTCGGGCTGGTCAGCCACGCCGCGGCCGTGGAGCGGAACTGGTTTCAGCACTACCTGGGCGGCAAGCCGCGCGAGGAGATCACCGGGAACGCCCGCGGCGACGCCCCGAGCTGGGACGTCGCCGCCGACAAGACGATCGCCGACGTCATCGCCGAGTTCGACGCCGCCTGCGCGACTTCCCGGCAGATCGCCGCGGGCTTCGCGCTGGACCAGACGGTGCCCCGCGACGAACTGGGCCAGGTGTCACTGCGGTGGATCTACGTGCACATCATCAGGGAGCACGCCCGGCACATCGGGCACGCCGACATCCTCCGGGAGCAAATCGACGGCGCAACCGGCGACTAACCGACTGCCAGCCAAGGCCAAGAGGTCCGCTCGCCGCGGGGCCAGGGCATTCTGCCCCCGCGGCACACGGCCAGATACCAGCAGCCAAGGCGCCGGGGACGGCGTCAGTAGGCGGCGATGCTGATGGACGGGACCACCAGGTTGGCCGCCGAGAGGGCCGCGCTGCCCCAGAACAGCGACCATCCGTCCGCCTCGGCGTCTCCGCCCGCCCACACCCAGATCTCGTAGAAGTGATCGCTGTCGACCGGCGTGCTCGCGAACAGCGGATAGCCGGAATTGGAGCCCTGGCTGGAGCCTCCGCCCGAATCCCAGAGCGTGACCTGCTGGTCAACCGCGGCCCGGACGAACTCGCCGCCGAGCGTGTACTCGCCGACGTAAAGCCCAAGGAACGCGTGGGTGTGAGAGTTGTCGAAGACGTTGTCGGAGTCCCAGACGTAGTTGAACGCCGGCAGGGAGGCCACGTCCAAGATGCCGACGTCCGCGACGGGCTGGAAATAGGAACCCACGGCGACGGCGCAGGACGCCGTCTTGCCATCGTCCCCCGTCCAGGCGTCGAAGCTCATCGTGCCGTTCTTGTTGTCGGCGCTGACGCCAGCGGTCGCGCTTCCGGTCGTGGCATTCCATTCCCAGGGCCACGTGTACGGCGGGACGAACGTGATGTCGATCGAACCGACGTGCGCGCGCGACTTGACCTTCGCCCGGTGCGGCGCGGCCAGCGCGTGCTCGGCCAGCTTCTTTGACCGCTTGCGAGCCTCCCTGACCGCCGCCTGGGTGGCCGCGTCGTCTTTCGCCAGGTTCCTGAGCAGGGTTGTCGGGGCCTCGCGCAGCCGGCGCTGCTCGTTCCCCAGCCTTTCCCGCTGGGCAAACTTCTCCTGAAAGAGTGCGTCAAGGCGAGCGCGGCTGGCTTGAATGAATTCCTCGGGCGGTTCAGGCCCGATGAGGCGTTCGGAGATTCCTGAGTCGCTTACTTTGTAAGCCATTTGAATGTCCTCCCTACGGGTGGCGTTTGACGGCGGGCCGACGCGATTGCCAGCGCCATGAGGACCGCGTCAAGCTCCCGGGGATGGGCGGTGCCTCTGCAATGACGGAGGAGCCGTCGCAATCGCAGATACATGCGCCGATAAGCCGGCGGCGTCCGCGGTGAGGTCAAGGGCGGCGAGGTAGCCGAACGTCATGGCCGGGCCGATCGTCGCGCCCGCGCCCGCGTAGCTGTGCCCCATCACCGCGGCGCTCGCGTTGCCCGCCGCGTAAAGACCGGGGATCACGGTGCCGTCGGGCCGCAGCACCCGCGCGCGGCCGTCGGTGCGCAGGCCGCCCTTGGTGCCGAGGTCGCCTGGCACGATCTTGGCGGCGTAGAACGGCGCGCTGGCCAGCGGGGCCAGGTTGGGGTTGGGCCGGACGCGCGGGTCGCCGTAGTAGCGGTCATAGGCCGAGTCGCCGCGGTGGAACTCCTCGTCGCGGCCGGCGCGCGCGAAGTCGTTGAACCGGGCGACCGTCTGGGCCAGGCCGTCCGGGTCGACGCCGATGGCGGCCGCGAGCTTGCCGAGGTCCGGCGCGCGGAACACCGCGCCCGCCGCGTACCAGCGGCGGGGGAGCGGCCGGCGCGGCGGCAGGCCCGCGAAGACGTACCGGTCGCGGTAACGCTGGTCAAACACCAGCCAGGCGGGGATGTGCGGGTTGTCCGGCGTGTTCCCGTCGTACATGGCGTGCACGGCGTCGACGTACGGGGCCGACTCGTTGACGAACCGCCGGCCCGCGCCGTTGACCATGACGCAGCCCGGCAGGTTCCGTTCCGCCAGGCAGAAGTACGGCCCGCGGGGCAGCGGGATCGACGGCCCCCACCAGGCGTCGTCCATCAGGCCGGTCGCCGCGCCGAGCCGCTGGCCGGCCACGATCCCGTCGCCGGTGCTGCCGGCCCCGCCGGTCGTCCAGTCGGTCCCGATCGGCGCCCGCTGGTACTGGCTGCGCATCTGCGCGTTGCGCTCGAACCCCCCGGTGGCGATCAGCACGCCGCGCCGCGCCCGGATCAGCGTCGGCTTCCCGTCCCGCACGGTCCTGACCCCGGTGACCCGGCCGTCCGTCACCACCAGGTCGGTCAGCGGGGAATCCAGCCACACCGGCACGCCGCCGGCGAGCAGCCCGGCCCGCAGCCCCGCGGCGAGGGCCTGCCCGAGGCTGAGCATCCGGTGCCCGAGCAGGCGGCTGCGGGCCAGCCGGCCCGCGACCTTGAGGCTGGCGAGGATGGCGCGCGGATGCCGGGCGCCGAGGGTCAGCCAGCGGTAGTCGGCCTGGGTGACCGCCACGCCGCGGGGGACCGGCAGGTAAGGCCGGTTCAGCCGGGCGAGTTCGCCGCCGAGCACGGACCCGTTGAACGGCACCGGCTCGACGCTGCGCCCGGAGGCCAGCCCGCCCGGTGCCTCGGGGTAGTAGTCGGCGTAGCCGGGGACCCAGGCGAGCCGCAGCGGCGTCGTGGCCAGGACGAGGTCCAGCATCGCCGGGCCGTGCTCGAGCAGCGCGTCCCGCAACTCCGCCGGGACGTCTTCCCCCGCCACGTGCGCGAGGTACGAGCGGGCCAGCTCGGGGGTGTCGGCCACGCCGGCGCGGCGCAGCACCGTGTTGCCCGGTGCCCAGATCCCTCCTCCCGAACGGGCCGTGGAGCCTCCGAACGATCCGGTCTTCTCTAGCACGACGACCGTCGCGCCGCGGTGCGCCGCCGTCAGCGCGGCCGTCATGCCCGCCGCCCCGCTGCCCGCCACCACGATGTCGAAGTCCGCGGTGTCGGATTCTGTGTGATCAGATTCCGCGTGCGCCTGCCCGTCCGCTATCGGCCCTGTTCCCATGCCGCCTCCTGGGTCAATACTAGAACATGTTGCAGTTTCACGCTCCGGACGAAGGGCAGCGACTTGTCAGCGAACTGGGACATCGAGGCCGACGTGGTCGTGGTGGGGTTCGGCGCGGCCGGCGCCTGCGCCGCCCTGGAAGCGGCCGCGCTTGGCCGCTCGGTGGTGGTGCTCGACCGGTTCGACGGCGGCGGTGCCACCGCCCTGTCGGGCGGCGTCGTGTACGCCGGCGGCGGCACGCCGCAGCAGCGCGCCGCCGGTGTCTCCGACACGGCGGCGGCGATGTTCGGCTACCTCCGCACCGAGGTGGGCGACGTCGTGCCGGCCGCGACGCTCCGCGAGTTCTGCGACGGCAGCGTGGCGATGCTCGGCTGGCTGGAGGGCCACGGCGTGCCGTTCGAGGGCAGCCTGTGCCCGGATAAGACGTCGTACCCGACCAACCGGCACTACCTGTACTACTCGGGCAGCGAGGTCTCCGCCCGCGCCGTCGCGCACCCGGCGCCCCGGGGCCACCGGACCAGGGGCCGCGGCACGTCCGGCGGGCTGCTGTTCGCGCGGCTCGCCGCCGCCGCCCGCAGGGCCGGCATCCAGGTGGTGACGCAGACCCAGGCGGTCCGTCTCGTCGAGGCCGACGGCCGGGTGGCGGGCGTGGAGTGCCGTTCGCTGCGATCGGCGCCGTGGTGGGCGCGGATCGCCCACCGCGCGCTGCACCGCGCGGCCCGCAAGCCCTACCTGTACGTCCCGAAGGCCGGCCGGCTCATGCACCGCCCGGTGACCTGGCTGGAGCGCCGGCACGGCCGGCCCTTGCTGGTCGGGGCGGCCCGCGGCGTGGTGATCGCCGCGGGCGGCTTCGGCGCCAACCGGCAACTGCTGCGCGCGCACGCGCCGTCCGCGCGCGGCGGGCTGCCGCTGGCCACGCCCGGCGACGACGGCAGCGGCATGCTGCTCGGCACCGCCGCCGGGGGAGTGACGGCGCTGCTTGACCGCGTCTCGGTGTGGCGTTTCCTCAGCCCGCCGCCCGCCCTGCTGCGCGGCGTGCTCGTCGATGCCGACGGCAAGCGGATCGGCGACGAGTCCCGGTACGGCGCGGCGACCGGCGACGAGATCGTCCGCCGCGGCGGGCGGGCGTGGCTGTTCGCGGACCGGGCCACGATCGCCGCGGCCCGGCGGCAGCTACGCGGCTCGACGCTCTGGTTCCAGCGGCTGCAGGCCTGGTACCTGCTCACCTTCGGGCGGATGACCGCGGACACGGTGGCCGGGGTCGCGGCCAAGGCCGGCGTCGACCCCGACGGCCTGGCGGCGACGGTGGCCGCCTACAACCTGGCCGCCAAAACGACGGGCGCCGCCGACCCGGCCGGCAAGCCGGCCGACCAGGTCCGCCCGCAGGATCAGCCGCCGTACTCGCTGATCGACTACTCGGTCCGGCCCCGGCTGCTCAACCCGGCCCCGGTCCTCACCCTCGGCGGCCTGGTGGTCGATCACCAGACCGGCCAGGTGCTGCGCGCCGACGGCACCCCCGTCCCCGGCCTGTACGCGGCGGGCCGCAGCGCGGTGGGCCTGTGCTCACGCTCGTACGTCAGCGGCCTGTCCATCGCCGACTGCGTGTTCTCCGGCCGCCGCGCCGCCCGCCACGCGGCGGCCTCGCAGGTGACACCCGCGGACTCTTAATCCGCGGGTCCGGGGTTCAAGTCCCTGGCGGCGCACCCGTTCTGACCTGGGGTTTTACGACCTCAGGTCAGATATATCGTTCTGCGTCGTTATCAGTCTCAGTGCGGCGACTGGATCGTCGCGGCATTGTCTGCTCTCGCTGGTGCCCAATGCGCGGCGCAACACGTTAACCCTGGCTTTTCACGGGGCCTGACGGCTGAGCGGCGCGCCTAAACGAAAAAGTGCTCCTGAACTGGGATGATGAGGATTGTCGAGGTCCTTATCGGTCCAGTCCGAGGAGCACTTTCCACGTGAACGCTACCGCATGGTCGCGCGGTCTTGAAGTTACCGGCGGCGGCACGGGCGTCGTGTCGCACGCGGGCCTGGTGCTGCTGCGGCAGCTCGCCGACCGCACGGGCCTGACGCCGGGCTGTCGCGGCGCTGCCGTCGCCGGACGGCGGCCTGGACCGGGGCCGGGTCTTCGCCGACCTGGCGTGCGCGATCGCCGACGGCGCCCGGGTGATCAGCGATTTCCGGGTGATGGGCGACCAGGGCGAGGTATTCGGGCAGGTCGCGTCGGTGCCGACCGCGTGGCGGACGCTGAAGGAGGCCGCCGCCGGCGGGGACAGGACCAGGCGGAAGATCACTGCCGCGGTGAACAAGGCCCGGCGTTACGCCTGGTCGCAGGTCGTCGCCCGGCACGGGCAGCTGCCCCCGGTCCAGGTCGCGGACCGGCAGCTGACGGGGATCACCTGCATCCGCCTGGACGCCACCGTGGTGCCCGCGCACTCCGAGAAGGAGCAGGCCGAGCCGAATTTCAAGGGATTCGGGCATCATCCCGTCCTGGCCGAATGCGACAACGTGCGCGAGCCGCTGGCCTGGATGATGCGGCCCGGGTCGGCCGGGTCGAACACCGCCGAGGACCACCTGAAGCTCCTCGACGAGGCGATCGCGGCGCTTCCGCCGGCGTTCCGGCGGAAGCTGATGGTCACCTGCGACGGCGCCGGGGCCAGCCATGACCTGGTCAAACGCCTGGACAAGCTCGCCTCCCGCCGCGGGTACCAGCTCACCTACTCCGTCGGCTGGGCGCTCACCGAACGGGAGAGGGCCGCGCTCGCGCTGGTCCCGGGCACCGCATGGGAAGCCGCGATCGACGCGGGCGGCAAGGTCCGCGAGCGCCGCTCCGAAGAGGCCTGCGCGAACGAGCAGTGCGGGCACCGGGCCTGCTGGATCGAGGAAGCGCACGTCACCGAGCTGACCGGGCTCCTGCGCAAGGGCCCGGACGGAGACCGGCTGAAGGCCTGGCCGAAGACGATGCGGGTCTTCGCCCGCCGCGAGCGCCCGCACCCCGGCGCGCAGCTGACCCTGTTCGAGACCGCCGACGGATGGCGCTACACCCTGTGGGCGACGAACCTGCCCGAGGACACCAGGGGCTGGCGCGGCCAGTGCGCTTACATCGACGCAGGCCACCGGGTCCACGCCCGCGTCGAGGACGTGATCCGCACCGGGAAGGACACCGGGCTCGGCCATTTCCCGTCCCGCGACTACGGGCTGAACAAAGCCTGGCTCGACGCGTCGATGACCGCCTGCATCCTGCTGTCCTGGCTCCGGCACCTGGCCCTCGACGGCAAGCTCGCGAAAGCAGAGCCGAAGACCCTCCGCTACCGGGTCTTCCACACGGCCGCCCGGCTCGTGCACGGCGGGCGCCGCAAGACCCTGAAGATCGCCGCCTCCTGGCCCTGGGCCACAGCGATCATCACCGCCTGGCAGCGTATCCAGGCCCTCCCGAACCCCACCTGACCAGCGCAAACCGTCCCTGCGAACAAGGAAGGAGCCCCCGGGGCCCGTGGAACCCCCGGCCACCCGGCCCGACAGCCGGGCCATCAGCATGCCCCGCCACCGGAAAATCGCTCCCGGAGGCGCTCATCGCATCGTTCAGGCACAGACCTCAGCAGCGTGAAAGATCGAGGTTAAGAGAGCCCGGCCTACACTCAGATAATTTTGCGTCGGGATTCCAGGATATATGAAATTCAGGGCTAGCTTCCCATTCGGGACGGATCGCCTCAATGCTGTTGTCGAAGATCTGCTGCGCACGCGATACGGATATATTCATCCGCTGAGCCGCATCATCGATAGTCATCATCATGGGGATTCTCCACAGCCGACCCATGTGAAGCTTCCACAACTCAAGGGTCTGCCCGCCCTCCTGCTCGGCGTGAGCCTTGGCCAGGTCGAAGAGCTTGCGGGTACGCGGCGTTTTCCTGTCAGCTTCCCGCCAGTTCTCCATTTCCTGTTCCGTGAACCGCGCGACTGTCATAGCTCCTCCTTCCTTCGATATCTTTCTATGGGAGTACTATAGGATGATCTGCCAGCATCCGTCACAGGTGCCTGCGAGGCAGTCGGTGCCTTCCTAACAGAGAACATAGCAATTGATGCAGCACTGATTCTCGGAAGGATTGCACCCATAGCACCTGTTGTACCGATCTTGGCAGCTCGGCCCGCGGACGGCGGCTGCCGGTGTTGCGGTTGCCCCTATCACTGCCCCTACCGCTATGCCGCTTACGGCGAGACGCAGGAAAGTACGGTGGCCGGCACTGTCCGGGCCCGCGACGCGGGCCGCGCGGAGGTGCTATGCATCCGCCAGGACCGACACCGCGTTGCTGCGGCAGAGCCCAGCCAGGGCCACGAGCACCGCCAAGCCAGCCAGGAGCGCGTCCCGCGGCGCGAGCAGCTTGTCGGTGACCAGCGTCTCCAGCGCGTTCTCGGATGTCGTGCTGTCGGGGTCGAGCTGGTTGAGCAGTGCGGTATCCCCCGGATCCGTGAAGATGTACGCGTGCGCCACCGCGCAGGCCAGCGCCCGCGCGACCGCGGCCCCGGTCAGCTCGGCGGACAGGCCAAGCGGCGCGACGGCCGCGTCGAGGACCGGCTCAAGGAACTCCATCACCGGGGCGATCCGGTCCTCGGCGATGACCGCGCGGGCAGCCTCCAGCAGGGCGCTCCCGGTGACGAAGGCTGGGCCGGTCACGATCTCGTCGGCCTCGGCATCGCTAACCGGCCGGCCGAAGTGCCCGGCCTCCCACTCGATGACCGGAGCGAGGTGCTCCATGAGTACGCCGATGGCTGGACCGGCTACAGGGAGCCCGTCGAAGACGACGGCCCTGATGAGCACAGAGGCGACCGCCTCCCTGGCGCTGCCGTAGGCGAGCATGCGCGCCGGCGCGGGCAGCACCGCCACCGCTGCCGGCGGCGCCGCCGCAGCCCCGGCGATGACCGGCTCGGTGAAGAAGAAGTCGCCAAGCGAGCCGTCCTCCCACTGCGGGACCTCAGCCGGGACCGGTGTCACCCCGCCCCACAGCCCGGTTACGGCATCGTCGGCTGCCGCCCGCTCGGCAGCGGCCTGCCCGGCGACCTGGCGCAACGTGTCGCCTACCTGGCCTGGCTGGCTCAGCGCCGCGATCAGCCGCCGCTTTACCTGCTCCTGACTGACCGTCGACTCGATCTCCGCCCGAGACGGCCCGATTCCCGCGCGCCGGCCGGACTTCTTCTTGCTCGCCTTTCCCATGGGCACTAAACCTATTAAAGACGGGCACCAGTCAGGGCCAGCTCCGACTCTTAATCCGCAGGATCGATTCGAGCGGGCCGCCCTCTTTGCCACGCCGTGCTGCGGGATGACAGCCACCCGCCCTTCCCGTCGCGGTAAACCGCGTGGCTGTCCTTGGTCCGAACATAAGCGAACCCGGCCGACTCCAGAGCCTGAATGACCTTGGCACCGGAAGATCGGCAAGCGCAGGGCTCACGCGGCGGGCGCACCCAACGTTCAGTCTGCCGTGGCCGTACGGTCGCATGTTAGGGGCTGTGCCGATGCGATGTTGACTTATGTTTCTCTCTGTCCTAGTACCTACTAATCGGTAACTATTCACAGGGAGACAGAATGCCCAAACCGTTCGGACTGCGCCGACGGTTCATCGTCGCAGGTGCCCTGGTCCTAGTGGCGACCGCCGGGTTCACAAGCTCCATGTCCTGGTCCAATGGCGCCCGTGCCGACGACATCGCCTCCGCGCCGCTGGCCGGCGTCACCGGCGTCGGCATCCACAACACCTACGCCGACACGACCGACTACCCCTATCTCGCCGACGCACTGGACACTGGTGCGTCGCTGATCGAGCTTGACACCTGGGCCGACTTCGTAACCGGGGAGTGGAAGGTAAGCCACGACAACCCGCTAGGCAACAACAACAACTGCGTCCAGGCCACCAGCTCCGCGAACCTCTACACCGGGAGCGCCAACAAGGACCTGAACAGCTGCCTGGACGACATCAGGATCTGGATGCAGGCGCACCCGACGCACGGGCCGGTCATGGTCAAGATCGAGATGAAGGACGGGTTCCTTGGGGGCCTGAACGCGACGGAATTCGACTCCTACGTCAAGGCGCACCTCGGCAGCACCCTGTATACTCCGGCCGACCTGCTGACCAAGTCCGACGGGAGCCTGTACCCCAACCTCGACGCGGCCGCGCAGGCCGACAACTGGCCGGCCTACGGCTCCCTGGACGGGAAGGTCATCGCGGAGATCATCCCGGGCACCGTCGAGCAGGCGGTGGAGCCGTCGAGCACCTGGGTCGACGTCGTGTACGCCCAGCACCTGCTCGACCTGTACAACAGCGGCGGCATCGCGAACGCGGCGGTCTTCCCCTCGGTGCTCGGCGCGCAGGCCGGCGACCCCCGCGACCGCTACAGCGACACCGCACTGCGGCCGTGGTTCGTCGTGTTCGACGGTGACGCGGGAACGTGGGTGAATGACGGCGGCACCCAGTGGTACGACACGAACCACTACCTGGCGGTCGTCACCGACGCCGAGGACGTGAGCCCCGCGCTCAGCGATACCGCCCCCGCGCTGGCCGACGCCCAGGCGCGGGTGGCGGAATTGGCCGCCGACGGCGCCTCGTACGTTTCCACCGACTGGAACACGGCTCCCGCCAACACCGTGCTGAGCGAGGTCCTCGCTCGTGGCTAACCGGCGCCTGGCCGTGAGATAGTCCCAGCCTCCGCGTTGACCCCCCAGTGAAACGCCAGCTCACCGCGCAAAACCGGGTTTCCGAGCGGGACACCCTGGCAATGCCCGGCATATTGAGCGAGCGCCGGCCGCAGTTTCAGAACGGCGGCGCGAGCTGCTTCCTCTGCCAGCCAGAGGAAGCAGCTCGCGTCCGGCTTATCGCGCGGGTCCCGCCCGGCGGCCTCCGCGAAGGGACCAGGCACGGTCGCCGAGAAGCGACAGCGCCGCCGGGACCAGGATTCCGCGGACCACCGTGGCGTCGATCAGGATGGCGCTAGCCGCTCCGACCCCCGAGGATCTTCAGGTCGATGAGGGGCATCGTCGCGAAGATCGAGAACACCGCCACCATGATCACCGCGGCGCTCGTGACCACCCCCGCGCTGGAGCCGATGCCGCCGACTATGGCGTCCCGCGGCGACCGGCCACTCGACCAGAGGTCGCGGATCCGGCTCAGGATGAACACGTGGTAGTCCATGCTCAGCCCGAACAGGAACACGAACATGAACAGCCGCACCCAGTAGATGATGCGGATGATCATGATGCCCTACGGCTGATGCTGGTCTTCGCCGCAGCTCACAGGCCAGGCAGACTTTTGGCACCCCACTGGGTCGTGGTCACGCCCGTTGATACGTAGTTTTTCGACCTCGTCCCCCATGCTGGCGGACGAGCCCCTGCTCCCGAAGGGCACGGAGACTTCGGCGGACGGTATCGGCCGATAGCTGGGTCTGGGCCGCAAGTTCTGAAGCCGTGCGCGGCGCTCCCGCCAGAAGGTCGTAAATCAGCTGGTCGCGGCCCGACAAGCTTGGTGTCGCAGTTGCGGACGGCGGCGCTGTCGCCAGCGGAATCTGGGACTGCTGCCTCAGCATGACCGTGAACCGGATACCGGAATCGAAGTACCGCGCAGGCGGAAGCCCCGCTTCCCTGAGAGCCTCCGTGACCAAGGGGATGCCGCTGGCAAGGGCTTCGACGGCTCGCGCGCCTGTGGCTGCGGAGTAGACGTGCTGGCAGATTTCTACTAGTTGGCGATTGCGGGGCGAGGTGACCGGATCGCGTCCCAGCCGCTCGACGTTGATTCCGTACAGGCCGCCTGGGTTGCGCGATGACGAGCCGGTCGCGCCGGAGCCTGACCTCGATGGCGAGCCCGGCCGACCAGGCATCGAGATCGCGGTGGATAAGCGCGTTCGCGATCAGTTCCCGGAAGGCGACGAGAGGGTAGGCGTAGCGGTCGTGCACGCTGCCGTCCGCCTCGGTGACGATGAAGGTGTCGAAGGTGCGACGCGCCCACTCCATCGCCTGGTCGAGCATGTGGGGAATCGGGCCGGCGATCTTGGCCTGGTTACGGGCGCGGGCGGCCGCGCGGCGCCCTGGCAGTGGCTCGGCGGCGGCCTGGATGACGAACCGGGGGAAGAACTGCTGCGGGTACAGGCCCATCGCGAGAATGCCGGCGACCGTAGGCACGTTGTCCGCGGTAATAACGCACGCACGCCGGAGAAGCTCCATCCGGTCCCGAACTTGCCCAGCCCCTCGGGCTCGCCCCGCCTCACGCTCCGCACGTAAGGCGTCCACCAGTTCCGGGTCAAGGTCGGAGAAGACCGCCCCCTCGACGGGAGCACGATCGAACATCGGCGGCTTGCGCGCCGCGATGAACGCCTGCTCCTCCAGATGCGACAACTGGAAGTCGCCGTCGTATCCCCGCAGGTACGCCTTGCCGGTCGACGCTACACGGCACGGCTTCGCCGACGGGTCGCACTCGTGCACCAGCGCCACGACCACCGGAGCGCCGTCGACCTGTCCCGTCGCTGATATCAACGACCACTGGCGGCTCGAACCCTCGCGCCCTGCCCGCCAGGCCCTGCTTGAGCGCCTGCGGGTTAGCCAGGGGATACCGGCCGGAAGCCGCTCCGCTCGTCCAGGCCCAAGATGATGGTGCCGCCGCCAGGCAGGTTGGCCAGCGCGCTCAGCGACGGCGTGAGACTTTCCGGCAGGCCCCCGGCAGCAGCCTTGACCTCAACACTCGTAGAGTCACCGCCGGCACGCCGAAGCTCGTCGACGAGCGAGGAGAGATCCTGAGCCATGCGGCAACCGTACCGCAAATGTGCAGCAAATGTGCAGGCACGTGCATATTGCTGCACATTTCAATGTTGGCAGGGCCGGGCCACCGCCATCGCGCGGCGCGCGGACAACCCGGTCCACATCATGTTCATGCGCCTTGGCTCGGGTCTGGTGGTGCCGTGCCTGACATAGCCGTGCGTCATCCGAGCTGACCCCGTCGGCGGGATTGGCCAGCTCCGCGGCGGTCGAGGCCGGATCTGGGAACCGTCTCCGGATTCACCACCGACCGCTGGAAGTCGGGCTGGGCGTTCCGGCCGCGGAAGAGACTTGCGTTCGCGTCGTTAACGACATATCGTTGACATATCGGCGACATGATCCGACAGGATCGAATCCTTCGTCGCCGCATCTAGTGTCTTCGAAGGAGACGTCATCATGAGGAACTTTGATCCGGGCCATAAGGGCCCGCATCCCGGGCATCGCGGCCATCGCCGCGGCGAGGAGAGCCGTCGCGGAGAGGCGTTCGGCGGCCGCGGAAGCGGCCGGCACGAGCACCATCACGTTCACGGCGGCTTCGGTCCCGACTTCGGCTTCGGCCCCGTGGGCCCGCGTGAGCGCGGCCGCGGACGCGGCCGGGCCGGACGCGGCGACGTGCGCGCGGCGATCATCTCGCTGCTGAGCGAGGAGCCGCGCAACGGCTACCAGATCATCCAGGAAATCAACGAGCGCACCGGCGGCCGGTGGCGGGTGAGCTCCGGCTCCGTTTACCCCGCTATCTCCCAGCTGGAGGACGAGGGGCTGATCGAGCCCGCCGACGGCAGCGGCCGCAGGCTGTTCGCGCTGACCCAGGCCGGCCGCGAGCACGCCGAGCAGAACGCCGGGCACCTCGCCCAGCTCTGGGAGGCCGGCGCCGAGGACGGTCGCTTCGGCGAGTCCCTGCAGTACCGCGAGCTGATCGGCCAGCTGGCGGCCGCGACCAGGCAGGTCGGCGACGTCGGTACCCAGGCGCAGCGCGAGGAGGCCAGGCAGGTGCTTATCCGCGCCCGCCAGTCGATGTACAAGCTGCTGGCCGCCGACGCGGCCGAGGATGCCGCCGAGCCGCGCGACGACGGCTGAGATGCCTCCGCGCGCGGTCGAGGATTACCTCCGGACGATCCAGGCCTTGGACGACGACGGCGTTGAGGTTATCCAGGCTCGCATAGCCGAGCGCTTGGGCAACAAAGCGCCGTCGGTGGCGCAGATGCTCGAGCGCCTCACGACCGATGGATACGTGTGGCGCTCGGGCCGGCTCATTCACCTCACCGACCGAGGGCGGCAGGTCGCAGCCGAGGTCATCAGGAAGCACCGACTCGCCAGCCGGCTCCTGATGGACGTCCTCGGCATCCCCGACGAGTTGGCGCGATCGGAGGCGGACCGCTGGGGACACGTGATGTCAGACGACGTGGCCTCTCGGATCGCCGCCCTGCTGGCCGACTCCGCCAACCGTGTACCGGCGGTACCGGCGCAGGCCCGCGCGGGCCACGGGGGCACGGCCTCGGCCCGGGCCCTGGACCCGCGCGAAGAAGACTCGCCTTGGACAGTTAGGTAAGGCTAACCTAACCTAAGTTGGGTCAGTGGATCGGCCGCCAGTTACGGGCACCCGTGCCAGCACGCCGCCTGGCGCCTTCCCTCAGAAAGGTGATAATGAGCGAATCGACGATCAACCTGGCGGGCCGCGCCCGCCCGGCGCGCCCGCAGGCGGTCCTCACCGTACTGCACCGGGAGTGGCTCAGCCCCCACACGGTGCGGATAACGGCCGGCGGCCCGGGGTTCGAGGCCCTGCGCATGAACGAGTTCACCGATAAGTACGCGAAGCTCATCTTCGCCGACCCGGCCCTGGGGCTCAGGCCACCCTACGACCTGGCGGCCCTGCGGGACTCGCTCGCGCCGGACCAGCGGCCGGTGACCCGCACCTACACGCTGCGGGGGGCCGACGCGCAGCGCCAGCAGCTTGCGATCGACTTCGTGGTCCACGGGGACAAGGGGATCGCCGCGCCGTGGGCGGCGCAGGCGGAGCCCGGCGACACCCTGACCCTGTCGGGGCCGGCGGCGCCTACCGCCCCGTTCCCGGCAGCGACTGGCACCTGTTCGCCGGGGACGAGTCGGCCCTGCCCGCGATCTGTTCCGCCCTTGAGGCGCTGCCCGGCGATGCCCGCGGCCTCGCCTACCTCGAGACGTGCGACCCCGGCGAGTACCTGGACGCGGCCCCGCCCCGTGGCGTTGACGTCATCTGGCTGCACCGGCAGGAGCCGGGGAGCGAGCCCGGCCTGCTGGCCGACGCCGTGCTGGCCGGCCCCTGGCTCCCCGGCCGGGTCGACGTGTTCGCGCACGGGGAGCGCGAGTCGATGAAGGCGGTCCGCGCGGCCCTCAAGGCCCGGCTCGGCGACAGCGACCAGCTATCCCTGTCTGGCTACTGGGCATCCGGCCGCACCGAGGACGTGTTCCAGTCCGAGAAGCGCCAGCCGGTCGGGCAGATTTAGCGTCTCGGCTGGTTGCGGACGACCAGCAGGGTCGCGGTGAAAAGCATGAGGGGCGTGAGGCCCGTGAGGCGGCACCAGCCGCAGGCGATGTCGTTACTGGCGGGGTCTTTGGCGGTGGCGAAGCCGCGCTCGGCGCCTGTGGGTGCCGAAAACCTATGCCACCAGGCGATACTCATGAATCACGCCTCCGGCACGGTCACGCCGGAGGACGCGGAAGCGGTCCGGCGCCGACGCCGCCCCCGTCGGTTAGACCAATGGTCTAGACCTTCTGCCGGGGTAGCGCCCCGCACCGGCGTAGGCGAGAATGGCAGGATGCCGGAACCTCGCCGCGTGGCCGTGCGATGACGCAGCGCGCGGGCGACCGCGTTCAGCGCTACCTGCTGGATGGCAGCGACGAGGACCTTAAGCGCCTGCTCGGCCTCGCCGAGGCGCACGGGGAGATGGCCCGCACGGCGTTGCGCCGGTCCGGGATCGCGCACGGATGGAACGTGATCGAATGCGGCTGCGGGCCCGTCGGCGCCCTCGTGCAGCTGGCGGAACTGGTCGGCGACGCCGGCCGGGTCACGGGCGTCGACCTGAACCCGGCGGCGGTCGACCGTGCCCGGTCCGTTGCGGCGGCGCTGAGCCTGGGCAACGTCCGGACGTTGGCCGCCGATGTCCACGACCTGGAGGCAGGGAACGCGGGCGGGCCGTTCGATCTTGCCTACACGCGGCTGCTGCTGGTCCACCAGCACGATCCCGGGCGCACCTTGCGGCAGATCGCTGGCTTGGTCAAGCCTGGAGGCTGGGTAATCTCGCAGGAGCCGCTGGCTCAGCCGCGGCCGCGTTCCTTCCCGGACTTTGAAGCCGTCGGCGCCGCCTGGGGCCTGATGGCGGACCTCATGGAGCGATCCGGTGTTCCGTCACAAGCGGCAGAGCAACTGCCCAGATGGGCGGCAGCCGCCGGCCTTGAGGTCGTGCGGATGGACGGGTCGTTCTCGTTCGGCCCGCCGGAGGCGTACTTCGGCCTGTACGCCGGCGCGCTTACCGCCATGCGGGAGCGTGCCGTCGGCACCGGGCTGACCACGGGACAGGACATCGACGCGATCGTCGCCTCCCTCGCCGCCGCGCAGCCCGCGGCCTACGAGTGGGTCACGTCGCCGGCCTACCTCGACCTCACCCTCCGCAAGCCAGCCTGACCACTCGCCAGCCGGACTCACCCGCCCGCGGCAGGAGACACGGGTTCTGTTCCGCAGGTCCGGACGGGGAATCGGGCGGGAGGAAGTCACCACCATTCGTTCGGATGAATCTTGATGTGGCTGCGCTGCATCCGCAGGGACCCGGACCGCGCTGTGCTGGTGATTCCAGCGCCTCCCCCTGCGCCTCCGGCGTTTCCCCCCGCAGGCCTTCCTTATGTTCGCGGTGGCAACTACGCCATCGATTCGAACGGGGAATCCTCATGAACATCACACTGCCTGCCCTTCGCCGTCACCGCGACGGATCCGGGCGCCGCCCGCGCCGCGCCGCCCGCATCTCGGCCGCCCTGGCCGTGCTCGCGGTCCCGGCCTTGCTTGGTGCCACGCTGGCCGGCCCGGCCTCGGCTAGCGGCGGGTTCACCACCCACGTCACGCCGAACAACACGTTCGGCCTGCTGCTCGACGTGTCGGGCGGGTCGACCTACCCGGGTGCGCCGGTGATCGACTGGTACGCCAACGGCGGCCAGAACCAGAACTGGCTGTTCTTCCGGTCAATGGCGGCAACACCTACGAGATCATCAACGTCAACAGCAACATGTGCCTGACCACCGACGGCTTCGCCGGCGATCAGGTCTACCAGGAGCCCTGCAACGAAGGCACGGTTCAGGAGTGGCAGACGAGCCTGACCCCCGGCAGCGTGTACGCCTACACCATCAAGAGCATGTACAGCGGCCTGTACCTCGATGTGAGCGGCGACAGCCCGTGGGCGGGCGCCTCAATCGACACCTGGTACTACAACGGCGGGGCAAACCAGTACTTCGCCGCCATTTAGCCACTCCAGCCCTCCGGGGCTACCGTGGGCGCGCTCGCACAGTCTTCCTGTGCGGGCGCGCCCACGCGTTTATCTGCCGCTTAAGGTACCCACTCAAGTCCGGCTCAATCGGGCTGGGTTTAACTCAGCCTGCCAACGTAAATGGCGCGCGGACATGCCGCTTTCGGGGGCCGCATGTCCGCGAATAAGCGATATCCCCTGGGTTGGGAGCCGTGCCGAGATGCCGCTGGCGGTCGATACCCTGCCGGTGCGGCTGAGCACCCTCATCGGCCGCGAGGGCGAACTCGGCGACATCGGGCGAAGTCTCGCCGGGTGCCGCCTGCTCACCCTCACCGGGCCTGGCGGCGTCGGCAAGACGCGGCTGGCGATCGCCGCCGCGACCTCCGCGAGCACGGCCGGGCAGTTCCCGGCCGGCGTCTTCTGGGTGGAACTGGCGCTGGTCGATGACCCGGCGACGGTTCCCCGTATCGTCGCCGCCAGGCTTGGCGTGCCGGATGCGTCGGGGCAAGACGCGGCGCCCGCCATCGCGGCGCACATCGCCAGCCACCCGGTGCTGCTGGTGCTGGACAATTGCGAGCACCTGGTCGCGGAGACGGCCGGCCTGACAGAATTCCTGCTGGCGGCGTGCCCGGTGCTGACGGTGCTCGCCACGAGCCGCGAGCCGCTCGGCGTCGAAGGCGAACTGAACTGGGCCGTTCCGCCGCTGTCGCTGCCCGCGCCCGTGCTGGCGCCCTCCGCGCTGGCCGGGTCGGATGCGGTCCGGCTGTTCGAGCAGCGGGCGCGGCTGGTCCGGCCATCATTCCGGCTGAGCGACGACAACGCCGCCGCGGTCGCGCGGATCTGCGGACGCCTGGACGGTCTGCCGCTGGCGATCGAGCTGGCCGCCGCCCGGATGCGGACCCTCTCCCCAGCCCAGCTGGCACAGCGGCTCGATGACATCTTCGCAGTGCTGGCCGGCGGTGCGCGGTCGGCACCAGCGCGCCACCGGACCCTGCGAGCGACGCTGGACTGGAGCCACCACATGCTCGCCGCCGATGAGCGCGCCGTGTTCCGGCGGCTGGCCGAGTTCGCCGGGGGTTTCACGCTGGACGCCGCGGAACAGGTCGCCGCCGGTGACGGCATAAGCGCGGGCGCGATGCTGGAACTGCTGACCCGGCTCGCCGACAAGTCGCTGCTTCAGGTCGATCACGACGCCGGTCACGACGGCCAGGCCGCGCGCTATCGCCTGCTGGCGACCATCCGCGACTATGCCGCAGAACGGCTCACGGAATCCGCGGAAACCGCCTTGATCCGCGCGGCTCACCTCCGTTATTACGCCGAATTCGCGGAAGGCGCCGCCGCCCGTATCGAGGGCACCGGGGCGAGGAACGGCCGGATCGAAGTCGAGCTGGACCGCCTGGACGCCGAGCTTCCCAACCTGCGCCGGGCCTTTGAATACGCGGTCGATTCTGATGACCCGGTTGCTTCGCTGCGGATCGCCTGCTCGCTGCGGCGCTACGCCTACCTGCGTGGTCACTATGCCGAAGTCCTGCAGTGGCTGGACACGGCCGTGACCCGCTGCCCGGCCGCCCCGGCCGCGCTACGGGCCAGGGCGCTGCTCGGCGGCGGCGGACTGGCCATGCTGCGGTGTGACTACCTCCCCGCGGTCAGGCGGCTGGAGGCAGCGCTGCGGCTGTATCGCGAACTGGGCGATGACAGGGGCATCGCCGGCACGCTGCGGGTGCTCGGCAGCGTCGCGCGAGAGCAGGGCAGTTATGCCAGGGCGGTCGAACTGTACGCCGAGAGTCTCGCCCTGGCCGAAGCCGCCGGCGACCGGCGGGGCGCGGCGAACGTGCACGGAGCCCTGGCCATGGTCTGCTGGCTGCGGTGCGACTTCGACGAGGCGGTCGCTGAGGCGACGGCCGCGCAGGAGATCTACCGGGCCCTCGGCGATGTTGAGGGCGTGGCGTCGTCCCTTGCCAACCTCGGTATCGCGGCCAGGTACAAGGGAGATACCGAACGGTCCGTGGCGCTTCTGACTGAAAGCCTGTCTCTCGCGGAGGGAATCGGCTTCCGCGAGGGCATCGCGTGGTCAGCCGAGCAACTCGGCCTGCTCGCCGCCGACCGCGGTGATGCGGCGGCGATACCTCTGCTCCGCCGCAGTCTGGAGCTGCACGCCGAGCTGCGCGACCGGTGGCGCATGTCCAGCGTGCTGGAGGATCTGGCGGCGATCGCGCTGTCCAGGGACGACGCGGCGCGGGCGGCGCGGCTGCTCGGGGCGGCCGAGACGATCCGGGAAGAGATCGGCACCGTAATCCCGGCTTGCGAACGGCCGCAGCACGAATCGACGACGGCGGGTGCGCTGGCCGCGCTCGGCGCTTCGACGTTCGCGGCGTGTCGACAGCGGGGGCGGCTCGCCTCCATGGCGGACCTGCGGGCGGACCTTCCGGCCGCGCCTACCGCGGATGCACCGGGCGACGGGCCCGTGTCGGCGCCGGGCGACGGTCTGGTGGCGGCGCCGGGCGACGGCGGCGTGGCGCCGGGCGCCTTGTCCCAGCCCGCTCTTGTCCGGCGCGGCCGGCCGGGCGCGGCCGGGACTTCAGGCGCTGCCGTGCCGCTGCGCATCAAAGCCCTCGGCGGGGCGGTGGTGGAACTCGGCGATGTCACGCTGACCACCGCTGACTGGGGCTATGCCAAACCCCGCGAGCTGCTGTTCCTGCTCGCCACGTCGCCCGCGATGACGCGGGATCAGATCGGCGCCACGCTGTGGCCCGATCTATCCAGCCGTCAGCTCAGGAATGCGCTGCACACCGCGCTGCGCGAGTTGCGCCGTGCGCTCGGCGACGCGGGCTGGGTGAGCTACTGCGACGGCCGGTACCGGTTCGACCGCACTCGCCCGCACGCCTGCGATGTCACCGCCTTCGAAGACGCGCTCGCCACGGCCCGCCGCGCCCGCCCGTCCGCGGCCGGCCTGCCCGATCTGCAACGCGCCATCGCAGCCTACGGCGGCGACTTCCTCGACGGGATGCCGACTGGCGAGTGGGCGCTGGCTCGCCGTGACGAGCTTCGCCGTGCCTTCGAGTCGGCGCTGCTCGCGACCGGCCGGATGCTCACCGCCGCCGGCCGTCACCAGGCCGCCGCGGCCGCGTTCCGCCGCGCGGTCACGCATGAGCCGCTCAACGAATCCGCCCACCGGGAGCTGATGATGTGCTGGGTGAACCTCGGCCAGGCCGCCCGCGCCGTCACGCATTACAAGGAGCTCGCCAATCGCCTGCGCGATCAGCTGGGCATCCCTCCCGCGGCGGAGACGACGGCCTTGTACAGAAAACTGATCGCCAGTCAGGAATCCGGGCCCGCGGGGCGGCCGCAGCCGAGTTCCGGTCGACGCCCCGGCCCAGGCAATGCCCGTAGGCCTGGTCTCGGCCGCCGTCTGACGCGCATGATCGCGGGTTCCAGCTCCGCAGCCGGCCTCGGCTGATGGGCACGACCGTGGTCATCGACGTCTACGCCGTCACCGACGGCGCCGCCGGACGGGCGGGCCAGGAGATCAGGGCAGCTCGCCGAGGCGGTGGCCGTCTTGCACCGGGCGATGATAGCCCTCGTATACCGGCGGTGTCCTGTCAGCGCGCTCGCGCGGTGTGCGCCAGGGCGGGAATCACGGCAGCCCCGACGGTCAGGTGCATCACGATGAGCCCGGCGGCGGCTGAGCTGGTCGTCGCGGCGGCTAGCGGCAGGGCCAGCGACGCCGCCAGCGCCGCCAGCGCGATGGTGGTCCACAGGAGCCGGGCACGCGGGGTGCGCCGCTCGAGCAGGGTAAGCAGCAGCCAGCCGAGCAGCGAGGCGGCCACGGTGACGCCGATGACCTGGCCGACCCCGATCGTCTGGACATGGCCGGCGCCGAAGCGGAAGTTCAGGTGGATGCCCAGCAGGGGGACTTCCACGGTCCAGGCGAGGGCGGCGGCCAGTGCGCCGCCCGCGGCGCCCAGCGCCCGGGCGCGGCCCAGCTTGATGTCCGGCACGGTAGCGGCGGCGGTGGTGGTGTGCATGTGCGTACTCCCTCATAGGGCTTTCGGCGCTGATTGCGCCGCTGAGCACCAGGCTCGGCCGGGCGGCGGTAATCGGGCATCGTCCTGCTGGCGTCCGGTGAGCTACTCCTCCGGCGGCAGCGGGTACTCCCAGCGCGGTAGCCCACCCGCCTGCGCAGCGACGATGACGCCGGCCGGCAGCTGGCGTACGCTCCGGGTGATGGGCATCAAAAACGTGGTCGGGCTGCCGCGGCACTGGCTGGACGCCGCGGGCGTGGCCCTGGTGACCGCGCTGGCCGTGGCCGGCGCCTACGTCGAGGCCAACCCGGTGCACCGCTACGGTGGCCTGCACCTGGCCGGCCATCCGCCGCTGCCCGCTTATCTGCTGCTCGCCGTGCCCTCCGTCGCGCTGGTCTGGCGCAACAACCGCCCGGTCGAGGTGCTCGGGCTCGCCGTGGCCGGCGCGGTCGGGTGGGCGGCGCTCGGGCAGATCGACGGTGCCGCGCTTGTTCCGGTCATCGTCGGCGTGTACTGGGTTGCGCTGACCCGCACGTGGCGCACCGCGGTTGCCGCCGGGCTCGCGGGGGCGGCGGCTATCTTCGTGACCGAGGGGCTGCTCGGGCCGTTCGGCTGGCTCGGCGGCCCGAACGCCACGATGTGGCCGGAGCTGCTCGCCGCCGGCGCGGTCGGCGCGTACGTGGCCGCGCGCCGCCAGTGGCTGGCTGCCGAGTCCGACCGCGCGGCGCAGGCCGAGCAGGCCCGGGAGGAGGAAACCCGCAGGCGCGTCGACGCCGAGCGAATGCGAATCGCGCGCGAGCTGCACGACGTGGTCGCGCACTCGATGGCGATGATCAACGTCCAGGCCACGGCGGCGGGCATGCAGCTGGCCACCGATCCGGCGAGTGCCGCCGAGGCGATCCAGGCTATCCGCAAGGCGAGCAAGTCCGGACTGCGCGAGCTGCGGACCATACTCGAGGTGCTGCGTCAGGTCGACAGCGGGAGCCCGGCGGTGCCGGTGCCGGACCTGCGCGCCATCGCCGCGCTTGTCGAGGCGACCAGCGCCGCCGGGACGCCGACCACGCTGCAGCTGGCCGAGCCGCTAGTCCCGTTGCCGCCGCCGGTCATGCTGGCCGCCTACCGTATCGTGCAGGAGTCGCTCACCAACGTGGTGCGGCACGCCGGCCGGGTCGCCGCGACCGTGGGCTGCGCCAAGACGGCGGATACCTGCACTTGGACGTGGTGAACGAGGGCGGGGCCGTGCCCGCGGCCTTCAGCGACGGGGCCGGGGCGGGAGTGACCGGAATGCGGGAGCGGGCGGCCGCCCTGGGCGGCACCTTGGATGCCGGGCCGCGTCCAGGCGGCGGGTTCGCCGTCCGCGCCCGGCTGCCGGTGGCAGCCGCCGCTCAAGCCCAGGAACCAGAGGCTCCCGCCGTGGTCGCGAGCCGGCCGTGATCAGGGTCCTGCTCGCCGACGACCAGGCCCTTGTCCGGGCCGGCTTCCGGTTCATCGCCGGCTCGGCGCCCGACATCGAGGTCGTCGGCGAGGCGGCGGACGGGGCGGCCGCGGTCGACCTGGCCCGCTCGCTGCGGGCCGAGGTGGTGCTGATGGACATCCGCATGCCCGGCACCGACGGGCTGGAGGCCACCCGGCAGATCGCCGCCGACCCCGGACTGAGCGGCGTTCGGGTCATTATCCTCACCACCTTTGAGGCCGACGAGTACGTCTTCGAGGCGATCCGCGCCGGGGCGAGCGGCTTCCTGGTCAAGGACACCGAACCGGAGGACCTCATCAGCGCCATCCGGGTGGTCGCCCGCGGCGATGCCCTGCTGTCGCCGAGCGTCACCCGGACGCTGATCTCCAGCATCGCCGGGCGCGGCCCGGCCCAGCCGGTCGACGCCTCCGTGCTGTCGGTGCTCACCGACCGGGAGCGGGAGGTGCTCGCCCGGGTCGCCGCGGGCATGAGCAACGACGAGATCGGCGCGGCGCTGTTCATGAGCCCGCTGACCGCCAAGACCCACGTCAACCGGATGATGCCCAAGCTCGGCGCGCGAGACCGGGCCCAGCTGGTCGTGATCGCCTACGAGACCGGCCTGGTCCGGCCGGGCCTGCCCTAAGCCGCGGGCAAGCCCGGCGATCCCGGACGGTCGCGCAGCAGCGTCCCCGCCCGCCCCCGCCACTGGCCCGCGCTCGGCCGCGCGGCGACCATGCGCACCCACGTGCCGCATCCACGCGAACGGGGTGACGTAGCGGACGAGGAAGTGGAGCTGCCGCCGTAAGCGGGGTCGCGGACGGTGATTCCTGCGAGGGCGAGGATGGTGTCGACGGCGGTTTCGAGGGGACGGGTGTCGCGCTGGACCTGCGCGAGGAGGAGTCCCTTGAAGCGCGGCGAGCAG
Source organism: uncultured Actinomycetota bacterium (assembly GCA_963850115.1). Taxonomy (GTDB): domain Bacteria; phylum Actinomycetota; class Actinomycetes; order Streptosporangiales; family Streptosporangiaceae; genus Trebonia. Next base: position 90,317 of record CAWKKG010000012.1, read on the forward strand.
GGTGACGGCGAGGTCGTCGCTGCTGGTGCCGTCCGGGAGGTGCCCAGCGGCGGGGAGGGAACGCAGTGCGTCGGTGATGACAGCTGACCACCGCTCGAAGCCGGCCGCGACGAGCGCGCGCGCCTGGGGATCGGTCTCGGCGAGCTGGCTGCCGAGCGACCCCAGGGGGCAGCCCCCCTTGCCGTCGGTGCTTTCGGCGACGGCGACGACCATGTCGCGCCAGGCCCGCAATCCCTCGCTGGTGCCGAGGCCGTGGCTCGGTGCCGCCGACGATCACGTCGGCCTGGTAGCTGATGACCGCGCTGGACGAGCTCGTCCTTGTCGGCGAAGTAATGAGTCGAGCTGCGAGCCGCTGACCTCTGCCGCGGCCCGGATGTCGTCGAGGGTGGTGCTGGCCAAGCCCCGCTCGTAGATCAGCCGGGCGGCTGCGTCCACAATCCGGGCGCGGGTCCGCTCCCCCTTGGGCGTCAGCCTTGGCCGGCGCTGCCCATCGTTTGCCACGCTTTTCAGAATATCAGCTTTCTGGGTTTGACAACCCATTCGACATCGGGCAAAGTGGGCGGCATAACCCATTCGTCAGCGGAGAGAGGCACGCCATGATCCTCGTAACAACGGCAGGGAAAGTCGGCACGGAAGCGGCCCTCCTGCTCAGGCAGCGGGAACTGCCCGTCCGGGTACTGGTGCGCGACCCAGACAAGGCCAAGGCACTGGCCGATGCCGGCGCCGAGATCGCCGTCGGGGACCTCGGCGTCCCCGCGAGCATCGACGCGGCGATGGCGGGCGTCACGGCAGTCGTCCTGGTCAGCCCGGCCGTGCCCGCCCAGGAGCTGGACGTCGTCGCGAGCGCCGCCCGGGCCGGCGCCCGGCACGTCGTCAAGGCCAGCAGCAAGGCATCAGCCGACTCCCCCATCGCCCGGCGGCGCTGGCAGGCCGAGATCGAGGCCGGCCTGGCCGCCTCCGGACTGCCCCACACGCTGCTGCGGTCCAACGCCTACATGCAGAACGTCCTCGCGCTGGCCCCGGCGATCACCGCCACCAGCGGCTTCGGCTCCGCGGCGGGCAAGGGGCGCGCCGGCCTGGTCGACGCCCGCGACGTGGCCGCCGTGGCCGCCGAGATCGCCGCCTCGCCCGCCCCCCACGCGGGGAAGACCTACTGGCTCACCGGTCCGGAGCTGATCTCCAACTACGACGTGGCGGCGGTGCTGTCGAGGCTGCTGGGCCGGACCATCACCTACCGCGAGCTGAGCTTCGATGAGAACAGGGACGCGATGATCCGGGCCGGCGTCCCGGCGCCGATCGCCGAGATGAACGCCCAGGCGTTCGCCCTGACCGCCGACGGCGACGCCGAGTGGGTCACCGGCGACGTGCCGTCCCTGCTGGGCCGGCCGGCGCGCTCTTTCTGGCAGTTCGCCGCCGATTACGCCCCTGCGTTCTCCTAACCTGCCGATCCCTGATCGCCTGACTGAGACTGAGTGCCTGAACAGCGGGGCGGATCCGGCTATGCGATGCTCATCAGCGCGGTGACGTCGTCCGCCGGCAGCGGGCCGCTCACAGTGGCTGTTACATCGACGCTCACCAGCTGAGCGGCACCGCCGTAGGTCGACAAGAAGGCGGTGTCGGCGGCGTCCCGGCCGGCGGCGATCCGCACCAGGCCGGCCCGTGGCGCGAGCAAGGTAGCGTCCGCCACCCGCCAGCAGCCGTCGACCAGGGCCTCGGCGACAGCGTGGAAATCCATGGGCGCTAGGCCCGGCGCGTAGACGGCCGCCAGCCGCGCCGGAACATCCAGCGCCCGCAGCAGCGCGACGACCAGGTGAGCGTAATCCCGGCAGACACCCTGCCGCGAAAGCAGCGTCTGCACCGCGCCGTCTGTGGGCCTGCTGCTGCCCGGCACGTAGCTGAGCCGAGTGCCGACCCAGGAAGCAACCGCGGGCAGCAGCTCGCTGGGCGCGCTGAGCCCGGCGAACTCCGCCCGCGCCACGGCAGATAGAGCGTCAGACTGCGCGTAGCGGCTGGGCCTGAGGTAGATCAGGCGGTCAGCGGGCGCCGTCTCCGGCGGACGGGCCCGGCCGCTCACACCAGCCCGATATTCGGCAACCACCAGCCCAGGACGGGCCGTCACCACGTGAGCGCGCCCCGACCCGGGAACCATGACCTCCGCCGCCGGCAGCTCCGATCCATCGCAGGTGACCACAAGGGTCTCCTCCAGCCCAGCACCAGGCATGCCAGAGACCGCGAGCTGCAAGACCAGCTCCGTGGGCTCGCTGACATCCACAACCACCCGTGCGCGGACATGACGGCGGAGGGAATCACTCACGACAACCAGTATGGGGGCCCGCCGGTGCCGGACATCCCGTCACCTATATTGACGAAGCTACGAGTCGTGGTCGGCGTTCTCGCCGACTTCCGGCCATGGGGGTCGAACCGCGGGATCAGAGCCGGCTTAGCGCAGTTCGCATACCGGTCTGTGCTTGTTTGCCGAGCCGTTCGAAGGCAGGCCTGAGCAGCGGGGCAAGGAGACGGGACGGCCCTTGGAAGGTGAACTCGGCGGTGTAGGTCACCTCGGTTCCGGCCTCGATGCTACGGAATGTCATGGTGTCGACGGCGGTGAGCGCCTTGTTCTGGCCGCGGAGCTGGATGTGCTTACCGGGGATGAACTCACTCACGATGTAGGTCAGCTGGGTCTGCCGGCCGAGGAACGTGGAAGTGTTGAGGTAAGTGGTGCCGACGCCGCCGTCGCCGTGGTGGTTCACGGTGGCCACGGTGCCCGGGTCCCACTCGGTTGTCGTGGTGAAGTCGGAGAGGTAGTCGAACACCGCGTTCAGGGGCTTGTCGATGATGACGGTCTTCTGCAGTCTCATGGCGTCCCTCGGGTTCCCTGGTGCTGGATGAGCTGGTCGGGGGCGGGCGTGGGTCAGGTGAGTGAGGTGCGGGCCCACAGAGTTGTCCAGGAGCGGGCGGGGACGAGGCGCGCGGCCTTCATCAGCAGCGCCATCCGGGCCGGGAAGACAACCTCCGCGCGCTCGCGCTCGAGGCCGTCGCAGATGGATCGCGCGGCCTGGTCGGCCTCAATGATGAACGGCATGGGGAAGCGGTTGCCGGCCGTGAGGTCGGTCCGCACGAAGCCGGGGCAGACGGTCGTGACCTGCACGCCGGCTCGGGCAAGGTGGACGCGCAGCGATTCCAGGAGGTTGATCTGGGCGGCCTTGGTCGCGCCGTAGGCCTCGGCGCCGGCCAGGCCGCGGTAGCCGGCCACGGAGGCGATGCCCGCTATGGTCCCGCTCCGCCGCAGCAGCATGCCGGGCAGCACGGCCGCGATGGAGTTGCTCATCCCGGTGAGATTCACGCGGATATGCTGGTCGAAGAGCTCGGTGTCCCAGTCCGCCGGGTCCATCTGCTTCCAGTAGCCGGCCGACAGGACCGCGAGGTCGATCGGGCCCAGCTCCTGCCGGACTCGTGCCGCGGCCGCCGCGACGGAGGCGGCGTCGGTGACGTCGGCGGGCAGGACGAGCATGTCCCCGCCCGCAACATCTTGGAGCTGCTCCTCGCGGCGGGCGGAGATCGCGACGGTGGCGCCGCGGCGTACGAGTTCGCGGGCCACGGCGGCGCCGATGCCGCTGGATCCGCCGACGACCCAGGCGACCTTGCCGCTCAGCCTCATGCCGGCCTCCTCGTCAGCTGAAGCTGGCTCACGCCGAGGTAGCCGCTGCGGAAGCCGGCCTCGCTGTAGGCAAGGTAGAACTCCCACATGCGGCGGAAGGTCTCGTCGAAGCCCTGGGCGTGGATGCGGGGCCACTGGTCGAGGAAGCGTTCCCGCCACAGGTGCAGGGTCCGGGCGTAGTGCTCCCGAAGTTCGCGCTGCCGCGTCACGCGCAGCGTGGTGTGGGCCGTGAGAGCGTCGTCGACGGCCCGCAAGGACGGAATGATGCCGCCGGGGAAGATGTACTTCTGGATCCAGCCGAAGCTGCGCCGGGTGGCGAGGAAACGCTCGTGGTCCATGGTGATCGCCTGGATGGCGACCCTGCCGCCCGGAGCGAGGAGCCGATCCAGGGCCACGAAGTAGGTTGGCCAGTAGGCCTCCCCGACGGCCTCGATCATCTCGACGCTGACGATGGCGTCGTACTCGCCTTCGACCTCGCGGTAGTCCTGCACTCGCACCTCGACGAGCCCGGCGAGGCCGGCCGATTCCACCCGCTCACGGGCTAGCCGCAGCTGCTCGCGGGAGAGGGTGATCGTCGTGACGCGGGCACCTCGTTGCGCCGCGCGGATGGCAAGTGCGCCCCATCCCGTGCCGATTTCCAGCAGCCGGGTACCGCTGCGTACGCTGGCGAGGTCGAGAAGCCCGTCGATCTTGCGCAGCTGTGCTTCCTCCAGCCGGGTTGCGGTCTCCACCGGCTCGCTCTCGTCGAACCACGCCGAGGAGTAGGTCATCGTCGGATCCAGGAATGCGGCGAAGAGGTCGTTGCTCAAGTCGTAGTGAGCGGCGATGTTGCTGCGCGCGCCGTCAAGGGTGTTCTCCTGGTCACGGGGGACGCGCCGGTCGACGAAGACGCGCAGCCGCTGCAGGGCCGGGGGAATCATCGTGGTCAGCCGCGAGGCGAAGGGTGTCAGCAGGTCGGCCAGGTCGGTGCCGGGCCCGGCCCGCCAGTCCCCGGCCATGTAGGCCTCACCGAACCCGATCTTCGCGTCGCGGCCCAGCCGGGCCAGGAACGCCGCCGGGGCGAACGACGTCCAGTTCGGGCGATGCCGGCGATCCTGCCCCGAGCACTCGGCCGTCGGGGTAGGTCACGCGGACCGGGACCTTCCGTACGGCATGCTCGAAGACCGCCTGCGCGATGGCGGACTCGCAGCGGCGCCCGTGGCGGGGTGGCGGAGGTGGGCCACCTGATGGAGGTGGTGACGGTCATGATCAGACCCCTTCCTGTCGAATGTGGTGCGGGTGAGCGCGGACGGGCAGGCCACGAAGCCACAGCCAGATGCCGTGCACCCGGATCAGGGCCGAGACCCGCTGGGGCATGAGGGGCTGGCGGATGAGCCGGCGGCCGAGGGCCAGGCGGGTGGCAGGCTCGGGGCGGCCCCGGAAGGCCGCCGAGAACGCCACGGCATCGTGGTGCCGTAGCGTCACGGTCGTGGCGACAAGGTCCGGCCGCAGGGTGAACCGCAGCTCGTAGGTGCCGCTGACGTCGAAGAACGGGGATACGTAGAAGTGCTTGCCCGTCACGGCGACCCCCGCCGCATCCGGTCGCAGGAGGTAGGCGTGTCGCTCGCCGTAGGTGTTATGGACCTCCGCGACGACACACGCGAGGAGGCCGTCGCGGTCATAGCACCAGAAGACCGAGAGCGGGTCGAACACGTGGCCCAGGACCCGGGCGCCAGCCAGCATGAGCACCCGTCCCCCGTCACCAAGGCCGATGCCGCCCAGCGCCAGGTAGTTCTCGATGTTGCGCTTGATCGGCAGGCCAGGGTCGCCGAGGTGGTCCGCGCTGCTGAAGTGCGCGAACGGCCGCAGGGGCCAGGGCTGGCGGGGCAGGCTGTCCAGGTCGACCAGCCACTGGTAGACGCGGTGCCGGAAAGCGTGCCGGACCGGTCCGGGGCGCCGGTGCGTGACCTGGCCGACGACCAGGGCTGGCAGCGGGGGCAGCTGAGGGCGCGCGGGCGTCCTCGTGCGGAGCGGGTCCGCGCTCACCAGGTCACTCCGAAGTGCCGGGCGGCCTCCACACCGGAGCGGCACCCGTCCTCGTGGAATCCCCAGCCGTGGTAGGCGCCGGCGTACACGGTGCGGTCGGTGGCCAGGCTGGGCAGCCGTGACTGCGCGCGGACCGCTTCTGGCGTGTAGATCGGGTGCTCGTATTCCATCGTCGCCACGACGGAATGGGGGTCGAGACGTTCACGGTCGTTGAGCGTGACCAGGAGATCCTGCGCGGCCCGGTGTCCCTGGAGCCGATTCATCCAGTACGTCACCACTGCGGGCTGGCCGGCCTGGTGACAGGACGTCATCCGGTAGTTCCAGCTGGCCCGGGCCCGCGCGGCGCCCGGCAGGAGCGAGCTGTCGGTGTGCAGCACGGTGAGATTGCGCGAGTAGCGGAATTGCTTGAGGGTACTGACCTCCTCGTTGCTCGGGTCGGCGAGCAGGCTCAGGGCCTGGTCGGCGTGGGTCGCGATGACGATGCGGTCCACGCGGGTGACCTGCCCGGTGACGTCCCGGATCCGGACGCCGTCCTCGCGCCGGGTGACGTCGGTGACGGCGTGGGCCGCGCGCACGTCCTTGAGCAGCCCGGCGAGCCGCTCGACGTAGACCCGTGACCCGCCGGCGACGGTGTGCCACTGGGGTGACCCGCCGACCCGGAGCATGCCATGGTGGTCGAGGAACCGGAACAGGTAGCGCGCCGGGTAGGCCAGCGTCGCCTCCCGCCCGGCGGACCACACGCACGAGACGACCGGAACGGCGTAGTGGGCGATGAAGTAGCCGCTGAACCCCTCCCGCTCCAGGAACTCGCCGTAGGTCGTGAGGTTCTCGTCGTCGGTCGTGCGCAGGAAGGCCGCTGCGCGCCGGTGGAACCGCTTGACCTGCCACAGCATCCGGAGGAACCGCGGGCGGACGAGGCGGCGGGGCTGGGCGAATACGCCGCGCAGCCCGCGGCCGCCGGCGTACTGCAGCCCGCACTCCTCGCAGCGGACGCTCATGCTCATCTCGGCGGGCCGCACCTCGACGTCCAACTCGCGGAAGAGCTTGCGCAACCAGGGGTAGGTCACGTCGTTGTGGACGATGAACCCGCTGTCGACGGCGTGCCGTCGGCCAGCCGAGTCGGTGACATCGTGGGTGTGCGCGTGGCCGCCGAGCCGGTCCGCGGCTTCGAAGAGGGTGACGTCGTGGGTACGGGCGAGCAGGTAGGCCGCGGTCAGGCCGGAGACCCCCGCACCGATCACGGCGACGGACGGCCGCCGGGAGCCCGCGGCGGTGCCGTGCTTCTGGGAGGCGGGGCCGACGGCGGTCGCCGGATCGTTGGCACGGGAGCCCATGATGTCAACTTTCGTCTAGAGTTTGTCTAGGTGCGACGATAGCTCCCGCAGTCAACCTTGTCAAAGTTATGTCCAACTACTGTAGAGTGTTGACATGGACACTCCCACGGGCCCGGCGCTGCTGCGCATCGGTGAGCTGAGCCGGCGCCTCGGCGTGAGCGACCACGTCCTGCGGGCGTGGGAGAGCCGCTATGGCCTCCTCAAGCCAGTGCGCTCAGCGGGCGGCTTCCGGTTGTATTCCGAGGCGGACGCGCTGCGGGTCCGCCGGATGCAGGCCCACCTGGCCCGCGGGCTGTCGGCCGCCGAGGCGGCGCAAGCTGCGCTCGGGGAGGACAACGGGGCCGGGGCGGACCTCAGGCAACGCGCCGCGCCGACGGCGGGTGAGCTGTCCGGCGCCCTCCGGCAGGCCCTCGACGCCTTCGACGAGCCAGCCGCGCAGGCCGTCCTTGACCGGCTCGTATCCGACCTCTCCCTGACGACGGTGCTCCGCGACGTTGTGCTGCCATATCTCACCGAACTCGGAGAACGCTGGGCGAGCGGAACGGCCAGCGTCGCCCAGGAGCACTTCGCCAGCAACCTCATCCGGGGGCGGCTCGCCGGGCTGGCCCGCGGCTGGGGCAACGGCCACGGGCCCCGCGCCGTCCTCGCCTGCCCCCCCGGCGAGCTTCACGACCTAGCGCTGATGGCCTTCGGTATCGTGCTCAACCGCAACGGATGGAGGATCGACTACCTCGGGATAAGCACCCCGGTCGAGGAACTGACCCGAACAGTCGACGCCAGGCACCCGGATCTCGTCGTCGTGGCCGCAACCCTGCCAGAGAACCTCGCGCCCCTTGCCACCCAGCTCACCGAGCTCGCCCGGCACGCCCCGCTCGCCCTGGCCGGACCCGGCGCCACCGCACCGGTCGCCGCCGCCGTTGGCGCCCTGCTGCTGACCGGCGACCCAGTCACCGAAGCCGAGAACATGGAGTGGCCGCGGTGAGCCCCACGTGTTCACCAGCAGATGTGTTCCACAACGGTAAAGAGAATCCCGGGATGGCGTTGAGCGCCATCCCGGGATTTCGTTGTGTTGTGTTATGCGGGGTCGTAGGAGGGTTCCAGGTTTTGTTGGGTTTCTGGTGTGGCGGCGGGTTCGCCGCGGGTGTTGGAGGCGCGCAGCGCGATGGCTCCGGCTGCCACGAGGCAGAGGGCGCTGACGAGCAGGCCCCGCTGGAATCCGGCGGTGAGTGCCTCCGGGGCAGGGGTGTGGGCGGCCAGCAGGTGGCTGGTGCGGCTGGTCGCGATCCCGGTGAACACCGCCAGGCCGAGCGCTGACCCGAGCTGGAAAGAGGCGGTGATCAGGGCCGCGGCCAATCCGGCCTGATCCGCCGGCACGCCCGCGTTCGCGGCCGTTTGCACACCGGCATACAGCAGCCCCAGCCCGAGCCCCATAATCACCAGCGGGGCGAGCAGGTTGGTGAGATAGCTGCCATCCACCGGGATGCGGGAGAGCCAGAAGATGCCGCCGGCGGCGAGCAGCGAACCGGAGACGATGATCGGGCGGGTCCCGGTCCTGACGAACATCTTCGTCGCCACGGTCGAGCCGAACGCGATGCCGACGCTCACCGGCACATACGAGAGCCCGGACTCCAGCTGGGTGAAGCCCAGGACGTTCTGCATGTACAGGGTGACGAAGAAGAACATCGACCAGAACCCGGCCCAGGCGATCACCTGGGTGGCATCGGCCGCGGCCAGGCCCTTGACCCGGAAGATCGACAGCGGAACCAGCGGATGGGCGCGCCGCTGCTCGTTGACCAGGAAGGCGGCCATCAGCACCGCCGAACCGGCCAGCCCGCCGATGGTGCGGCCCGTACCCCAGCCGACGTCCGGCGTCTTCACCAGCGTGAAGATCAGCAGCAGCATGCTGGCGGTGACCAGCACCGCGCCGACCGCGTCGAAACCGCCAGGCACGGACCGGCCATGGTCGGCCTTCAGGATCCGGAACGTCCCGAACAGCACCAGCGCGGCCAGCGGGAGGCTGATGAAGAACACCCACCGCCAGCCGAATTCCTGGGTGAGCAGCCCGCCGAAGAACAACCCGACCATCGTGGCCATCCCGCTGACCCCGGCCCACACGCCCAGCGCCTTGTGCCGGTCGGAGCCGGAGAAGGTGGTGGTCAAGATGGACAGCGCGGCCGGCGTCATCATCGCCGCCCCGAAGCCCTGGGCGAGCCGGGCGCCGACCAGCAGCCCCTGACTGTCGGCCAACCCGCAGGCCAGCGACGAGACCGCGAACAGCGAGGTTCCGGCCACCAGCAGCCGCCGCCGCCCCAGCAGGTCCCCGGCGCGGCCGCCCAGCAGCAGGAACCCGCCATAGGTGATCAGATAGCCGCTGATCACCCACTGCAGGTTCTGCACCGAGAAGTCCAGATGGGAACGGATGGTCGGCATCGCGACGTTGACGATCGAACCGTCCATGACGTCAAGGGACGTCACCAGGCACAGCAGCGCCAGCGTGACCTTGCCGCGCCCGGTCGCCAGAAACGACCCCTCTGGCGGCGCCGTCGATGCGGTCATGGCGTCGCTCACGACTCGGGAACTTCCATCACGGGGCCGACCTCGACCCCGCCGCCGACCCGCATCACCGGGCAGTCCTTGGCCAGCGCCAGCGCGGAGTCCAGGTCCTCGGCGGACACCACCGAGTAGGCGACCATCCGGGAGCCGCTGCCGCCGACCTCGCCCAGCGAGGCGTAATCGGTCACCGCGTTGCCGACGTCCACCAGGGCCGAGCCCAGCCCGCCGAACCAGGCCCGCCACTCGGCCGGCGTCCCGGCGTGGGGCGCGTAGTCGGAGGGCACGCGGAAGGAGAAAACGTACTTGGCCATGATCTGTGGTCCTGTTCTGTATCCGGGGCGCGCCCTGGACTGGGACCGCCTCTAACCGGGTAGGCGCCACCGCCCGCCCGAATTGGGCGGCGCCGCGCCGCCCAATTCGCCAAACCGACGGCGTCTTTATCGTTAAGCGAGCCGAACGCGCCCTGCGGAAAGACGAAGAGCGAGGATGCATGCCAATGGAGATGGAGACGACGGACCTGATCGCCCGGGCTCGGGCCGGCGACCACGACGCGTTCCGCGACCTGGTCCAGGGCCACTCCCACGAGTTGCAGGTGCACTGCTACCGCATGCTGGGATCCCTGCAGGACGCCGAGGACGCACTCCAGGAGACCCTCGTGTCCGCGTGGCGTAACCTCGGCGAGTTCGGCCAGCGGTCCTCGCTCCGGACCTGGCTGTACCAGATCGCGACCAACCGGTGCCTGAGCATGTTGCGTGCCGACAGCCGGCGCCCCCGCACCGCCGCCCCGCTGCCCGAGGCCACCCTGCCAGAACCCACCGGCGCCGGCGACGCCCCGCCCTGGCTGGAACCCTACCCCGACGTCCTGCTCGACCACCTCGCCGACCAGCGCCCCGGACCGGAGGCCCGCTACGAGACCACCGAGGCCATCTCCCTGGCCTTCATCACCGCCCTGCAACTGCTGCCCCCGCGCCAGCGCGCCGCGCTCGTCCTCCGCGATGTCCTGGGCTACCACGCCGCCGAGGTCGCCCAGATGCTCGACACCACCCAGGAAGCCGTGAGCAGCGCACTCAAACGCGCCCGCGCCACCGTCGACAGCCACCTCGCCGACTCCGGCAGCACCGGCACCGGCAGCCGCAGGCCTGCACGCCAACCCGACACCGCCGTCGAACACCGGCTCGTCGCCCGGCTCACCGACGCCCTGGAACGCGCCGACCTGGACGCCCTGATCGAACTGCTCGTCACCGACGTGAGATTCTCCATGCCCCCGGCCATGCTGGAATACCGCGGCATCGAATCAGCCCAGCGCCTCCTCGCCGCCGTCACCTTCCGCCCCGGCCGCACCTACCGCGTGGTACCCACCGGCGCCAACGGCCAGCCCGCCCTCGGCATGTACCTGGCCGACCCCCACGCCAGTGTTTACCGCGCCTACTCCCTCCTGGTCATCACCACCGCCGACGACCACATCACCGCCATCACCGGCTTCAACACCAACGTCATGACGCGCTTCGGACTACCCAGAACCTTCCCAGAAACAGATTGACAGACTTCGTCCCCGGGTTCGGGTTTCAAGTCCGTAACTGGTCACGAGCTGCCGGGGGAACCAGCGGGTTCCGGATCGCTTGATAAACCTGCGGCCCGGCACTGGGGTCTCTATGGTGATTCCTGTCTAAACCTGAACATATGGTCCAAGACGCCTGACACCGCGCTTCCTCGCGCCGATACCTCAGCACAACAAGGATGTCGATGACGTCGCCGCTCCCGCCGAGTGAGTCGCTCCACTTCGACCCGCCGAGGGCCAGACGCCGCTGGCACCGGACCTGGCCGGGCATCGCGGCGATCGCCGTCGCGGTCGCTCTCGTGGGCGGCGGACTGGCATATGTCCTTTGGCCGGCCAGCCCGAGCCCGTACGCCCTCGGCAAGGACTTCGAGACTGCCCCGGCGCAGGCAGACGGGGGCCTGGTGACCGGCCCGGTCAGCCAGCTGACGAAGGCGTGCACCGCGGACCTAGGCACCGCGAAGCCGGGGCAGCGCCCCGCCGCCACCGACAAGACGGCCGTTGGCCAGTGGGTGCTGGGCTGTGAGGCCGGCTATCACCAGGACCACCCAGGCCAGCTGGTCCAGGACGGCGTGATGTACGGCAAGGGGGCAAAGGCGTGCACCGGGTCCTGCGCGACGAAGGCGTACGCCACCGGTAAGAGCATCGCGCTTTCCGCCAGCGCGCTGCCTGGCCTCAACCCGAAAGGCGCCACAGACGCGCTCGGCGCCGTGGGCTGGTGCACGGACCTGATGGGCAACGACTTCAGCCTGCCGTTGAGCCCGAGCGTGGAATCGCAGCTCCGGGCCGGTGAGCCGGCGCTCGGCCCGGCGACCGGCTACTGGGACCAAGGGTGCGAAGCCGCGTACCGGGCGGCCCCGGTCCCGCGGTTCGAGGGCAACGGGCTGACGGTGTCCGGAGCGTTCGGTGCCGCTCCGGGCCTGGCGATCCCCGCGCAGCCGGCTGGACCGTCGCTCTACGTCAAGACCCTCATCCAGGGCGGCGGCCCCACGATGACCGCGTCCGACGGCCTGGTCGGCAACTACGTCGCCTACGACTGGTCAGGCACCACGCACAAGACAATCGAGTCCTACAGTTCGGGATCCCCGTCGTTGTTCGCCGGGCAGCTGCTGCCCGGGCTTGAGCAGGCGCTCGTCGGGCAGCGGGCCGGCAGCCGGGTGCTCGCGGTGATCCCGCCTGCGGACGGTTTCGGCGGTTCAGGCAACTCGCAGGAGGGCGTCGGCGCCGGCGACACACTGGTGTTCGTCGTCGACATGATCTCGACGTTCGGCACCTCCGGAGTCCACGGCCCGCAGACGAGCGACGGCGGCGCTCCGCTGCCCACCGTGACTCCGCCTGCGCCAGGAAGCACGGCCGGACCAGTGATCGCGATCCCTGACGGGGCCGTGCCGCCGGCCAGCCTGCAAGAAAAGACCCTGATCAAAGGCAAGGGCGCGGTCGTGCAGAGCGGCCAGCAGGTCGCGGTCCAGTACACCGGGATGATCTGGCGGACCGGGCAGGTCTTCGGCTCCTCCTGGTCGAGCGGCACGCCGCTGACGTTCTCGATCGGCGGGGGCCAGGTCATCAAGGGCCTGGACGCCGGCCTGCTCGGCCAGACCGTCGGCAGCCGGGTGCTGCTGGTCATCCCGCCGGCCGACGGCTACGGCTCGGCCGGCTCCGCCACGGCCGGCATCGAGGGCACCGACACCCTGGCCTTCGTGGTCGACATCCTCGCCGCCGCCTAGCCAGCCAGGCCGACGGTGGAACTAGTCCACCGTGGTTCGCTAGGCCGTCGCGCTGATGTTCTTCAGCGGGTCAGAAGGCGCCCTGGATTTCGCGGCGGCGAGTTCGTCGCCGAGCTGACGTAGCGCCTTGCTGCCCATCGCCTTGCGTACCTGCGGGAACCAGTCCTTTTCTTCTTCCTTGACGTGATGGCGGACGTTCTCGATCAAGACGGTGACCTTCGCGGTGAACCGCTCGTCGGCTGGGTCCATCCCGGCGAGCTCGGACAGCATCCACACGACCACGTGATGCTCCTCGATGCTCTCCAGCACGTGAGCGGCGGTGCTCGGCGCGGCCTTGCGCGCCGCGGGGTAGAAGAGGGTCTCCTCGATGTAGGCGTGCGTGGTCAGCTCTTTGATCATCTGGTCGGCGAGCTGCCGCTTGGTCTTGACCGCGCGGTCGCCGGCCTTCTCGAACTGCTTGAACAGGCTCTCTACGGTCTTGTGGTCGTCCTTGAGCAGGGTTATCGCATCCATGACGCCTGCACTGCCCCAGGCAGCCGCTGTTATCCCGGCCGTCAGGCGGGAAAGCGCGGCCCGCGGGCCACTTCGCGGCGCGGGTAGTGAACGCGGTACTCGTCCGAGAATTGCGAGCGGCGTCCGGTTGCCGGGTTTGAGGACGGTTTCGGCTGGCAGTTAGCCAGGCAGATCGGAACGGAACAAGGAGGCGCGGCATGAACGGATCAGCGACCGCGATCTGGATCATCGTTGCAGTTGCCGTGGCCGGGCTCGTCGTCTGGCTGGGCAGCGTGGCGCTGGCGGCCCGCAAGCCGCACCAGGAGCACGCGTACGGGGAACGGCTCCGCGGGACCGTCCAGGGCGGAATGCACGTGGGTGCAGGCCGCAGCGTGGCACCGCGACGCGACGAGCCGGTAACCCCCGGGGAGGCCCCGGCCGGGGACACGCTCCACCCAGGCGCGGAAGACCCCGCCGCCGGCGCTGAGTCCAGGGACGCCAGGCAGGGCTCGGGGAGCCCGCTGGACCTGTAGCAACGGGACGGGACGACTCGTGCCAGACACGGGCCGGCCCTCCGTTGCAGCAGAACGCCACCGGCGACAAGCCCATCCTGTAGCCACACCCGCCACACAACCGGAAAGGACGGCGACATGGCAGTCACCACGTTCCACGACTTCCCGCTCGCCCCCCGCGACCGCGAATGGGACGGCGCGGGAGCCGAGAAACGAATACGCGCCTGGACGGACGCCGAGGACAAGCCCAATCCCAGGTACCGCGACGCGCACATCTGGTACGACGCCGGCAGCAAGCAGAACTTCACCGCCTACAAGCTGCTCTTCACCGACGTCGTCAACGGCCGCCAAGTCGCCGTGCCCCGGGCGATCATGGCGGCAGGCAACATCATGCAGGGCTCTCGCGGGGGCATCGACCTCCCGGAATCCGACATCGTCCGGGTCAAGAACCACCTCGCGAAGTACTACAAGAAAATAGGCGAGACCGCCCCCTGGGAGCGGGACTGATGGCAGCGCCGGTGCCGGGGTTGCGCGGCCTGACCCGCAGGCTGCCACATGGCCCGCCGCTGACCTGCGCCACGCCTGGCGGGGGCTGTCCTGCCCGCGACGGGCAACCGCCCCCGGCCGTCACTTCCGGCGGCCAGGCCGCGCCGCTCCCGGCTGCGACGCTGCGGCTACCCGTCGCCGCCATGCCCACCTGCGGCGGTCGCGGAGGTAAGCACGGCTGTCGGAGACATCGTGCGGCTCGCGCATGCGCCGGTGGGTGAGAAAGAATGGGATGCCGACGGCCACTGCCACGATCACCAGCCCGATCGCAAGGCCGACCCACGCCAATCCGCTCATTGCCCGTCTCCTTGGGTATTGCGCTGTTCAGAACGCACGCACTTCCCTTCCGGTCCGGAATTTAACCTTCTGACAACGACGGCTTGATCAGCCTCGCCGAGCGCCGGTCGCGGGACCTCATTCCCGGCATGCCCAGTTGCGGTTGCGGACGCTTCAGGCCAGCCTCGCGTCGGATGCCGTCACGCCAAGCCACCGGTCAGTTAAGGCCGGACGGGAGGCGGGCACCAAGGCCCTTCGGCCAGAAAAACAAGACTTCGCAAGCACGGGCGGTTACCTCGCGGCGTGACGGGCAGAGGAGCCCGACATCGCGACAGCCAGTTACCAAGGAGGCGAGATGGCGGACGTATTCACCGTCCTGGCCAAGGACCACCAGGAAGTCAAGAACATGCTGGCGGAGCTGGAGAAAGGCCCGACGAGGGAGACCGGGGCCAGCGAAAACCAGCTGGCGCTGCGCAAGAAGATGACGCAAGAGCTGATCATCGAGGAGTCCAAGCACGAGGCGCTGGAGGAAATGTACTTCTGGCCCGCCGTGCGCGAGCACCTCCCGGCCGGCAACACCCTGGCCGACGAGGCGACCGGGCAAGAGCAGGAAGCCAAGCAGGTCCTCGCCGACCTGGACAAGCTCGACGCCAGCGACGCGGAGTTCGAGAAGCTGCTCGCCGAGTTCACCGTGGCGGCCCGCCAGCACATCGAGTTCGAGGAGACCCGGGTGTGGCCGGGCTTGCGGGCCGTGCTTACCGCCGAGACGGCGGCCGAACTCGGCGCCAAGATCGCCGACGGCAAGAGCAGCGCGCCCACCCGGCCGCATCCGCACACGCCCCCCACCCCCGGCGCACTCAAGACGGCCGGGCCCGTGGCGGCCGCGACGGACAAGGTCCGCGACACGATCACCGGCCGAGGCACCGACTAACACCAGCCCGGCCAGCACGCCTGCCGCCCGCGCCCGGGGTCGGCCGGGCGGCAGGCGCCAACCGGGGCAGGGGCCACGTTCCGGCCGAAGAGATGGCTCCGACGGCTTGCCGGGGTCTGTAGTCGAAGGATCAATCGAACCGGATATGTCGGATGGTTGTCGCATACCGGCGTAGTGAGGCTCGCACTGGGCTGTCGGTGGACGGCATTATCGCCAGGCCTGCCGAGCTGGCAATGACGTCGGCCACCTGCGCTATGGTCTGCTGGTCGGTGCGGATGTGCTGGGCGAACTCGGGCGCGCGAAGCCGCTGGAGGTGTTCGCCGAGATGATTGACCGCCCAGCTCCCCTGCTTGCGCTCGAGTCCGAGGCTGCGTCTGCCGAGCCGGCGCCGGACGGTCGCCGGCTCGGCCAGCAAAGTGAAGTGGTGCACCCCGAGGCCGTCGTCTCGCAGGCCGCCGATGATCTCCTGGAAGTAGCCGGAATCGACTAGCGTCATCGGGACGATGACCGGGCCGTCCCAGGCGGCCAGGGTCAGGCGGAGCAGTTCCACCACACTGTGCCTCCATGCCGGCAGGTCCTGGAAGTTTCCCCGCAGCGAGGCTGGCAGCATGCGGCGCATGCCGAAGCCGACATGCTCGGGGTCGCACACGACACTGTCCGGTAGCCGCCTGTTCAGCTCGTGGGCCGTCGCGGTCTTGCCGCCTCCGAAGGGGCCGTTGATCCACAGCAGCATGTGCCGGACGGTAGCGGCCGATTCGGCCCTGGGCAAGCGCAGCCCGATCCAGCGGGCCCTTGCCGGGCCAATACGACGGATAGTTTTGCTAGCGGCGATTTACCTAGACGTAGGGTGGTGGCGTTCCATCTCGGCGGCGACGGTGGCGCCCAGCTCGCCCCAGCTCTTGTCGAACTTGGCCAGGCCGTCGCGTTCGAGGTACTCGGTGACGTCGTCGAAGTCGATGCCCGCTGACGCCAGCTGGTCGAGCACGCGCCGGCTGGCGTCGTAGTGCCCGGTTATGGTGTCGCCGCTGACCTGGCCGTGGTCGGCGAAGGCCTCGAGGGTCGTGCCCGGCATGGTGTTGACGGTGCCGGGCGCGATCAGCCCGGCGACGTACTTGGTGTCCGGGTAGGCCGGGTTCTTGACTCCGGTGGAGGCCCACAGCGGCCGCTGGGGCCGCGCGCCGAGGCGGGCAAGCCGCAGCCAGCGCTCCCCGGCGGTCAGCTGCTCATGGGCCTGGTAGGCCAGGCGGGCGTTGGCGATCGCGGCCAGGCCCTTCAGCGCGGCGGCCTCTTGGGTGCCGAGCTGGTCGAGGCGCGCGTCGACCTCCGTGTCCACCCGGGAGATGAAGAAGGAGGCCACCGACCTGATCGTGGTGAGGTCCCGGCCGGCGGCATAAGCCTGCTCCAGGCCGCTGAGGTAGGCGTCCATGACGGCGCGGTACCGGTCCAGGGAGAAGATCAGCGTCACGTTGACGCTGATGCCCTGGCTGACCGCCTCCGTAATCGCGGCCAGCCCCTCCTGCGTGGCGGGGATCTTGATGTACAGGTTGTCGCGGTTCACCGTCGTCCACAGCAGGCGCGCCATCTCGGCGGTAGCGGCGGCGTCACGGCTCAGCCGCGGGTCGACCTCGATGGACACGCACCCGTCGAGGCCGGCCGTCCGCGCGTGCACGGGCGCGAGGACGTCGCACGCGGCACGGACATCGTCGGTGGTCACGAGGAACACCGCGGTGTCGACGTCCGCGTCGCGGGCGGCCAGCTCGGCTAGCTGGTCGTCGTAGCGGTCGCCCTTGGCAAGGGCGGAGGCGAAGATCGTCGGGTTGGTGGTCACCCCGACGACGTGGCGGGCGGCGACGAGGGACTGCAGGCCGCCGCCGGCCAGCAGCTCGCGGGACAGGTCGTCCAGCCATACTGCCACCCCCGCGTCGGTCAGGTCCCCTAGCGGATCGTGTTCCGGGTGATGGTTCATGAGTACCTCCGGTAGGTAGGTTGTTCGGGAGTTAGAACGAAATGGTGGCCAGCGCGCTTGGCCGTCTTCTCGCGCGGTGGCCGTTGCTGCTGCCCGTCGCGTTCATGGCTGCCTCCACATGGATGTTCCGTTGCGGCCTGTTACCCGGCACCGCTTACCTGACACCTGATGTCCTGGGTGATTAGGTTCAGGTCCTCGGCGGCAGCTCTTAGGCGCGTCCCAGAGGAGGCAGCGCGGTCAGTCCCCGCAGGGCGCCCTGGGCGCCTCGGGTCTTTCGGAACTTCGCCACATCCGGTGATACCTGGTTCAGCAGGCCGGACACGAGGTCCATCAGCGCCGGCGGGGTAATGCTGGTCCCGGCGACCCGCACCGGTACAGGCGGTGCAGCACCGGGCCGACGCCGGCGTCGAGCGGCTGGAGCCGGTCCGCGAACCCAGTGGTGTCGTACGCGAGGCCGGGCAGGTCGGCGCGGGTACCCGCCTCTTCGGAGCGGTGCAGCGGAATCGTGCGCTACAGGTAGCGCAAGCTGACTACCGAGATCCCGGCGGCCAGCCTAGGACGGTCCGCAGCCGGGCAGGCCGCGTGGCCGTCTTCATGCGTAGATAGTCGCACAGCGGGCAGCCATTGCATCGACGCAGGTGGGGCGGCGAGTCGAGAACCAGGGGGAATGACTGATACGGCCAGACGGCATCGCGCTGGCGCCTGGCGTCCGGCGGCATCCGCTGGAACTGCTCGCTCACGGGTGGCTGCACCGGGCAGCTGAACGTCAGCTTCACACCGAAAGAAGAAGACAATGACCACGAAAACCGCAGGCCGCACAGGGCAGGACCTTCTCGGCGTCTACCTCAACGACCACCTGGCCGGGGCCACCGTGGGCCTTGAGCTGGTGCGGCGGATGGCCGCGTCCGCTGAGCCGGGTACCGAGACCGCCACGGTCATGAAAAGGCTGGTGAGCGAGATCACCGCGGACCGGTCCGCGCTCATCACGATGATGGCAGTGATGGGCGTCAAGATCCGCGGCTACAAGGTGTTCGCGGCGTGGGCCGGCGAGAAGGCCGGGCGGTTCAAGCTCAACGGCCACCTGCTCTCGCGGTCTCCGCTCAGTGACCTTGAAGAGACGGAGATGCTCCGGCTCGGCGTGGAAGGCAAGGCCGCCGGATGGCGGACCCTCCGCGTCGTCGCTGAGCGCGACCGCCGGCTCGACATCGGGCAGCTGGATGAGCTCCTCGCGCGGGCGGCGCGCCAGTCGGACACGCTGGAAAGCCTCCGGGTCCGCATCGCGGAGCAGGTCCTGGCCGGCGACAGCCGCTGAGGCCGCTGACGGCGATCCGGGAACACAGGGCCGACCCGGGTACCCGCACTATTAACTCCAACCCGGCCCGGTACCCGGCACGCGCCGAACCGGCTCGCGGGCTCGGCGAGGAGCAGACCGGGAACGCGCGGCGGCGGCACCGGCATCCGGCGCCGCCGCATTAGAGCGCTCCTGGATTAGTGATTGCGGAGGGCCTTGACTAGTTCCGCCTTGCTCATCGTGGAACGTCCCTTGATCCCGATCTCCCTGGCCCGCCTGACGAGGTCCTGCTTGCTCCAGTCGGCATAGGACGGGCTCTTGCCGCCCTTGCGGCCGACCGCGCTCTTCGAGCTGCCCGCCGCGGCGTTGGCGATCCGCGCGGACTTCTCCTTGCTCTCGCCCTTTTCCCGCAGCTTGCGGTAGGTCTTCTCGTCCTTGATCTGTGCCTTTGGCATGGGTTACCTCCTCAGTTCCCCGTTCCTCTGCCCGCGGTGCCCGCGCATATTCCACGGACATCGCTCACGGGCAGGTCAGCGTCGCTGAGCCCAGTCTCGTACGGCCATCAGAGCGTCTTGCCGGAGTCCCTCCTCGTCGGCGTCTTCGCGCATCGACCGGCGCCCGGCCGGAAGTCCGAGTTCGGTGTAAATGGCAAGATCCTGGAAGTCGTATTCCACGAGATCACGGCTTGTCGCGGCGAACACGATCCTGGGAATGGATGCCCAGTAGCAGGCGGCCAGACACATCGGGCACGGCTCGCTGCTGCTGTACAGCACGCTGTCCTCGAATACGTGCCAGGCCCAGCGCGCGGCCGGCCGTGCGCAGCGCCATGATCTCCGCGTGCGCACTCGGGTCCCGCAGCTCCACCACCTGGTTGAACCCCTGCCCGAGGATCTCGCCCTGGCTCACCAGGACGGCCCCGAAAGGCCACCGGCGCGCATCATCGCGGTAACTCCGCGACAGTTCCACAGCCATCCGCAGGTACCTTCGGTCGTCGTCGTCGAGCTTTCCGGACATGGCAGCTGACCTCAGATCAAGACAGGGGAACATCGGCGAAATCCCCGCTACCCGCGGAAGACCTTCGCTATCCGTCAAGACCTGCTGAGCCGTTGCGGCGCCTGCTGGCTGCATGCCCCTGTTGAGGCAAACCCGCACGTCATCCTGCGGCTGGAACCCTGCGAGGATAGCGCCAAGGGCGACCGCCTCCGCGAGCGCGCTGTCAAGGTCGTCGACCTCGATCTCCAAATGCGGGAGAGCAAGGAGAAGTCCGCGCGTACCGGCAATGCCGCGGTTGGCAGCACGGAGAGTGCGGCGGGCAGCAAGGGGGTCCCCACTGGTAGGGGCCGTCTGGGCGGGGACGGCCCCTACCAGTGGCTGGGGTTATGCGGTGACGGCCTGCTTGCGGTCGCTGCTGGTGACCTGGATGTTGCGCGGCTTCGCGGCTTCGCGGACCGGGATGGTCAGGGTGAGCACGCCCGCGGCGTAGTCGGCGGCGACCTTGTCAGCGTCGAGGGTTTCGCCGAGGAAGACCTGCCGGGTGTAGGTGCCGTAAGGCCGCTCGGCGATAAGCAGCTCGGCGCCGTCGGCATGAACGGGCGCGCGTTCGGCGCGGACGGTGAGCACGTTCTGCTCGACGGTCAGGCTGATGGAGCCCGGGTCAATGCCGGGCAGGTCGAAGTGGACGTAGAAATCGTCGCCGTGGCGGTACGCGTCCATCGGCATCGCGGCGGGCCGGGCGGCGGTGCCGAAGACCTGCTGGGTGATCCGGTCCAGCTCGCGGAACGGGTCGGTGCGCATGAGCATGGCTGGTGCCTCCTTGCCGTGTCGGATGTGTGTCACGCTCACGCGATTTATGTACCACGACAGCAGATACCTGACAAGACTAGACTCAGATTTTCTGGCGCCGCACACTGGGAAAGATAATGTACGTCCGCGCCGGGCGGAAGGAAGTGATGGTCATGGCCGCGGCGGACCACAGCGGGCAGCTCCCGGACCTGTACCGGCTGCTAGGGGTATCCCGGGAGGCCTCTGGCACTGAGATCACGCAGGCCTGGCGGCGAAAGGCGCGGGCTGAGCACCCGGACCGCCGGCCGCGTGATGCCGCCGACCCGGCCCGGTTCCGCGCCCTGGCCGAGGCTTACCAGGTGCTGGGAGACCCGGCTCGGCGCGCCGCGTATGACCGCTCGCTCGCGGGCCAGCCCGGACCGGGCGCCACGATGCCCGGAGTCACGCCTGCGGATGCGCCGGCCGGGCAGGTGCGGTACGGTCCCGCGCAGGCCCGCGTGAGGCCGGCCGGGCGGGCGCCTGAGCCCCCGCTGCGGGCCGGGCCGGTCCGGGTGGACGTCCCGGGGCCGGCGGCGGCAGTGGGGGCAGCGGGGGATGACGGGATCAGGCTGGCTGCCCTGGCGCATCTGGCGGTGATATACCTGGCCGGCGACTGGGACTGGCCGTGGTGAAGCCCGAGTGGGCGGACCTGGACCGGGGGCTGTTCAGCATCTCGGTCGCGGCCGAGCTGGCCGGGCTGCACCCGCAGACTCTTCGGATCTACGAGCGGGAGGGACTGATCGATCCGGCGCGCAGCGCGGGCGGGACCCGCCGGTACTCCCGCCGGGACATCGGCCGGCTTCAGGAGATCTGCGTGTTGGCCGCCGACGGGCTGAACCTGGCCGGCATCAGGCGCGTCCTGGAACTGCAGGAAGAGACCAGCCGGCTGCAGGCCGAGCTGGCCGCGTTGCGCAAGCGGGCCAGTGGAATCCGAAAACAAGGCCGTGACACGTCCGACACCCAGCATCCGACCCGCTGAACGCCCGACGGGGTTGGCCCAGGTCACCGAGATCGTCGTGCCGGGCCGGAACCGAGCCCAGGATGCTAGATGTTGAGCGCCGCCGGGCGGTCCACAAGATCTTGGTGTTGGCGCCTCCCTTGCGGGAAGCGTGATGTCATGACGGAAGATGCTCCGGCCGACGTAACGACTCAGGCGGTCGAGGACGCGTACCAGCGGGTCATTGACCCCGTCGACCCGGTCGCGGTCATCGTGACCTGTGCCGGAGGCGGGCACAGGGCGGGCTGCCTGGTGACGTTCAACGCGCCGTGCAGTATCGAGCCGCCGCGGTACGCAGTGTGGCTGTCGCACCGCAACTTCACGTACCGCGTCGCGCTCAGCGCCAGTGAGCTCGTCGTGCACGTGCTCATGCGCGCCGACCTTCCGCTGGCTGAGCTCTTCGGCGGGGTCAGCGGCATGCACGAGGACAAGTTCGCTCGGGTGGCGTGGAGCGACTGCGGCGGCGCGCCGCTGCTGCGCGTCAGCGGGGGATGGCTGCGGGGCCGCATCTTGTCGCGCGGTCCCGGCGAGAAGGAGATGGGCGGGGACCATACGTGCTTCGTGCTTGAGCCGACCGCCGCCGGGGGCGGAAGCGGGAGCAGCAAGCCACTCCGGCAGAGCGACGTCCGTCACATCCGCCCGGGGCAGCCCGGCGGAGAGTAGGGCTCTAAGCACAGCGGCCGGCCGATGCGCGGCCGGTCGTTCATCCCGGCCGGGGAGGCGCGGGCAGTTCTGCCCAGATCTCCTTCCCATCCGGCAGCGGGTCGACCGACCACCGGGCGGCTACCTGCGCCACCATGTGCAGGCCGTGCCCGGGGCGCGCGACCGGGGGGCAGTCGTTGAGGGGGGCCTGGTCCTGGACCGAGATCCGGACCGCCTCAGGCAGGTGGGACACGGACACGGTGAACGCGGAACGGGCATGCAGCAGCGCGTTGGCGGCCAGTTCACCGGCGACGATCATCGCGTCTACGCCGTCCGGGCCCGGTAGCCGCGAGCCCAGGGCAGTGATCACGAACTCGCGGGCCGCTCGCGCCGACGCCGGGTCGCTAGAGAACTGGCGTACCGCCGTCCCGCTGTCATCGCTACCGTCACGGCCGGCGGGCGCGCTGGAGACATGTCCCGTTGACGGGCCGGTTACGGCGGCGTGCAGGCGGCACACTTGCTGCACGCTTGCGGCCTCATCAGGGTCGCCGGTGGCCAGCATTCGAGCCGGGTACCCGCACAGCAGCGAGAACGGCAGCCGGGCGGCCAGGTCGTTCCACAGGGCTTCCAGCTCCAGCGCCAGGGTTACCTGCCCGGCGTCCCACAGGACCGTGACCATCTCCGCGTAGATGCGGACCGGCTGGCCCGCGGCCGCCGCCCGCCCGATCAGGTGCTCAGCCGTTTCCCGGAACCGGGGGCCGTCCAGCCGGTCACCGGCCAGGAAGCAGTTCAGCAGTTCCTGGGCGTCAGTAACCAGCAGCCGCTCGCCCGCGGCGGAAGGCAGGTACGCCTGGAAGGCCAGCCGGTGCGCGGCGGTCGCCACCACGACAGCCGATCCACCCGCCGCTAGTCCCTCGCCGAGGAATCGCGCGACGCTGGCCGACAGCTCCTGGTCATCACCGTAGAACTGGACCACGTGGCCGACATGACCCACGGTGAGCTGACCCCCCAGATCAGGCATCCGCATCCTCTACCTGCGTCGCAATCCCTCAGTCGCGCCTGTCCGGCGCACGGCAGACGCCGCGTCGGCTGATCTGCCACTCCACGATAACCCCGGATTCCCGTTTCGGGGCTTCTGAGAGCTTTCGGCGGGTCAAGCCCTCGATAGGTGGGCCACGGCAGCTCGACGCAGGGCCACAGCCCGCGCCCGGGTAAGTTGACTTGCTGGATCATGTCTCGAGCCGCCGCGCATGCCCAGTGTGACGTGCGGAACCTCCGACGGCCACCATCGTGGTCCCGGCATCTAACTAGCGCGGGCGGGACCCGCAGAGTCAATGACGGCCAGCAGGTCATTGGCGCCGAGCAACGCCAGCACGCGGCGGAAGTGCTCTCCGGGCGGAATGACGCATACCGTGGCGCCGACAAGGGCGGCGCGGCGCAGCACCCAGCGCAGCGCCCGGACTCCCGCGGTGTCGCAGAAATTCAGCTCGCGCAGGTCAACTACGAGCACGTCCGGCTGGTCACGTAGGCATCGCGCCGCGCGGTCACGCACCGTCTCGTCGGTTGTCGCGTCGATATTGCCGGCCAGCGTCAGTGTCCGCCGGCTGCGTCCTGGCGCTTCCGCGCACGCACCGCGAGCGGAGGTACGCAACCGGGGACGTGCTGTGGCGGGCAGCGGCACCGGGCCGCCGCCTACGCTGGGAGTGACCATCGGGCTCCTCTGCCGTGACTATGGGACGCGGGCAAGGCGCATTACCGGCCCACTGCCGGTCGTCCAGCTACCCGCGAAGGAACGCCCAAACCTGGACCCCCGCGTCCGAGCAGGCTGCCGGGCAGGGCGGCGAGCAACTCACCGGGACCGGCGTAGACCTGCGCGGCGCCGGCGTCGACGAGTTCCTGGCGGCCGATGCCGCCGCTGAGCAGCCCGATACAGGGCACTCCGGCTTTTCGGCTGGCCTGCACGTCCCAGACCGTGTCCCCGACGAACACCGCCTGCCCGGCCGGCACGGCCGCTTTCTCCAGCGCGATCTGGACCAGGTCCGGCGCGGGCTTGGTGCGCTCAACCTCACCGGCGAACGTGGCGTCGTCGATGGCGTCTTCGGCGTCCAGGGCGGCCCGAAGGACACCGGACTCGGCCTCGCCGGCCGAACTCGCCAGCACGACGGCCAGCCCGCGCGCCTTGCACGCGCGGAGCAGCTCGACGGCACCGGGCAGCGGCCGGAGCCGGGTCCAGTACGTGGCATACAGCGCATCATGCGACGCGCTCAGGCCGGAGTCGGCGTCCCTGTCCCGGTCGGCTGGCAGCAGGTGGTCCAGCATCTGGTCCGAGCCCATCCCGATAGCCCGGTGGATGTCCGCCATCGGGACGTGGTAACCGCCCTGGGCGAACGCCTGCCACCAGGTGACGACGTGCAAGTAATTAGTGTCGACCAGGGTGCCGTCCACATCGAACAGCACGGCTCGCAGCGGTTCACTCATGCCCTTGCGCTACCCGGCCAGCCGATTCCAACTACCAGATCCCCGCTGTTTCTCCCCGCCGAAAAGGCGGAGAGGCACCGGTCGCGGACAGGAAAAGGCCTTCTGGTACCGGCGGGCGCCTGGGACGGTGGCTCGATCCCATCGGGCGGTCTGCGTCCAGCCTCAGCCGGGTTAACCATCGGAACTGCTATCCAAAAAGTTGGCTGGTTCTGGCATACGAGACGCTGGCGCGGGCAACCGGACCGGGTGATGATGCCACCTGCGAGGGGACCGCTGAGTGCGTGGCTGGCGGCCGCGCTGCACCGGGACCCTGACGTGACGATGCCGCTTGCCGCCCCGGAGCCTTCCAGGCAGGGAGCGCCGGCGTGGGAAGACGACGATCTCCAGCTTGCCCTGTGGTGCTGCTACGAGCTGCATTACCGGGGATTCGAGGACGTGGACGACGGCTGGCAATGGCATCCGGCTCTTACCGGCTTCCGCGGGACGCTCGAGCGGCGGTGGCTCGCCTCACTGTGCGCGCTGGCGGGCTGGCCGGATCCGGTCCCGGCCGACGGCCTGCCGGGCGCGCTGCGGGACCTGACCGGGCGCGGCGGCGGCCCGGACCTTGCCGGGTACCTCGCCCGGGAGGCCGACAGGGAGCAGTTCACCGAGTTCGCCGTGCACCGGTCGGTGTACCAGCTGAAGGAAGCCGACCCGCACAGCTTCGGCATACCGCGGCTTGACGGGGCGGTGAAGGCGGCCCTGGTGGAGATCCAGGCCGATGAGTACGGCGGCGGCCAGGCGGAGCGGATGCACGCGGAACTGTTCCGCGCCACGATGCGCTGGCTCGGCCTTGACGGACGATACGGGTACTACGTGCCGACGGCGCCGGCGGTGACGCTGGCGGTGAGCAACCTGATGTCGCTGTTCGCGCTGCACCGCCGGTGGACTGGTGCCCTGCTCGGGCACCTGGCCGCGCTGGAGATGACCTCGACCGCTCCCAACCGGCTGTATTCCGCGGGTGCGCGTCGGCTCGGCGCCGGGCCGTCGGCGCGCCGGTACTTCGACGAGCACGTGGAGGCCGACGCGGTGCACGAGCAGATCGCCGTGCACGACCTGTGCGGCGGTTACGCGGCCGCCCGTCCCGGCGCAGCGGCCGACATCCTGTTCGGCGCGGCATGCTGCCTGGCGCTTGATGACGCGCTCGCCGGCCACCTGCTGTCCTGCTGGCGGGCCGGCCAGTCGTCATTGCGGCCCCCTGGCCAGGCGCAGAGCGCCGCATGACGCACCGGCCCGTACCATGCGTGCCCCCGTCGCCCGAGTTCCCCCGTTAACCTCTCTGCTGGTGCCCGCCCGGGGCCGAGCGGTCAGTCTGCGGCTGGCTCGCCCCGGCCTGTCGGCTCCGCGGCGCGATCAGCTATGTCGGCCCTCGGCTCCCGCGCGCCGTGACTCCTGCCAGGATCCCGCGCCACCGCGCGCCCACGCTCGGCGCCGCCGGGGGCGCGGAAGCCGGCCCGCGCGTGCGACCCGTCGCAGAACGGCTTGATCGCCGACCGCCCGCACCGGCATAGCGCGACCGTCCGCCGCCCGGCCGGGATCGGCTGCCCGCCCTGGTCACAGATCGTGAACTGGCCACGCACGATGAGCGGCCCGTCCTCGTACACGCTCACCACCGCGCCGCCCCTTGCACGCCCGCGCCCGGTACCGGGCACCCCCTCGGATTCCGCTTCCACGGCTTTCCCAGTACTCCTGTCTTCGCTCACGGCCAGCCGCTACCCTCCGGTGCCACTCGTACACCGCTGCGCAGTGCATACCTGGCGCGCCTCATCCGGTACGGGCAGGCCAGGCAAGGTCGCGATTGCCGGGGTCGTGGTTGCGGCGACTCCCGGCCCGGCAGAAGAACCGCGCGAGGACGCATGGCCTGCCGGTCGGCGGGCAGGCGAGGAGGCGTTCCGGTTCGGCCGGGACGCCGACACGGATATCTACCGAAGGGGGTACCCCTGATGACAAGCGAACTGAGTGGCCTGCGGGTCGCCTTCCTCACCGCGAACGAGGGCGTGGAGCAGGCGGAGTTGACCGTCCCGTGGCAGGCGGTCGCCGAGGCCGGCGGCGTGCCCGAGCTAATCGCTCCCGCAGGGGGCGACGTCCAGGCGTTCAACCACCTCGACAAGGGCAGGGCATTCCCGGTCGACCGCACGCTTCGCGACGTCGATCACATCGACTACGACGCGGTCGTGATCCCGGGTGGCGTCGCCAACAGCGACTTCCTGCGCACCGTGCCCGCGGCGGTCAGCTTCGTCCAGCGGCTCTTCGCGGCGGGCAAGCCTGCCGCGGTGATCTGCCACGGCCCGTGGCTCCTGGTCGAGGCCGATCTCGTCCGCGGCCGCACGCTCACGTCCTGGCCGAGCCTGCGGACCGACATCGAGAACGCGGGCGGCAGCTGGGTCGACAGCGAGGTCCAGGTCTGCCCGGCAGGCCCTAACACGCTGGTCACCAGCCGCAAGCCCGACGATCTGCCGGCCTTCTGCACCACGTTCACCAGGGTCTTCTCGCGGCAGTCCCAGCGGGCCTGAGCGAGGCAGGATACGGCCTGACGCCATGGCCGCCTGGATCGGCACGTCGGGCTGGAGCTATGATCACTGGCACCCTGAGCTCTACCCGCCCGGCCTGCCCGCCCGCGACCGGCTCGCCCGGTACACCCAGGTATTCACCACCGCCGAGCTGAACAGCAGCTTCTACCGCTGGCCGTCTCCGGCGGCGTTCGCCAGCTGGCGGCGCCGCCTGCCGGACGGCTTCCGGCTCTCGGTCAAGGCGCCGCGCGGCCTGACTCACGCGCGCAAGCTGTACGGGCCGGAGACCTGGCTGGAGCGCATCGCGGCGGGCTGGCACGAGTTGGACGGCCGCCGGGCCGTGCTGCTGGTGCAGCTGCCGCCCGCCCAGGCCCGCGACGATACAAGGCTGGACTACTTCCTCGCGCGGGTTCCGGGCTGGATGCGCATCGCGGTGGAGTTCCGGCATCCGAGCTGGCACCGCGAGGAGGTCTTCGCGCTGCTCGCCGCGCACCGCGCGGCGTACTGCGTGATGAGCGGCGCCAGCCTGCCGTGCGTGCTGCGCGCCACCACCGACTTCGTCTACGTCCGAATGCACGGCCCGGACGGTGAGCACCTGTACGCGGGCTCCTACCCGGACGCCGACCTGCGCTGGTGGGCGATGAGGATCGGCGAGTGGAACCGGGCCGGCCAGGACGTGTTCGTGTACTTCAACAACGACGGGGAGGCGAACGCGGTGCGTAACGCGCGGACCCTCCGGGCACTGCTGGACGAATGACCGCCGCGTGCCCGCGCCCAGCGGTGTCAGTGCCCTCCGTGACCGCCGCCAGCCGCGGCTGAATGCCCGGCGTCGACCGATGCGTGCACGGCCGCGTGGACCGCCGCGTGCGTGGCCGCGTGCACAGCCGCATGGGTGGCAGCGTGCGTGGCGGCGTGGGTCGCCGCGTGCGTGGCCGCGTGAGTCGCCGCGTGGCCAGCGGCGTGCACCGCGGCATGGTGCGCGGCCGCGCCCGCTCCATCCGAAGCCGCGGCGTCGGCATCAGGGGCGTCCGGTGCGTCGGCATCAGGGGCGTCCGCTACCTCGGAGGAGGGCGGTTCGGTCCACTGCCCGTCCGCGATCTCCCGGAACCGCTTGCGGATTCCACGGTTACCCCACCCTGGGTAGAGCACGTTGACCAGCCCGATCGCATACGCGAGCCCGCCCAGCGCTGTCTGCGTCAGGTCGATCTGGCCCGCCGACGTCGCGATCGCATCCAGCCGGGCCTTCGCGCCCGCCGCCCGCCCGTCGTCATCGATCCGCCAGCGGGTCAGCACCGTGCCCTCCCGGCGCAGGCAGCCAGCGGCGACGAGGCGCTCAAGGTAAGAGTCGAGGATCTTGCGCCGGGGATGGCCTACCCAGCGCTCTGCCTTGGGCGGCCGGCTGGACCCGGCCAGGCTGGCCAGCGTCGCATCCAGCCGGGGATCGCCAGTCGCGGCCGCATTGCGGACCACTACCCGGCCCGCCTCGATGTCGAGGCGGCCAACGGCGGCCAGCTGGACGAGCTCGGCACCCATCAGGCCGTAGTCGATCTTCTGTTTCGTCATGATGCGCCCGCTGTTCGGATTAACTGACAGCAGCACGAGATCGTCCCCGAGCGTTTCCACAACAGGGACGATACGCGCCCGTTCCCCGTTACGCGCCCGCGTTTCCCGACGCGACCCGCCGGTACCCGCCGGCGACCCAGTCGGCGACCAGGCGGCCGTACTCCCCGGGCGCTTGCTCCCACGCGAAGTGACCAGCGTCGAGCGGATGGATCTCGCTGTTGGGGAGGACCTCGTCGAGGTACTGGTTGTTCGACCACGGCACGAGGTCGTCGTCGCGCCCGGCCAGGATCTGGGCCGGCGTGGTGATCGCCGGCAGCAGGTCACGCAGCACCGGGTTCTGCTCGGGGTAATGCCGGACGAACCGGGCCGACTCCGCGAAGCGCCCGAGGTCGTAGGCGCTCACGTAGTCCTCGTGGACGTCAGGCTCGGTGTCACTCGGGGCACCGGACTCGACCGCGTACCCGATGTTCGTCCGCGCGTCCAGGGCGCGCACCACGTCCAGGCTCGGCGCCTCGATGACGTCCTTGAGCGCGCCGCCCGCTTCGATCGGGAAGCGGACCGCGCCGCCGCCGACGGTCAGGCTCGTGACGCGCTCCGGCGTCTTCGCGGCAAGGAAGAGCGCCGCGGCCGTGCCGACGTCCGGGCCGACGACGTGGGGAGCCCCGAGGCCCCACTCGTCGATCAGGCGGGCCAGGAACTCTCCCGCGGCGTCCGGGGCGATCAGTTCCGGCCGGCCGTCGGAGTGGCCGAATCCCGGCAGGTCGATGGCGACCACCCGCCCGACCGCGGACAGCCGGCCCCAGATGCGGCGGAAGGCCCAGAGGCTTTCTGGCCACGGCGCCAGCAGCAGCATCGTTACGTCGGAGTCGGCCCTGGTGTCGGCGAACCGCACGCGCACCCCGTCGCACACCCGGAAGTAGGTGGTGATCGGCGACGCCGCTTGCGTGGTGTTGTCGTTCATTCTCGTGATTCCTTTTCGGTTGGTGAGCTAGCTCAACGACGGACGCGCTCGGGAACGTCATAAGCCATGCTCATCGGCCGGGCCGAAGGGCGGTATCGGCATGGTGACTGCACCTGCCGACGTTGCGGGTGCAGTCACCATGCGGATACCGCGCCGCCCTTCGGCCGAAGATCATGGCTCTTGACGATCGCTACCCGTGGAAAGTGGAAAGGAGTCACGTGGTGACTTCGTACTCAAGCCTCCCGAACAAGCTGGTCAGCGCGGCGCGCGGCACCGACTTCGCCTACCGCGATGCCGGCCAGGGTGGCGAGGTGCCGCTCATCCTGCTCCAGCACTTCCGCGGAAACCTCGACAGCTGGGACCCGGCGCTGGTGGACGACCTCGCCGCGGCGCGGCGCGTCATCACCTTCGATAACGCGGGGGTCGGCGGCTCGAGCGGGATGACGCCGCCCGAGATCAGGCCGATGGCGCACGACGCGATCGAGTTCATCGCCGCCATGGGCTTCATCAAGGTCGACATCCTCGGGTTCTCGATCGGCAGCTTCGTCGCGCAGGAGATCACCCTGATCCGGCCCGACCTCGTCCGCCGGCTGGTCCTCGCCTCCGCCGCCCCCAAGGGGGCGGACGGCGTCCACGGGTGGGCCCCGGAGGTCATCGGAGCCGTCGGCACGCCGCAGACGACACCCGAGGAGTACCTGAGCGTGTTCTTCACCTCCTCGCCGTCCAGCCGCAAGGCCGGGCAGGAAGCGCTGGGGCGCATGTACGCCAGGACCGAGGACCGGGACGCTCCCACCACCTGGGCGGTGCGCGAAGCCCAGTACGACGCGGTCTGCACCTGGGGAATCCCCGACCACGCCGAACTGCAGCGGCTGGCCGGCATCACCCACCCGGTCTTCGTCGCCAACGGCGACAGCGACCCGATGATCCCGCCGCGCTACTCCCACCTCATCGCGGGCCTGCTCCCGAACGCCACCGTGAAGATCTACCCTGACGCGGCCCACGGTTTCCTGTGGCAGCACCACGCGGAGTTCGCCGCCGACGTGACGGAATTCCTGAGCTGAGGCGAGAAACCACGGCCCGTTCAGACAATTCTCAAAGAATTTCTACCGAACGAAAGGTGGCTGACTGTGGCCTGGCAAGGTGACCAGATGGACCGGACTACGGCTTGCGTCCGATACCGCCGCGCATTGCCGAGCGGATGCCCTCCCGGGGGCCGTCCGGTCGCCAGTCCTGCACCGGAACGATGCCCGGTTCAAGGATCTCGAGGCCGTTGAACAACTTCAGCACCTGGTCCTGGCTGCGCGCGGTGACCCGCTGGAACATCACCTGACTGAGCCGGGCGGCGGCCGCGTTGATGCCGGGTGACTGGCGCTGGAGGTCACTGGCGACATGCGAGACCACCAGGTAGCTGCCAGAAGGGACCGCCGCCAGCAGGTCGGCGACAAGCTGGTACGGGTCGTCTTCCTCGGGGATCAGGTGGAGGACCGCGATAAGCATGACGGCGACCGGCTGGCCGAAGTCGAGCAGCTTTCCCGCCTCGGTGATGATCGTGCCGGTTTCGCGGGCGTCGGCGTCAAGGTAGCCGGTCACTCCCTCCGGGCTGCTGGTCAGCAGCGCCCGGGCGTGCGCGAGCACGATGGGGTCGTTATCGACGTAGACCACCCGCGACTCGGGCGCAACCGCCTGGGCTACCTCGTGGGTGTTATCGGCGGACGGCAGGCCGGTGCCGATGTCGAGGAACTGCCGGATTCCCGCGCCGGCCAGGTACCGCACCGCCCGCTGCAGAAAGGCCCGGTTCTGCCTGACCGACATGTGCATGTCGGGGTAGGCGCGAACCGCTTCGTCGCCCGCCTCGCGGTCCGCGGCGAAGTGGTTCTTGCCACCGAGCCAGTAGTCGTAGACCCGGGCTATGTGCGCGACGGAAGTGTCAACCTTCGGCGGCTCGCGATCGTCGTCCGCGATATCGCTCTGCCAGAGGGTGCCCGCCATGGGCGCTACCGCCCCTTCCCGCTCAGCCGAATCATTCTGGACAACAAGGGCAACTGTACCGTCCGTACCATCGCCACCCGGTCGCGGATCAGAAACCGGAACTCTCCTGGCTGCACTGAGGTCCACCATGAAGGGCAACTTCCTCGACGGGGCTAGGTCGCGATGGCGGCGAGCACGTAGTCGGTGATCGACTCGGCGTAGCGGGTCCGTTCGGCGTTAATCGTGGCGCGCCGGGCGCCCGGGGTGAGCACGATGAGGCTGATCACGCGGCCCATGATCGCGTCGATGATGAGGTCAGGCGGAATTCGCGCGGGGAGTTCGCCGCGCCCGGCGGCGGCCTCAATGACGACGCGCATGGTGCCGAACCGGGCCCGGACAATGCTCTGCACCGTGTCGTCGAAGTTCGGCGGGTACTGCGCCGCCTCGATCAGCACCCGGGGCAGGACCAGGGCCTTGGGGCCGATGAACATGTCGATGACCTGTGCCGTCATGCCGATCAGGCAACCCCGCAGGTCGGTCGGGTCGAAGTCGTCGGGGGCCGGTTCGGCGAGGTGTTCAAGCGCGGCCAGCAGCAGGTGCTCCTTAGTGGGCCAGCGCCGGTACAGGGCGGCCTTGCCGACGGGCGCCCGGCGGGCGACCCGGTCCAGCGTGAAGCCGGCCCAGCCGACCTCGCCGTAGACGGTCAGCGCGGCGGCGAGCACTCGCTGTTCGATGCCTGGGTCGGCGGGACGCCCCCGCGTAGCCGGCCTGTCCGTCGCCACGCTCCCGAAGTCATCCCTTCAGGGTGTAACGGATGGGCAGGCGCTTCAGGCCGCCGACGAAGGTCGTGGCCACCCACTCCGGCCGGCCCGTGAGCTCGACGGACTCCAGCCGCGGCAACAGCTCCGCGAACAGGGCGCGAGTCTCCATCCGGGCCAGCGCCGCGCCGAGGCAGTAGTGCACGCCGAAGCCGAACGCCAGGTGCTTGTTCGGGTCGCGGCCGACGTCGAACCGGAACGGGTCGTCGAAGACCTCCTCGTCACGGTTGGCCGACGGGTAGGACAGCAGCAGCGACTCGCCCGCGGCGACCGGGACCCCGCCGACCGAGGTGTCGGCGGTGGCGGTCCGCATGAATTCCTTGACCGGGGTAACCCACCGGATCATCTCGTCCACGGCGGTCGGCAGCAGGCCCGGATCCGAACGCAACCGCTCCAGTTCCGCGGGGTGCTGGATGAGCGCGTGCAGGCCGCCGGCGATGGTGGAGCTGGTCGTGTCGTGGCCGGCGGTGGCGATGATGACGTAGTACGAGGCGGTGTCGACGTCCGACAGGTACTCGCCGTCCACGCGGGCGTTGGCGATGGCCGACGCCAAGTCGCCGGTCGGCGCGGCCCGGCGGGCGGCGGTTATCCCCTGGAAGTACGCGAAGAAGTCCAGCAAGGGCTCAAGCAGCTCCTCCGGCGTGGCGCCCCGCCGCCGTTCCTCGTCCCCGCCGCCGAACAGCTCCTGGGTCAGCGTCAGCATCCGCTGGAAGTCGGACTCGGGCAGCCCGAGCAGCGACAGGATCACGTACAGCGGATAGTGCACGGCGACCTGGGCCGCGAAGTCGCACTCCCCGGCGAGGTCGGCCATCCGGTCCACGTACCGCTTGGCGAGCTCGGCGATCCGGACCTCAAGCGCCCGCATCGCGCGCGGCCGGAACCAGTCGGCGCCGATGGCCCGCACCACCCGGTGCTGCGGGTCGTCCATGTGGATGAGCGTGCGCAGGGCGATTCCATCGGCCGCGCTCTGCCGTTGCACGGCCTCCATCGCGGCGGTCGTCAGCAGCGGCCGGGGCGCGTTGATGAACAGGCCGTTGTCCCGCTCGATCTCCATGACGTCGGCGTGCCTGGTGACGGCCCAGAACGGGCGGTACCCGCCGGCTTCCACCCGGTGCACCGGCGCCTCGCGGCGCAGCAGGGCAAGCGCCTGGTGCAGCCGGTCTTCGTCGGTGTACGCGGCCGGGTCGGCGAGGAATAGCCCAGCCTCGGTCACGGTGAGGGTCATCTGAGGCCTCCTGAACTGCCTGGGCTCGGGCGTCAGTTGCGGCCGGCAGGGGTCATGTTTCAGACAGAGTTCGTCCGATATTCGCCACGATAGAGCGAGCCCCGTCCGGGGCAAGACCCGCCCCGTTCAACAGCGCGCCACCGGCGGCCGAGGTATCGCATCCCGGGCCCCAGGATCGCGGGGGAGAGGCGGAGGAGCCTCGTCCTCACCGAGCAGGACGCGCAACTTGGCCAGCGCCCGCATGCTCTGCACCTTCACCACTCCCGGCGACAGGTCCAGCAGTTCCGACACCGTCTGGATGCTGTGATCCTCCCAGTAGCGCAAGACGATGATGGCGCGATCCCGCGGGCTGAGCTGCCCGAGAGCGTCCAGCAGCGTGAGGCGGAGCTCCGCGGTGTCGGCCGCCGCCGGGCGATCCGGTACCGCGTCGGTCCGCAGCTCGCCCGAGCTCTTGAGCCGTTTGTGATCGAGGTAGGCCCGTCAGCAGCACCTTCTTGCTGTAGTGGTACGGGTCATCGTGCCTGATGCGCCGCCATGACAGGTAAACCTTGATGAATGTGATCTGCGTGAGATCCTGCGCCAGATTCCAGTCCCGGCACAGCAGAAAAGCGGTCTCGCACAGCCGGCTCCCCGACCTTTCCACGAAAGCGACGAACTCGCCGTCGTCTCGCACTGCCACCTCCCGTGCTTGCGCCTGCCTGCCTTCGCCTCACCACCGGCGGTGGGCCTGCCCTCGGTCACGGGGCAGGCCCACGCGGTCAGCTTCCGGCCGGCACGTCGGTGAACCGATGGGCCGCGTCCTTCACCACGGCCGCGTTCATCAGCGTCGCCCCCCAAGCGGGGTTCGCCGCGATCTGCTCGGCCTGAGCGGCGGTGATCGCCATAGGCGTGGGCGGGTTGGTCTGGCCGTTCCAGGCCAGGCAGGTGGGCACGTCGATCTGGACCACGGTGCCGTCTCCGTGGTCGACGTCGATCGCCAGCGCCTCAACGCAGTTGCCGGGAATCTTCGTGATAATTTCGGGCGCGCCGCCCGGCAGCGCGCCGCAGACCTGCGTCAAGTCCGACGCGTCGGAGCTATGGCACGCATCCATGTTCAGTGACTGGTTGTACAGGAAGATCCGGATCATTCCCAGCCCCGCGGCGCCGTTCAGGTAGACCTGCGCACCCGTCTGATACTGGTCCTGGTAGAGGGCGTAGTTGCTCGTGGTCCCAGGCGGCAGCAACTTGAGCAGCTCATCCAGAACCGCTGCGGCCGTCGTCGGCGCCTTCGGGCCCGGCGGCTGCGGGATGTAGACCAGCGGGTTCGCGCTGGTCAGCATGACCGCCGCCGACGCGGGGGTTCCGCCGCCGGCGGGCGCGGTCGACGGGTCAGGCTTGGTGGCCGGCTTGGTGGCCGGCTTTGTGGCCGGGTGGCTCGGATGGGCGGACTTAGCCACTGCCCCCAGATGCGTCGCGGCGGTATTATTCGGCCCGCTCGTCGGTGCCACTACCGCGATAGCGACGATGCCGGCTGCCACCGCCGCGAACGCGGCTGACGCGATTTTCGCGGTGCGTGCGCGCCGGGCCCGCCGCCCCTTGGCCAGCACCTCCTCGGCCATGCCGTCGAGGGACGGCCTTGCCTCGGCGGACATTTCGTTCCTGAACATGGAATGCAACCTCTCGTCCATCTTCCGCCCTTCGATGTCTGGGAGATCGCGCGCTCTCTACCGGTACAGACGGGTCGCGGAGGACCCCCGGTAACGGCCGCCGAACCGGTAACGCCATCTCGGTGACCGCGATGACGGCCGCGGGCAGCCTTGCCGCGGCCTCACTGCGGGGTGAGCGTGATCTCGACGGTGTTACCGCCGAGGCTGAAACCGGGGATTTGGAAGCTGGACAGCGCCCCGATCTGGCCGTTGTATCCGTGACCGGTGAACCAGATCCCGGTGCCGCTGAAGGAGTCCCCGGTTGCCGAGGAATGGCTGATGATCGTGTAGCCGGCCCGCGGCAGCGCGGTGGCGTAGAAGCTGGAGGCCGCTGACGGGCTGACCGAGCCGAAGACGATGCTGTAATGCCCTGAGTCCGTGCTGTCTTCGATCACTTGCGCGCCCGGCGGGATGGGAAAGCCGCCGAGCGGGCCACTCACGCTGACCGTGCTGCCGACCGGAGCTGAGCTTGACGCCGGGCTGGCGGTGGTGGTCACACTGCACGCGGCCAGCGATATGCCGGCCGTGCAGGCGGCGGCGGCCAGCGCCGCGGTCCGGAGGTGGTTCATCGTTGAGTCCTTTCGGCCGGTCAGATGCCGGCGTGGGCTGCGGCGATGCCGTTGCCGCGCTTGGCGAAGCGCGGCGCCTCATGAGGCCGATGCCTGCCCCGAGCGCGACGATCCCCATCCCGGCGGAGGTCATGAGCTGCTGCGAGCCGTGCAGGGTGTTGCCATGGATGTGAAGGTGGTGACCGCCGACGCCGGCGGCCACGGCGACGGCGGCGTTGAACAGGAACAAGAACCAGAGCACCGGCCTGGACGAGAGCAGCGACTTCATGGGGCTTCCTTTCGAATCGCGGATGTGATCTCCGCTATTCACGATGCCGCCGGCTGCTATCGGTCACGAGGGAGCGACCACCCGAACCGGGGGTGTAGTTCGCTACACCCCCGAGGGAGACCTGCCTCCCGCTCCAGGCGCTACGCAGCCGCCTCGGTGTCTGCTGCAGATGCAACCAGGGCAGCCAGGTGTGCCCGTCAGCGCTTGACCAGCACCTGCTCGCGGTTGCGGGACGTGAACTGCTTCCGCATCATCTGGCCCTGCACGTCTTCAGGGCCGTCTTGCGCTTCCTGGCCGCGGAGGTCCGACGCCAGGTGGGTCAGGACGAGGTAGCTGCCGGACGGGACGGCGTCCATCAGCGTCGCCACGATCCCGTGCGGGTCATCGGAGTCCGGTATCGCGTTCAGGATCGCGATCAGCGTGACCGCTACCGGGCGGGTGAAGTCCAGCAGCTGGCTGGCCGGTGACAAGATCGCGCAGGTCGGCGTCGATGTAGTCGGTGGCACCCGCCTCGCTGCTGGTAAGCAACGCGCGGGCGTGGGCGAGGACGACCGGGTCGTATGTGGCACGTCCACGCCGACCGCACCCTGATGGCCAGCTAAGGCCCCGGTTTGGGGTATGTCAGGGCTCTTCAGATGGATCGATGGCAGGCCTAGGCGGTACCGAACCAGGTCAGGGCCAGGGAATCCAGGGTCGGCTCGGGCGGGGCCGGGAGTTGCCTGAGGCACTCGGGCAGGTCGCTGTGCTCGTGCAGGAGCGTATACGCAAGCAGTTCCCGCGGGTCGAAGCTGCGGCCGTAAGCGGCCAGGAGGCGGCCGAGCAGGCGCGGGTCGCCACTCGGGACCCACAGGCCCGCCGCGGCGAACTCGTAGGCACGGTCGCCGGTCATCGTGGTCTCGAAGTCCAGTAGCCCGCTCAGCGTCCACGTAACGGGGCTTACCACCAGGTGCTCGCGGGTCACCTCGGTGTGCAGCAGCACCCGCTCCCGCCCGAGTGCGAGCGACACCGATTCGAGGAAACCCTCGATCTGACTGAGCCACGGATCCGGGAGCTTCACCTCGCGCTGGCGCTCCGGGGCCGTCGCGCGCTGGCCGGCGAGGAAGCCGGCCCAGTCTGCCGGGCCGGGGATCCCGTGCAGTGGTTCCGGGTCCAGGCCGTGCAGCGCGGCGAGCATCTCGCCGGCTTCACTGACAACCCGGTCCTGGTGCGGTCGCGGGATGGCGGGCCAGGCCGCGGCCAGCTCGGTGCCCGGGAGCTGCGACATAAGCACGTAACGCCAGCCGTTCTCGTACTCGCCGTGGGCAAGGAGCTCGGGCGTGGCGACGGGCAGCCTGCCGTTGAGGTACTCCAGCACCCGGGCCTCGGTGACGCCGTCCGGCGCGGACACCGTGGGATAAAGCTTGAGAACGCGACGGTCGCCGACCGCGTAAACGGGACGGGAGCCTTCTGGGTACCGGCGGAGCCCGGCGCCCGCCAGGCCGAGGCGGGCCGCGAGGTCTTCCGCGGCGGGCCGGACGATCTTCTCGTCCCAGACGACGGCCTGCCACTCCTCGTCCGTACGCACAGCGGGCAGCATGGGCGGAAACTACCCCGGGCCGCGCGCTGCCCGCAATTGAATTTCCCTCGCTCCGGGCCCGCGCTCCGATGCCGCGCGAGCCCTGCCGGGGGAGTACGCGATCTGGACCGCGATCGCACCGAAGCGGGCTTCCAGAAGAGAGCAGCAAGGCCCCCTTAGCGCGCAATCTGCCAGTCCTCACCCGGGAACCAGCAGCTCACAAGGCTGCACCCGAGTAAATCCTGGCCAAATGATAAAAGTCAGGTCACACTCGGGGACCAAGTGCGTCCTTGAGGCACGCGGTAAGGGTTCAGGGTCAGGCCAGGTACGTGGCAGACTGGGTATGGCGGCAGGTGGCCGTGACGTTCGCGCGGCGCCTGATAACTTCATAAGAGAAAGTAATCCAGGTGATGCCTGATGGCGACCTTCAGAACATACGCGGAGGTCCTGAGGCCTGACCACCCGGTCATGAAGATCCACAAGGCCGCGCTCACGTGGCGCCCTAGCAGATACCGGCCCGCCGAAATCGAGCGGGTCATGCGCGCTGAACCGGGCGTTGTTCTCGGCGACGTGCTCCAGCGGACCGGTGGCGTCTATGAGACCACGACGCGCCTGACCCCGAAGTTCCGCGAGGACATCCGCGAGATAGCGGAGCTGGCATCGGACGACCAGCTCCTCAGGATCGCGGAGCTTGGCGAGGTGTCGGTCTCACTGGAGCATCTTCGTCAGGTGGATCCGCAAACGCGCATCCTCATCGGGTACCGGCTCGATGTCACTCTGGCCGAGAGTCCGCGGCTGCGCCGCGGGCTGGCGCTTCCGCCTGATCCCGCGATCACGCTGCACTTTGACAAGGTCCCTTTCCCGGACGCCCCGGGAAAGTTCTGGGGCGCTATGCGCTGGGACACGCCCGGCCTGAACACGAGCGGCCTTTCGGCCACGTCAGCTTAACCTCAGTTATTCATGCCAGGCGCCGGTGCCTGCCACGTCAGTCCCCTGACCTGACCCTATGGGGACCGGGCGGCAGGCCGGGCCCCATAGGGTCAGGTCACCGGCGGTGCATGCGGCGGCCGGTGACGGATCGAGGTTAATGAGAACTTGGCCTGCCTAGCCCGTGCGGATAATGTGTTTAACGGAAGCGTCCGCCCAGATACTAATAACACATTCGGCTGGTAATCACACTCGCGGACCGACAACGGGGCTGGTATTCCGCGGCAAAGCCTATCCGTGCAGAGGCCTGACGCGGGGCTGAGCTTCGGCGAGGGCCGGGGACAGCGTAGAGACCAGCTACTTGCCTTCTCGCACGAGTGCATCGAAGTCCGCCTCAAGCGCGCGGCCTCGATGGAACCCCCGTTCGACGATCAGCGTGACGCCCTTGCGGGCGTCGTCCAGGTCGGCCTCGGTCGCGACGGCGAGAAGAGCCCGAAGGTCCAACTGGTCCTGCAGTCGCTTGTCGTCCCGGGACAGCAGTTTGAGCGCGATCAGGTGGCCCACGCGTGCGACCGGAACGCTGAACTGCGGCCAGACTTCTAGGCGATCCGCGCCGTCCACGACTTGGTCCTCGATCCCTGAACTGCCGAAACAGCAGATCCACGAAGACCTGAGATTCCCCGGGAACGGGCCTGATCAGGCGGATCGTGGCCAGCCGGTGGACGTATTCCTGCTCCAGCATCATCCCGACGGCGTAACCCCGGACGGACATGCGGTGGACAATGTCCTCCGCCTCGGCGTCGTCGAGGACCGACACCGCGAAGTCCACATCCTGCGTGAACCGGGGGGCCGCGCGAGTCGCTACCGCGAGCCCGCCGATGATGGCCCACCTGGCGCCGACACCGTCCAGGTCGGCGGCAGCACGCTTGAGTACCTCTTCGAGGCCAGTCATAGCGCTTTACTGTACTAGTGCGCCGAGTAGTCGCCCGCCCTGCGCATGAGCCACCCCTGGACCCGGGCCTCGATCTCCTCGGCGCCCGCGCCAGGGTGCTCGCGGCGCATCCGCTGCCGGTAGAGATGGATGCCGAGGTCAGCCATCTCAACCGCCAGCCTGAACCGCTGTGCCTCAGGCGAGTTGAACGAAAGCTCCACACCTAGATTCTACGGCAGGCAATGCCAGCAGCCTAGGAACAGCGCACTTCAGCTGCGCCTCTTGAGGGCAGACTTGGCGAAGGCCGATCTCGAGCCGATCGAGTGGAAGCGGCGCTCCTCGTTCGATACATCCGGGCCGGGCGCGGCCTTGACCTATCGATCGCCCGCGACGAATCCGCCACGGCTCGCCCCTGTTTCGCCACTGATTCTTATCGCCCGGCTTACGTCGGGCCATTCGCCCGCTAAATCCCCCTGCTGCCGTCGATGGTCTCCCGGATGATGTCCGCATGACATGGGGCCGCCGCGCAGCTTCTGTATCAGCAACACCTCCCTGCCTGACGGCCCGCGCGGCCGTTAGCCCGCGCCTCCGTCGCCGGGCTGGACTCCGGCCTGCACGTAGCCGATGGTCAGCTCCGCGTCCTCGGCGCCAGAGCATTCGCCGTAGCCGCCTGCCTGAGTCGGCAGCGAGAGGAACAGGGCAGCCTGCTCGCCCGGCGGGTACACGCGCAGCCCGCGGATCGGGACCGGCTTGCACTGCGATGGTGCGAACGCGGCGGCGTCCACGATGTCGAGCGAGGCGGACGCCAGCGCACCCGGCGCCAGCGTTACGGTCTGCTCCGCGCTTCCGGTGGGTTCCGCCTGCCTGACGGCGGCGGCCCCGACCTGACGGCCGTCCGCATCGGCGACCCAGGCGACACCGGCGTAACCGTAGAGCGTGCACGCCGACGACCCGATGTTGCGCAGTTGAAGGCCAGTGTGGTTCTGGGACATGCCCGCGCCCGCGCCCCCGCCGAGGCTGACCTGCAGGTCAGCTGACTTGCACGCCGGCGTCCCGGATGCGGCAGAACCCGAGCTGGCGGCACTCGCCGAGGTAGCCGACGACGCCGCGCTGGCAGCAGCGGCACTGCCACGCGAGGCACCGGAGGAGGAGCTAGCCGAGACGGCCGTCGACGCCGACGACGCGGCGCATCCCACCGTGAGTACACCCGCAGCGACCAGCGGAATAGCCAGTAGCGCATTCTTCACGAGGTCTTCCAATCAATAGCGGACGGGCAATGCGTCGATATCCGTCACTGTTGACCTTTACGACGCAGCGGTACCCATCGGCGTTGCGGCCATTTTCCGGTGTAGGTGTAATAATGTAAGCATTGCTGGTGGCGCGGATCTTCCCACCGGCATGCAGTCCACGCGCGGGAGCAGGTCTTGGCAGGACGGCGAGGGCATGGCAGATAACGGCCGGGGGCAGCAGCGCGACCAGCCCGTCTGCTTGATGTTCATCCAGTGGCAACGCTCGCCGCGGCGACATGGGATCCCGCGGACACAACAGGGGACCAGGAGGCCCGAACGGACATGAGCGAAATCCATACCCGGGGACGGCTCGCGCAGGTGATCGCGACGCGCGGCGGGCTGGCCCCGCCCGAGGCCCCGTTCGTGATCGAGCACCGCGAAGCCCTGTACTACATGCTCTGTGAGGCGGCCGAGCTTGAGCACGGCATCATGTGCCAGTACCTATACGCCGCGTTCTCGCTGAGGCAGTCCGAGGCCGAGGGCCTGACCGCCGAGGAGGCAGCCGCCGTAACGAGGTGGCGAAAGCAGATATCTCACATCGCTGCCCAGGAGATGCTGCACTTGGCCCTGGTGCAGAACCTGCTGTCGGCCATCGGCGGTGCCCCGCACCTGTCTCGGCCGAACTTCCCTCATCCCGCCACCCACTACCCGGCCTGCGTGCACCTGGCGCTGCTGCCGTTCGGCGAGTCCGCGCTTCAGCACTTCATGTTCCTGGAGCGCCCGGAGGGCATGGACCTGGACGACGCAGAGGGGATGGCGGCCTTCGGCCGCGCCGCCCCGGCCATGCAGCCCGGTGAGATCGTGCCCCGTAGCCAGGACTTCGCCACCGTCGGGCACCTGTACCGGTCAATCGAGGCCGGGTTCGCGCGCCTGGCCGACAAGCTCGGCGAGCGTCGGCTGTTCGTGGGCCCGCCGCAGGCCCAGGCCACGCAGCGATACTTCGGCTGGCCCGAGCTGATCGTCGTGACAGATCTGGCGTCGGCGCATAAGGCCATCGACGAGATCCTCGAGCAGGGCGAGGGGGCACGCGGCAACTGGAACGATGCCCACTTCGGGCAGTTTGTCCAGATCATGGACGAGTACCTTCAGCTTCGCGAGGCCAACCCGGCCTTCGAGCCCGCCAGGCCGGTCGTCACGGTCAATGTCAGGCCCAGCGAGCGCGACACCAAGCGTTCCACTGGTCACCGACCCCCTGACCAGGCAGGTCATGGACCTGTTCAACGTCAGCTACGAGGCTCTGCTGCTCATGCTGCAGCGGTTCTTCGCCCACACCGAGGAGACCGACGCCCAGCTCAAGGCGCTGGCCGACGCCTGCGTAAACCTGATGTTCCAGGCGATCAAGCCACTCGGCGACCTAGTCACCACGCTCCCGGCCTGCCCGGACTACCCGGCCCGCACGGCCTGCCAGCTTCGAGCTGTTCTACGAGACCGACTGCGTGCTCCCGCACCGCGAAGCCGCCTGGGTCGTGATCACCGAGCGCCTCCGTGAGGCCGCCGCGTTCTGCGAGCCCGGCGTCCCCTGCGGCCCCGCGACCGCGGCCTGCGGCTGGCCGCGGTCCAGCACGGCCTGACTGACATCGCCCGCTCCCTCGAGTCCCACCTGCCGGCCCGCGACGTCGAAACCAAACCCGGCATCCGGCCACCAACCACAGGACCGAGGCAATCCCCTTGCCCGGGACCGACGAGGCAAGACCGTGAGCTTCGTGGCAGACGCCTCGGGTAGTTCCCGGTCACCGGCGGCCCGCCCGGGCAGAATGTGGGCGGTCGATCACCTCGAGGCAACCGTGGAGGCCGGCGTTGCCGGCCGCAAGGCGGCCACCCGCGAGGCGAAGACGTCGAGCTGAGGCGTGAAACCCGGATCCGTTCGGGATAAGGATTTTGATTTTCCCGAACGGATCCGCGCTTCACCGAGTAACTCACGCGGTTTGTCGGGCGATTCGCCGGTTCTTCGGTGACGTCGGGGACAACGAGCTCGCTGGGCTCGAAGCCGCCCTCGGCGGATACGGCGGCCAGCCCGTAACCCAGGGGACTCGGGCTCGGCCGTCGCCGTCGCCGTCGCCGCGCCGGTCAGCGCCGAGGCGATCGCCGCGATCACGTTGGCCGCGATCGCGAACCCGAAGGCCACGCTGAGGCCATCGTGGAACGGCGCGGTGATCAGGTGCGGGAAGAACTCCCGGCCCGCCATGTAGGCGGCGTGCGCGGCCGACAGGTGCGCCAGTTGCGGGCCGAGCAGCTGCTGCATCGGGTTGTAGCCGAGGAAGGAGGCGAACAGCACGCCGATCGGCGGCAGGTGCGAGATCGGCGTGGCCGTGGCGGCCGGGACGCCCTGCGCGGTGAGCCCGCTGAACATGGCCGACGGGAGCTTGCTGGCTCAGGCCGGCCACCATCAGGGAGAA
This sequence comes from uncultured Actinomycetota bacterium, assembly GCA_963850115.1. Classification (GTDB taxonomy): domain Bacteria; phylum Actinomycetota; class Actinomycetes; order Streptosporangiales; family Streptosporangiaceae; genus Trebonia. Next base: position 133,822 of record CAWKKG010000012.1, read on the forward strand.
GAAGATGCCGATGGACAGGACGAACGCGGAGTTCTGGAAGGTGGCGATCATGCCGCCGGCCGCCCCGCGCTGGTTGGCCGGGACCGAGTTCATCATCTCGCCGAGTTGGGCGAGACGAACAGGCCGGAGCCGAAGCCGTTGAGGGCGATGACGACCGCGAACTCCCAGTAGGCGAAGTCCACCGGGACGAAGACCAGCAGCAGGAACGTCGCCCCCG
>CAWKKG010000013.1:0-163561 GCA_963850115.1 uncultured Actinomycetota bacterium
CGTCACTGACGGTGACAATGGTGTTGACCGCGGCGCGCGAGAACTGCCATTCGGCGCGGTTGACGTTTCTTGGGCACTCATTGGCTTCTGCGCGCATAATGCGGCATTCTGCTGGCGGTCATGACGGCTATGTGCTTCAACGCAGCGGGACGCGCGAGCCCGCGGCGGCCTGCACTTTGGCGGCGGTGACGATTCCACGTCCCGCCAGGTCATAATCCGCATGACCCGAGGATGCCGCGTCGGGCACACTGGTGCCGGTGAAGGATCAGCCTGGCCCTGTCGTGATCGACGGTGACTCGTCCGCCGCCCGGCCGGCCCGTGGACGCCGGCCGTGCACGCCCTGCTGGATCATCTGGAGCGGGCCGGATTCCCGGCAGCCCGCGGCCGGTCAGCGCCGATGCCGAGGACGTCGTGACGTACATACCCGGCGAGTCCGTCAGTCCGCACGCGTGGAGCGATGAGGGCGTCTTCCAGGTCGGCTGCCTGCTCCGCGGCTTGCACGAGGCGACGGCCGGCTTCGTCCCGCCGGCGGGCGCGGCCTGGCACCCTGGCCGTTCGCCAGCGACGCGCCGGATGCGATCATCAGCCACCGCGACACCGGGCCGTGGAACATCATGGCCCGCGACGGGCTGCCGGTCGCGTTCATCGACTGGGTGACGCCGGCCAGGCTGACCTGCTGGAGGAGATCGCGGCCACCGCCTGGCTGAACGCGCAACTGCACGATGACGACATCGCCGAGCGCCAAGGCCTGCCGAGCGCGCGGGCACGGGCCGCGCAGCTGCGCCACTTCGCTGACGGCTACCAGCTGGCGGCCGCCGACGCCGGGGCGTGGTCACCGCGATGATCGAGTACGCCATCCGCGACAGCGCCGCCGAGGCCATCCAGGCCGACGTCACGCCGCAGGCCGGCGACTGCGATGCGCTCTGGGCCATTACCTGGCGCGCGAGGTCGGCTGCGTGGATGGTTCGCCACCGCACGCTTCTGGAAAACGCCATGACCTGAACACCCGTCACCCGGCAGAACACCACGCGCAGCCCACAATCATGGCGGCCGAGCATGCACCTCCGATCCGGCGATACCGCGGCAGCAGTAAAGGTCCGACGACAATGGGCAATCGGTGTCGAACCGGATCGTCACGCTGGATCCGCCGATCTGCGTGGCTGGCGCGTCCCGGGTGGTCATCGACTTAGAAACGCAGATCTGGATTCTCTGCGCCTACAAGTCACGGCCGACCGGGATCAGGAGTCGCCTGAAAACCTCACCCGGACCGCTCGACCCTGCGGTACCGATCCTTGCCGTGACCAAACTGCCAGTCAATTCTGGCCTGCTCATAGTGCCACAACCAGGCTGATAATTGCCCTAGCGATGACTCCGATTGCAGTAGCAACAATAGTCAGGCTGACCATCACCCGTTGCAGCTTGGTGTTGGCGATGGCTTGCCGGAGCTCGGCGGACGCTCTGACGTTCCCGATAGTCGCAGCTGTGTCCCGCCCGAGCCGTTCCGCCTGATCTCGTAGCCGTTCCCGCAACCAGGGAACCAGCTCGCGAGGCGGGTTCCTCGCCTGGGAAGCCGGGCAGGGGGTACGGTATCCGGTGTATTCCGGGACGGCGGTTCGGAAATCTGCAAGATCCTTCGTGAAGGCGCCCAAGTCTGACACTACGGTTGAGGCGTCAAGGCCATCCCGGATGAGGTAGTCGTCGAGATCGCGTCCCTGTCCGACCGGCGGGCTCCCCGGGCGCCGCGTGCCGGCGTCGTCTCTCAGTTGTGCGAGCTTGTCGGCATACACCGACAGTAGGCAGGTCATCGCCCATCTGGCGACGAGCGGGGAATGGCCGCCAGCGAACTGCCACGGCAGGTGCCGAAGCGGGTCGCGCATCGCCCGTTGCCGGATTCAGCGGTCTCCAGGCTCCGGGCGGCCGTAACGGTAAACCGCTGGTCACGAGGCCAGTTAGTGAGCCTGAGGGACCAGCCATGTGGATCGGTGGTAGTTGTGGGGAATGCCAACCTGCAGGTCGCCATACGTCGGGTCCGAATGCCAAGGCTGCAGGCGCGAGCCACCCGGCCTTGTCTTCGAACGGGACTGCATTATTGGTCATCAGCAGCCGAACCGCCGGGCGGTCGGCCAGTTTCCAGGCGCTGAACCTGCCGGGGGACTGCTCGCCATCCAGGTCCAGCAGGCGGCTTCGTGTGCCTTGATTCGCGCCTCGCAGGCGAGGCGCTTCTGATCTATGGCTGTGCCCAAGGTCCATGACTCGTATCCCAGGCTGGCCTAGACCACGGGATATGCGAGCGCGCGATCCCGAATCGTCCGAGGACCCGGATGTCAACGTGGACTGCACCTTGGTAGTCGGCACGAAGGAGATCAGAGAGATCTGCCGCCTGATCGGTCAGCGTGAAGGTCGCGACCATCAGGGTGAGTGAGGGCGTCGGGAAGTACAGGCGCGGCCGGACTTCGTCGATGCCGTGGGAAGCTCGCGATCCATAGGCGCATGCGAACAAGCCCTGCCGGTCGCTGCGGCGGACAACTCCCAGATCCAGCCAGCCGTATGTTCCGGCAGCGCTCCTTCCCTCGGCAAGCCGCGCGGTCCATTTCTCTTTCTCGTCGCGCGTCGCCGCGAGGTCCTCAAGCGCCTTACAGGAAAGGGTAGACGGCGGGTACGCCTCGGCGAGGACAAGCCCGCGGAGTTGCACCTCCTCGGTGTCCGGCAGCCGTGAGGCTGCATTTTCACGCAGGGCCCGAACCGGCCCAGACAGAACGCGTGTCCTTCTCCAAAGTGCGAATCGACGGCCTATCCCGCCATCTGCGCCTCTGTCCCGGCTGCTCCTGCTCGTCCGACTCTCCCGGATCGGCATCGATGCCCTCCTGTCGGTCACGCGCAAAGGCTATGCTGTGCTCGCGATTGAGATGGGTGGCCTGCGCTGGGCTGCCGTCGACCTGGAGCCGGTAGTTGCGCCTCGGTAGTCGATGCCTTGCCCGCTTACAGCGGCTTTGGCCGACTGGCTCGAAGGAAGGGCCTGGCCAGGGACCGCTCATACGGACCATAGTCGCGCCCGTAGCCGCCGATAGGCGTGTCGGATCTCTCGGGAGGGCCAGTTGAGCCGCACATAACAGGGCGGTTTGCGCCCGGTTCCTGGCCAGATGGGGCGGTTTAACGTCGCTAGTGTGACCCGCTCGTGCTCAGCGACGCGACAATTACCTTGTCGTTCGCGGTCACCGAGGACGGGGACATCTCGATCGGCAGAAAGGGAGACGGCAGCCTCAGCCGGGAGCTACCCCATACCCCGAAACTTGGCCTGGTCCCTGCCTGACGTCGTCCCGGGCCAGCCGGGGCCAGTGCGGGCGAGGGCAGACGTCGGCCGCGGGTGCCGCGACAGGAGCCCTCAGCGGCTGCGGTTCAGATTCCGTAGCGGCGGTTGAAGTACAGCATCACCCTCAGCGCCAGCCGCGTATTGCCGTCGAGCATGTCGACTAGGGCTGCCCGCTGGCCAGACGCGATCGACGCGAATGCGTCCGCGAAGAACTCCTTGCGCCCTAGGCCGCCCGGTGTTGACGGCCTGATTGGCTGAGCATCGTCTACGGGGTTCTGGCTGCGTTCTTTGGTGATGCGGGCTGCGGGGATGCCCGGCGCGGTTCAGGATTGTGGTGGATCTGTCACTTAACGTAGAGATCCCTCCTCGCCCGGTTTGGCGCCTGTCGCGAGAAGGGATCTGAGGCGGTGATTCGCCATGTCCATGGTATGGCCGTGCCCGCTGACGGTCGATGCGTACGCGTCGATGGGACGGGCGGTGAGGGTGCCGCGGCCGGAGTGCCCGTCGTGCTCGGGGCCGGTGGTGTTCTGGTCTGGTTACTGGCGGCATGTCCGCTGGCAGGGGCGGGAGCGGAAGATCTTCATCCCGCGGGTCAGGTGCCGCGGCTGCGGGGTGACTCATGCGCTGCTGCCGGCGTTCGTGCTGGCCCGGCGGCTGGACGCGGCCGAGTCGGCCGGCGCGGTGATCGGGCAGGTCGCGGGCGGGCGGATGCGGGGTGCGCCCGGCGGCGGCCGCGGCGGGGGTGCCGTATACGACGGCGCGGGGCTGGGTCCGCCGGTTCACGGCGCGGGCCGGGGAGCTGGCGGTGAGCTTCTCGGCGCTGGCCGTCGAGCTGGGCGGGGAGGTGGTGCGGCCGCTGCCGGATCCGCTGCGGTCACGCGCGTCGCGGCGGTCGGGGCGGCGTTCACGGCCGCGGCCGGCGCTGCCGGGCTGGGCGGTGCTGGGACCGGTGGCGGTTCGCCTGCGCGGTGACCGGCGGGAGCCTGCTGGCCGCCAACGCATCCTCGCCCTGGCTGGTGATCGGCAGCAGGCGTTTCATGCCTCCCAGGAGCCCGTGACGCGCAGGGCGTCACGGCGCCGGGAACGGGAGGTGCCCGTGTGATGGATGAGAAGATGCGGCAGGAGATCGCGCTGCACCGGTGGGCGGTGATCGCCGAGGCCGCGAACCCGCGGCTGTCCGGCGGCGAGCGGGGCGCGGTGGTGCGGGCGATCGCCGCGCGCCAGCATGCGCACCCGGACGGCACGGTGCGCCGCTACTCGCGCGGCACGGTCGACCGGTGGCTGCGGGCGTGGCGGGCCGGCGGGGTGGACGGGCTGCGGCCCGCGGCCCGCTCCGACACCGGGAAGGTGCGGGCGATGCCGGAGCTGTTCGCCGAGGCCGCCGCGCTGCGGCTGGAGCTGCCGGGCCGGTCCGCGGCGCAGATCTCCTCGATCTTGTATCACCGGCACGGCGTCCGGGTCGCCGAGCGGACCGTCCGCGGGCAGCTGCGCCGCGCCGGGCTGCACCGGGCCGCGCTGAAAGCCGCCCCGAAAGCCTACGGCCGCTACGAGGCGGAGCGGCCGAACGAGCGGTGGGTCACCGACGTGCTGGTCGGCCCGTGGGTGCCGTACCCGAAACGGGACGGGTCGGCGCGGGCCAGGCTGTTCCTGATCGTCGATGACCACTCCCGGCTGCTGGTCGACGGCCGGTTCTATGACCGGGAGAACGCCCGCATCTGCCAGGAGCTGCTCCGCCGCGCCATCACCAGAAGGGGCATACCGGACATCCTGTATGCGGATAACGGGGCGCCCTTCGCCAATGCGTGGCTGGCGCGGACCTGCGCGGTACTCGGCATCCGCCTGATCCACAGCAAGCCGTACTCGCCGCAGGGGCGGGGGAAGCAGGAAAGAGCCAACCGGTATATCCGGGAGGCGTTCCTGGCCGAGGCGATGCACCAGGGCATCGAGTCGCTGGACCAGCTCAACGACTGGTTCGCCGCGTGGGCCGAGCAGGTCGCCAACCGGCGGGTGCACGCCGAGACCGGGCAGCCGCCCATCGACCGGTTCCAGGCGGCCGGGCCGCACCGGCAGGCGGACCCGGCGCTGATCCGGGAAGCGTTCCGCTGGTCGGTGACCCGGCGGGTGACCCGGGTCGCGACCGTCCCGCTGGAAGGCAACTCTACTCCGTCGATCCCGCCCTCACCGGGCCGGCGCGTCGAGCTGCGGTACGACCCGGAAGACCTGGCCGGGATCGAGGTGTTCCTGGACGGCAGGCCGGCCGGGGCCGCGGTGCCGTTCGTGATCGGCCGGCACGTGCACCGCGCCGTCGCCCCGCCTGCGCCGCCGGCGGCGGACCCGACCGGGATCGACTACCTCGGCATGGTCGCCGCCGCGCACGACGAGGAAGCCGGCACCGGCGCGGCGATCGACTTCACCCGGCTGCCGATGCTGCCGCAGCGACCAGGGAGGACGGCGATGGCTAGCCGGGCGCCGTGGGCGGCGCATTTCGGGCTGGCCCGCACCCCGTTCGGCAAGGCGATCGCCGCCGGGGACCTGTTCGCCCGGCAGGCCCACGCCCAGGCCACCGCCCGGATCAGCTTCTGCATCACCGAGACCCTGCTCGGCGTCATCACCGGCGATGTCGGCGCCGGGAAGACCGTGGCCGTCCGCGCCGCCGTCGCCGGGCTGGACCCCACCCGGCACCAGGTCATCTACGTCGCCAACCCCGCCTTCGGCACCCGCGGCCTTTACGTGCAGGTCGTCCGGGCGCTCGGCGCCCAGCCCCGCTACCTCAAAGCCGAGCTGATGGCCCAGGCCGCGGACCTGCTCGCCGCCGAGGCCGCCGAACGGCACCGCACCGTCGTGCTGATCGTCGATGAGGCGCATCTGCTGCAGCCCGACCAGCTGGAGGAACTGCGGCTCATGACCAACGCGGAGATGGACAGCGCCAGCCCGTTCGCCGGGATCCTGATCGGCCAGCCCACCCTGGCCCGCCAGCTGCGCATGGGCACCTTCGCCGCCCTGGACCAGCGGATCGCCACCCGGTACGCCATCAAGCCGATGGACCTGGCCGAATCAGCCGCCTACCTGCGCCACCACATGACCCTGGCCGGACGCGAGGAACCCCTGTTCGCCGACGACGCCGTCGCCCGGCTGCACCGCGTCTCCTCCGGCCTGCCCCGCGCCCTGAACAACGCCGCCACCGCCGCGCTCATCGCCGCCGCGGCCGCCGGGCAGGACCTCGTCGACGATGCCTGCGCCAAGAAAGCAGTCGCCGAACTCACCCGCGACTGACCGCCAGCCCGCCGGCCGCGCCATGACCCGCGCCGAGGCACTGCGCTGGTGGCAGGCCGGCTACCAGGCCGGGCACCAGGCCGCCGAGCACGAGCAGCAGGCAGCCGCCCGGTGGGACCAGCTCGCCGCCAGCTACCGCGCCCAGCACGCCGCTGACCAGCAAGCCAAGATCGACGCGCTGCTGCTCGAAACCATCGACGTGCTCGCCCGCCTCCTCACCAGCCACGACAACGGCAAGAACTGACCTGCCGCCGCCCAGCACGGCATCACCGCCAAGACCTGCCAGAACATGCACATCAAACGCTGCCGAACCATGTGCAGACAACGTGGCCGCTAACACCATGCTCCAGCCATCCATGCGTTCCGCCTCTCGGTTGCCGTGAAACCGATCTTTCTTCCCTCGCGCTGGTCCGGCCAGGCAGATGACCGGCAGCTTCGCCGCGGAAGGTCTCTCGGCCGGCCGGGGCAGGGCATCATCGAGGTGGCGGCATCCGCCCTCGGTTATGGCGGCTGGCGTGGCGGCAGGACTTAGGAAGCCGCCCGCGGCATGAGGTGCGGCGGCGATCTCGGATCGTCGGTCGGGGAAGGCGAATGGAGGCGTCTGATGGGTGAGTGGAGTGTCGGCACGCAGCTGCGCGCAATCCGGCTCGATCGCGGCCTGACATTGGAGCAGCTTGCCGAGTCTTCCGGCGTCAGTGTCCGCGGGATCAGCGACATCGAGCGTGGCGTGCGCGATCGTCCGAGACGTTCGACGATCGACGCACTGTGTGATGCGCTCCAGCTGGATGCCGTCACGCGGCGAGAACTCGCGCGTAAGCAGGCCAGGCGTGCCCGAACGGAAGCACCCGCAGAGTCTGTTCAGCCACACCGCGTCCAGGATTTCGTGGGCCGTGATGCTGAATTCCGCACCATCTCGGAGCACCTCGGTGGCGCCTCGCAAGACGGAGTTCCGCGCACGGTGATCATGGCCGGCCCTCCCGGCGTCGGGAAGACCGCCTTGGCAATCGAAGCCACGCAGCGCCTGCGCGAACCCGGCTCGCTCCCGCTATTCCTTGACCTGCTCGGACCCAACCCGGCACTGGCGGGGCCGGCCTTGTCCGTGCTTCAGGCGCTCCTTCGGGAGGTCTTTGACGCCCAGGACGGTGACCCGCCCTCAACCATGGACGCCTGCGTCGCAAGGTGGCAGGCAGTGTGCGCCGAACGCGACCGCATCATCGTGCTCGACAATGCGGCAGAAGAAGCTCAGATCCGCCCCGTGCTCACGGGAGGCAGCGTGCGCGTCGTCGTCACCTCCCGGCGCAGCCTCGCCGGCCTCGAAGACGTTGAGCGCATACACCTCGACCCGCTCCCGTCGCCGGACAGCATCCGGCTGCTGCATGACATCGTGCCGCCCGGGCAGCGGACCGACCGCGACATCATCGAACTGGCACGGCTTTGCAGCGACCTCCCGCTGGCCCTGCGCATCGCCGGCAACCGGATCGCAAGCCAGCCCTCGCACACTGCGGCCGACTTCGTCCGACGGCTTCGCTCCGACGACCAGCGGCTGCGTGCGCTGGTCGCCGGGGACCTCTCCGCTGAGGCAGCGTTCAGGCTGTCCTACGACGACCTCGACCCGTTTACCGCGCACCTGTTCCGCAACCTCTGCCTCAGCTACGGGCTCATGTTCGACGTGCCGCTGGTCGCGGTCCTCATGGACGCTGACCCTCTCGATGTCGAGGAAAGCCTCGACGAGCTGGTCGAACTCGGCCTCGTTGAATTCATCGGCCGGAGAAGATACCGGCTCCACGACCTTCTGCGGCTGTTCTCCTCACACGAGCTCCGGCACGAAGACGAAAAATTCGGTGCCCGGGCACAAGCGCGACTCCGGAGCTGGCTGCTCTCGACCACCGCGATGGCAGGCAGCCTGTTCGCGCCGAATGCCGCAGAAGGCCAGGCAGAGCGCCCGGAGTGGCTTACCGATCGTGAGAGCGCCGACCAGTGGCTGCGCTGGAATCGCGAGCAGTGGTGGCCGGCGTTCCAGGACGCGGCCCGGACCGGTCACGACCGCGAAATCGTCAGTGTCGCGGAAGCGCTGCACTGGTACGCGCCCACATGGATGGCCTGGAACAGCTGGCAGGCGCTCTATTCGGTGTCAGTAGAGGCTGCCCGGCGCATCCAAGACAGGAGGCTCGAATCAACCCACCTCGGCTACCTCGCGTGGGCGGAACTCGTCGAGCAACGTGACGCCCACACCGCCTTGGAGCGCGCGCAGGAAGCACTGCTCGCGGCGCAAGACACAAACGACGACCTCGCCCTGGGCTGGGCGAACCTCTACAAAGGGTGGGCGTTGAATTCCCTGGGAGACCACGAAGGCGCCACCACGGCGTTGAACGAGTCAGCGCTCGCTTTCGACCGAGTCGCGTATGCCGCAGGTGCCGCGCAAGCCAGGAGCATCATTAGCGAGGGCTGAGGAATTCGCCAGATCGATGAGAAGGATCGCTGGCCAGATCGATGAGAAAGCTCGAAGAGGCGCGGGTCAGTGGCCTGCCGTTGACCAAGTTGGATGAGAACCTACAGTATTGTAGGGACATCATTAAGATGTCCCTTTCTCAAAAAGATGTCCGGGCTTGTCCTTTTGGACTTTTCGTTGACGGTTGTCCGGTCTCAACGAAGTTGGCCGATTCTCAGTCGTTCTGCAGATGACCTGGCTCCGTCTCAATATAGACGGCAGACTTCGACGCAGAGTGAGCAGCTGGATCCGATTGTGACCGTGCGTAGACAGTTGTCCTGTGAAAGGCCAGGTTGATTGAGACTACTCAAGATCATCTTCTCAACAGACCTGGCATGAGCCCAGCTCACGCCAAGATCATCGGACAGGAATACTGAAACCGGACAACGGTCTGAGACGTTGAGGCTGGCGTGGCTTCGGACTCGCGCGGCCGACCGGGGACTGTCACTTCTGCTTGAGTTGCCCGGCGCTTGTTGCCCTCTGTCGGTTTTTGGTTATCCGGCCTGGCGGTCGTGCCGGTCGCGGGCCGCCTGGATGTCGCCGCGGTGCGTGTCGGCCCAGTCGGTGAGGGCTGCGAGCGGAACGAGCAGCGTCCGGCCGAGGCCGGTCAGTTCGTAGTCGACCCGGGGCGGCACGCTGGCGTGCACGGTACGGCTGACTAGTCCGTCGCGCTCCAGGGCGCGGACGGTCAGGGTGAGCATACGCTGGCTGATGCCTTCGATGGCGCGGTGCAGCTCGTTGAAGCGGTGGGTGCGCTGGCCGAGGAGGACGACGACCATGACGCTCCACTTGTCGCCGACCCGGTCGAGTACCTCGCGGACCGGGCAGTCCTCGGCGACCGCAGGGAGCGCGGGCAGCCCGGTGTGCGTTGCTGACATGAAAGTGCCTCCTTGCGCAGGGAATCCCGATTACAGATGATGTGGCTACGAACAAATCGTAACCCATCAAGTGAACGGAGACCATCATGGATTCGGAAGCCGCGGTCCGGCAGTTCTACCAGGCGCTGAGCACCGGGGAAGGCCGGCCTGCTAGATGAGATCCTCGCCGAGGACTGGGAGGACATCCCGCTCCCGCCCGGCACCGGGCTCGGCCGCGAGAGCTTCAAGACGCAGGGGCTCGCCTGGATGCGCACCGTATTCCCCGACCTGGTGGTCACCAACGAGGACGTCATCGTCTCCGCCGACGGCAGCAAGGTCGCCGTCCGGTCGGCCAGCCGCGGGACCCAGTCCGGTGAAATGCTCGGCATTCCCGCCACCGGCAAGAGGGCCGAATTCCGGGCCTTCGACATTCATCACCTCAAGGACGGCGTGATCGTCAGGACATGGCACCTGGAGGATTTCTTCGGACTGGCCATGCAACTCGGCGCGCAGATCGCTGCGCCGCAGTCCTGAGCCGCCGCGAAACACCAGAGAAACAAGCACAAGGAAACCGAGATGACCATTCCAGCTTCACGGCCAGCCCAGCCGGCCGGTGAGTCCCCGGTGGCCGGGCAGCTCCAGATCGACGTGTGGAGCGACCTCGCCTGCCCGTGGTGCTACGTCGGCAAGGGCTCGACAAGGCGATCGCGTCCTCGCCGCACGCCGGCGCGATCACCGTCGTGGTCCGCTCCTTCGAGCTCGACCCGGCCATGTCGCATGACGTGAGGCCGAACCTCGAAGTGCTCAGCGCCTCGCACGGCCTGTCCCTGGCGCAAGCCCGGGCCCTGGAAGACAGGGCCGTTGCCATGGCCCAGCGCGAGGGGCTTCCCTTCGCTGTCGATCGCGTGCTCGCCAGCAGTTTCGACGTCCACCGCGTCCTGCACCTCGCGGGCACCTTCGGCCTCGACGACCAGTTGCTCGGCGTGCTCCAGCGAACACTCTTCAGCGGCCAGGCCAACGCCTACGACCACACGGTCATCGCCGATGCCGCGAGCCATCTCGGCATTCCCCGCCACCGTGTCGAAGCAGTGCTCGCCAGCGACGAGTACGCCGACGCCGTCCGAGCCGACGAGGCGGAAGCCAGGCGGATCGGCGTCACCGGAGTGCCCTTTGCCGTCTTCGGCGGCCGGGCCGCCATTCCCGGCGCCACGAGCAGCGAAGGCTACGCGAGGGCCATCGAGCAGGCATGGAGCCGGCCATGAACATCCCTGAAATCATTCCCGCCGAGGTCTCCGGATACTGCGACCTCGAAACCGGCGAATGCGTCACGGCCGGCCCGGTCACCTCTGACGACAAGACCGCATCCGGGAGCTTAGTGGCTTCAGCCGGGACCGTCCACGGCCACGGCGCCGTCCGGGGTACTGCTTCGCCACGTGCTCGAAAGTAGTGACGGCCCGGCCCTGTTGATCATCGGGTGATCCGGGACGTCGGGGGATCTCCCCGGCCCGGGCCGCGGCCGCCCCGGCGAATGGCTGAGGGTGCTGAGTCACTGCGGGCCCGTTCGGGGTGATTTCTTCGATGGTCCCGAACGGGCCGTGTGCCCCGCTGAGAAAGCCGGTGCGCGCCCCGCCCGCCCGCCGGGGCCAATTACTGAACCAGGTGATGCCCGCTCACCCTGCCGGGCGGCGGCCTGGCCACAACCGGCACATCAACGCCTGAGGAGGAGATTATCGTGCCAACTGAGATACCGCACGCCAGGGCTGCTGCCCTCGAAGAAGGCGCCGCGCCCGCTCCGTCCGCCGCGCAGGCACCGAGGCGGCTGGGACTGGCGCTGGTCGTCATCGCGACCCCCAGCTCATGGTCGTGCTCGACCTGACCATCGTCACCGTGGCCCTGCCGCACATGCAGACCTCGCTCTCTTCGAAGCCGTCATGCCAGCCGATGATCATCGTGAGTTCCTCTGGTGGCTGGCTGGTGCGGGGCGGGCTTACCGGGCGAGGCGTTCCAGCTTGGAGGCGTCCGACGGGGTGGCCGGGCAGAGGATCACGATGCGGGTCATCGGGTCGTCCGCGATGAGCAGGGACGTGCTGTGGAGCGTCAGCGGCCCGGCGCTGGGGTGGCGGAACCGCTTGAGCCTTCGCTCGGGCCGGCCACGTCGCTGCTGGCCCAGAAGCGGGCAAAGTCGGGGGATAGCTGGGCCAGCCGCGTGGGCAGGGCGGTCCAGGCCGGGTCGTCGAGGTGGCCGGTCATCGCGGCCCGGTACATGGCGACGTGCCTGGCGGCCTCCTGTTCCCAGTCGGCGATCAGGGTGCGCCAGTGAGGGTCGGTGAAGCCAAGGTGCAGCATGTTCGCGGGCCCGCAAGGCCCCGGGCCGAGGTTGCCGAACAGCAGCCGGGCGGCCCGGTTGTGGGCCAGGACGTCGAACCGGGCCGAGATGGCGTACATCGGGGCTGGTTCGAAACCCTGCACCAGCGTGTCCAGCCCGAGACCGGCCGACGCGGGCGCACCGGTGTGGTCCTCCCAGCCACGGGCTTGGTCTTCGGGGTCGCGGGCAAGTGCAAACAGGTGCTCGCGCTCGTGGGTATCCAACCGGAGTGCATCCGCAATCGCGGTCAGCACACTGGCCGAGGGCCGGGCCTGGCGGCCTTGCTCCAGCCACGTGTACCAGGTCAAGCCGACGTTGGCGAGCTGGGCGACCTCTTCCCGGCGCAGGCCCGGGACCCGCCGCACCCCCCAGTCGGCAAGCCCCACCTCGGCCGGGCGGAGCCTGGCGCGGCGAGAGCGCAGGAACGCGCCCAGCTCGCGGCGCCGGTCCCGCACCGCGCCGCGGGCAGGGCCGGCCTGCTGATCGCCAGGCGCAGAACACATGACGAGCCCAGGATCCCACACCCGGCTGGCTAGTTGCCAGGTAGTGGCGCTACCAGGAGCGGCAGGCGCAGGATGGCGCACCCCTGCGCGCCCACACTGATGGCATGCTCTCGAGCAAACGCGGCGATGAGCAACTCCTGCCTGGTTAAGCCGAGGAGACCACCATGAAAACACTCAGCTCACACGACGGCACGACGATCGCTTACGACAAGCAGGGCGAGGGACCGGCCCTGATCCTGGTCGACGGCGCGCTGACCGTCCACTCGTCCGGCTCCGGGTGGGAGCTGGCCAAGCTGCTCGCGCCGCACTTCACGGTCTACGCCTTTGATCGGCGCGGCCGCGGCGAGAGCGGGGACACGCTGCCCTACGCGGTCGACCGGGAGGTCGATGACATCGAGGCGCTGATCGACCGCGCCGGCGGCTCGGCGTTCCTCTACGGCCACTCGTCCGGCGGGCCCCTGGCCATGCGTGCGGCCATTAGGCTCGACAGCAAAGTCAGCAAGATCGCTGTGTACGAGCCTCCCTATAACAACGACCCAGGCGCGCAGGAGTCCTGGAGCCAGTACCTCAGGCAGCTGAGAGAGGCGCTGGCCGAAGGCCGCCGGGGCGACGCGGTGGCCCTGTTCATGCGGTTCGTCGGTACGCCAGCCGGGCGGATCGACGGCATGCGCCGCGCGCCGTTCTGGCCGGGCATGGAAGCCGTCGCGCCAACGCTGGCCTACGACCACGCCGCCATCCTGGGCGAGCCCTGGTCGGTGCCGACCGAGCTGGCCGCGCGTGTCCCGGTGCCCGCCCTCGTGATGGCGGGCGACGCAAGCCTTCCGTTCATGCCCGACGCGGCGCGGGTGCTGAGCCAGGCGATCCCGCAGGGCCAGCTGCGCATGCTGGAGGGGCAGACCCATGAAGTGAACCCGGCCGTGCTCGCCCCAGTTCTGGTGGAATTCTTCTTCTGACAACCACCGCCTCTCAGCCTCCCCGCCGGAGACAGCGGGGCCAGCCGCAGCCGATGCCCCAGTCAGCCATAACGCAGACACACAACGGGATAATCGGGGCGCGCAGCCAGGGCCGTTCAGCACGAACGTCACGCGCGCCGAGTCGGCGATCCGGCTGCTTTGCATCCAGTTTCGTCAGCTGCGCAGTGGCGAGGCGTCGGCTGTCATTTCGGTGGAGAGCACGATTTTGCCGTACACGTGGCCGCCGGCGAGTTCGGTGTAGGCGTCCTGGACCTGCTCGAGCGGGTAGATCGCCGCGATCGGCACGGTCAGCCGGCCCCATGCGACGTGCCCGGCCATCGTCGCGAGGACGTCCGGGGTGCTTGCCTGGGGGCTGGCGTCGGTCCTCGCGCCGTGGCGCTGTGCGGCGGCGAAGTCGATGATGGTGTCGATCCGGTCGGGGATGACGCCGAGGGTGATCGCGAGGTCTACGTAGCCGTCGCCGTGGGTGTCGATGAAGGCGTCGATCCCACCGGGGGCCAGTGCCCGGAGGCGGTCGGCGAGGCCGTCGCCATAGGCGACCGGTTCGACGCCGATGGCGCGCAGCCGTCCAGCGTTGGCTTCGCTCGCGATGCCGAGGACCCGCGCGCCGGCGCGGCGGGCTAGTTGGGCCGCGAGCCCGCCTACCCCGCCGGCGGCGGCACTTACCGCGATCACCTCGCCTGGCTGCACGGCGACGGCACGAACCGCGGAGAACGACGTCACCCCGATTGCCCACAACGCGCCAGCGCGGATCCAGTCCAGCGCGGGTGGCTTGGCTGTCAGATGCTGCCGGTCGGAGACCACGTAGTCGGCCTGCGCTGACCGCGTGTCGGACCAGCCCAGGACTTCGTCGCCGGGCGCGAACCCGGTGACGCCCGGCCCGACCTCGACGACCCGGCCCGCGAAGTCGCTGCCCTGGCCGGACGGAAAGGCGGCGGGAAACATCTGCTCCATCGCACCGTTCCGAATGGCGATCTCGCCGGGGTTGATGCCCGCGGTCGCGACCCGGACCAGAACCTGCCCGTTGCCCGCCGCGGGACGCGGGACATCGACCACGCGGAGGACGTCCGCCGGCCCGTAACGGTCGAACTGCACCCTGCGGCTCATGCGCGCGAGCCAGCTGGCGAGGCGCTGCGACGGGTGCGGGCGGCGACCGGGATCGTGCCGACTCTGCCGTGGTCGGCGCGGAACTCGGCGATGGCGCGCTGGTTGAACTCGTCAGCCGGGCTAGTCAACGACTGTCCTCTCGTGAGTCGCGGGTGTCTGGTGGCTACCGGTTTCACAGGCTCCGCAGCACGCGGTCGCGGTCGGCTAGCGCACGACGCGACACGTCGGCGTCGAAGGCGATGGCGTCGTACTCGTGCGGCACGCCGGGGTGCAGATGGAACTCGACCGGCACGCCCGCCCGGCTGAGTGTGAGGGCGTACCGGATGTCCTCGTCGCGGAAGATGTCCAGCTGCCCCACCTCGATGTAGGCGGGCGGCAAGCCGGCAGCGTCCTCAAGCCGTCCCGGCGCGGCCGACGGGTCGATCTGGCGGTCCTCGTGCCCTGTTCCCAGCAAGGCGTTCCAGGCGGTGATGTTGTCGTCATAGGACCACCCGGCGAACGGCGCGATGTACGGGTCGGGCGTCGTCGTGCGATCGTCGAGCATCGGATAGATGAGCAGCTGGCGGGCCACCGCCGGGCCGTTGCGGTCGCGGCTCAAGATGGCGGTGCCGGCGGCGAGCCCGCCGCCCGCGCTGTCGCCCATGACCGCGATGCGGCCGGGGTCGATGCCGAGCTCGGCGGCGTGGCCGGCGAGCCAGGCCAGCCCGGCGTAGGCGTCCTCGACCGGCGTGGGATGGGGGTGTTCTGGTGCGAGCCGGTACTCCAGGGAGAGCATCGAGACGCCGGTACGGGCCACGTACCGTGAGACTGGCCCGTCGAAGATCGGCACCGAGCCGACGATCATCCCGCCGCCGTGCAAGTACAGCACCGCCGCCGTGTCCTCGCTCGACGGCTGCCGGTACCACCGCGCGAGCAGCGTGGCCCCGTCGGGCGCGGTGACACTGTGGTCGGAGATGTCGACTTTGCCGGCAACTGGCTGCGCTTGGTTGTTGAAGTAGTCCAGCATGGCGTCGAGCGCGACGCGGCGGCCGGCGACGTCCCCGACCGGCGGAGCGGGCGGCGGGCCGTTGCGTTCAATCGCCGCGGCGAGGACCGCGGCCACCTGCGGGTCCAGCGTGAAGGTCATCTCGGCATCCGTCCTTTATTCCGCGCCAGGCGGCGGAAGCAGCTCAGTCTTGTACTCGGGCGCGAGCGCCTTCGACCTGGCGATGAAGGCCACCTGCGCATCGGCGTCGAGCGGCGGCGGCGCCTGCGTCCTGGTGGCGACGGGCTGGCCGACCAGCGTGAAGAACTCCTCCTGCCCTGAGGGCGCGCACAGGCACAGCAGCCGCGACGGCTTGTCCCCGGCATTGGTGAACGCGTGCGGGGCGTTGGCCGGCACGTTGATGGTCTCCCCGGCCCGGGCGGTGAGCGTCTGGCCGCGGAAGGTCACCTGGACTTCGCCGTCAAGGACGGTGAACATCTCCTCGAAGTCGTGCCGGTGCGGCGGCGGACCGCCGCCCGGGGGCACGTGCATGTCGATGAGCGTGTACTTCCCGGCGGTGTCCTCGCCGGTGACGAGGATCGTGTAGGTGTCGCCGACGAGCCCGATGTGCGGCAGGCTCTGGTCGTGGTCCGGGCGTGCGACGGTGAGTTCGCGTGACAGGTCGTCGGGCGGCACGGGCGTGGGCTGGGTGGGCATGCTGTCTCCTCGCGTATTGACGGGTGCGGGCCTGCCGGTCGAGCCTGGCGGGGAAGTCCTCCAGTGAGCGCGCCACCACCTCGATCCGTCAATCCGGAGGTTTTCGTCCGCTTAACTATAGCCGTTCTCGGCAGAGACGGCTTCAATGAGGTCATGGCAGTCGCGAGCAAGCCCCGTCCGCACGAGCAGCGCCGCGACGCGGCCCGCAACCATGAGGCCCTCGTCCGCGCCGCGACAGCAGCCGTGCACAGGGAGGGCACGCACGTTCCCATGGCGACCATCGCGGCGGACGCGGGTGTCGGCATCGGGACGCTCTACCGTCACTTCCGGACCCGCGAGGACTTGCTTAACTTCCTTGCCCACCGTTCCTTCGAGCAGGTGCTCTCGAACGTGCAGGCAGCTGAAAGCGGCACGACAGCCGGCGACGCGCTGCGGCACTTCATCGCAGCCGCAATAGCGCAGCGGAACGAACTCGTGCTGCCACTGCATGGCGGGCCTCTGGTTACAGCCCCGGAAACCCTGGCGGTGCGCGACCAGGTCCACCGTGCCGTGCAACGGATCATCGAACGCGGCCGTACCGACGGAACGATCAGCCAGGACGTGACTCCGCGCGACATCGTCGTCTTCGGAGCGATGCTCGCCCAGCCCCGGCAACCCGACCCGGACTGGGACGCGACCTGCCACCGGCTGCTCGCCACGTACCTCAATGGCCTGAGGGCGTGCTGATGGCATCCACGACGCGGGCCGGATACGCAAGATCCTCCTCCCTCATGTCCAGCGGCGGAATCACGGGCTCTGGAGGGTCCTGTGCGCAGCCCGCATGGTAGTCAGCTCCTATGGTCAGACGTTGAAATCCACGTCACCTAGCTTGACTTCAATATGGCAGTCAAGTATTCTGACTTCGATAGTGAAGTCAGGAGGCGGCGGATGGCGTATACGGGGAAGGTCACCAGCGCCGAGTCGCTCGGGCGCATCTTGCAGCAAGCCCGGCTGGTGGCCGGGCTGAGCCAGCGGGAGCTCGCCCGGCGGCTGGGGACGACGCAGAAGTACGTCTGGGAGCTTGAGGCGGGCAAGCCGTCGATTGTCATGGACCGTCTCTTCGCGATGATGCGCGAGACCGGGATGGAACTGACGGCAACGATCACGCCGCGCGATGAGCATGTCTGACCTGGTCGTCGAACTGTACGGGACGCGGGCCGGAGTGCTCAGCGGGACGTGGCGGACATTCGACTTCCTGCCGGATGCGGCCGCGGTCGAGCGGTTCGGCATCGACAGCCCCGTCTTGTCGGTGGCGATCCCGCTGACCGTAGTGGCAGTGCGGTCACGCAAGGAGCGGCGGCAGAACTTCTTTCGGGAGCTGCTGCCCGAGGGCAGGATGCTGACTCGCCTCGCGCAGCAGACGGGCCTTGCTGAGCAGGACGTCATCGGGTTGCTGCGCAGCTACGGCCGGGATGTCGCCGGCGCTCTCCAGATCTGGGACCCCAATGTCACGGGCGAGCCGAAGCAGCCTGCACTGGAACCACTGACAAGCGCCGGGGTGGCTGGCCTGCTGCAGCACGTCCAGGACAACCCACTAGGGAACAAGCCCGTCGGCGGCAAGACCTCACTGGCCGGAGTCCAGGACAAGATCGTGCTCGCTCGAACCGGGGAAGCCTGGAACCGGGTGATCGACGGCTGGCCGTCCACCCATATCCTTAAACCGGAGTCACGGGATTACCCGACTTCCATTTACGACGAGGAGTTCGGGGCGCGCTTCGCGCGGGCCGCCGGGCTCTCCGCCTTCTCGACATGGATCGAAGAGTTCGATGGCGTGCCAGCCGTCGTGATCGAGCGATATGACCGTTCCCCGCATGCCCCTCAGGGGCGCGTTCACCAGGAAGACTTCAACCAAGTCCTCGGCGCGGCCGGCAATCAGAAATACCAGAAGTACGGTGGAAAAGTAAGCCTCGAGCGCATCGCCCGGGTCTTCTCTGCTACCGGGGACGGCAATTCGCTGGAGCGGCTGTTCAAGCTGGTCGTAGTTTCCGCGGCCGTGGGAAACCTCGACATGCACGCGAAGAACCTCTCCCTGCTCCACCCTGCCGACGGGTCAATGACGCTCAGCCCCGCCTACGACGTCGTGCCGCAGGCACACCAGCCCAACGACGGCGAGGTTGCCCTCGCGATCGGCGGCGAGCACCGCCACGCCGCCATCACCATGAATCACCTCGTGACAGAGGGACATGCGTGGGGACTGGCAGGGGCCGCCGAGCTTGCCGAGGAAACGCTCGCCCTCGTCCTCCAGGTTGCGAGCACAGAAACCCCCCACAAACGGGCCCACGCCGGACTCGCCTTTCAGATCGCCGGGTTCGCAGGCAACCTGCTGGCCGGACGCGCCATCGGGGCGACCGCCGGCCAACAACCTTGAGCCACGGTCCGCGTGACCATCAAGACCTACGCATGGTCGCTGATGGCTACTGACTCTGGTCTCTGACCGTAACCTCAGTTACGGCGCGCCAAATCTGGTCTGCCGGATCCTACGCGCTTAATTCTTACCCTGGCAAACTAAAGGTCTGGGTAGCCAAAGTGGGATTCGCTAGCCAAACTATCTATATCGACGCCTAATCCCAGGACAGCAACTCAAGCCACTTGTTGCCAGTCGCTCACCTAGGGGCTGATGTTCTCTGCGGTGAGGTAATTGCACGAGCTGACGCCATTTCGCATTCCTACCAACCTGATCGGCTATTGCCTGCTGGCGTTCCACTGAGCTGTGCGAGTAAATGAGCGCGACTGGTTGCCAGCCCCTCCCCAAGTACAGAGAGCCGACCCCCGGACGGTGGGGGTCGGCTCTCCTTCTCAACCGCGTTCCTTGCCATATCGGGAACGCGGGAGCTTACCCGCACGGCCAGTTAACGGGGGTGGCGCCTGCTGGCCGCCCGGGAGTCTCCGGAGGGTAGACGGTGGTGGCTGTCCCGTCCGCCCAGGTGATCGTTACCGCTGCCACGGGCACGGAGGCGGCCACCGCGACTGTCGGCAGAATATCGGCGGTAGCCACGGCCTCGGTATCCCCAGATGCGGTAGCAGAGTCAGCGAGAATCGCCGCGGTCCGGTAGGCGTCGTGCAGGGCCAGGAGTTCCCCGCCTGCGCGGAGTCCCTTGTCGACGAGTTCCCAGAAGCGACGTGACTGCCACAGGCGGGCGGTCCCGGCATGGCCTGTCAACGGCCATTGGGAAATCCGGGTGGGTGGTCGGGTTTTGTCCGGGCTGGTGGTCACCAGTTTTCCTGGCGGGTGGCCGCGTGTTCTCCCGGCGGGCGGGGTTAAGTCTCAAGCGGGCTCACCCCTTTGCCGGCGAGGGCCTGGGCGAGGCGGTGCGATTCGCCGTTGGTCAGCACTAGGTGGGCGTGGTGGAGCAGGCGGTCGACGGTGGCGGTGGCGAGGGTCTTCGGCATGATGGTGTCGAATCCGGACGGGTGAATGTTGCTGGTCACCGCGACGGATGCGTCGTTCGTAGGCGGCGTCGGTGATGCGGTAGAACGCCTCGGCGGCGTCCTGGCCGGCGGGCAGCATGCCGATGTCGTCGATTTATCTGGCGTTCGAACAAACTTTTGTCGAGTTTTCGCAGGTGAGCGACGTTCCGGACGGCGTCTGGAAGGTGGCTCAGGCTGGTGCTGATGCCGTGCTGCTGGAGGAGACGGCGGAGCGCGGAGGAGCTCGCCGTGGGCGGCGGCGAGCTGTTCCTCGAGCTGGCTGACCGCGGTTCGCCGCGTGTCGCGTTCGCGGCGGAGTTTCTCGGTAAGGATGTGCACGATGTCGCTGCCGTCCGCGCGTTCCGGTCCGGGATCCGGGACAGGGCGGGCTCTTGCTGGTCCCGGAGCTTCTCGATGCGGGTGCGGAGGTCATCGTTGCCGTAGAGGAAGTCGAGGCTGACTCCGGCGGCGCGGGCGACGGACCGGAAGTTAATGTCCTGCTTGTTCTTGATGAGCGCGCGGATCGCGGTTTCGGCGCGGGTGACGGCGGCCTGCCGCTTGGCCTGCGCGGCCTGGCGCAGCGCGGCGGCGCGGCGCTCGTCGGCGGTGCGCGGTGCACGGTGCTTCCGGTCTCGGGGTGATGGCGATGTTCACCGGGCGCTGTCGTCCTGGTAGCCGGCCCGGCCGCAGACGCCGGGGCCGCGGACGACGGCGGTATCGTCGCCGAGGGCTTCCAGCGCGCTAATCTCCAGGCGCATGCTGCGGACTTCGGCATGGCGCTGTTCGAGCCAGATGTTGGAGTCGCTCATCGGCTCCCCGTAGCGGGCGGCGTGCTGTTCCTGCCGCTGCTGGATGAGCTGCTCGGTGGCGGCGAGCTGGCGGCGGATCTCGGGCAGGTGGCTGCGGTCGGTCGCGAAGTGGTCGCAGCCGTGGCAGGCGTTTCCCTTGTCGCAGGACCGGACCGGGGGCAGCAGGCAGTAGCCGTTGGGCAGGATGCGGTCGGTGCGGCGGTCGAGCTGGAGGATGTCGAGCATGTCGCGGCGGTCCATGCCGGTCTGCCGGCCGTCGCGGCCGATCTTGACCATGGCGAGGAACTCGCGCTCGGCGGTGCTGGCCAGGGTCGCGGCATACCGCATGGTCATTTCCGGTGACCGGTGCCCGAGATACCGCTGGACGACGTGGATCGGGGCGCCTGCGTTGAGGAGGGTCGTGGCCTTGGTGTGGCGGAGCCGGTGGCTGCGGGAGTACGACAGCTCGAGGCCGTTGCCGTCGCGCAGGCCGAGCTGCGTCGCTGAACTGGCGGAGCATCAGGTCGTAGTGGCCGGTCTCCCAGGCCCGGGTGGCCTTCCGGTTCCCGGTCAGCCGGGGAAAGAGGTAGCGCGGCGGTGCCCGGCCGGCCCGAGGTTCCACCGCTGGCGGACCCATTCCTGCTGCTCCCGGACGATCTCGGACGACGTCGGCGCCGACCAGGATGGTCTTGGGGGCGCCGTCGACCTTGGTCTGCTGGTAGCGGAGCCGGGCCACCATCCCGCCCTCGGGGACCCCGGCGGGGTCGAGGCCGGGGACCGGCGACAGGGGGTCGAAGTCCATCAGCAGTATCTCCGATGCCCGCCGGCCGGTGAGCGCCTGGATCAGCCAGGCCCGCATCGTCGCGGGCTGCCCGAACCCGGCGACCTCAATTGGCCGGCCGTCGCAGGTGATGGTCATCGACTGGTCTGCGGGGCAGGCCGAGCAGCTCGATGCAGGCCAGCATCTTCGACAGGTCGGCGTCGCTGATGTAGTTGCGCTCGTCGGCCTCCTGGATGACGCGCTCGGTGAAGAACTCGCCGGGCCGGTAGAGCCGGGCGTGGGCATCGGTCAGGTTCAGCCACCGGTCATCGCCGTCAACGGCGGCGACTTCGGCCTTGTAGTCGTGCATCGCCCGGTAGAAGTTGCCGATGACCCGCTGGGTGCAGGCGACCGACCGGTCGTCCAGCGGCCCGCCCGTCTTCTTCATGCCCGGTCAGTTCCCCGCCGCCACTGGCGCAGGAACGCCCGGAAGTCCAGCATCAGGGGCCGCAGCCCCGCCGGGTCCCCGGTCAGGGCCGGGTGCGTCGATGCGCGCGGGAGACCGACGAACTCGCTGAACCGGGCGGCGAACACGTGCCATGGCGCGACTGATGACCAGGTCAGCTGGCCTGACTCAAGCTGGAGGTGCAGCTAGAAGGTGAACCCGTCTCGCAGCCAGCGGGGCTCGATGTCGTCCCAGCGGACCGAGGACTCGCCGCGGGGCTCGTGCTCCCGGTCGCGGGATCCGCGGGTCGAACCGCAGGCACCACACGTCGTGCTGCCACCATGGCTTGCCGCTGTAGCGGATCGGCGAGCAGGCGCAGCAGCCCGCGATCAGCGCGCTCGCCGCCCGCTGCCGGGCTGCCCGGCGCCGGAAGACGGCCGTGGTCAGCGTGGAACTTCCTCGCCCACGCCGCCATCCACTCATCCAGGGACAGGTCCGCGAACGAGGACACTTGCGGGTCCGCGGCGGTGACATCCAGGGCGGTGGCCGTCCACCGGCGCCAGTCCGTGGTGTCGATGACGCGTTCCCCGCTCGCGTGGCAGGAAGCCAGCCACCAGGAGATCTCCCGCTGCATCGGCAGCGGCAGCCCGTCCGTGCGCAGCACGGCCGGCGAGTCCGGCGGCGCAGAATTCGGCCAGTACCGGATCGGCAGGGTCGAACGCCGTCCCGGTGAACGGGGCGGAAAGCCCGGCCGCCAGGGCGGCGCTCGCGGCCAGCACGTCTTCCCCGCCGCCGGCCGCCTGCAGGTGACGGGGCGGGTTACTCACCGGCGCCGCCGTCCCAGCCGCGCCATCCGGAGCAGAAGCTGCGCCAGTCGGCGAGAGCCCGCAGCTCGGCGTCCTCGCTCACCCAGCCGTAGAGGTTCAAAGTGGTCTGGATGTCGGCGTGACCGAGCCTGCGCATCACGACATGCTCGCGGGCGCCGGAAAGCAGAAGAGCCGAGGCATGAGTATGACGGAACCAGTGGGGCGTCCAGCCCGCCGGGACCGCGTCCCCGAGGCTGCGCTTCAGGGACGCGACCTTGTCATAGACGGTTTCCGGGCCGCATCGGGGCCAGCCACCGGCCCCGGCGGAGGTTGACGAGCACGAAATGGCCCGCCAGGTCGACTTCCATGTGGGCGCCGGCGTCGCACAGCTGCCAGACGTACTCGCTGTGCAGGCGCTCCAGCTCGTCGCTGATGTAGATCCGCCGGTAGCGGCTGCTCTTGCACCGCACCCCGGCCGGATGGTCCTGCCGCGGGATCACCTCGACGAACGGGGTGCCCCCGCGGCCGGCATGCCAGTCGCGGTGACGCGTCGACAAGAGCTCGCCGAGCCGCATCCCCGTCTCCGCCAGGGCGGCGAACAGCAGCCGGTCGCGGACCGACCCGGTCCACTGCCCGGACGCCGGCGTCCCGCCGGGCGCACGCGTCCAGGATCGCCTCGACCTGCGCCGGGGTCAGCAGCGGAACCGGCCCGGCCGCCGTGCGGCGGAGCCGGACCGCGGGACCAGGCTGCTGCCGGCCGCGCTGCAGATGCGCCAGCCCGGGAACATAACGGCCGGCCCGCCCGCCGGGCCGGTAAAGACGGTCAGCGACCGGAACCTGGTGAACATCAGCGTGATAACGGTAGAACGACAGCACGGCGGTGACCCGTGCCGCGACCGTCGACTCCGACGGGCCCGCGATGTCAGCGGCGGCCGGGAGCCGGGACACCCCGGCGGGAAGCCCGGTCCGCAACGAGGACACGAACGAGACGAAGAACGGCAGCCCGACCTCGTCCCACGCCGTCCCCGCCGTCGTCAGGTACTCCCACCAGCGGGCCAGGGACGTGGCATAGGAACGGACCGTGTTCGGCGAGGACTGCTGGGCCACCCGCAGGAACTCAAGGTATTCCTCGACCGGGCCGGCCGGAAGGTGATCCTCCCCCGTCACCGTCCAGGTCCGCTGCCCGTCGAGCAGTATGCGCTGCACCCCCATGGCCGGCCATCATGCCGACGTCGCCGACGTCAGTGTGGGACGCTTGGATATCGACACGCTGACGTGCGGAAACAGCAGTTCAGGCCACGCTGTCCGACGTTACGGACGGGTGGCTGAGGACGCCGGATAGGTCGACGACGACGAGGTCGCTGCGGCAGATCCGGGCGACGGTCCGGGCCACAGATCCGTCGGCCTTGGCCTTGCCGATCGCGGCGGTGAGGGTCTCCAGGGTGAACCAGGCGACGCGCAGGTCCTTCTCGATCGCGGCGTGGGCGAGGGCCTCGGCGAAGTGGCTCTTGCCGGTGCCGGACGGGCCGGCGATGACGAGGTTCTCTGCCCGTCCGATCCATTCCAGGGTGATCAGGGCGTTCTGGGTGGCCTCGGGGATGGAGGATTCCTCGGGCCGCCAGGAGGAGAACGTCTTCCCGGACGGGAACGCGGCGCTCTGGCGGCGCATCCGCCGGGTGGCGGCGTCGCGGCCGGTGACTTCCTCGGCGAGCAGGACGCGCAGGACCTCGGCGGGTTCCCATCGCTGGGCGCGGGCGGTGGCGAGCACGTCGGGGGCTGCCTTGCGCATGTAGGGCAGGCGCATCCGGCGCAGGAGCGCGTCGAGCTCGGCTGGGAGCGGCGGGGCCGCGAAGGCGGTCACCGTGCCTGCCCGGCGAGCACGGCGGCGGCGAGCTCGCGCTGGGCGGCGTCCAGCCGGGCGGCCAGGTCCGCGGAGCTGCCGCCGGCACCAGGCCGGCGAGCTGCTCGAGGTCGGCTGGGGCGAGGCCGCGCCGCTGGCCGCGGGCGCGCAGCGCCGAGAGGATCTGCTCGCAGGTGCCGAGCAGGTCCGGGACACGCCGGGCCTGCGCGGCCGGCACGAGCACGAAGTCCTGGTCATCAGGGCTGGTCACGATCGCTCTCCTGTCAGTTTCAGGGTCAGGCCGTCGCGGTGGCGCAGCCGCAGGAAGACGGCCGCCTGCCGCAGCCTCGCGGCCACCGCCAGGTCCCGGCCGAACACGATTACCTGCGTGCAGGCATCGCTCATCAGCTCGGCGAGCTCGTCGGCTTCACGCCGGGACAGCTCGACGGGCCGGCCGGGCCGGCGCTCACTGTGCCTCCTGCTGCCCGCCGAGCCTGGCCCAGCCGGAGGTGCCGGGCTGGGCCGAGTGCGCCTCGCTGGCGATGACGACCTCGCCGGGGGCGCGCTCGGCGGCCAGGTGGTCGACGATCGAGGCCAGGTCGCCGGCGGCGAAGCGGCCGGCGATCGCCGCCAGCCCGAGCGCCGCGTCGACCCTTCCCGCGCCGACCACCGAGGCCAGCTCCACGGCGCGGGCCATCTTGGAGCGGATCCGCTGCGCGCCGGAGGCGGCGGCCTCGGCCAGCCACCGCTGCGCGCCGTCGCCGATCGCCAGGAACGCGGCCTCGGCCTCGGTCCGCGGCCTCGGCCGGGGCTGGCGCGGCCCGTTCCCGCCCGGGTGGTGCGGGTAGTGCTCGTCGCAGATCGACGGGCTGCCCGGGGTCGACAGCCGGTGCCGGGCGATCTCGGCCGCCCCGCGGCCGGTGCGGGCGGTGACCACCAGCTCCTCCCCGGCGACCCGGCACCACACCCTGGTGCCGGCGTGGCCGGGCGGGGTGGAGTAGCGGACCGACCCGAACCGGACTGCCTGGTCGTCGCCGACCAGCCGCTCCTCGCCCAGCGCGAGCGCGTAAGGCTCGTCCGGCAGCGGGTGCAGCATCTCCCGCTCGGCGGCCAGCCTGTCCGCGGGAACGGCGGCGGTCTCGCGGTGGACCCGGGCGTTGACCCGGCCGCAGAACTCGCGGCAGGCCTCCTCCAGGTCCGCGAAACTGCCGTAGGCGTCCAGCAGGTTCGCCCCCGAGGGCACCAGGTCGGCCTTGGCGATCTTCACCGTCGCCTCGACGCCGCCCTTGGACTCGGGGTCGAACGGCACGCACGTCTGCACCTTGCAGCCGTAATGCCGGCCGAGCGCGACCATCTCCGGGTGCCGCACGGGTATCCCGGCGACGTGGTCCATGGTGACGGTGCGCGCGTTGTCGGTCAGCAGGTAGGTCGGCGCGCCGCCGACGGCGCGCAGCGCCTGGTCGATGCACCAGGTCAGGGTGCCGGCCTGCTGGTCCCAGACCGGGATAACCACCCGGAACCGGGACCAGGCCAGCCACGCGCAGAACAGCTGGGCCTTCCGGCCCCCGATCCGCGGGCCGTCGCCCCAGTCCCACTGCCACCCACATCCCCGGTTCCGGTATCCACGGCCGGTAGCGCCTTCGCAGGCCCGCCTGCCAGGCCTGCTTCACCTCCGCGACCGCCCGCCGGGTCGACCGCTCCGACCCCCGGTAGCCCATCGAGGCAAGCTTGCGATGGGCGACGTCCGCCCGGATCTTCCCCTTCGACCGGTCAACCAGTTCCTCGACCTTCGGCATGAACTCATCGATCAGCCGCGGCCTCGCCGTCTTCGCCAGCGGGTCACCGCCGGCATCCCGGATCGCCACGTAACGGGCGACCGTCTTCGCATCGCACCCGGTCAGCTGCGCAGCCGACCAGGCCGTCCCCGTGAGGTCGAACGCCTCGAAAATCTCCATAACTTCCCTGCCAGACTTGGTCATGGGTCCCTCCGGACACCGATGGGTAAGGCGAACCACCTCAAACCCATCCACACCGGAGGGACCGCCTGCATCACGACACGCCGTGAGCCGGCACAGAACAAGACCAGCCACCCAGGCCATAAATGGCCGCAAGACTGGAGAAACGATGGCCGCGAACCAGGAGCTAACTGACCGCACACCCGTATTTTCACGTGGCCGCTAGCAATGGCCGATACTGGTAACCGACATGCCGGTGATCGCGGCGAGCTGTGGTTGCGTCAGCCCAGCGGCACGGCGGCGGGACGCGAGAGCAGCCGACAGGGCACGCGCGGCGTTGACTTGGGTCCGCTCGCCGCGCGTAGAGCCACGCGGCCGGACGCGGGGCCGGGCACCTGGGCTAGGACCGGGGACCAGCGCTCCTTCTTGAATAAGGGCACGAATCGCTTTACGGCAGGTCAGCGCGTTGTACCCGGTCGCGCGGGCGAGTGACGCACCGCTAGGCGCAGGCTCGCCTGGCAGCAGCAAGCGCGCCGACACGTACGTCGATACCTTGCGCTTCCTGCATCGAACGCAGACCCAACGGGAGTACATGGCCCATACCGGCCGGTTCGTCGACGAAGCTGAACGGCAACTTGAGGACTGGCTAGCCGGTATACAGACATCGGAGTGGCGTGAGATTCAGGCGCGCTTGCACGCCTACGCATCTCACTCGGCGCTTGACGCTGTCCTGGCATTGGAGCGGGCTATCGGCATTTTCAGGGAAACATTCCAGAACTGGAAGTGGATTAGAGCCAATGTTGGGTTGGATGCCGAAGGTCCGACCACGGCCGATGCCCTGAGTGCAGAGCAGCGCATTAGGCCGGCGATGGAAGAGGCCAGTAGGAGGGATGCGGCTCTCATGGAAGCCATACGCTCCGAACTGCACAGTCGACCAAGTCGCGAAACCGCACTCACTGCACGTAGCACCAGGGCTGTGAGACTGCCTCCGGAGCCACAGCCATGAATTCGTGGGAACTCTGGTTCGCCCCGGCAAGTCTGGAGGCCGCTATATCTGCGAACTGATTGTTAGTTTACCAGATTCCAGCGCCGCATAGTACATATCCTCGTACTTTTTTGGCGGCATGTCACCGGAATATGAGTGGATTCTCTCCTCGTTATACCACTGCACCCAGTCCATCGTTGCGAGCATCACGTCATCGACACCTTCCCAGTCGTTCTTCGGGTCGATAAGCTCACGCTTGTACAGGCTATTCAGCGCTTCTGCGGCGGCATTATCGTACGAATCACCCTTACTTCCCACCGACCGGACCGCCCCTTCTCCCGCAAGCCGCTCCGCGTACCGGATCGCCGTATACTGCACGCCGCGATCGGAATGATGAACCAGGCCGCCGAGGTCCTCGTCCCGGCGCACGAATACCGCCATCTCGAGCGCGTCGAGCGCAATCTCGGCACGCAGATGGTCCGCAACCTGCCACCCGACAATCCGCCGGGCAAACAAGTCCATGATAAACGCGGTATACACCCAGCCGGCCCGCGTATGCACATAGGTAATGTCCGCCACCCACCGCCGATTGGGCGCCGCCGCGTGAAACTGCCGATCCAGCAGGTCAGAAGGACGCTCCGCCGGATCACCCGGCAACGTCGTCGGCGGCCGCTTCCGCCTGCTCCCGGCGCCGCGGATTCCCATTTCGCGCATCAACCGCTCCACCGTGAACCGCGCCACCGGAATACCATCACCATTCAACAGCAGCCAGACTTTTCGCGCACCGAGAACCTTCCGGCCCTTCCTGCTCGCCCACACCTCCATTATCTTAACCTTCATGGCAGAATCACGGATTTCCCGTGCCGACGGCTCCGCCTGACGTTTCTTCGCATAATAATACGAAGAAACGGGGAACTCCAAGACCGCGCAGACCGGTTCAACACCGAACAGGCCACGATACTCATCAACGAACTCAACTAGCGCGGAAGCCTGGGGTCGAGTTCCCTCGCGAAATAAGCGCTGGCAGCTTTTAGTATCTCATTCGCGCGGCGAAGCTCGCGAACCTCGCGTTCCAGCTCCGCGATCCGCTTCTTGTCGTCCGTCGTCATTCCCGGACGCGTTCCGCCGTCAATTTCGGCCTGCTGCAGCCAAGACCGCAATGCCTCGCGGTGAACGCCCAGCTGATCTGCGACGCGGGCGATCTCGCCGTGTCCCCTGCCTTCTCGCTCCCGGACCTCGAGAACCGCCTTCACCGCGCGTTCCCGCAGCTCCTCCGGATACTTCCTCTGCGCCGCCATGGACCCTCATCCTTCCAGGTTGTAGGGTGGGCTGCACGGCGAGGTTCCGCTCCTATTTAAGGATTACGGATCTTTTCCGTGCAGCCTCCCTCCAAACCCGGCGTGCCCGCTTTCCAGGCACCGGGCTTTCCCGCGATTTATGCCGCGTCCGCGACAGGAGTCGCGTGAATCCAGTCATGACAGGCTGCGCAGACGACAAGCGTCTTGGGCCGCATTTTCGCCATGAGGGCCGCCCACGCGGGCTGATCCGGTCCCTTTTTGCCGAGGTCAGCAAGTTTAGCGACTTGGTGGACGTCCACTGTCGTCCCGTGCTCGCACAACTCGCACTGCCGCACCCGGAGCCGGACAATCAGCTCTTTCTGCGGGGCACGGAAAGGGACCGGGGCGGGATCGGTGATAACCGCCCGCCGATTCTGCCTGAGGGATATCCCGCCGAATCGTGCTACCAGGTCGTCTTTACCCTCGCGCCGGAATCTGGCCTCGAAACAGGTCAGCTTCCCGCCAGCCGTGGCCGCCTTTGCCTTATAGCGGTAGGCGGCCTGGGCGACAGTGCACCGGTGCTTCGCGGCCAGGGTCTTCAGCATAGAGGTCTCGGCGTTCCATCGCAGGGTGCCAAGCCTCCACGTGTTCCGGGCGAGCAGGTAGTAATTCACGACGCCCCTGTACTCGGCTCCGTATATCCGCACTATGTCGTAGTCGGACTGGTTCTGGAGCCGGGGCCGCTGCCAGGGTTTTCCCTTTTTCCGGTACGGGGCGCACTTGGCCCTGATCGCGTCTCTGGGCACTTTCAGCGCGATTACCCCATTGACCGACCGGCGGCCGCCGGTTATTTTCGTGCTGTTGTGCTGGACGCTGATCTCGTATCCGAGGAACCGTGCCGCGCTGGTGCGCGCATGGGTGATCAGGGTCTTATCCTGGTTAAGCTCCTGGGCGAGGGTCTCTCGCAGGAACCGGGCCAGTTTCTCCTTTATCTCCTCGGCTTCGGCCTTCGGCCCGATGAACCCCAGAATATGATCGTCGGCATAACGGGCATAAGACAGCCGCCGGTAGCCTGGGTCCATCGGGTCGGTCGAGGGCAGTGAGCGCATTATCTGTCGCTGTTTCCGGGCTTCCGCCCGGTCACCGCGCTGCCGCGCGCTCCTGTTCCGCCACTCCGCCCTGACGTATTCAGGGTTTCGCCTGCGGAGTTTCCCTCGCGTGTACTGCGGGATAAGTTCCCTCTCGACATACTCATCCAGCTTATGCAGGTAGATGTTACTGAGGATCGGGTGAAACACGCCGCCTTGCGGGCATCCGCTGAGCGTGTCGTGGTATTCCCAGTCTTCAAGGTACCCGGCTTTCAGCATGTTTCGCATAAGCCGGAGAAACCGCTGGTCCTGCATCTTCTCCGCTAGAACGGACAGCATAACCTCATGGTCAAGCGATCCGAAACAGTCGGAGATGTCACTCTCAACAAACCACACGGTCCCGGTCCAGGTGCTTTCTATCTCCCGCAATGCGGTATGGCACCCTCGCTTCCTCCGGAACCCGAGCGACCGGCCAGAGAACTGCGGCTCGTAATACGCCTCAAGGATGAGGCGCACGACTTCCCCGACAAGCTTATCTGACCATGAAGGCAGTCCAAGTGGGCGGAGCTTCCCGTTCTTTAGGATATATATGCGGCAGGCCGGCGAGAACCGATACCTCTCGTACCGCATCAGCTCGGTGATCTGGTCGATCTTCCCTTCGGACATGCCGTCGGCGGTTGGTTGTTGACTCCTGGCGTCATCGCCCCCTTGTTGGAGTAGATTTTCCCGTAAGCCAGCAGGTACAGATCCTTGTTGAACAACTGCCGGTAAAGCTGCGTGAGCGGCAGACCTTTCCTGCCGCGCTCGCGGAGAACGCTCAACACCACTTCGGCTTCCTGCATTCCGCATCCCTCGTGGTCTTTAACCGTTCATCGCCTGCGCCCCTTCGCCCTGTGGTCCGTCATTAGCGGTCTCCAGATTGGCCGGACGTTACCCCGGCGATACCGCGGGCGCTCCGTCGCCATAGGACTCGCGCCCCTTAGGCGATCCCACGTTCATCACTGCCGTACGTATCTAGCGCGGTTTAGGTGTCCCGTTCGTCTCCTTGAATACCCTGACAGGGCATCGCTCCAGCACCCCGGAGGATTCCCGCAGGTCCATCAAAACCCTGCGGAAGAGGTCGGCACCGGTTATCAGATGTCTTTCCGGCGGGCGTCGAGTTGGCACCTTCTGGAGACTGGGATTCAGGCAATTCAGCTTTCACCATGCCGCGCAGATCTCCCGACGCACCATCCTTGACATCTGGGCACGGTCGCCGGTTTCCTGGCATGCTATTTTCCTCGGCAGCCCTTTCGGACTACGAGTAAGCCATTAGATCCAAAGACACCTCCTCCATTCTCTGCCCGCTGAGCGGGCGATACAGCAGCGCCCTCGTGGCGCACTGAGCCTGCAGACTCTCCGGGGTGATCACTCACGGGCGTTTGCCGCGCTCTGCGTGCATGGTCCTGAGCATGCACCTGGCACGTGTCTAGCGTGTCCAGAGTAACGTTGCCGAGTTGAGCCATATTGGATCAAGGCGACGGCACTCCGTGTCGCCGCGTCCGCCGCACTCGCGCCGGGCGTGCGGCCCTGAGGGCCGACCCGGCGCGGCACGCCGGGCTGCACCTGCTAAGCGCTTGAGATGTATCTGGCTGATCGCTTCAGTCCCAACTTGGAGGACAATCCTACGCATGGGAGAGGTCACCCGACAGAACCTGCAGCAACACGCAGCCACGCTAGACCTGATCAACGCTGAGATTGCCGCAAGCCTGGCACGCCAGTATGACGCCGGAGCTAGCATCGACAATAAAGCCGCGATCTTGGTGGGCTACGCGACTGCGGCATCCTCGTTCCTGGCTACCCGGCACACCCAGCCTGTATTGGCTGGACTGGCGTATGCTTGCTTCGCGCTGGCTGCTGGCTTCGGACTGTGGGCCTACGCCATACGGCTGTACCAGGATGTTCCTGACCCGCGGCAACTATTCACCGAGTATCTCGTGAGCCCTAAAGCGCTAGCACTCGCAGCTATCGCGGCGACCCGAGTCCAGGCATTTGAAAGCAACGCTCGCCTGCATGCTAGTAAGGCTCAACGCTGGCAGGTCAGCGTAGGCAGCCTGGTAGTCGGCGTTGTGCTTATGCTCTTGTCCATGACGGGTGCATACTGGTAACCATGGTCGGATCGCCAGACTCCGGGGATCAGCAAGCTGAGAACGATCCAGTCAGCCAATTTGCTGATCCACGTCTGATCCATCAGATGGCCAGGGCGCCATTTCCTCCTGCCTCTGCGCCGCCCCGGAGTTCTTCAAGCCGGGGACTACTCTGGGTGGCCGGGGTGGGCATTGCCATAGGTGTTGTCGTCGGACTGGTCCTATATCTCGTCCACTAACTCGCGGGCACCGCTTGGTGTGACGGCCGGGCAGTCGTCTACCGACGCGTGGTTCCGTAGTTCCGGCAGCTGATGGTGGTGTGGATGCTTTCGATGCCTTCGGCGGGACCTCGGGCCAGGATGGACGCCTGCCGCCTGGTCGGGGTTGTCGGGGGCTGGGGTGGAAGCCTGCCCATCCCGTCGCCATCAGCCTAGGGCGAGCCGGCCAGACCAGCCGGGCGAGGTCCGCGCGGATGCGCGCTTGGCCTTATTACTAGGCGACTGCGGCCCTAGGGCCAGCCCTACATTGGCCCTAGAAGCCTGCTGAAGATCTTGGCTGATTACGGGACGGTTTGGCTGCGGGCGGGCATGTTCCAGGTATGCAGGGTGAGCGGCCTGGGAGCTGGCCGGGCCGGATGTGTGGGAGACGTGCCGGGAGCTGATCCCGGCGGGGAGCGTGTTCGCGTTCCTGGCCGAGCACCGGGAGGCGCTGTTCCCGGCGGGGATGTTCGCGGACATGTACCCCTCGCCCAACGGGCGGCCGAGCATGCCGCCGCAGGTGCTGGCGGCGACGGTGGTGCTGCAGGCGCTGCACGGGCTGTCGGACTTCGAGACGGTGCAGGAGCTGCGGTGTGACCTGCGGTGGAAGGCCGCGTGCGGGCTGGGGCTGCTGGATGCGGGCGTTCGACCCGTCGCTGCTGACCTACTTCCGGCGGCGGCTGGCAGCGCTCGGAGGATCCGGACCGGCTGTTCGCGAAGGTCCGGGAGGTGGTGGCGGCCACGGGCGTGCTGCAGGGAAGCACCGGCGGGCGCTGGACTCCACGGTGCTCGATGACGCGGTGGCCACCCAGGACACCGTCACCCAGCTGGTCGCCGCGGTCCGCCGGGTGATCCGCGAGGTGCCCGGCGCGCCGGAGGTCGGCGGCCGCCTGGTGCACCGCCCATGACTACGCGGACCCGGGCAAGCCGAAGATCGCCTGGAACGATGAGGCAGGCCCGGGCCGCCCTGGTCGGACGCCCTGGTCACCGACGCGCTGGACCTGCTGGACCAGCTGCCCGAGCAGCCGGGCGAGCCAGGCCGCGAACGCGGTCGGGCTGCTGGCCCTGGTCGCGGGCCAGGACGTGGAGCCGGCCGAGGGCTCTGACGGGCCGGACGGGCGGTGGCGGATCGCCCGGCGCACCGCGCCGGACCGCGTGGTCTCCGTCGATCGACCCCGAAGCGCGGCACATCCACAAGAACCGCACCCGCCACCAGGACGGGTTCAAGGCGCACGTGTCCTTCGAACCCGAGACCGGGCTGTTCACCGCCGTCGCGCTGACCGCCGGCAGCGGGCGCGGGCAACCACGAGGCCGCCGTCGCCGCCGGCCTGCTGGCCGGCGAGGACGAGGCGTTGACCGTCCTGGGCGATACCGCCTACGGCACCGGCGAGCTGCGCGAGCACCTCCAGCAGCGGCCACGCGGCGGTGATCAAGCCGCCCCCGCTGCCGCAGCCTGTCCCCGGCGGCTTCACCATCGACGACTTCACCATCGACGACCAGGCCGGCACGGTCACCTGCCCGGCCGGGCACACCGTCGCCCTGGGCCGCCCCCAGGCCAACGGCAACCGCCAGGCCCAGTTCAAGGCCCTGTGCCGCGGCTGCCCGCTGCGCCAGCGCTGCACCACCTCCAAGACCGGGCGGGTCCTCAACGTCCACCCCCAGCACGCCCTGCTGGCCGCCGCCCGCCGCGCCGCCGCCGACCCGGCCTGGCAAGACGAGTACCGCCGGTGGCGCCCCCCGGTCGAGCGGGCCATCGCCTGGCTGGTCGCCCGCGGCAACCGCCGCGTCCCCTACCGCGGCATCACCAAGAACAACGCCTGGCTCCACCACCGGGCCGCCGCCCTCAACCTCCGCCGGCTCATCAACCTCGGCCTCACCCGCACCACCGACGGCACCTGGGCACTCGCATAACCCCCCGGCCCCTCCCCGGCCCACGCACGACCGGGACTTGCGCATCCCGACATCCCCAGCCGCAGTGCCCAACCAAGATCTTCAGCAGGCTTCTAGGCACTGGGGACAAAGGGGGTAAATCGAGGGGAGTCGATAGGGTCGCGTCAGATCGAGCAGCAGGTCATCGGCCCTAAAGCGCTACCAGAACGGGCGGATCGACACCCTGACACGGACGCGGTCACAGGTAGCGTTGCGGGCCCCGCGCGGTGTCCGTTCCGCTGTCTGATACGCGAGAACCAGCAGCCCAGCGGCTGTATTTGCTAACGGGATTGCTAACGAGACTCACAGGGACGGGAGAGACGGAGCGAGACGCCGACGACGGCCGCCGAGCCGACGCCCAGGTCAGCGAGACGCCGGAGACGCCGGAGATGCGCGTCGTACTGCTCATAACCCAGCGACGGCAAGAGCACTCAGGCATGAGATAAAGAAGTGCTGCCGCGACGCTTCCGCGTCCTCGGACGCTGCGCGTCCTGCGGTTCGGGTCGGCTTGCCACCGGAATACTCGTGACGCTCGGCGTTCCGGCCATCGACTAGGCCGACGTGTGCATACGCAAGCAGGCTAGACGGTGTGCCCGTTGCGTGCCCGATCGGACGGTAAATCGGGGAGATTCACAGTCACTCACGGGCAAGCGGCCACGCCGCCGACCTACGTCAGTCTCGCTCAGCAAACCCGCACCCAGAGCCTTCTAAGCAGCGGGTCGCGGGTTCGAATCCTGCCTGGCGCACCTGATATTTGCAGCTTAGAGCGATTTTTCGCTCTCCGCAGAGACGTGTGACGACGCGTTCACTTCACGCGACCGCGTGCCACTTCCGGGCCCGGGGCCGCGCGGCCGCCCTCGAGCGTTGCGCCCCTGCTGAGCGTGGCTTTGGCCGCAGCGCCAACCGCATCGGCGAGGTGCCGGCGACCGCAGGCCGATTGCAGGTAGGCCGTCGCGGCTCGCGTGCTGCTGTGGCCCGTGCGCTCGACCAGCTCCGGAGTCCGCGCCTGCGTCGGCCGTAAGCGCGCTGCCAGTATGCGGGAGTTCGTGACGCCTCTGCCGCGAGACATCGTGCGGGTAACTATGGCTGGCTTTCGCTTCGGCCTCAGGTTACACTTATTCCAGTTAAGATACCGGGAGAGATAATGCCTCGGACAGGTGTACTTGGCCAAGCCATGCGGATCGATCCGGTCCCCGCCGATCATGATGCCCTCGATGACCTGAGTGCACGCGAGGACCTCGGGGACGGGGAACTGGTGCTGCGTACCGCCGATGGCACGGAGATCAGCCTGCCTGCGTCGCTCTTGCGGCTCGTCGTCAGTGCCGCGAACAACCTGGCCGCGGGCCGGGCGGTCATGACGATCCCCGCCGAAGTGAGCCTTACGCCAGCCGAGGCCGCAGAACTACTCGGACTGTCCCGTCCTTTCGTGGCCAGGCTCCTTGAGCGCGGGGACATACCGTCCGAACTCCTGCCCGAGAGCCGCCACCGCAGGATAAAGCTGGAAGACGTGCTCGCGTTCCAGGCTCGTCGTGAACGCAGGGCTGAGGGACGTCGGCGAATCGCGGACATAGCCGCCACAGCGGACCTTCCGTACTTATGCTTACTATTCGTGGCCAAGGTATTCATCGACACGAACGTTCTGTTCCCGTTCTCCGTCATGGATCTCATGCTCGCCCTCAGCGAGGATGCGATCCACGAAGTGATGTGGACAGATGATCTTCTCGATGAGTGGGAGCGCGTCATAGTCAGGGAGCGTCAACGTTCCCCGGACGCGGCTGCCGCGATTACCGCCACAATCCGGGAATTCTTCGCAGACACCCGCATTCCAGCAGAAAGCTATCAAAGCCTGGTGGCCCAGGTCGACGGTCCGGATCCTGACGACAAAGCACATATGGCGGCCGCGGTATCGGGACAGGTAGAAGCGCTGGTCACCTGGAACGAGAAGGACTTCAACTGCGACTTCATGAAGAATCACGCGGTCGCGGTGGTCAATCCAGACGCCTATCTCTGCTCCCTCTACGAGGAATTCCCCGCAGAGGTTTTCGATACGCTCACACGCATGGCCGCAGGCAAACGCCGCCCTCCAATGACGTCAGACGACATCGTTGACGCGCTTGACCGAGCAGGCGTCCGCGAGTTCGCCGCACGGGTCCGCACGGCTCTAAGCTGAGCGGTTGCGGAATACCCCTTAGTACCTCTAATCAAGGCGGCGGTGCTTCGCGGCACCGCGCCCGGGCCGCCCGCGCCGAGCTGCGGCCCTGGGGGGCCAACTCGGCGCGCCGGCCGGGCTGGATCACGGATTCGGCGGCCCTTGGAGTTGGTCGGCCTTCGGCCGCCGCGCGTCGGCAACCGCCTTCGGGTTGAGCAGGCGGTACAGATCATCGAATCGCTCACGGAGTTCGGATCGCTTGAAGTCGAGTACCTTCACGTCCTTGCCCTTGGCGCCCTGATAGTTGTAGACGACGACAGCCTCGCCGTTCGTCGTGACGTAGTACGCAGGCATAACCCACAAGGCGTAACTCCTTGCCTGCCCTTCACCCGCGTAAGGAGGCTGGTCAGAACCCTTGACCTCCACCAGGACCAAGGGCACGCCATCGTCAAGCGACCGACGCTCATCCTCGAAGTAGACGAGGTCGGCCTCAACCGGCTTGCGGGTAACGCCCTCCCACACGAAGAACCGGAACCCGGCGGCCTCATGCTCATCGCTGTAGCCGAGGCCGTGGAACAGAGGACTGGCGAAGAACATCTCGACTTCACGCTCAGAATCAAGATGGACTGACATCAGGTGCTCGAACCACTCCGGCGATGGCCTCGGGTCCGGCCGGGAGTCATCTGGTGCTGGCAGCACCGGCAGGCTGAGCACTATCCAGTCATGAAGCCCGGCTTCGCTCACCGTGGGCTGAGCGCGGACGCCCTGATCTTCCAAAAGCCTGGTAACACGCTCCTTGCGCGGCACCGTCCAGGCATCGAAGCCAAACAGATCACGCAGGGTGTTACAGCGCACCCGGCGCGAGCCCTTTGGGCTAACTTCGATCGATCCCCGGATGCTGGCAACAATGTCTACCGGATCCCTTGTCTTTGCCATGATTATCCCTCCATTGCCTTACCCGACAGACTGCACCCGGCAGCACAGCGCCACCGCGGATTTCTACTGCCGGAATCGAGGCGCCCCACGAGAACCAGGCGTGAGATCTCTCACCACCCGTCTCACAGACCAGGGAGACGGCACAGGATTCAGGTCTTCTCACTGTACGCGACGTCGACCATGAGCTACGTATGCGGATTCCGACGGAATTTCCTGACACGCTGCTTTGATCTGCGGCAAGTTAGGCTTATTGAACCTAATTTCACGCATTTTTTGGGGACTCCAGGATGGACGCCGCCGCCTGGTCGAGGTCGTTGGTTGGCTGAGGTGGAAGCTTGCCCATCCCCTCACCGTCGGCCCAGGCAAAACCGAGCAGACCAAGCGCCGCGGGCCATTAGGTCGTTCAGCTAGTTGGGCGCTCCAGCTTGCCCGTCGCGCTTGCCTTGCGCCCCCGTGGGTGGGCCGATAGCAGCGGAATGACGGGTTGAGGGTGGGCTCGGCCGCGCAAGGTCGACGTCTGCACAGGTCATCGCCGACAGCTCGGGCAATCGGCGAGCAAGCGAGAAAGTGATTCGGGCCACAACAGACAGTAGGAATTCTCTTGCAAATATGATACTGATGTCAGGGTGAGTAGCACGGTAATCGTTGCGATCGTCACGTCTGTGTCCACTTTGACAGGCGCCCTTATTGCAGGTTTCATAAGCTTTAAGGTGCAAACTCAGCAGCTTGCAGTGCAAGCAGCATTGGCGGTTTCCGAGCGTGAGGAGAAACGTTCACAGGGGCGAATCGAGCGAAGAAAGGAGGCGTACGCGACGTTTTTGAATTCATTCAGCGACATCGAAGAAATCTTGTACCGATGTTGGCATGAAGATGAAGCGCTCGGCGACGAAAACGCAGAAATTTCCAAACTACAAAAGAAACTAACCAAGGCTACTATGGGCTTGAGTCGACAAATAAGTCTACTCGCGATTGAGGGTCCCTTTGAAACTTGGCGTGCTGCTTTCGATCTCCTGCAAGTCCTGTTTATGGAGATGACAGTTATATCTGAGGTCGCTTGCCGACCCGAGGCCGTTGGAAGGGTCCTAGGGGCGGTTGACAGCGAGCGCTGCACGACGGCGTGGTCAACACGCGAGTTGGCAAAGATAAAGTTCGTCGGTAGTCTTCCTCAGGACTAAGTTAGGCGGGAGGAAAGATGCTGGGCACGGGCACGGCCACGCAGAAGATCTAGAGTGTAATGCCGCGATATGACGCCCTGTGGGCCTGGTCACTTTGCCTTCGGGGCGTCGCCGTCTGAGTCTTGCAGGCTCTCGCAGATAGAGACGCTGCTCCAAAAGCGATGGAGATACTGCTTAGGTGCATCTCGCCACTAGACAAACACCTTGCAGTATGGAAAATAGCAAGATAGCATCTCGGTTGACAGTTTGTGCCTTCTAAGCAGCGGGTCGCGGGTTCGAGTCCTGCCTGGCGCACTTGGCTTCTACGCAGCGCAGAGCAGCTTTCTGCCCTCTGTAGATAAGCATCATGAGGCCTTGCCCCGTTGCGTGCCCGATCGCTTGGGCTCACCCAACGCCGCCTTTGCATTCCTACCAACCTGGTCGGCTATCGCCCGCTGGCGTTCCGCGGAACTGCGCAAGTAAATGAGCGCGACTGGTTGTCCGCCCCTCCCCAGTACAGAGAGCCGACCCCGGACAGCGGGGTCGGCTCTCCTTCTCAACCGCGTTCCTTGCCATATCGGGAACGCGGGAGCTTACCCGCGCGGACAGCTGATGGGGATTGCGTTGGCTGACCGCACAGGAGGCTCGGGCGGATAGACGGTGGTGACCGTCCCGTCCACCCAGGTGATCGCTACCGTTGCTACGGGCACGGAGACGGCGACCGCGACTGTCGGCAGGGTATCGGCGACGAGCTCGGCCTCGGTATCCCCAGATGCGGTAGCAAAATCCGCGAGAACTGCGGCACCGCCCACGAGCTGATCGGCGGGGCCGAGAACGGTATTCCAGCCGCACTCAGTGATCTTCCTGTCGGCGTGCCTGTTCTTGGCGTGGTGCGGTTCGCTGGTGGCCATTAGACTGGTTTCGTGGTGTTCAGTATCCAGGTGAAACGCCCGCGGTCGCTTGCCGGGCGGGTCTGGAATGCCGCCTGGGATCTGCTCGCTTTGCTGTCCATGGCGCTGATAGCGCTCAGGCTCGCCGGGGTGGTCTCGTGGCCCTGGTGGCAGGTGCTGGCGCCCCTGTGGGGCAGCGGCGCCGTCATGGCAGCCGCGCTGCTTGTGTTTCTCGCGCTCATTGTGCGGAGCGCCGGCCGCTGAGCCAGTGCCCCGCTGCAGGCAGGAACGGCCCCGGCAGCGCCTGCCGTGCACTAGCTGTGCGGCACGGACAGGCGGGCCGCAATCTCCTCCGCGTTGTCGACGGTCAGTACCATCCTGTCGTATTTGCTGCCGGCCAAGTCGATGACAATCCCGGGGTTGTGGCCGTGACACACGGAGAACGTGACGCGCTGGTCCTGATGAAAGGTCCCAATCCGGATGCCAGGCAGCTCCGTGCCCGCCCACTTCAGGCCGCGCACTTCGGCAATGCAGTCCGGTACGGTCCGCACGCGCACTGGCCGGCACCGCCGGGCATACTGTCGTGGTGGCCTGGTACCCGGAGCTTGCCGTCGCCGTCACGCCGCCGACCGCCGAGGAAGCGCGCTGGCTCCTGCGGGCGTACTTCGACGACGTTGCCAGCAGATACTACGGTCGCCCGGCGACCGCCGACGAGATCGCCGCGGCCATGAGCGAAGACCCCAGCGACGACCTGACGCCGCCCCGCGGCCTGTTGCTGGTCGCGAAGGAAAAGGGAGGAGGTGCGCTCGGGTGCGCCGGGCTCCGCCTGCTGCCCGGCCACGCCGCTGAGGTCACCCGTGTCTTCGTCGTTCCCGCGGCTCGCCGCCGGGGGCTGGGCCTCCGGCTCCTTGACTGCCTGGAGGAGCACGCACGCCGGCATCAGGTAGCCGTGCTGCGGCTGGACACCCGCCGGGACCTCGTCGAAGCCCGCCGGCTGTACACCCGGCACGGTTACCGGGAAGTGGCCCCGTTCAGCAGCGGCCCTTACGCCGATCACTGGTTCGAGAAGACCCTTTCCTGACCGTGATGCCGGGACTACGAGGCCAATCGGTCCCCGGGTCAGGTAACGCTCGCGAAGAGACCTGAATGCTTGGCGGCCTTCGAATGAGCCCGTACGGCCAGGATGTTCTTAAGGCACGTTCCACTGGATGGTGGATTCAACGCCAAGGCTTGAGAAGGTCGACCACTGCACCTTTGACACCTTGACCCCGGTGGGCACCTGGAAGGCCACGTCGCCAGTCGTGCTCTCGCCTGGGGCCGCGTGGATCTCGCCCACGGCGAAGTCGGTATACCCGACGATGGGGACGATGTCCGGGAGGTAGACCTGCCCGTCGCTACCGACGAGAACGGCGTCGTCCTCGGCGTCCTGCTGTTGAGGGCCGTCGCCGCTGATCCCCTT
Organism: uncultured Actinomycetota bacterium; assembly: GCA_963850115.1. Classification (GTDB taxonomy): domain Bacteria; phylum Actinomycetota; class Actinomycetes; order Streptosporangiales; family Streptosporangiaceae; genus Trebonia. Next base: position 40,850 of record CAWKKG010000013.1, read on the forward strand.
GATGGTGAAGACCGCGCCAACCAACCGCTTGCCGTTGCCCGCGGTGATCCGGTCCGTAGAGTGGGCTGGGTCGATGACCTTAGTGAGGGCCACCTCGTAGGTGTTGCCGCTGTCGTCCTGGACGTCGAGGTAGGAGCCGAGTCTCGCGGGTGCCGCCACGTGCGCTGCGGACGGGCCGGGTGTACCCGTAATAACAGAGGGCGTGGTGGAGACCCCGGACGTGGCGATGGCGATGCCGATGGCGACCGCTATCAGGCCGATAATGACCAGGAAGATGTTGCGCGCCCAGTGCCGGTTTTTCCGCTGCGGTGGCTGCTGTTGGCTCATAGCGTGCTCCATGCCCTTGACGTGCTCGGCCTCCGCGGCCGACTCGGCGGTATACGTCGATCTGGGCTAGTGCCTGCGCGGACGCCGCCAGTTCACAGCTCTCGCAAAGTCGCTGACCGCGGACGGGATGGCGCTCATCGCCTCGCTTAGGAGGCGGGCAGCGCGCGCCTTGTCATCTTCGTCAGCTCTAGCACTCCGCTGGGGTCGGCGGCCGAAGGCCAGTCCACAATGCCAGTCTGGCCAAACATGCGTTCATCGGCAAGCAGGCAAGTGCGCTGCCGGGTGTGGGCTTGCGTACTTAAAGCACTGTCGCACCATGGCCCCGGGCAGGTCACACTGGCGCTGGCCCACCGCCGGAATACTTGGGCACGCCAAGCACTTGTCATCTACAAGTAATGTCACGGGACTTGGGAGATGGTGGGCGATGGCAGACAGGGGATCCCGCGCCGGCCGAAGGTCGCCTTGATGCCGTGGCCTCGGTGACGGAATCGTTTATCGATCTTCAGCGCACGGTGCGCCGGTCCAAGGCCCGGCTGCTTGCCGCCGCTGGCAACGACGTCGAGTCGGCTACCCACCTATTGCTGCACGCGGTGGAGTCCGAAGGCCCGATGCGGGCCAGCGCGCTGGCCACCAGCGTGCACTCGGACCTGTCGACGGTCAGCCGGCAGGTCACCACGCTGGTGAACCGCGGACTGCTAGAGCGCCGGGCCGACCAGCTCGACGGCCGGGCCTGCCTGCTGGCGGTAACCGACGCCGGCCGGGCCGCCATCGCCGAGCACGAGCAGGGGCGGCAGGCGTTCTTCGACGAGGTGCTGACCGGATGGAGCACCGAGGAGATGGGCGAGTTCGCGCGCCAGCTGGAACGGTTCACCGTCGCCTACGACCAGATCCACGCCGCCCGGGTGAGCCGCCGGGCCGGGCGCCAGGAAGCATCCTCCCCTGCCACCCAACCGCACGACCCCGCAGACTTGGAAAGGCCTAACGCATGACCGCCACCGCAATCCGCCCGGCTGACTCCCCGTCGGACGGCGCGCTGTCTCACCGCCAGATCCTGACGATCCTGTCCGGGCTGGTGCTTGGCATGTTCCTGGCCGCACTGGACCAGACGATCGTCTCGACCGCAATTAAGACGATTGGCAACGACCTGCACGACCTGACGGCGCAGGCGTGGGTCACCACCGCGTTCTTGATCACGTCGACGATCGCCGCGCCGCTGTTCGGCAAGCTGTCCGACATATACGGCCGCAAGCGGCTGTTCATGCTCGCGATCGTGATCTTCGTGGCCGGCTCCGCGCTGTGCGGCCTGGCCACCTCGATGTACGAGCTGGCCGGCTTCCGTGCCTTCCAGGGCATCGGCGCCGGCGGCATCATGCCGCTGGCGCTGGCCGTCATCGGCGACATCATCCCGCCCCGCGAGCGCGCCCGCTACCAGGGCTACATGATGGCCGTCTTCGCCAGCGCCTCGGTGCTCGGGCCGGTGCTCGGCGGCCTGCTGGCCGGAACCACCGACTTCCTCGGCGTCGCCGGGTGGCGGTGGATCTTCTACATCAACGTCCCGATCGCCGCCGTCGCGCTCATCGTCATCGCGCGGGTCCTCAAGCTCGACTACGTCCGCCGCGAGCGGCGCATCGACTGGTGGGGCTCGGTCATGCTGGCCGTCGGGCTGGTGCCGCTGCTCGTGGTCGCTGAGCAGGGACAGTCCTGGGGCTGGGCCTCGGTCGCGTCGTTTACCTGCTACTTCCTCGGCGCCGCGGGCCTGACCCTGTTCGTCTGGATCCAGCACCGGATGGGCGATGACGCGCTGCTGCCGCTGCGCCTGTTCCGCAGCCCCACCTTCTCCGTCGCCTCCGGCCAGGTCACCATCATCGGCATGGCCATGTTCGGCGGCCTGTCCGTCATCCCTCTCTACCTGCAGATCGTCAAGGGCGCCTCGCCGACCAAGTCCGGCCTGCTCCTGCTGCCGCTGGTCGGCGGGCTGATGCTCGCCTCCCTCGGCGCCGGGCGGCTGGTCGCCCGCACCGGCCACTACAAGATCTTCCCTGTCGTCGGCTCGGTGCTCATGCTCATCGGCATGGGCCTGCTGATCACCCTCGGCGCCGACACGCCCCTGTGGCACACCGACGTCTTCATGGCGATCTTCGGCATCGGGCTCGGTCTCAACATGCAAAGCCTCGTGCTGGCCATGCAGAATGCCGTGCCCGCCAAGGACATGGGCGTCGCCTCGGCCGCCTCGACGTTCTTCCGCTCCGTTGGCGGAACGCTGGGCACCGCGATCTTCCTGTCCATCCTGTTCTCTCAGGCCGCCAGCAAGATCAGCCAGCAATACGCCAAGGCCGCCAGCGACCCCGCCTACCTCGCCGCGGCCAGGGCCAACCCCGGCCAGGTCGCCTCGCTGCACCAGCACCTCAGCGGCGGACTGCAGGACACCTCGTTCCTTAACGGGCTGGCCAAGCCGCTGGCCCACCCGTTCTTCGCCGGGTTCTCCTCCGCTGGCGACGTGGTCTTCGCGGTCGTCGCCGTCCTGCTCGTCGGCGCGGTCATCCTGTCCGCCTGTCTGAAGGAAGTCCCGCTCCGGCTCGTCTCCGGCAACCAAGCCCGCGCCCAGGCCAACGGGCATGAAGGCGCCGTAGCGCAAGTTGGAGCAGCGGCCGAGTCCGCAGACACCGTCCGCGCATCGGACGCTGACGACACCGCGGGCGGCGCGGCCGGCCACGGCAGGTTGTCCGCTGCGAGAGTCAGCACCTTTCGTTCGGGATGAAAGTCTTTGAATTTCCGAACGGGTGCGTGGTGACTGCCGACCGGACCGAGATCTCTCGACGGCGACCGAGGCTAGCGGTGCCGTCCAGATCACGCCTTGGGCACACCGGGGCCTGCGCCGGCCCTTACCTACCGCGAGGAGAATAAACGGGGTATAGTCCGTTTATCGTTTGTGGCCCCGGCAACAGACGCCAGCCGAGTCAATCGACGGGATTGGATGTGGAGAGACATGCCTCTCACCGGAGAGTATGAGCCGAGCGTGTTCGACTTCGCCCGCGATCAGGTGGACCTCTACGAGCGCTCTGGCGGTACCCAAGGCACAGAGAATCAGGGAGGCGGGCCCGTGATCGTGCTGACATCGGTGGGTGCCAAGACCGGGAAGCTGCGCAAGTCGCCGCTGATGCGCGTCGAGCACGACGGCGAGTACGCAGTGGTCGCGTCACTGGGCGGCGCGCCCAAAAACCCCGTCTGGTACTACAACCTGACCGCGAACCCGCGCGTGGAACTTCAGGACGGCCCGGTCAAAAAGGACTATCAGGCCCGGGAGGTCCACGGCGAGGAGTACGCGACCTGGTTCGAGCGGGCCGTCGCGGTCTGGCCGGACTACGCCGAATACCAGAAGAAGACCACTCGGACGATGCCCATTTTCGTTCTCACGCCCCCCGATGCCTTATCGGCGCCGTGAGCCCGGGCGGCCTCTCACCGCCGATGGGGCCGCTTGACCCGCGGCTTCCCCGCGCGTGCCTGCAGTGTTCATCTCACCAACGGCATGACCGGTCGTATTCGGCGATCGGGATGGCTCGCCTACATCACCCGGCACGCCCCCAGCAAAGGGGCATGCCGGGCGTCACCGGCGCAACGCGCATACCGCTACTCGGTGTCAGCTACCAAAGCCCCGGCAACGTAGGCGCGGACGTCGGCGACGCTCCACCAGTCGTTGGGGTCCGCAGTGGTGAGGGTTATGCGAACGTATTGGATGGCGCTGCCCGGCAAGTCGACGGTGGTGAACTGGCCGGTTCCTTGCCCATCGGCCACGACGGTCTTCCAGTCCGTCCCGTTGGGGCTGGTTTGTACGGTATAGCCGCGCGGGAAGTCGCCAGTGGACGCGCCGGTGTCGAAGACAATTTGACGGGCGCGGATGGCTGTGCCGAAGTCGACCTGCAGGTACTGGCCGGGGGCCTGGCCCTCACCCGTTGAGTAGCGGGTGCTGGCGTCGCCGTCCACGGCGTTGGCCGCGACGTCGCCAGTGCAGCACGGGTTGGCTGGTCCGCTGGGGCTGGCGGTGGCGGTCCAGCCGGAGGGGGCGACCTGCCGGAGTGGATGCGGCCCGGCGAGATTGCCCGGCCAGACGAAGGTGGCCAGCGAGTCGCCGGGCAGGGTGTAGGTAAACCGCTGATCGCCTTCCTGGACGGCGAATGCCTGCGCGTTGTCGTTCTCGTTGTGCGCCACCAGCACGGTCGAGCCATCCGGGTTCCTGAAAGCGACGTCCATAACCTCGCCGTTCCATCCGGTGGTGCCGAACGAGGTGCTGGCGATGCGCACGGCGCCCGGCTGGACGAAGCGGGACAGCTGCCCGAGCGCGTAGTACTCGGCGTCGGGAGTGACAGTGTCACCGGGGCCGATGGTGAGGATGCCGGTGCAGGTGCCGCATCCCCCGACGTGCGGGCCGCCGGTGGGATCGAGGGCCAGGTTCCAGTTGATCACGGTGCTCGACCAGTTGCGGGTAGAGCCGATCTCCAGGTTTCTCGAATGCCACTTGAGCGTGTCAGAGAAGGTGTTCGTCGGATCCGCGGACTGGCTACCCGAGCACTCGTCCATGAAGATCTGCAGCTTCGGGTACTCGTTGTGGAACACCGTCATCGCACTGGGGTCGCCGTAGTAGCAGTGGAACGCGACACCGGAGATCCACCTGGCCGCCGGGGTTGCCAGGACCTGTTGCGCGTAGTCATTGGTGTCGCCGACCTCGTCGGGCGGGGTGGAGGCAATGTCGTTGGGGTGCTCCTGCCAGTTGTGGTCATAGGCGAAGATCTCGGTTCGCAGGTGCGCGGCCTTGATCATCGGGCCGAGATCCTCGATGACCGCGGCCTCCTGCCAGGAAGGCATGTCGGTACCCGGATAACCGGAGGGGGTGCGGTTCTGCGGCTCGTTCTGCACGGTGATCGCGTCGACGTTGACTCCGTTGGCCCGGTACGCCTCGATGAACTTCAGCAGGTACAGGGCGTAGGCCTGGTAGACCTGGGGGGTGGCGATGAGCCGGCCGCCGATCAGGCTGTCGGAAGACTTCATCCACGCGGGCGGGCTCCACGGCGAGGCGATGACCTGCAACCGCGGGTTGAGAGCCCTAGCCTCGCGCAGCAGCGGCAGGATCTGCGCCTGGTCGTGGGCAACGCTGAAGTGCTGCATGTTGTAGTCGGTCTGACCGGCGGCCAGATCGTCGTAGGTATAGGGTGCCGTGGCGACCATGTCCGAGCCGCCGATCGGCTGGCGCAGGTAGTCCAGGCCGTCGCCGGTCACGGGGCTGAAGAGAGACGCCATCACCTGGGCACGCTGGGCGGCGGGCAGCGTGTAGAGCACCGACGCTGAGGAATCGGTGATGGCACCGCCAAATCCCTGCATCGTCTGGTAGGTCAGGGTGGGGTCGACAACCACCGTGGGGGCGGTGCTCGGAGCCGTGGAGAAGTCGGCCGTGCCGAGATCGCTCAGCTTGTCGGCCCCGTTCGCGGTTGTGACCCAGACGTGGGCCGAGGTCGTTTCCGGCGCACTGGCGGCGGCGGTGGCGGCAGTTGCGTTCAACCCTCCCACGCCGACCGCAGCGACGATGGCACCAGTCGCGAGCAGGCTTGCCGTCACCTGTTTGATGCGAGACATGGTCCTCCTCCTTCGGAACCGGCCGGACGCACGCCCGATCGCACCTGCTCGGCTGGGCGCGGTATTCCGCCTCTTAGAACCGCTCCACATTCGTGAAACATTTTGTAACGAATTGCAACATTCTGGATACCACGATGAAAACAGCCCGAAGTGGCGGCGTCAATGACTATTTACGGGCGCGGTGGCAGCGCGTCCGAGAAGTTATGCTGCGGATGCTGAAACAAATACGTGAAACAAAATGAGCAGGGCCGCCGTCGGCCTTGCCAGACGAAGTCTCCTTGGCCAGCCTCGATTCACGGTGGCCGGGAGTGCGCGACAAGTCGGCGCTCGGGTTCTGGCTTACGGCGTGGCCGGGGCCGACGACGTCGCGGGCGGCGTGGTTGGCGAGGTCGCCGTGGGCGTGGCGGTGGCGGGGGTCGCGGTCGGCGTGCTGCTTTGCGTCGGCGTCGGCGTTCGCCTGAGACTTCCTCCAGCCCGATGCCCGCGGACTCGGGTTACCGCCCCTTTTGGTGCTCTGCTAGCAAGGCGTTGAGGTCGGCGGTGATCTCGGCGTCCGCGGCTAGGTCGGGCGCCAGCAGGGCGAGCAGGTCCGCGGGCCGCCGGGTGACGAGCAGGGTCGTGGCCAGCGGGTCGGCAAGGTCGGGCGGGCCGTTCTGCTTCCCGCGCACGTAGGCGATCCAGCAGGCGATCATCCGCAGCGAGGCGGTGCCGCGGCGGCCGGCCGCACGCTCGCGGCGAAGCACCGGGACGGCACGCATCCTGAGCTTCTGCGACCCGTCGGCAGCGACCTGGTCGAGCAGGTGCCCGATCCGGGGGTTGCCGAACCGCTCGGCGAGTTGGTCCTTGTAGGCGCCGCCCGACGCCGCGACGGACGGCGGCAGGTGCCTGGTTGCCTCCGCCCACCAGTCGTGCACCCAGCCGCGGCAGCGGTCGTCGGCCCAGGCGTCGGCGATGGTACGGTGGCCGCGGAGCAGCCCGGCGTAGGCGAGTATCGAGTGCGCGCCGTTGAGCAGCCACAGCTTGCGCCGCTCGTACGGGGTGACGTCGGCGACGAACCGGGCGCCCGCCTCCTCCCACGGCGGCCGGCCGCCTGGGAAGTCACCGGCGAGCACCCATTCCCTGAACGGCTCGGTCACCACCGGGGCGCGGTCGGCCCATCCGGTCAGCCGGGCGGCGGTGGCCACGTCTTCCCCGGTGGTGCGCGGGGTGATCCGGTCCACGGCGGTGGACACGAACGAAACCGACTCGGCGATCCAGGCGGCGAGCCGCGGGTCCGCCGCGTCGGCGAGGTCCATGACCACCCGGCGGAGCACCTCGCCGTTGCCGCTCAGGTTGTCGCAGGGGACCAGGGCGACGGGGCCGGCGTCCGCCCGCCGGCGGGCGCGCAGCCCGGCGACCACCCGGCCGGGCGCGGTCCGCAGCGGCAGGCCGGCGCCGGCGCCGCTCCCCGACAAGGCCGCGAGGTCGGTTGCGACGGCAGGGTGAGCGCGGTCGAGGCCCCCGTCGGCGGCCTGCCGGTAGCCCGCCTCGGTGACGGTGAGGGTGAGCACTCGGACGGCGGGGTCGGCGAGGCAGCCGGAGAACGCGGCGGTGTCGGCGCCGTCGGCCGCGCGGGCGATCGCGGTGACCAGCTCGGCCTCGTCCGCGTCCGGGCCGCGCACCAGCAGCGTGTACAGCCCGTCCTGCGCCTGGAGCGCCGTCGCGGCGGCGGGGCTTCTGCCGGTGAACGCCGCGATGCCCCACGGGTCGCCGCGGCCGACCGCGCCGGTCCACCACGCCTGATGCGAGCGGTGGAACGCGCCGAGGCCCAGGTGCGCCATGCGGACCGGCGGCGCGTCCCCGGTCCTGCGCAGCGGCGGCGGCGTGCCAGTGCTCATCTGCCAGTGCTCATTCACCGGGCCGCCACCTGCGTGCCGCGAGCGACGACGTCGTGTATGTCAAGCGTGCGGTCGCCCGGCCGCCAGGCGAAGGTGATCAAGTCGGCCGCCGCGCCGGGGCGCAGCGTGCCCCGGCCGCTGGCGAACCTGCCCGGGTTGGCCGTCGCGAGCCGCAGCGCCGCCGCAAGCGGCAGGCCGGCCATGGCGACCGCGGTCGCCACCCCGTCGGCGAGCGTCCGCGAGGCGCCGGCCAGGTACGGTGTGCCCACGTAGGACAGCCGCCCCTCCGGTGACAGCTCGACCTCGCCGCCCACCGGGGTGCGGTACCTGCCTGGCGGCATCCCGCCGAGCGCCGTGCTGTCCGACACCAGGTGCGCCCGGTCGAGGCCCTTGGCCCGCAGCATGGCCTTGAACGTGTCGGCGGGCAGGTGGTGGCCGTCGGCGATGAACCCGGCGGTCAGCCGGTCGTCGGCCAGCTGCGCCCACAGGTAGTTGGGGTGCCTCGGCAGTTCGGCGTGCGCGCCGTTGCCCAGGTGGGAGGACAGCTCGGCGCCGGCGTCCGCGGCGCGGGTGACCTGCTCGGGCAAAGCGTGGGTATGCCCGATCGCGCAGCGCACCCCGGCCATGGTCGCCGCCCTGATGAAGTCGAGCGCTGCGTCGTCGTGCGGCGAAACGGTGACCATGCCCACCAGGTCGCCCCAGCGGCGCAGCTCGGCGATGCTGGCCGGCCGGATGTGGGCGGAGTCGTGCACGCCGCGCGGCCCGTCCTGGCCGGACAGGAACGGCCCCTCCACGTGCACGTAGGGGATGGCGTGCGCGACGGCCGGGTCCGCGTCCCTGGCCTGGCCGATTACTCGCACCGCGCGGGCGATGTGGTCCTCCGCGGCGGTGACCACGGTGGGCACCACGGTGGTGACGCCCACCCGGCACAGCGCACGCACCAGGTCGGCGACCGTCCGCGGTGTCACGTCCGCGGCGTTGACGTCGTGCCCGGCGAAGCCGTTGACCTGAAGGTCCACCAGGCCGGGGGCCAGCCAGAGCCCGTCACCGGGATCGGGCGCCTGCCGCACGTCGGCGATCACGTCGCCCTCGACGGTGACGCACAGGGTCCGGCCGGTGACCGGGTCCAGCCCGGTTACCCGCACGGTTTCCTTACCCGGTCGCGGTACCTGGCGAGGAACCTGGCGTTGGCCTCCGTGCGCTCAGCTGGCATCGGGCGCGGACTCCTTGTCCAGGTAGATGCGGCACCGCGGGTGGGTGCGCAGCGCGCTCGCCGGCACCAGGCCGGTGACCGGGCCGCGTAGCGCGTCGGTGACCGCGCGCTTCTTCTGGGCGCCCGGCACCATGCAGAACAGCTCCGCAGCGGAAAGCAGCGCGGGGATGGTCAGCGTGACCGCGCGGGTCGGCACCTCGTCGAGTACGGCGAAGCAGCCGTCGTCCACCTGCTGCACCCGGCTCGCCAGGTCGAGAGTGACCACCTTGACGAGCGCCGGCTCATCGAAGTCGGCGGGCGGGTCGTTGAACGCGATGTGCCCGTTGACCCCGATGCCGAGGCAGACCAGGTCGATCGGCGCCGCGGCGAGCAGCGCGGTGTAGCGGTCCACGGCCTCCTTCTGGTCCGGACCCGGGTCGATCAGGTGCACGGTACCGACTGCCACGCGGTCGAGCAGCGCGCCGCGCAGCCAGGTGCCGAACCGCTGCGGCGCGTCCGGCGGCAGGCCCAGGTACTCGTCCATGTGGAACGCCGTGACCCGCGCCCAGTCGATACCCGGGCGCTCCGCCAGGTGGCGCAGGGTTGCCTCCTGGCTCGGCGCGCTCGCGAAGATGACACGGGCGCCGGGCTGGCGGGCCAGCCGCCGGACGATCGCGTCACCGATGTCGCGCGCGGCGGCGGCACCGAGCATTTCCCTGTCCGGGTACACGCGGGGCAGGAGCTGGTAGGTGGGGGCGTTGGGCATCTGTTCCCTGTTCTCGGTGGGCGGTCATTCCAGCAGCGGTGGCCCCGTCACATGACTCGTCAGCGTCGACATCAAAGCGGCCGCCGTGGACATGGATCTCGGACCGTCCCCGGTAGTCCGGCTTGCCAATCTTCGGCTCCCGCATCAGGGCTACGTGACCACGCATGGCTTCAGCGGAGTTGCCGAACACCTCGACCACCCGGCCGTCGAACTGGAGCACAATGGTCCGGAGGATGACTTCGTCCACGCCCGGAATTATCCCGGCCCCCTGGCCGAGCCCGCACGAAGACGTGACAATCGCGCCGCCGACCTTGAGTGAGAACTCCTTTCATGGAAGCTTCTTCTTCTCCTGTCGTCACTTAGCGTTGCGGACGATGAAGGCGCCGTGCATGCCCATCTCGGCATGGCCAGGCATTGGGCAGATGTACTGGTAGGTGCCGGCCGCGCTGGCGGTGAAGGTGATGATGCGCGCGCCGTGCCCGGCCGGCGTGGGGTCACCGATCACGCCCGCGGTCGCCCCGGCAAGGGCAGGCGCCGTCCTCGCGCTGAACGCGAACGGCGGCTGGTCGGTGGTGAGCACCCAGCCGTGGGCCTCATCGCTGTCGGCGTTGATGAACTCGACTGTGACGGTGGCACCGACGGGAACGACGACGGCCGGGTCGACAAGGCCGGCGATCCGGAAGGTCATGTCCGGGTTGGCGGGCGGCACGGCCTCCACGGCGAAGGATACGGACGCGGTACGGCTGAGCGCGATTCTCGGCGTGATCTCGCTTGCCGCGATCGGGACCGTCGCCTGGCTGACGGTTGGCCGGACGTTGCGCCGCGTCGAGCGGCTGCGCTCCCAGGTCGCCACCGTCACCGCCAGCGGCGACCTCGGCCGCCGGGTGCCCGAGACCGGCACCGACGAGCTCGCAGGGCTCGGCTTGACGATGAACGAGATGCTCGAGGCGCTGGAGAGGTCAGCGGAACGGCAGCGGCGCTTCGTCGCCGACGCCGCCCATGAGCTCCGCACCCCCATCGCAGGGCTCAGCGCCAGCTTGGAAGTGGCGGTTAGCCATCCCGAGATCACCCGGGACCGTTCGTGGATAGGGGAGCTGGCCGACGGTCACCGCAGGCTCGGCCGCCTCGTCAACGACCTGCTCGTCCTGGCCAGCCTCGAGGGGGACGCTCCGAAGCGCCGCGACCCGGTCGACCTGGCGGGCGTCGTCGCCGACGCCACGCGGCGGCCGGTCCCGCCCGGCGTCAGGCTGCGGGCCGGCCGGGTAGACCGGGCGATCGTGCCCGGCGACGCCACCCAGCTCACCCGGGTGGTTACCAACCTCGTCGACAATGCCTTGCGCTACGCGCGCGGGACCGTCGATGTCACGCTCAAGGCCCAAGGCCCGCAGGCGGTGATCAGTGTTGCCGACGACGGCCCCGGCATCGCTCCCGCCGACCGGGAACGGATCTGGGACCGCTTCGTCCGCCTCGACGACGACCGCTCCCGGACCAGCGGCGGAACCGGTCTGGGCCTCGCGCTCGTCAGGGAACTCGTCACCGCCCACGGCGGCACCGTCTCGGTCACGGGCTCCGCCGACCCGCCTGGAGCGGTCTTCATCGTCTGTCTACCGCTCCTCTCCGGCCAGAGCGGCGCCCGCCAGCCCTGACTGGCCGCGGGGCGGCGGCTCCCCGTGCTCCAGCATGCGTCTCGCGGTGCCGGCCCGGGCTTCAGCGATTCTTCAAGGGCACTCAGGGACCGTTGCCGGGTATGAGTAACGTTCAGCGAAACAGCTTGCCGCGCGTGCTGCTGCTTGGCCACCGGTCTGCCCTCGGCGCCAGCGTCCGCCTGCTGCTGCTGGCCAGCGGTTGCGACGTGCGCCTTCTCCAGGAGGGTTCCCGGCCTGGCGCGCCCGCGCGAGCCGCGCGGGAAGGGACGCTTGAGGCTGCGGCCGGCGACCCGGCCGCGCCTGCCGCCCTGGTCGTAATCAGCGAGTTGGGCCTGCCTTCTGGCGTCATGGGCTCGCTGCGCTGGCGCTGTGGGCGGGGGCGGCTGCGTCGGCACGCGGCGGGGCTGGCCCGGCGGGCATCGCGGTGCGGGGTCACCGATCTAGTGGTGGTTTCCTCCGCGCTGCGCTACCGGCCCGCGGCCGATAGCTGGCTCGATGAGGACGCGCCGACGGACTCGTCACCCGAGACCGCGGCGGCCGAGGCAGCGGAGATCGCGGCCGACGAGTTTTCCTGGCTCGGCGGCCACTCCGTCATTCTGCGCCTCGGCTGGCCGTATGGCGGCGATGACCGGCTGACGCGGCGCGTCATCGGCGCCGCCGCGAAAGGCTGGCAGATGTTCGACGGCCCGCCGGAGATGATGATGCAAGGTGTGCCCGGAGCTAACGGTGGCCGGGCCATCCAACGCGACCATCACCTCACGCCTGTCGAGCAGGGCCGGGGGCTGGGCGGGGGCACGCTGCTGCCGCGGCCGACCGGGACGGCCAGGCGGATAAGGAAGAAAGCCGACCGTCAGCTCCACATCGTCCCCGAACTGGCGGTGGAGTTCCCCAGCAGCTTCAGCGGCCCAGGGAGTCAGGCGGATCCTAATTGGCGGCGTTCTGACCACCAGGTCGGGACCGAGCGAGGGATAGCTCGCCAGCACGCCGGGCTGCTGATCGCGCAGCCTGGCGAGGACTGGCTTTAGCTCATCCCAAGCGGTCACGACAGTCAGGCTACCGGGGTCCTTTCTGCCTGACGCTCCTATTTTCGGCAAGTCCGCTCAAGCAAGATCCTGCGGCGGATCGAGGCGACGGCGTGCAGCATCGGCGCACGATCGGCTCGGGCCTAGCCACTGAAGAACACCGTTAGGAAAGCTACCGACACCGGCAATGGCCGAGCTTCTCCTTACCATGGGGCACCTCGAAGCGCGGGTCACGGCTGTGATCGGTCTGGCGGGCGGCCGTCGTCCTCACCTGGGCGAGGCGGGGTGGCCGCCGGCGGCTGCCTTGCCTCGTCTCCCATCAGGGCGGCCAGGACCTCGCCGATGGCGGGCTCCCGGCTGGCGGTCTCCGGCAGCGGCAGGTGCGCCTGGACCTGGTAGCGGTTGCGGCGGCCGTCTTTCTGCTTGACGAGGTACCCGGCTGCGGCCAGGTCGGTCACGATGCCGTAGGCGCTGCGCTCGGTGATGCCCAGGCTGGCCGCGATATCACGCAGCCGCGCGCCCGGGTCACGGGCGATACACAGCAGGACCCGGGCGTGATTGGTCAGGAAGCTCCAGCTCGCCACGCTTAGGAAGCTATCACATTCTAGAAAAATATTGCTAGTTTTCTGTTTCCTATATAGAGTGAGCGTAGGCCCTAGGACCAGCCGCCGCCGGCGGCCAGCTCCCCGGGCCGCCAAGGGGAACCACGCCAGGTCAGCAACGGCCAGGTTCCCGCTAAGGAAGTCCCGTCATGAGCGACCCAGTGACACCAGCAGGCACCACCACCCTGCCGCCATCAGCCAACGGCTCGGCCCCGCCGCCCGCGCCCGCCTCGCAGGCGCCCCGCCTGCGGCTGCGCACCAGGATCAGCGGCGTGCGCATCGCACTGATCGCGGGCATCGCCATCCTCGCCGTGGTGCTGATCTTCATCATCCAGAACGCGAACGCCGTCAACATCAGCTTCCTGGGTGCCCACCTGCACCTGTCGCTGGCCGTGGCCCTGTTGTTCGCCGCCATCGCGGGCGCGCTGATCATGGCCGCCGCAGGAACCGCGCGCATCACCGAGCTCCGGCAGATCATGCGCCGCGACCGCCGCAAGTCCCGCGCCAGTTAGCCAGCCGGGAGAGCCGACGGCCAGCACGGCCCGGCCCCTTCACTCGTCGCCCGCCCCAACACTGAAGGCCCAGGTCGGAAGTTCTTTCCGAACGCTGGGCCTTCGTTGTCTGGTGACCGTCAAGCATTTGGTCACGCTTGCGCGTGTGCCTTCGCCTCGTCAATCCAGGTTTGGCACTCGTGCTCGGACAGGCCGACGACCGCGCCGTGCCGCTTCACGATCATCTCCTTGAGGTGACCCGCGTTGCGATGGCTAAGTTCCTTGATCGAGTCGACACCGATACTCTTGAGCATCTCGGCATACTTTTGGCCGATGCCCTTGAGTTCAGCTAGGTCGTTTTCTACGGACATGGTGGCAGAGCCTCCTTTGGTGGCATTTGCACACGATGCCTGCCCTCGCCAGCCCTATCTGAACATGCCGGCCCGGGGCAAACCGCGGTTCCGTCGTCATTCCGCATCCGAGCCCCGGACGGCCGCGAAGCGCTGCTCGGCTTCGTTGATCGCTGAGATCTGGGCGAGGATCTCACCGGGAGAGGATTCCCCGACGACCTTCTGCAGGAATGGCGTGCGGTCCAGGATCGCGTCGCGGACGGCCCGCAGCGGTGCCGGCGCGTGATGGAAGACCTTGCCGAGGATGTAGGCCTGCTGGACCTGGCGGGCGGTGTGCGGTTTGCGCGGTGCTTCGAAGGCGTCGAGGGCAGCGCGAACGGCGGTGTAGTCGGACAGGTCCACCCCGGCCAGCTGGCGGCCGAGGAAGTAGCCGTCCTCGGTGGCCATGCCCGCGCCGTAGGCGGCGTAGGGCGACGTCGGGTGAGCTGCATCACCGACGAGGGTGGCCCGGCCTTTCGACCATGCTTGGCCGGCTTGCGGTCGCGCAGTACCCAGCGCTGCACGTTGCCGGGGTCGGTGGCGGCGATGAGCTGCGGCAACGGAGCGGCGAACTCGGCGCCCATCTTCGTCGCGGTGGCGTGCAGGTCGCCGGTGAACTCGGTGCCGACGTCGTGGGCGCCGAGCACCCACCACTGAAAGCCGTCGCGGCCCCGGTTGCGGATAGAGGTCCAGCTGCCCTGCACGGTCCGGCTGTGGGAAATGATGGCCAGCCCCTTCTCGGCAGGCACGGTCATCATCAAAGGTGAACCCGCCGAAGATGTGCAGGTTGTGCTCCCGCTTCGGGGCATCTCCCCACAGGGTGCGGCGGACGAGGGAGTCGATCCCGTCAGCGCCGACCAGGACGTCCGCCTCGATGATCTCGCCGCCGGCCATGTGCAAGCGTACGCCCGTTTCGTCCTCGTCGAAGCTGTCCACGGTGCGGTCGACCTGCAAGATGCCCGGCGGCAGCGCGGCGAGCAGCCGTTCGTACAGTTCGGGGCGAAGCAGGCCGATGAACCCGCCGCCGTAGGCTTTCACCACATCGTCGGGCAGATCGACCCGCACCCGGGTCCGGCCAGCCGCGGAGCGGAACTCCGAGTAGCAGGGCGCGCCCAGGTCGTTGATGTCCACGCCGAGCAGGCCGAGCGCCTTGATCGGCGGGGGCCACAGGTTGAGGATGTTGCCGGCCGGGCGTGCCTGGTGATAACGCTCCAGCAAGATGACGTCGTGGCCGGCCTGGTGGACCGACAGGGCGGTGGCCATTCCGGCCGGGCCGGCGCCGATGACCGCGACACGGCCTCGTTTGGCGGAGATGGCGCTCATAGGGTCTCCTCGTTGAGTGGGGCGGGGCGGGCACCGCAAAGCGTGACGCGGATCGCTGTTAAGCAGAACCGTAGTGAACACTACGATTTGATGGGAAGAGCATTAGCTCAGGCCACGACTTTGTCAACCCCCGGCGAGAAATCCCCCGACGCCGTGGCTCCAGCAGCCGAGACAGAGCGACCGTTTGGAAGGATGGGACGGTGCCTACCCCTGCAGCGGCCGACGGCGCCCCGGCCGAATCGCTGGAGATCCGCCCTCCCGTGCAGCGGCGCAGCCGTGAGGCGTGGAACCGCGTGCTCGACGCCGGCGTGCAGTTGCTCGAGGAAGGCGGCTACGACGCGTTCACCATCGCCGCGGTCTGCGACCGCGCCCAGGTCGCACCGCGAGCCCTTTATGCCCGCGCGGACACTAAGGACGCGCTGTTCCTGGCCGTCTACGAGCACGGCATGGCCCGCGTACGCGCCGACCAGGCGGTACTGACCGACGAGGAACGCTGGCGCGATCTGTCACCTGACCAGCTGGCGATTCAGGTGGTCAGCGAGGTCGCGGCCATCATCTTCCGCCACGCCGCTCTCCTGCGCGCGGTCGTGCTCATCTCCGGAGTGCACGCGGAGGTCTACCGCCGTGGCGCCTACTACAGCCAGCAACTCGGCGACCAGGTTACGAACCTGCTGCTGCACGCCCGGGACGCTATCGATAACCCGGACCCGGAGACCGCCGTCCGGGCGGCCTTCAACGCTGTCTTTTCCACGCTGATCCTGAGGGTCGCTTACGGCCCGGCGTTCGCCACGCCCCCGACCGACGAGCAGACCTTCCTGGAGACGTTGAGCATGATGGTCCGCCGGTACCTTTTTCGCCCGTGAGTAACGCGGGCACCCTTAGCCGGGGGCGACGAGCCGGGCGGCGACCGCGCCGGCGGTTTCCCGCAGCCACAGGTGGCCGGCGTCGTGGGTGTGCACTGGGTGCCACCAGAGCGCCTCCTGAACGGGGACCGCGTCGAACGGGCAGTCGAGCAGCCGGATGCCGCTGCCGGGACCGAGGCCAAGGCGCGCGGCGAGCCGCGCCTGGATCATGGCGACCCGGCGGGTGCCCGCGACCATGGCCGGCAGCGCCTGGAAGCTGTCCACGGAGACCTGGACGCGGGGCTCGATGCCGAGCAGTGACAGCTGCCTGGTCACCGGAGCGTCGTAGACCCGCTGGTAGGTGGCCCAGGGCAGGGCGGCGAGCTGGTCGAGGGTGATCGACGCGGCTACTTCGGGGTTGTCCTCAGCCACCGCGCACAGCCAGCGGTCGCGGAACAGCTCGACGGCGGGCAGGCCGCTGATGATGCCGTGCGGCATGAACAGGCCGTCGACGGCGGCCAGCTGAGCGGCCGGATCATCAACGAGCGTAACGGGCACCCGGCGGAAGGTGATCCTGACCTCCGGGGCTTGCGCACTGACCTCCCGGGCCAGCCGGTCCCCGACGACCGCCAAGGCGTAGTCGGAGGTAAGGAGAACGAACTCGCGGTGCTCGCGGGCCGGGTCGAAGCGCGGCTGGCTGCCGAAGACCAGCTCGAGCATCTCGCAGGCGACCTTGGTGCGGTCGAGCAATACCACGCCCAGGGTGGTCAGCTCGTACCCGCTGCCCTTGCGGACCAGCAGCTCGTCGCCGAAGTGGCGGCGCAGCCGGGCGAGCGCGGCGCTCGTCGCGGGCTGGCTGAGACCGATCCGCTCCCCCGCCCTGGTCACGTTGCGCTCGGTGAGGAGGGCACGCAGCGCGACCACGAGGTTCATGTCGAGTCCGGCGAGGTTCATGCCGCGATGATATCCAGCCGGTAAATGATCTTCATCCGAAGAATCGATTTCATAAATCCTGCTGGGCTGATCCCACAATCGTCTCAACCGCTTCGGGATTCGGACCGGCGGTTACCGGCCGCCGCCGAATCGGGGCCGCTTCCAGCGTGACCTGCCCGTCCCGCTGCCCTGTCTCCATTACCGGCAGTTCCGCATGCGAGGAGGCATGCCCCACCATGTCTGAACTAGAAATCCCCCCGGACGTGGCCCGGCCACCGGTCCACCTGCGAGAGGCTCTCCATCTACACGCTTGTCGCCGCGGCGCTGGCCGCCTGCCTGGCCGAGGCGGCGCTGGCCATCCCGGCGTCGCTGGTCGGCCTGCTCCAGCAGGACATCGGCCCTTCCTCGTCCCAGCTGACCTGGATCAGCGACGCCTTCCTGGTCCCGGTCAGCCTCTTCGAGCTGACCTTCGGCGTGCTCGGAGACCTGTTCGGCCGCAAGCGCCTGCTCATCGGCGGCGCGCTGCTGCTGGCCATCGGCGAGGCTGTCGTCTTCCTGTCACCCGGCGCCGGAGCATCGACCGGCACCCGTGTTCTCGTGATATGGATCGGGCAGTCACTCGCCGGCATCGGAGCGGGCGCGCTCTTCCCGACCAGCCTCGCGATGATCGCCGCGGGCACGCACACCGCGACCGCCCGGGCGCGCGGCATCGCGGTGTGGGTCGCAGGGTTCACATTCGGCGCGTTCATCGGGCCGGTGATCGGCGGCGTGGCCGCGGCAGCGCACTACGGCTCGGACGTGTACGCCGGCTGGCGCTGGGCCTTCCTCGTCATCCTGGTACTCGCCGTCGTCAGCGCGGGGGTCTTCTTCCTCGCCCAGGACTCCTCGGCGCCGGAAGGGCGGTCGCTCGACTGGCCCGGCCAGCTCACGATCGCCGTCGCCGTGTTCACGCTGCTGTTCGCCGTCATCCAGGGACCCACCACCGGCTGGGGCAGCTGGCAGGTCATCGGCGGCTTCGTCCTCGCCGCCGTCTTCCTCGCGGCGTTCGTCATCGCCGAGCTCCGGTCTCCGGCGCCGCTGCTGCAGCTCTCCTTCTTCCGGCACCGCAGCTTCGCGGCGGTCTCGGCCGTCACCGTGATCGGCATGTTCGCATTCCTCGGCACGGTCTACGCGCTCGGCATCCGCATCGCCACTATCCAGGGCTTCTCGCCGCTGAAGACCTCCCTTGCCTCGGTCCTGCTCGTCGGCATGATGCTGATCATGCTGCCCGTCGCCCCCCGCCTCCTGGTGCGCTTCAACACCAAGTGGGTGCTCGGCGCCGGGCTCGTCATCATGGGGATCGGAGACGTGTGGCTGGCCGCGGCCGCGACCAGCGACGTGTCCTACGGCCGGATCTGGGCACCGCTGCTGATCGTCGGCATCGGCATCGCGCTGGCCCTCGCGTCATTCACCGCCGCGCGCCGTCAACGGGATGCCGACCCACCTGGCCGGCATGGCCAGCGGGGCCAACAACATGCTGCGCGACCTCGGGGCCACCCTCGGGCCCGCGGTGATCGGCGCGGTCGCCCTCAGCCAGGCGGCAGGGCGGATCTCCAGTGCCGTCGCCGCCAGCCCGTCCCTGCGCGGAGCCGTCGCGGCCTTCACCGCGTCCGCTGCCCACGCCCCGGCCGCCCAGCGCCCGGCACTGGAAGGGGCCGTGCACGCGGTGCAGTCCGGGCCGCTGGGCGCCAACGCGATCCCCGCGACGGTGACGCTGCCGAACGGCCACGCCATCCCGTTCAACCCGCTGCACGACGTGGCCTACAACGCCCTGACCCACGCCTACTCCACCGGCTGGGTCATCTGCGCGGTAGCCGCGTTCGTCGCGGCCGCGCTCGCCTTCACCACGATGAGCAGCCGGACGCGGGGCACGGAGTTCACCGAGGACGCGGCCGCTGAGCGGGAGCCGGCGACCTGACGACTCCGTTCGCCGGGACAGGCCAAGCGCGGTCTGTCCCGGCGGAACGGCGGCTTCGTGCTGGGCATCGATATCCAGCGCATGGATTATCTCCATCTGAAGAATCGATTTCATAAATTCCTTCGACCGGTCCATAGTGGTCACACGAGATCTGGAGGTGAACGTCCGTGGCAATGTCGCCGCGCCGGTGCATCGCAATCCGCACGGCGGAGGCGGCCGCCTGCCGCGTCGCCGGAGTTCCTGGACCGGGCGAATCCGGAAGCGGAGATCGCCCAGGCGGTGCGGGCCTACTCCAACTGGGGGCGGTGGGGTGCCGACGACGTGCTCGGCACGGTCAACTTCATCACCGACGAACTGCGCCGGGCGGCGGCGGGACTGGTGCGGCGGGGCGCGAGCTTCTCGCTGTCCCAGCGGTTCGACATGGACGGGCCGCAGCGCGGGTGGCGGCGGCGGACCAACCCGGTGCACACCATGCTGGACACCGGGACCGACGCGGCCGCGGGGAACCAGGGGTTCCCGCACGGGATCGGCGGCGCGGACGACGTGATCGTCATGCCGCTGCAGTGCTCGACGCAGTGGGACGGGCTCGGCCACATCTTCGACCACGGCAAGGCGTGGAACGGGCGGGACGCGGCCCGGACCGTCACTTCCGACGGCGACCTGGTGACCGGCATCGAGCAGCTGGCCCGGCCGGTCTGCGGGCGGGGCGTGCTGCTCGACGTGGGCCGGGTGATCGGCCCCGCGCTGACCGCTCTCGCTCGGAACCGCTGACGGCGCGCGCGGTGAGCTGCCCGACGGCTTCGCGATCACGCAGGAGCACCTGACCGCCACCGCCGCCGCCCACGGCGTCACCGTCGGCCGCGGCGACCTGCTGCTCGTGCGCACCGGCCGGTACGCGCGGGCACTGCGCGAGGGCTGGGGAGACTACGCGGGCGGCGCGTCCCCCGGCCTGTCGTTCACCACCGCCGGCTGGCTGCACCGCACCGAGATCGCCGCCGTCGCCACCGACACCTGGGGCTTCGAGGTGCGGCCGAACGAGTTCGACGAGGCGTTCCAGCCGCTGCACCAGGTGGCCATCCCGCACCTGGGGCTGCTCATCGGGGAGATGTGGGCGCTTGAGGAGCTGGCGGCGGACTGCGCCGCGGACGGCGTCTACGAGTTCTTCCTGACCGCCGCCCCGCTGCCGATTACCGGTGCGGTCGGCTCCCCCGTCAACCCCATCGCCGTCAAGTAACCACCGGAGGCACGCATGCCAGCCGTCAGCAATGTCCTGGTAGCCGGGGCCGGCCTGGCCGGCACCGCGACCGCCATCGGCCTCGCCGACGCCGGGGTCGCCGTCGACCTGATCGACGTCAAGCCGGAGGTCGGCGCCGTCGGCTCCGGCATCACCATGCAGGGCAACGGCCTGCGCGAGCTGCGCGCGCCTCGGTGTCTGGGACGCCGTGCTGGCGGCGGGGTACCCCTTCGACAGCCTGGGGCTGCGCGCTCCCGACCCGGCCGGCACGCTGCTCGCCGAGCTGCCCGACGCGCGGACCGGCGGTCCCGACCTGCCGGCCACGGTCGGCCTGCCCCGGCCCGCGCTCGCGCGGATCATGGCCGACCGCGCGGTAGCGACGGGCGCCAAGCTCCGGCTCGGCACCACCGTCAGCTCGCTGTCGCAGGACGACGGCGGCGTGGAGGTCGTGTTCTCCGACGGCTCGGCGGGACGGTACGACCTGGTCGTCGGGGCGGACGGCATCCGGTCGGCGACCCGGCGGATGATCGGCGTCACCGACGAGCCCCGGCCGACCGGCATGGGCATCTTCCGCGCGTTCGGGCCCCGGCCCGCCAGCGTCACCAGGACCGACCTGTACTACGGCGGCCCGTGCTACATCGCCGGGTACTGTCCCACCAGCGAGAACACGCTCTACGCGTACGTGGTGGAGGACGCGCGGGACCGGTCCGCGCTGACTCCGGCGGAGCGGCTGGCCGCCATGCGGGCGCTAGCCGGGTCCTACCACGGACCCTGGGACGACATCCTCCCGACGCTGACCGACCCCGCAACGGTCAGCTACACGCTGTTCGAGTCGCTGGTCGTGCCCGCGCCGTGGAACCGGGGGCGGGTCGTGCTGATCGGGGACGCCGCGCACGCCTGCCCGCCCACCCTCGCCCAGGGCGGCGCGCAAGCGCTGGAAGACGCGGCCGTGCTGACCGAACTGCTGCTTTCCCGTGACTCCGCCCGACGACGCACTGTGGGCGGCGTTCACCGCCCGGCGGTTCGACCGGGCGAAGACCGTCGTCGAGGCGTCCTGCCAGCTCGGCCAGTGGCAGCTCGACCACGAGCAGGGCGACGTGCCCGGCCTGATCGCCACGATCGCCGCGCTGGTCAGCCAGCCCGCCTGACCGAAGAGCCCTCGTAACCGAGGAGCCCGTACCTAAGGAGTAGCCGCCGTGACAGAACGGCTCATCACCCACCTGCGCCACATCGACCTGGCGGTGCCCGACCACGCGAAGCAGCTCGACTTCTTCACCGGCGCCTGGGGCCTGACGGCCGAGCACAGCGACACCGGGCTGACCTTCCTCGCCGCCGAGGGGTCACCCGAGCAGTACGTCGTCCGGCTGCGGCAGGCGCAGGACAAGCGCATCGACCTCATCGCGTTCGGCGCGGCGAGCGCCGCCGACGTGGACGCCCTGGCCGCCCGGCTGGCTCGCGACGGAGTACGGCTCGTCAGCGAGCCGGGCAAGCTCGCGACGCCCGGCGGCGGCTACGGGTTCCGGTTCTTCGACAACGAGGGCCGCACCGTCGAGATCAGCTCCGACGTCGCGGTCCGCGCGCACCGCAAGATCGAGGAAGGCGAGTCGATCCCGGTCCGGCTCTCGCACGTGGTCGTCAACTCGGCCACCCCCGAGGCCACCGTGGCCTGGTACGAGCGGCACCTGGGCTTCGCCCTGTCCGACACCCTCATGCACCCGCGCATGGGGGAAATGATGTACTTCCTGCGGATCAACCGCTGGCACCACAGCCTCGCCATCGCGCGCTGCCCGCACCCGTCGCTGCACCACGCCTCGTTCGAGCTGCGCGGCATCGACGAGTACATGCGCGGCACCGGCCGGCTGCTGCGCGCGGGCGTGGAGAAGATCTGGGGACCCGGGACGGCACCTGGCCGGCAACAACACCTTCAGCTACTTCCTCGACCCGCACGGGAACACCGTCGAGTACACCACCGAGCTCGAGCAGGTCGACGAGGACACCTGGCACCCGCACCGGTACGACTTCAGCCAGCCCGAGGTCGCCGACCAGTGGGGCACCGCGAACCAGATGAACGAGTTCGTCGCGGTCAAGTCGTTCAACGACCCCGACCGCGGCATGTTCACCGCGCCGCCGGTCTGACGGGAGCACCATGCGGTTCGCCACCTTTTCCGAGTCCGCCGGCCCCGCGCGGGCCGGCGTGGTCAGCGACGCGGGCATTCACCCGCTGCCGCCGGATGTCACCGTGCTCGACCTGGTCCGGTCGGGGCTGCCCGCCGCCCTGGCGGCCGGGGAGCGCGCGCTCGGCGAGCCCGCCGTGCCGCTGGCAGGCGGTCCGGCTGCTGCCGCCGCTCGCACCGCCGACCGTCCGCGACTTCGTCGCGTTCGAAGAGCACGTCGAGGGCGTGGCCGCGAGCGCCAGCACCCCGGCCGGGAGCGCTGCGGTGGTCCCCGAGTGGTACCAGGCGCCGACGTTCTACTTCACCAACCCGTACGCGCTGATCGGGGCGTACGACGACGTGCCGGTCCCGCCGGGCTCCGAACTGCTCGACTTCGAGCTCGAGGTCGCCGTCGTGGTCGGCCGGCGGTCCGAACGACGGCGCGTCGCTGACGCCGGAGCAGGCGCGGGAGCACATCTTCGGCTACACGGTGCTGAACGACTGGTCCGCCAGGGACCTGCAGCGCCGCGAGATGAAGGTGCTGCTCGGGCCGGCCAAGGGCAAGGACTCGGCCACCACGCTCGGGCCCTGGCTGGTCACCGCGGACGAGCTCGAGCCGTACCGGGACGCCGACGGGTTCCTCGCCCTCGACCTGCGCGCGTCGCGTGAACGGCGAGCTGATCGGCCAGGACCTGCTGTCCAACATGGGCTGGCCGTTCGAGGAGCTGATCAGCTACGCCTCGCGCGGCACCGAGGTCCGGGCGGGCGACGTGCTCGGCTCGGGCACCTGCGGCAACGGCGGCTGCCTGGCCGAGCTGTGGGGCCGCCGGGGGCGCATCGACCCGCCGCCGCTGCGCCCGGGCGACGTGGTGGAGCTGACCGTCGAGGGAATCGGCACGGTGCGCAACCGGGTCGTGGAAGGGCTCACGCTGCCGCCGGTGCGCGAAGCACGCGCCCGTTCGGTACCTCGGGTCAGAAAGCGCGGATGAGCCGCGGTTACTGGACCGGCGCGGCGGTGACCAGCTCGATTGAAAGGGAGCAGGAACGGTGTTCGAGTACTTTCCCGGCAACTACGTGTGGAACCTCGCGGTGGTCGCCGCGCTGAACAGCGGCGGGCTGATCGACGAGGTCGACCGGGCCTGCCGGCCGATCCGCGAGGCGGCGGCGCGCGGCGAGGACGCGGGCACCGGGGACTTCCTCGCCGCCTGGACCGACCTGACCGACCAGCTGGACGAGCAGGCCGGCGCGGCGCTGGCGCGCCGGGCACCGCCGGACCGCCGGCGAGCTGTACTTCCGCGCGACCAACTACCTGTGCAACGCCGAGCGGATGCAGAGCGCGTCGTCGCCGGGCCGCCTGCGGGTGTACCGGCGGGTGCTCGGGCTGGCGCAGCGGGCGATGGAGAACCGGGACCCGCTGGTGTCGCGGGTGGCGGTCCCGTACGAGGGCACGACGCTGCCCGCGTACTTCAGCCAGGCGCCGGCCGCGGCGTCCGGCCCGGCCCCGGTGATGATCCTGTGGAACGGGCTCGATTCCACCAAGGAGCACATGTACACCTCCTCGCACTGGGCCGAGCTGGCCGCGCGGGGCATCTCCTGCCTCATGGTCGACTGCCCCGGCTCGGGCGAGGCACTGCGGCTGCAGGGGCTCACCGCGCGCGTCGACACCGAGGCGTGGGCGGCGGCCTGCGTCGACTACCTGCTGACCCGCCCCGACGTGGACCCGGCGCGGATCGGGCTGGCCGGCTGGTCGCTCGGCGGCTACTACGCGCCGCGCGCCGCCGCGTTCGAGAAGCGGCTGGCGCTCGTCGTGGCCTGGGGCGCCAACCACAACTGGGGCGCGGTGCAGCGGCGGCGGCTCGAGCGCGAAGGCGAACGGCCGGTGCCGCACTACTGGGAGCACGTGCTGTGGGTGTGGGGGCAGCCCGACCTGGACACCTTCATCAAGTTCGCCGACCAGATCCACCTGGACGGGGTGGTGTCGCAGATCAGCGTGCCGTTCCTGATCTGCCACGGCGCGAACGACCGGCAGATCCCGCTGGAGTACGCGCACCGCTCCTACGACCAGGCGACGGCCAGCCCGCGCCGGGAACTGCGGATCTTCACTCGCCGAGGAAGGCGGGGCCGAGCACATCGGGCTCGACCACCTGCCGTACGTCAGCACGTACGTCGCGGACTGGGTCAGCGACGTATTCCGCTCGCTACCTGCGACGGCTTCCTAACCAGACGACCCGGCATTCCGCGCCGGGCAGCCGGCCGGTCAGCTAACGCGGGCGACCGCGCAGTAGGTGTAGGCCTCGGCGGCGGTCGGCCGGGGCTTGGGTTCGGCCTCGGCCCGCCATTCGGCCACCGACGTGATCCCCGGCGGGACCAGTTCGAAGCCGTCGAAGAACCGGGCGAACTCGGCCTCGCTCCTAGCGAAGAACGGTCCCCACCGCCCCGCGCTGATCTCGGCCACCTCATCCGGCGTGAGGAAGTCGTTCGTAGCGTGCGACATCACCAGGTAGCTGCCCTTCGGCAGGGCGCCGACCAGCCGGGCGACGAGCCCGTAGGGGTCGTCCTCGTCGGGGATGAAGTGCAGGATCGCGG
Source organism: uncultured Actinomycetota bacterium (assembly GCA_963850115.1). Taxonomy (GTDB): domain Bacteria; phylum Actinomycetota; class Actinomycetes; order Streptosporangiales; family Streptosporangiaceae; genus Trebonia. Next base: position 65,815 of record CAWKKG010000013.1, read on the forward strand.
CCAGCATGAGCGCCACCGGCCGGGAGAAGTCGAAGATCTCCCGCAGCTCGAGGTTGCTGGTGATCTTGTCGGGGTGGCGCACGTCGGCGTCGATGTAGGCGGTGGCCCCCTCGGGGGAACTGGCGAGCAGGGCGCGCGCGTGCGCGAGCACGATGGGGTCGTTGTCGACGTAGACCACCCGGGACGCAGGGGCGATCCCCTGGGCGATCTCGTGCACGTTCGGGCTGGTGGGGATGCCGGTGCCGATGTCAAGGAACTGCTGGATCCCCGCGTGCCGAGCCAGGAAGTCCGTCGCGCGGCGCACAAACCGCCGGTTCTCGATCACCGCTATCCGTACGCTCGGGAACGCGGCGGCGATGGCGTCTCCCGACTCCCTGTCGGCGGCGAAATTGTCCTTGCCGCCAAGCCAGTAGTCATAGCGGCGGGCGGAATGTGCCACCGTCGTGTCGATCTGCGGCAACGCCCACTCGGCATCGTCCGCCGTCGCTCCCGGCGGCGGGGCGCTCATCCACGATTTCTCGTCCTGGCTGCTCACCGCGGGCCTCCGTCTGGTTCGACCGCCATCTATGGAACCGGACGGAACCGTGCCCCGGCCCGGCGAGTGCAGCATTCATCATAGTCCGAGACCGCCCGCCGGACCGTGGTCCACGCGTCCAGCGCCGACGACGCGCCCGGAGAGGAACCACGCCCTCGTTCGGGATGATGCTATCTGATTATTCCGAACGGGAGCGGCTTACTCCGGCACCGCCCGCTTAATCCCGCGGCCGCCTCGACAGCCGGTCCGCGGGCGAACGCTCTCGGCGGGCAGTACCGCCCGCCGCTTACATCGCGGCGGGGTGCCATACGGTCTTGGTTTCCAGATAGGTGAGCATGCGGTCCAGGGTGGGCGTCGCCGCCCAGTCGGTGCTCGCCGAGAGCCCCACGACGCGCTTGAGGTTATCGGTGGCGGCGACGGCGAGGTCGTCCCGCTGGTCGTCGGGCGCGCCGGTCAGGTCGATGGCGTTGACGTCCATGTGGGACGCGAGCCACGGCGCGATCTCCGCCACCCGTCCGGTCAGCACGTTCACCACGCCGCCGGGAACGTCGGAGGTGGCCAGCACCTCGGACAGCGTGACGGCGGGCAGCGGGTACTGCTCCGACGCCAGCACCACCACGGTGTTGCCGCTCACGATGGCCGGCGCGACGACCGAGACGAACCCGAGCAGCGGGGCCCGCTGGGGCGCGAGCACGGCGACGACCCCGGTCGGCTCGGGCAGCGAGAAGTTGAAGTACGGCCCGGCCACCGGGTTAGACGAGCCACGGACCTGGGCGATCTTGTCCGCCCAGCCCGCGTACCATACCCACCGGTCGATGGCGGCGTCCACGAACGTTTCCGCCTTCGACGACGCCGATGCCCTCCGCCGCCCGGATCTCGCTGACGAACTGCGACCGGCGGCCCTCCATCAGCTCGGCGACCCGGTACAGCACCTGGCCCCGGTTGTACGCGGTGGCGCCGGACCATCCAGGGAACGCCTTGCGCGCCGCGGACACCGCGTCGCGCGCGTCCTTGCGCGAGCCGAGGGCCGCGTTGGCGAGGAAGCCGCCGCGGGAGTCGGTCACCACGTAGGACCTTCCGCTCTCCGAGCGCGGGAAGGCGCCACCGATATACAGCTTGTACGTCTTGCGCACAGCAACCCGGCCAGCGACTGAGTCAGACATCGAGGTACGCCTCCAGCCCGTGCCGGCCGCCCTCGCGCCCGTAGCCGGACTCCTTGTAGCCGCCGAACGGCGACGCCGGATCGAACCGGTTGAACGTGTTCGCCCACACCACGCCGGCCCGCAGCTTGGACGCCATCCACAAGATCAGCGAGCCCTTCTCGGTCCACACGTCCGGCGGACAGGCCATAGGGCGTGTTGTTGGCCTTCTCCACCGCCTCGGCCGGCGTGCGGAACGTCAGCACGGAAAGCACCGGCCCGAAGATCTCTTCCCGCGCGATGCGGTGCGCCTGCGACACCCCGGTGAAGATCGTCGGCGGGAACCAGAAGCCGCGCGCCGGCAGCTCGCACGGCGGCGACCAGCGCTCGGCGCCTTCGGCCTCCCCCACGTCGGACAGCTCGCGGATCTTGGCGAGCTGCGCGGCCGAGTTGATCGCGCCCACATCGGTGTTCTTGTCCAGCGGATCACCGAGCCGCAGCGTGGCCAGCCGTCGCCGCAGCGACGCGATGACCTCGTCGTACAACCGACTCCTGCACGAGCAGCCGGGACCCCGCGCAGCAGACGTGGCCCTGGTTGAAGAAGATCCCGTTGACGATGCCCTCGACCGCCTGGTCCATCGGCGCGTCCTCGAACACGATGTTCGCGGCCTTGCCGCCAAGCTCAAGGGTGTTGCGCCGATGCGTGCGCGCACGCGCGCGCGATCTGCTTGCCGACCTCGGTGGACCCGGTGAACGCCACCTTGTCGATGCCCGGGTGTTCGACCAGCGCGCGGCCGGTCTCCCCCGCGCCGGTAACGATGTTCACCACGCCCGGCGGCAGGTCGGCCTGCTGGCAGATCTCCGCGAACGCCAGCGCGGTCAGCGGCGTCGTCTCGGCGGGCTTGAGCACCACCGTGTTCCCGCAGGCCAGCGCCGGGGCGATCTTCCACGCCAGCATCAGCAGCGGGAAGTTCCACGGGATGATCTGCCCGGCCACCCCGATCGGCCCCGGCGAAGGGCCGTACCCGGCGAACTCCAGCTTGTCCGCCCAGCCGGCGTGGTAGAAGAAATGCGCCGCGACCAGCGGGATGTCGACATCACGCGACTCCCTGATGGGCTTCCCGTTGTCGAGCGACTCCAGCACCGCGAGCTCTCGAGATCTTTCCTGAACGAGCCGGGCGATGCGGAACAGGTACTTCGCCCTGTCCTTGCCTGGCAGCGCGGGACCAGGTCTGCTCGTACGCCTTCCTGGCGGCGGTCACCGCCCGGTCCACGTCGGACGGGCCGGCCTCGGTCACCTCGGCCAGTACCTCCTCGGTCGCCGGGGAGATCGTCTTGAATGTGCGGCCGTCGGCGGTGTCGGTGAAAGCGCCGTCGATGAACAGTCCGTAGGATTCCCGGAGGCTGACGATCGACCGGGACTCGGGCGCCGGCGCGTACTCGAACTTCGGCATCTGTTTAGTCCAGCGTGAAGTAGTCGGGGCCCTCGTAGTGGCCGGTCTTCATCTTGGTTCGCTGCATGAGCAGGTCGTTCAGCAGGCTGGAGGCGCCGAGCCGGAACCAGTCGGGATCCAGCCAGTCCTCCCCCGCTGTCTCGTTGACCAGGACCAGGTAGCGGATGGCGTCCTTGGCGGTGCGGATCCCGCCGGCCGGCTTGACGCCGACCTGCCGCCCGTGCGCCGCGCGGAAGTCGCGGACCGCCTCAAGCATGACCATCGTGACCGGCAGCGTGGCGGCGGGGCTCACCTTGCCGGTGGAGGTCTTGATGAAGTCGGCTCCGGCCAGCATGGCCAGCCAGGACGCGCGCCGGACGTTGTCGTAGGTGGCCAGTTCGCCGGTCTCCAGGATCACCTTCAGGTGGGTCCCGCCATCGCCGGCCGCCGCGCACGCTTCCTTCACCGCCACGATCTCGGAATATACGAGATCGTAGTTTCCGGCAAGGAAGGCGCCGCGGTCGATCACCATGTCCACCTCGTCGGCGCCTTCGGCGATGGCGTACCTGACGTCGGCGAGCTTGACGTCCAGGCTGGCCCGTCCGCTTGGGAACGAAGTCGCCACGCTCGCCACGTGAATGCCGGTGCCGGCGAGTTCCTGCGCGGCGACGCGCGCCAGGTCAGAGTAGACGCAGATCGCCGCGACCCTGGGCGCGGACGGGTCCGCGGGATCCGGCTGCCTGGCCTTCGCGCACAGCGCGCGGACCTTGCCCGGCGTGTCCTGGCCCTCGAGCGTGGTCAGGTCGATCATCGAGATCGCCAGGTCAAGCGCCCACTGCTTGGCGGTGGTCTTGATCGACCGGCCGGCCAGCATCGCGGCCCGCGCCTCAGCGCCGACCCGGTCCACGCCGGGCAGCCCGTGCAGGAATCCCCGCAGGTCCCGTGCGCCCTCCAGCGTGATGCTCATCGTCCCCCTCCCCTCGTCGCGCCCATTTCTCCTCCACTGCCCAGTATGACCTGACGACCAGTGCGGGGTGCTCACATGGTGACGGCCGCCGGAGCGGGCCCGTCGCGACCGGCTCGGGTTGACCGGTAACGCGAAGCAGGCCTTCGTTCGGATTAATTCAAGTCTTTTCCCGAACGGAGGCGGGTTCGCGTTACCCGCCAGCTGATTCGAAGCCGGTGCTCGTGCTCAGTTCCCGCCACTCCTCCATCTCGGCGCGCTCCGCGTCCAGCACCGCGGTCGCCGTCGCCAGGGCGTCACGGCCGAGCAGGAGGAGGGAAGGCGGCCGTGGGGCCGCGACAACTTCGATGATCGCCTGGGCGGCGCGGGCCGGGTCGCCCGGCTGAGTGCCGTGGACGGTGTCGTTCTCCTTGCGCCGCTGGCCGGCGGTCTCGGCGTAGTCGTCGATCGCCGTTGCGGACTGCATCAGCGACCGGCCGGAGAAGTCGGTGCGGAAGCCACCGGGCTCGACCGCGATGACCTTAATGCCGAGCGGCTCCGCCTCCTTGCGCAACGAGCCCGTCATGGCTTCGAGCGCCGCTTTACTGGCGGAGTAGTAGCCGGATCCCGGCGGGCGCCTTACGGCGCCGATCGAGGAGACGTTGACGATCGCGCCGCTCCGGCGGGCGCGCATGCCAGGCAGCGCCGCCTTGATCAGCGCCACGGGGCCGAAGAAGTTGGTCGCGAACAACCGCCGCACGTCGGCCGGATCACCTTCCTCGACCGCGGCCCGGTAGCCGTATCCGGCGTTGTTGACCAGCACGTCGATGCCGCCGAAGGTACCCTCCGCCTGCCGTACCGCGGCAGTCACCTGCTCGTCGTCCGTCACGTCGAGCGTGAGGGCAAGGGCCGTGTCGGGATACGCCTTCGCCAGATCCTCCAACCGTCCCGCGTCGCGTGCGGTGATCGCCGCGTTTTCGCCGCGCTCAAGCACCGCCTCGGCGAGCGCGCGGCCAAGGCCGGTTGAGCAGCCGGTGATGAACCAGGTAGACATGTCTGTCACGCTAGGGCGGGACGCACTCGCCTGGGAGGCCCTCCGAGTACCTGGTTCGACAGGCGGCTACTTGACGCCCCACTCGGCTGCGAGCTGCCGCACCCAGGCGGCAGCGTCGGCCGGCTCTGCTGGCGGCGCTGCCACCACGCGAGTTCGGTCACGCCGATCCCGGCGAGCTCGGACAGCATGCCGGGGGTGCCGTCGGCCAGAGCCACCGCCACGCTCAGGTCGCGCAGGTCGCGGCCGTGCTTCTTGCACTGCCCGGCCAGTGCCGCGACCCGCTCCGCGACATCTGCCGCGGGAAGGCTGAAGCCGTACCAGCCATCGCCGAACGCCGCCACCCGGGCGAGTGCCCCGTCGCTGTTGCCCCCGACCACGACCGGGATGCGACGGCCGCGCACCGGCTTGGGATTGACCCGCACTGATTCGAACCGCGTGAACTCGCCGCTGAACGAGGCGACGTCATCGGCCCAAAGCGTGCGGATCGCGGCCACGTACTCCGCCGTTCTCCGGCCGCGCCCGGCGAACGGGATGCCGAGCGCGGTGAACTCTTCGGCCGACCAGCCAATACCCACGCCCAGGGTGAGCCGGCCACCCGACAGCACGTCAAGCGTGGCCGCCTGCTTGGCCGACAGCACCGGGTTGTGCTCGGGCAGCAGCAGTACCCCCGTCGCCAGCCCGATCCTGGTGGTCACGGCGGCGGCGAAGCTCAGGGCGAGCAGCGGGTCGAGCCAGTCAGCCGAGGCAGGAACGGCAATCCGGCCGTCGCCTGAGTACGGGTAGCGCGACGTGGGCTTGTCCACCAGCACCACGTGCTCCCCCGCCCACAACGTGGCGAACCCCGCCGCCTCAGCGGCCATGGCGACTGCCCGGATGACCTCCGGGCGGGCGCCGGTCCCGATGCCGAGCGCGTGCAGCCCTACGCGCATCCGTCCTCCCCCGCCTCGGCCAGGTTAATCCCCAGATCACGGGCCGATACGCTCGCCGCGCAAGGCCGAACCATCTGTTGGCCAGCAGGGCATGTGCACGGTTCTTTAGCCCGTTCTGCTGTAGGCCAACATGTCCTGTTGCCGGTGCTCGCAGCCGACGGGCAACATTCAGCGATCTTGACCTGAATGTCATCTTGGGTTGGTAAACCGAAGAGAGACAGCGGAAGAGGGGGAAGATGCCGAACAGCGAGCCGCCGGGAGAGGTTCCCGCCGTCAACGTCAGCGACAGCCAGGGGATACAGGTGGGAACGGGCAACACGCAGTACAACGCCTGGGTGCCGAAGCAGCAGCTTGACCCGGTTGCCCTGAGTGGACTCCAACCCGCACTGTCCAGCGGCCCGGTTGCAGCAGCTCCCCTACGCACGAGCTCTGTGCACTTCTTTCCGCCAGGGCGAAACCGGGCGACGTGTCCGAGATCCTCGGTGCCTCTGCCTCGGATGTTGATGTGGGCAAGCTTCGCCGTAGCTCTGGCGGACATCAAGTTCGCCGCAAGGCGACGGAATTGATGGAAAACACCAACCTCCTCCTTAAGGCTTACAAGGTACTTCCGGAGGCATCGGCGGCGATTGCCGTGAGGCTGCCAGACTGAGATGGACTGGTGCCGGTGCTATGCACGTGCTGGGACTCTCTGTGCCGATTCGCCCGGGAATACGACGACGGGCATATCTTCTGGTCTGTAGAATCGGCTTCGAAATCACCGCGGGTTCAATAGATAAAGTGGCTCAGGGAACGCTACGTAATGTTTGCGATGGCTATCAGGAATACTCTTTGACCTCACGTTCCGGCGAGAATGGAATTCGGGCAGGTATTCCTGGGAGGCACCGTCTACTCATCCGGCCTCGGCACGTTCCTGGTAAGAGATGATAGCTGCTACGACAACGAAGGAGCCAGCGGAGGCTGGCTGGGGTTCCCCACCGAGAAGAGGCAATGAATGGGAGCCTCGGACAGATGCAGCGCTTCGAAGCCGGGTACGGTCTACACGCGCACCCATGATGAGGAGAATCCCGCAAGAACTCGAATCATTTGCGGTCGAAGCGGACATGGTGAGAATCATGCCGAGCGACCAAGCGTTTCGTCCGACCTCACTGGGGCAGGAACCGTAAATTCATCATCCGGATTGTTCGAGACTACCGAACGTTTCGAGATCGAAGAGGAATGGGGTACATCCGAGACTGCGGTTTACTGGGATGGAGTCAATAAGCCTATAGTCGTTGACCCGCAGATCTGGCATTGACTACAGAAGCTTGGCGCAGAAACTTCGTGGCTCGGAGTTCCTATCGACCCTTCAAAACATCGCCTAGGGGCGGTTCCGTACAACAGGATTTTGAACAGGGTGCGATTTACTGGCTGCCCGACATTGGACCGCATGCTGTCCCTAATGCAGTTAGAGATTTGATCCGGGAGGACTATACAGCGAAAGCTCTCATTGTTCGCTAGGGCAAGCATAACGATCCCGGATCGCCATGGTTGTGACCATGGCATTCATGCCTCTAATAATGATCTGACCAGCTGGCCAGGTCACTTCGCCGATGGCTGCACGGGCTCGACGGTCACTGCGGTGCCATAGGCGGTTACCTCGGACATGATGTCACCGATCTCGTTGCAGTCGAAGCGCATGGCGACGACGGCGTTAGCGCCAGCGCGCGGGCTTCTTGCCACATGCGGACGCGGGCTTGGTTCCTGCTGTCAGTGAGCAGCTTCGTGTAGCCGCTGACCTCTCCGCCGGCCAGGGTGCGCAGCGAGGCGCCCACATTACTGAAGTAGTTGCGTGCCCGCACGACCAGGCCGAAGACGTCGCCGTTGACCTGAACGATCCGGTAACCGGGCACTTCGTTCATGGTCACGATGAGCATCGGCTCCTCTCCGGGCGCAGCCTCAGCCGCGGCAGGCAGAATGCCGCGCTGTTCCAGGGTGGCGGCCAGGTCGGCGATGGTCGCCTCGCTGGAGTCCTTGCGCTTCGTGAAGCCAGCGTTGGGGGTCAGGCACCACTGGCAGCCCCACACCTGACCATCCTTCTGGCTAGGCGAAACCTGGCTGACCAGCCCGCAGACCTTGCACCGGCGGAGAAAGTAGCTGCCGCAGTTCACGCAGCTGAGGATGTTCGAACGTTCGCCTCGGCTAGCGACCTGCTGGCAGTTCAGGCACTGAATTCTGATCACACATGCATATTGGCATGATCCGAATCGTTTCCCATCCGATCATGATCGCTGCGCCGAGGCGCTCCGCCGAGTTATACCCCCACAGGGTATGCATCAGTGATCGTGGTCAACTGCGGCGCATTGCGCCGCGGTTGACCCACAATCACGCCAAGCCCCGATTCCAGGCGCTGTTTCGTGCCGAACGGGGGAAATGTCCGCCGCGTCTCTTGCCCCGGCCGACCCCTGACCGCTTTTGACCCACAATCGTGGCCTGAGACCTCCGCTGGCGCGCCGGCAGCCCATGACAAAAGGGACATTCCTTCACGGGCTGCCCGGTTAGCCCCGGTTGGGCCGGGCCGGGCCAGGCGTTCCGCCACGTACGGGTTCTCGTCGCACCAGTCCGGTGCTGTCGCGCCATATCCCCGGCTCGTCCGTGTGACATGAATCCCGAATCGATAACTCTTCGAAACTATATCGACTACAAAGAGTTAGAGTATCCGGCGGTGAGAACTCCAATCCGCGGTGACCGCGGCGCCGAATAGGGGATGGACCCGGCGCGCAACGCCGGGCCGCTTGCCGTACACAGCACTCAGAGGTGGGGGTTATGCGAGATCAAGACTCAGCGGCCGACGAGCCGGAGACGCCGGGTACGACCAGGCGGGGGATACTGCGGGGGGCCGGGCTCGGCGCGGCCGGCCTGGCCGTGGGTGTCCTGGCTGGGACCGCGGCCGGGCCGGCGGAGCCGCCGCGATGCCAGCGAAGCAGGACGACGACAGCCGCGCGGCCGGGCATGACGAGCCGCTCGTCGTACACGTCCACGACGCACGGACCGGCGTCGTCGACCTGTACACCGGAACTCGCCACGTCCGCTTCACCGACCGTCAGCTCGCCGCCCGTCTGTCCAGGGCCGCCGGCTGAATCGCTCCGGGCAGCATCGACCATCGCCGGTCAGGCCGGCCGAAACCCGCATTGTGAGGTTTGCTCATGTCTTCCCATCGTGAGGCGCCGGGGATCTCCAAGGACCCGGTCGCCGACAGCACGGACGTCTACGCCTTCGTCAGTCCCGACAAGCCGGACATGGTCACCCTGATAGCGAACTACGTGCCGCTGCAGGGGCCTGCCTGCGGCCCGAACTTCTACGAGTTCGGCGACGACGTGCTCTACTCGCTCAACATCGACAACAACGGCGACGGTCACGCCGACGTGACCTACCAGTTCCGGTTCTCCACCAAGGTGGCCGACGAGGAGACCTTCCTTTACAACACCGGCCCCATCGAACGGCTCAACAGCCCGAACTGGAACCGCCGCCAGTTCTACACGGTCACCCGCGAGGACCATGGCCACTGGCGGGAGCTCGGCAGGAACCTGGCCTGCCCGCCGTGCAACATCGGTCCGTTGTCTACTCCCGGACTACCCCGCGCTGGCCGCCGCCGCGGTGCACGACCTCGGCGGGGGACGGCACGTGTTCGCCGGGCAGCGCGCCGAGGGCTTTTACGTCGACCTGGGCTCGATCTTCGACCTCGCCGACTTGCGCCCGTTCGCCAGCGCCCACGAGCATTACGGGCTCCACCATTACCCGACAAACGGTCCTGGCGTGAACGCGACGAAGAACCTCAACGTCCACTCCATCGCGCTGCAGGTGCCGATCACGGACCTGACCTGTGACGGCAACCACCACCCCATCCAGCGACGAGTGCGCGGTGATCGGCGTGTGGACCACCGCGAGCCGCCAACGGGCCCGCATCTATGACACCGACCACGCCGAGTACGTCAACAGCGGCCCGTTCACCCAGGTCTCGCGCCTGGGGAACCCGCTGTTCAACGAGGTCATCGTGCCGATGGGCAAGAAGGACTACTGGAACACCCAGCCGCCCGCCGACGACAAGCAGTTCGCCTCCTACGTCGCCCACCCGGAGCTGGGCGAGCTGCTTCCTTCGCTGTACCCGGGGGTGTTCCCCGAGCTGGCCAAACTCAACAAATCAGGCAAGGCGCGCGCCGACCTGGAAGCCATCCTGCTGACCGGCCTCCCGGCCGGCATCATCCCCGGCTTCCAGAACTACACCGGCGCCACCCAGGCCGACATGCTGCGGCTGAACACGGCGATCAAGCCGTCCTCCAAGCCGAGCATCTACGGGCTGCTCGGCAACGACTTCGCCGGGTTCCCGAACGGCAGGCGCGTCTTCGACGACGTGGTTGCCATCGAGCTACGCGCCATCGCCGGGGCGACGTTCCCCCTGGTCGATAAGTCCTATACCCCCGACGCCGCGGCCAACGCCGTGACCGACGGGCTGACCCCAGCCGACCTGAACGTGCCCTACCTGAGGCACTTCCCCTACCTGGGCGTGCCGCACAGCGGCTTCACCACGCCCTCGACCTGAACCGGGAGCCCGGTGCCGGCGCCGCTTTCCGGCGCCGGCACCGGGCCTGCCCCGCCAGAAACGGAGGCTCCATGACTCACGCTGACCACCATCTGCCCGTTGGGCAGACCGGTCCTCGCGACCGGGCCGGCGCATGACAACCTGGTCCTCGACATCGGCGGCGGCACGGGCGCGCTGGTGATCCACGCCACGGCCGACCGCGACCAGGCCGAGATCGAGATCTCGGCTGCGGGCAGCGACGTCCGCAGCCACAACGTGGTGCGAGCGCGTGCGGCCGTGGCCGGCACCCGCTACGCCGCTGTGTTCCCCGCCCTGCCCGCCGGGGACTACGTCGTCTGGCGGGACGCCGCTGCCGCGGCCGGGACGATCACGATCCGCGGCGGGCAAGTCACCAGCTTCCGGCTTGGCCCGAGCGATACGGCGCCCTGATGGTAGGGGTGAGCTCGTCGAGCGAACAGCCGTGCGCTACGGTCCGGACGCGAGGATTTTACCGAACGATTAGGCGCTCTCGCGCAGGCGGCTGAGGCTTCGCTCGCGGGCGCTCGCGTACCCGGTTTCCTGCTCGATCAGGTCAGAAAGCATCCGGGCCAAGAGCTGTGAGACCGACGTGCCACGCCTAGCCGCCAGCACCCGGGCCTCACGGAGATCCTCTTCGGGAAGAGACAGGGTGATGTTCTGATTGGCCACGTATACCCCCATAGGGTATGCATCGGTGATCGTGGGTCAAAAACGGCGCAATGCGCCGCGGTTGACCCACAATCACGCCAGGCCCCGATTCCGAGCGCTGTTTCGTACCCCAACGGGGGAAATGTCCGCCCCGCCTCTTGCCCGGACGGCACCTGGCCGCTTTTGACCCACAATGTTAGTGCGTCGCGGGAACCGTTACCGGCTCGACTCGACCTCGCGCACCGCTTCTAGCAGGAGGTCAACGACAGCGGGCACCGCCGTGATCATCGGGACGTGGTCGGCGGGAACCGTGTGGACGCGTGCCTTCATCCGCTCCGCCATGAAGCGCTGGGTTTCTGCGGGGATCATCCGGTCATCCTCGGCCACCAGGAACGAGCTGGGCCGGTCCTTCCAGAGCGGACGCTGCACGGGGACCCCGATGCAGGCCGCCGCCAGCGGTCGCTGAGTGGCGGCCATCAGCGCCTGCTCCAGCGGCGAGGCCTGCTGGGCAAAAGCCGCCGCGAACGCCTCCTCCGGCAGCCATATCAGCCCGTGATCGTCGGGACCGAGCACGGGGGCGAGCGCATGATGCTCCGCCCAGTTGTAGACATCACCCACCGTCTCGCCCTCATCCGGAGCGAGCGCGGTGACATATACCAGCGACGCCACCTTCTCGTTCACCGTCGACCCGATCACCGCGCCTGCGTAGGCGTGTGCGGCGACCACGACCGGACCTTCGAGTCGCTCAAGCACGTGATCGAGCATCGCTACGTCGTCCGCCAGCGTGGTCAGCGGCAGCGGCGCGGCGACAGCCTTTACCCCCTGGGACCGAAGGCCCGCGATCACCTTGTTCCAGCTCGATCCGTCGGCCCAGCCGCCGTGGGCCAGCACGACGGCTACGTCGGTCTCGGGCATTTCTCGCTCCTTCTGTTCAGCGCTCATGCCCTTAGCATCGGCCGACCCGCGCCGTCCTCGAATCACCCGGATTAACGATGTGGACTCGCCGTGCGCCATGAGGCAAGTGAGACTCACCATCGTGTTCTCGGCGGCCCTCGACCAACTGCGACCGCCTCACTCGGGTGACCAGGCTGCGTCAGGCCGGTCGCGCTCGCCGCGCCAACAGCCTCGCCGCCACCCTTGACCTCAGTTATCTCATTCGAAGACTTGAACGGAGCGGCCTCGACCTGCGACGACAATCCGGCGGGCCCGCTGTGCATATTTGTTAACAGTTTTTTAACGGTGACATTAACCGGTTTTTAAGGCTGTTGACTATTGTCGCGTTCCCCGTGCGGGGTTTGAACTCACGATGTCATGTACTGCTGAGCAGTAATGGGAGGCGTCGTGAAGTCGTTCCCCGGCGTGAGAAATCGCTGGTTGTTCAGGATAGTAGCGACGGCCGCGGCGGCACTGGTACTGCCGCTGGCGGCACTCGCGGCCCCCGCCTCGGGAGCCGCCGCCCAAGCCGGGGGAACCGCCCGGACGACCGCCGACACGACCACCTGCCCGTGGCTCAACCAGTCGCTGCCGGTGTCGCAGCGGGTGTCGATGCTCATGGCGCAGATGACCCTGGCCGACAAGATCAACATGGTGACCGGGGCCGGGACCAGTGAGCCGTACGTCTTCTACATCGCCGCGATCCCGAGCCTGTGCGTCCCGGCCATCGGCGAGGAAGACGGCCCGCTCGGCGTGGGCGACGGCCTGACCGGCGTCACTCAGATGCCCTCCGCGGTTTCCGTCGCGGCATCCTTCGACACCTCCCTGGCTTACCAGTACGGGCAGGTCGTCGGCTCAGAAGAGCGGGCCAAGGGCGCCATGGTCGACCTGGGGCCGACGGTCAACATCGACCGCGACCCGCGCTGGGGACGGTCGTTCGAGGCCTACACCGAAGACCCCTACCTGAACTCCGCGCTGGCGGTCGCCGACGTCGACGGCGTGCAGAGCCAGGACGAGATGGCGCAGATCAAGCACTTTGCCGTCTATAACCAGGAGACGAACCGCAACGCCCCGGCCGACAACGCGATCGTGAGCACCCGGGCGGAGCAGGAGATCTACCTCCCCGCGTTCTATGCCGGGACGACGGAGGCCCACGCATCGTCGGTGATGTGCGCCTACAGCTATATCAACGGCCAGGCCGCCTGCCAGAACCAGTACCTGCTGCAGACCACCCTGGACCAGAACTGGGCCTACCCCGGCTTCGTCACGTCGGACTACGGCGCCACCCACTCCACGGTGCAGTCCGCCGACGCCGGCAACGACCAGGAGATGCCCTCGGCGGTGTTCTACGGCCCGGCGCTGCAGGCGGCGGTGCAGGACGGCCAGGTCTCCATGGCCACGCTCAACGGGATGGTCAGCCGCATCCTCACCGAGATGTTCAAGTTCAACGAGTTCAACAACCCGCCGACCGGGACGACTAGCGCGACCGTCACCACCGCCGCCCACCAGGCGGTCTCCACCTCGGTCGCCGAGCAGGGCACGGTTCTGCTGAAGAATTCCGGCGCCACCCTGCCGCTTTCCGCGAGCGGCGCGGGGAGCGTGGCGGTGATCGGCCCGGCCGCCTCCGCCGCGCCGACCGACACCGGCGGCGGCAGCGCCCACGTGACCTCCACGTTCAACGTGACCCCGCTGCAGGGCATCCAGGCCGCGGCCGGGACCGGCACCACGGTGAACTACGTGCAGGGCCTGCCCACCGACACGTCCCTGTCGGCGATCCCGAGCACCGACCTGACCCCGGCGTACGCGGCGACGGGCTACGGCGGGAGCTACACCGGCACGCTGACCGCCCCGGAGACCGGCACCTACGTGCTGGCGTTCAGCAACCCGGGCTCTTACACCGCGACGAACCTGTACCTGGACGGCCAGGAGATCCTCGCCAACCCGGGCACCCCGCCGGTCTCCACCTACTCGGTTAGCGTGGACCTGACGGCCGGCAAGACGTACACCCTCTCGCTTTCCGGCGGCGGCCCGTCGGCGTCGCTGAGCTGGGCCACCCCGTCCGACCTGGCGCCGGGGATCGCGCAGGCGGTCGCCGCGGCGAAGTCGGCCTCGACCGCGGTGGTCGTCGTGTCCGACGACACCGAGTCCGAGGCGGCGGACCGCGCAAGCCTCAACCTGCCGTCCGCGCAGAACGAGCTGATCTCGGCGGTAGCCGCGGCCAACCCGCACACGGTCGTGGTCGTGGACGCAGGCGCCCCGGTGACGATGCCTTGGATTAACCAGGTCTCCTCGGTGGTCGACGCCTGGTACCCGGGCGAGAGCAACGGCACGGCCCTGGCGTCGGTGCTGTTCGGCCAGACCAACCCGAGCGGCCACTTGCCGGTCACCTTCCCCACCGACCTGTCGCAGGTGCCCGCCTCCACCCCGAGCGAGTTCCCTGGGACCGGCGGCGAGGTGCAGTACTCCGAGGGCATTGACGTCGGGTACCGCTACTACGACGCGAACAACGAGACCCCGCTGTTCCCGTTCGGCTACGGCCTGTCCTACACGTCGTTCTCCTACAGCCACCTGGGCGTCACCCCGGGGCAGGTGCAGAACGGCACGTCCAACCCGGGAACGCCCGCCTGCGGCTGCAACGGGCAGTCGGGCAACCAGGTGACGGTGTCCGCCGTCGTCACCAATACCGGCAAGGTGACCGGCTCCGACGTGGCCCAGCTGTACCTGGACGACCCGGCCGTGAGCGGTGAGCCGCCGCGTCAGCTCAAGGGGTTCCAGAAGGTCACGCTGAAGCCCGGGCAGTCCACGATCGTCCACTTCACCCTCTCCGGCCAGGACCTGTCGTACTGGGACGACTCGGCCAACGGCTGGGTGCTCCCCGACGGCAAGTTCGGCGTGTACGTCGGCGACTCCTCGGCCCCGGCCAACCTGCCGCTGCGCGGCAACTTCACGGTCGACCGCACCGTCGGGGCCCGCTACGCGACCCTGTCGGCCCCGGCCACGGTGACGCCTGGCTCCCCCGCCACGGTGTCCGCCACCGTGGTCAACCACGGCGACTACGCGATGCCGCAGGCACAGTTCACGCTCAAGGCCCCGGCCGGCTGGACCGTCCGTAACCCCGCGCCAGTCACCATCGCTCCCGGGCAGACCGTCACCGAGCACTTCACCGTGACCGCGCCGGCGGCGCGCCACGCCGGGCGACAGCACGCTGCAACTCACCGTCAGCCCCACGGCGGGCAATGACGGCGACCGCACCAGCAGGGTGGAGGCGTCGGCCACGGTGACCGTCCCTTACTCCTCGCTCACCGCCGCCTACAACAACACCGGAATCAGCGACAACTCCAACCCGGCCGGGGCCAACTACGACGGAGTGGGCGACAGCTACTCCGCCCAGGCGCTGGCCGCGGGCACGCCAACCGCGCTGACCCCTGGCCAGCCGGTCACGGTCGGCGGGACCACGTTCACCTGGCCCTCGGCCGCATCAGGGAGCCCGGACAACGTGGTCGCCGGCGGCCAGACCGTCGCCCTGTCCGGGTCGGGAACCGACCTCGGGTTCCTCGGCGCCAGCCAGAACGGCACCGCCAGCGGCACCGTCACCGTCCACTACACCGACGGCAGCAGCCAGTCGTTCAACCTCAACATGGCGGACTGGTACGCCAACAGCCCCGCCGTCGGCAACCAGCTCCTGACCACCACCACGAGCTGGAACTTCACCAGCACCACGCAGACCGCGCACCCGGTGAGCATCTACTTCGCCTCGGTGCCGCTGCAGGCCGGCAAGAAGGTGTCGTCGGTCACGCTGCCGGTCCTGAACAACGCGGGCGGTACCACCGCGATGCACATCTTCGCGATGGCCACCGGAACCGGGACGCCGACCACCGGAGCGCCGTACTCCTCGCTCTCCGCCGCCTACGACAACGTCGGCATCACCGACAACGCCAATCCCGCGCCGGGCAACTTCGACGGCACCGGGGAAAGCTACTCCGCTGAGGGACTGGCCGCGGGCACGCCGACCCCGCTCACCGCGGGCGGCCAGGCCACGTTCGGCGGGACCACGTTCACCTGGCCCACCGCCGTCGGCACCAACAACAACGTGATCGCCGACGGGCAGACGATCGACCTGACCGGGTCCGGGACCGACCTTGGCTTCCTCGGCGCCGGCGCGTTCGGGGCGGCCAGCGGGACCGGGACGATCACCTATACCGACGGCACGACCCAGGCCTACAGCCTGGTCATGGCGGACTGGTACAACAACGCCCCGGTATCCGGCGACGAGGTCGCCACCACCACGACAACCTGGAACTTCACCAGCACCACGCAGACCGATCACCCGGTGAGCATCTACTTCGCGTCGGTGCCGCTGCAGGCCGGCAAGACCGTGGCCTCGGTCACGCTGCCGACAGTGAGCGCGGGCGTCGGCAACGGGATCACCGCGCTGCACGTCTTCTCGATGGCGATCGGGTCAGGGACGCCCACCATCGGCAGCTGATGCCGGACGAGTCACTCCGGTCCCTGCTCCCCGCGAGCAGGGACCGGAGTACCGAACGTGGGCCTTGCCACCAGCCTTAGCCGAGAAGGGCGCGGGCCTCAGAATCGAGCTCGACGCTGGCGACGGCCATGTTCTCTTCGAGGTGGCTGATCGAGGATGTGCCCGGGATCAACAGCACCTCTGGCCGCAGGTCCAGCAGCCAGGCCAGCGCGACCTGGGCGGGCGTAACGCGCAGGCGGGCAGCGGTGAGCGCAATCGCCGGACTAGCCTGAACCGGGTTACCGCCGCGAGCGAAGCCGGAGCCGAGCGGGAAGAACGGCACGAAGGCGATGCCGCGGGCGTGGCACTCTTCGAGTACCGGCATGGACCGCCGGTCGGACAGGTTCAGCAGGTTCTGCACGCAGGCGATGTCGGTAATGGCCAGCGCGCGGCGCAGGTGGCCGAGCGTGATGTTGCTGAGGCCGATGCCGCCGATCAGGCCGTCCTCGCGCGCGGCCACCATGGCGGCGAGCTGGTCATCGAAGTACTGGCCAGGCGGGGCGTCGTCCACGAGGCGCAGGTTGACGACGGCGAGCTGGTCGACGGCCAGGCTGTGCAGGTTGTCCTCGATTCCCCGCCGGAGCTCGGCCGGCCGGTCGTATCGCAGCACGCCGCCCGACGCATCCCGGCGCGCGCCGACCTTGCTGACCAGGGCCAGTCCGGCTGGGTAGGGATGCAGCGCCGCCCGGATCAGGTCATTGGCGACGCCGGGGCCGTAGTACTGGGCGGTGTCGATGTGATCGACGCCGAGCTCCACCGCGCGGCGCAAGACGGCGATGGCCGCCGTGCGATCGCGCGGCGGACCGAACACCCCCGGACCTGGCAGCTGCATCGCGCCGAAGCCAACGCGAGACACCGTGACCGGCCCGAGAACATAACGTCGTGGCTCCATGCCTCGATGGTCGGGCACCGGCAGGTGCGACGGCATCACCGGAATCCGGTGACAATCCACCCGCCATCGCACTGCGGGTAACGGCGGTGAGAGTCATAACCCACCTGGGTAATGTTCTGAAGGGCGGCCAGCTACAGCCTGAAGTTCACCTTCCGATGCCGTCGCGATCGGCCGGACTGATTACCTGGAGCGCGCGATGATCGACCTGCCCGCCGTAAGGGGTTCAGGCCGCGCGCTGGACCTGGAGCAGACCCGGCTGGAAGACATCAGCGGGACCTGGGAGCACCTCAAGGCCGGAGCATCACGCAAGCTCGTGGTCACGCCCTGACCAAAGGTCCCGGTGAAACACCTGGACCGGGTTCACGCACCCGGTCCGGGTCGCCAGCCCCCGTCCGTGTGGTACATGTTTTGTCGCTGGCACTGCGGATCCTGAGCGTGCCCCGCGGTCCCGAGACAAGCGCTCGGCGGTACTGCCGACGGAGTCGTAGACGGCACATCATGGAAGGCTGGATGGAGAGCATCACTAAGAACCGGCAGCCGCTGCCAACGCTGCGGGCGATGGTCGCGCGTGCCTACGGCGGTGATCAGCTCCCTGCGGGCGACGCCGGGTGGGTCAGCGAGCTTGGGCACGGCTGGTTCAACGTGGCTTACCGCGTCCGCCTGCGCGACGGGCGGCAGGTCGTGCTTAAGATCGCGCCGCCGCCCGGGGTTGAGGTGATGACCTACGAGCTCGGCGCGATGGGCATCGAACTGGCCGCGCTCTCGCTCATCCGCGAGCGAACGAAGGTGCCGGTGCCACTGGTGGAGTTCGCTGACCAGACCCGCGAGCTGTGCGACGCGGACTACTTCTTCATGCCGTACATCGACGCCGACAACTTTGGGATCATCAAGGAGAAGCTGCCGGCACAGGAGCTCGAGGCGTACCTCGAGGCGCTTGGCGCGGCCAACCGCGAGCTGAACTCGGTCCGCGGCGAAGCATTCGGGCCGCTGACGGGCCCTGGCGACGCGAGCTGGCGCGCGGTGTTCAGCGGGATGGCCGAGGATGTACTGCGCGACGGCGAACGACGCGGGGTGGAACTCGGCTGGGACTACGGCGAGGTGCGGGCCGTGCTCGACGAGCACGCTGCGAGCCTGGACGAGGTCGTCGAGCCCCGCTTCGTCGAATGGGACCTGTGGGATAACAACGTCATGGTCAAGGACGGGGCGATCGTCTCGATCATTGACCACGAACGCGCCTTCTACGGAGACCCGCTGATGGAGGGCTACTTTGCCGGCACCGTGCTGCGCTCCTTCGGCGACTCGTCCGCGTTCCTGCGCGGCTACGGCCGCGGTCAGCTGACCGAGAGCGAGTTGACCCGCAGGCGTCTCTACACGCTGCACCTAGTGCTGATCATGGTGATCGAGACTGTGTACCGCGGCCACGTCGACACCGTGCAGTACGACTGGGCCCGCGAGCAGCTCACCGGCACGATGGCCCTGTTCGGGCGCCGCCGGCGATAAGCCCGGTCGCCGCCCGGGGCGGTGGCGTTCGCTGCCGTGCGAAGCTGGCCGATGTGCTCAGCTTCGATTTCGCTCTCGGAACGCCCTATCGCCGTCTTGTTCGTGGTTTTGTGGGCACCGACAGCCCAGCTCCTGGACTTGCGGAGGTCTGCGGGGACCCGAGCTCTAGCCGGAGTGACTAGTTGATCTACCGCGTGGTCGGAGAGTCGAGCGTGTGGGTCTGGTCGGAGGACTCCGGCGCCATGGAGACCTCGCCGGGCCCAGGCCGGCTGATGGGCGCGTTCAGCGCCGGGGTCGCGGACGAAGCATGGGGCGACTTGCCGATGCCCATGCTGTCCAACCCCCGAGTGCGTTTCTGGTTCACCGAGCGAGGATGGCGTGCCTACGGCCTGCACGTGGCGGCCGGGGCCAGGGCCAGCGGCCGCGCCTTCCGTGTCATCCGCCGCAAGAATCCCTCCAGGTCCATGGTGGTGTACCGAGACGACTGGCAAGTCGCGTTGCTACCTGACCGCCAATCGCCGGCCGTGGATGCCCTCGTAGCCCGGTTCAGCCGGGGAGGGACCAGTCCATGGCGGCTGCACGCCTGCCTGTAGGCTTCGCTTACTACTGCGCGCCCAGTGAACTCGGCCGGAGGAGATTCACATGCCAGTTTTCGGCGGCAAGCCGGCCGACAGCGGGGCCGCCTGGGAGCCGCAGGCTGCGGCCGGCCGGCTAGCGAACACCGCGGGCGCCGCCCCGGCGGGCGTTTTTACCTCCGACTTGTCGGTCTCCGAGTACGTGCTGCTCGGCGAGGCCGGGTTCGAGCCGCTCGGCTTCGTGGTCGGGTCGTCGATCTACCACATCGGCCTGCAGGTCGGAAGATGGTCGCAGAACCAGGAACTGCAGGTGCTGACCCAGGCGATGTACAACGCCAGGGAACTAGCCATGACCAGGATGCAGGCCGAGGCCGACCACCTCGGCGCCGACGGCATCGTCGGCGTTCAGCTGCGCATGCAGAGCTATGCGTGGGGACAGGGCGTCCTGGAGTTCATCGCTACCGGGACCGCGGTGCGCGCGCTGGGCAGCAACGGCGGCGGCACGGAAGGCGCCCACCGCGCGCCGGACGGGCGGGCATTCACCTCGGACCTGTCGGCTCAGGACTTCTTCCGGCTGCTAGCCGCCGGCGCCGTCCCGGTCGCGTTCGTGCTCGGGACCTGCGTGTACCACATCGCCCATCAGTCGGTGATGCAGTCCCTGCGCCAGGCAGGCCAGAACCAGGAAATGGTGATCTTCACCCAGGGCATCTACGAGGCCCGCGAGCTCGCGCTCACCAGGATGCAGGTGGAGGCAGCGCAGGCAAGGTCCTCGGGCATCGTCGGGGTGAACGTCGCGGTCAACAACCACGTCTGGGGCGAGCACGCGACCGAGTTCCTCGCCACCGGAACCGCCATCCGGCGCCTCGCCGATGAGCACCGGCTCCCCGCGACCTCACCGAAGCCCACCTTCACCCTGGGGCTCGACAGCTAGGCCGCAGGCGCTAAACCAGCGCCAGGGATGCCGGTGAGCGCATGGACGTGCTGGGCTCCGCGCACCAGCCGGCGTCGTCGTGGCGCATCAGCATCACCGGGCAGGAGGCGGGCAGGCTCAGGCGTACCGGCCCGGAATCGCGAGGCGTCGCGGCGGGGAGCACAGCTCGCCGGCCATCGGGGTCGTCAGGCCGACGGCGCGAGGACGGGACTTCACCCAGCCGATCGGGCACGCCCGGCCGGCCGACGCGGACCACGGTCTGCCGCTCCGCTCTCCACAGCACCCCGTCGCCGGCCCACTCAAGAGCGAGCATCCGTCCAGATAGCGCAACGGTCAGCGCGGTGAGGCCACTGCGGGCCGGCAATCCGGGCAGCCTCCGGTCAGAGAGAGCGTGGAAACCGCAGGTGCACCCCGGATCGGGGACGCGGTGAGTGCCAGGAACTCCCCGGGGCCGGCACTCGGCCCGGGCATCCGCCGGATAGCCGGAACCGCCCCGCAGCGGCACGAACAGATCGCCGGCTGGCCGGGCCAGCTTGTAGGCCCACACCACCCACAGCCCGTCCGCGGTGACGGTCAGATGCTTCTGGATTTCTTCGGGCACGACAGGCCTAGTACTGGTCCCGGCCACGAAGTCCGCTACGAGGCGACCTCCCCTGCACATGGCGGCTCCTCTCAGGTAGCTAAACCGAGGGTAACCCCTGACCGAAAACTCCGGAACCGACATTTCAGACTAATCCCGCCAGCGATCGTCCCCCTTGTCATCGCTGGCGTCGTCTTCTAGCGCGGCGGCATCCGGATGGCGCCGTCGAGGCGGATCGTCTCGCCGTTCACGTAGGAGTTCTCCAGCAGGCTGACCGCCATGCGGGCGTAATCGTCGGGCGCCCCGAGGCGGCTGGGATGCGGGACGCTCTGCTCCAGGGCCTCCCGGATGTCCGGCCGGAGCCGGGCCAGCATGGGCGTGTCGAACACGCCGGGCGCGATCGTGTTGACCCGGATCTGCCTGCTCGCCAGGTCGCGCGCCGCGACCAGGGTGATGCCGTGCACGCCCGCCTTGGCGGCGGTGTACGACGTCTGGCCGATCTGGCCGTCGAAGGCGGCGACCGACGCGGTGAGCACGATGGCGCCGCGCTCCCCGTCCACCGGCTCCGACCGGGCGATCCGCGCCGCCCCCAGCCGCAGGACGTTGTAGGTGCCGACCAGGTTGACCCGGACGACCTCGGCGAAGGTCTCAAGCGAGCCGGGGTTTCCCTCCTTGTCGAGGATCCGCACCCGGTCACCGCCGCGGCCCGCGCAGTGCACCACCGCCCGCAGCGGGCCGTGCGCCGCCTCGATGGCGTCGAGTGCGCCGGTCACCGCGGCCTCGTCGGTGATGTCGGTCTTGGCGTAGACCACGCCCGCGCCGAGCCCGGCGAGGTCCTCGTCGGACGGCGGGTTCAGGTCGGCGATGCCGACCCGGGCGCCGGCCGCGAGCAGGCGGCGGACGGTCGCCAGGCCGAGCCCGGACGAGCCGCCGGTGACGAGTGCGGAGATGGAGTCAAGTTCCACGGGTTCTCCTTCGTAGGTGTCCGGGTCAGTCGGTCAGCAGCTCGATGACGGTGGCGTTCGCCATGCCGCCGGCCTCGCACATCGTCTGCAGGCCGTAACGGATCCCGTTGTCGCGCATGTGGTGCACCATGCGGGTCATCAAGATGGCACCGGACGCGCCGAGGGGGTGCCCCACCGCGATCGCGCCGCCGAGCGGGTTGAGCCGTGCGTGGTCGGCGCCGGTTTCCGCCTCCCAGGCGAGCGGGACGCTGGCGAACGCCTCGTTGACCTCGAACACGCCGATGTCGTCGATCGTAAGCCCGGCCCGCTTGAGCACCTTCGCGGTGGCGGGGATGGGCGCGGTCAGCATCGTCACCGGGTCGTCCCCGGTCACCGCGCCGGAGTGGAACCGCGCGAGCGGCCGCCAGCCGAGCTCGGCCGCCCGCTCGCTGGTGGTGATCAGCAGGGCGGCGCAGCCGTCGGAGATCTGCGAGCTGTTGCCCGCGTGGATCACCCCGTCGTCGAGGAAGGCGGGCTTGAGCGCGGCCAGCTTCTCCAGCGAGGTGTCCCGCCGGATGCCCTCGTCGGCCGTGAGCTTGCCGTCCGGGCCGGTAACCGGGGCGAGCTGGCCCGCGAAGGCACCGTCGTCGGTCGCGCCGGCCGCCTTGCGGTGGGACTCGAGCGCGAACTCATCCAGCTGGGTCCGCGAGAAGCCCCACCGGCGGGCGATCTCCTCCGCGCCGAGGCCCTGGCTGAAACTGTCGCGCTGGTAGCGCTCGCGCACCCGGGGACCGAACGGCTCCCCCGTCGCCCGCGCGGCGCCCAGCGGCACCCGGCTCATCGATTCCACCCCGCCCGCCACGACGATGTCGTAGTGGCCGGCGATGACGCTGGCGGCAGCGAAGTGAACCGCCTGCTGGCTCGACCCGCAGGCGCGGTCCAGGGTGACGCCGGGGATCGCCTCGGGCCAGCCGGCCGCGAGCACCGCGAGCCTGCCCACGTTCGTGGACTGGTCGGCGATCTGGGTGACGCAGCCCCAGACGACGTCCTCGACCAGCTCGGGGTCGAGCTGGTTCCTGGTGGCCAGCGCCGTCAGCACGGACGCCGACAGGTCGACCGGGTGCACGCCCTTGAGCGTCCCCTTGCGGCGCCCGATGGGGGCCCGCACCGCGTCTACGATTACGGCATCGCGCACGGGATGTCCTTCCGGTAAGCGGTAACTGGTTAGACCGAGAGCGCGAACCCGCCGGTGACGCGCAGCGTCTCCCCGGTGACGAACGACGCCTCGGGAGAGACCAGGAACAGCAGCGCGTCGACGATGTCGCGTTCCTCGCCCTCGCGGTGCAGGATCTGCTGCCCCATGACCCGCGCCACCTCGTCGCGGGGCATCTCGGTCCTGATCGTGTCGGTGAAGATCAGGCCGGGCGCGATGGCGTTCACCCGGATGCCGTCGGCGGCGAACTCACGCGCCAGCTGAACGGTCACGCCGCGCACGGCAAGCTTGGACACCCCGTACGCCGCCCGGTTCGCGTACGCGGCGGACGACGAGATGTTGACGATCGCGGCCCCCGTCACGGCCGCGCATGGCCGGGAGGGCCGCGAGCGAGCAGATGTAGACCCCCATGAGGTTGACGTCGAACAGCCGCCGCAGGCGGGCGATGCCGAGCTCGGACGAGGGCTTGTTGTAGGCGGCCGAGTGCAGCCCCGCGTTGTTGACGAGGATGTCGATGCCGCCGTGCAGCGCCAGTACCTCGTCGACGACCGCCGCGACGCTGGCCTCGTCGGCCACGTCGCAGGCGGCCCCGGACGCGCTGCCGCCCTGGCCGGCGATCTCGGCGGCGGCCGCGCCGGCGGCGGCACCGTCGATGTCGGCCAGCACCACGTGCGCGCCCCGGGCTGCCAGCGCGGTCCCGAAGGCCTTGCCGAAGCCGCGGCCGCCGCCGGTGACCACCGCGACCTTGCCCTGGTGGACATCGTCAGTCATCGCATCTCCTCTTCTACCAGCCCGTCTTCGTACAGCGGTCATCCCGAACGGAAGCGGCTGACTCCGCTAGGCGACCACCTTGTCCGCGCGGAGCACGGCGATCTCGTCGGCTGAGTACCCGAGCTCGGCCAGGACCTGGTCGGTGTGGCCGCACCAGCGCGACCGGGGGCGCTCAATGACGGCCGAGGCCGAGAGCCGGGGCGCCGGGGCCGGCTGCGGCACCCCGCCCCAGTCGACGAACGTTTCCCGCTCCCGCAGCTCGGCCGAGCTCGCCGCCTCGGCCAGCGACAGGACCGGCGTCACGCACGCGTCGCGGCCGGCGAAGACCAGCTCCCAGTCCGCGCGGGCCCGGGAAGCGAAGATCTCCGCCAGCCGGCCCGACTGCTCGGGCCACCGGGACCGGTCGTGCTGCGGCCACTCGCCGCGATCGAGTCCGAGCGCGTCAAGCAGTTCGCCGTAGAACTGCGGCTCCAGGGCGCCGACGGCCATGAAGCCGCCGTCCGCGGTGCGGTAGGTGCGGTAGAAGGGCGCCGCGCCGTCCAGGAGGTTGTCGCCCCGGCGGTCGCTCCACAGGCCGGCCGCGAGCATGCCGTGCAGCATCGCGGTGAGCGACGCGACCCCGTCGACCATGGCGGCGTCGACCACCTGGCCGCGCCCGGTCAGCCCGCGCTGATGCACGGCGGCGAGGACGCCGAGGGCGAGGTAGGCGCCGCCGCCGCCGAAGTCGGCCAGCAGGTTCAGCGGCGGGAGCGGCGGCGCGTCGACGGGCCCGAGCGGGAACACCCCGCCGGCCACCGCGGCGTAGTTAATGTCGTGGCCCGCCTGGGCCGCGCGCGGCCCCGACTGGCCCCAGCCGGTGGCCCGGCCGTACACGAGGGCGGGGTTGACGTCTAGGAGGTCATCCGGCCCGATGCCGAGCTTCTCGGCCGCACCCGGCCGCATCCCCTCGAGGAACACGTCGGCCCCGGCGACCAGCCGCAGCAGCACCGCGCGGCCCGCCGGGCCGCGCAAGTCGATGCCGATCCCGCGGTGTCCCCGGGTGCGCGGGTCGTCCTCAAGCGGCAGCCCGGTCAGCGATCCCGCCCGGCCGGGACGGTCCACCCTGATCACCTGCGCGCCGAGATCGCCGAGCAGCATCGCGGCGAAAGGCACCGGGCCGAGCGCGCTCAGGCAGAGCACGCGCACGTTACTGAGCGCCTGCGACCCGGCTTCCGCGGTCACTGGTCCCGCCAGACCGGGTCGCGGCGCTCGCGGAAGGCGGCGACTCCCTCGGCCGCGTCCCGCGAGGCGAACACCGGCTCCAGGTAGGCCCGCTGCCGCTGGAAGCCCTCGGCCAGCGGCCAGTCGGCCGACTCGGTCGCGACCGCTTTCGAGGCGCGGACTGACATCGGGGCGTTGGCGGCGACCTGGGCGGCCAGCTCGAGCGCGGCGGCGAGCGCCTGGCCGTCGTCGACGAGCCGGTTGACCAGGCCGAACCGCTCGGCCCGGTCCGCGTCGAGCGGCGCCCCGGTGACGATCAGCTCCATCGCCAGGGCGTGCGGGAGGCGGCGCGGCAGCCGGAAGACGCCGCCGCCGCGCGCGGCGAGCCCGCGGCGCACCTCAGGCAGGCCGAACCGCGCGCTCTTGCCCGCGGTGACCAGGTCGCAGGCGAGGACGATCTCGAACCCGCCGCCAAGTGCCCATCCTTCGACGGCGGCGATCAGCGGCTTGGCGGGCGGGCGCTCGACGATGCCGGCGAAGCCGCGCACCGGGTCCCTGACCGGCTCTCCGGCGGCGAACGCCTTCAGGTCCATGCCCGCGCAGAAGGCGGTGCCGCTGCCGTGCAGCACCCCCGACCCGCAGCCCGGACTCGTTGTCGAGCAGGTCGAGCGCGCGGGCGATGCCGTCGGCGACGGCGCCGTTGACGGCGTTACGCTGCTGCGGCCGGTTGATGGTGACGATCAGGATCCCGTTCTCGCGGCGGACCAGAACGTCTTCGGACGCAGCCGATAGGCCGGCGGCTGATGACATGGGCGGTCGAGCTCCCGGTAGGCACTGAAGAGTCTATTTGTATAACTAATATAGTGAGATTGTCCGATGGTGGCAAGCTTGGCCGAGCACGACCAGGATGTCGACGGCGCTAGGTCGTACCCGGCCCGTTTACCCGGCAAATTCAGCGTGCGGAACTTATGCCCAGCACCCAGGCAGGCATGGCCAGTAAAGCTGTAACGCTTCGGTCTTAGCTCACGGAAACGGGTAACCTGACAAGTGCGTCGCAAACGGTCGACCCGGGGGTGGGGACGATGGCAACAGAAAGCCCGGACGTCGGGATCCTGGTCACGATTCGCTCGCTGCTGCCGAACCTGGCGCCGGTCGAGCAGCGCGTGGCGCAAGCGGTGCTCGACGACCCGGGCGGCGTTGCCTGGCGGAGCATCTCCGAACTGGCCCGCTCGTGCGGCACCTCGGCCACCAGCGTGGTCCGTTTCTGCCGCGCCATCGGGCTGCGCGGGTACCCGGAGCTGCGGCTCGCGCTGGCCGGAGCGGTCGCGCACGACGACGCGGCCTCGGTCGTGGCGGCGTCAAGCGACATCGATCCCGACGACGACCCGGTGACGATCACCAAGAAGATCGCGTACTCGGACGCGGCCGCGGTCACGGAGACCGCCAGCAGGCTCAACATCGCCACGCTGGTGAAGGTCGTCGACCTGCTCGCTGCGGCGAAGCGCATCGACATCTACGGCGTCGGTGCGAGCGGCCTGGTGGCCGTCGACCTGCAGATCAAGCTGCAGCGCATCGACCGGCCCGGCTAC
The DNA here is from genome assembly GCA_963850115.1 of uncultured Actinomycetota bacterium. Taxonomy (GTDB): domain Bacteria; phylum Actinomycetota; class Actinomycetes; order Streptosporangiales; family Streptosporangiaceae; genus Trebonia. Next base: position 92,743 of record CAWKKG010000013.1, read on the forward strand.
GCGTGGCCCGACCCGCACATGGCGGCCACCTCCGCGGCGCTCCGCAGCAAGGGCGACGTCGCGGTGGGCCTGTCGCACACCGGTACCACGGTCGACACCATCGACGCGCTGACCGAGGCCCGCGCGCACGGCGCCACCACGGTCGCGATCACGAACTTCCCCTGGTCGCCGATCACCGAGGTGGCGGACTACGTGCTGCTGACCGCCGCACGCGAAACCGCCTTCCGCTCCGGCGCCATGACCAGCCGGATCGCCCAGCTCACCGTCGTGGACTGCCTGTTCGTCACGCTGGCGCAGCGCGACCTGCCGCACACCATGGACGCCCTCGAGCGGACCTTCGCCGCGGCGCAGGCGAAGCGCGTCCGCCGCAGCAGGCACCCAAGACCGTTATCCCGAACGGAAGCGGCTGACTCCCTCAGCCTCAGCCCTTGACCGAGCCGACCAGGCTGGCCCGGTTGATCTGACGCTGCGCGGCGGCGAACAGGACCACCACCGGCAGGCTGGCGATCACGACAGCCGCGGCGAGCAGCGTCCAGTCGCTCTCGTTCGAGCCGAAGAAGTTATAGATCCCCCTGGTGACAGGGAACAGGCTCGGGTCAGCGAGCAGCACCACCGGCCCGATGATGTCGTTCCAGACGCCGAGCAGGCCGTACAGGAACGCGATCAGCAGCGCGGGCCTGATCAGCGGCACCACCACGCGCATGAGGTAGTCCAGGTAGGAGGCGCCCTCCATCCACGCCGCTTCGTCCAGCTCGATGGGGACCGAGTAGATCGCCGCGGTCAGCAGGATCACCGCGAGCGGCAGGCCCGGTTCGACGTGCAGGATGATGTAGCCGATCCGGCTGTTGTACAGGCCGAGGATGCGGGCCTCGGCATACAGCGGGATCACGGAAAGCGGCAGGAACAGCCCGACGAAAAGGAACGTGTACAGCGCCGAGTGGCCCCGCACCAGGCGGCGCGCGATGGGGAAGGCGATCAGCAGGCCGAACAGTACGGAAAGCGCCGCGGCGGCCACCGAGTACAGCACGGTGTTGAGCAGTTCGACGCCGAGGTCGGCACCGTTCCACGCCCCGCTGAAGTTGCTGACCACCGGCGAGCCCGGCGTCAGGGGCGAGGACAGGAAGTGGGACGGCGACTCGAACGCGAGCATGATCGCGTACAAGACCGGCAGCAGGAACAGCAGCGTGATCAGCACGCCGACCGCGATCCCCGACACGAGGCGCGGGCGCCTCATCCCTGTCATCCGAGTAGCCTCCGTTCACGGCGGCGCAACAGGGCCATGAGCGGCAACGCCACGATCAGTGTCATCACGAACAGGATCACGCTGACCGCCGCACCGTACCCAAGGTTGGCCTCGAAGCTGCCGAACGCGACGTTGAACGACAGAATGCCGAGCGTCTGGGTGCCGTACTGCCCGTCCGTGAGCACGTAGATGAGGTTGTAGGTGGTGAACGATCCGACGACGGCGAGCAGCACGGCTGCCGTAACCGAGGGCGCGAGCAACGGGAACGTGATGCGGCGGAGCCGCTGCCAGCCGCCGATCCCGTCCATAGCCGCCGCTTCGTACAGCGACGGGTCGATCGAGCGCAGGCCGCCGATGAACACCAGGGTCGAGAAGCCGGCGTTCTGCCAGATCTGCACGAAGATGACCAGCGGCATCGCCCAGTAGTCGGCGCCGAAGAACGCCGGGTGCAGGCCGAACGCTCCGAACAGCGACGCCATCGGGCCCTGCTGCGGGTCGAAGATCAGAATCCAGACCAGGCCGACGACCGTGACCCCGAGCGCGATCGGCAGGAACACGAGCAGGCGGCCGACCGCCGCGAACCGCCCCGAGCCGACCAGTTTGTGCGCGAACAGCAGCGCGATCACGTTCTGTCCGATGGTGACCGCGACCACGAAGACCAGGCTGGCGACGATGCCCTGCTCGAAGCCCGGCGCCTGGGTGGAGCCGATCGACGTGTAGTTGGCGAACCCGAGGTTGTGCACCGCCTCGCCCGGCAGCCCGGTGTAGTCGGTGAACGAGATGATGATGTTCCCGATCATCGGCACGATGCCGAAAAGCACGTAGACGGCCAGCCCGAGCAGCAGGCCGCCCCACATGATGACCCGGGACGGATGGCTCGAGCAGCCGGGCGGGCTTCGACCGCCGGACTCGCCTTGGAGCGGTCGCGCTCGCGCCGGCCGGGGTCACGGCTGCGCGCCGTGACCCCAGTCGGAGCGATGTCACGAGGCCGCCGTCCAGTCCTTAGCGTAGGTCTCGGCGGCCTGCTGCGGCCGTCATCTTGCCCTGCATGACCGACAGCTGAAGGTCCGGCCAGTTGGCTGCCTGGTCGTAGTAGCCGTTGGCCGGCGACAGCGCCGGGTACAGCTGGTCCTGGAGGACGCCCTTGCCGAACCAGTTGCCCATGACCTGCGGCCGCGAAGCCGGTGAACGTGCCGTTGGTCTGGCTCGAGGAGATGCCGGTGATGTTCACGTACTGCGCGTAGACCGACGGGGAGGAGAAGTACGACAGCCACTTCATCGCCGCGGTCTGGTTCTGCGAGTGGGTCGAGCACGTAGAACGTCAGGTCGTTCTGCGCGTAGGCCTGGTTGTCCGCGGCGTTGCTGCTGAACGGCAGCGGGAAGTAGCCGAGTTGCAGGTTCGCGTTCGCCGAGTGGAGCGAGGACAGGTCCCACGACCCGTCTAGTTCCATCGCGTACTTGCCCGCGGCGAAGTCGCCGCCCTGCATGGACTGCCACGGGACGCCGGTGTAGTTCGGCTCCAGGTACGGGGCGATCTGCTTCTCCTCCGTCATACCCTGGACGAAGGCCGGGTCGGTCCACTTGGCGGTCCCGTTCATCAGGGCGGTGGCGAGGTCACCGCCCGGCGCCTTCGGGTACCAGAGGTCGGCCATCGCCTCGTAGTAGATGAACTGCAGGTACACCGGGCCCACGTTACCGAGCGCGGTGTACAGCGGGGCCACGCCGTCCGACTTGAGCGTCTGGCACAGGGCCAGGAACTGGCTGAAGGTGGTCGGCACGCTCAGGTGGTACTTGGCGAAGATCTGCTTGTTGTAGAAGACGCCTTCCTGGTACGAGCCGGAGACGAGGCCGTACGTCTTCCCCTGGTAGGTCTCCGCCTGCTGCGCGGCCGACGAGTAGTCGCTGAGGAAGCTCTGGCCGTTCAGCGGCGCGAACGCCCCCTTCGTTACCCAGAGCTGGACCGGGGTGGTGTCCTGGGTCGTCAGTTTCGACGGCAGCGGCAGGAGCGGGAAATTGCTCGTGACGATGTCGGCGGTGCCGGAGTTGACCGACTGCTGCAGCAGCGTCTCGTACGGGCCGTTCACGTTGGCCGCGGTCTGCAGCGTGACCTTGATGTTCGGGTTCGCCTTCTCGAACTCGGCGTCGATCTTGTTGATGGCCTGCACGGCCGGCGGGTTGACCCAGGTGATGATCTTGAGGTTGGTGGTCGCGCCGCTGCTTCCGCCCGAGCCGCTTGAGCCTCCGCTCGAGCAGGCGGCCGCGACGACCGTCACGGCGACGGCCAGCGAACCGATAAGGACGGACCGGGTTCTTCTCAGTGGAAACTTCTTTACTCGCATCAGCTGCTCCTAGCGTCGGGGATGGACGGAGCTCGATTTGCGCTGCCCCAGACTTCTGGCGCGTGTCCGGCGGCGACCAGCTTCTCGGCGGCGCCGGCCCAGGCGGCGTGGATAAGTGCGGCGCCGGTGATCGTGGAGGTCGGCGCCATCGCTTCTGCCAGCCCGGGAAGGTCGAGCGACGCGTCGCCCAGCCGGCGGCGTTGTCGAGGACGTAGTCGGCGATCTCCGGCAGCCTCGGCAGGCCCGGGGCCGGGGGCACCGAGGTGGAGTGCTCGACGGAGGTAAGGGCGATGACCGCCACGCCGCGGCGCTTCGCCTCTTGCGCGAATTCGACGACGAGGACGTTACGGCCCGAGTTGGAGATGACCCAGCACAGGTCGCCGGGACCCCAGTCCAGGTCCGCGGTGAGCGTCGCGGCATAGCCCGCCGCCGACTCCAGCCGGCCCGTCGCCTCGCCGTCCGCCTGCGAGGTCAGCTCCGGGTTCCAGACCGGCCGCACTACCTTCAGGCTGCCCGCCCTCCGGTGCATCTCGGTCACCAGGGACAGCGAGTGGCCGGCGCCGAAGGCGTAGACGTGCCTGCCCGCCCGCGATCGCGGCGGCCAGGGCGGCGCTCACCCGTTCAAGCGCGGCGTCATTGCGATCAAGCGCGTTGTCAAGCAGGCTCGTAATGTGCTGACGCCATGCCTGCCGCGCGTTCACCTCGTCCACCGCGATAGGCAACTTCTACGCCACCAAGCTGACATGTAAAGATCTTACGATAACTATTAACAGTCGGGCATTTCTTTACGTAAATGTAACGGTGCGCCCTGGGTCACTGCGCAGGCGACGGCGACGCCCAGGGCGGCGAGTGCGCCGCGCACGTTCCCGTCCGCCGCCGTGAGCGCCTGCCGTGCCCGCTTCGCGTCCACTCCGGCGAGCAGCGCCGCCAGGGCCACGCGCAGGTCGCCGTCCGCCGCGGTGAGCGCCGCCTCGCAGGCGAATTCGTCCCCGCCCGAGGCCTCGCGCAGGATGCGCACCTTCCGCACGCGCAGCTTGTCGTTGGTCGCGGTGACATCCACCATCAGGTTGGAGTAGGTCTTGCCGAGCCGCACCATCAGCGCGGTCGAGAAGCTGTTCAGTATGAGCTTGAGCGCCGAGGTGGCCTTGAGCCGCGTGGAGCCGGCGATCGCCTCCGGGCCGGTGTCCGCCACCATGGCGACCCGGGCGAGCGATCGGAGCGGCGAGCCTGGGTTGCAGGTGACGACGGCGGTGAAGGCGCCCCGGCTCGGCCGAGGCGGTCAGCGCTCCCGCGACGTACGGCGTCCGCCCGCTCGCGCTCAGCCCGATGACAAGGTCGTCGGCGGTGACGCCGGCCGCATCCGCGGCGCCGCTCGCCGCGTCGTCCTCGGCGCCCTCGACCGACCGTTCCATCGCGTCTTCGCCGCCGGCCAGGTGCGCCACGACGATGCCGGGCGCGAGGCTGAACGTAGGCGCGAGCTCGGTCGCGTCGAGGACCGCGATCCGCCCCGACGACCCGGCGCCGAAGTAGTGCACCTGGCCGCCGCGGCGGATTCGGTCCGCCGCCTCGTCCACCACCGCGGCCAGCGTGCCGAGTACCGGCGCGACCGCGGCGGGAACGAGCGCGTCCTCGGCGTGCAGCAGCGTGAGCACGGCCGGGGTCGGCAGCAAGTCGATGTCGGTCGTTCGCGGGTTCCGCTGCTCCGTCGGCGGAGTCGAGGAAAGATCTAGCACGGGGTCCGTGCCCTCGGCTGCTGCGCGCGGCCGGTCAGGAGAGACGGTCATGCCCGTTATAATATGCCAGAAATGCCAAGGAAATCGTTCATGAATAACATGCCTTCCCCTGAGTTTGCCGATGAGCTGCCGGAACGCCTTCCCTGGCCGTTTCCCGAGCCGCTGCCCGGGCGCCTGCTTGGCATCGACGCCGGGGGCAGTGCCACGAGAGTAGTACTCGTCGCCGACGGGCAGGTAGCCAGGCGGTTCACCGCGCCCCCGATGAACGCGCTGCTGACCGCGGACCTCACGGACCGGCTGGCGACGCTGATTGGCGGCGCCGACGCCACGGCCGCGGGTATCGGCATCCCCGGCCTGCGCTCACCGGACGACGCCGCCGCGCTCGGCGCGGAGCTGACCAGGCGCGCGGGCCGCCTGGTGCGGGTGACGGGAGACGGCGAGACCGCCTGGCTTGGCGCGTTCGGAGCCGCGCCGGGGATCGTCGTGTTCGCCGGGACCGGATCCGGCGCCATGGGCTGCGACGGCGAGCGGTGGGCGCGCGCGGGCGGGCACGGCTTCCTCCTCGGCGACGAGGGAAGCGCCTACTGGATCGGCCGGGCGGCCGCCAACGCCGCGCTGCGCTGGGAGGACGGGATGGGCGGCTCGGCGGCGCTGCGAGACGCGGTCATCGAAGCGTCGGGAGGCGACCTGGCGGCGCTGATCGAGAGCGTGAACTCGCACCCGGCCGAACGCGGCAGGCTCGCCCTGCTCGCCCCGGTGGTGACCGCGCTGGCGGGCGAGGACGAGGCCGCGCGCCGGATCGCCCTCGAGGCGGCGGACCACCTCACCGAACTCGCGTCCGCGGTCAGGCGCAGGCTTGGCCCGCTGCCGGTGTGCGGGCTCGGCGGAGTGCTCCGCGCCCCGGTGATCTGGGACCGGTTCGCGGGGCTCACCGGCGCCGTCCGGCCGATGGCGGCGCCGGAGCTTGGCGCGGCACTGCTCGCGGGGCGCGGCCGTGTCTGCTGATTTTCCTGGGTGGTTTGGGGGGGTCGTCCCTCCAGGAGGTACTGAGCCTGGCGCCGGGCTGACCCGGGCCGGCGAGCTCGTCGCCGCCGCGGCCGGGGACGGCGGCATCCCGGGTGCCGTCGCGGCCGTCGGCCGGGGCCCGGTGACGCTGTCCGCCTGGGTGGCTGGGTGGGGAGACACCACCCCCGCTACCGCCCGCCCGATGACGGCGGTGACGCTGTTCGACCTCGCGTCGCTGACGAAGGTCGTGGCGACGACCACGGCGGTGCTCGCGCTCGTCGGCCGCGGACAACTCGACCTGGACGACCCGTCGGCGCGTTACCTGCCGGAGTTCACCGCCCTGCGCGACGGGCACGTGACGATCAGGCACCTGCTCACCCATACGTCCGGGCTGCCCGACACGCGGAAGTTCTACCAGTGGTGCTCAAGCAGGGCAGAGCTGCTGCGTGACTTGTTCGCGGTTCCGCTTGAAGCGCCCCCGGGAACCCGGGTCACCTACTCCGACCTCGGTTTTCTCGCCCTCGGCGAGATCGTCGCCGCGATCGCGGCACGGCCGCTCGACGCAGCCGTCGGCGACCTTGTCACCGGCCCGCTCGGCATGACAAGCACCGGGTACAACCCGGTCGCCGCACCGGACCGGTTCGCCGCCACCGAACGGCAAGAGGACGGCACGCCCGTCAACGGCGTGGTGCACGACGAAAACGCACGGCTGATGGGCGGCGTCGCCGGGCACGCCGGCCTTTTCTCCGTCGCGGCCGACCTCGCGGCGTTCTGCGCGTGGTGGGTCGGCGACGCTGACACCGCGGTGCCGGCCGCGCTGCGCAGGGAAGCCGAGTCCGCTCAGACCGACTGCCTCGGCGGCAGCCGCGGGCTCGGCTGGGTACGCGGCGGCGACCGCTACGACATCCTTGGCGGTCACTGGCCGGCCTCCGCCGTGTCGCACACCGGTTTCACCGGCACCAGCCTCGCGCTGGACTCGCCGAGCGGCGTCTGGGAGGTGCTGCTGACCAATGCCGTGCACTTCGGCCGGGACGCCACCGCGTCGAAGGCTCTGCGCCGCGAGTTCTCCGCCGCGGTCGCGACGGCCTTTTTCCGGTAAAGCGGTGCTTCCGGTAACTCCGGCGGTGCTCATGACGGGGACCCGGAGCAGGTGCTGGCCGCCTGGGCGGCGGCCGGCACGGTGGTCACGCCCGGTGGCAGCGTGCCGTGGACGGCGTAGTACGCGAGGTCGGCCGCCCGCTGCGGTGTCAGCGACGCGGTGGCGGCCGCGCCGTTCATGAACAAGCCCGCGGGAATCAGGACGTTCAGCGGCCTCGTCACGAAGTCGAACGGGGTCGATCCCGGAATGTCGACCGACGGGTTGGCCCAGCCGCAGGCGTTGAATTCGAGTGCGTTGAGGGCGGACTGGCCCACCGCGAACACCAGGTAGCTGCCGCTGAGCGTGTCGTCCCACGCGGTGTCGAACGAGCTGGTGACCTGGGCGGCGGGAAGGCCCGCCGCCGCGGCGGCACTGAGCGCGGCCGTCTCGTCGGCCGGCGTCGCCCCGTAAAGCACTATCCGGTCGGCGAACGCGGACGGACTGCCTGGGAGGGCCTGCCCAGTCCAGGTGCCCGACGGCGCGCCGACCGTGCTGTCCTCGGTCAGTCCGCCGGCCCCGCCGACGAGGAACAGCTGCATGGGCTGGTAGGGCACCGGGTACGCGCTCACCCCGGCGATGGCGCCCGTGCCTGGCAGCACGGTTGTCTGCCAGCCCGTGCCGTCGTCGAACGTGACGGCCGGCGTGCCGGAGGCGGTGCGGTAAAACGCCTCGGTGCCGAGCGGCGCGGCGGGGCCCGACGGGGTGAGCGAACCGGGCGGCGGCGGGAAAGTGCCGAGCGGGCCGGTCACCGCGGACGGCAGCAGGTACGTGCTCGCCGCGACGCTGCTGTCCGGCGCGGGCGAGCCTGGGAGGGCCATGACCCGCCACGGTCCCGCCATGGCCCACCTGGTCTCCGCCGCCTCGGCCAGGCCTCCGCCGTGCGCGTCGACGTAGACGACGCCCGCCTGGCCGCCCGGCGTGGTGAGCGCGGCAAGCGATCCGCCGACCGCGGTCTTAGCCGGGATCCCCCGGCCGGCCCAGATCCCGCCGACGGCGGACAGCGCCCTGATCGTGCCGGCCGGGCCGACGGCGAACAGCACGGGTCCACCGGCCGTGTCGGCCAGGGTCAGTGACGCCGGACTGAGCGCCGGACCGCCCGGCACCAGCGGGCCGGTCGTCCAGGTGCCCGACTGCTCGCTCGACTCGGCCGGCTGGCCCGCGGCATCCACGTAGAACACCGCCGGGCCGCCGCCGGCGGTCGTGGTCGCGACGATGTTGCTGTTATCAGCGGGCTGGCCGGGAAGGTCCTGCGTCACCCAGCCGGAGGCGCCGAGATAGGTCTGCGCGAGCGACCCGTCCGCGGCGCGGAAGTACGCGTGCGGCGTCATCGCGTCGTTCACCGCCGGGTCCGGGTAGCTGAGCGCGGTGATCCCGCCGGACGCGGTGAGGAGGGATGCGGCCGCTGGCTGGCCCGGAACGGCGACCTGAAGCCAGCTCGCGCCGTCCCAGGTGTCCGCCGCGAGCCCGCCCGCCGAACGGACGAACGTGTACTCGTCAACCGGCGTCGTCGCCCACCACACGGCGGTCGAGGGCACCGCCGCGGTCGCGGACGAAGCCCCGAGCACGGTGACGTCCCTGGTTCGGGTGCTGATGGTGCCGAGGCTGGACGTCACCGTGACCGACGCGGTGTAGGTTCCGGCCTCGGAGTACGCGTGGGTCACGTCCGGGCCGGTGCTGTTCGACGTCCGTCCGTCGCCGAAGGTCCAGTAGTAGGCGCTGACCGAGCCGCCCGGCTCCGCGGCCTGCGCGCGGAACGAACTGTCCGTTCCTGTCACCGCGGTGCGCGGCGACGACATCGTCACCGCCGGAGCGGGCTGCTGCGCGGCGGCGGGCGGTGTCACGAGGAACCACTCCTCGCCGGCTCCCCAGGTGGCCGCGGCCCAGCTCGTCAGGCTGATGTTCGTGTCGTACTCGACGTGGATGGCACTGCTGCCGAGGAAGTCGCCGTTGACCATGTTGATGGTCCCGTCGGGGTTGACCGACGTCACGATCCCGACGTGGTCGGCGTAGACACCGACCAGGCCCGGCTCGGAGAAAACGATCGAGTCGCCGACGGCCGGGGTGCCGGTGTCGGCCGTGAGCGTCTCACCCTGCTGCCCGGCCCAGTCGTAGAAGGAGACCGAGCCGGCATTGAGCGTGTTCATGTCCGCGGTGAGGCCGGCCTGCTCCCACACCCACTTGTTAAAGTCCGCGCACCAGGTCTCGTTCTCGTCCTCCACTCCCAACGCGGTGTCGTAGCCGCACCCGTCGGCGTTGGCGGAGAACCCCGCCGCCAGCGTGCTGTAGGGGTCGCAGTCGGCGGCGAAGCTGGCCGAGGCCGGGGTATCGCCGGTCCCGACCTGGCTGAGCGCGATGCCGGCGATCGCCTGGTCAAGCTCGGCCGGCGTGGGGTGCTGCGCTGTGTTCTCAGGAGTGGCCTGGGTGGTGGCCGCGGCACGGGCCGAGGCCTGTGCCGATGCCGGGAGCACGGAAAGCGCCTGCTCGGCGGCGGCGCGCTGCGTCGTGATCGTGGCGGTGCAGCCCGCCGGGTCCGCGAGGCCCCACGCCTGCTTCAACGTGGCCGGCAGCCCTTCGCCGCAACCGTAGAGGGTTGTCCCGGAGAGCCGCCAGCCGCCGTTCTGAATACGGAATACGCCCGTGCCGCCGCCGTCCTGGAACCCGGCCGTGACCTGCTTGCTCGCCGACGCGGACGGGCTGAAGCTGGCGATCGCCCACTCGGTCCCACCGGCGCTGCCGGTGTGCAGGGTGCCCGCGCGGATCCCGCCGATCGCCGAGCTCGGGAGGTTTCGGGCCGCCTCGAAGGCCCGCGTCAGCGCGGCCGCAGTGCCGGTGCCAGTGCCGGTGCTCGTGCTCGCCGAGGCCGCCATGGGGGCGGCGGTCAGCGCCGCGACAACGGCGAGCCCGGTGCCAGCCAGCACTGTGAGCGCTGGTCGCGGCAGGTGCCGCCAGATGCGATGTGCGTGCATGCGTGCCATGTACCGCGTCCTTCCGCGAGCCTCGCACGGGAGCGATCGTGATCGACTTACATCTAATAAAAGTTGTAAGTAAGTCCTTTACCGGCATGTTTACGAGCACCGCGACCGGCGTCGGGAGTTCCGCACCCCGCGCAGGCATCAGAGCAGGCTGTTGCGCAGCGCCAGGACCCGGCGGAGCGCGATCTCGAAGAGCCCAGGGTCGAGGGCGTGGTGCTGCAGCGCGTCGGCGATCGCGGCGACGGTGTCCTGCCCCTCGCTGACGTCGCGCGCCGAGCACAGAAGCACGTCCATTCCGGCCTGGGCCGCGAGAACGCCGCACTGGGCCGGCGTGCCGAAAGAAGCGATCGCCCCGGCCTCGAGCGCGTCGGTGATCGTCACGCCGCGGAACGTGAGCCGCCGACGCAGCTCACCGCCGACGATCGTCGGCGACAGGCCCGAGGGCAGCTTCGGGTCGAGCGCCGGGTACACGGCCCACGACGTCATCACCATCCGCACGCCGACCGCGATGGCGGACCTGAAGGGAACCTCGTCGATGCTGCGCAGGTCGGCGAGCGGCACGTCCAGCGTGACCGGGCCGAGGTCGGTGTTCTGGTCAACCGTCGCGGCGCCGAGGCCAGGGAAGTGCTTCGCGGTCGCGGCGATGTTGAGCTTCTGCTGCGCGGTGATCATCGCGGCGCCGCATTCGGCGCAGACGTTCGGGTCCATGCTGTAGGACCGGCCGAACTCGTCGTCGAAGTTGCCGGCCTGGCGGAACACGTCGAGGACGGGCGCGAGGTTGGTGTTCATCCCGACGCCCGCCAGGTTCTCCCCCGCGCCGGCACCCGCGGCCGAGGCCTCGGCGACCGGGTCGGCGGACGCGCCGATCTCCTTCTCTGACAGCACCGGCTCGCCAGGAAGCCTGCGGACGATGCCGCCTTCCTGGTCGGTCATCAGCAGCAGCGGCGAGCTCACCGGGCTGGCGGCATGCGCCTCCTTGAGCTGGGCGACGACTCCGGCGATCTGGCTCAGGCTGGTGATGTTCTCGCCGAAGAAGATCACCCCGCCGACCTGGCCCGCGGCGATCAGGTCGAGCAGGCTGGCCGGCAGGGTGGCCCCCGGATAGGAGAAGATCACGCGCTGCCCGGCCAACTGCGCCGGGGTCAGCTTGACCGGCCTGCCTTCCGGTGCGGCCTGCGCGGCGCGGCCCAGCCCGAGACCGCCGATGACCGCCCCCGCCCCCACCGCCAGTGCGCCGCGCCTTGTGATTGCCGTGTCGGAAACGCTCATTGCGCTGCGTCCCTCTCGCCTTCGGAACCGACGGTGACTAATTTTCGAAGGTATAACAAGATGCATAAATTAGTAACCATTTCGGCGGCACGCGTCAAGGGTCCGATGGCGACCGCTCGGGCCAACCTTCTCAGACAATAAAGGCTGTGCCGTGGGGGGATAGCGCAGCGGGGCCAGTCGGAGCCTGGCTTCCTCGAGTTCGGTGTACGCGGGCTCGCTCAGCGGAGCGCCGAGTGGCCGAGCAGCGCCTTGCCGAGGTGCAGGACCTGGATCTGGCTGGTCCCCTCGGGGATGGTGGCCTCGCGGGCGTCGCGGAAGTACCGCTCGACCGGCGACTCCTCCATCAGCCCGGCGCCCCCGTGCAGCTGGAGCGCCAGGGTCGCCGCCCGCCCGGCCGACTCACCGCAGTAGTACTTGGCCATCGAGCACTCGTAGCGCCCGGGCTCACCCGCGTCGATCGTCCTGGCCGCGTGGTAGCCGAGCAGCCGGGACGTCTCGGTCAGGGTCGCGATGTCCGCCACCATCTGCTGGACCAGCTGGAACCCGGCGATGGGCTTGCCGAACTGCTCGCGCTGGCGGCAGAACCGGACCGACTCCTCCAGGCACGCCTGCGACAGGCCGACGGCGCCCATCGCCATGTTCAGGCGGCCGGCGTTGACCGCCGCCATGCCGAGCGACAGCCCGCCGCCGAGCTTGCCGAGGACGTTACCCGCCGGGACGAGCGTGTCCTGGAAGGTCAGCTCGCAGCTGGTCGTCGAGCGCAGCGGCATGTGCGGGATGTCGTGGACGCCGAACTCCGACTCGGCCGCGTCGATCAGCAGCCCGGTCACCCCGTGGTCGGTGCCGCCGGAGTCGATCACGCGGGCGAACAGGATGCCGAAGTCGCACCCGAGGGCGTTGGTGATGTAAAGCTTGCTCCCGTTGACGACGAAGCCGTCCCCGGCGCGGCGGGCGGTGGTGCGCAGCGCGCCGGCGTCCGAGCCCGCGTCCGGCTCGGTCAGCCCGAACCAGCCGAACCGGCGCCCGGCCAGCAGCGGCCGCAGGAACCGTTCCGCCTGCCCGGCGTCGGCGGCCGCGCCGAGCACGCGGGCGACCATCCCCTGCACGTTGAGGGTAGTCCGGAGCGAGCCCCAGCAACGGCCCGCCTCCTCCATCAGGATCGCCTGCATCATCATCGGCAGCCCGTCTCCCCCGGCCGCCTCGGGCACGCCACCGCGGACGTAGCCGAAGTCGTAGAGCCGCGGCAGCAGCTCCCACGGGAACGTCCGCGCCCGCTCGTGCGCCGCCACCAGCGGTGCCACCTTCTTGTCAAGAAAGGACCGTACCGCGTCGCGCAATGCGCGTTCGTCCTCGTTGAGAAGCACCGACATCGTTTGGCTCAGCCCCTCATCAATTGGGTACTTTCAGTTGTATCATCATACTGATACAGTCCATAGGGTGCAGAAGGCGGCGGCCAGACTCGACGAGTCTAGACTGAACGGTCAGTACGTGAATATGAGTGACACCACCGTCTACACGGACTTCCGGCTGCCCGCCAACCACCTGGCCGACACCGGAGAACGCGGCCCGGCCGAGGCAGCGGTGCGGCGCGACCTCGCCGCGGCCTATCAGCTGTGCGCGCTGTTCGGCTGGGACGACCTCGTGTACACGCACATCTCGGCGCGGGTTCCCGGCCCCGAGCATCACTTCCTCGTCAACCCCCTTGGCGTGGGATTCGACGAGATCACCGCGTCCAGCCTCATCAAGATCGACTTGGACGGCAACGTGATCGGCGACAGCGGCGGGTACGAAGCCGAACGCGGCCGGCTTCGTCATTCACGGCGCGATCCACTCCACCCGGCAGAACGCCGGCTGCGTGATGCACCTGCACACCGAGGCCCAGATGGCCCTGTCGACGCTGCCGGAAGGCCTGCTCCCACTGACCCAGCACGCGATGCGGCTGTACGGCCGGATCGGCTACCACGACTACGAGGGCATCGCGCTGTCCAGCGGTGAGCGGGCACGGCTTATCACCGACCTCGGCGACAGCGCGGCGATGATCTTGCGCAATCACGGGAGCCTGACCGTTGGCGCCAGCGTCGCGCAGGCCTTCGTGGAGATGTTCTACCTGGAGAGGGCCGCCCGGAGCCAGCTTCTGGCCCAGGCCACGGGGCAGCCGCTGATTGTCCCGCCGCGGGAGACGATTGAGCTGACCGCGCGGCAGTGGGAGGGTCAGCTCGACTCGGGGATCGAATGGCCGGCCCTGCTGCGCCTGCTGGAGCGGGCAGCCGGGCCCGCCTACGCCCGGTGACCGGCGTCCTATGAGCAGATCGCAGTCCCGTCTCCCGGTTGGCCTGCACTACTTCGCGACCGACCAGTCCCTGCCGGTCGCCGACTTCGCCCGCGCCGCCGCCGAGCGCGGCTTCGACGCCGTCCTGCTGCCCGAGCACACTCACATGCCCGTCGCCGCCGAGGATTCCTATCCGGGCGGCGGCGGCCTGCCGGAGCGGTACCGGCGAACGCTCGACCCGTACGTCGCGCTCGCGGTCGTCGCCGCGCAGACCGACCTTAAGATCGGGACCTGCATATCGCTGGTCGCCCAGCATGACCCGATCGCGCTGGCCAAGACGGTCGCGACGCTTGACCACCTGTCCGGCGGCCGGTTCACGCTCGGCGTGGGATACGGGTGGAACCTGCCGGAGCTGGCCAACCACGGGCGCGCGGCGTCCAAGCGGCGCGCGATCGTTCGTGAGCACGTGGAGCTGATGCGGGCCCTGTGGCAGGACACCAAGGCCGAGTTCCACGGTGAGCACGCTAGCCTCTCCCCCAGCTGGGCCTGGCCCAAGCCGGTGCAGCGGCCGTCGGTTCCCGTCCTCCTCGGCTGCCAGCTGACCCCGCGCGGCAACGCCGAGATCGTCCGCTGGGCGGACGGCTGGATCGGTTACGGCAGTGACCTCGACCAGTTCGCCGGGCAGGTCGCGACGCTTCGCTCGCAATGGGCCGATGCCGGACGCGCGGAGGCCGGCCCCGCGCCTGGCCGATGCTCGGCATCGTCGACGACGACACCCTGCGGCTGAGCCTCGACCGCTTCCTGGCGCTGGGAGTTGACCAGGTCGTGCTCGACCTTCAGGCCGCCGAGGGCGACGTGCGCGCCATCCTCGACCGTTACGCCTCGGTCCTCGCGACGCGCTAGCGCGCATGGGCCCGGCCCGGGGCCGGGCCCGTCGCCATCGCTCAGGCCGGGGCGGGGACCTGCGGTGAGGCCGGGGGGTTGACCGGGGCGAGCTTCTTGGAGTCGTCGAAGCCGACGAGCTTGGCGAGGTTGCCGCCGAGGATCTTGGCCCGGTCCGCGTCGGGCACGTCCGCGAACTGCTCCGCGATGACCGCCTGGCTGCCGAGGAAGGTGCCCTCGGCGTGCGGGTAGTCGCTGCCCCAGTAGATGGTGTCCGCCCCGGTGATGTGCCGGGACATCACGGCGATCTTGTCGTCGGCGAACTGGACGCGGAAGTTGCGCTTGACGTACTCGCTCGGCTTGAGCGGCAGCGGCCAGCGCTCGTTGATCTTGAACATCCGGCCCATGAGCTTGTGGTCGTGCGGGTCGACCCCGTCGTCCCAGAACCCCAGCCACCAGTGCGGGTCCTGCCCGGTCCCGGTGCGCCAGGCCTTGTCCATGGACCCCATGTAGTTCGCGAGCCAGCCCGCGTTGAACTCGATCACGTTGAACATCAGGTTGGGGTGCCGCTCGCACACCCCCGCGCTGACCAGGTCGGCGATGATCCGCATGGGGCTGGCCGCCGCCGTGTTGCCGCCGCCCATGGTCCGCCCGGCCAGCAGGGCGCCGGTGAGCTCCTGCTTGCCCATGGTCATCGCGGTCAGGATGCCCTTGACCTGGCTGCCGGTCGCCGACGTGCCCGCCTTGGAGTCGACGCCACCGGACGCCACGTGGATGAAGATCGGCAGCCCGTTCGCCTCGGCCGCCTCCCAGATCGGCTCGTACTCCGGCGCCCAGTAGGGGAACGGCTGCGGGATCTCCGGCAGGATCAGCGTCGTCAGGCCGATCCGGACCGCCCGCTCGATCTCCTTGACCGCGTCGGCCGCGTCGGTGGTGGGGATGGCGGCGGCCGGCCGGAGCCGGTTGGAGTAAGGCAGGTAGGTCTCGGCGAGCCAGTCGTTGTAGACCCGGGCGTGCGCGATCGACCGCTCGTGCACGTCGGTGTACAGCGCGAAGAACGACAGGTTGGGGAACAGCATCGTCGCGTCGACCCCGTCCCGGTCCAGATCGCGCAGGATGCTGTCCGGGAGCCCGTCCGGCGTCGGGCCGGGGAACTGGCGGTAGCGGGACACGGTCCAGCCTTCGTACCCGGGAGTGTGCACGGTGCGGAACTCGGTGTGGCCTCCGGGCACCAGCGGCTCGTCGAGGATCGTGTCCTCTTCCCACAGCGCTTGGTCGCGCATGTTCTTAGGCAGGCGCGTCTTGTACAGGTCGACCGGCTCCACGACATGACTGTCGCCGGAAACGGTGAACTCCTTGGCCATGGCAGCTCTCCAGCCACTCGGCATCCGCTCGGATGTCATCTGAAACTTCCATGTCAAATATGACCCTCTAGTTTCAGACCCTACGACGGACGCCACAGTGCGTCAACGGTCACCGGCGTGGGCGGTCGACGACCTGACCTTCACCGTCAAGCCGGGCACCATCCTCGGACCGAACGGGGCCGGCAAGCCCGTTACGGAACTGAGACGCTCTTCTGCGCGTCCGGGAGTGACCCACATGTGCCCTGACCAGGTCGGAAAAGCATTAGGGTAATCGGGTACGGGTCCCAGCTCGGGGTGGCCCATCTTGATGACCTGGCGGCACTTGTCGGCCTCGCGGGGGCGGGGCAGACCACGAGCAGGACCGCCGACGGGCACTGGACCGCTTCCTGGACGATGGGCAGGTACGTCGGCCAGGAGTAGGCCTTGGTCTTGTCCTCGCGGCCCTGCGGCTCGACGACGATGATGACCAGCGCGGGGGCGCCGGTCGCCCGGTCGGTGACCACGACGACCGCGTCGGCGGTGAACTCGGCCGGGACGACCGCGTTCAGGCCGGTGGGGCCGAGGTCGGCCTTCGGGTCGGCGGGCAGAGGAACGCCGGTCATCGCCCGGACCAGGTCGACGGCGAGGTCGGGGCACTGTCGGATCAGTTCCAGCGGCGCCTCGCGGTGATGGTGAGGGTAGGCATGCCAGCGCCGTACGTGACTCGACCGTCCGACGCATGGAAGAAAAACGAAACTATGTAGCACTCGAATATAGTCATTGTTAACGCGGACGCCTCAGCGCCGTCACCGTGCGCTCGGTCACGGCCGCCGACCGCACCGCTACTCGCGAAGGAAATGGGATATTCATTTGAGCTAGGCCGGCGGGCCATGAGTTGTTCCGGCTGCAGAGCTGCGGCCGAATCACGGTGATGGCGAGCACGAGCGGCCCCTTCTTCACCATCACGTAATTCCCTCTGCTGAGGGAATTGTGCAGGCGAGCATTTTCGACGACCATCTTTGCCGCTTTTATAACTAGTCAATTTTAACTACAGAGTTAATGGAACCGCTGCGGACTTTCTTCGTGTTAGCATCTATTACCCCTCTCCCGCTCCCAACTCAGCTCCGGGAAGGTTCCATGCAGAAGCTCAAGGTTTCCCTCAAGAACTGCCACGGCATTCACCTGCTGGAGAGCGATCTGGATTTCGGTAAGAGCCGGTCCACGGCGATATACGCCCCTAACGGGACGATGAAGACATCATTCGCTCATACGTTCCGCGAATTCGCTGCCGGGGAGGACAGTGGCGACCAGGTATTCCCTGATCGGCGGACGGAGCGCTCCATCACCGACGAGGCCCGGAACCCGATCGATCCTTCCGACGTGGTCGTGATCCTTTCCTACGACGAGGAACTTGGGCCAACGGAATCAACGTCGACGCTGCTGGTCAACGTCGGCCTGCGCCGCGAGTACGAGGCCCTGCACGAAGCGTTGGCCGCCGCGTCCGGGGAACTGCTCGACGCACTGGGCAATCAGGCCGGCCTGTCGGGCAGCCAGGCCAGACAGCGCCAGAACATCATTCCGGCCATCTCTCCGTCATCCCGCCAAGCCGACAAGCGCTACTTCGAGGCGCTCAATAGCCTATACGAGGAAGCGGCCAAACAAGAGACAACTCCGTTCGCCACAGTACCTTACGAACTCATATTTAACGACAAGGTGCTGCTGATACTGCAGAACCCCGATCTGCGGAGCGCCCTGGCTGGCTACGTGACGCGCCTTGATGAGCTGCTGCGGGAATCTCGCTTCTTCAGCCGCGAGTCGTTCAGCTACTACAACGCGGAAAAGGTATCCGTCAGCCTTGCCGACAACGGCTTCTTTGCCGCGCGCCACTCGCTCCTCCTGCGTGGCAAGGACGACGAACCGACTCCGATTACTGATCACAGCCAACTCAAATCGCTCATCATGGAGGAGAAGCAGCAGATCACCCAGGACGCGGGCATCCGCAAGAACCTTGGCGCGGTCGAGAAGTCGCTGAGCAAGAACAGGGGAAACACGGACTTCCACGAGCTCCTCCGCAAGGTCCCCGAGCTCTTGGAGGAACTAACTGACGTCGAACTGCTCCGGCGCAAGCTGTGGCTGTCCTACATCAAGGCGCAGGAATCCCGCTGCGCAGACGTCGTCTCCCGGTACCGGGAGACAGAGAAGAAGTCCCTGGAGATCGAACGGAAGGCGGCCGAAGAAACCACCCGCTGGAAGCACGTTATCGACATCTTCAACGACCGGTTCTCCGTGCCGTTCAAGCTGATCGCCAAGAACCACAGCAGGATGGTCCTTGGCCAAGACAAGTTCCTCGAGCTCGGCTTCGAGTTCGAGGACGGCGCGGGGCAGGCCACCGTTCAGCGGGACGACCTGCTGCGGGTGCTGAGCAACGGCGAGAAGAAGGCGCTCTACATCCTGAACGTCCTGTTCGAGGTCGAGGCGCGAAGGGCATCCGGGCGGGAGACCCTGTTCATCGTCGACGACATCGCGAAATCGTTCGACTACAAGAACAAGTACGCGATCGTCCACTACCTCAAGGAGATGGCCGAAGAGGAGAACTTCAGGCTCGTTATCCTGACGCACAACTTTGACTTCTTCCGCACGCTGGAGAGCCGGGGGGTCGTCGAGCGCTCGGCTGCTTGATGGCAGAGCGGCACGAGGACCGGATCGTGCTAAACGAGTCGGCGTGGATGCGCAATCCGTTCACTAGGGGACTTAAGAGGAAGTTCTTCACCGACGGCATGCAGCGGATCGCCTGCATTCCGTTCATCCGGAACATCCTTGAGTACACCAAGGACGACAAGGATCCGGACTACCTGACGCTCACCTCGCTGCTGCACTGGAAGCCAGACACCGCCACGATCACGCAGGCACGCTCGATGCGATCTTCCAGCAGACCTTCACCTGCGCCGAGATCGGCGCTTGGGAGTCACCACAGGTGCCGGTCGTTGACCTGATCCTCGCCAAAGCGGAGGAGGCATTCCGCGCCGGGGACGGCGCCAACTTCGCGAACAAGATCGTCCTATCGATCGCGATCCGCCTGCAGGCGGATCGCCACATGGTGCACGCGATCAACGACCATTCGCGCACCGACGGCTTTACGGGTAATCAAACGTACAAGCTGTATAAGGCTTACAAGAACGAAGGCCTCGGCTCGCCGGATACGCTGCGCACTCTCGATTCGGTCCTCCTCATGACCCCCGAGAACATCCACGTCAACTCGTTCATGTACGAGCCCATCATCGACATGTCGGACACCCACCTTCGCAAGCTTTTCATCGAGGTAGAGAGCCTGCCCCACCCTTAGCCGCGACCGGGAACGACCAAATCGTCGCGTGAGGTTATGTCGATCACCGATCGTGGCATGACTAAAACGACGTGGATTTACCCAGGGCATCCCGGTCTGGCTTGGGAGGTGGCCGCCATGCGCCGACGTGCCGTTACGCACCTCGCGGGGGACGGTTCGCCGTTAAGGCGGGCCAGGCTGGCCCGGAACTGGACCCTGGAGGACGTGGTGGCGCAGATGGACGCGCGCGCCGCCAGCGGGGATTCCGGGGTGACGGCCAGCATGGTGAGCGGCTGGGAACGTGGCCGACACACCACGAGCATCGCGCACCGCAAGACCCTGTGCGCCGTCTACGGTCAGGCACCGGAGGTGCTGTTCGCGGACCAGGACGAGATGCCGAACGTGCGGGTGGCACCGCGGCTGCTGGCGACCTCTGCTGAGCTGCATAAGGAGATGCTGGCCACTGTCGTCGGCGCCCGCGAGTGCCTCGTCGTCACCGGGTCCCGTTCCCGGGACATCGGGTACCTGACAGCGATCGAGCGCGCGCTGGCGGCACGACCGTCCCTGGCGTGCTACCGGGTGCTATTCGGGCCACCGCATCACCAGACGCTCAAGGACCACCTGGTCCGCCTCCTGGAGCTGCGCGACCCCGAGGACCGCAGCCTAGGGGTCAAGACGCTGAACATCGGCTTGATCGGCGATACCGAACGTTTCCCCGAGCGATTCTTCGTGGCCAGCGAACGCATGGCCGTGGTTGTCATTCCGTCGCTGACCTCGCACGAGGGGTTCGACTCCGGAGTGGTGCTCGGCGCGGCAGCCGCCGCGCGACTGGTGGATCACGGCCGACAGGCTTACGCTGCTGCTGTCAAAGTTGAGACGATCGAACACGCGAGCAAGCTTGACGTGCTGCGGTGGAATCGGTCTTCGGGAGGGGCACCATAGACACCTGGCGGGACGCCGACGAGGACAAGGACTCGGTCGTGGCCCTGACGCGCGACCTGGTCCGCATTCCCAGCCGCGGTGGCATCGACCCGTACCAGCCGGTGCTGGACTGCATGGCCTCGTGGCTGACCGGGCACGGCCTGGCCTGCCAGCAGTTGGCCGGGCCGGACGGCGCGGCGGTAGCTCTCGCCTGCGAGGTGCGGGGTGGCGATCGCGGGCCGCGCTATGTCCTGGACGCGTGCCTCGATACAGCGCCGTTCGGCGACGAGTCCGCCTGGACGTATCCGCCCACGTCGGCGGAGGTCTCCGATGGCTGGCTGCACGGCCGGGGCACCGCCGATTCCAAGGCGGGCGCCGCGATCTTCGCTCACGTCGCCGTGCGGCTGCAGGCCAGGGCCAGCCAGCTACGGGGCGCCGTCGTCCTGCTGTTCGACGTAGACGAACACACCGGCCGGTTCGGCGGCGCAAAAGCGTTCTTCGAGGCGCACGGCGCCCGCGCCGACGGGGTGATGATCGGGTACCCGGGTCTGGACAACCTGGTCACCGGCGGGCGCGGGATACTGCGGGCGGAAGTGCGGGTCCATGGGGTCGCCAGCCACTCCGGCGGCCGGGAGGTGACGCCTAACGCGATCTTCAAGGCCGCCGTGTTGGTCTCGGCGTTGCAGGCGGCCGACCTGCCCGGGCCGGGCGGGCCGGACTTCCCGCTCTCCCCCCGGCTGACGGTGACCGCCATCGCGGGCGGGCACGGGTACTCCACCGTGCCAGACGTATGCGCGGTGAACGTCGACATCCGGCTCACTCCCACGCTGGGCAAGGACGCCGCCCTCGACCTGCTGCACAAGACGGTGTGGTCGGTCGACGCTAACTGGCCCGGCACCCGGCGGACGGCGGTAGATGTCACCGGCCACTGGCCTGCCTTCGCACTGCCCGACGGCTCCGAGCTGCGTGGGGCACTGCTCGGCGCGACCGCAGTGGCAGGGCTGCACGTGACACCGAAGATCGCGGGCCCGTCCAACATCGGGAATTATCTCGCGGGCCTGGGCATTCCCGCGACGGCGGGATTTGGCGTAGATTACGTCGGACTGCACGGCACCGATGAGCGGATCCGCCTGGAATCGGTCCCGTTCGTTCACGCCACTTATCATCACGCGCTGCTCACTCTCATGAACTGCGATTCACCTGCGGCTACCAGCAAGAAGCCGCAAACTTCGTCAATAACGCGTGAACAGTAAGGCGCTAAAAGCACGCCAACCGGTGCGCTGGCAACTGCGCGGACAGCGGGTCATCCTTTCGAAGAATCCCCAAAACTCGCCCCGAGAGGCATGTCCATGGCTACTGCCGCGCCAAGCGCCAGTTTCCCCGCCCCGCCCGCCAGTGACCGGCGGCACCGGATCCTGCAGGCAAAGAAAGAATGGATCAAACAACTCACCGATCTCAGCGGAAACAACAACCTGCTTTACTACCGTGGCCTGAAGCGGGGCACCCTGGACCTTGCCGGAGCCGACGACGCACCGCTGCGCCGCCTGCTGGCGGGGCAACGGGTCCGCTGCTCGCAACTGTTCGCAGACCCCGCGCTCAGATCCGACGCGGCGGCCCGGCTACGGGCGATCTACCGCAGGATCCGGTTGCTCGATGAGCAGTACGGAATCAGCACCGGCTACCTCGCCGCCGGGCTGGTGTCGTGGCGGGAACCGCATAAGTCTCCGGCCGCTCCCCTGCTCCTGTACGGGGTGTCCCTGAAGCCCACCAGCGTTACCCGCGAAGACTTCGAACTCGTACTGCGGGAGGAACCGGCCACCGTCAATCTGGTGCTGCTGCGCAAGCTGGAATCACTTTTCGGGGTGGCCGTCCCTGCCGGACCGCTTGCGGAACGAGCCGACGCACAGCACGTCGACCCTGTACACGCATACGAGCGGCTGGCGGAACTGGCCGCCGCCACGTGCCCGGGCTCTCGTTCGCGCACCGCCTGGTCATCAGCACGTTCTGCAATGACAAGCTGCCCATGACGGAGGAGCTCCGCGACGCCGACGACCTGCTCATCGGGAGCGACGTCGTGGCCGCCCTCGCCGGGGCTGCCGATGCCTTGCCCGCGGGGCAGACGGGAGCCGACGACGGCGAAC
The DNA here is from genome assembly GCA_963850115.1 of uncultured Actinomycetota bacterium. Classification (GTDB taxonomy): domain Bacteria; phylum Actinomycetota; class Actinomycetes; order Streptosporangiales; family Streptosporangiaceae; genus Trebonia. Next base: position 115,320 of record CAWKKG010000013.1, read on the forward strand.
CGGACGCTACGGTGATCCCGCCGCCGAACGAGTTCCTCGTGTGTCGACGCTGACCGGTCCCAGGCCCGGGTCATCAACGCCGTGCTGCGCGGCCGACACCTGGTCATCGAGGGGCCGCCCGGCACCGGCAAGAGCCAGACGATCGCGAACATGATCGCGGCCCTCATCGCCGCGCACAAGAAGGTGCTGTTCGTCGCGGAGAAGCGGGCCGCCATCGACGCCGTACTGAAGTACCTCGACGAGACGACCGGGCTCGCCAGCCTGGTCCTTGACGTTCACGACGTGACCTGACCAAGCGGGCCATCGCCAAGGATCTCGCCGCGGCGCTGAACGCGACCAGCGAGGTTCAGGAGCCCGCCACCCGGGAGCTGCACCGCAGCCTCGTCGGCCGCCGTGACCGCCTAGACGCGCACGCGGACGCAGTGAACCAGCCGCCCGCCCCGTGGGGCGTCTCCTTCTTCGACGCGCAGTCCAGGCTGTCGGGCATTCCCGAGCCATGGCGGTCCGCCGTACGGATACCGGCAGCGCCGCTGGCCGCCCTGGCGGGCGATGGCTTCGACCACAGTCGAGACGCACTCACCCGGCTGGCCGATATCCAGCGGGTGGTGAAGCCCCCGTGGGCTGGTGCTCGCCTGCCCGATGACGAGTCCGCGCGGCAGGCCGGTGCCGTGGCCCAACGACTGCACACTCTGCTGCCGGACGCCCGCAAGCAGCTCGCGGCGATCCGCATGGAACTGGACATTCCCGCCATCGACGCGTACCGCACCTGGCGGAACCTGTACCAGCATCTCCTGAACGGGGTCGCCAGCAGTCACCGTGTGCTCGGCGCTGACATCTTCCAGGCCGACCTGACATCGCTGGTGACCGCAACCGCGACCCGCGCGCAGCGCCGGGCGGCCGAACGGCAGCCGGTGAGCTGGCTTGCCTGCTTCGCCCTGCGCCGCCAGGCCCGTAGCCGCTGGCGTGGTGCCAAGCCGACGAGGAGCCAACTGTATGAGGCGCTGGCCGCTGCCGAGCAGCAGCTGCGGATCTGGCGCGACAGCAACATCCCGGGGGTTCCGGCCCTCCCGGCCAACTGGGCATCGGCCGCCTCCTTGTTCACTGACCTGGACAGCTGCGTGCGGAAGCTAGACGGCGTACTCGCGGGGAAGCCGCTGGCCTCGTCGGGCCTGACCGCCCTGCACACCTTGGCCACCGAACTCGCCGAGGACGCCGGGGGGGCAACGCACGTGGCGGCCCTCTGCCAACTGTCCCAACGGCTCGCCGCTGCCGGGCTGGCCGGACTCATCGACGAGGTTTGCCGACGCGACGCGGATGGCGACCAGGCGGCGGCGCTGTTCGACTCGGCCTGGTGCGCGTCGATCGTGGCCCACGTGCGCGGCACGGACCCGCGCTGCACCGAAGGTGGCGGCACGAGCCTCGATAGAACGGTGGACGAGTTCCGGCGCCGTGACATCGCGCACCTTAAGCAGAACGCCCAGCGGATCAGGTTCCTGGTGGCGCGGCGCGTGCGCGACGCACAGGCCACGCATGCCACCCAGGCGAGGCTGCTCCGGCTAGAGGCAGGGAAATCCAAGATGCACCGGCCGCTGCGGAAGCTCATCGACGACGCCCCCGATGTGCTGCTCGCGCTCAAGCCGTGCGTGGCGATCTCGCCGATCCTGGTCAGCCAGAAGCTCCCCCTGCGCCGACTGTTCGACGTGGTGATCTTCGACGAGGCGAGCCAGGTGGAATCGGCCGACGCCGTGCCGTCGCTCATGCGAGCCTCGCAGGTCGTCGTCGCAGGAGACACGAAGCAGCTTCCGCCGACCAACTTTTTCCGCATGCTGAACGGCGACGATGACGACGACGCCGTCGAGCCCGCCGACGACGAGACGTCGCCCCTATCACTCGTCGGCAGTGAGTTCGAGTCGATCCTCAGCTCGCTGCGCGCTGCTCTTCCGCAGAAAGAGCTGAGGTGGCATTACCGCAGCCGTGACGAGCGGCTGATCGCGTTCTCCAACCGGCACTTCTACCGATTGTCGCTGATCACCTTCCCCGGCGTCGGCACCCGTACCGACGACTGCCTGACTCACGTGGTCGCGGAGCAAGATCCGGGCATCGGGGGGCAGGAGAAGTCAGCGGCGGCCGAGGTGGATCGGGTGGTCGAGCTCATCCTCAAGCACGCCGCAGCCAGACCGCGGGAGTCGCTCGGTGTGATCACTCTGGGGAGCACGCACCGGGACCGGATCGACGCCAAGCTGCGGCACGCCCAGGCGGATCGCGCGGACCTGTCGGACTTCTTCGACCCAGACAACAAGGAGCGGTTCTTCGTCAAGAGCCTGGAGGAGGTGCAAGGCGACGAGCGCGACGCGATCATCTTGACCGTGGGGTACTGCGGCCGCCGGACGGACGGCCGGGTGCGGCATTCCTGGGGTCCAATCACGAACGAGGGCGGCGAGCGCAGGCTCAACGTCGCGATAACCAGGGCGCGGAGCAGGCTCACCATCGTCACCTCGTTCCGCACGGAGGAGACCGACCCGTCCAGTCTGAGGCACGCCGGCGGCAAGCTGCTGTGCGAGTACCTGCGCTACGTCGACTCGGGCGGCAGCGACATCGGTTCCCCTGACCGGAGCGAATCCGCACTGAATCCGTTCGAGCTGGATGTCAAGCAGCGGCTGGAGTCGGCGGGAATCGCCGTGACCCCGCAGTACGGCGTCGGACGGTCACGGATCGACTTCGCCGCCGCGCACCCGCGCTTCCCTTCGCGCATGGTGCTCGCGATCGAGGCCGACGGTGCGAGTTACCACAGCTCGCACACCGCCCGCGATCGCGACCGGCTCCGGCAGCAGGCCCTGGAGAAGCTCGGCTGGAAGTTCCACCGGATCTGGTCGACCGACTGGTTCACCGATCCCGACAGCGAGGTCGCCAAGGTACGCGCGGCCTATGACCGGGCCGTGCGCAACAGCGACAACGCGAACGCGGAGGCGACACAATGAACAGGTTCGACGTCAACACCCTGAAGGAGATCGCCGCGCTCATCTGCGGCACGGACGGCGACGGCCCGGTATATCGACAGTACTGGGAGATCCGGAACTTCTTCGCCGCCGCCGGCTGGACCGATGTGCCGCCGTTCGAGAGCGGCCGTGGCTACGGGCGGAACCGGTGGACCTACGACCTGCTGCTGGAACGGCAGGACGACCCGGAGGCAATCGCTCAGGTGATCCGCAGGCTCGCCGACCGACGCGAGTATCCGAAGAGCCCCGACATGCCGTTCGTAGTGTGCGAACTGCTCAACAAGGTGCTGGCCGTCGAGGACCTGCGCATCGAGTACTCGCACGGCCATCCGCAGCTCAACGAGGTCGAGTTCGCCGATGCACCGCCAGTTCCCAAGGCTCCAGCGGAACTGCACGCGTACGCCGCCGCGATCGTACGGACCCCGGAACTCGCGGAGCTGCTCCAGCAGCGGCTCGACGAGGCGGAGGCCTGCCATCGGTCCGGCGCCAACCTGTCCGCGGTGATCATGCTGGGCAGCGTCCTCGAGGGCATACTCGTCGATATCGCCAAGCACAACATGACGCAGGCGTGCCAGACCGTGCCGCCTCCCCGGAACCGGGATGGCCAGTTGCCTGTCGAAGAGTGGAAGCTCAGCCATCTCATCGACGTCGCGCACAAGTGCCGCTGGATCGACCTAGACGTCAAACGGTTCAGCCAGGAACTTCGCGAGTACCGCAACATGGTGCACGCGGCCGGCGAACTCAAGGACGGACACCATCCGGACGGGTACACCTTCGCCATCTGCCGGGAGGTGGTCGTGGCCGCGCTGAACGACCTCTCCCGCATAAGCTCCCCTAGCGCCCCTGCGGCATAGCCCTTCGCTGGCGCGAACGGCGCGCGGGCGGCAGGCTTGCGGCACGATGACGAGTTCCGACGTACACGCAGCCGCCGCCCGCATCGCCACGTATGGGCAAGTCCGCCTGTTCGATAGCGCGTACTGCGCGCTCTTCACCGCGCTCGCGTGGGATCCGCGACCACTGCGGCCGCGAGGCTGATCCTCCGTGGCGTGCTCGGGTTTTCCACCGCCGAGGCTGGCGGCGTGCCCGGCGACGGCACGGCAGCGGTTAACGGCTCTCTGCCGCGGGTCCGGGCTGCGTTCGTCGACCCCGGCCTGGATACCAGGCGGCACGGTTGCCGGTTTCCGCTGGTCAGACGGCACAGAATACGCAACGGCGCAGGCAACCCGTAACAGGATCTGAGACATTCATTTTCGGCTGGGAGGCGACCGCCAGGTGCAGGGCAGCCCGGACCGGAACCCATGCGGTCGACATGCCTTTGGCGGGCCGAGGGCCTAGTGCAGCCCTCCGGCGGTTACAGCGGGGCCGTCCAGCCAGGGCACGCGGCGCTGGCGGCAGCCTCGGGGTCGTGGGCTATTGTCTTGCGGGCCGACGAAGACCTCGTCGAGCAGGGCCCGAACCGGGGCAGCCATGCCTGCATCTCCTGCTTGGCGGCGGGGCTGAGGTCGATGACGTCCAGCAGCTGGACGGGACTGGTCCAGTGGTCGTCCCCCTGGTAGACGACCAGCGGGATGACCGCGGGCAGCCGCCGGGCCTTGGGGTGGTCGCGCTCGTACTGGTCCCAGATCCGGCAGGACGGCGCGAAGCTGGGAGGAGGCGTTGGCGGGCATGGCGAAGATACGGTGGAACACCGCGTCGTGTGGTGGGTCGCCATTGTGTACTTGGCGGCGGCAATCACCAACTGGTCGCGACAGAGCGGGCAACTCATGCGGTCGCCGTGGCCGGTCGCAGCGCCGTGCTATGAAGCGCGGAACCGCTCGATGACCGGAGCGAATTCCTCGGCGAACGGCGCATGCACCGTGTAATAGGTGAACCCGTACCGTTCGCGGTTTCGCGTGATCTGGTCGGCGATCTCGTCCACCGTCCCGAACAGCAGGAACGGCGTCTCCATGATCTCCTCCGCCGACAGCGTGTCGTCCTCGTCCTTTTCCAGTTCTGCGGCGAGAGCCCTGCGGTCGCCGGTTACCTTCACGAGTTGGACCAGGACGTTCCATTCGACGTCGTCCGCCCGGTCGCCCGCCTGCGCGCGGGCGAACCGTACCACCTCGTCGGCCTCGGTGGCTGAGCACAGCCGCAGCGTGCCCGGCGGCTTGCCGGGTACCTGCTTGGCTCCGGCGATCCCTATGATGGTCGCGCGCCGCCCGGCGACCCGCAGCACGCGCTCGCCCGTGCCCGCGACGATGAGCGGCGGGCCGAAGCCACCGAAGCCGACCTGCTGTGTCGGCAGCAGCGGCTTGGCGCCGGAGTGCTCGTTAGCCGCGCGGCGCTGCTCGTACCCGCCCTGGGTGGAGATCCGTCCGATCTCCTCGATGGCCTGCTCTAGGCGCTCGACCCGCGCCCCGAACCCCTCCCAGCGGATGCTCGCCGCGTCGAACTCCCACTTCATGTGCCCGGACCCGAGGCCGACCTCGAGCCGCCCGTCGGTGAGGATATCGGCGGTCGCGATCTCCCGCGCGAGCAGTGCGGGGTTCCAGAACGGGACGTTGAGCACCAGCGTCCCGAGCCTTATCCGGCTGGTGGCCTGCGCGGCGGCCACGACCATCTGGAACGGCGCGTAGCTTCCGAGGTGATCGGCGGCGAACAATGTGTCGTACCCAAGCGCCTCGACCCGCTGAGCAAAGCCGACGAACTCTGCCCGCGACGTGAGCCCGAAGACGATGGTGGAGAACCGGGACCTGGGGGAATGGGTCACGGGACCGACGTTACCGCCGTCCGGCCACCGTCGCCCGCCCACGCTGCCGAGGGCAGATCGGCAGAGCACGACGCCGCTGTCAGATAGCATGTCCGGGATCGGCAGAGGGATGCATGTCGGAGGTACCGCCTGAGACCGACACGACGTGGCCGAATCCGGCCCGGATATACGACTGGGCAACCGGGGCAAGAGTCACTTCGCGGCCGACCGGAAGGTTGGCAAGCAAACCTTGGCCGCGATCCCCGGAGGGCGCAGCGGGCCTCGAGAGAACCCCTCAGCCTCGATGATCGCCTCAAGACGATGCTGCACACTCCTCGGCCGCCCGTCCGGAGGCTACAGAAGGGGTACGCGACGGCGCCGCGAACCGCGCTACTTCCTCGTGGAAGATCGCCGATAACCAGTCTTGACGAGCCGATGATGACGTCGCCGCCGTCAGGCGGCGGCCGCAGGGCGGAGAGCGTGGCCCTCTTGGATGTCAGCGAAAGCGTCCTTGAGGCCGGTGGCGGGTCAGCTTGGTCAGTTCGTCGGCGGGCGGGTCTGCCTTGTCGTAGCGGTCGGCGCGGCGCAGTTTGAGCAGGCCTGCTCCCGTTCTCGGCGAGGGTGCGTGATGAACATGCCGTTGGCCAGGGCATCCTGCCACTGGTTGGCTGCGACGACTGCGCAGATCATGCCCGCAGTTAATAGTCGGCCTCGCCGCTGGCGGTGTCGCCGCCGGCGGTGAGCATGCCGCGGGCGATCGCCGTCGAACAGCGCGCGCGAATCGTAGGACGGGAAGTTCACGAGGATGGCGAAGCGGGACGGAGAGCCGGGGTTGGCGGCGAGAAGGCGGGCAACATACGCGGCCGTAGCCGGCGAGGAACACCGACAAGGCGGTGGCGGTCGTATCGTCGGCCTGGTGGATCAGGACCTGCAGCGCCTCGTCGCCGTACGCATCGGCGTTCCCTCGGTAGCAGCCGTGCAGGCCGTAAGATCTCGTCGACGAAAAGCACGCCATCCAGGGCGGAGTCGATGTGCAGTTGTTCGTCTTGACGCCGGTGTGCGTCCGGGGTGCTGACCGATGAACGTCTGCCCGGTGCGCCTCGACCAGGTGGCCCTTCTCCAGCGCCCCGGTGCCCGCGAAGACCTTGCACGAGCATCCGCGCCACGGTAATCTTGCCGGTGCCGGGCGGTCCGGAGAAGACGAGATGGCTCGCCACCGGACTGGGGCCGGGAGACTGCGGCGAGCAGCGGACGGCGGACATGCGGGCCTGGGCCGCGAGGATCCGGACTCGCCGCTTGACCGGGTCGAGGCCCGCCATCGCGTCGAGTCTCCCGCATGGCCTCCGCGAACAAGCCGTCGCGCTGCGCCTGCGTGAGGCGGCCCTTGCCGGGTTCGGCCTCGCCGAACAGGCGCTGCTCCGCGGCACCAGTCCAGACCTGCTGGGTCTTCTCGTCGCTGCTGTAGATGGCCCCGCGTGACCGAGACGTCGACCTCGCCCGTCGTTCCGGTGAGCACGCGGTAGGTATAGGTTCCCGTCGCGCTGGCCCCCGGCAGCAGCTTGCCGCGCAGGACCCGCGTGCCGTTCCAGGTCTCGTCCCCCGGCCAGCCGTCGTGCCGGCGCGGACACCGACGGCAAGATCCGACAGGCTGGCTGTCGCTCCGCCGTCGTTGGTGACCGTGACCTCGAAGCGGATCGCCTTGGCTGACACGTACTGCTTGTACTCGTCGAAAATGGTCTGCGGGGGTTCTTGCGGCAGCAGGCCGAGGCGGTCGACCCGGATCTTGAGCCCGTCCTCGTAAACGTAGGTCTCGCCGATCGCGAGGCCGCCCGGCCGGCTGGCGGGCTTCGCCTTCGCCTCCTGGCGCCTGCGCACCGTGTCGGGCGTAGCGGCTGTGCCGCCTTCCTCAGAGTACATGCAGGGGATTATAGTGAATTGTCGTTAAAGTTACGCACCTAGTCGACTACTCACGTGAGGCTGACCTATGACAGCCAATGCCCATCGGGGCGCGCACTCGTGGACTGCGCGCCTGCGCGCCGAGGCGTACAGACGGGGATTCCTCGAAGGACGCGCGATGTCACTCATCGAAGTCCTGGAGTTGCGGGGCGTCACCCTGCGCACCGCCGACCGTCGCTTCATCCTGGGCTGCTCCGACATCGATGCCATGGACCGCTGGGCACGCCGCGCCTGCCAGGTCTCCACGATCAGCGAGCTGTTCGACGACTAGCGCGCGTTCAAGGTCATCAGCGACTGCCAAGGCACCCGGTTTCTGCTGGTCAGGTGGCATAGGGTGCGCACCGGCGCCGGCAACCCCGTTACTGGCTTGTGACACTTCTTTGCGCGGTTACCCGTGCGCGATGTGGTTGAGGGCCTGAGCGGGCTTGTGGCCACGCCGGGCCTGGCCGCTCAACTGAAGGCGGGCTGGTAGGTGAGCGCGACGACGCCGCTCGGCGCTGGGGTCGCATTCAGAAGCTTCAGCGGGAGCGTCTTGCCCTCGACTAGCACCGGGTGGATCGAGAACCGGATTTCGTCGACCAGGTGGTGGGCGAGCAGGGTCTTGCTGAGTTGGCCGTGTCCGTACATCATGAGATCACCACCATCGGTTTGCTTGAGCTCGGTCACGGCAGTGACGACGTTGTCGCGGATAAGCATGGAGTTGTTCCAATCAGCGTTCTCCAGTGTCGAGGAGAACACGTACTTGCGGATCGCGTTGATCGCGTCCGGGTAAGGCCCGGTCTGCTTGGGCATGACACCGGCGAAGTACTCGTAGGTGCCTCGTCCATCAGCATGCCGCCGAGTGAATGCAGCGCCTGCACGGCTTCCTCGCCTGCGTCTGGGTCGAAGATCGCCCAGGAGCTTGGGTCTGCTGTGATGCCGTCGAGTGAGATGAAGGCGGAATTGATGCATCTTGCGCATGGTGGTGCTCCTCGTGTGTCTGATGCGGGTGATTGATAAGAGGACGAACGGGGGTCGGCCGGAACCGGACACGCGCTACGGGTTTTCCAGGCTTTCGATCCGCCGCTCAAAGGACACACGTTCGGCCGGGCTCAGGGCCAGCCCGATGGCGTGCTGGTAGTACTCCCGGGCCGCACTGTGGCGACCGGCTCGTCGTTCCAGGTCAGCACGGGCCGCCCAGTAGAAGGGGTACCGGGACAGCTTCGGTTCCCCGGCCAGCGCGATCAGTTCGCGGCGGCCCGTGTCGATGCCGTCGCGTTCGGCCAAGGCCAGCGCGAGGTTCAGCGCCACGACCGGGCTCCGGGACTGCTGGGCGAGGATCTGGTAGAAGCCGACGATCCGGCTCCAGTCGGTCTGCTGGATCGACGGGGCTATCGCGTGCTCGCAGGCGATGCCGGCCTCCAGATGCCAGCGGGACATGTGATCCCCGGTGGCCGAGCGGGCCAGGTGCATCAGGCCGCGCTCGATGCGCGCCCGGTCCCACCGGTTCCGGTCCTGGTCCTGGAGGGGGACGAACACGCCGTGCTCGTCGAGGCGGGTCGGCAGGCGGGCGGCGTCGAAGCAGAACAAGGCGGCCATAGCGCGCACGTCCGGGTGCGCCATGGCCTTGGCATCCAGCAGCAGTTCGGTCAGGCGCAGCGCGTCCTCGCACAGGAACGGGCGCGCCGGTTCCAGCGGGTTGCTGCCGTGATAGCCCTCGTTGAACAATAGGTAGAGCGATCGCAGGACGGAGTCCCGCCGGGTGACGAGGTCAGGCAGGTTCTCCACGTCGGGTAGCCGGCCCAGCTGGCGCAGCCGACCGCGCCCCCGGTGCAGTCGTCTGTCGATGGTCTGCGTGTCGGCCAGGAACGCGTGGCCGATTTCCTTGGGTGACAGGCCGCATAGCCACCGCAAGATCCCGGTGACGTGCGTCTCGGGGTTCAGGTCTAGGGTCGCAGACCGCGAACATCATTGCCAGCTGGCTCGCGCCCTCGGCGGCCGGGGCCAGCGCCGCCTCGATTGTGCCAGTCAGCGCTGTCGTCGTCGCCAACTCGGGCAGGAACGAGCGCTGGCGCTGTTCGCGGCGGATGATGTCGATCGCCCGGTTGCGGGCGACCCGGATGATCCACGCCTTCGGGTCCTGCGGCAACCCGAAGCGCCACGCATTCATCGCGCTCACCAGCGCGTCATCGACGACATCCTCAGCGAGCGGGATGTTAGACGGGCCAAGGACCCGGGTCAGCGCGCTGATCAGGTGCGCGTACTCCTTGCGGAACAAGTCTTCGACCAGCTCCGCAGATGACGCCGCAGGGACCCCTTCGTTCATCAGCCTCAGTCCTGGACCGGCCGCACCTCGACGGAACCGCCGAACTCATATGCCGGGCACGTACGCGCCACGTCGATGGCGTCCTCCAGCGAAGCGGCCTCGATGACAAGGCTGCCGGTCACCAGGTCTTTCGACTCGGCGTAGGGGCCGTCGGTAACCACGCGCTCAACGCCCCGGATCGTGGCCCCCGGGTTGTCAAGCGCGGTTCCCGCGTCGCTGGCCCGGCCCTGCCGCGTCAGCCGATCGGACCACCGGTACCACTTCTCGACGTGAGCCTGAAGCTCCGACGGCGACAGATCATGCCGGGTGACGGCGCCCCCGCGGAAGATCAACATGAACTTGCGCCGCAGGGCGAGTTCCTCGCTTCCAGACTCCGGCATCATGACCCCACCGATATCCGCCGTCGGGCCGCGCCGGCCCCCGCTGCCGGGCACCGGGTATGCCCAGGGCGGAGCGGTCACCACACCCGCCTTGAGCTTGGCCTCGGCGCCGAAGGTGGCCCACCGTTCGGGGTGCGTCGATGACGCCGTCGAGCGAGACGAGGATCGATTCGACCAGTCTGCGCATTGTGGTTCTCCTTCTCAGATGGTTGATCTCGTGATCACCGGCCCCGCTTCGGACGAGGTGCCCGAACAGCGTCCGGCGAGTGGTTATCAACCCGGTGACGAAGCCGCCGCCTGGAAGGTGAGGACCACCCAGTTCTTGGCGGCCGGGGACGTGAGGTCAGCGAATGGTGATCTCGCCCATGTCGATGGCGACCAGCAGCGGCTCCGGAACCAACTGGTAGTCGCCCTGGTATGCGTAGCCCCGTCGCGTGGCGGGGATGATAATGCCGCCGACGTCACGGTAGTCGGTGGCGTAGAGCAGGCTGGGCGCCCCGTTGAGGCATGTCGATCGTGAAGTCATGGCGGCGTAGCAGCCCGTCCGGGCCGAAGCACGAGATCTGCCGGTGGGTGTGGGTTTTGACGTGATCGGGGAAGGTCGCTTCCAGCCGCCGCCACGTTTCGCCGCCGACCTGGATCGGGGCGATCTCTTCGGTGACGAACCCGGGCCAGGTATACAAGGAACGGCATATTCAGGTAAGTCCACAGCGCCTCCCCGGTGAAATAGGCGAGATGGATGTCGTCCCACGGGGTCTGGGGCTGATGACCGCCAAACGACTGCTCCGGGTCCTCGCGTGCGTCGGTGAGCGTGCCGTCACGGCGCTGGATAAGGACGCGGCGAGGCTCGAAGACCGTCCGTTTGTCCTGGCCGGCGAAGTCCATCGTCAGCCGCTCCCGGGTGGTGTCCACCTCGAAGTGAACGTCGTTGAGCGCGTCCCCTTGCCCTTGAGGGCCCACAGGGCCCCGGTAATAGAGGCGCCGACGTTGATCGAACTGACCTGATTCCACCGGTCCAGGCCGCCGTGCGCGGCGATGGCGGTGTCGAGTAGATCGTTCATTTTCTGTCTCTCCTGGCCTGATCGGGTGATCTTTCAGCAGGACGACGAATGGCGGGCGCCGGAACCGGACACACGCTAGGAGATTTTCAGGCTTTCGATCCGCCGCTCGAAGGACACCCGCTCGGCCGGGCTCCAGGTCAGCCGGGTCGGCCATCATCGCCAGGCCAGCGATCGCGGCGGCCACCCGGCGATCGTCAGTGGCCGTCGCGTCTGCCAGCCCCGGATGCCGGGCGCGCACCGCCATGGCCTGGCTGCCCTCCTATACCCGGCCAGGTGCAGTAACCACCCGGCGCCTACAGGTGGCATCGGTGGTATTTTACCTGGTCAGACGGCACAGGATGCGCAACGATGTCGGCAAGTCGACGACCATGCGGATGATCGCCGGCCTTGACCAGCCGACGGCGGGCCGGGTGCGGGTTAACGGCCGGGACTACCGTGACTCGGCCGCCCCGATGGCCGAGCTCGGCATCCTGCTCGAGGCCGCCCGGCGGTCCGCCGGGTACCAGACGTGCTGCCCCGGCGGTGGCGGTCGCCTCGGCCGCGTCACCAGCAGCCGACGATATCCAGCGCCGACCGTAGGATTGAGCGCATGTCGTCATCTGAAGCCCCGGCGGCGCGTCCCGGGTCGCGAGAGATCGCACGCGCCGCCGTGCAGGCCGAGCTGAGCCTGGCCGCCTACGAGCTCGTCGTCGAGAAGGGGTACGGGAACGTCACGCTCGACGACATGGCCGCGGCCGGCGGGGTTTCCCGCAGCACCTTCCTGCGCTACTTCCGCACCAAGGACCAGGCGATCCTGGTCGCGCTCAAGGCGTACGTCGAGCGGATGGCCGATGCGCTGCGGAACCGGCCCTCCGAGGAGGACGACTGGTCGGCCCTGCGCAACGCCATCGAGTCCTTCGTCGTGCCGATCTACCTGCGGAACCCGGCGGGGGCGCAGGCGATCAGCCGACTTGCCCTGTTCACCAGGGCGCTGTCCGGCGCCCACCTGGAACGGCAGGACTGGCGCACGCCGCTCACCCGCGCGCTGGCCGAGCGGCACGGCGTCCCCGACCCGGCTCCGATCGCCCTTTCCGTCAAGGCCGCCGCCGCGCTCGACTGCATGGGCCTCGCCGTCTCGTACTGGGTCGACGCCGACGGCGAGGTCGACCTGGTGGACCTGCTCAGGGAGAGCTTCGCCGCGCTCGGCGCGGAGGGCACCAGGCCAGCGGAGCACTGACCGCCCGCAGGTTGAGCGCGAGAGGCGGGCCAGGGCGCGGCCCGGCCCCTCGCGCTTCCCGGTTTCCGGCGGCCAGGCGGTCAGCCGGGCGGCTGCCAGCCAACGTACTCGTCCGCCCGGCGGCTCAGCAGCCACTTGTCGGCCACCCGGCGGAAGGCGTCGTGGTAGCTGGCCACGATCTGGACCGACCAGCCGGAGTCACCCTGAGCGAGGAACACCACGTCGGTGGTCGCGCGGGCCTCCTCGTCGTCCCAGTCGGTGATCACGATGTTGACCGGCATGTGGCGCTGCCGCCCCTTGGGCTTCCAGTCGTCCCAGGCGGCCCGGATCACGTCGGCGCCCTCGTATACGCCCATCCCGGGGACCTCGAGGACCGCGTCCGGCGTGTAGAGGGCCATGATGGTGTCGGTGTCGCCCGCGTCCTGGGCCTGCGCGTGCGCCGCGACGGTAGCGTAGACGCCCGCGAACACCTCCGCGTAGGTGGTCATCGGCCCGCCTCCTACTTGATCGCCACCGGGGTGAGGGGCGTGCCCACCGCCCCGGTGACCTTGAGGCCGGTGGCGGAGAAGAAGAACTCCCACACGCCGTCCTGCTCGCAGTCGGCGGCCAGGTCGTTGAAGTTGAACATCTCGCCCAGGGTCAGGCCGATGTCGCGGATCGCTACCTGGTGGAAGGGGATGGTGGCGCCGGGGATCGGGGTCGGCCAGGCCTCGCCGTTAGCCTGGTCGAGGGCCAGCGCGGCGATCTCCCGGTCGTGGATCCAGCGGCAGATGTCCTGGCCCGGGCCGGCCGTGTTGCCCACGTAGTGCTGCCGGTCGCCCTCGGCGAAGTACTTGTACCAGCCGGTGCGGATGCACAGGATGTCGCCGGACTCGACCCGTACCCCCTGCCGCTCCTCGGCCGCGAGCACGTCGGCCTCGGTGATCTCGTAGGAGTCGGGCAGCGCGTCCACCCCCTTCAGCGCGGCGATGTCGAGCAGCACCCCGCGGGAGATGAGCTTCGGCGCCACCTTGGCAATGTCGTTCTTGGAGGCGCCCTGGAAGTTGTTGACCGCGGCGGCGGGCACCCCGTTGTAGAAGAAGCCGTCATACCCCACGTGGGCCAGGCCGTCCCACTGGGTGGAGGCCTGCAGGCCCATGATGATCAGGTCGTCCGCGGCGATCTGCCCGTCCTTGGCGTAGAACGAGTCCGACGGCAGCAGGGTGAACACGTGCTGCGGGTTGTTGCGCCAGCCGCCCGGCGGGAACGGGCCGTTCTTGTCGAACGGGATCCCGCAGTCGATGATCTTGCCGGTCCTGATCAACTGGGCGGCGCTGACCAGCTTCTCCGGGGTGATGAAGTTCAGCGTGCCGATCTGGTCGTCGTTGCCCCAACGGCCCCAGTTGGACAGTTCCTTGCCGAGCTCGTGGTGCGGCCAGACGGTGGGTGTCGGTCATTTGCTGCTTTCCTTTCAGAACTGGTGTGACTCGCGCGGGGAAGAACCCGGCGTAGTCGCTCTTGACGGCGGCCTCCATCATCTCGAGCAGCTTGGGCCGCCCGAGCGAGTTGAGCAGGAAGGCCCGGGCCTTGCCGGGGATGTTGCTGCCGAAGAAGTAGCTCCGCTCGTTGAAGGGCGACATGGTGACCGCTGCCTCGTTGACCATCGCGGTCCACTCTTCTTCCAGCGCCTTGGGCGCTTCGATCACCGTGTGCCCGTGCTCGCGGGCGAACTCGATCAGGGCGGCGATGAAGTCCGACTGGTCGCCGTTGTACCGCGGGTTGTTGCCCGCCCCGCCGTGCGGCCCGCCGGGGAAGAAGAAGTTCGGGAAGTGATGGGCCATGATGCCGAGATGGGTGAGCGGCCCGTCGGCCCAGTACTCCTTGAGCGGCAGGCCGTCCCGGCCGAGGATGCCGATCCGGTTGAGCGCGCCGGTGCCGAAGTCGAACCCGGTGGCCCAGACGATGATGTCGAACTCGCGCAGGCCCGTCCGATCGGTCTCGATGCCGGTCTCGGTGACCGCCGTGATCGGCGTCTCCTTCAGGTCGATCAGCGAGACGTTGGGCCGGTTGTATGCCTCGTAGTAGTCGGTCACGTACGGGGGGCGCTTGCCGGCGTAGCCGTGGTCTTTCGGGATCAGCTTCTCCGCCGTCGCCGGGTCCTTGACGACAGCGCGGATCTTGTCGGCGACGAAGCGCGACCACTCGGCGTTGGCGGCCGGGTTCATCGTCATGTCCCGGTAGTTGCTGATGATCTTGCCGAACCCGCCGAGCTGCCAGACCCGCTCGTAGAACGCCTGCCGCTCTTCTGGCGAGTCGTCGAAGGTCATCTTGTCCGAGGGCTGGTGCAGGAACCCGGACGCCGACTTGCCGACGGTGTCGCGGATCGCCTCGAAGCCCGCCTTCAGCTCGGCCTGCTCCTCCGGGGTAATCGGCCGGTTGTTGAGCGGGGTGGCCCAGTTCGGCGTGCGCTGGTACACGGTCAGCGAGGCGACCTCGGGGGCGATGACCGGGATGACCTGGACGCCGCTCGACCCGGTGCCGATGACGGCGACCCGCTTGCCCGTGAAGTCCACCTCGGTCTTCGGCCACAGGCCGGTGTGGTAAGCCTCGCCGCGGAAGCTGTCCCGCCCCGGGACGTCGGGATAGAACGGGGCCGACAGCACGCCGGTAGCGGCCACCAGGTAACGCGCCCTGGCGGTGTACCCGTCGTGCGCCGTGACCTGCCAGGTCGACGACTCCTGGTCCCAGACGGCCGACGTGACCTTGGTGTTGAACCGGATGTGGCGGCGCAGGTCGAACTTGTCGACCACGTGGTTGAAGTACCGCTCGTTCTCCGCCTGCCCGGCGAAGTGCTCGGACCACTCCCACTCCTTGAACAGCTCCTCCGAGAAGAAGTACCCGTAGGTGTAGCTCTCGGAGTCGTAGCGTGATCCTGGGTAGCGGTTCCAGTACCAGGTGCCGCCCACGCCGGAGCCGGCGTCCACCAGCTGCACCGAGTAGCCCGCCTCGCGGGCCAGGTACAGCTGGTAGATGCCGGTCACGCCGGCGCCCACGATGAGGATGTCGACGGCCACGTCCACGTCGGTGTCCGTACCGGGCCCGGGGGAACCGTTTGAAGCCACTGACAATTCTCCCTGCTGGTCTCAGAGCTGCACGACGATCGTCTTGGTGGCGGTGTAGGCGTCGAGCGCCTCGACGCCCTTCTCGCGCCCGTAGCCCGACTTGCGGAAGCCGCCGAAGGGCAGCTCCACGCCGCCGCCGGCGCCGTAGGTGTTGACGTAGATCTGCCCGCCGTCGACCTGGGCGGCGACCCGGTGCGCGCGCGCCAGGTCGGTCGTCCAGACCGCGCCGATCAGCGCGTAGTCGGTGCCGTTGGCCAGCGCGACCGCCTCGTCCTCGGTGCTGAAGGTGGTGACGGTGAGCACCGGGCCGAAGATCTCCTCGCGGGCGATCGGCGCCGCCGGGTCCACGCCGTCGATCAGCGTGGGGGTGAAGTAGGCGCCGCCGGTGATGCCGTCGGGCTCGGCGACGGTGCCGCCGCAGACGATGTCGGCGTCCTTGGCCGACTCGACGTAGCCGCGGACCCGGTCCTGCTGCTTGCGGGAGACCAGCGGGCCGAGGTCGGGGTCGGTGATGCCCGGCCCGATGGACACCGCGGCGAAGCGGTCGGCGATCCGCTGCAGCAGCTCGTCGTGCACCCGCTCGTCGACCAGCAGCCGCGACCCGGCCGAGCAGGTCTGCCCGGCGTTCTGCAAGATCGCGTTGGCCGCCACCGTGGCCGCCCGCTCGACGTCGGCGTCGCCGAACACCAGGTGCGCCGACTTGCCGCCGAGCTCCAGGGTCACCGGCGCCACCCGCCTGGCGGCCGCGCCCGCGATCAGGCTGCCGACCTCGGTAGAGCCGACGAAGCTGAGGTGGTCGACGCCCGGGTGGGCGGCGAGGGCGGCGCCGGCCTCCGGCCCGAGCCCGGTGACCACGTTGACGACGCCGGGCGGGAGGCCCGCCTCGGCCGCCAGCCGGGCGAGGTAGACCGCCGTGCGCGGCGTCTCGTCGGCCGGCTTGAGCACCGCGCAGTTCCCGGTGGCGATGGCGGGCGCTACCCCCCGGCCGAACAGCTGCATCGGGTAGTTCCAGGCGACGATGTTGCCGGTGACGCCGAGCGGCTCGCGGCGGGTGTACACGTGCAGGTCCGGCCGCAGCGGGATGCTCAGGCCGTAGTACGACTCGATGACGTGGCTGTAGAAGCGGAAGTAGCGCGCGCACACCCGTGCGTCGTTGCGCGCCTGCGACAGCGGCTTGCCGCTGTCCTCGCTCTCGAGCCGGGCGAGCGTCTCGGCCTCGCCGTCGATCAGGCCGGCCAGCCGGGACAGCAGCTCGGATCGCTGCTCGGGGGTGGTGGCCCGCCAGTCACGGCTGGCGCGGCGGGCCGCCGTCACGGCCTGGTCGACCTCCTTGGCCCCCGCCCGCGCCACGTCGCCGAGGGCGGCGCCGGTCGACGGGTCGATGTTCGGGTACGTCTCCGCCGACCTCACCGCCGCCCCGCCGATGAAGGACTCGGTGACCGGATCAGACGCTGACCTCTCAAACACGGGGGTCGCCAGGCACCAGGCGGGTGGTGAACCCCCAGGGGACGTTGATGCTGGTGTCCGGGTCGGTCACCAGGAAGTCCTCGGTCCGCGAGCGGATGCCGACGCCCTGGGACTTCAGGTGCTCGGCGGCGCGGTCCAGGTCGGCGACCTTGAACGTGAGCGAGTGGTAGGTGTCGTTAGGGGCGGTCGTGGTCCAGTCGGCATGGGCGGCGGTGCCCTGGTCGGGCACGGCGACCTGCAGCACCGAGTCGGCCAGGGCCACGTAGCTGGCGGCGGCGCCGATCACCTCGTCGCGGCCCTCGTGGAAGACGGTGCCGCCAAGCGCGTCGACCAGCGTGTGCAGCGCCCGCTGCGGGTTGTCGGTGAGCAGCGTGTGGTAGGCGCACCGCTGCAGGCCGAGCGGTCCCTCGGGGGCCGCGGCCGCGATCCAGCCGGGCGCGTTGCGGTGGTCGAGCCCGAACGGGAAGTCGGGCAGGAACTCGTGCCGCAGCCCGGCCGACTCCGGGGTGGTGAAGTAGATCGGCATCGCACCGCTGCCGGCCGACCGCGGGGCCTCCTCGCCCTCGGCGGGCTTGCCGAACTGGTCCACCATCGCGATCCCGGCTTGACGCAGCGATGCGTAGACCGCCTTGCGGGTTGTCGTCGAACCAGCCGATCGTCTTCAGGTGCGGCTTGTCCACCGACGCGTACTGCTGCACGCCGTTCAGCACGTACAGGGTCGGCTGGATGGTGTCCATCAGCACGTCGGCCATCGGGGTGAACGTCGAGTAGTTGGTGGGGTAGTTGCCGGTCTCCCGGCCCTTGAACGTCTCGTAGATGTTGGTGCTCTGGCAGCCGAAGACCCGCTGCGAACCAGGCCTCGACCTCGCCCAGGTCGGGGGCGTGGAAGCTGGGGTGGTACATCCGGGTGATACGGAAGCTTTCCGGCATGCTGTCCTCCTCGTCGAGCACGGTTACTGTCATTCCGGGCGCGCGATGCCGAGGTGCTCGCGCAGGGTCGGGCCGGCGTACTCCCGCCGGAACAGGCCCCGTCGCTGCAGCACCGGCACCACCATCCGGACGAACTTCCTCGAAGGCGCCGGGCAGGTGGGTGGCCGCGAGCACGAACCCGTCGCAGCCGCCGGAGTTGAACCATTCCTCCATCTGGTCCGCTACCGACGTGGCGGTGCCGACGAAGCGCGGGCCCTGCAGCAGGGTCGCCCGGTGCGCGGCCAGGTCACGGACGGTCACGTCGCGGCCGAGGTGCTTGCGCACCCCCATGGACAGGCCGCGGACCCCGGAGCTGGCCGCCATCATCTCGTCGGTCACCACGTCGTCGAGGTCGTGCTTGGCGAAGTCGTAGTTGAGCAGCTCCGACAGCAGCGCGAGGGACGCGACCGGGTGCACGTAGGCGTCGAGGAAGAGCCGCTCTTTTTCTTCGGCGATCGCCTGGGTCTCCCCCACCACCACGTACGCCATCGGCAGGATCTTGACGTCGTCGGGGTTGCGGCCCGCGGCGGCGATCTGCTCCTTCTGCTCCCGGTAGTGCTGCCGCGCCACCTCGAGGCCGGGGTCGCCGGTGAAGATCATGTCGGCCCAGGCAGCCGCGAACTCGCGGCCGCGCCCGGACGAGCCGGCCTGCAGGATCACCGGCCGGCCCTGCGGGGTGCGCGGCACGGTCAGCGGGCCCCGGACCGAGAACCACTCGCCCTTGTGGTTGATCTCGTGGACCTTGGCCGGGTCGGCGAACTCGCCGGTCTCCTTGTCCATGATCAGCGCGCCGTCGTCCCACGAGTCCCAGAGCGCGGCTACGGTCTGCAGGAACTCGTCGGCCTTGTCGTAGCGCCGGTCGTGGTCCATGGCGGCCGACAGGCCGAAGTTCTGCGCCTCGGAGTCGTTGACCGAGGTCACCACGTTCCACGCGGCGCGGCCGCCGGACAGGTGGTCGAGCGTGGCGAAGGTGCGGGCCACGTGGTACGGCTGGTAGTAGGTCGTCGAGTAGGTGGCGCCGACGCCGATCCTGGAGGTGGCGCCGATGATCCCGCCGAGCACGGCGGTGAGGTCGAGCTTGACCGGCCGGGCGCCGTAGCGGACGGCTTCGGCGACCGAGTCGCCGTACACGCCGGGCATCGCCAGCCGGTCGTCGAAGAAGACGCAGTCGAACTTGCCTTCCTCGAGCACCTTCCCGATGCGGGTGTAGTAGTCCATGGTGAGGAACCCGAGGTCGGCCGACGGGTACCGCCAGGATCCGGAGTAGACGGTCACGTTGCCGGCCTGCATGAAGCCGACGAGGGTCATCTGGCGCGTCATGCGGGTAGCTCCTTCCCTGACAGGCCGAGCAGCTCGGCCCGCTCGGCGACGGTGGCGGCGTGCCGCAGGTGGGCGGCGTCGACGAGCATCCCGTCGAGGCCGCTCGCGCCCCTTCCAGCCGACTCGGCCGTCCGGTAAGCGGCCACCAGTCGTTCGGCGTGTGCTATCTCTTCCCGGGTCGGGGAGAACGCGGTGTTGGCGATCTCCACCTGGCTCGGGTGGATCGCCCACTTCCCGAGGAAGCCCATGGCGGCGGCCCGCTCGCAGGCGACGCGGTAGGCCCCGGGGTCCTGGTAGTTGGGGAAGGGAGCGTCGATCGCGTCGACGCCGGCCGTGCGCGCGGCGACCACGATCCGCGCGCGGGCGTAGTGCCAGATGTCGCCGGGGAAGTCGACGAGCGGATCGAAGTTGGTGTCGACCCGCGCCCCCTGGGAGGCGGAGAAGTCGCCCGCCCCGAAGATGATCGCCTCAAGCCGGTCGCTGGCGGCGGCGATCTCGTCGACGTGCTGCAGGCCCTCGGTCTCCTCGATCAGCACCTCAAGCGCGATCCGCTTGCGCAGCCCGAGCGTCTCCTCCAGCTGGGTGAGCAGCACGTCGACCCACCAGACGTCCCTGGCCCGGCGGACCTTGGGCACGATGATCACGTCGAGCGCCTCGCGGGCGATGGTGACGACCTCGATGACGTCGCCGTAGGCCCAGTGCGTGTCGATGCCGTTCATCCGGATCGCGCGGGCGGTGCGTCCCCAGTCGAGGTCGCGCAGCGCCCGGGCCGCCTTGCCGCGTGCCTTCTCCCGCTCGGCGGGCGCGCAGGCGTCCTCCAGGTCGAGGAACACCAGGTCGGCGCCGGAGGCGGCGGCCTTCGCGAACATGTCCTCGTTGCTGGCCGGGGTGGCCAGCTCCGAGCGGCGCGGCCGCGGGCTTGCGTGGCACCTTAAATCACTCCCTGTTCGTGTAGTTCGTGCAGGCGGCCGGCGTCGAGGCCGAGCAGCTCGCGGTAGACCTCGGCGTTGTCCTCCCCGAGCCGCGGGCCCAGGCGGGTGACGGCGCCCGGGGTGGCCGAGAAGCGGGGAACGGGTGCCTGGATCCGCATCGAGCCGAGTTCCGGGTCCGGGACCGACGGGTAGACTGCCGCGCGCCCGCAGCTGCGGGTCGTCGAGCAGCTGCTCGGCGTCGTAGATCGGCGCGGCCGCGACGCCCGCTTCCTCGAAGACGGCCAGGGCCTCGTCCAGCGTGCGCTGGCCGATCCAGTCCGCCATGATCGCGTCGATCTCGGCCGCGTTCCGCAGCCGCTGCTGCGCCTCGGCGAACTTCGGGTCCAGGGTCAGCTCCGGCCGGCCGACCGCCCGCAGCGCCCGCATCGCGATCGTGGGGGCGCTGCCGGACATCGCCAGCCAGCGGCCGTCGCTGGTCTTGTAGGTGTTGCGCGGCGCGCTGATGTCCCACCGGTTCCCGGTCCTGACCGGGATCGTGCCGAGCTGGTCGTAGGTCAGCACCGACTGCTCGAGCAGCCGGGCCAGCGGCTCGATCAGGTTGATGTCGATCAGCTGCCCCCTCGCCATCGCCAGCACTGCCGCCGCGCGTGTCGCGGTGGTAGAGCGCCATCATGACCGCGTAGGTGGCCGTGAGGGCGGCCACGCCGTCCGCGAGCATGAACGACGGCAGGGTCGGCGGGCCGTCCGGGGTCCCGGTGAGGTGCGCGAAGCCGCTCATCGCCTCGCCGAGGGTGCCGAACCCGGGCCAGTCGGACTTCGGGCCGCCGGCGCCGTACCCGGTGACGTGCACCATGACCAGCTTCGGGTTGGCGGCGGCGAGGCTCTCGTACTCCAGGCCCCACTTGCGCAGCGTGGACGGCCGCAGGTTCATGATCAGCACATCGGCCTGCCGGGTGAGCGAGCGCAGCAGGTCGCGACCCGCCTCGAGCCGCAGGTTGAGGGTGACGCACTTCTTGTTGCGGGCCACGCTCTTCCACATCAGCCCGATCCCTTCGCGCTGCGCCCCCCACTGCCGCAGCGGGTCGCCGCCGTCGGGCTGCTCGACCTTGATCACCTCGGCCCCGTACTCGCCCATCCAGGTGGCGATCAGCGGCCCGGCCGCGAGGGTAGCGGCGTCGATCACGCGCAGGCCGGCGAGGGCACCGTCGGTCACTCAGGACTCCTTGGTCGGGGGCGGTACGGACTTGGCGCGGGAAGCCGGGCGCAGCTCAGGGCCGCCTGCGAAGCGCCGGGCGGCGAGCCGGTGGAGCCCGCGATGCGCAGCTCGGCGGGTACCAGGTGCGGGCCCGCGGCGGGCGGCTTGGTGCCGACTTCCCTGGCGTCGAGCGCCCGCAGCAGCAGCCGGGCCGCGCTGCTCGCCAGCCCGGCGTACGAGACCTGGACCATGGTCAGCGGCGGGTCAGCGAGAACGAACCAGGCGGGGTCGCCGTAGACCACCAGCGACAGGTCATCGGGCAGCCGGCGGCCGCTGCGGCGGACCGCCTGGGCGGCGCCGACCGACAGGGAGCCGCTGCCGACTATCAGCGCGGTGAAGGGGACCTCCCCGTCGAGCAGCTCGTGGGCAGCGTCCCTGCCGTTGTCCTGGGTCGGCTCCACCAGCCTGAGCGTGATCCGGCGGGGGTCGAGGCCGGCCAGGGCGACGCCGCGCCGAATACCGCGCAGGCGGGTCGCCCCGTTGGACAGCTCCCTGGGAGTGCCCAGGTACGCGATGTCGGTGTGCCCGAGCCCGGCCAGGTGCAGGACGGCGTTGGTCAGCGCCAGCTCGTCATCACTGAACACGCTGGGCGCGTCGATCCCCGACATCCGGTGCAGCTCCACCACCGGGAACTCGGCCAGCAGGCGCCGGGTGTCATCGAGCACGTGCGTGCTCGGCGAGATGACCAGCCCCGCGATCCTGGTTCCGACCAGGTCGCGGAGCTGCTGAAACTCACGTTCGGCGTCATTCTCGGTGATCGCCAGGATCATCTGGGTGCCGGCCGCGGACAGCAGCCGGGCGCACTCGGCGGCGACCGCCGAGTACGCCGGGGTGTCCACGAACGGGATCACGAACCCGACGAACGCCCGGCTGGTGCTCGCCGACAGCGCCCGGGCGAGGCGGTTGGCGACGTACCCGCGCTCCTCCGCGTGCGCCCGGATGCGGTCGGCGAGCTCCCGGCGGACCGAGGGGCTGCCGTTCAGCGCGCGGGATACCGTCGCGGTGGAGACGCCCAGGTCACGGGCCATCTCCACCACGCCGACCGACTTATGTCGCCCGCGGGACGCCATCCGGCGGCTCCTTGTTCGTCGTTTCCTGCATGCCGCTGCCGCTAGGAGACGTTCATCTTGATCGTCGCGACGTTGGCGGGGCTGCAGTCGAAGGTGCCCGGCTGGGCCGGGTCCACCCGCTGCCACGCACCGTTCTGCAGCTGCACGAGCACCTGGCAGTCGGACGGAGCGCGGGCGCCCACGTCGGTTGCGCCGATGATGCCGTCGGCCGTGAAGGCGTGCTCGTCGCTGAGCGCGGCGAACAGCGTCTGGCGGTCGAGCG
Source organism: uncultured Actinomycetota bacterium (assembly GCA_963850115.1). Taxonomy (GTDB): domain Bacteria; phylum Actinomycetota; class Actinomycetes; order Streptosporangiales; family Streptosporangiaceae; genus Trebonia. Next base: position 138,338 of record CAWKKG010000013.1, read on the forward strand.
TGCCGGTGGCCGCCGCCTTGTTCACCGCGTCCTGGAACAGCAGCGCCATGACGTAGGAGTTGATGCGCGTTGTTGTCCACGTTGTCGAGCCCGCCGAGGTCGGTGACCAGCTTGTCAAGGGCGGGGTTGACCTTGTAGTCAGTCATGTACGGCAGGTCAAGCAGGCTCGCGTAGGTGCCGTTCACGGCCGAGCCGCCCTGCTTGTAGAAGTTCGGGTCGTAGCAGCCCGAGTTGCACTCCCAGACCTTGACCGTGTTGACCCCCTGCAGCTGGGCCTCCCGGCGCAGCAAGCACCATGCTTGAGGTGGTTACGTCGTCATAGACGAACGTGGAACCCGAGGACTTGATCTGCTGGATGAACGGGGTGAGCGCGCTCTGCGGCGCCGCGCCGCTCAGCGCGTAGAAGCCCTGGCCGTCTGCCTTGATGCCGAGGTTGCTTTCCCCTTTGAACACCGGCGTCTGGGTGATCTTGAACGTCGGGTCGTCGCTGTCGTAGAGCCAGATGCCGTGCAGGCCCGGGTTGTGCGCGGTGAGGTACCTGGCGTCGCCGACCGGCACCGTGTAGGTCTGCGGGTTGTCCTTCGCGGTGGCGCAGTAGGTGCCGAGGCCGGAGGTGAGGTACGTGTCAGGATCGCAGGACTCCGGGGGGAAGGCGAAGGCGGCAAGGTTGGCGATGCCGATGGCCTTGCCCTCGGCGTTCTTGCACCCGTCGATGTCCTTGAGGTCCTCAAGCGCGTTGGCGGAGGTGCCGACCAGGGCGAAGTCGTTCTGGCAGGCCTTGATGACGCAGTTGGCGGTCGCGTTCGGGTCCAGCCTGGAGTCGCAGAAGTCGACCGCGACCTGGCGCCCGGCCAGGCCGCCGCTGGCGTTGACGTCTTTCGCCCACGCCTTGACCGCGTTCACCGACTTCTGGAACAGCCCGGGGACGAGCGGGTTACTGACGTCGGCGATGATGCCGACCTTGATGGTGGTGGCGGTGAGCCCGACGTCGGTCCCGGCGGCGCTGGCGACGGCCGAAGCCCCGGTCGTGGCCGGCGCCGACCCGCTGCCCGAGGCGGCCGCCGAGGTGGCCGCGGCGGACGAGCTGGTGCTACTGCTACCGCTGCTGCTTGACGAGCTGCACCCCGCGGCCAGCAGGACCGCGGCTGCAAGCGCCGCGACCAGCGCGGCGAAACGAGTGCGTCTGGGTATCCGTCGTCCGGTGCCGCCACGGCCCGGCCCTGTCGCTGTTAGGTCTCACTCCTGTGCCCTCCACGACTTCATTGCCCGTGAGCGGTGACCCGGCGACGCCCGTGCGTTCACGACGAAGGTGAACACTTATACCGGGCGGTCAGTATAAAAATCAGAAGCGGACTGCCCCGCCGGTTGATGCGCGCCGGGAATTTGGTTATGCCTCGGTCGGCTGCAAACGCTTACGGTCGAGCTGGTGCGGTGTAAACCTTTACATTGCTAATGACCGAGGATGTAAACCTTTACATTCGGGTCGCGGGGTAGTGCGGCCGGGAATGCAAAGCTTTACAGAGCGGCGGTGACTTACGCCCGTGAACTGGGGTTTACAGGCTGGTTATCTGCTGTTTCTAGCACGGCGTCGGGGACCGATCAATACTTTGGACTGACTGGTCGTTCCTTGGTCCCGCTCAGCGGAACGCCGGGCGGCTCAGGTGTAGTTGCCCCCGTTCACGCCGATGACCTGGCCGGTGATGTAGCCGGCGTCGTCGGAGCACAGGAAGGCGGTGGCGGCGGCGATGTCCTCGGGCACGCCCAGCCGGCGGACCGGGCTCCGCGCGGCCATCTGCTTGATGGCCTCTTCGCCGGCCGGCCCCTGCGCGAAGGGCGCGGCCATGAACATCGGGGTGACAACGGCCCGGGGCGGTATCGTGTTGACGGTGATCCCGTACTGGCCGAGCTCAAGCGCCAGCGTCTTGGTCAGCACCACCACGCCGCCCTTGGACGCCGAGTAGTGCGCCTGGGTCCGCGATCCGGACTGCGCGCTCGACGACGAGATGGTGACGATCCGCCCCCAGCCGCCCGCGATCATGTCCGGTACCGCCAGTTGCAGGCAGTGGAAGGTTCCGGTCAGGTTGACCGCCAGCACCCGGTCCCAGTCCTCGACCGTGATCTCGAGGAACGGCGAGTTCAGCGACAGCCCGGCGCTGGTCACCATGATCTCGATCGGCCCGAACTCGCCGCGCGCGGCTTCGAGCGCCTTCTCCACCGCGGCCCGGTCGCTGACGTCGGCGCCAAGGCCGATGACGCGCGACCCCTCGCCGCGCAGTTCGGCGGCGGCCCGGTCGGCCGCGCCCGCGTCCAGGTCGAGCAGCGCCACGCTGGCGCCGCCGGCCGCGAGGCGGCGGACGATCGCCAGGCCGATGCCCGAGGCTCCGCCTGTCACAACTGCCACTCTGGCCAACTGGTCTCCTCCTTAGTCGCATCGGCCGCCCTGCGGTGCCGCCGTAGCCGAAGTTAGATCAACCGGTCGGTGCAAGCAGCGGGACCGGCCTAGCCGACTGCGGGCCTTGATGGCCGGGCCAGGGCTGTGGTACCAAGTACCTAGTAGTTTACTAATGTAATTCTTTACGACAGAGGCGGCAAGCATCCAGCCTGGACGTAAGGGCTACATGAAGTAGAAGTTCGCAGTTCAGGTAAGGCACAGGCCGGATAGCACCATGCCCATACCGGTCCGCCCGGGCGTGTCCGGGCTCGATTTTGTAACGACCGGTACGTACAATGACCAACGCGGTCACCAGCCCGCGACGGCGCGAAGCGACAACAGCCCGCGCTCGCGGGCACTCACAGGCAATGACGTCGTGAAGGACACCAGAGTGACAGCTAACAGCGACAGACCGGGCGACGCGGGCAGGCACGCCCGGCGCCCGTTCCCGGCCCGTGCGCGCCTGCTCGGGGTGATCGCGGCCCTGGCCGCCGTCCTGCTGGCGGCGGGCTGCAGCTCAAGCAGCTCGTCGACCGGGTCGGCAGCCGGCTCCACCGCCTCAAGTCCAGCCGCCTCGGCGACGGCCGCGGCCGGGAGCACCGCCGCCTCCCCGGCCGGCTCGGCCGCCCCCGGCACCGACATCGGGCTCACCGCCACCACGATCAAGGTCGGCATGATCGCCGACGTCGACACTTCGCTTGCCCCCGGCCTGTTCCAGAAGTCGGTGAACGCGGTCAAGGCCTGGGCGAGCATCGTCAACGCCAGCGGCGGGCTGGCCGGCCGCAAGGTCGTGGTCGACTTCTGCGACTCCAAGCTCGACCCCAACGCCACCACCAACTGCGTCATCCAGGCCTGCCAGAACGACTTCGCGCTGGTCGGCACCTCCGCCAACGCGCTCGAGGACCTCTCCGACATCGACGGCTGCAAGGACGCCGCGGGCAAGGCCATCGGCATCCCCGACCTCGCCGCCTTCGCCTTCCTGCCGCTCGCCTGCGATCCCGACACGTACATCATCGGCGGCTACGGCCCGTACTGCGCGACCGCCAAGGAAAACCCGCAGACCTACACGGCCAACATCGGCGACGCCCGGTACTACACCTCGCAGTTCAAGGGCCTGCACGGGGTCTTCGTCTACGACAGCGACGTGCCGACGCTCAAGGTCGACTTCCTCCCGAACTTCCAGGGGGACGAGCGACCTCGGCATCAAGGCGGACGCCCAGGGCTCCTACGCGGAGAGCGGCTCGGCCCCGCAGAGCGCCCTCACCCCGGTCATCTCGGCGATCAAGGCGTCAGGCTCGTCGTTCGTCTACGCCGGGTCGACTCCGCAGAACACGATCCTGCTGGAGCGCGAGGCGAAGCTGCAGGGCGTCAGCAGCGTCAAGGTCTGGGCCTGCAACTCCGGGCTGCTACGACTCGAGCTTCTACCAGCAGGGCGGCGCGACGGTGAACGGCACCTACGCGCAGCTGGACGACCTGCCCTTCTACACCGAGTACCAGGACAACCCGGCCCTGGCGGCGCTGGTCAAGCAGGTCGGCGGCACCGCGAACCTCAACAACAACGCCGTCGCTGTCCTACGTCATGGCCCTGCTGTTCCAGGACGCGGTGCAGAAGGCGACGGCCAACGGCGGGACCCTGAACCGGGCGACGCTGTTCACCGCGCTCAAGGGCGAGACACTCCTTCGACGCTGAGGGCATCATCGGCCCGACCAACGTCGGCGGCCACCAGCTGTCGGACTGTGACGTGATCACCCAGCTGGTCAACGGCCAGTGGCAGCGGGTGTACCCGGCCAAGCCCGGGACCTTCGACTGCAACAGCGGCAACACCACGACGATCAAGATGAACGTCACGCTGTAAGGAAAACGGAGCAGCCACCATGACCGACTTCACCGCCGTGGACTACTTCAGCGACGAGTCCGTCGCGGACGACACCTACCCGTACTTCGACTTCCTGCTCGACGGGCAGAAGGGTATGGCGCGAGCCTTACCACGGGGTGGTGATGGTGGCCGGGCACGAGGAGGTGCTCGCCGTGCTGCGGGACACGGCGAGCTTCTCCAACTGCAACATCGTGGCCGGGCCGAGCTTCCGGTTCCCGGTCGAGCTCACCGGCGACGACGTGACCGGCCTGGTCGAGCAGTACCGGGACGAACTGCCGATGAGCGACCAGATCATCACCTTCGACCCGCCGAAGCACACGGCCCACCGCGGGCTGCTGATGGGGCTGATCACGCCGAAGCGCCTCAAGGAGAACGAGGAGTTCATGTGGCGGCTGGCCGACCGCCAGCTCGACGCGGTGCTGCCCGGCGGCCAGTGCGAGTTCATCGACGACTTCGCGCAGCCCTACACCCTCCTCGTCATCGCCGACCTGCTCGGCGTGCCCGAGTCGGACCACCCGGCGCTGCTGCGGCGGGCCGGGGTCGGGCCGCCGGCTGCTCGGCGACACCGGCGAAGACGAGGGCCGTCCCGACCACCCGCTTGACTTCCTCTACGGCTACTTCAGCCGAGCGCATCGAGCAGCTCAGGGCGGAACCGCAGGGTGACGTCCTGACCGGCATGGCCCGGGCGACGTTCCCCGACGGCTCGGTTCCCGAGCCGGTGGACGTCGCCAGGATCGCCGCGAACCTGTTCTCGGCCGGGCAGGAGACCACGGTGCGGCTGCTGAGCACGGCCCTGCGGCTGATCTGCGACGAGCCGGGGCTGCAGCAGCGGCTGCGGGAGCACCGCGAGCTGATCCCGCGGTTCATCGAGGAGACGCTGCGGCTGGAGAGCCCGATCAAGGGCGCCTTCCGGCTGGCGCTGAAGACCACGACCGTGGGCGGGGTCGAGATCCCGGCGGGCAGCACCGTCATGCTGCTGCACGGGGCGACCGGCCGGGACCCGCGCCAGTTCGAGTGCCCGCACGAGCTGCGCATCGACCGGCCCAACGTCCGCCAGCACATCTCATTCGGGCACGGCATCCACACTTGCCCGGGAGCGCCCCTCGCGCGGGCCGAGGGCCGCGTCGTCCTCGAGCGGCTGTTCGACCGGACCGGCGAGATCCGCGTCTCGGAAGCCGCGCACGGCCCGGTCGGCGCCCGCCGCTACGACTACCTTCCGACCTACATGATCCACGGGCTGACCAAGCTCAACCTGGAATTCGACTGACGCCAGGCAGGCATCCGCCTCGCACTAGTACGTCTACCACCGTTGCTGAAGTCCTCCGCGATGTCGTCCTTAGCCGGAGGTCCCTGGTTTCTTCTCACTTTCCGCTGTCCTGAACGGCTCGCCGCGATGATCAGGCACTCGGCGGCCACGGGAGAGGGGCCCGAGAAAAGGCGCCCGTAGCGTGATTGACGTAAGCGCCGGGCGGGTCCCGGTGAAGTTGATGAAGGAGTCACTATGAGTTTCCGTCCTCCCTCCCCCGTGCGAAGCCGGTCAAGAAGCCGCTGCCGAAGCCAAAGGCCGGCCCGTCCCTCACGGCGAAGACGGCGCCGAAGGCCCCGGCTAAGCCGTGCAAGTAGGCCGATAGGAAGGCACAACGTCACGCTTCTCCAGCAGGAGCACCTGCTACGACCGGGGACCGTCACCGACAACATCGGCTACGGCAAGCCGGGGGCAAGCCACGGCGAGATTGTCGCGGCCGCGAAGGCAGCCGGCGCCCATGAGTTCATCAGCGCGCTGCCAGCCGGCTACGACAGCCGGGTCGGCCAGCACGGCCGCCTGCTGTCCGGCGGGCAGCGCCAGCGGATCGCGATCGCGCGCGCGGTGCTGCGGGACGCCCCGGTCATCGTGCTCGACGAGCCGACCACGGGGCTGAGTCCCGCCGACACCCGCCAGCTGATGGAACTGCTCGGGCCGGTCATCGCGGGCCGGACCGTGATCGTCATCACGCACGACCCCGCCGTCGCCGCCAGCGCCGACCGGGTGATTACCCTGAACTCCCTCGTGCCCGTTTCCGCTGCGCGGTCGGCCGACCGTTACGGATTGTTCAGGTAGGCCAGGACGGCCAGGACCCGGCGGTGCCCAATGTCGTCTGACGGCAGCCCGAGCTTGAGAAAAACGTTGCCGATGTGCTTGCTCACCGATCGTTCGGTGATGACCAGGGTGGTCGCGATCGTCGTGTTGTCGTGGCCCTCGGCCATCAGCTTGAGCACCTCGCGCTCGCGCGGCGTCAGCGAGTCAAGCGGCGTCCGGCGGCGACGGGAGAGGAGCTCGGTCACCACCTCGGGGTCGAGCGCGGTGCCGCCGGCCGCGACCCGGCCAAGTGCCTCAAGGAACTCCTCAACGCGGCCGACCCGGTCCTTGAGCAGGTAACCGACCCCGCTCGCGCCGCCCCCAAGCAGCTCGGCGGCATACGACTCCTCGACGTACTGGGAGAGCACGAGCACAGGCAGCCCGGGGATCTTCTCCCGGGCCGCGAGTGCCGCGCGCAGGCCCTCATCACGGAAACTGGGCGGCATGCGGACGTCGAGCACGGCAACGTCCGGGCGCTGATCCAGCAGCGCCGGGAGGATCTCGGGGCCGGCGCTGGCCACGGCCACGACCTCGTGCCCGGCCATGGTGAGCAGCAAGACGAGCCCCTCGCGCAGCAGGGCGTTGTCCTCGGCGATCACCACACGCACGGCAACTCCGCTTCGATCACGGTCGGTCCCCCGGCCGGGCTGGCCAGGGTGAATGTTCCGTCGAGCGCGGCGACCCGGCGGCGCATGCCGGCGAGCCCGGTCCCGCCCGTGTCGTCCGCGGAAAAATCCGCTCCGCCCTTGCCCTCATCGCGCACGACCACCCGCACGCCGGTGTCGGCCCGGGTGAGCGAGACCTCGGCCCGGCCGGCTCCGCTGTGCTTGGCCGCGTTGGTTAGCGCCTCGGCCACGACGAAGTAGGCGGCCGCCTCCACCGCCGCCGGGGCGCGGGGTCCTTCATCGAAGTCATCGGCCCGCACCGTGACCTCAAGCCCGCTGCTCGCGGCGAGCGCCCTGGCCGCGCCCGCAAGCCCTCGGTCGGTAAGGATCGGCGGATGGATGCCGCGCACCACGTGCCGCAGCTCGGCGAGCGCCTCCTCGGCGTGCGCCTGGGCCTCGTCGAGTAGCCGCCGCCCGGCCTGCGGGTCACGGTCGTAGGCGCGCCGCGCGAGCCCGATCCGCATGGACAGCGCTACCAGCCGCGCCTGCGCGCCGTCGTGCAGGTCTCGCTCGATGCGGCGCAGTTCCGCGCTGTGGGCGGCGATGGCGCCCGCGCGCGTCTGGGTCAGCTGCTCGACCCGCTCGCTGAGCCGCGCCCTCGGCGACGGCTTGAGCAGCGCGACCGACCAGGCGGCGTCTAGGTTCGCCAGGCTGGTGATCAGTGGCAGGACGACCGGCCGACGTCCGAGCAGCCCGCACCACACCCCGTCGACGATGAGTCCGGCCGGCCACAGAGGCACCGCAAGGAACCCAAGGCAGCCGTAGCCGTAGTCGGCGACCATCCAGCGCAGATCGGCGAACGTGCCCGGGTCGAGGATCGCCGTGCGCAGCCGGTCGCGGAGCGGGCCGGTGATCGGCTGGTAGGCCTCGTGGATCTCCCGGCCCGTCCAATCGGAGGTCATGCTCCGTTTCGCCCCGGCTATCCGGCGTATAAGCAGCACGGTCTCCGGCAGCAGCCAGATACCCACCACGGCGACCGTGCCGATGGCCGTGATCAGCAGGACGGTGATGAACAGGCAGGAGAAAAAGGCAAGCCCGGTCGCCAGGGCCAGGTGGACCGTGGCCCGCGCCGCCTGCCGCACCGTCGTCCGCATGGCATCAGGCTACGCACACGGAGACGGCCGCGCGGGAGAGCCGGCTCCCCGGCGGGGGGTGTAGCCCGCTACACCCCCGTTCGGGAGGGCACTCCCTCGTGGCGGAGCGCCCACGGCGGCAGTGTTGATCTCGGGTGCGAAAGACGCGCCCGCAGTCCGCTCCAGGGAGGTTTTTCAAATGTCTGTCCTAGGTCGCTGGTGCTTTCAGCACCGCCGGTGGGTGGTGGTCACCTGGCTGCTTGTCGTGATCGCGGTGGTCGGGGTCGGCACCCACGAGGGCAGTGCCTTCGGCGGCAGCTTCAGCCTGCCGAACACCGATTCGCAGGCCGCCGTTAACTTGCTGACGCAGAACTTCCCGTCCGCGTCGGGTGAGGGCGACCAGGTCGTGATCCAGGCCACCCACGGCGCCACTATCCATTCGGCCACGGTGCGGGCCGCGGTGAGCGACGCGCTGGCCAAGGTCGCCGCGGTGCCGGGCGTGGAGTCCGTCGCCAGCCCGTATGCCAAGGCGGGCGCGGCGCAGGTCAGCCGGGACGGCACCGTCGCCTTCGCCGTGGTTACCTGGGACAAGCAGGACGCCCAGGTCACCACGGCCGACGCCCAGAGCCTGATCAAGGCGGCCGAGTCCGCCGACGGGCCGGCCGTGCACATCTCGCTCAGCGGCCAGGCCATCACCAACTCGGAACGGCCGAGCCCCGGCTTCACCGTCGGCGTCGGCGTGCTGGCGGCGCTGGCCATCCTGCTGGTCGTCTTCGGCGGGGCCGTGCTCGCCGCACTGCTGCCCCTGCTGGGCGCGGGCCTGGCGCTGGTCCTCGGGAACTCGCTCATCGGCCTGCTGAGCCACGCGATGAGCATCTCCAGCGTGTCCACCGAACTGGCGGTCCTGATCGGCCTGGGCGTCGGCGTGGACTACGGGCTGTTCATCGTCAGCCGGTACCGGAGTGCGGTCAAGGAAGGCCGGCCCTACGCCGACGCCGCGGCGCTGGCGGTCGCGACGTCCGGCCGGACGGTGCTGCTGGCCGGCCTGACCGTCTGCATCGCGCTGCTCGGCCAGTTCCTGCTCGGCGTCAGCTTCCTGTACGGCGTGTCGGTCGCCGCGGCCATCGCGGTCGCGCTGACCATGGTCACCGCCCTCACGTTGCTGCCTGCCATGCTCGGCTTCCTCGGCCCCCGGGTCCTGTCCCGGCGGGAACGGAAAGCCCAGGCCGCCGGGCGGCACGCGCGGCAGGCCGGGCGCGGCTTCTGGCTCCGCTGGGCCCGGCTCGTCGAAGCCCACAAGATCCTTGTCGCGCTGGCCTCCCTCGCCGCGGTGGTCGCGATCGCGCTGCCGATCTTCGGCTTGCGTCTGGGTACCTCCGACGCCAGCACCGACCCGGCGGGGTGGACCACCCACCAGGCCTACACCGCGCTGGCCGACGGGTTCGGGCCCGGTTTCAACGGGCCGCTGGAACTGGCCGCCCAGGCCGGCACGCACCGCGACGTCACGGCCTTCGACCACCTGCTGGCCGTCGCCGCGCACGCGCCCGGAGTGGCGTCGGTGACCCCCGCGGTGACCTCACCGAACGGCAAGGTGCTGCTCGCCACCCTGTACCCCACCACCAGCCCGCAGGCCCAGCAGACCGTCGGCCTGGTCAACAACCTGCGTGATCACCTGATCCCCGAGGCCGCGAGCGGCACCAGCCTCGTCGTCCACGTCGGCGGGGTAACCGCGACCAACATCGACTTCGCCCACGTGCTGACCGACAAACTGCCGATCTTCATCGCCATCGTCGTGCTCCTCGCGTTCCTGCTCCTGGCGGCGGTCTTCCGCAGCCTGCTCATCCCGCTGGTGGCCTCGGTCATGAACCTGCTGTCCGTCGGCGCCGCCCTCGGCGCCATGAACGCGGTGTTCAACTGGGGATGGGGCAAGTCGCTCCTGCACCTGTCCGGCACGGGACCGGTCGACGCCTTCCTCCCTGTCCTCATCTTCTCCGTGCTCTTCGGCCTGTCCATGGACTACGAGGTGTACCTGGTCAGCCGCATCCAGGAGGAGTGGCACCGTGGCGCTGACGCCACGGCCGCCCGGCGCAACCACCTAGCGGTCACCATCGGCCAGGCCAAGAGCGGCCCGGTGATCGCGGCCGCGGCCGGGATCATGATCCTGGTCTTCGGATCGTTCATGTTCGGCGCCAGGGAACTGGCCGAGTTCGGCTTCGGGCTCGGTTTCTCCGTCCTCGTCGACGCCCTGCTCATCCGCAGCCTGCTGGTCCCCGCCCTCATGCACCTCATCGGCCCGGCCAACTGGGCCCTGCCGGGCTGGCTGAACCGCGTCCTGCCCCGCCTGGCGATCGAGGCCGCCGAGCCGGACCGCCTGAGCGCGGCTGGGCCCGTCACCGCTACCGCCACGCTGGCGGACGGCCCCGGCAACACCATCCCCAGTTACCTCCACCCCCAACGCCAGCCAGATGATCTCCCGGGCTGGCATCAACGGTAAGGAGGCCACCAGCACTTAGCGTTTGGTGAACGCGCGCTTCACGAAAGGGCCCCGCCCGGCTAAGCCGGGCGGGGCCTGATGTGCACACGCTAACTGGACCGGTCGGGCTGCCTGAAGCGAGCACAAGTGCACGAGCTAGTCGGTACTCCAGCCGAAATAAACTTCTGCTCGGCGAAGCTTGTCGCTATCGAAGGTCAGAATTTCAGTGTTCACGCCCTTGCTGCCATTCGGTTGTTTTGCCTCGTATGTGATGACGACTTCATCGCCGGACTCGATGAGTCGAATGAATTCGATCTCTCCGCCTTTTCCTGCGCCAGGCCAGCAACGTTCAAAATACCCCGCACGGTTCAAGTATGGATCCGGCGGAGCGGAAAAGGTAAAATTATCGGCCAAGTGTTCCTCAATAAAGTGACGGTCACCTCTGGCGAAGGCGCTGTAATATTCTTTTGCGATTTCTATTCGACTGCTCATGGAAGCTTGCCCTCATCTTAATCGTATGCGCGTGCCGCGATTATACACCGGCGCCCAGAGAAGCGCTCCGTGACCGGGTGATAGTCACGGGCGGTTTGGCTGTGCTTGATGCCTGGCTCTTGGCTTAAGATCTGTCTTGCTTCGGCTTTTCTTGAGCGCGGAGTGAGGATAATCACGGCATAGGTGAGAACGGATGAGGGGGGCAAACTCCCCGGCCCGGGGTGTAGCGGGCTACACCCCGATTCGGGGGAGCGCTCCATCGCGACGGAAGACATCCGGCGGCATCCTGGATAGCGGAGATCGTGTTCACGATCCGAAAGGAATGCTGATGAAATCGGCGCTCTCGTCCGGGCCGGTGCCGTGGTTCCTGGTCTTGTCCAATGCCGCCGTCGCGGTGGCCGCCGGGCTGGATTTCCCGTGAGCACCGCCACGGTCACGGTCCCCGCCCGCCCGGTCGAGCAGCCGGTGCGGGCCGGCCCGGCCCGCACCGCGTTCGTCCTCGCCGGCGGTGCGGCAATGGGCGCGATGCAGGCCGGGATGGTGCTCGCCCTGTATGAGCAGGGCATCGTGCCCGACCTGCTGGTCGGCACCTCCGTCGGCGCCCTGAACGCCGCGTTCCTCGCTTCCAGGCCGCCGACACCGGCCACCGCCAGGGAACTGGCGGCCCTCTGGCTCGGACTACGGCGCCACGACGTATTCCCGCTGCGGCCCCGCACGCTCCTCAGCGGGCTCGGCGGCCGGCGCGACCACCTGGTCCCCAGCCATGGGCTGCGCCGGCTGATCACCCGGCACGTGCACCTTGAACGCATAGAGCACGCGAGCGTCCCGCTGCACATCATCGCCTGCGACCTGGCAACCGGTCAGGAAGTCCGGCTATCGGCCGGGCCCGTGGCCGACGCCCTTCTCGCCGCCACGGCCGTACCCGGCCTGCTGCCGCCCGTCTTTTGGCGCGGCCGGCCGCTGGCAGACGGCGGGATCGCCAACAACACGCCGCTCTCGCACGCGCTCCAGCTAGGTGCCCAGCGCATCTACGTCCTGCCGACCAGTGACCCCGACGGCCCCGTGCCGACCCGGCCGCCGCGGGCCGCGGTCGACGCCGCGGTAAACGCGGTGACCATGCTCACCAATGCCCGCCTGCACCATGATCTCGCCCGGTACAGTGCGGACGCCGAACTCGTGGTCCTGCCCGCCCCGAATCCCGGGAACGTCCAGATCACCGACTTCGGCCATGCCGGCGAACTGATCGAATCGGCGCTGACTGCCGCCAGAGCGACCCTCGCGGCCGGGCAGGCGCGGGCATTCTGGCCCTGAAGTTCTCGATCACCGAGTCATCGAACGAAGCCATGCTGGCACGACGGTTCACGGTGTGAACTCCCATCCGGGCAGGGTCGGTAACGCCGAACTTACACACCGAGACGCGCAAGGTATTCCCGGCGTAACCATCCGGAAATGAGTGCCCTCCAGGCTTGGTTCATGACCAAGCCACTCCGGGACGCTCATCGGCATATCGGGCGGATGCCGGCCTACCCCTTCTACGGTGGCCCGGCAATCACCGCCGACGTGACCGCCAAGGGCACCGTCGACGGGCTGATCGCCGACCTTGACGCGGCCGGCATCGAGCGTGCCGTGGTCTTGCCCAATTACGGCGTACCCGACCCGGACGTCGCCTTTGACCTCAACGATCTCGCCCTCGACGCGGCCCAGCGCGACGACCGGATCCGCTGCGGCCTGTGGGTCTCGCCGAAGCCCTCCGACGCCGACCGTAACGCCAAGGCGCTCGCGCTGGCCGGCGAGCAGGGCGTGGCGGTCCTGAAGACCAGCTTCCTGCTCGGCGGGCACCCCGCCGATCCCGCGTGCAAGCCCCAGCTCGACCAGATCTTCGCCGTGGCCGACGAGTACGGGCTCGTGGTCCACGTCCACACCAGCCCGGGCGCCGCCTCCGACATCGACCAGATCGGCGCGCTCGTGGAGGAGTACGCGGGCCCGGAGGGCGTCCCCATTCACCTCGTGCACCTCGGAGGCGGGATGAGCGGCCACATGAAGCTGGTCGGCGGCCGCCTGTTCGACTGGATCGAGCGCGGCTTCAAGGTATACACGGACACCAGCTGGGCAATCGGTTTCGCGCCGGCCTGGCTTGTCACCGAGATCGAGCGGCGCGGCATCGGCCACGACCGGATCCTGTTCGCCACCGACGCGCCGTGGGGCGATTTCGAGGGCGAGTACGCCCGGCTCCGCGCCGCCGCGGGCGACGGCGACCTTGCCGGCGCCTTCTTCGCAGAGAACTTCTCGGCCCTTTACGGCTGAGATCCCGCAACGGCGCGGAACCAGTCGTCACCGGCGACGACGCCACACAGATCAGTCCTGCTCAGCACCGCGATTACCCCGGAGGCCACGCAATTGACGTGGCACCGGGTCTGTTCAGTCATCTCTTTTCCGCTCCAGCGCAAACGGCAACAGGAGAGTCCATGACCGAGTCCACCGCCGACGTCAGCGACATCGACGCCCAGATCCAGGCCAACATCGAGAAGTCGCTGAGCGAGATACCGCATCCCTCGCAGGCCGCGGGCACCAGCATCTACGGTTCCACCAAGATCTTCCCCGACTACCGGGCCGAGGACGGCGAGTCCTACCTCACCCTCATCCACGGCATCCCGCACGAGTCATCGGTCAGCTTCGTGGCGATCCTCCAGGCGACGCGGGCGCTGCGCAAGGGCTTTGAGTCGGCGATCTACTTCTACGGCCCGGGCACGCTGGCGTGCATGGCGACGCGCGGGTTCCCGGCCGCGGGCGACTCTGGCTTCCCGGGCGAGCAGAACACGAACGGCTCGATCGAGACCTTCATCAAGGAGGGCGGCACCGTGTTCTGCTGCCGCTTCGGGATGGCGCTGCACGGCCTGCGCGAGGAGGACCTCATCGAGGGCGTCATCCCCTCGCACCCGCTCGACGTCCAGGACGCCCTCATCCACTACGCGCGCAAGGGCGCCATCATCAACTCCACCTACAACCTGTGAGGGGCGGAGACCGATGACCACCGCGCCGACCCCGGCTTCCCCACCCGCTGGCACGCCGCCGCCCGATCGCCTGTCCACTCGGGTCGACGTCGCCATCCAGGGCATCCGCCTGCTCGACGCGCCCGTCACGCGCCGGGCCGGCGCGGGCCCGAGCGACGACGGCCACGTCTTGCTCGGCGGGGTCGGCGCGGCCATACCGCTTAACCCTCGCTCGCCTTACACGGTCAGCGGCGGCAAGCTGCTGCTCGACGGCGCCGACACCGGCATGGGCGTCGAGGCCGTGGCCAGGCCGCGCTTCTACGACCTCACCACCGCGGACGGAATCTCCTACGAGAAGATCGCCCGCCTCCACGCCGCGAATGTCCTCGCCACCACGGTCGTGCAGACCTGTTCCCGGTACGGGGCGGATACCCGGTGCCGGTTCTGCGCCGTCGAGGCGTCGCTGGCGGCGGGCGCGACAGTCGCGGTGAAAACGCCCGCCATGCTCGCCGAGGTCGCGCGGGCCGCGGTCGACCTCGACGGCGTCACCCAGATGGTGATGACCACCGGCACGTCCGCAGGCCACGACCGGGGCGCCGCCCACCTGGCCCGCTGCGTGCGCGCCGTGCGCGAGGCCGTCCCGCGACCTGCCTGTTCAGGTGCAGCTTGAGCCGCCGGGCGACCTCGCCTCGATACAGGAACTGTACGACGCGGGCGCGCGCTCGATCGGGATCCACGTCGAGTCGCTTGACGACGCGGCCCGGCTGCGGTGGATGCCCGGCAAGGGGTCCGTGCCGATGAGCGAGTACCGCGCCGCCTGGGCGGAGGCCGTCCGCGTCTTCGGCTGGAACCAGGTCTCCACCTACATCCTGATCGGCCTGGGGGAAGACCCGGACGAGCTCGTCGCCGGCTGCGAGGAGCTCATCGGCATGGGCGTGTACCCCTTTGTCGTGCCTTACCGCCCGCTCGCCGGCACCCTCGCCAAGGAAGTCGACCAGGTGCCGGCCCCGCCGCACTCCGTCGTCTACGACGTCACCAGGCGCGTCGCCGCGGCGCTGCGGCAGGGCCGGCATGCTCGGCGCCGACCAGGCGGCCGGCTGCGCCGCCTGCGGCGCGTGCTCCGCCCTCGGCGCCTGCGCCGACGAGCCACGGGCCGATGCGGCCGGCTCGCTGGAGGCAGCCTCATGACCAGCGTGTTCGACGACATCATCCTCACCGGCGCGACCCGGGTCCGGCCGCCGGAGAAGTTCCAGATCACGCCCGTGACCGACGCCGCCGGCCTGGCCGCCTACCGCCGGCTCAGGCACGACGTCTTCGTCACCGAGCAGGGGCTGTTCACCGGTACCGACAGGGACGACCACGACGACGACCCCCGCACCGTCGTCCTGCTCGCCCGCAGGACCGGCGGGAGGGACGCCGGCGAGGTACTCGGCGGGGTCCGGCTGCACCCGATGACCGGCGACGGGTCGTCCGCGCCGGATCTCGGCTGGTGGCGCGGAAGCCGGCTCGCCGTCGCCCGGGACGACCGGCTCGTCCACGGTATCGGGGCCGCGCTCATCCGGGCCGCCTGCGCGGAGGCCGAGTCACGCGGTGCGCTCCGCTTCGACGCCGCCGTGCAGGCCCGCCACGAAACGCTCTTCCGCCGCCTCGGCTGGGTGCCACGCGGGCGCCTCGACCTGCACGGGGCGCCGCACGTCATCGTGGACTGGCCGGTTGACCGCTTCCTGCGGATCGCCGCGGCCACCAAGGCGGCACTCGGGCCTCTGGTCGGCGACCTAGTCGGCCGGGACGCCTGGCGCGGCGACGACGGTGCGCCAGTCCCCGGCACCGACGTCATCGCCGCCACCGACGCCATCCTCCCGTCCATGGTCGAGCGCGATCCCGAGTGGGCCGGCTGGTGTTCAGTGCTCGTCAACGTCAATGACCTGTACGCAATGGGGGCGGTCCCGGTCGGGCTGATGGACGCGCTCGGTGCCCGCGACGCCAGTTTCGCCCGCCGCGTGCTGCGCGGGCTGACGGACGCGGCCCGCGCCTGGGGCGTACCCGTGCTCGGCGGCCACACCCAGCTCGGCGTGCCCGCGGCGCTGGCGGTCACCGCCCTGGGCCGGACCGATCACCCGGTGGCGGGCGGCGGCGCGGGGCCGGGGCAGCGGCTCCGGGTCACCGCCGACCTGGGCGGCGGCTGGCGCCCCGGCTACCAGGGCGCCCAGTGGGACAGCTCCACCCGCCGCACCCCCGCCGAACTGCGCGCCCTGGCCGACGTCGTCCCCGCGCTGGCGCCAACCGGCGCCAAGGACGTGTCCATGTCCGGCCTGGTCGGTACCGTCGGCATGCTCGCCGAGGCCTCCGGTTGCCGGGCCATCCTCGATGTCGCCGACATCCCGGCTCCGGCCGGCGTCACCCGGGCCGACTGGCTGACCTGCTTCCCCGGCTTCGCGATCGTCTCCGCCGAGGAAGTCGCCCGGGACGGCGCACCCGGACGTACCCGGACGGCCGACGGGTCGGCCGCCTTGCCGGATTTTGTCACCAGTGCCGTCTGCGGCGAGCTCGTCCGCGGGGAGGGCGTCGCCTTGCGCTGGCCCGACGGCGTCGTCACCGAGGCTGTCGGCACCGTCACCGGCCTCGGTAGCGCCGACGGCGCAGCCGCGGAAAGGAAAGAGCGATGACCAACGTGACCGCCCTCGCCGCTGTCGCGGCCGGCTTCGGCCGGGACGTCGAGGCCAACCTGGCCGCGATCGCCGCCCACGTCGAGGCGGCCCGTGACCGCGGCGTCCGCCTCCTCGCCCTGCCCGAGGCCTGCCTCGGCGGCTACCTCTCCGTCCTCGGCCGCGGCCGCGACGGCGAGTTCGACGAGTCGCCCGACTCGCTCCCGCCGGTCATGGACGTAGACGGCCCGGAGCTCAGGCGCGTCGCCGAGCTGGCCCGCGACATGACCGTCGTGGTCGGTTTCTGCGAGTCGGACAACGGGAGACGCTACAACTCGGCGGCGATCGTCAGCGGGGACGGCGTGATCGGCGTGCACCGCAAGATCCACCAGCCGCTGGGCGAGAACCTGTACTACGCGCCCGGCGGCCAGCTTCGCGCATTCGACACGCCGGTCGGCCGGGTCGGGGCGCTCATCTGCTATGACAAGTCATTCCCGGAAGCGGCCAGGGGGCTCGCGCTGGACGGCGCCCAGGTGATCGCCTGCATCTCGGCGTGGCCCGCGTCGCGGACCGCCACCGCCGACGACCTGGCCGAGGACCGCTGGACCCACCGGTTTAACGTCTTCGACCAGGCCCGCGCCCTGGAGAACCAGGTCATCTGGGTGGCCTCGAACCAGACCGGCACCTTCGGCAAGCTGCGCTTCGTCGGCCATGCCAAGGTCGTCGGCCCAGGCGGCGAGGTGCTCGACACCACCGGCGTCGGCGACGGCCTGGCGGTCGCCGAGATCGACATCGCGCGGGCGCTCGAGACCGCGCGCCGCTCGATGTTCTACCTGGGGGACCGCCGTCCGGCCGCCTACGCCGCCGCGGGCGCGGGCGTGGAGACGCCGACCCGGGGGACAGCGGAGATGCCCGCCCGTGCCTGAGATGACCGTGACCGTACGCTGGCCGGTGAGCGCACCCTCCCCGCAGGCCGAGGAGCCGCGATGACCCCCCGCCGCGTTGCCGCCGCCGTGGTCGGCGGCGGTCAGGCCGGACTGGCCGCCAGCTGGCACCTGACCCGCTCCGGGGTCGATCACGTGGTATTCGAGGCGCAGACCGTCGCCCACGAGTGGGCCGACACCCGGTGGGACAACTTCACTCTCGTCACCCCCAACTGGCACTGCCAGCCTCCCCGGCTACGCCTACAGCGGCGACGACCCGGACGGCTTCATGACCCGCGACCAGGTTGTCGAGTGGCTCGCCGGCTACGCGCCGACCTTCGGGCCGCCGGTACGCGAACACGCCCGGGTCACCGCGCTCACCCAGCGGCCCGGCGGCGGCTTCGTCCTGATCGTGGCCGGCCAGGAGGGCGAGGAGACCTGGGAGGCCGACTCGGTCGTCATCGCCACCGGCGGCTATCACCGGCCGGTCGTGCCGCCGTGGGCGGGGGCGATCGACCCTGCGGTCACGCAACTGGAGTCTGCTCACTACAAGAGCGCCGCTCAGCTCCCCGAGGGAGCCGTCCTCGTCGTCGGCTCCGGCCAGTCGGGCGCCCAGATCGCTGAGGACCTGCACCTAGAGCGCCGCCAGGTGCACCTCGCCGTCGGGAACGCACCGCGCGTCGCCCGGTTCTACCGGGGCAAGGACGTCATGACCTGGCTGGCGGAGATGGGGCTGTACGACACCCCCGTCCAGCAGTACCCCGGCGGACTGGCGGCGCGGGAGAAGACCAACCACTACGTCACCGGCCGCGATGGCGGGCGCGACATCGACCTGCGCCAGTTCGCCGCTGAGGGAATGCGCCTTTACGGCGCACTCGACGGCGGCCGGGGCACGCGCCTCACCTTCCGTCCCTCCCTCACCCAGTCGCTCGACAAGGCCGACTCGGTCTACAACTCGATCTGCGCCGACATCGACCGCTACCTAGAGCGCGAGGGCATCCACGCGCCCGCGGGCCGCCACTACCAGCCCGTCTGGGTCCCAGAGACCGACCCGGTGAACCTGGAACTGGCGGAAGCGGGCATCACCACGATCATCTGGGCGATCGGCTACCGGCCGGATTACCGCTGGGCGAAGGTCGGCGTGTTCGACGGAACCGGGCACCCAACGCATACCCGTGGCGTCACCGCCATCCCCGGCCTGTACTTCCTCGGCCTGCCCTGGCTGCACACCTGGGGATCGGGACGGTTTCATGGCATCGCCCGTGACGCCGAGCACATCGTCAGCCGCATCGTCGGAACCGAGTCCGGTGCCGGGACTGGCAGCAAGGAACACCGGCCACCGGACGGCGCGGCCGTGGCCGACTGGATCGCCGGAGCCGACTGGATCGCTAGTCCCGTGGGCGCCACCATGGCCACCGAGGCCAGGGGCATGCAGGCCGCTGGTCATACGGCTGGAAGCCGTTAGGCTTGCCCGCCATGAGGATCGGAGCCGTCGCGGCCCATTTCGGCCGCGACATCGGCCGTGCCCTGATGAAGATCGAGGGCATCATCGGAGATGCCCGCGCGGCCCAGGTGGAACTGCTCGTGCTCCCCGACGCCACCCTTGGCGGCTACCTCTCTGACCTCCGTCACCCTGACCCGCTGGCCATCCCGCCCGGACTGACCGAGGACTGTCACGAGATCAGCCGGATCCGCGCCCTGGCCGGCGACATGGTGGTCTGCTTCGGCTACGCCGAGGCGGTCACCGCGGGAGGACAGGACTTGCTCTACAACTCGGCCCTGTGCGTGAGCGGCGACGGCATCCTCGGCCGGCACCGCAAGGTGCACCAGCCTGCCGGCGAGTCGCTGGTTTACGCCGCTGGCGATACGTTCGCGGCCTTCGACACGCCGGTGGGACGCCTTGGCATGCTGATCGACTACGACAAGACGTTTCCCGAAGCGGGCCGGTCGCTCGCGCTTGGCGGCGCCACGATCATGGCCTGCCTGTCCGCCTGGCCCGCGTCGATGACGGACCGCGCCTCGCGGCTACCCCAGGACAGGCAGTCGCGCCTGTTCGACCTGTACGACTCGGCGCGTGCCGCGGAGAACCAAGTCGTCCTGGTCTCCTCTAACCAGACCGGCGTGATGGGCGGGCTGCGTTTCCTCGGCCAGGCGAAGGTAGTCGGCCCCGGCGGCGACATCCTGGCCCGTACGTCGTCGAAGGGCGGCCTCGCGGTCGCCGAGATCGACGTGGAGGCAGAGGTAACCCGGTCGCGGCGCGTCTTGCACCACCTGAAGGAGCTGGTCCCCTCGGCTTACACCGCACCAGGGACACCGCGGCCGGTGACGGGCTTATGCCGTCATGAGGGTCGCGCTGCTCACCTACTCGACCAGGCCACGTGGCGGAGTCGTGCATACGCTGGCGCTGGCCGAATCCCTCGCCGACCTTGGCGTGGAGGTAGACGTGTGGACGCTCGGCCGGGGCGGCGACACCGCCTTCTTCCGGCCGGTCGCAGCTGGTGTCGGCGTCCGCGCCGTGCCGTTCGAGGCATGCGATGAGGAACCAGTCGGTGACCGGATCATGCGCTCGATCGCGCTGCTCGCCGCCGCGTTCCGGTCACGCCGCGGCGACTATGACATCATCCACGCCCAGGACTGCATCTCCGCGAACGCGGCCATGCCCTGTATCCGCACCATCCACCATCTCGACCACTTCACCACCCCGCAGCTCGCCGCCTGCCATGAGCGCGCCGTCGTCGAGCCGACCTACCGGATCTGCGTCTCCGCGGCCGTCGCCGACGAGGTGCGGCTTGGCTGGGGCTTCGAGCCGACCGTGATTCCCAACGGGGTGGACGCGGCCAAGTTCACGGCCGGCGCCCGTGACACGGCGGGTCGGGCGCGGTGGCGGGACAAGCTTGGCCGCTATGTGCTCGCGCTCGGTGGCATTGAGCCCCGGAAAGCCTCGATAGACCTGATAGAGGCGTTCGCCCTGCTGCGGGCGCAATCCGACCTCGACCTGACCGGCCTGCGGCTAGTCTTCGGCGGCGGCGAGACGCTCTTCGATTACCGCGACTACCGGGCCGCGTTCGAGGCGCGCGCCGCCGAACTCGGCGTCATCCCCGAGATCGTCGGCGTGCTGGCCGAGGAGGAGCTGCCGGCCCTCGTGGCCGAGGCGTCGGCGCTGGCCATGGTCTCCGCCCGGGAGGGCTTCGGCCTGGCCGGCATGGAGGCCCTCGCGGCCGGGGTACCGGTTGTCGCCCGGGACCTGCCCGTGCTTCGCGAGGTCTACGGTGACGCGGTGGTCTTCGCCGACGACGTACCCCGTATTGCCGCTGCCCTGGCCCGCCAGCTGGCTGTCCCGCTACCGCCTGCCGCCGGGCGCGCGCTTGCCGCCTCTTACACCTGGAAGCGGGCAGCAACCGCGCACCTGGCGGTCTACCAGGGGCTCCTCACTGACCACTAACGACGAGCATCAGGCCGCCGCTCCGCCTGGCGCCTTTCCCTGGCTACGAGGCCTTGCGGAGCCCTTCCAGCCACGCGATGGCCGGCTGCGTCAGCTCGGACTCGAAGCGCTGGTCGGCGTGCGCCGCGTCGCGGAGGATGTGCAGGGCGACCGGCGTTCCGTGCGCGCGGAGGGCGTCCGCGAGGATCAGCGTCTGCTGGTGCGGCACCAAGTGATCGCTGGTGCCGGCGGCGAGGAAGAACGGCGGGAGCGGAACGGCGGCGCGGGTCACGTAAGCGATCGGATTCGCGCGGGCCGCGTCCTCGGGCAGTTCCTGGATGGGGCCGCCTATCCACTGCGACTCCGGTGAGCGGGGCTCGTCGTGGTTCTGCACCGGCGGCACGTCGCCGGCCGGGGGCTGGGCGAGGAACTGGGCGTCCATCTGCAGGAAGTCCGACGGGCCGTACCAGTCGATGACGGCCTGCACGGACGAGTCGCCGCCCTCGCCGTCGAACTCGGTGGCCCGCCCGCTCGTCACGCCGAGCATCGCGGCGAGGTGCCCGCCGGCCGAGCGTCCCCACGCGCCGAAGAAGGAGGGGTCCAGGTTTAGCTCGGCGGCGTGCGCGCGGAGGTAGGCCGTCGCCTGCTTCACGTCCTGGACCGCGGCGGGGAAGAGCGCCTCGCCGGACAGCCGGTACTCGATACTGGCGACCGCGTACCCCCGTTCGAGGAGTTCGGGCACGTGCGGCAGTTCTCGGCGACGGTTCCCCCGCATGAAGGCACCGCCGTGAATGGCCACGATCAACGGCCACGGCCCGCCGCCGTCGGGGGCGTACAGGTCCGCGACCTGATTCGGCGAGTCCGAGCCGTAGACGAGGGTGGCGGCCGGGCTGAGGTCCGGCCGCTCATGTCGTGTCTCGCGAGGCATGAGATCCCTCTCTCCCTGGCGGTGGCCGGGCCGCGGGCGGGCCCGGCCTGCCGCTACCCCCGCGGCTACCTGGTCAGCGGGCGGTAATGACGACGACCGGGAACTTCCGGTCGGTCTTCTTCTCGTACTCGGCGGCGTCCGGCCAGTACGCGCGCCACACGCCGTACAGCCGGTCCCAGTCGTCGTCTCGCCCCGGACGGACGACCCGGTAGTCGGCCTGCAGCGTGTCCCGGCCGAGTTCGATGGTGACGGGGCCGTCCTGGGCCTCTAGGTTGGCCACCCACTGCGGGTCTTCCGGCGCGCCCCCGCCGCTACCGCATACGACATGGGAGTCGCCGTCAGGCGCCGCGACCAGCGGGTTGACGTACTCCTTCCCTGACTTGCGGCCGAGGGTATGCAGCAAGAGGGTCTCCTTGCCCTCCCAGTGTCCCCCGAGTACGCCGGCGTTAGCCCTGAAGTTCTCGATCACCGTGTCATTGAACGAAGCCATGCTGGCACGTTAGTTGACGGCGGGAACTCGCGTCCGGGCGGGGTGGGTGCCGCAAAAACGCGGCTAGTCAGACCGCTCAATTACTGGTGTTTCGAGTAAACATTCGATATGATCCTATTGGTAGATCGAAGGATCGAATACCCGCATCCCGGGGAGGGGGCGCTGACAGGTGACCTCTAACGCACAGCCGCCTGGCGACGGTGGCGGTGACCACGTGCTCACCGAGCGGCAACAGGAGGTTCTCGACTGCATTCGTCAGTCAGCGGAGAGACGTGGGTACTCACCGACGATGCGAGAGATCGCCTCCGCGGTCGGCCTCAAGTCAACCTCGGCCGTCAGTCATCAGCTGAAGGCCTTGGAAAAGAAGGGATACTTGACCCCGGGATGCCAGGACTTCACGGACGATCGTGGAGAAGTCGTTCCGCCTTCGAGTCACTCAGGAGACATCGGACGAGCTTAGCAGCGGGCCCACGATCACTAGTTCGAACAAACTAGCCACTGTCCCGTTGTTCGAGCGGATCGCGGCCGGCAACCCGGTGATCGCCAATCCGTACTCTGAGGGCTTCATGCACCTTCCCAGGGTGATGGTCGGCTCTGGAGAGTTGTTTGCGGTCAGGGTAACCGGCGATTCCATGGTCAACGCGAGCATCTTCGACGGCGACTACGTGATTATCCGCCAGCAAGACGATGCGGTTAAGGGTGACATTGTCGCGGCACTGATCGATGAAGAAGTCACCGTTAAGACCTTCCAACGCGTGAACGGCCATGTCTGGCTGATTCCGCAAAATCCCAGCTACGAGCCCATTCCGGGCGACGGTTGCCGTGTAATGGGGAAAGTGGTGGCCACGGTGCACTCGATCTAAGCCGCGCCGTCTTGCGCTGCCTGGCCTTACCCCGCCGCAGGCCTCTACCTCTGCCTAGGCACCGGCCGACGTCCGCCCCGCGCACCGGGCAGCAGGTGGAGCCGCCGGACGCGGCGCCGGGAACCGCGCCTCCCCGGCACGGTCCCCGGCGCCGCCGAGGCACCTGCGCTATCGGGTGATCTTGATGGTGTACTGCTCGCTGAGGCTTTCCCTGGCCGGAACGGTGGAGTCTGTCACCGTGATGGTCACGTGGTACGTGCCAGGCGTCCTCGGCCGGCCGCTCAGCACCCCGGTCCCCCGTTCAGCCGCAGTCCGGACGGGAGGGAGCCGTGCGTCACCTGCCAGGTGTAGGGCTGGGTGCCGCCGGAGGCGGACAGTGTCGCCAAGTAGGACGCGCCAGCGTCGCCGGACGGCAGCGACGTGGTGTTCAGCGTAAGGCCCGGGGTCGGAGTCGGGGTCGCGGTGACGGTAACCGTAGGGGCAGGGGCGGGCGTCTGCGTCACCGTGACGGTGGGACCAGGCGCCGTACCGTCACGGTCGGCGCCGGGGCGGCCGTCGCCTCGGTCGTGAACTGCTGCTGCGTTCCATCGACGGTGACCTGGCCGGCACCGAGGTAGGTAGTCGTGGTGTCTAGCCGGTAGTAATAGGTGGTCGCGGGGGTCAGATCGGTCAGCGCGGCCTGGACGACCGTGGCGGTGTCGCCTGCGCCCGCGTCCGTCACCGCCGTCGAACTGCCGAAGGTCGGCGTGGTGCCGTACTCGAACGCGTAGGTGACGTCGGTGCCGTTCGGGTTCACCACGCCGTTGAGCGTGGCCGCGGTGTCGGTCACCCCGCTGGCGGGGGTGGTGGTGCCGGGATCGCACTGCGGTGATGCCGTCGACGCGGTGGCTAGCTGGCCGTTGAGGATCCAGCTCACGCTCGGCACAATCACCGGGTCGAACGTGACCTCAAAGACGCTGGGGTAAGAGCCGGAGAGGAGATCAGTGGGTTGCCCTTCATACTGGTCGCCGGGGATCACCTCATTGCCGTCACCCACGTCGATGGTGGTCCCGCTCCCGGAATTCACGTACCCGAAATAAGCGCTGACCACGCCGTTGGCCGCAGACGTGGCCACGCAGTCCACGATTGGCACGGGGCCGGTCGAGGCAGCGTCGGCGGGCACCGCCACCGCCAGGCCGCACACCACGCAGCAGCCGGCGAATGCGCTGAGCGCAACCCGGCCGCGGCGTGCGGAGGGCAGGATGCGAGAACTGAGGCTCATGATGAGATCTCCCGTCAACCCAAGGAATAGGGATCCGCTAAGCGGAAGGGACAATAGGACCGCAGCGATGATAGGGGTAGGCGGTGATGATAGGAACCGGCACCGGGGAATCTCAGGGGGTCGGCGGGCTATATGCGGGGTCGGGCCCGGGCGCGGCGTCGAGGGGGATGGCGATCGCCTCGCGGTCGTGACTCATGTCCAGGAACGCGTGATCGACGTGGATGACGAAGGGGCCCATGCGCGCCGCGGCCTGCACGCCCCATCCTCATCCGGCCCGGAGCGCGCTCATGGATTAACCGGATAGCTTGTGCCGGTGATCATCTGGATCAACGGCGGGTTCGGCGCGGGCAAGACGACGCTGGCGCAAGAACGACCGGCGGCTTCCGGACGCGGTCGTGTATGACCCGGAGGACGTCGGCCTCATGCTTTGGAAGTGGATACGCCCCAACGGCGATTTCCAGCACCTGCCGAGCTGGCGGGAACTGGTCGTCGCGACGGCGCTGTCGCTGCGCAGGCACCACGCGGACACGCTTATCGTCCCGATGTCGCTGGTCCGCGACGCCTACCGGGCCGAGA
>CAWKKG010000014.1:0-98770 GCA_963850115.1 uncultured Actinomycetota bacterium
CGCCTCGATGATCTGCACTCAAAAGCGGGCCGTCCCTCGATGCGGGAGATCGCGATCCGGCTGGCCGCGGCAATATCAGCTCTTCGACCGTGCATAACCTGTTCCGTCGGTCCCAGGTGCCCCGCTGGGCTTTCCTTGAGCAAGTCGTAAGGGCGCTCGGCGGCGGCGAGGAACGAGAGGCCTTTCTCGCTCTGTGGGAGGCGGCCTGGCGAGCGGAAAATAATGTCGTCGCGCCGCGGAGGGCCAGGCGCTGACCTGGCGCTTCCCCGCGGCCGGGCCGAGGATCATCAGGCGGAACTCTCGCCGCGACTGCCTCGGGGACGCCGCCGGGCTGGATCGAGGCCGGATAGAGCCCCGCCCGGCCATCGCACCGGATCTGGTCGAGCGAGATCCCTTCCCGCAACCCCAACTTCACCGGCAGGGCGGCCGAGCTCGAGCGATTGCGCGACAATCTCTTCAGCCGGCAGCCCCCCCACGTCCAAGTCATCTCCGGCATGGGCGGAATCGGGAAAACCGAGCTGGCGACCGAATACATACATCGCAACATCGACACCTACGAAATAATCTGGTGGATCCGCGCCGAGCATCAGGACCGGGTCCGAGACGCGCTCGTCAAACTGGGCCAGCGGCTGGAGCTCAGGCAGGCGACCACGGACAGCGCCCGCGACAGGACGGTAGCGGCCGTACTCGAAACGCTGCAATCGGGCGCCTCGCCGAGTTGGCTGCTCGTATTCGACAATGCCGCCAATCCGCTTGACCTGCAGAAGTACATACCGGCCAGCCGACCGGAGGGGCACGTCATCATTACCGCCCGGCAGCCGAACTGGCCAAGCTACATAGTCGCGGACAGCATCGAGATGTCGCCCTTCACCGACGCGGAGTCCGTCAGCTTCCTGCGGCGCACGGTCCGCGGCCTGGCCGAGGGAAACGGGCTCGCCGCGGCGGAGGACGCGCGGCGGGTGAGCGAGGCCAGGCGGCTGGCGATGACGCTCGGCCACCTGCCCATCGCGGTCGAGCACGCGGCCGCGTACCTGGCCGAGACTGGTCAGAGCGTCGAGGAGTACCTGGCCCGGTTCACCGAGAACGCCCACCAGCTGCTCAGCGAGCAGCCGACGGATTCGGATCTCCCGGCCCCGGTCTCCGGCACCTGGGCGATGTCGATCACGCTGCTGACGCCCGATGCCGAGCACCTGTTCAACCTGTGCTCGTTCTTCTCGCCGGAACCGATCGCAGCCGAGCTTTTCCTGCAGCCCGCGGCGGGCATCGACAATCCGCCCGGCCTCGCCGAGTTGCTCTCCTCGCCGCAGCGGTTCCGGGCCGCCGCCACCCAGTTGCACCGGCTGTCGCTGGCCAGGGTCGACGGCGCCAGGGACCTGATCCAGGTGCACCGGGTGGTCCAGGCCGTCACCCAGGGGCGGCTCCGGCTGGACCGGATCGAGGCGTTCCGCGCGTACCGCGCCGCCGCCGACACGCTGCTGGCCAGGTCGAATCCCGGCAACCCGGATCAGGGGAGCAACGACCAGGTCTACGACCTCTCGCTTCAGCATCTGGAGTCCGACTACCGGTTCCTGCACACAAAGAACCCGGCGCTGCGCGCGCTCATCATCGACCAGGTCCGGCGGCTGCACCTGCGCGGCGGCCACGTCGAGGCGATGAAGTTCGGCCAGGACGCCCTCGACGTGTGGCGGGAAACCCTCGGCGAGGATGACCTGCAGGTGCTGGCCTTGTCCGTCGAGGTCGCCATCGCCATGTACATCGGCGGCCACGCGGCCGACGCGCACGAGCTGATCCTGCGGATCCGTCCCGTTGCTGCAGCGCTACACCGAGGGCGACGGGTTCAAGGCGCTGCTGCTGTGCGAGAACATCTACGGCGCGGTCCTGCGCGGCCATAGCCAGTTTCGCGAGGCGCTGACCCTGGACCTCAGCATCCTTGAACAGATTCGAGACCGTTTTCGGGGCGAATCACGAGCGCACGCTGAACGTCAGGAACAACATCGCGGTCGACTACCGGCAGCTCGGCCAGTTCCGTGACGCCCTGGAGACCGACGAGCGCACCCTCGCGGATCGCCGCCGGATCCTGGGCGCCGATGACATGTA
Organism: uncultured Actinomycetota bacterium; assembly: GCA_963850115.1. Lineage (GTDB taxonomy): Bacteria > Actinomycetota > Actinomycetes > Streptosporangiales > Streptosporangiaceae > Trebonia. The sequence continues at coordinate 2,098 of CAWKKG010000014.1, forward strand.
CACCCTCAACTCCTCGAACGCGGTGGCTCGCGACCTGCGCGGCCTCGGCCGCTACCAGGAGTCGCTCGACATCGCACGGCGGGTCGTCGGCGCGTTCGAGGCGGCCGGGGGCCGGGAGAACATCCGCTGGCTGCACGCGTGCGAGGGGTTCGCCACCGCGCTGCGCAAGGCCGGCCATCACTGGGACGCGCTGCAGGAAAGCGAGCACGTGCTCCAGCGGTGCCGTGACTACCTGGGCGCTGGACCACATGTACACGCTGCGGGCCGCCGCCGACCTGATCAACGACAGGCGCGCGGTCGGGGATCTGCCCGGCGCCGAGGAACTGGCCCGTCAGACCCACGACCTGTGCCGGGAATCCGGCGCTCCCGACGTTCTCCTCTACACCGTCCTGGTGAATCTCGCGTCGGTGCTGCGCGTGGCGGGGCGCCCGGACATGGCGCTTCCCTATGACGACCAGGCCAGGAAGGGCTTCATCAGGATCCACGGCGACAGGCACCCGTTCACCCTGTCGGCGAACATCAACTACGCCTCCGACCTGGCCGCGTGCGGCAGGCTCGGCGAGGCGATCCGACTCGGCCAGGAAACGCTCGACAAATGCCGTCTCGTACCTCGGCGACGGATCACCCGGACACGCTGATGGCGGCGGCCAACCTGTCCAGCGACGAGGCCGCCGCCGGGGACAGGGCCAGCGGAGACCGGCGCCTGGCCGAGGTGCTCCGCAGGTACGAGCGGACACTCACCCTGGAGCATCCCGAGGCACGGGCGGCGGCGCAGCGAACCCGGCTGACCGCGGAAATCGAACCGTACGACCTCTAGGCTAGCGGAGCCTACGAGCTTATCAGATCCGATTTCACAATTGACGAGCAAGACTCAATCTGGCCTATGTGTGCGATGTCACCGGTGACGTCAAGATAGCAGGATGACACAAGTAGTGCAGAGGGTCAGTCGTACGTGTTCTGCATGGCAGTGAGAACGATGAGCGACAGAGAAGCCCAGGTACACAAGTCTGGATCTTCACCAGTGAGTAAGTTACGCGCCACGCGCCGACCTCTTCGAGGGTGCCGGGTATCGGGATCGACTGGGCTGTATATGGCGATAGGTCCCGCGCCTTCTGCGGCTGCGTGAGCCGTTAGGAACCAGAATTTTTCCGATCCTACGACAGTTCATCGTTCGCGCAGGACAACATGCTACCGGCCCGACATGCAGGAGGACGTCTTGCCGAGTTGCACTAGATCACGCCGACGATACGCTTCGCAGAATCGACCGTCGACTCCCGCGCGCGAATGGCCGATCAGAGCGGATCCAAATTGCGTAATCGTCGCCTGACAGAGCTCAGAGGCGTAGCAGCGATCATGAGACCCACAAGCAGGGCGATTGAGCCGGCAGGCGCATTGGTCCAGAGCTTATTTCGTCACTTTCAGCCCTTTTTAGTGTGCTGAGAGCACGGGATTCCGTCGCTCGCTACGGCCGAAGTGAGTAGGCCAACGGAGTACATGCACCACGATCCTCGCAAGCAAGACGTGATTGCCGAACGAGACCATGACAGAGGATCGGCAAGGGTATGATAGCAGAAATGAGAGGCGACAGGTCCGCGACGACTCGGTCGCGCACGTGGGTGATGAGCTGAGCAGGTCTTCGCAGTAGACGGAGGGGTTGCGGAAGCCTTCCCGCTCCTGAACCGGTGCGGGTAGAGGCCGCCGCCGCAGATCTCCATGACCGGGCAGGCCCGGCACTGCGCTGAGAGCGCGTCGACACCGATCTGCCTGGCCACCGTCGTCGGATGGTCAAGGGCGTCGTCAAAGCTGCCCGACATGACGTCCAGGCCGGTGTCGGCGGCACCGGGATAGGCCGAGCTGAGCGAGTCGAGTTGCTTGATGGAGCCGTCGGTGTCGACCACGATCAGCGTGCTCGGCAGCAGCCCGAGCCCCTCCACTTCGCCGGGATGGCCGAGGACGAGCTGGATGAGCTCGCTGAACAGGCGGATTCGCGTCTCCTGCCGCGGCGCGGTGTACCAGCGCTCGAAGACGCTGATCAGCCAGTCCGCGTACGCCGCTGCCAGGCGGGGCGCGAGCTCCAGTTCGCGTGCGGCAGCAGCAGGTCAAGCGCCGGAGGGGCGAACTTGAGCAGCGCCTCGTAGGTGCTCACCGGGTCGTTCTCGACGTCGATCGTGCACAGGATGCCGCTGTAGCAGTCCGCGAACTCCGGCGACCGCAGCAGGTCAAGGCCGTGCGGCGACCGCGTCGAAGCTGTTGCGGCCGTTGGCGTAGCGCCGGTGCCGCCCGGTCGCCTCGGCGTCCCCGTCCAGGCTGACGCCTACCTTGATCCCCAGGCTCTTGAGCGCGGCCAGCATCGGCACGGTCGAGGAGGGTGCCGTTGGTCTGGATGGCCACGTTCACCTGGGCGGGCACGCGCGCGCGAAGCGAGCCGACCAGGTCGGCCAGCCACTCCGCCCCCGCGAGCAGCGGCTCGCCGCCATGCAGGATGACATCGACGCTCGGCGAGGCCGTGCTTGTCCGCGTGCTCGGCAATGCGCTCGACGGCTTTGCCGACCACCGGCTGGCTCATTCGCTTGGGCAGCCCCCGCCAGCCCTGGTCCGCCATTTCATAGACGTAGCAATAGGAGCACGACAAATTGCAACGACTATGGACCTTCAGGATGAATTGCCGGAAAGGGACGGCTGATGTCCCGCTTCCCGGATCTTCGCGCACGTCGAGGTCGAGTAGCGGCCACGGAGCCGGATGCTGGGCCTGCTGCGCCCATGTCATTCGAACCAGGCCGCCAAATCCAGCGGATCGGCGTGGATACCCCTGGCGGCAAGGCACGCGTGCATTTCGAATAGCAGCGGCAGGTGAGCTGGCGAATACCGGCCGCGACGGCTCGCCGGGAGCCGGTGGACCGCCAGCGCCAGGCCGATCCAGGCGGCCGGGTCCGGCTCAGCCGGCGAGCGCTTCGCGGTAGGCCGCGACCGCGGCGCTCCGCGTCACCGCCGGACCAGCAGGGCGTCGGCCGCGCCGAGCTCGGGAGCGTCCGCCGCGGACAGCTGCCGGTACCGCTGCGGCTCCTGGTAGCGCATGTTCAGCAGGCGGCTCCTGCGCGATGGAGTCGATCTTCCTGATGTCGTCCTCGATCCGGGCCTCGGGAAGCGCCCGGCCGCCGAGCGGCTCGCCGCGCCGGTAGGCGGTCCGCCAGGCGGCGACCCCGGCGGCATCGAGCGCCGTGTGCCTCAGCTGCCAGGTCAGCCAGTTGTCGAGGGCGACCTCGCGGGCGATCCTGCGGCCGCCTCGGCGGGCACGGGGCCGGACTCCGCCGGCGCTGCCCCGCTCCCTGAGCACGGTGACGAAACGGACGCCGTCCGGGGTGAGCGACGCCGCTGTCGAGCAGGGCGCCGGCGACGAGCTCGATGGCCAGCCGCCAGCGCTCATACAGCACGCTGGCGCGGAGGACGTCGTCCGGCTCGGTCTCCACGCGCCGCTGCACGTCCCAGAAGCGCACGATGCCGGCGAACGCGTAGACCCCCTGCAAGATCCCGCCCATGGGGCGCGGGTCATCGCGCCACGGGGCGTAGCCCCGCTCGTCGCTCGGCTCGATGAGCGGCAGCATGTCCATCAGGCCGCAGAGCTTGATGTGCTGGAACTCGTGAACCAGGGTCTCGGCCATGACTGACCGCGGACGGCGGCAGGGAGGTCGCGATGGCGCCGAAGGCCGCCGGAGAAGTCGCGCTGTCCAGGTCGGACCGCGGCACGAGCGGGACGATGACGTTGACGCCGTCGCGCGATCGGCCCGGCCGCCCAGTCATGGTGGCGGACCAGCAGTTCCCAGGCGGCTTGGATCAGCTGCCGCCAGTTCGCGACCTCGGCCGCCGTCATCGCGGTGAGCATGGGCAGCGTGTAGCGGTCCAGGTAGCGGTCGGCGGTCTCGAGCAGCACCTCCCAGGTGTGCCCGTCGGCCACCGCCCGGACCAGCGGGGTTCCGCGCCAGTGCGGCACCGCGCCACCCGACCCGTCGTCTGGCACGAGGGCGGCGCACGCCACGTCGATGTCCTCGCCGACCCGCAGGCGCTCGCCATCGCTGCTGAGCCTGACCCAATCCGCCCTGGCCGGCCACCTCCAGGCAGCCAAGGCCGGGAAGCGAGCACGCGGCCGTCCGTGACCGGGACATCGATCTCGAACCGGATGCCAGCCCGACGGCCGCCGCGGCGGCGACGGCGGCCAGGTAGCCGAAGTCGGGCGGCGACCCGTTGTCCAGGCAGGCCAGGCAGTCGTGCGCCCAGCTCCCGATGTGCGGCAGGCCGAGCAGCCGGGCCACGGCGGCGGGATCGGCTGCCTGCGCCTCCGCGAGCAGCCGGTAGCCCGCGCGGAAGGCGGCGCGCTGGCGCGCGACGGTGGATCGACCTCGTCGGCGGCCTCGGCCACGACGTGCAGCAGCATCAGGTGCTTGACTGAGCTGCGCCTCGCGCAGTTGCCTGACGACCGACGCTGTCGCCGGCGCCGCCGGCGAGCGCCGTGAAGGCGTCCGCCGACAGCGAATGGGTGGTGATCAAGGTGGACCTTCCCGCCGGGTCGAGATCAGGTGGCTGCTCAGATCCTCGCACTGGAAAGAGCTCAGCGGTACGCCGGTTTCCTTGAGCCGCTGACGGTACAGGGCGATCGAGTGGGCGAGGACCGAATCGCCCAGCTCGGCGAGCCGTTCCAGCGAGAGCTCCCGCAGGTCGGGAATGACGGAATTCAGCTCTTGCTTCTGCGGGCTCATTGGATCTCCGGACGATCCTTGAACGAATTTGTCACTTTAGTTGGGGAAAGTCTGCGAGTACCGCACCATGCCACAGCGGCGTCAGCGGCCAGGAGCAATTCTGGCATGCCTCGGCCACGGCTCTAGGCCACCGGGGAGGTAGAAATTCGCGGCACCCGTCCGCCTGACAGCGCAACATCCAGAAGGCAAAGCGACCGCGCAGGCACTCCTACAAGGTCAAGTCCGTACAAAGAGATCCAGCAAGTTGACGACCACGCATGCCACGGGCTCCAATCTTCACAAGACACTCGTGGACGCCCATGGACATTTTTGGACAGGCGCACTGGATGTCAAGGCAGGGTACCGACGGCTGTCTCACTTGAGACAGCCGGGCTGTCTCGCGTGGCGCAGTGCGGTGCGGCTCACCCTGATTCGCTTAAGCCGAACGCGAGGCACCAACGGGGAGAGCACAGCATGACCGCACCAGCAGCCTGGCCGATGCGAAAGCACGAGGCGACACAGCTCAACGACGACGACATCGGGGAGCAGCCCGCCCCCGCGCAGGCACTGCCAGATCAGGGGCCTGCTGGTGCGGTCATCACGGAAATGGCGAACCTGCTGCGCGACACTCAGGGCAGCATGCTGACCGACGGGTGCCTGCTCGGCGGGGTCGCGATCGGGCTCGCCCTGGAGGCGGGGCTCGCGAGCCGGGCACTGCGACCGGGCCTGGCCGGCCTCGTCAACCTCGGCCTGCTCGGCGGGATCGTCTTCTGCTGGCTGGTCGCCGCCTTCCTGCTGGCAAGGGCCGGCCGGCCGACCCTCAACGCGGTCAGCGAGCTGCGCTGGGTGACCGGCGCCCCGCTCGACCCGCGGCCAGGCTGGGTGACCCTGCCGCCGGTGGGCGCCGATCCCGCGGAGTGGACGTGGAACCGGGCGTACCTGCTGCTCGGGGCGGCCCGCCTGGCCAGGTACCGCACGCAGTTCGCCGACACGTGGACGTACTTCACGGGCGGCTGCTTCCTGGTGTGGACCATGATCATCGTCCTCGGCCGGTGACCAGGACGCGCTCGGCCGCTAACCGGGGCGCGGCCGAGCGCCGGGCAATTGTCAGCATCGGTCCGATAGCTCATCGTTAGAGCATGACAGCCGAGTCGATCCGGCCGAGGCTTCTGGGACCTGCTACCCCACGAGGAGCAGCGGGTCCTCTCCTCCCTTGGCCGGGAACGGGAGTATCCGCCTGGTGCGGCCCTGTGCGTCGAGGGTGATCCCGTGACGCACGTGTTCGTGCTGCTCGACGGCTGGGTGAAGGTCATGAGCGTGACCGCGGACGGTCGCGAGTCTGTCCTCGCGCTCCGCGGCGCCGGCGACGTCGTCGGGGAGACGGCCGGCGTCACGACCGGGGTCAGGAACGCCACGATGCAGGCGGTGGGCCCCGTGCGGGCGCTGATCGTGGGGTATGACCGGTTCAGCTCTTTCCTCGACACCCACCTGGGCGGCAACCGCGCCTACCGTCGGGTCATCGTCCACCGCTGGCGCGACGCGGAGGCGATGCTGCGGGTCCACGCGGTGACCAGCGGCGCGCAGCGGCTCGCCGGCCTGCTCATCGGCCTCGCGGAACGGCTGGGCGGCCAGTCGGAGGGCGTCATCGAGATCGCGCTCCCGCTGTCCCAGGACGAGCTGGCCAGCCTGGCCGGGACCTCGCGCGCCACCGTCGCCCGCGCGCTCAACGCCTGGCGCAAGCGCGGCCTGATCAGGACCGGGCAGCGCCGTATCATCCTCACCGACGTGCCTGGCCTGCGCCGGGCCGCGGGCCCGGCGCTGGCCGCGCCGTCACGGGGGTGAGCCCGGCCTCAGGAGGCCGGGGTAGGCGAGGCCGGAGCGGAGGAGGCGGAGCCGAGGACGGGCCGGAGACCGCGGCGGGGGCGGCGGGCGCCTTGCCGCGCTGGCCCGCGCGGAGGAAGAAGAACAGCACCGTGCCCAGGTAGGCGAGGTACACCAGCACCTGGAGCAACGTCGGGCTGTCGGCGTAGCCGACGAACGAGTGAGCGATGTCGCCGAGCGTGCTGCCCTCGCTCAGCACCCCGCCGGTATTCCATAGCGGGCGGGTGAGGAAGTTCAGCCAGCCGAGCTGCTGCATGTTCTCCACCGCGTCGGCGAGCAGCCCGGCGGCGAAGAACATCAGCAGCGCCCCGATGACCATGAAGAAGCGGCTCAGGTTGAGCTTGTGCCCCAGGCGGTAGATGAAGAACGCGATCGTCAGCGAGATGACCAGGCCGATCACCGCGCCGAGGAGGGCGCCCTGGGTGGAGGTGGAGAAGATGATGGCCAGCGTGAAGACCACCGTCTCCAGGCCCTCGCGTCCCACGGCCTGGAAGGCGAGCAGGGCCAGTCCGGTGCGCGCGCCGCGGGTGAGCGCGGCGTCGGCGCGGGCCCGGAGTTCTCCGGACAGCCCCCGGGCGTGGCCTCGCATCCAGAACGTCATGTAGGTCAGCACGACGGCCGCGAGCAGGTAGGTTCCCGTCTCGAAGACGGTCTGCACGTTCGAGCCGTCGTACTGGCGGATGGTGAGGTAGGCGGCGATCCCGCCGCCCGCGGCGAGCGCGAGCGCCGCGCCAACCCCGATGAACACGTCACGGAAGTACCGGCGCTGCCCTATCCGGTTGAGATAGGCCAGCAGGATCGCCACGATCATGCTGGCTTCGATCCCTTCCCGCATGAAGATCACGAGGGTAGCGATCATGTGGTAGCTCCTGACTGACGGTTCTCCGGCACCTCGGTGAATATATTAGGGAAGCCTTACCTTATCAAGACCCTTCTCGTTGAAAACGAGCAGGCTGGGATACTCGTCTTGGGCTCCGGCACAGGGCGGGTTGGCGCGAACCGCGTCCGCGCGAGATCATGCGGGGTGACCGACGTGTGCGCCTGGATTGGCGACCGGGCGCGGGCCGCACTCCCTGGAGGCTAAGTGAAGCTGAAGACAACGGCCGAGCATCTTGTGTCGCTGCTGGCGGCGCACGGGGTGGAGTACCTGTTCCTCAACCCGGGCACCGACACCGCCCCGGTGCAGGAGGCGGTGTACTCCCTGGCGGAGGCGGGCCTCCCGGTGCCGACGGTGCTGTTGTCGACCTTCGAGAGCGTGTCCCTCGCCGCCGCGCACGCGTACTGGAAGATGACGGGACGCCCGCAGGCGATCTTCGTGCACGTGGACGCGGGCACCCAGAACCTGGGCGCGCAAGTGCACAACGTCCTGCGCGACCGGGCCGGCGTGATCGTCATCGCCGGCAAGACCCCGTACGGGGAGGAGACGGCCCGTCCGGCGGCCGCAACGCCCCGATCCAGTGGCAGCAGGACGTCCCCGATCAGCCGGGGATCATCCGCGGCTACGCCAAGTGGATCCAGGAGATCACCCGGCCGGAGATGCTCGACCGGGCGATCGGCCGCGCCGTGCAGGTCGCGGCCAGCTCGCCGGCCGGCCTGGCGTACCTGACGGTGTCCCGCGACGTGCTGATGGACCCGCCGCGCCTCGACCACTCGCGGGTGACGGGCTTCGCGGTCGCGGTGCCGCCCGCACCCGCGCCGGACGCGGTCGCGCGCATCGCCGCCGCGCTGGCCGCGGCGGAGGCGCCGGTGCTCGTGACCTGCCGGGCCGGCCGGACCGACGAGGGGTTCGCGGCCGTCGAGGCCCTGGCCGACCTCGCCGGGCTGCCCGTGACCGGCCGGCTGGAGGGCGGCCCGGTGAACATGCTCCTCGCGGCATCCGTCGAACGTGGCGGGCCGGGCGGACGGAGCCGCCGCGATCTCCGCCGCGGACGTGATCCTGCTGGTGGAGAGCGACGTGCCCTGGCTGCCGGACACGGTGACCCTGCGCGAGGACGTCCAGGTGTTCCACGTCGACCCCGACCCGGCCAAGGCGTCGATGCCGCTGTGGTCGTACCCCGTCGACGTCGCCGTCCAGGCCGACGGGCCCGCCGCGCTCGCGGCCATCGTGGCCGAGCTCACCGGGATCGCCGAGCGCTCAGCCGGAGGTCGCCCGGCGGTTCGCGGACCGGGTCAGCGCAGCGGCGCGAGCGCGCCGTCCGCGCCCGGCCAGGTGCCGGAGAGCGGCCCGCTGACCCCGCTCGGCGTGATGGCCGCGCTGAACGAGGTGATCGACGCCGAGGACATCGTCATCGAGGAAGCGGTGACGAACGCCGAGGCCGTGTACACGGGCCTGGAGCGGACCCGGCCCGGGACCCTGACGGGGCCCTTCGCGCCGGGGCTCGGCTGGGCGCTCGGCGGCTCGCTCGGGGTGAAGCTGGCCCGCCCGGACCGCCGGGTGATCGCGGTGACCGGCGACGGGGCGTTCCTCTTCGGCGTGCCGACCTCGGCGCTGATGATGGCCGCCGAGTGGGGCACGCCGTTCCTCGCGGTGATCCTGAACAACAGCGGCTACCGGGCCAGCAGGCTGCCCGGTCTACGGTCTGTTCCCCGAGGGCGTCTCCGCCCGGCGCAAGACGGCGGTCGGCACCCGGTTCACCTCGGCCCCGGACTACCCCGCGCTCGCCGCGGCCTGCCACGCCCACGGCGAGCGGGTCGAGAAGGCCGAGGACCTGGTGCCCGCGCTGCGCCGCGCGCTCGCCGCGGTCGACGCCGGCCAGGCCGCCGTCGTGGAATGCGTCATCGAGCAGGACTGACGACGCGGGTAATCCGAGCGCGAGCCGAAGCGCGCGCCCGCCGGATCGCCTCGCGACTGCGGGGCGCGAGCGGCGAGCGACGGCGAGCCGAGCGACTGACCGACGAGGGAGAAAACAGCGGCTTCGAGCGCGCGGCGGCGAGCGCGGGTAAGTCCGTCAGGGTGGTGCGCAGCCAGGACTCGATGCCGGCGATGTGCACCGTCGCCCAGGAGCGGGCCAGGTCGGCGTCGCCGGACAGGATCGCGCTGTGGATGGCCCGGTGCTCGGCCAGCGTGCGCTCCAGGGCCCGCGGCTCCGTCATGCCCCGCCAGATCCTGGCCCGCGCCGTCGGCAGCGACATGTTGTCGACGAGCGACGCGAGCACCGAGTTGCCCGCGCCGACCGCGATCTTCTTGTGGAACTCAAGGTCGGTGGCGACGAAGTCATCGACGGGCGACTCCACGGTGACGGCGTCCAGGATCTTGCCGAGCTCGGCCTTATCCTCCGGCGACATCCGCACCGCGGCGAGCCCGGTGGCGGCCGGCTCAAGGATGCGGCGCACCTCGAGGAACTCGAGCACGGTGTCGTCCTGGTGGAAGTCGATGATGAAGCTCAGCGCCTCGAGCAGCAGCGACGGCGCGAGGCTCGTCGCGTACGTGCCGTCCCCCTGCCGCACGTCGAGGACGTTGACCAGGGTGAGCGCCTTCACCGCCTCGCGCAGCGAGTTGCGGGACAGGCCAAGCTCGGCCGCGAGGTCGGCCTCCCTTGGCAGCTTCTCCCCGGGCCGGACCCGGCCGGAGATGATCATCTCCTTGATCTTGCCGATCGCCTCGTCTGTCAGTGCCACGGCGCCGCTCCCGCTTCCCGTCTCGTTTCCGCGTCCCCGGCATCGTCCCCGGGCTCGGCGACCCCGCCCAGCCCGTAGGCGCGGGCCGCCGTCGCGCCGAACACCGCCGTCCGCTCCGCCGGCGACAGCCCGGCCGTCAGCGACCTGGCCAGCGCCATCACGCCCGGGTAGTCGCGGCCGAGCAGGCAGACCGGCCAGTCAGAGCCGAACATGACCCGGTCGGCGCCGAAGGCGTCGAGTACCACGTCGGCCACCGCGGCGAACGCCTCCGCCGGCGCGCCCGCGCGGTGCCTCGGTCACCAGCCCGGACAGCTTGCACGCCGTGTTCGGCAGCGCCGCGAGCGCGCGGACCGCCGCCGCCCATGCCCCGAGGTCGCCGCCGACCCGGCGGCTTCCCCGCGTGGTCGAGGACCAGCGTAAGGCCCGGCACGGCCGCCGCGGCCGCCGCGGCGGCGGGCAGCTGGTGCGGCCGCACCAGCAGGTCGTAGGCCAGGCCAGCGGCGGCGACGGCGCGCAGGCCGCGGATGACGTCGCGGCGGCGCAGCCAGTCGGGGTCCGGCTCTTCCTGCACCTGGTGCCTGATGCCGACCAGCCGGCCGCCGCCGGGGCCGTCGGCGAGCCGGGCCAGCTCGTCGGCGACCGCGGGGCTGGTCAGGTCGGTCCAGCCGACCACGCCGGCGACCAAGGGGTCGGCCTCCGCGAGGGCGAGCAGCTCCGGCGTCTCCTCCGGCCACCGTGACGGTCTGCACGGCCACGGTCGCGCCGACCCCGGCGGCCAGCGCCGCCGGCCGCAGGTCATCGACGGTGAACGTGCGCCTGATCGCGGCCATCGTGCGGCCGTCGATCCACGGCTGGTCCCTGACCGCGAGATCCCAGACGTGATGGTGGGCATCGATGACGGTCATGACGGCCGGCCTCCCTCGTCAGCGGTAGCAAGGGAATCCCACAGCGCGGCGGGGATGTCAAGGGCGCGCAGCCGGAGCGCGTCGGTGACCTCGGCCGCGCTGCGCACGCCGATGAGCACGCTGGCGACCGCCGGGTGGGTGAGCGGGAAGCGGGCCGCCGCCGCCCGCAGCGGCACGCCGTAGCGCGCGCACGTCTCCGCCAGGCGCCTGGCCTCGTCGATCAGCTCCGCCGGGGCCGCCTGGTAGTCGTAGGTCGCGCCCGCGACGGGGGCGGCGAGCACGCCGGAGTTGAACACCCCGCCGACGATGACCGAGACGCCGCGGCCCAGTGCGGCGGGCAGCAGTTCCCGGCCGGCGCTCCGGTCAAGCAGCGTGTAGCGGCCGGCGACCAGCACCGTGTCCACGTCGGTGTCGGTGACGAACCTGGTGAGCATCTCGGCCTGGTTCATGCCGACGCCGATCGCGCCGACGGCGCCCTCCGCGCGCAGCCGCTCGAGCGCGGGGTAGGCCTCGCGGAAGGCCTGCTCGCCGTGGTCGTCGGGGTCGTGGATGAACGCGATGTCGACGCGGTCGAGGCCGAGGCGGTCCAGGCTGGCCGCGAGGCTCCGCCGGACGCCGTCGGCGCTGAAGTCGAACCGCCTGACGTAGCGGGCCGGGATGGCGAAGCCCCCCGGGGTCGGGGCCGACCAGGCGGCCGGCCGCGGCGGGCTCAAGCAGCCGCCCGACCTTGGTGGAGATCACGTACTCGTCCCGCGGCCGGTGCCTGAGCGCGGCCCCGAGCCGCCGCTCGGACAGGCCGAGGCCGTAGTGCGGCGCGGTGTCGAAGGTGCGTGATCCCGCCGTCCCACGCCGCGTCGACCGCGGCCCGCGCGTCGTCGTCGCTCACCTCGGTGTACAGGCCGGCGATGGCCGCGCCGCCGAAGGCCAGCTCGGTGACGCGGACCCGGGAGCGGCCGAGCGGCCGCGACGGCAAGGAAGGGACGGCCGGCTGCTCGCCGGTCACGAACGCGGCCGCGGGCGCAGGCCGGCCATGCCGCCGTCGACCGCGAGCGCCGTGCCGGTGACCGACGCCGCGAGCGGGCTGGCGAGGTAGGCGATGCCCGCCGCCACCTCGTCCGCGGTGACCAGCCGTCCCATCGGCTGCCGGGCCTCCAGGGCCGCGCGCTCGGCCAGCGGGTCGGCGGCCGCGTCGAGGAGCCTGCCGACCCACGGGGTGTCGGCGGTGCCCGGGTTGACGCAGTTGACCCGGATGCCCTCGTGCAGGTGGTCGGCGGCCATCGCGAGCGTCAGCGCGAGCACCGCGCCCTTCGTCGCCGAGTACAGCGCCCGCTGCGGCAGGCCCGCCGTCGCCGCGATCGAGCAGGTGTTGACGATCGCCGCGTGCGCCGACGCGCGCAGGTAGGGCAGCGCGGCGCGGGTCACCCGGACGATCCCGACGACGTTGACGTCGTACACGTGGTGCCACTCGTCGTCGGCGTTGTCGGCCACCGTGCCCGCCGCGCCGATGCCCGCGTTGTTGACCAGGATGTCGATGCCGCCGAGGCGGTTGGCGGCGGCATCGACCGCCGCCCTGACCGAGGCGTCGTCGGTGACGTCGGCGCTCAGCCCGGTGAACTCGTCCGTCGGCTTGAGGTCGAGCACCGCGACCCGCGCGCCGCGCGCCGCGAGCAGCCGGGCGGCCGCCAGCCCGATCCCGGACCCGCCGCCGGTGACGACTGCCGCCAGCCCGCTCAGTTCCGCCATTGAACTGCCTTACCTTTCTTCCGCGGTGGACTCGCCGCCGACGACCCGGGCCAGGACCAGCGCGAAGAGGATCACCGCGCCGTCGATGGCCTCGATCCAGTAGTTCGACACGTTCGCCAGGTCGAGGATGTCCTGCACGATGCCGAGCAGGATCACCCCGGACGCCGCGCCGACCATGTTGCCACGCCCGCCCTTCAGGCTCACGCCGCCGATCACCGCGGCGGCGAAGACCGAGAAGATGATGCCCTCGCCGTAGCCCTGCTGGCCGGTGACGGCCGAGACCCGGCCCGCCTCCATCAGCCCGCCGACCGCGGCGAGCACGCTGCCCGCGACGTAGACGCCGATCTTGACCCGCTCGACCTTGATGCCCGCCGCCCGGGCGGCCGCCGGGTTGCCGCCGACCGCGTAGATGGCGCGGCCGGCCCGGTGGTAGCGCAGGAACAGCCCGGTCAGCCGCGAAGATGACCACGGCGACGATCAGCGAGACCGGCAGCTGGCCGTAGGACGCCGAGCCGAGGTAGCCGAACGGGTACGGCAGGTTGAACAGCGACTGGGCCTTGACGATGCCGTTCTGCAGGCCGGCGAGCACGATCGTCATGCCGAGGGTCACGATGAACCCGTTCAGCCTGCCCTTGACGATCAGCAGGCCGTTGACCAGGCCGACGACGGCGCCGACGGCGAGCAGCACCAGGATGCCGAGGTAGGGGCTGAGGTCGGTGCCGGCGCCGTAGGCGGCGACCGGCACGATCAGCCAGGCCGCGACCATCGGGGCGAGGCCGAACGTCGACTCGAGCGACAGGTCCATGCCGCCGATCAGCAGGATCAGGCTCTCGCCGACCACGACGACGCCGAGCGCCGAGCTCTGCTGGCCGATGCCCGCGAAGTTCGACACGGTGAAGAACGCGGGGCTGACCACGGTCCCGACGACGATCAGCAGCACCAGCACCGGCAGCAGCGCCACCTCGCGCAGCACGCTGACGTTCATGCCGCGCAGCCGCGACCCGATGGTCCCGCCGGCGCGGGACAGGGCTCCGTCGCCGACCCGGACGGCGGGAGCCCGGCCCTGGGGTGCTTGGTTCGAGATCATTCCTCTTCCTGTCCGGTAATCATGCCCTCCGTCGCGAGGATCAGCGCGTCACGGTCGAAGGGCGGTCGGCTGAATTCAGTGAAGACCTCGCCGCGGACGAGCACCAGCACCCGGTCGCAGATCTCCAGGTCGGACAGCTCGTCGGTGCACAGCAGCACGCCCGCGCCGCTGGCCGCGGCCACGCTGGCGAGCGAGCTGAGCAGCAGTTCCTTCGACGCGACGTCCACGCCCCGGGTCGGCGTGATCGCGACGATGAGCGACGGGTGGTGCGCGAGCGTCCGCGCGACGGTGACCTTCTGCTGGTTGCCGCCGGACAGCTCCGCGACCGGCTGGGCCGGGCCCGATGACACCAGCGACAGCCGGGAGGTGATCGGCGCCGCGGCGACGGCCCGGCGGCGCGGCGGGAGCACGCCGAACCGCCCGGACAGCTCCCTGGTGATGGTCATCGTGGTGTTCTCGGCGACGCCGAGGTGCGCCACGAACCCTTCCGCGCGGCGGTCCTCGGGGATGTAGCCGATCCCCGCGCGCTGGGCGGCGGCGCGCTGCCCGGAGGGGACGCGCCGCCCGCGCAGGCGGACCTCGCCGCCCGCGGCGGCCTCCGCGCCGGCGATCACCCGCCCGATCGTGGCCACGCCCGCGCTGAGCAGGCCGGTGACGCCGACGACCTCGCCGGCGTGCACCCGCAGCGACACGCCGGACAGGCGCCCGCGGGTGGAGTCCGAGCTGAGGCCGTCGACGGCGAGCACCTCGTCGCCCGCGCGGCGTCACCCGTCCCGGGGCCGCGGTCACCGCTCGCCGGCCGCGCGGTGCCCGTCGCCCCGCGTCCAGTGCCAGCGGCGCCCGGCCCGTGACCTCGGCGGCGCGGCCGTGGCGACCCCGCCGACCATGGCCGCGACCAGGTCGTCCTTGCTGAGGCTGGCGGTGGGCGCGGCGAGCACGCAGCTCGCCGTCGCGCAGCACGGCGACGTCCTGGCAGATCTCGAAGACCTCTTCCAGGTGGTGCGAGATGTACAGCACGGCCACGCCCGCGGCGGTGAGCTGCCGCACCCGGTCGAACAGCCGCTGGCTGGCCTGGCGCTCAAGCGCGGCGGTGGGCTCGTCGAGCAGCACGCACCGGGCCCCGCGGGCCAGCGCCCGCGCGATCTCGACGACCTGGAGCTGCTCGACGGACAGCTCGCGGCAGGGGGTCTCCGGCGCGATGTCGAGCCCCCACTCCCCCATGATGTCGCGCGTGCTCCTGCGCATCGCGCGCCAGCTCACCACCCCCGGGCCTCCGGCTGACGGCCCGAACATCGACGGCGGGGCGCCGAGGAAGACGTTCTCCGCGACCGACAGGTGCGGCACGATCATCGAGTGCTGGAACACCGTGGCGATCCACTCGCGCCAGCGGCCGATGTCGCCGACCCGGGGCGCGGGCTCGCCGCCGAACCGCACCGTGCCCGCGTCCGGCTCGGACAGGCCGGACAGGATCGAGACGAGGGTCGACTTGCCCGCCCCGTTCCTGCCGACCAGGCCAACGCACTGGCCCGCGGCGATGGAAAGGTCAACCCCGCGCAGGGCGCGGGTGGTGCCGAACCGCTTCTCGACACCGGTCACTTCGACGAGCGCGCTGGCCGCCCGGCGGCGCCAGGCGGGCTGGCGGAAGTCATGGTGATGGCTGCTCCGGGGAACGGGGCGGCCGGCACACCCGCGGGGGTGCCGGCCGCCGGGCTTGCTAGGACGAGGCGCAGACGCCGCCGTGGGCCTGGCCGTACGCGTTGCCCCACAGCGTCGAGTCGCTGACCGCGGTGGTGGTGAACGAGGCGGGCAGCCCGTCGACCGGGCTGGCCAGCGTGAGCGTCGTCGCGGTCTTCGTCACGAACGGGGCGACGATCGGGTCGGCGAGGTTGGTGTCGCCCTGGTAGGTGACGTTCTGAAGGGCCGGCGCGCCGCCGCCCGGCTGGCCCGCGGCGAGCTTGACGCCCTTGGCCGCGTCGACGGCGTAGGTGAGGGCGTACTGCGCGTACAGGTTGGCGGGCTGCGACTGCGACGCGGTGACCGAGCCGTTGCCGACGTCGCACATCTCGAACGGCACGCCGTCGTCGCTGATCAGGATCACCGGGCTGGACGAGCCGGGCCCGAGGTTCTTGCTCTTCAGCAGCGGGATGATCCCGGTGTCCGGGCTCGACCACTGCGAGTAGATGGCCTTGAGCTGCGAGCCGTAGGCGTTGATGGCGTTCTGCGCGTCGGTGACGGCGGTCGCGTCCGTCCAGACGGTCGGCTCCTTGAGCACCTTCACGCCCGGGTCGTTGGCCGTCATGCAGGAGTCGAAGGCGTCCGTGCGGTCCGCGCCGTTGGACGAGGTGAGGTCGCCCTCCAGGTCGAGCACGTCGCCGGACTTCACCTTCGAGGAGATGTAGGCGCAGGCGTCCTGCCCGTACAGGGTGTTGGAGGCGCGGACGACCATGTAGACCTTGCCGACGCCGACGATCGTGTCGACGGAGACCAGCTGCACGTGGTGCGCGGTCGCGTAGCTGATCGCCGGGCCGAGGCTGGTGGCCGTCTCCGGGTTCACCACGATCGCCTGCGCGCCCTCGTTCACCAGCTGCTCGATCTGCTGGTTCTGCAAGCTGGCGGAGGCGGCCGACAGCAGCGGGCCGAGCAGCTTGACGTGCATCTGCTGCGCGTACTGGGTCTCGTAGTTGATGTAGGCCGACCAGAAGGCGGTGTTGTTGTAGGTCAGGTCGACACCGATGGTGACCTGGCCGGAGGCGGACGAGCTCGCCGCGCCGCCGGCGGAGCTGCTCGCCGTGCTGCCGGTGCCGGTGGTGCTCGAACTGCTGGAGCTGCACGCCGCGGCAAGCAAGCCCGCGGCGGCCAGCGCCGCGGTGCCAGCGAGGCGTCTTCTTAGTCTCATGGCTCTCCTTTGAGGGACGGGATCTTACTGGCCTTGCATGAGGTCAGGGAAGGTGGTGGCCGGCCAGCTGCTGCCAGACGGCACCGCGGGGGAACTCGTAGTCGCGCAGCGACCGTTCCCGGAGTGTCGCGGAAAAGCCCGGCGCCGACGGCGCCAGGTAGTGACCGCCGGTGACGCGCACCGGGTCGGTGAAGTGCTCGTGCAAGTGGTCGACGTACTCGAGCACCCGGTCGTCGGTGGTCGCGCTGACCCCGACGAAGTCGAACATCGCCAGGTGCTGGACCATCTCGCACAGGCCCACGCCGCCCGCGTGCGGGCACACGGCGACGCCGTACTTCGCGGCGAGCAGCAGGATCGCGACGTTCTCGTTGACCCCCGCCACCCGGCAGGCGTCGATCGTCAGCACGTCCGCGGCGCCCGCCTGGAGCAGCTGCTTGAAGATCACCCGGTTCGCGACGTGCTCGCCGACGGCGATCTTGGCCGGCGCGATCGCGCCGCGGATCCTGGCGAGCCCGAGTATCTCGTCCGGGCTGGTCGGCTCCTCGACCCAGTACGGGTCCCAGGGCGCGAGCGCGGCGACCGCCGCCTCGGCCTCGGCGACGCCCCAGCGCTGGTTGGCGTCGACCGCGATCCTGATGTCGGGCCCCACCACTTTCCTGGCGAGGGCCATGCGCCGGATGTCGTCGGCGGTGTCGGCGCCCACCTTCAGCTTGATCTGGGTGAACCCGTCGGCGACCGCCTGCCTGGACAGCGCCGTGAGCTTCTCGTCCGAGTAGCCGATCCAGCCGGGTGTCGACGTGTACGCGGGGTACCCCGACCGTTCGAGCCGCGCGATGCGCTCCTCCCGCCCGGCCCGGCCGGCGTGCAGGATGGCGAGCGCCTCGGCGGGGGTCAGCGCGTCCTCCAGGTAGCGGAAGTCGACGAGCGCGACGACCTCCTCCGGCGTCATGTCGGCGAGCAGCCGCCAGACCGGCTTGCCCGCCGCCTTGGCCGCGAGGTCCCACGCGGCGTTGACGACCGCGCCGATCGCCATGTGCATGACGCCCTTCTCGGGGCCGAGCCAGCGGAGCTGGCTGTCGCCGATCATCGCGGCGCTGAACCCGCCGAGGTCGCCGATGATCTCGGTGACGTACTTGCCGACGACGTGCTGCCGCAGCGCGGCGACCGCCGTCACCATCACCTCGTTGCCGCGCCCGATGGTAAAGCACAGCGCGTGCCCCTCGAGCCCCGGCGCGTCGGTGCGCAGCACCGCGTAAGCCGCCGAGTAGTCCGGGTCGGGGTTCATCGCGTCGGAGCCGTCGTGCTCGAGCGAGGTCGGGAACCGGACGTCGTAGCAGTCGAGCGCGACGATTCTGGCGCCCGCCCGGCCGTCCACGGCAGCGTTCCCAACCGCGGCGCTCCCCACCACGGGGCTCCCAACCACGGGGGGCACCGCCGGGATCGTCACTGGCTCTTCTGGCTGCACGTGCGTCACTTGCGCTCCTCGGGCAACAAACATCGGATCTATTGATCGGATGTTTGCACGGGAAGTCCTCGTCGGCAAGAGTCAACCTGTCGCGATTTGAACTCATTCATCGGACCATCCATGACGAGCGGTTACGTTGCTTGACATCTATGTTTATCGACTTGACTTCTTAAACTATCTGCTTGAGTATTTAAATCATGAGATCCAAGCCGCTGATCCTCGTCGCGCTGCTGCTCGCGGCGTTCCTCGTCAACCTCGACACGACCCTGGTGAACGTCGCGCTGCCCGCCCTGACGCGGCAGCTGCACGCCACCACGACCCAGCTGCAATGGGTCGTCGACGCTTACAACCTCGTCTTCGCCGCGCTGCTGCTGACCTTCGGCAGCCTGTCCGACCGCTTCGGCCGCAAGGGCATGCTGCTCGCGGGACTCGCCGTCGTCGGGGCCGCGAGCCTGGCCGGCGGGTTCACGACCAGCGCGGCCCAGCTGATCGCGGCCAGGGCCGTCATGGGCCTCGGCGCCGCGATGACGTTCCCCGCGACGCTCTCGCTGCTCACCAACGTGTTCACGGAACGGCGGGAGCGGGCCCGGGCGATCGGCCTGTGGGGCGCGGTCGCCGGCGTCGCGATCGCGCTCGGGCCGATCGTCGGCGGCTGGCTGCTCGCGGACTTCAGCTGGGGCAGCGTCTTCTTCGCGATGGCCCCGGTCGCGGTGCTCGCCATGGCGGGAGTGGTCGTCGCCGTTCCCGCGTCGCGGAGCCCGGAGACGGCGCGGCCTGACGTTCCCGGTCTCGTGCTGTCGTCGGCGACGATGGCGCTGCTCGTATTCACGATCATCGAGGCGCCCGCCTACGGCTGGACCGCCGGCCGCAGCCTGGCCGGGTTCGCCGTCTCCGCGGCGCTGCTCGCCGCGTTCATCGCGGCCGAGCGGCGCGCCGCGCACCCGATGCTGGACGTGCGGATCTTCCGCGACCGGCGGTTCAGCGCGGCGAGCATGGCGGTCACGGTGTCCTTCTTCACCCTGCTCGGCTTCATCTTCCTGATCACGCAGTACTTCCAGTTCGTCCGGGGCTACAGCGCCCTGTCGGCGGGCGTCCGGCTGCTTCCGGTCGCCATGTCGGTGGCCGTGGGATCGGTCGCGGGCACCCAGCTCGCCGTGCGGGCCGGGACCAAGCTCGTCGTGACGACCGGGCTCGTCGCGATGGCCGGGTTCTACGGCTGGGTGGCGGCGACGACGAGCGCCTCGCTCAGCTACGGCGTCATCGCGGTGCAGATGGTGCTGTACGGGCTCGGCATGGGGCTGAGTTCCGCGCCCGCCACCGAGTCGATCATGGGCGCCATCTCGCGGAGCAAGGCGGGTGTCGGGTCGGCCGTGAACGACGCCACCCGGCTAATCGGCGGCACGCTCGGCGTGGCCGTGATCGGCAGCGTTTACCTCTCCGTGTACGGGTCGCGGCTGACCGCCACCACCCCGCCGGGCGTCCCCGGCCAGCTCGCCGCGGCGGCGCACCAGTCGGTCGGCGCGGCGTACGCGGCGGCGGGCGGCCTCGCCGGCGCGGGTCACCCGGTTCTCGGCCAGGCACTGCAGCTCGCGTCGACCAACGCGTTCCTGCGCGGCCTCACGGCCGGCGCGCTGGTCGCGGGCGGCGTCGCGGCGGCCGGCGCGATCCTGGCGGCGCTGTTCCTGCCCGGGCAGCCCGGCCAGCCGGGACCAGCCGGATCAGCTCGCCCAGCCCGGCGCGCCGGCGGCGGACGGACGGACGGGACGCGCGGGTGCGGGGCCCGCCGCCGCGCCCGCCAGCCCCGATCCAGTCAGGTGAGGCGGCCAGAGTCAGCCGCGATCGTTCGGGATAAACGACTTTGATTATTCGGAACGAGTGCGGCTGACTCGGCACCGCGACGGCGCTCTCCCGGGCCGGGCGGCGTTCCGCGTTACCGCGCCTTTGCCGTATCGGCAAGTTTTCTGTGCCGGTACCGCAAGCGGAGCTAGCGTGTGGCCATGACCAGCCAGCACACGCACGCCCGCGGCGGCGCGCCGGGACAAGGGCACGGGCACGACGCCGCGCCGAACGATTCCATGACTGCCCTGCTCGACCTGGACGGCGAGGTGCTGCACGACTACTGGTCCGCGGCGCTCGACTGGGCCGCGAGCGCGGCTGGCGGCGCCCGGCTGCTGGTGGACCTGGGCGCGGGGACCGGGACCGGCGCGCTCGGGCTCGCCGAGCGCTTCCCCGC
Organism: uncultured Actinomycetota bacterium; assembly: GCA_963850115.1. Lineage (GTDB taxonomy): Bacteria > Actinomycetota > Actinomycetes > Streptosporangiales > Streptosporangiaceae > Trebonia. Next base: position 22,656 of record CAWKKG010000014.1, read on the forward strand.
GGCCGCGGTCATCGCGGTGGACGTCGCAGCCCGGCGCGCTCGCGCGGCTGCGGGACAAGGCGGCCGGCCGCGGCCTCGACGGGCGGGTGCGGGCGCTGGAGTTCGACCTGGACGCCGGCTGGCCAGACCTCGGCACGCCGGACCTGACCTGGGCGTCGATGTCGCTGCACCACCTGGCGGACCCGGGCCGGGTGCTCGGCGACGCCCTCGCCGCGACCCGCCCAGGCGGCCTGATCGCGGTCGCGGAGTTCGCGGAGCAGCTGCGCTTCCTCCCGCCCGACCTGGGCTTCGGCGGGCCGGGCTTCGAGGACCGGCTGGCGGAACGGCTCGGCCGCGCGCACGCCGAGGAACTGCCGACCCTCGGCTCGGCCTGGGCGCCGCGGCTGGCCGCCGCCGGCTGGGAGGTGATCGGTGAGCGCGAGTTCCCGATCAACCTCGACCCGCCGGCCCACCCGCGCGCCGTCGAGTACGCCCGCGCCTGGTTTACCAGGCTCGCCGACGGGTTCGCGGACCGGTTGGAGCCCGATGACCAGGCGACGCTCGCGGCGCTGCTCGGCGAGGACGGGGACGGGCGGCTCCGGCGCGGGACGGACCTGCGCATCCGCGGCACCCGCACGGTCACCCTGGCTCGCCGTCCCGGGTAAGGGGCGGCCCGCTGAACCTTTCCTTGAGAGCGGGTGTGAGGTGGCTCTCTCCGCCGCTGGACATGGGATTTGCGCTCAGCCTAGACACGACATATCGTGTCATCGCTGGTCTGGTGAAACTCTGGAGGGAGTCGCGCCGTCATGGTTGGCTTCATCATCGCGCTGCTGGTCGTCGGGTTCATCGTGGGCGCGATCGCGCGCCTGCTCATGCCCGGCCGTGACCCGATCGGCATCCTCGGAACCATCGCGCTCGGCGTCGCGGGCTCCTTCGTGGGCGGGTTCCTGCAGAATCTCGTCGAGTACCACTCGATGAGCGTGCACGGCTTCCACGCCGTCGGCATCATCGGGTCGGTCATCGGCGCCTGGGTGCTGCTGCTCCTGCTGCGCCTTACCGGGCTCGAGCCCGGCCGCCGCCGCTACTGACGGAACCTGCCTCGAAGGTCATCTCGCCGCTAGCTGGCCGGGACTCCCGCCGCGCGTACAATCCGGGCAGAGGACCGTAGGGGCGGGAGGGTGCCGTGCGAGTCGAGGCTGTCAGCACAGCGCCCTGGCTCGCCCCCCGGGCGACGCTCTCGTTCCTGGTGAGCATCCCGTCCGGGGTGAAGGTACCGCCCCAGGTGAAGATCCCGGTCGGCCGGGGCGATCTCACCCTGCAGCCCACGATGTACATGTTCGTGGCCATACTCGTCACCTTCCTCCTCACCAGGACGGTGACCAGGCTGATCCGGTCGGGCGGCGGCGCCAGGGTGGGGCTCGGCAACGTCAAGATGGCCGGAAACCACGTTCATCACCAGGTGTTCGGCATCCTGATCATCATCGGCACGGGCATCGTCCTGGTATCGGAGACGCCGCGGGGCGCGGCGCTTGACGCGGCTGCCGCTGTCTTCGGTGCGGGCGTCGGCCTCACCGTCGACGAGTTCGCGCTCTGGCTGCACCTGGAAGACGTCTACTGGGCCGACGCGGGACGCAAGTCCGTCGACGCGATCTTCTGCGTGCTGGCGATCACCGGGGCGCTGATCGGCGGGACCAGCTTCGTGACCGGCCGCGTCGGAACGGCGGCGTGGTGGTCGTCCGTCGGCGTCATCGTCGTCAACCTCCTGCTCTGCGTCGTCTGCCTGCTCAAGGGCAAGGTCGTGACCGGCGTCGTCGGCATCTTCGTGAGCGTCGTCGCGCTGGTTGGCGCCGTCAGGCTGGCCAGGCCCGGGTCATGGTGGGCCGGGCACTTCTACGCCGGCCGGCCGCGGCGGGCCAGGCGGGCGGCGGCCCGTTACGACCAGCGCCACCAGGAGCGCTGGAACCGGCTGCGGGACCTCGTCGCCGGCGCGCCGTCCAGGGAAAGGCCAGGCTGACAGACTCCCCCGGGCCACCGGGGCCGAGCCGCCGGCCGCGTCCAGGAACCGGTAGCACCGCTGTCCCCGGCACCGCCTCTCGTTCGTCTGTACGGCAAGAACGAGCCAAGGAGGCAGTCATGGGGCGAGTCATCGTCATCGAATTCATGTCACTGGACGGGGTCATGCGCGACCCGGACGGGCGCGACGGAACCGCCCAGGGCGGGTGGGCCTTCCGGTACGGCCCGGAGGCGGTCAGCGGCGATCCGTTCCAACTCGGCGAGTTGCTCGACACCGGCGCCATGCTGCTCGGCCGCCGCACCTGGCAGCTCTTCGCCAAGATCTGGCCGGGTCGCGACGACCCGTTCTCGGCCAAGATGAACGCCATGCCGAAGCTCGTGGCGACGCGCACGCTGGAGGATGCCGCCGGATGGCGGAACTCCACGGTGCTGTCCGGTGACCTGGCGGCCGAGGTGCGCGAGCGCAGCCGGGACCGGGACATCCTGGTCCTCGGAAGCAGCAGCGTGGTCCGCGCGCTGGCCGCCAGCAACCTGGTCGATGAGTACCGGCTCCTGGTGTTCCCGGTGGTGCTCGGCGAGGGTGACCGCGTGTTCCCTGACGGGACCGCGCCAGCGAGCCTGGCCCTGGTGTCGGCCGAGGCCAGGGGCCCGGCCGCCCGCCTCGTCTACACGCGGCAGGGTGACCAGTAGCGCGACGTCACCCGTCCGCGTTCGACGTGACGCGTTCTTCCATAGAGTATCAAGCCCGCCGAGGTGATCTATTATTCGCGTGCAAGCCTGCCGCCATCCGCACGCGCATCGAATCGCGGGTCATCAGAGGCTGTCTCATTTTTGCCCCCGCGGGCACGAAACAGACACCCACATAGCCAAGTTCGATTTACCGCCCTATGGGGGTTTACATTGGCGGTGCCAGCCCCTGGCGGTGATCCTGGTCACCGCAGTCATAGTTCGGCCGATGGCGGCTGCGGTCGGATGGCCGCGACGGACATCGGATGACTCAAATGATCGACGCTCGCTGATCAATTGACTCGCGGTACTAGGGCTGCGTGGGGTCGCCCGCTGCGCTTCGGTTGACCGTCGGCTAGCCGTTACCACGGCCGCGCCGTTGGGCGGCCCGGCGCTCAGGCCTTCAGGAAGGCCTCGGCCAGGCTCGCCGGCTGGGTGAAGCAGGCCTCGTGGCTGCCGGGGGTCATGAGCGGCGGCACGCCCAGGCGCTCGGCGAACCGGTGCCAGCCGTACTCGCCGGGCGGCAGCGCGATGTCGTCGCTGCTGAGCACGTACGAGACGGGGATCCCGAGCGCTCCCGGGTCGAGCGGCGCCACGGTCTGCGTGAAGTACTGGAAGGGCTGCGGGACCATCAGCGCGTGGGTCAGCCGCTGCACGTCCTCGCTCGCGTCGTTGATGAACGCCGACTGCCACACCTCGAAGGGCAGCGCGACCGAGTTGTTGCCCGACGCCTGGGCGAGCTGGTCGAACAGCTGCCGGTAGGAGGGCGGGACCTCGTCGTAGAGGGTGCGCTCCGCCGCGGGGACGAACGCGCTCCAGTACACCACCTTGCGCAGCCGTGACGCCATCTTGGGGGCCGCGCCCGTGATGACGTAGCCGCCCCAGCTGTGCCCGACGAGGGTCACGTCGCGCAGGTCCCGCTCCTCCGCGAGGTCCGCGACGAAGTCGACGACATCGTCGAGGCTGTGCCTGGTGGGGTCATCACCGTCGTGCAGCCCGGGCAGCGTCGGGGTCAGGACCCGGTACCCGGCCGCCCGTAGCTCGTTGGCTACCGGGCGCCAGGCCCAGCCGCCGTGCCATGCCCCGGTAATGAGCACGAACGTCGTGGTCATGCCGCCTCCCAGATGCCGAGGCCGCCGGGCGAAGCCGTAGGCGACCCGTGGTCGATGAGAACATGATGATGCGAATTACAGACGCCCGTCAAGAGAATGACACATGTCGGGACTTTCGTCCGGCGCGCTCGCCGCGGTCCCGCTGGCCAGCCGGCCGGATAACGGCGAGGATCGGGGAGGCGCGGCGCGGTCGATTCGTTCAACGCGCGGAGAGAAGCGCCCGCAGAGCCCCGGGTTCCGAGAGAAAGTGATACCACCCGATGACGGACAGCCCCGAGAGCGACGGCCCAGTGACCGGCAGCCCCGTAGTCGAGACCAAGGTCGAAGGCAGTACGGCGAGCGGATTCGAGCCGGTCGCCGAGGAGTTCGGGCGGCTGCTCGCGCGGGAGCGCGACGCGCGCGGCCAGTTCTGCGCTTACCTGCGCGGGCAGCGGGTCGTGGACCTGTGGGCCGGCGAGGATGTCGCGCCCGATGACCTGCAGGGCGTCTTCTCGAGCAGCAAGGGGGTCTCCGCGATCTGCATCGCGCTGCTGCTGCAGCGGGACGCGCTCGACCTGGACGCCCCGGTCAGCCGGTACTGGCCCGAGTTCGCCGGCGGCGGCAAGGGCGACGTCACGGTCCGCCTCGCGCTGTCGCATCAGGCGGGCATTCCCGGGGTGGAGCCGCAGCTCACCCTCGAGGAGGTCATCGACCACGACGCGATGGCGGCCAGGCTCGCGGCGCAGGTACCGCACTGGCGGCCGGGCGCGGCGCACGGGTACCACGGGCTCACGATCGGCACGATCATGGACGAGCTCGTGCGGCGGGTCACGGGGATACCGATCGCGGAGTTCTTCAGGAAGGAGATCGGCGACCCGCGCGGCATCGACTTCTACCTCCGCACGCCCGAGGACGTCGACCACCGGGTCCGCATGCTCCTGCCCGCCGAGCCCACTCCCGAGCAGCAGAAGCAGCTGGGCGGGACGCCCTGGGCGCCCGACAGCCTGTCCGGCATGACGTTCAACCTCGCCGCCGGGGCCGGCCTGGCCCGCGCCGAGCCCCTGCCGAACATGCGCGCCGTCCGCGCCTCCGGCCAGGCCGCCGTCGCGGGGGTCGGCTCCGCGCGCGGGCTCGCCCGGCTGTACGCGATGTGCATCGACGAGGTCGACGGGTTTCCCCGGCTGCTCACCGACGCCACGATCGCGCGGGTCGGCCAGATCCAGACCGTCGGGGAGGATCTCGTGCTGCGCGTCGCCACCCGCTTCGGCATCGTGTTCCAGAAGGCCGACGACCGGGTCACCTACGGCAGCCACCAGGCGTTCGGCCACGACGGAGCGGGCGGCTCCATTGGCATCGCTGACCCGTGGCATGGCATCTCCTACGCCTGGATCCCGCGGCGGATGTCGTTCCCCGGCGGGGCGGACGGCCGCGGCCTCGGCCTGGCCGCGATCGTGCGCGAGTGCGCGCCGGCCAGTGACCCGGCCGGCCGCTGACCGGCGGGTTAGCGGCGGCTGGCCGGCCACGGGTCAGGCGCGGAGGCTGGCGATCTCGGCCCGGGCCGCGGCGACGAGCTCCTCGTTGGTGTTGGCGTGGCCGTGCAGGCCCCACCCGCCGGGCACGGCCTCCGTCAGCAGGACCCACGTGCGGTCGGCGAGCGAGGCGTCGCCCGCCGCCGCGGCGACGATGGCGGTGAACCGCTCGACCACGGCGAGCTGCTTGTCGCGGTCGAGCGCCCCCGCGTTGGTCAGCACCTGCACCCGGACGTAGTTGCCCGCGCCGTCGACGTTCGAGATGGCGCCGTCGGGCAGCTCGTGCACGAAGCCCGCCGTGTTGGAGCGGAACATCGGGATGTCGGGGACCTGCTCGATCTCCATCAGGGTGGCGGCGAGCGTCTGCGCCAGGGCGTGGGGGTCGGCGAAGGTACCTGGGGCGCTGTAGACGTCGATCATGGGCATGGCTGCTGCTCCGCATCTGTGGTCAGGGCGTGTCCGGCCAGTCATTATGACGGTCATCATAATGCTATGACGGCCATCATATAGAGTGCGGGCGGGGGGTTGGCAAGGACTTGAAGAAGGGAACGGCGAAATGACGGAAGGGGCACCCGACCGGATGATCGCGAGTGCCGTGAAGCTGCTCGCCATGCACGGCTTCCAGGCCACGACGTTCTCCTCGGTGCTCAAGGACTCCGGGGCGCCGCGCGGGTCGATCTACTACCACTTCCCAGAAGGCAAGGACCAGCTCATCGCCGCCGCGATCGACCTCGCGAGCGACCGGGCGCTGGCGTTCACCGACTCCTTCCGCGGCCTGTCCGCGACCGAGATCATCGACGCGTTCGCCGGCCTGTGGCGGGCCGTGCTCGTCCGGTCGGACTTCACCGCCGGCTGCGCCGTGCTCGCCGTCACCGTGAGCGCGGACGTTCCCGGGCTCGTCGACCGGGCCGCCGAGATCTTCCGCTCCTGGCGCGAGCGCCTCGGCCAGGCTCTGGAATCGGCCGGGATCGAGGCCGCCCGGGCCCGGTCGCTCGCGCTGACGATCATCGCCTCATGCGAGGGCGCCACCGTCTTGTGCCGGGCGGAGCACTCGCTCGAGCCGCTCGACGTGGTGGCGGCCCAGCTGCGTGAGCTGGTCGCCGGCGGGCGGCCCGCTGGACCGCCGGGCGCGTAGCGGCCCGCCGGGCCGGCCACGGGCAGTGTCGGCTATCGGGCAGTGCTGGCTATCGGGCGGGGGCGGCGCGGCGAGGGGCCGGGGTCGCCTTGGTCGACTGGCGGACGATCAGCTCGGGCTCGAAGATCACCTGCTGGTGCTGGTGGCCGTCGCCGGCGGCGGCCTCCTCGAGCAGCATCCGCGCGGCGGTCCGGCCGAGCTGCTGCCGGGGCTGGCGCACCGAGGTGAGCGGCACGGCGGCGGCCGCGGCGAAGTCGATGTCGTCGTAGCCGACGATCGAGATGTCTTCCGGCACCCTGATCTTGTGCCTGGTCATCTCCTGCAGGACGCCGAGGGCGATCAGGTCGTTGGTGCAGAACACCGCGGTGGGCCGGTCCGCCGCGGCCAGGGCCGCGATCTCGGCGCCCGCCTTCTGCCCGGCGGCCACGTTGAGCGCGCCGACGTCGATGACGTGCAGGTCGCCGGCCGGGCGGCCGGCCCGCGCGAAGGCGCGCACCGCGCCCTCGTAGCGGTCGGCCACCTGCCGGATGGTGCGCGGGCCGCTGGTGAAGGCGATGTGCCGGTGGCCGACGTCCAGCAGGTGGGAGACCGCGAGGTCGCCGCCGAGCACGTCGTCGACCGCGACCGAGCACTGGCCGCGCGACGGTGACCGGCTGTCGACGAGCACGACCGGGGTGCCGCGCCGCTGCAGCCGGGCGAGCCGCGAGCCCGCGCCGACCACCGGCGTGATCAGCACGCCCTGCACCCGGTGCTCTTCCAGCAGCTCCAGGTAGCGCTTCTCCTTGCGCTCCTGGTCGTCGCTGTTGCACAGGATGACCGCCAGGCCCGCCTTGTTCGCCTCGTCTTCCACGCCGCGCGCCAGGTCGGTGAAGAACGGGTTGGCCACGTCCAGCACCACCAGGCCGATCGTCCGGCTGCGGCCGGCCCGCAGCTGGCGCGCGGACTCGTTCCGCACGAACCCGAGCTCCCTGATCGAGGCGCTCACCCGGTCGCGCGTCGGCCGCGCCACGATGTCCGGCCGGTTGAGCACGTTGGAGACCGTGGCGACGGAGACGCCGGCGTGCGCCGCGACATCCCTGATGCTGACAGGCACTTTTACCCGATTTTCCGTGGACAGGGCGAACGAACTTTCTTCATCCTGAAGAACCTCGCAGCAGGTCCGTTAGCCGACAGGCAGCATGAAAAGGGCTCGTTTATGAAACGATACATGCTGGGCTACCCGCTGGCTCGCACATCCTGCCCGGAGAACCCACGATCGCCGGGGTCGACTTGGAAAACAGCTTCGGCTGCCCGCACCGGTGCGCCACTAGACGCTCACCGCGAGCCGTCGTCCGGTGCGGCTTGAGTCGAGGGCGCGGGCCGGGCAGCGATGCGGCCGCCGTCCGGAGCGGTGATGGCGAACCGCCGGCGTCCATGACAGCGTTCCCCGGCGCCGCCGGCGGGCAGGAAGCCGTCTTCCGCACCGGGCCGGGGGAGGGACGCACGAGTTCACCGGTCCCGCGCTGGCATCACGGGTCAGGGACTGACGCCCAGTCACGGGACCGCTGTGCGTCATCCCCGGCCGTTACCGGCCGTGAGGTGCCGCGGAGCCGGTAGGTGCTGGGGCTGAGGCCGTAGTACGCCTTGAACCGGCGGGCGAAGTAGTTCGGGTCACCGCAGCCGACAGCCTCGCCGACCTGCGCCACGGGCCGGTCGGTGCGTCCCAGGAGGACGGCCGCGGTTTCCATTCGGTAATGGGCCAGGTAGGCCATGGGCGGTAGCCCGGTGGCGGACTTGAACAGCCGCCCGAGGTAGTTCGGGGCAAGGTGCAGCTGCTCCGCAAGCTCGGCCAGCGTCCAGTCTTGCGCCATCTGGGCTTCAAGCAGCCGGATGGCCCGCACCACGGCCGGGTGCGTTGGCTCCGGCGAACCGGACGAGCGACCGCGTGCCTGGTCTGCGCAACGCGCTAGATGCCCCAGGATGAGAGACAGCCGGCCGATGATGTCGGCGCGGTGCTGGCTGAGCGGCGCGGTTCGCAGCTTCTCCAGGGCGTCCAGGTGAATGACGCAGCCCGCGAGGGCGGTCTGGTTCAGCCGCAACGTGAGCACTCCGCCCTTCCCTGGGGCGTAGGGGCCGTCCCAGAGCAGCTGGCTAAGCAGCGGATCCTCGCGCGTCCAGGCCAGTTCCCGGCGAAGCAACTCGACGTCGAAGCAGCAGTTAATCACCTGAAGATCGTGGCAGTCTTCGAAGGCGTGCCACGCGCCCGGCCGAAGGATCGTGACGTCGCCGATGGCGAGCGGGCTACGGCCCCGCTGCGACCGGTGCACACCATCACCGCTGATCACGAAAACGATCTCAATGAAACTGTGCGTGTGTACCGGGTGCATCCGGGCGTGGAGGTGATGACCCGCGCCGGCCACCACGTCGTCAGTGAAATAGATCAGCCCGTTCTCCAGCGCAACGGGCAGTTCGGTCACGTTGCTGACGGTAGCAGGCCGAGCGGCGGCGGCAAAGGGTGGAAACTGACCGGTACCGCGACCCCGTCTCAGGCCTTGCTCCGGCTGTCAGGTGTATTTCGTGCTAGCTGTGGTTTGGCCCGGGCTAACAGCTGGCACCCGCTGCGGCGCATTATCGCTGCGTGCCAGAAAGCGAAACTCCACGGAAACAAACGGTGGCCGGCCCGCGGGACTGGACCGCGCGCTGGATCGGCAACCCGGCCTGGGAGCGGGCGGTGGCGGCGGCCGGCCGGGGGCGGCCGCGCTGCCTGTTTTCGCGGCGGAGTTCATGCTCGACCGCCCGGTACGCGGCGCCGTGCTGCACCTGACCGCGCTGGGCGTGTACGAGGCGACAGCCAACGGGCAGCCCGTCAGCGCTGCTGTCCTTGAGCCGCCGCACACCGACTACCGCACCCGCCTCGTGTATGCGACTTATGACATCACCGGTTCGCTTCGCCCAGGGGTCAACGTGCTGTCCGTCGAGGTCGGCCCCGGCCTGGCGCATGTGCCGCCGACACCAGGCCGGTACCAGAAGCTGACCCGCTCTGACGGGCCGCCGCGGCTGCTCGCGCAGCTGGAGATCGGCTATGCGGACGGGACGGTGGCGACGGTCGCGACCGGCGCCTCGTGGCGGACGGCGCTCGGGCCTACCACGTTCGCTGGCTGGTACGGCGGTGAGGATCACGACGCACGCCGGGTTGCGGAGGATTGGGCGCCGGCGGTGGACCTGGGCCCAGCCAGTGGCGGTCCCCGGCTCACCCCTCGCTGCTCGCCGGCCATCGAACCGGTCGAGACGCTGTCCGTGCAGGCGGTGACCGAGCCACGGCCCGGTGTGTTCGTGTTCGACTTCGGGGTGAACTTCGCGGGCTGGCAGCAGCTTGCCGTGTCGGGCCCGGCGGGCACCACGGTCACGATGCGGCCCGGTGAACTGCTCGCGCCCGACGGGACCGTCATCCAGGATCCCGATGGCACGGGCGCCCCGATCTGGGACACGTACACGCTCGCAGGCGGCGGCACGGAGACCTGGCATCCGCGTTTCCGGTATCACGGAATGCGTTACCTCCAGGTCGAAGGGCTGCCGGGTGAGCCAGCCGGGGACACTGTCAGCGGTATCGTGCTGCGCGCGGCGAACGAGAAGGTCGGCTCTTTCAGTTGCTCCAGCGGCCTGCTCAGGGTCCTGCACACAATCATTGACCGGGCGATCCAGTCCAACATGTACTCGGTGCTGACCGACTGCCCGCACCGGGAGAAGCTGGGCTGGCTGGAGCAGACCCACCTGGTGTTCGGACCGGTCGCCTTCGGCTACGACGTGGCCGACTATTTCCGCGACCTGGTCCGCATCATTGCCGAGGCGCAGACCGAGGAGGGCCTGGTGCCGGGCGTCGCGCCGGAGTACGTCGTCTTCTCCGATGGCTTCCGGGACGACCCGAACTGGGGCGGCGCCATTGTGCTGGCTCCGTGGGCCATGTACCGGGAGTACGGGGACATCGAAACGGCACGGGAGCACTACCCGGCCATGGTGCGCTACCTCGGCTACCTGGCCGACCGGGCCGCGGGCAACCTGCTCAGCCACGGCCTGGGAGACTGGGCGGCGATCGACGAGCGCACCCCCGTCGGGATCACGGCCAGCTTCGGCTATCACCAGGCCGCCTCGGCCATGGCCCGGATCGCGTCTGCGATCGGCCGCCCCGGTGACGCCGCCCACTGGGCTGAGCTCACCGACAAGATCGGCGCTGCGTTCAACGCCACCTACTTCCGGCCAGTGGAGGGCACCTACGGCGTCGGCAGCCAGGCCTGTGACGCGCTCGCCCTTGACCTTGGCGTGGTGCCCGTGGCCGACCGCCAGCGGGTGCTGGATCACCTGATCGCGGATATCAGGGCGCGCGGAAACCACCTGACGGTCGGCGAGATCCCGCTGCCCTCGGTGCTGCGAGTCCTGTCGGCCGCCGGGCGCCATGACGTGATCTGGGACGTTCTCACCGAGATGACCTATCCCGGGTACGGCTACCTGGCTGGATCCGGGGCTACCGCGCTACCGGAGTACTGGGACGGGCCGGGCGGGCACGGATCGCAGAACCATTTCATGCTCGGGGCGATCGACGGCTGGCTCACCGGCAGCCTGGCCGGCTTCGGCCAGCGCGCTGAGTCAGTGGCCTACCGCGACCTGGTCATCCGCCCGGTCGTGGTCGGTGACCTTACCGAAGTCACCGCGCAGACCCGCACCGTGCGCGGCGTCGTGCGCAGCCACTGGTACCGCACGGATGACACCATCCAGCTGAATGTAACCATTCCACCGGGCCCTGCCGCCACGGTCTGCCTACCGCTGAGCGCCGCACATACCCACGTCACGGCGCCCGCGACCGCGCAGCGGGCCGGGACCGTCGGCGGCTACGCCAATTTCCGAGTAGGCCCAGGCGACTGGTCCTTCCGCAGCAGCCGCTGAGGGGCGGCTGCCCTGCCTTTTTCAGACACTCAAACAGGGAGAAGATACCGTGAGATTCACCAAGAGAGCCAAGAGAGCCGCGGCCGCCGCGGCAGGATCCGCGTTGCTCGCGGGCGTGCTCGCCGCGTGCGGCAGCCCGGCCCCTTCGGTCTCCAGCTCCGGCTCGGCCGGATCCGGCCTGCCGCCCAACTCGGCCAGCAGGAACCTCAAGGGCGTGACGCTGACTGTCTGGGAGTCCAACTCGCTGACGCCCGGGTACAAGGCGCTCTTCACCGCCTTCGAGAAGGCAACCGGGGCGAAGATCGACCCAGTGGTCTTCCCTGACCCGTTCGAGTCGAACCTGATGACCAAGTGGGCCACCGGGGCGCGGCCGGACCTGATGATCTTCCAGTCCGCCGTGGACTGGATCCAGCAGGTGAACCCGGCGAAGAACCTGTTCGACCTGACCAGTCAGCCCTACGTCGCCAAGGAACTCTTCCACCAGAATCAGTACGCCTCCGTAGTGGACGGCAAGGACTACGGCCTGAGCCTGGAGACGCCCAGCGTGTTCGGGCTCTGGTACAACAAGCAGATTCTCGCCAAGGACGGCCTGAGCGCGCCGACGGACTTCACCCAGCTCGTCTCGGCCTGCAAGACCATCAAGAAGGACAACCCCGGGGTCAGCCCGCTCTACGACGCCGGCGGCGACCAGTGGCCCACCCAGGTCCTGCCCTTCATGCTCTGGACCGACTCGATGAAGGCCGGCCTGCAGACTCAGCTGAACACCAACAAGGCGCAGTGGACGAACCAGTCGATCGTCCAGTCGCTCACCGACTACCAGACGCTGATCAAGGACGGCTGCTTCAACAGCAACCTGTCGACCGGGACCTACGCCCAAGAGGAAACGGAATTCGAGACCGGCAAGACGGCGATGATCCCGCAGGGCAGCTGGGTCAGCCCGGACCTGGTTAAGGCTATGGGCGCAACGAAGATGAACGCCCAGACGGGCTGGCAGGCCCTGTCCACCAGCACCCCGACCGCCGCCTACTCGACCACCTTCTCGCTTCAGGTGCCGAAGACCGGTGACACCACCAACGAGTCGGCCGCGCTCTCCTTCCTCGATTTCGCTTCCGGCCCCGCCTACCAGCAGTTCGTCAACGCCAATGACCAGGCGCCCGCGCTGTCCGGCTTCACCACCCCGTCCAACCTGCCCTCCGCGTTGCTGGCGAACTACCAGGCGCTGACCAGTTCGGGCTACCCGCAGCTGTTCGTCGCCTCGTACGGCCCGTTCACCACCTACATGAGTGAGATGATCGACGGCTCAGCCACACCCCAGCAGGTCGCGAACAACCTGCAGCAGCAGTGGATGAAGAGCGCCCAGGCGCTCAGCCTGCCCGGATTCTGACCGGAACCGGGCCGGGGCGGGCGCTCGCCCGCCCCGGCCCCGCGGCCAACGTCGGGACCGTGTCCGATGGCCGCGCGAAAGGATGGAATAGATGTCCGTGCATACCAGCCCGAGGGCGGCCGCGGTCTCGCGTCCGCAGCGGGCCCGCGGCCGGCCGAGGCCTAGCGACTGGCGGCAGCGGCTTGGCACCAGTGGCTTCCTGCTGCCCGCCCTGGCCGTCATCGCCATCTTCTACGTCATACCTAACCTGCTCGATTTCGCCCTGGCCTTCACCAACTGGTCCACCTACAGCAGCAACATCGCGTTCACCGGCCTGGCCAACTTCCGCGACCTGCTGCAGGAGGGCGCGCTCACCAACGACCTGCGCGTGACCGTGGAGTACGCGCTCGTGGTGATGCTGGCCCAGAACATGGCGGGGCTGGCGCTCGCCCTGGCCCTGGAGCGGACCTGCCGCATCAACGGCTTCTTCCGCTCGGTCTTCTTCCTGCCCGTGCTCATCTCGCCGCTGGCGGCCGGGTACGTGTTCAAGGCGATCCTGGCCGACAACGGCCCGCTCAATGGCCTGCTCGGCACCGATGTCTCATGGCTAGGCAGCACCACCTGGACGATCGTCGTGGTCGCGCTGGTCAACGCCTGGAAGTTCATGGGGATCAACATGCTGATCTACATCGCCGGACTGAACGCGATCCCGGCAGAACTAGTCGAGGCGGCACGGGTGGAGGGCGCCTCCTGGAGCCAGGTAACCCGACGGGTCAGGCTGCCACTGCTCGCCCCGGCCGTGACGTTCAATGTCGTCGCTACCTTGATCGGGGCATTCAACACCTTCGACATCGTCTTCGCCATGACGCAAGGCGGTCCTGGCATCTCCACCCAGGTCCTGAACTCCTTCATCCAGCAGCAGTACTCGCAGGGCTACTACGGCTACTCGATCTCGATGGGCCTGCTGCTGCTGGGGCTCGTCTGCGTGGTGGCCTTCCCCGCCCTGTTCGCGCTGCGGCGCCGCGAGGTGAACCTGTGATCGGCAAAACCGTCAAGTACACGCTGCTGTCCGCATCGGCATTCGTGCTCATCGGCCTGCCGCTGTGGATGATCCTGGTCAACGCGGCCAAGTCCTACCAGGATGCGCAGGTTCCCGGGTTCGGCCTGCCGCACCAATGGGCCCTCATCTCCAATCTCCGCACCGTACTCACCGAGGGCGCGGCCGGCACCGGCCTGCTGAACAGCATCGCGGTCACGGGCGCCACCGTGGCGCTGGTGCTAGTCGCTGGTTCCATGGCGGCGTGGGTCTTCGCCCGCAGCGCATCCCGGCTGGTACGCACGCTGTTCTACTTCAGCATCGTCGGCATCCTGATCCCCGCGCCCGTGATCACCTCGGTATACCTCGACGAGCAACTGGGCATCCAGGGGACGCGGATGTCACTGGTCGGGCTGTACTCCGGCGTTTACCTGTCGCTGGCCATCTTCCTCATCACCGGATTCGTGCGCACCATCCCGCGCGAACTGGAAGAGGCGGCCCGGATTGACGGGGCGTCCCGCTGGCGGGTCTTCTGGCGCGTCATCTTCCCGCTGCTGAGCCCGGTGCTGTTCGCCGCCGGGGTCGTGCTGTGGGTGTACGTATGGAACGACTTCTTCTACGCGTTCTTCTTGCTGAACGGCGCGGCCAGGCAGACGCTGCCGCTTGGCCTGTTCTCGGTGGTCAGCTCGAACTCTCACTCGACGAACTGGAACTACGTGTTCGCCGACGTAATCGTGGTGAGCCTGCCGCTGGTCCTGGTCTTCGTGATCGGGCAGCGCCGCATTCTCGCCGGCGTCATGGCCGGCGGTGTCAAGGGCTAGGTCTATCGAAGGAGATGGTCCTATTGAAGATCCCGCATGCCCCCCGCCCGCTGGCGTGGGCCCTAGCGGCAGTCACGGCCCTGGTGACCGCGATAGCGATCGCCATCAGCCCGGCACCCGCCCGGGCGGCCAGCAGCACGGCCTCGTTCAGTGCCAGCTACACCACTACCACTGGCACCACCATCAGTGCGTCTCAGCTGCTCAACGGTTCCGAGGGCGGCTACCTGACCATGCAGAACCTGCACTGGTTCCCGGAGGAGACCGGCCAGGTCTCCAGCATCGGACTGAACATGGTCCGCGTCGACCACGTCTTCGACGACGCCTTCTACCACCTGGTCAACGACTCGTCGGGCACCATCACGTATGACTTCACCGACCTCGACAAGCTGATCCTGCCGATGGTGAAAAGCGGTATCACGCCGTTCATCTCGCTGTCCTACACGCCTTCGGCCCTGGGCTCGAACGTTAACGGCCCACCGACATCTGACTCGGCGTGGGCCGCGGTGGTGTCCGCCATGGTGACGCACTACGCCAATCTCGGCTACACCGGCTGGGACTGGGAAGTGTGGAACGAGCCGGACCTGTCTGGCTCGTGGAGCGGTACTGAGGCTCAGTACGAGGCCATGTACGCGGCCGCCGCCACAGCCGTGCACAGCGCCGATTCGACCGCGAAGGTGGGGGGCCCGGCCGTTTTCAACCTCTCCGACTCGTGGACCAACACTTTCCTGTCCTATCTCCAGGCGAACCCCTCGATTCCGTTTGATTTCTTGTCCTACCACAGCTACAACACCACGAATTTCTCCAGCTCGACCACTGCCCAGGCCGACCTGGCCAACTACGGCTTCAGCAGCGTCCCCATCTACGTCACCGAGTGGAACAACAGCACCTCAATGACCGAGGGCACCGGGTCGGGTAGCGATACCAACTCCAGCGAGGGCGGGGCATCGTACGCCGCGGCCAGGCTCTACACCGCGCTCGGGTCCGACGCGAGCAAGGTCTTCTGGTTCTCGCCGGTCGACGGGTACACGCCCGATGACACGTTCGACGGCGACCTGGGCATGGTCACCGAGAACGGCCATCGCAAGGCGGTCGGCAACGTGTTCTGGATGTATTCCCAGCTCGCCCCGACCGAACTGTCGGCCACGGTGTCGGGGGCCAACGCCGGTGAGCAGGCTGTATACGGGGTCGCAGCGAAGAATTCTTCCGCGAACGAAACCACGGTGCTGCTGTGGAACAACACCGCCACCGACACCTCCACGTCGGTCTCGCTGACCAGCCTGCCCTATACGAGCAGCGACTTCAGCGTCACCCAGACCCTGGTGGACTCAACCGACGGTAACTACTACAACGACCACGCCAACGGTGTGAACGCCGACACGCCATCGCCCAACGAGAACGCGCCGGTGGTGTCCGATACCGTGCAGGCGGCCGCCTCGTCGTACTCCAGCACCATCGACCTGCCGGCCAACTCGGTCACGGAGCTGATCCTGAAGCCAACGACCGCCGCGACAGGCACGGTGGCCACCACCGCCGCGCCGCTGTACGACGACCTGGCCTACGGCGCGGCCGTGACCGACAGCTCGACCTACACCGGCTCGGGCTGGGCGGCGGCCAACCTGACCGACGGACAGGATCATTCGTTCGAGGCGGTCAACGCGGGCTCCAATGTTGAGGGCTGGACCTCGGCGGCGCATTCGACCTCCGCGGCCACCGAGTGGGCGCAGGTGGACCTGGGATCGGCGAAGACCGTCGACACCGTGGTGCTGTGGCCACGGGATTACCAATCCGACAACGGCGACGCCTTCCCGACGGCGTTCACGATCGCTGGCTCGACCGATGACAGCACCTGGACGACGCTGTACTCCACATCCGACTACAACGGCGGCGCCACCGTCGACGGCCCGCAGACTTTCTCGGTGACCCCGGGCTCCTACCGCTACATCAGGGTGACCGCGACGACACTGGGCCCCCCGCTCGACGAGAACGGCTCGGAGGTGTACCGCTTTCAGCTCCAGCAGCTCGGGGTCTATGACCTGGGCCTGCCGAACGCGGGCTTCGAGAGCGGCAGCACGAGCCCGTGGACCGTTGAGGGCAAGGCCTCGGTCGAGTCCAGCGTGGTCTACAGCGGCACCGACGCCGTGACGGTCACCGGCGCCGACAACGGCGTGCAGTACACGGCGACCGGCCTGTCGCCGAACACCACCTACACCTTCGGCGGCTATCTGAGGTCCGGCGCGACCGGTGACCCGGTCTACCTGGGCGTCAAGGGCTATGGCGGCGCGGAAACCGCGGTGCCGGTCAGCTCCACCCAGTGGACGCCCGTGTGGATCACCTTCACGACCGGCGCCAGCAGTACCAGCGCGACGGTCTACATGTACAAGAACAGCGGCACGGCCCAGGCGTGGGGCGACAACTTCACGCTGCAACCCGGGAGCTGACCAGCCGTGGCCCCTCCCGATCCCCGCCGGGAGGGGCCACACCCCGAACGAAGAAGTTCAAGTGAGCAAAAGAGGCTCGAAGTGATCTGGTCACGACATCAGCAACACTCCGCCCGCACCGTGGGCCTGCTCTCGGCGGCGCTCGCACTCGCCACGGCCGCGGCGACCGCGCTCACGGCGGCGCCGGCGTCGGCGAGCACTCAGGTGGTCACCATCGCCCCGACCACGATGGGCACCTCGCTGACCGGCAGCTCGCATGGGCTGTCGTTCGAGGCCTCGGACCTGGCGCTGCCCGGCTTCACGTCAGGCAACCTCGCCAGCTACCTCAAGACCCTGGGCAGCTCGGTCATGCGGATCGGCGGCAACACGGCGGACGAGACGTTCTGGACCTCGACCGGCGAGACGCCGCCCTCGTGGTCGACCGCCACGATCACCCCGGCCGACCTGACCGCGCTGAACACGCTGGCCAAGGCGAGCGGCTGGAAGGTGATCCTGGGCGTCAACCTCAAGGAGTACGACCCGGCGCGCGCGGCCGACGAGGCGGCGCACGCGGTCGCGGCGCTCGGCTCGTCGCTACAGGCCATCGAGATCGGCAACGAACCCAACTTCTATCTCAGCAGCTCGGCCTACACCACCGAATTCCAGGCGTACGTCTCGGCCATCGAGGCCGCCGCGCCCGGGGTGCCGATCGAGGGAACCGACGGCTACGTCGCCCCGAATGGCTCCTTCCAGACCGCTTTCATCGACTACGAACTCGGCCTCTCCGCCCCGAACATCACGGAGCTGACCAGCCACTACTACCCGCTCAGCGCCTGCGGCAGCAGCGCGCCGACGATCGCGGACCTGCTCGGCACGACCGCGCACAACAACGAGGTGACGACCGCGGACGAGGCGGCCGCCGCGGCTAAGGAGCTCGGCGTGCCGGCGGTGCTCGACGAGGGCAACTCGGTGGTGTGCGAGGGCGAGGACGGCGTCAGCAACGTGTTCGCCTCCGCCCTGTGGGAGATCGACGACCAGCTGCTGACCGCCCGCGAAGGCGTGTCCGGCGACTATGAGCACGGCACCGTGGTCGAATGCGGGTCCGCCAAGCCCCTGTACATGTACTACACCCCGCTGTGCGCGCCGACCGCCGCCGACGCGACCGCCGGGGACCTCGCCGCCCAGCCGGAGTACTACGGCCTCGCCGCGGTTCACGAGATCGGCGCCGGCGACTTCCTCAACGTCACCAACCCCGACTCCGCCGACGTGCACGCCTACGCGATCAAGCACGCCGACGGCAGCGCTGACCGTCGTGCTCGACAACTTCCAGGACCCGGCCAGCTACGGTGCCACGAGCCTGGAGCTGGACCTGCCCGGGGCCTACACCTCGGGCGAAGAGGTGGCCCTGACCGCCAGCGGCCTGTCCGCCACCAGCGGCATCACGCTCGGCGGGCAGACGGTCAACTCCGGCGGAACCCTGGCGGCGCCGACCCAGACGCCGGTCTCCGTCGACAGCGACACGGTGACGGTCAGCATTCCCGCCGGAACCGCCGAGCTGCTCACCTTCAGCAACCCCCCCGGCGGCGGGACGAACACCACCTTCACCGGCAGCCTGTCCGGCAAGTGCCTGAGCGTGCTCGGCGCCTCCACCGCCAATGGCGCCGCGGCCGACATCTACACCTGCAACGGCAGTCCGAGCGAGAACTGGACGGTCGAGCCGGACGGCGCCATCGTGGGCGGCCTGTCCGGCGAGTGCCTGGAGGTCGCCGGCGGCTCGACCGCCAACCTCGCCGCGGTCGACGTCGGCACCTGCGACGGCGCGGCGAGCCAGCAATGGACAGTCGAATCCAGCCACACCATCGTGGGCACCCAGTCAGGCAAGTGCCTGAGCGTGAGCGGCGCCTCGACCGCCAACTTCGCCACGGCGGACATCTATACCTGCAACGGCAGCGGGAGCGAAACCTGGAACTGACTCCACGCCGCAAGCCGACAGCTGACCGGCCATGGGCCCTCCCGGCCCAGTCGGGAGGGCCCACCTCCAACGACCCGCAAATGGAAGGAGGACAGTGATCGACCGGTACGCATCGCTGCTGAGCGCCCACGTCATCGCCGCGAGCGAGCAGATGACGCGCGAACCCGAGGGGATACTCAAGTATCCGTACCTGGTCCCGGGCAGTCCCGGTTCGCCCTACTACAGCGACCAGCTCTGGGACTGGGACTCGTGGTGGGTGAGCGCCGTCCTCGGACAGGTCGAGGCGCAGACTGGGGAGGCCAACCGGTTCGCCCGGTACGAGGAGGGCTGCATCCTCAACTTCCTCGACCACGCGACCGACGACGGGTGCATGCCGATCCAGCTCAGCCCGCAGGGGCAGCTCCGGCACGGCGACTTCGCCGACGATGAGGAGTACGCCCGGCACCAGAACACCCACAAACCGGTGATCGCGCAGCACGCGGCGCTCCTGGCGCGGCGGCGCGGCGACGCTGGATGGCTCCGGCCGCACCTGCCCAAGCTCGAAGCGTTCCTCACCGGCTACCTGACTCGCCACCATCACGACGAGACCGGGCTCGCGTACTGGGAGACAGACTTTGCGACCGGTGTCGACAACGACCCGTCGGTGTACTACCGGCCCGCGAAGAGCACGGCCGCCATCTACCTCAACAGCCTGCTCTACCGCGAACTGCTGGCCTACGGGTACCTGCTCGAAGAACTCGGCCGGCTGCCGGACTCGATCCGGTGGCGGCGCCGGGCCCAGGACCTCGCGGACTCGGTCAACCGGCACTGCTGGGACGAGCGCGACGGCACCTTCTACAGCGCCGACCTCGGCCTGCGCGCGATCGAACCCGGCGACTGGCTGCACAGCGGCGCCCCGCGAGCCTGGCCGTCACTGCTGCTCCGGATCGACAGCTGGTCGAGCTTCCTCCCGATGTGGGCGGGGCTGGCGTCCCAGGGGCAAGCCGAGCAAATGGCTGCGCGGGTCCGCGACCGGCGCACCTTCGCCGCGAACTACGGGGTCCGCACCTTGTCCAGACTCGAGAAGATGTACGACCTGCGGCCATCCAACAACCCGTCCAACTGGCTCGGCCCGATCTGGGGAATCAGCAACTACCTGGTCTTCCGCGGCCTGCTCAAGTACGGCTTCACCGACGATGCCCGGAATCTGGCGGAAAAGACGGTCCTGCTATTCGGACGCGACCTGGAGACCCACGGCTGCCTGCACGAGTCCTACCACCCGGACAACGGTGACCCGATCATGACCAGAAACTTCCAGAACTGGAACTTCCTGGTCCTCAATATGATCGCCTTCCTCGACAACCGGGTCACGGTGGCCGAGTTCTGACGTAACAGCCGGGCCGCCGCTTCGTCCCAGGCGCGGGACCGCCCACGGGGTGCGAAGCGCCGCGGCTCGGCGCACGCGCGCAGCAGCGCGCGCAACTCGGCCAGGCTGCCCTGGACGGCGCCGAGCGCCCGGCCCTGCACCAGCACGTTGCCGAGCGCGGTCGCCTCGGCCGGCCCGGCGAGCACGGGGAGGCCGGCCGCGTCCGCGGTGAGCTGGCACAGCAGGTCGTTGCGGGACCCGCCGCCGACGATGTGCACCACGTCCGCGTGCCTGCCGGACAGCGCCTGGGCGTCGCTCAGCGCGCGCCGGTAGGCGATGGCCAGGCTGTCGAGGATGCACCGGGTGAACTCGGCCGGGCTGGCCGGGGCCGGCTGCCCGCGCTCGCGCAGCCACGCCGCGATCCGGCCGGGCATGTCACCGGGCGGCAGGAACGCCGGGTCGTCGGCGTCGATGACGAACCGCAGCGGCTCCGCCCGGGCGGCCGCGCGCAGCAGCGAGTCGACCGGTCCTGCGGCCGCTCCCCAGTGCCGCTGACACTCCTGAAGCAGCCACAGCCCGCTGACGTTGCGCAGGTACCGCACGGTCCCGTCCACGCCCGCCTCGTTGGTGAAGTTCGCGGCCCGGCTCGCCTCGGACAGCACCGGCGCGCCGAGCTCCATCCCGACCAGCGACCAGGTCCCCGAGGAGATATAGGCGAAGTCGGGGCCGTCGGCGGGCACGGCGGCCACCGCCGACGCGGTGTCATGCGAGCCGACGGCGATAAGCGGCAGCGGTCCGCCGCCTGCCCCGTCTAGTTTCTCCGCCGCGTGCACGGGCCCGATCAGGTCACCCGGCTGCCGCAGCGGCGGGAACAGCGCCTCCGGTATCCCCGCCCGTTTCATCAGCCCGGTCGCCCAGGTCCGCGAGGACACGTCGAGCAGCGCCGTGGTCGACGCGTTGGTGACCTCCGCGCCCGACTGCCCCGGTCATCCAGTACCCGAGCAGGTCGGGGATCAGCAGCAACGTCCGCGCCGCGGCCAGGGCCGGCGTGCCCGCCGCCGCCCGCAGCTGGTAGATCGTGTTGAACGGCAGGTACTGGATGCCGGTGGTGGCGTACAGCTCACCGGCGGGCACGCCAGCGGCGACCCCGTTCGTGCGCGCGTCACGGTAGTGCACCGGGTTGCCGATCAGCGCCCCGGTAGCGTCGAGCAGCCCGTAGTCGATCGCCCAGGAGTCGATCCCCGCGCTGGCCAGCGGGTAGCCGCCGGCCGCGTGCCGCAGCCCGGCGGTCACGTCCGCGTACAGTCGCAGGATGTCCCAGTGCAGCGTCCCCCCCGCGCGGACCGGCTCATTCGCGAACCGGCTCACCTCGTGCAGCTCGACGCCGTCGCGGGACACCCGGCCGGCGATGACCCGCCCGCCGGATGCCCCGAGGTCGACGGCCGCCACCACCGCAGACGGCGGCCCAGCGCCCTGTGTCATCGCAGGAACCACCGGGTCATCGCAGGAACGCCGCCGCGACGCCCGCGTCGACCGGCACGAGCAGGCCCGTGGTGAGGGACAGGTCGCCGCCGGTCAGGGCGAACACGGCGGCGGCGATGTGCTCGGGGAGCGACCTCCTTCTTCAGCAGGGTGCGCTGGGCGTAGAAGGCGCCGAGCTCTTCCTCGGGGACGCCGTAAACGGCGGCGCGCTGCGCGCCCCAGCCGCCGGCGAAGATGCCGGAGCCGCGCACCACGCCGTCCGGGTTGATGCCGTTCACCCGCACGCCGATGGCGCCGAGCTCGGCGGCCAGCAGCCGGACCTGGTGCGCCTGGTCGGCCTTGGCGGCGCCGTAAGCGATGTTGGCCGGGCCGGCGAAGACGCCGTTCTTGCTGACGATGTAGACGATGTCGCCGCCCATGCCCTGCGCTTCCATGACCTTCGCCGCTTCCCGCGAGACGAGGAACGAGCCGCGCGCCATCACGTCGTGCAGGATGTCCCAGTCGGCGGCCGTCGTCTCTTTGAGCGGCTTGGAGATGGACAGGCCGGCGTTGTTCACTATGAGGTCCACGCCGCCGAAGGCGAGAGCGGCCGCGGCGATGGCCGCCGCCACGTCGTCTTCGCTGGTCACGTCGGCGGTGACCGGGACCGCGACGTCGCCAGCGACGATTCCGCCAGCGCCGAGCTCGGCGGCGACCGTGGCGGCCGGGCCGGCGTCCCGGTCGGCGACCACCACGCAGGCGCCCTCCGCCGCCAGCCGCATCGCGGTGGCCCGGCCGATGCCCGAGCCGCCGCCGGTGACCAGGGCGATCCGGCCCGCCAGGGGCTTCGGCCGGGGGCGGCGGCGGAGCTTGGCCTCCTCGAGCTCCCAGTACTCGATGCGGAACTTCTCGCTCTCCGGGATCGGGGCGTAGGACGAGATCGCCTCCGCGCCCCGCATCACGTTGATCGCGTTGAGGTAGAACTCGCCCGCGACCCGCGCCGTCTGCTTGTCCGCGCCGTAGCTGAACATGCCGATGCCGGGAACGAGGACGATCGCCGGGTCCGCGCCGCGCATCGGCGGCGAGTCCGGGGTGGCGTAGCGCTCGTAGTAGGCCTGGTAGTCCGCCCGGTAGGCGGCGTGCAGCTCGCGCAGCCGGGTGATCGCGTCGTCGAGCGGGGCGTCGGGGGGCAGGTCAAGGACCAGGGGGCGGACCTTGGTGCGGAGGAAGTGGTCCGGGCAGGACGTGCCCAGGGCCGCCAGCCGCGCGAGCTTCTCGCTGCCGACGAAGTCCAGGACCGCGGGGTGGTCGCTGTAGTGGCCCAGCTGTGGCTTGTCCGTGGACGCGAGGCCGCGCAGGTACGGGGCGAGGGCCGCGGCGCGGGCGCGGCGTTCCGCGGCCGGCAGCGGAACGGTGACCGTCTGGCCGAACGGGTCAGGCTTGCCGCGCTCGTCGATGAACTTCTGCGCGGTCGCGATGATCTCCAGGGAGCGGGCCTCGCACTCGTCGCTCGTGCCGCCCCAGGCGGTAATGCCGTGGCCGCCGAGGATCACGCCGATCGCCTGCGGGTTCGCCTCCTTGATGGCGGCGATGTCGAGGCCGAGCTGGAAGCCGGGGCGGCGCCACGGGACCCAGGCCACCCGGTCGCCGAAGCACTCGCGGGTCAGCCGCTCACCGTCCGCCGCCGTCGCGAACGCGATGCCGGCGTCGGGGTGCAGGTGGTCCACGTGCGCGGCCTCGACCAGGCCGTGCATCGCGGTGTCGATGGACGGGGCGGCACCGCCCTTGCCGAACGCGCAGAAGTCGAACGCGGCGACCATCTCGTCCTCGCGCTCGACCCCCGGGTAGACGTCGACGAGGGCGCGCAGCGCGTCCAGGCGGAGCACCGCGAGGCCCGCCGCGGTGAGCGTGCCCAGGTCGCCGCCCGAGCCCTTCACCCACAGCAGCTCGGCGGGCCGGCCGGTCACCGGGTCGGTCGCGGTGCCCTTGGCGGACGCGTTGCCGCCGGCGTAGTTGGTGTTCTTCGGGTCGCGGCCCAGCCGGTTGGACCGGGCGAGCAGCGCGGCAACCGCCTCCGTCGGCCTGGGTCGGGATAGACGTTGTCGGTCATGAAGATCAGGCTCCCCAGCCCGCGGCGGTCCCGCCGACTCGCTCGGCCACGATCTTCTCGCCGTAGCCGGAGGCCAGGTACGCCTTGACCGGGTCGGGCGCGAGGCCCATCTCCTCGCGCAGCCCGGCGAGCAGCGGCCGGACGTCGGTGTTGTAGGCGTCCATGAGGGCCGCGTTCGCGGCGAGGACGTCGCCGGCCAGCTGGGCCGCGCGCAGCTCTTCCGCGTCGACGAGCAGCGCCTTGGCGACCGCTTCCTGGACGTTCATGACCGAGCGGATCTGAGCGGGGATCTTCGGCTCGATGTTGTGGCACTGGTCGAGCATGAACGCGATGCCCGGCCCATTGTCGCCGCTTCTTGCTGTTATCTCATCGGGCCGGACGGACGGGGCCTGGCCGGGGAACAGCGCGCCGGCCTTGACGACCTCGTGCATGATGCGGAACAGCTGGAACGGGTCGGCGGCGCCCACCATGAGGTCGTCGTCGGCGTAGAAGCGGCTGTTGAAGTCGAAGCCGCCGAGCTTGCCCGCCTTGAGCAGCAGCGCCACGATGAACTCGATGTTCACCCCCGGGGCGTGGTGGCCGGTGTCGACGACGACCTGCGCCTGGTCGCCGAGCGCCTGGCAGTGCAGCAGGGCGGTGCCCCAGTCGGGCACGTCGGTGGTGTAGAAGGACGGCTCGAACAGCTTGTACTCGAGCAGCATCCGCTGGCCGTCGCCGAGGCGCGCGTAGACGGCCGCGAGGGCCTCGGCCAGCCGGTCCTGACGGGCGACGATGTCGTCCTGGCCGGGGTAGTTCGTGCCGTCGGCGAACCAGAGCTTGAGGTCCCGGCTGCCGGTCGCGTCCATGATGTCGACGCACTCGAGGAGGTGGGCGAGGGCCTTCTCGCGGACCCGCGGGTCGGGGTTGCAGATGCTGCCGAGCTTGTAGTCGTCGTCCTGGAAAACGTTCGAGTTGACGGCGCCGATGCGGATGCCGTTGCTCTTCGCGTGCGCCGCCAGGTCCGCGTAGTCGTCGACCTTGTCCCAAGGGATATGCACGGCCATGACCGGCGCGACGCCGGTGTACTGGTTCACCTGGGCGGCGTCGTCGGCCTTCTCGTAGGGATTCCTCGGCACGCCCGGCTGGCCGAACACCTTGAACCGGGTCCCGCTGTTGCCGAACGCCCAGGACGGCAGCTCGATCTGGTGATTCTTCAGGGCGCCCTTGACCTCGGTCAGGTCACGCATTCGGGGTCATCTCCTATTGTGTCCGGTGGCCGCGCCAGCCAGGGGCGAGCCCGGAACCCTCGGTGCCGGGCCGGCCCGGCAGCGTAAGGCGGCTAATCCAGGTGAAATATCTCGGGAATCCGTTGGAATGACTGGTCGGCAACCCGTCGGCGACGAAGAACTCGGACATCTCGGCCTGCCATCGCTCGTTGACGTCGGTCACGGCCATCGCGTCGAGCGCGGCCTGGTAGTCATCGGTCTCCAGGTAGCCGAGCTGGCCATCCGGCGAGAAGATCGAGTCGTCAGCCGGCGCGAGGCCAGAGGATCGCCGGTCACCGCTCACTGTGCCCGTCAAGCTGTCGGCGGCCGCGTCCGCGACCGGTAGGCGCGAGCGTCCGTCGCCCCTGGCCGGGATCGCCGGCCAGAGGCGTGGGGCGGCCGGAGTAAGCCGCGGTCGTTCGGGATGACGGACTTGGATTTTCGCTTCTGGCTAGAAGTTGAACTGGCCGATGTTGCTTGAGCTGAAGACGTAGGGCGGGCCGAGCAGGACCGTGTTGTCCGCGCCGACGGTGTAGCTGCCGAGCTTGCCGGCGGTGAAGGCCTGGCCGGACGTGCCGGTGATCTTGCCGGAGGCCAGCTCGACGGCCGCGTAGGCGGCCAGGTAACCGAGGTCGGCGGGGTTCCACAGCTCGAACTGCTTGACCGTGCCGTCGGAGACGTACTTCTTCATCTCGTCCGGGGTGCCGAGGCCGGTGAGCGCGACCTTGCCGCGGTACTTGGCGCTGTCGAGCACGGCGGCGGCCGCCGCGATGCCGACGGTGGTCGGCGAGATGATGCCCTTGAGGTTCGGGTACTGCTGCAGCAGGCCCTGCGTGACCTGGGTCGCGGTGGTCGGGTCGTCGTTTCCGTAGACGGTGGAGACCAGCGTCATCTTCGGGTACTTCTTCAGCTCGGTCTTCATGTAACCGATCCAGGCGTTCTGGTTGGTCGCGCTCGCGGCGGCGGAGACGATCGCGACCTGGCCGCTGTCGCCGATCTCCTTGGCCAGCACGTCGACCTCGCTGGTCCCGATCTGCGCGGTGGACGCCTGGTTGATGAACATGGACCGGCAGGTCGGCGCGTCGGAGTCGTAGGTGACGACGGTGATGCCGCGCTTCATGGCCGACTCGAGCGTCGGGCACAGCGCGGTCGGGTCGGTGGCCGACACGATCAGCGCGTTCGCGCCCTTGGAGACCGCCGCCTGGATCGCCGGGATCTGCGACGCCGGGGTGGCGGACGTGCCGCTGGTCTCGGTGCCGGTCTCGCCGAGCGCGCTGGAGCGCGGCGATGGCGCCGCCCGAGTTGGCGCTGTCGGCGGTGGTGAAGTACGAGTTGCCGAGGTTCTTCGGGATGACGAAGACCTTCAGGCCCGTCTTCAGGCCCGCGGTGGAGGCCGCGCTTGACGAGCCCGCGCTGGACGCGGCGGCACTCGACGACGCGGGCGCCGACGAGCTGGCCGAGGTCGCGGAACTTGAGGAACTTGAGCTGCAGGCCGCGACCGCGACGGTGGCGACGATGGGAAGCGCGAGCGCGAGCTTCCTTGCCCGTCTCAGAGTCATATCCTTGTATCCTTTCAATTCATTTGCGGGGATACTTCGTGGTTTGGTGGGCTTGGTGGCTTCTGCGGGACTTAGGTGGGCGACGGCCGGCGGATCCGGCGGCGGACGTAGGACAGCAAGAGGCCTGCGTTGGGCAGGAAGACGCTGGCGAGCAGCAGGGCGCCGGTGACGATGCCGGTGGCTTCCTGGTTGAAGTTGGTCGAGCAGCAGGGCGTTCTGAATGCCGGCGAAGGCGAGCACCGCGAGCACGACGCCGATCAGCGAGCCCTTGCCGCCGAAGATCGACACCCCGGCGAGCAGCACGATCGCGACGACGCTGAGTTCGAGGCCGAGGCCGTTGTTCTGCACGGCGGTGTCCAGCCGGAACGTCCACAGCACGCCGGCCAGGGCGCAGATGAAGCCGGACAGCATGTACAGGACGGTCTTGATCCGCTTCACCCGGATCCCGGCGAACTGGGCGGCCTCCTGCGCT
The DNA here is from genome assembly GCA_963850115.1 of uncultured Actinomycetota bacterium. GTDB lineage: Bacteria > Actinomycetota > Actinomycetes > Streptosporangiales > Streptosporangiaceae > Trebonia. The sequence goes on from CAWKKG010000014.1 coordinate 49,846, forward strand.
CGCGCCCATCGCGTAGATGGACCGGCCAAGCGGGGTGGCGTGCAGCACGACGCCGAAGATGATCGCGAGCACGATGAAGATGAGCGTCGAGTACGTCATGTCGTTGCCGGTGAACGGCACCGCGTTGACGCCGAGGTTGGTGTAGGCGGTGGGGAAGTTGGAGACGGTGTTCGGGCCGAGGATGATGGTGGCGATGCCCCGGTAGAGGGCAAGGGTGCCGATCGTCACCGCGAGGCTCGGCAGCCGCAGCCGGGTGACGAGCAGGCCGTTGACCGCGCCGGCGGCGAGGCCGACCACGGCGACGAAGACGAAGATGGCGGGCATCGGCCAGCCCTTGGACCACAGGTAGCCGAGCAGCGCGCTGGACATGCCGAGGATCGAGGCGACCGAGAGGTCGATCTCGCCGCTGATGATGATCAGCGTCATCGGCAGCGTCATGATCGCGATCTCGCCGTTGGACAGGCCCAGGTTGAACAGGTTGTTGCCGGTGAGGAAGTCCGGCGAGGCGGCCGAGCCGATGACGAGGATGAGGATGACGACGACCGCGAGGCCGGTCTCCCAGCGCAGCGCCGGCCGCAGGCGCTCGGTCAGGGCGGGCCGGGAAAGCGGGCCCTCCATCAGGGATCGTTCGCTGAGGTTACTCATGACGCGTTCCCGGTGCTGCTCGGTGCGCTGGCTTGGCGGGTGGCCGGTTTCTTTCGCGACCGGAGCGCGCTGGTGAGGCGCTCGGTGATGGTCTGGTCGAGGGCGATGGCGACGAGCAGCAGGAAGCCCCAGATCGCCTGGTCCCAGAAGGAGGAGATGCCGAGCACGTACAGCGCCGAGCTGATCGTGGTCAGCAGCAGCGCGCCGAGCGCCGCGCCGGTGAGCTGTCCCGCTGCCGCCGAAGATCGCCACGCCGCCGACCACCACGGCCGACACCACCTGCAGCTCGTAGCCGGTGCCGGCGGTGGAGTTGATCGTCGGTACTGCGAGGCCCACAGCACCCCGGCGACCCCGGCGATCGCGCCGCTGACGGCGAAGGCGGTGAACACCCGCTTGCCCACGGGCAGCCCGGCGAGCCGGGCGGCCTCCGGGTTGGAGCCGATCGCGTACAGGTCCCGTCCCGAGCGGTAGGTGCGCAGGTAGTAGGCGCCGACGGCGATCACCACCGCGACCACGATGGCGATGTCGGGGATGCCGGCGATGGTGTCCTTGGGGATGTCGAGGAAGGCGTTCGGCAACGACGATGCGTCCACCTCGTTGCCGCCGACGATCAGGATGTCGATGCCGCGGATGATGTACAGCGTCGCGAGCGTCACCACCAGGCTCGGCACCCGGCCCACCGCGACCATGATCCCGTTGGCGACGCCGCAGGCCAGGCCGATGCCGAGGCCCGCGAGGAAGACGACGGGAATCGGGATGCCCGGGTGGTCTTCGAATAGGCTGGCGGACAGGTAGGCGGACAGGCCGACCACCGAGCCGACCGACAGGTCCACGTTCCTGCTGATCACCACCATCGTCTCGCCCAGCGCGAGCAGCGCGAAGGTGGCCGTGTCGACCAGCACGAACTGGATGTTGCTCGCGTCGAGGAAGCGGTGGCGGCACGATCGTGGTGACCGCGACGAAGATGACGAGGACGGCGACGATGCCGGACTCGCGGATCCGGAAGACCCGCTCGGCGAGGCCGACGTCCCTGGCCTGGTCTGCTCGCTGGTCGCTGTCCGGCAGGGTGGCGGCGCTCACCGGGCGCCCCCGTGGTTAGTGGCCTCGTGGTCAGTCGGGCCCGTGGTCGGTGGCACTCGTGCTGGCCCATGGCGGCCGACATGACGGCCTCCTCGGAGGCGTCCGCATGGCTGAACTCGGCCACCAGGTGTCCCTCGCGCATCACGAGGATGCGGTCGGCGACGCCAAGTACCTCTGGGAGCTCGGAGGAGATCATCAGGATGGCCACGCCGTTCCTGGCGAGGTCGGTGAGCAGATGATGGACCTCCGCCTTGGTTCCGACGTCGATGCCGCGGGTGGGCTCGTCGACGATAAGCAGTTCCGGCTTCCTGCCCAGCCACTTGGCCAGCACGACCTTCTGCTGGTTGCCGCCGCTGAGCATGGCCACCGGGTCGGTCAGCCTGCCGTACTTGATCTTCAGCCGGGCTCGCCCAGTCGGTGGCCATCGCCCGTTCGGCGCTCGCGCGGATCAGGCCGCCTCGTTGCAAGGTGCCGAGGGACGCCAGCGCCACGTTCTGCTGGATCGACATGTCCATGACCAGGCCCTGCTGCCTGCGGTCCTCCGGTACGAAGCCGATCCCGGCGGCCATGGCGCTGGTTGGCGACGCCTTCTTGAGCTGCTTGCCGTGCACGGTGACGTGGCCCGCGTCGTAACGGTCAATGCCAAAGACGGCCCGGGCCACCTCGCTGCGGCCCGCCCCGACCAGGCCGGCCAGGGCGACGATCTCCCCCGACTTGACCGTCAGCGAGATGTCGGTGAACATGCCTTCGCGGGTCAGCCGCTCGACGATCAGCACCGGCTCGCCGGGCTGGCGCCTGCCGCCTCGGGCGGGCGTTCCGCCAGCTCCCGGCCGACCATGGCGCGGACCAGGTCGTTCGCGGTGAGGCCGGCGAGATCGCTGGACATGACGTGCCTGCCGTCGCGCATCACCGTGACCGCCTGGCAGATCTCGAAGACCTCCTCGAGCCGGTGCGAGATGAACAGGACGGCGGCGTCCTGGCTTTTCAGGGTGCGGATCACCTCGAAGAGGCGGTCGACCTCGGCGGCGGAGAGCGCGGCCGTCGGCTCGTCCATCACGATTACTTTTGCTTCGAGCGACAGGGCCTTGCCGATCTCGACGACCTGCTGGTCGGCGATGGACAAGCCACGGGCGATCCGCGCCGGGTCGAGCGGGACGCCGAGGCGCTTGAAGATCGCGGCCGCCTCATCCTGCATCGCCCGCCGGTCGATCCGCCTTCCCTGGCGGAGCGGCTGGCGGCCGACGAACATGTTCTCCGCCGACGGTGAGGTCGGGGAACAGCGTGGGCTCCTGGTAGATCACGGCGATGCCGGCCGCCCGCGCGGCGGCCGGGCCGTGCAGCGTGACTTCCCGGCCGTTGACCGTGAGCGTCCCGCTGTCGGGCTGGTGCACCCCGGCGAGGATTTTCACCAGCGTGGACTTGCCGGCGCCGTTCTCGCCGAGTAGCGCGTGCACCTCACCACCGCGCAAGACAACCGACCCGTCGACCAGGGCCTGCACCGCGCCGAAGGACTTTGCCGCGTGCCGCAACTCGAGCGCGGGAGGCGTGTCGGCTGCCTCCGCCTGCTCCCCGGGCGCCTGCGCCCCGGGTATCAGTGCCCTGGGCTCGCTTCCCGCGACATCCACCGGGCGCACCTCCGCGTGCGTCGAGTTCCGACTGGAATATGGAACGTTTCAACTTCCCTGTAGTCTCAGCGCGCCCCACGGAGGTGTCAATACGGGCGCCGGCCGCCGAAATTGAATCGTTATAGGCAGGTCCAGGTCTTCGCTTCGGCTAGCCGGGGATGACCTCGTGGGTGTCTCCGGCTAGCAGCCGCTGCGGTACCTGGCCGAATGCGTACCGGACCTGCGGCTCCCCGGGGAGCCGGGTGAAGGCCCAGATGACGTCGTAGCGGTCGTCCGGCCAGGCGGCCGGGATAACAGTGCCCTCGGCCGTTGGCAGTGACCTGGCGATGGCCGGGATGTGGTTGTGCTCCCAGCAGATCAGCACCACCCCGGCGTGGGCGGCAAGCACGCTGGCGGCCAGCCGTGGCTCGTCTCCCACCTCGAACGGGGTGCCGATCGCGAGCCCCAGGTGGTCGGCCAGGCCCTGGATCGTCTGGTAGGTGCGGCGGACGGCCGTCTTGGCGGGGTCGCCGTGCGACGGGGAGAGCAGGGTCGCGGGCGTGCGCAGCCCCGCCGGCGGCGGACCCGCGGGCGGGGCGAACAAGGCGACGAGCGCGCCGGAGCGCTGCCAGCCGCGCGGCAGCAGGGAATGCTCGTCCTGGGCGCCCCGGTAGTCGACGCCGAAGTGCGCGTCCTGATGGTGCTTGTCGTGGGCCGGCGGCCGGGCACCGGGCTTCTCGCCGTGGCGGATGATGTAAATGACCTCAGGCGGGCCATCAGTGCCTTCCGCCTGGTGCAGGCTCATTGACCGCCCCTCTCCCGGCCGCCGCTACGCTACGCGTCCACGCTACGGCACCAGGACGCGTGCGCTCGCCGGGGATCTCGCTTCTTGTCCAGGCGTCCCCCACGTCGGACAGCGGTACCACGTTGGCGCGGACCGTGATCGTGCCCGCGGTGATCTCCTGGACCAATGACGGCAACTCGGCCAGGTAGCCGCGCGGCGAGACCGAGCCCTGGCCGCTGCCCTGAAGACGGAAGTTGGCCGAGCGCAGGGCCACGGAAGGCAGGTCGATCGTCGGGCCCGCGACCGCGCCGATCTGGATCCAGTCGAGCTGGCGGCCGCGGTCGCCCCGCGCGGTCAGCAGCGCCATGATCGCCTGCTGGGCGGGCTTCCCCCAGAGGTAGTCGACGACGATGTCGGTCTCGGCCGCCGCGGCGGCCAGCGCGCTCGCGGTGGCGTCCGGGTCGTCGGTCAGTTGCACGACCTCGTCGGCGCCCGCGGGAATCAGGCCGTCCAGCCGGCCCGGGTCGCGGCCGGCGCCGACCACGCGGCCCGCGCCCAGCCGCTTGGCGACCTGCACGGCCATCGCGCCGGCGTTGCCGGTCGCGCCGAGGACAAGGACGCTCTGCCCGGGCTTAAGCGGTACCCGGCGGCGCAGCGCGACCCACGAGGACATCGCCGGGTTCATCGCGGCGGCGACCTTGGCGACGTCGGTGCCGTCCGGCAGCTCGACCGAGCGGCGCGGGTCGACCACCGCCTTGTCCGCCATCGTGCCCAGCACGTCGTCGCCGGCCGCGAAGTAGACCGTCCGGCCGTCGGGCAGCCGACCCACGCCGTCGATCCCTGGGATCATCGGCAGCGTGCCGCTGCTCGTGTAGTGGCTGCCCGCGGCGCCGCTGCGGACGCGCGGGTGCAGGCCGGCGGCGAGGACGTCCGCTAGCACCTCACCCGCCGCAACGGACGGTTCCGGAGTCTCGAATGGCTGGTAGTGCGGCGGTTCCCGGAACGACGTGACGACGGCCGCGTTCATCATGGCCATGGCTTCCTCCTGCGCTGAAGGTCTCATTTAGTTTGTGTCACGTACTAATTTAGTTGGTGATACGTACTAAATCAAGTAGGCTGGCCGCATGTCAGCCCGACCGGATCCCGCGCCACCGTCGCCGCAGCTCGACCCCGTCGACGGGCTCGCGCAGCTCGCCTTCGTGGTCATGGGCCTGCTCGAGCGCCGGGCCGCCGAGCACGACCTGTCGATCCCGGCGACGCGCCTGCTCGGCGTGCTCCGCGACCGCGAGCCGACCATGAACGAGCTGGCCCGCATCCTTGGCCTGGACAAGTCGAGCGTCACCGGCCTGGTCGAGCGCGCGGAGCGCCGGGGCCTGGTCGAGCGCGCGCCCTCCCCCGCCGACCGGCGGGCCGTGCTGGTCCGGCTCACCGGCGAGGGCCGGACGCTGGTGTCCGCGGCCGCGGAGCTGTTCGCCGCGGACGTCACCGCCCTGCTCGGCCAGTCTGCCGGCCCGGGACCGCGCGGCGCTCTCCCGGCTGGTCAGCCGGCTCCTCGTGGCCCACGCGGCCGGCCAGGGGGTCGACCTGTTCGCGACGACCGGACGGGGCGGCAGCGCCGGCACGGACGAGGATTAAGTCAGGACAATAACCGCATGGGTCGCCCAGGCGCCGCCGCGCCGCTAGAACGTGATCCTGGTCAGGGGCGTTCCAGCGGCCACTCCCGCAGGCCTCGATCCGGTCCGCTCGGCCAAGGTACTGAAGGTCCCAGATCCCCTGGACGGGTCAGCCAGCAGCATGTCGTTGCCTTGAATCTGCCTCAATAGAGCCGGGCACCGGAAACACTGAGCGGTCGTCCGGGGTGGGGACGATCACATCGGCGTCCTGCCGACGACACGCTGGTTCCTGGACCACTGAAGGCGAAACCTGTGGCGGGTAGAATGAAGTAGCGAAAGGAGTTGCCGTGCCCGACCAGGATGTCATCACCGAGGCTGAACGCGCTGAGCGCCAACGGCGCGTGGAGGATGCGGTCCACAACAACGAGATGGAAGGCCTGCACGTCAACGCCGACACACTCGCCGACGCCGACGAGTACGTCGCGGGCCGCATCGACTCCGACGAACTCGTGGCGCGGGCACGTGCCCGCTACGGTCTGGGCTGAGTCGCAGGCCGGGCTGTTCCCCATGCCTGATAGCGAGAAGTTCCAGGATCCCTACCTCGATCCGGAGACAGGGATCCTCCGCAACCTGATAGGCGCGAGAACCAAGGAGTCCCTCGATGACGGCGAGGGCAGCCTCTCGTTCGCCAGGCTAGTCCAGCTGATGGACCGACTTCCCAAACCAACAGGCGACCTCGCCGAACTGTGCGCGATCCACCGTCACCTGTTCCAGGACCTCTACGACTGGGCCGGGCAGATCCGCGTCGTCGACATCCGCAAGAACATCGTGGGTGCCGAGTTCTTCCTGCCGTCAGGAATGATCGAGCGGGCCTCGGTCTTCGCCGCCAGGGAGTTGCACTCCGACAACGCGCTTCGTGGCCTGGACCGCGATCATTTTATCGACCGGCTCGCGTACCACTACGACCAGGTCAACTACATTCACCCGTTCCGCGAGGGCAACGGCCGCGTGCAGCGGGTGTTCTGGAACCGCATCGCCCTAGCCGCAGGATGGCAACTCGACTGGAGGCCCGTCCACGGCGATGTTAGCGACCGCGCCAGCCGTGCCGCCTCCGACCAGCGAGACCTCGGCCCACTGCGCGCAATGTTCGACCAAATCGTCACGCCCGCCCCGCCCGCCCGCAACCGCGGCAAGAGCTGGCATGAGGCAGAACGGCAGCGCATGTCGTTCAGCAAACCCAAGCCCACCTGAAACACCAGTGGGGCGCGGTCTCGCCGCGAGGGGACTGTAATTTTAAGTTGACAGACCCGCCGCGAGTCGCCGCGAGCGTTCTTGCATGAAGGGTCAGTCTTCGCGGTGTTCGTACCGATCGAGGACCTCGCTGTCTAGTCGCCTAGAGATCCTTGGTCGCTAGCTTCTGGACGTTTGTGTCAAGTTTTCACGCGGCTTTCCCGAGGCGGGCTCGGCTGATGTAGTCATCGACGTGCTGGCTGATGACGCCCAGGGCGTGCCGTAGTTCCGGGGGTGCCTGTGCCTGGTCGGCGGCCATGAGCGGGCGGAGCAGCCGGTTGTGGAGCTTGGTGTAGAAGACGGCGAACTTGATCCCGTCCGGGGTCAGGACGTACCTGTTGGTGTGCTCGATCCGCCTGATGAGTCTTGCGAGGCGGAGCCTTCGCAGGTCGTAGGTCATCTGGCCGGGGGTGTAAGGGGCATTCAGCAGGCCGGTCAGCAAGGCGCGCAGGCTCTTGTTGGTGATGCCGGTCGCTGCGGTGAGGGTGGCGGCGAGCGCGCCCGCCAGGGCGGTCACCCGGGGATCGCCGAACCGCAGGGCCGGGGTCCTCCGCCCGTCCGCGGTGACGGACGGGTGCGCGATCCGCTCAAAGGCTGGGCTCGCGAGGACGGTTGCCTGGCCGGCGCGCTCGGCTTCCAGTATGCGCCGGTTGATGGCGCGGGCCTTGTCCTGGAGCTCGCCCAGGTTGGGCAGCCGGGCGTTGCAGGCAAGGTCGCGGGGGCAGTTGACGACGGTCTCGATGCGCATCGCCCGGCCCTCTTTGAGGTACTGCTTGACCCGCGAGTGCTTGTAGAAGATGTTCACGACCACGCCCTTGTCGTCCGGGTCGATGACGGGCCGGTCGATGGCGGTGCGGAAGGTGCCGGGGGTGTCGCAGCGGACCCGCCGGCCGAAGATGATCTCCACGTTCTCCGGGCGGCCCAGGTCCAGGTTGTCGGCGATCAGCGCCTCGAAGAACGACCGGGCCCGGCGCGGGGCGTCGAAGACGATGGTGCGGGAGACCTCGACCTGCCGCATCGAGCACTCCCACCAGTACCCGGCATCGCGGTCCTTGCTTCCGAAGGGCATGGGGATCCAGTGCATCCACCGCTGAGCGAAGACCTCGATGGTGCCCGGCTGGAGCCGGTCGCAGATCTCCTGCAGCGCGGCCGGGTCGTCGCAGGACGCGAACCCGTTGGCCAGCTCGGTGAACCCGATACCGGCCTTGGCCGCCTGCCGCTTGGCCCACTCGTGGCCGTTGACCCAGATCTTGGCCGGGTAGGGGAAGTAGGCGCAGACCTTGAGGAACGCCGGCCCGAAGTCCTCGTCCCACAGGTAAAAGTAATAGCAGGTCACCCGGCGGTCGGCCTTCGCGAACGTGTACTGCGGGGCCGCGGCCTTCGTGTCGCGCTGGTAAGCGGACCACACCCGCTGGAACTCCTGCGAGACGCCGATCGCCGCCACCCCGGACCTCCCGGTGGCGGCCTGCGCCGCGATGTGCGGCTGCATGACGTCGATCTTGCGGTCGTCCTTGCCGAACCTCACCCACGGGATCCCGTTCGACGACGCGTACGACTCCACGGACTTGCGGAACCGGGTCCCGATGTGCTCCATGAGCGCGGGCGACGGGATCGGCTTGCCCAGGTGCTGCGTCATGAACGCGACCACCTGCCCGCTGGACTGCAGGATCGGCACGTAAGCGTTGAGGTAGACACGGTCCAGGCACTCGATGTCCAGCACCGTATGCCCGTCCAGAAGTTCCCCGGCTGTCACGATATGCGCCATTTTGACCACCAAGAGCAACCGACCCTGTGATGGCCATGATGCGCTCACCTGCAGCGACGCGCCTGCGGAACCACAGATCTCGGCGGTCAGAGGCGGAGCCTCACTGGTACTCCAGCCGCACTTAGTGATCTTGATGGCGTGAAGGAGTCCTCGCGGGGCTGCGGCAGGGGCTAGGGCGGATCTCCGAGGGCTGCCAGGAGAGAGCGGAACCGGCGGGCGTCACGCGGGGGCAGGCTGTGCATGACGATTCTTAGGATTGCGCGGACTTCGTCGGTATCGGGGCAGCAGTGCCAGTCACCGCACGAGTCGGGCCGGTCCCATTGTCGTGAGTAAGGGTCGTGCAGGTAGGAACGCCAGTACCGCAGGGCCTGTTCTGCGCTTCGTGGCCATAGGCGCGTGTGCTCAAGGTTGGCCAGGACCGCCTGGCCGCGCGGTGACAGGCCGGGGAGGTGCGAAACCTTGCCTGTGCCGTCTCTCGCGGCCGCCTGCCGGGCTTGCATGTCAGCCCGGGCCTTCGCTGGTGACCTACGAGGCATGGCCCTTTCGCATAGCGGTCATGCAGCTATCTTCCCACGGGCCGCTGGGCAACGGCCAGCTGGCGCTCCCGGCCGGGCTTAGTGATCTTGTAGTCGTTGTCGCTGGTAGTGGCAGAGGCGGGCTCGTTGCTGGTGGCGGTGGCGCCATCGTGACCAGCGTCGGGCGTGCTGCTCGTTGCGGGGCGGTCCGCAGAGGGCGGTGAACATGCGGCGGATCTCGTTTGCCGGGGTCATGAGGCCGTCGCTGTCGTCTGCGAGGCTGGCGCGGGTGACGCCGACGTTCCCCTCGCTGCCCGTGCTGGCCGCACCGGGTGACACAGCGGCCGCGCCGGCCTGCTCGACGACCGGGCCCGGGGCGATACCCGCGGCCGGGAGCGTGACCTCCAGGTGAACGCCGGGTTTCCCCTATGGCGGGCTGCGGCGCGACCGTAGCGATGCCGTAGCGGGTCTTGTTCCAATGGGCGGCATGACGAGAAAACCCCGCGGGCTGGGCCTGCTCGCCGTTCCCCTCATGGCCATCGCGGCGCTGCTCGGCGGCATCATGCCGGCCAGCGCCGCGACCGGTCCCGACGGGTTCACCATCCTGTACGCCGACTCCGGGAACATCGTCCATCAGTGCGGGGTCATCGGCGAGAACCAATACGGTGAGCAGGCGGTCGTCTGCGTGGACATCAACACCTACGGCGACTCGTCCGGGTACTACGCCACGGGCGCGGTGGAAGCATACTGCCAGGAGGGCAACCCAGAAACGACGGTTGCGTGCCAGGGCATCTATATCGATGGCCTGCTGTCCAACGGGGACAGTGGCCCAACGACAAACACCTACACCTGCCACGATAACTGCGGCGGTGGACGCGCGATCCTTTACGTCGCGACGTACAGCTACACCGGCGGGCACGACTGCACTAGCTCCTCGGGCCACGATGTGTGGGCCGAGGCACTAGGGAAAACCGAGGTCGATATGTATGGCTCTGGCCCGGCCACCGTCTCGGGTACTTCATTCGTTAACGACAACGGGGCTCACTCCACCGGCCACTTCTGGGTCTGCCCCTAGCCGGCCGCAGCCGCCGAAGGTTCCGGCTCCGGCCGCCCGATCTCCTCGGGGCGGCCGGAGCCGGCCTTCTTTACAGGGCCGGGACCGGGCCGGTGGGGCCGGTTATCGGCAGCACGACCAGGCGGGGCGGGGTCGAACCGCCGACCTTCCGCTTTTCAGGTCAACCGCGCTCAGCGCTGTGCAGACCTGCGGAAAACGGACGTCAATGACAAGCGGAACCGCGCTAGGCGGAAGGTGCAACGTCCACGCTAACAGGGGTCAATATGCCCGGTCACTACGCTCATGCAGCAGCTCGTTGACATGGCGTGCGCGTCGGCGGTGTACTGCCCTGCATGACGGACACGACGAGTACGGCGGGCACCCCGGAGTCCATGGCTGCTGCTTTTCCTGTCACTACTGCGTTCGAGCTGCCAGGCACGATGGTCGAACGGAATCTCGGCATCACGTTCGGTCTGGTGGTGCGGGCGATGGGCTTCAGCAATACCGTAGCCGGCGGGATTTCGTCGCTCCGCCAGGGCGAAGTTCCGCAGTTCACGGCGGTCCTCGAAGACGCCCGCAGGCATGCAATCGACCGAATGATCGAGAACGCGAAGCTGCTCGGCGCCAACGCGGTGATCGCGATGCGCTTCGACTCCTCCGAGATCGGCAAGGCACGCGCCGAAGTCGTCGCCTACGGCAGCGCGGTAGTCATCACGCCGTCGGCATGAGCAAGCCCGGGGGCGGTGCGTCGGCCGGACGGCGTTCGCCGTTCGGGGACGCCGACCGCGAGCGCCTGGTCGCGCTGCTGCGCGAGCACTATGCTGCGGGCCGGCTGGACCTGGACGACCTGCGCCACCGGGTCGGTGCCGTGCTGGCCGCCGCGAATGCCGAGCAGGCCACGGTCGCCCTGGCTGACCTCCCGCCTACCGGTGTCCCCGATACGCCGAGCGCCGGCCGCCGCCGGGGGTCCCGCGGGCGGCACGCGCAGACGAGCGAACCCGAGCCGGGCTGGATGCGGACGGCTGAGCGGTTCCGCGATCCGTCCAGCGGCGTGATCATGCGGGTCTGGATCGACCCGTCAGACGAGAGCCGCCACTACGTGCCGGACGACGCCCCTGCGACGACCGTGCTGACAGAGGTGGGCGACCTGGCTGCTGCCGAGCGGCGGTGCGACGCCGGGCTGGCCGGCGCCCGGGACCCGGTCGTTCCTGCTGGAGAAGATGGTGGTTCTCGACCTGTACGCGGGCCGTTACGAGGACGCCGCCTCGCACCTGCGGGAAGCCCTCCAGACCGCGCTGCGGACCGGCATACCCGGAAAGGTGCTCGAGAACCTGGACTGCTGCGGCTACCTGTGCGCCCTGACCGGACGCCCTGCCGAGGCCGTCACGGTATGGGCCGCGGTGGTCGTGCTGGGGCGCGAGGGATTCTCGGTCCCGTTGCATCCGGATCCGCCCAAGGGCTGGTTGCAGAGGCAGGAATCCCTCAGCGAAGCCCGGCAGGTCGCTCGGACTGGCCCGGGCGCGGGCAGCCGAGGAACGCGGCAAGGCGATGAGCCTGGCCACCGCAGCCGACTACGTTCTCATGCTCACCGCTGCGGGCCCGGAGCCGCAGGTCGCGGCACCGGGCCTGGATGCGCTCAGCCCCCGGGAACGGGAGCTGGTCACCCTCGTCGCCCGCGGGCACACCGATGCGCAGATCGCCGCGCAACTGCACATCAGCGTGCGCACGGTCGCCTCGCACCTGGACCGCATCCGCGATAAGACCGGGTGCCGGCGCCGCGCCGACCTCACCCGCCTGGCCCTCAACGCCGGCCTGGTCTGACGCAGCCTGCCTGGGGCAGCCGGCTCGCCACGCGGGCGGTGTGGGTAATTCCACCCCGGCCAGGCGGCGGCAAGAGGGGCGAAACGACCCCTGCCGCGAACCTGGCCGGGCGGGCGAACCTATAGCTGACGGCCGGAAGAACTGGCCAGTTCTCAGCAGATAAGACAAGGCCACAGTCGACGGAGGCATCCCGATGAACGCGCCCAATGACAACACCACTCCGAAAGGCCTGCGCTGGGTGGTGGGCATCTCCCCCGCGATCCGGGCTACGACGCACGATAGCGCCATGGGAGTACCGCCACCTCCGCGCATCTGGGCCCATCCGTATGGCCGGTGGCGGTGTCGCGGCCGCCGCGGGTGTCGTGTGCCTCTCGTACAGCGTCTACGGATGGGCGGCCTTCTTTCTGGTTCTTGGGATGCTGAATCTAGCGGGTGGTTGCTGGTACTTCACCATCGCTCGCTCCGAGTCTGCCCGAACCTGAGCCCAGTCAGACGCCCGCCGGGGGCGGCGACGCCGTACTCGCGGATCTTCCGGTAGGACGGTCGCGCAAGACACGCTGGGCGCCTCGTTCGGCCAGGTGGGCGGACATGATGCGCGGGAGGAGGCAGATGACGTCGCCTGGAGGCGTGGATGTCGGCGGGTCGCATGCGCCTTCACGTCGGCCCAGTCGTAGAGCCCGGCGGGGATCAGGTACTCAGCCGCGACCACTGCACGGCCTCGCGGTAGGTGCGGATCGACTTGGGTGACTTCTTCTCGGCTCGCAGATGCAGATCTTAACTGCTCACCATCGGCTGGAACGGGCCCGCGTCCAGGTTGTGCTCGTAGCCCCGGCCGATCTTCTTCGTGGCGATCTCCCCTGACATGGAACCTCCGTCAAGCGGAGGCTCGATAAGCGCTGTGCACTTCGAGCAGTCGGCGCACCAGGGTTCCACTGGGTGCGTTCCCGCTTGTCAGAGGGTTTTGTGGTCAGGGACAGGATCGAACTGTCGACCTTCCGCTTTTCAGAGGGTCTATCGCCCCTTGGGCCACCCGGAACCGCGAACCGCGCCAGCCTCTCCTGCCTGCATATTGGCTGGTTAAGGCTAACGAATCCATTCTAGCAGCGGTGCCGCCGTATGCCGGGTAGTGCCGTATCGTCTGTGGGTATCTTGTGGGAATCACCCTTGGAGACCCGGACTTGCGGGGATTCTGTGGGGGCGCAGACCACGTGCTAGCGGCCGCTTTACCCGCATCTGGCATGATCAACTGCGGCACTCTGCGCGCAGCACGGGTGTCACGGAGCGTCCCAGCTTGGCTAGCCTCCGCTGGGACCGGAAACGCGCCTGCCGAATACGAGCAGTCACGATGACCGGGTTGCCGCCCGTGCGCTGGGGCCCTGATCATCTGCATGTGAGCGAGACGCCTGCCTTGGCGAGGCTAAGACGTGCTGTCCGGGCGATCATCATGGCCGATGATGACCGTGTCCTGCTATGCCTGCGGGCGGCATCGGCCCGCAGGGCCAGCGCCTCCGCGAGCTTCACGCCGCCACCTCAAAACCGATCATGACAGCCAAGTATGAGACAGGACCAGCCCGTCCGCGAGGGCTTTTCTCAGTCGTCAGCAGGCGCCCAGATATTAGCGACACTTCGCTATCGTCGCCTGGCATGGCGGTGACGGTGCGCTGGCTCGGTCGACGAGCGCCAGGCCCCTCTGCCACGCGCGGCATCAGTACAGCAGGAAAGTACAGCAACACTGGGCGGAAACCAGTGGACGTTGGTGGACTCTGGCGGACAGATGACCAGTGCTCAGAGCGAAGTTTTCAAACGTTGATTCGGCGTAACCTCTATTTTGCAAGCAGATGGTCAGAGTTCGAGTCCCCTAAACCCGCGCCCGGTCAAGGAACGCCACTCTACGGCCGCCCAGGGTCAGGCCGCTGACCTCAGCGATTCCGGTGTCAACCGGCGTCTGGTTCATGATCCCAGTGTCGCCACCTCGATGCCGCCGGTAACGCAGGGCCGGCCCGGCACCAGCGAGCCCAGTACCTCGCAGTGCGTCCCATGAACGGCACCGAAGCGCTTCGCGACCGATAGCCACATAACGGTCAACTGGCGGACAGGCACGAGGATAGATGGGGCAGTATGCGCGTTATTGACAGACTTTCTTGGTCGATGTCTACTCAATGAAAGGTTGAAGCGCTTCGATAACCGTTAGCAACGAAGCACGGGAGAATCCATGCGCAAGCTCGTTCGCGCTGTCCTGCCATTGGCGGCAGCAGCCTCCGTCCTCACGCTCACCGCGACCAGCGCACTCGCCGTCGTCTACGAGTCATCCGCCCAGTACGCGTCGTACTCCACCGGCGGGTACACCATCTACAACGACGAATGGGGCAGCGGCCACGGGACGCAGACCCTGTGGGTCAACTCCGCTAGCAACTGGGGCGTCTATTCCACCCAGCCCGACACGTCCGGCGTGAAGTCCTACCCGGACGACAGCAAGTCGGTCGGCACCGCCCTCAACTCTCTGCACTCGGTGACAAGCTCGTTCAGCGAGAGCAACCCCGGCAGCGGCAACTGGGAGTCGGCCTACGACATCTGGCTGAACGGCAGCGGCTACGAGGTCATGGTCTGGACGTACGTGAAGGGGAATGTCGGTCCGCTGGGCTCGTCCGTGGGTACGGTCAGCCTCGACGGCAACACGTGGACCCTCTACGCCGGCAACAATGGCTCCAATCCGACCTACTCGTTCGTCCGCTCCGGCAGCGAGAGCTCGGGCACTATCAACCTCCTCGACCTCCTCAAGTACCTCGAGAACACCAAGGGGTACTTCGCGAACCCGACCCTGTCCACCGTCCAGTACGGCTGGGAGATCTCCTCCACCGGCAACACGCAGGAGGACTTCACCATCAACAGCTACTCGGTAAGCGCCTCGTAACGATTTCGAAGATCGTGGGTGGTTGCGCACGGGACCACCCACCGTCACATGGACGGACTGAAATCGCCGGGGACCGTTCAGCCGATGGGCAGGTCCGCGCCGTCGCGCAGGAACAGCGGGATCCGGCGCAGCGGCGCGTCGGCGCGCACCGCGGTTCCCCCGTCCTGCGTCGCGCCGGTCCACGCGTCCGTCCACTGGCTTCCCCGTGGCAGGTAGACGGTTCTATCCCGGGCGCCGTACTCGGCCACCGGCGCGACGAGGAGGTCGGGCCCGAACATGTAGGCGTCGTCGGCTTCCCAGGCCGCGGCGTCGGCCGGGAAGTCGGCGAACAGCGGCCGCATCGGCGGGACGCCGTCGTCGTGCGCGGCGCGCATCAGCGTCATGATGTAGGGGCGCAGCCGCTCCCGGAGGAAAAGCGTCGCCGCGATGTGCTCGTACGCTTGGGGGCCGAAGGACCACGGCTCGTTCGGACCGCCGGTCTGTTCGAGCCCGAACGGCATCGTCGGCTCGCGGTTCCCGTGCAGCCGAAAGAGCGGGCAGAAGGCGCCGTACTGAAACCAGCGGACGATCAGCTCCCGGTACTCGGGGTCGTCGGGGTCTCCGCCGTGGAATCCGCCGATGTCGGTGGTCCACCACGGGATGCCGCTGATCGCCACGTTGAGCCCCGACCGGATCTGCGCGCGCAGGCTGGTGAAGGTGGCCGGTATGTCCCCCGACCACAGGGCCGCCCCGTACCGCTGGCTTCCCGCCCACGCGGAACGGACCAGGCTGACGGTTCCCGGCCGCGCCTCTTGCGCCATCCCCTCGGCGAACGTCCGCGCGTTCTCCCGCGGGTACATGTTTCCCACCTCGAGCCCGGGCCCGGCGTGGTAGCGCAGGTTCCCCGGGAAACCCGGGCGCAGTTCCGGCTCGCACGCGTCCAGCCACCACACGTCGATCCCGTAGGGACGCAGGTAATTGTCCCGGACCTTATCCCAGACGAACTTCCTGGCTCGAGGGTTCGTGGCGTCGTAGAACGCGACGTCCACGGGCGCCGCGACCCCCTTGTCCGGCCACGTCGCCTGGGCCAGCGGCCCGTACTCGGTGCCGATGAGCAGCCCGTCGTCGCGCATCCGGCCGAAGTTCTCGCTGACCGGGGAGACCGACGGCCAAACCGACACCATGAGCTTGATCCCCATGTCGCGCAGTTCGGCGGTCAGGGCGGCGGGGTCGGGCCACTCGCTGTGGTCGAACTTCCAGTCGCCCAGGTGGGTCCAGTGGAAGTAGTCGACGACGATGACCGCCAGCGGCAGCCCGCGACGGGCGTACTCGCGGGCCACCGCGAGCAGCTCGTCCTGCGTGCGGTAGCGGAGCTTGGACTGCCAGAAGCCGCTGGCCCACTCGGGCAGGAGGGGAACGTGCCCGGTGGCGTCGGCATACCGGCCCATGATCTCAGTTGGCGTTCCGGCGGTTACCCAGTAATCGATCTGGCGCGCGCTGTCGGCCACCCAGCGGGTGCCGTTACCGGCTAGCTCGACGCGGCCGATCGCCGGGTTGTTCCACAGCAGGCCATAACCCCGGCTGGACAGCATGAACGGAATCGTGACCTCACCGTTGCGCTGCACGAGGTCAAGGACGGTGCCCTTCTGGTCGAGCAGCCCGTGCCCGTGCTGGCCGAGCCCGTACAGCCGCTCCCCCGGGTAGGCGCGGAACGACTGCTCAAGCCGGTGGTAGCCGTTGCCCACGGGGGTGAACATCCGCGGGCCCGGCCACCACCAGTGAATCGGATGCTCGGCGAGCAGTTCCTCGCCGGTGGCGGTGCTGGTGAAGCGGAGCATCGCCTGCCCATGGTCCTCGACCTCGGTGGTCAGGTCGGCCGTGACCCGCCCGCAGGTGAGCCGGGCCGACGCGGCCGTGATCTCCGTCTTGGCCTGGCCCGGTTCCGGCTCGCCGTCCAGGGCGCCCGGGAGGCCGTCGAGAACGGGGCCGACGCGGCCGCGGACCCGGATCCCGTCCGGCCCCCACGGTTCGACCCGTAGGGTCTCCTGGCCGGAGGACCACTCGAAGCCGGGCAGGCCGGAGCCGATCTCGCCGATGCTGCTCACTGGGGTCTCCTCCTAGGGTCAGACGGGGCAGGGCTGGGTTGTTTCCGAAGCGCTTCAACCGCCATTGGGCTCCCAGGCCAGCCGGGCGGGCGTGCCGGCCGACAGCCACACCCGCCGACCCGGCGCCTGCCGTCGGCAGCTCACGTCGGCCTCGCGGTCGACGGCGGATAGCAGCACCGCCTCGGCCCGGCCCGTCTCGTTGTCCCAGCGCAGCTCCGCCACCCGGACCCCCAGCAGGGTGCGCGCGCCGGTCAGCCGCCCCCGGGGCAGGAAGTCCGGCACCGCCGGGAGCAGTTCGATCCGTCCAGGACCAGCCGCGCGCGGGGGGACGGAGTCCACCAGCATCTCGGTCAGCACCCCGGGCAGCGCGCACGCAGCGTCGGCGTTATAGACCGACCGCTCCGGATAGTGGCTGCTCATCAGCGACCGGAAGAAGAAGCCCCGGCCGGTCAGCGCGGCGAGCAGGCCCCCGGCCAGGTCCGCGTCCCGGAGCCGGGCGGCCGCGAGGGCCTTGTGCAGGTACCCGTGCGCGGAGTCGTCCTGTGCGCCGCGCGCTCGCAGCGCCCGCAGCGCGGCCGCCGCGAGCGCGGGCGTATCCGTGGCCGTGATCTCGTGCAGCGGCCATACCGGGTACAGGTGGCTGACGTGCCGGTGCGCGTCGTTGGCGGCAAGCGGCGGCCGCCCGTCCCCGCCGGGCGGCCACGCCCACTCGGCGAGCGCGCCGTCGGCGGTGAGACGGTAGGGCGGCAGCCGGTCCGCCAGCTCCCGCCAGCGGCGCGCCGCGCCCGGTGGCTCCGCTGCCCGCGAGCCGGGCCGCGGCGAGCAGCGCATGGCGGGCGGCGGCGATGTCCATCGTCGCGTTGACGGCGGCCGGGGTCCAGCCCGCGGGCTCGTTCTCCGGGGAGTAGGAGGGCGCGAAGATCACGTGCCCGTCGCCGTCCACCGGAGTCAGGAAGTCCTCGTAGAACGTGGCCAGCTCGCGCAGCGCCGGGCCGGCGGACGCAGCCGCGTACCCGGGGTCGCAACGGGCCAGGGCCTCGTCGAGCAGCGGAGACGAGCAGCCAGTCCGCTCCCGCCGTCCACATGTGCAGCGGCCAGCGCGGCTCGAAGTGGGTGGTCAGGCCAGCACGCCCGTCGGTGTGCGCCGGGGCGACGATCCCGCGGGCGCCGAACAGCCGCCGCGCGTTGACCCGCCAGTCCGGCCGCTGCCGACGGACCAGGCTGGCCACCGCGTCCACCGCGGCCGGGCACATCGGTGGTGACGGCACCCGCGAGTTGCAGCCCCAGGTTCGCGTCGGTCGTGATCGCGCCGGACCACGCCGAGTTCCAGTCTCCCTGCCACAGGCCGGTCAGCCTGGGGGGCAGCAGCCCGCTCGCGGACAGCAGGAGGTAACGCCCGGACTCGAACAGCTTCTCAAGCAGGGCGGGCAGCGGGCGGTCGGGCCGCGCCGCCTGCCGGGCGAGGAGCTCGCCGACCGGAAGCCGGCGCTCCGCGGCGTCCACGCCCAGGTCAAGGGCGACGTCGCCGAAGGCGGCGGCGTGCGCCCGGGCGTGCTCGGCCAGCAGCGGCCGAGGCTCGCTGGCCGGCGACCGGCGCAGACCGCGGCCAGGGCGCGGGCGCGGGCGGCGCCGATTCCGGCGGCGTCGGTCGAAGGCCTCCACCCGGGTGAGCACCATCAGGTCTCCGGCCGCCGGTGACCCGGACCGCGTGCTCGGGCCGACGCTCGGGAGGTCGTGCCGGATGGCGCCGCGGTGCCGCCGTCACCCGCGGTGACGACCACATATCCGCTGCATCGCCGGCCGGGTACTCGCACCGTGGTCTCGATGACCGCGTCGCCCGGCGCGCGAGCTGCGGACCTGCCCGCCAACCCGCAGCCCGGCCGGGAGCACCGGGCAGCCGGGCGTCCGTCTCGACGATGGCATCCCATGGCGCGGCGCCGCGTGACCTGCTGCACGACAAGGTCACGGACACGCGACACGAAGCAGGCGTGCCGCCGGCCGCGCCACGGCGTCACCGCGACCCCGGCGCGATAGCTCAGCGTCCGCCGGTAGCCGTCCGGCGACGGGCATCCGGCGACGATGGGTCCAAGCGGACCACGATCGCGAGCGCGGGGTGGAACGGCCGCGGGTGGTAGGCGGGCCAGCCGCCGGCGAACAGCTCGAGCGCGCGCCGTGACTCGCCCGCCAGCAGCAGGTCGCGCACCCGCGGCAGGCGGTCAGCCAGGTCCGGCGGGCCCTCCGTGGTCGGGGCGTCCGGCCACGTCAGGTCGGTGGTGCGTGACGACGACGCGCTCCGCGCCGGGCCGTCCGTGCACCAGCGCGCCGTGCCTGCCGTTCCCCACCGAGGAAGCCGTCCTCCCAGCAGTCCGCCGGGGCGATGTCGATGAGGAGGCTTCCCCTCGTCATCGGCCTGCGCTGCCGGGTCGCCGTACTGGATGCCCCGGCCGTTGGTGGCGAGGTAGACGCGGCCGAACACATGCGGGTCGCCGGTAATGGCCTGTCCGGTCCAGCCCCACTGCTGCGCGTCGGTGCTGATCCGCGTCCAGTGCGCGCCGCCGTCGGCGGAGCGGAAGATGCCCTGCACCCCGCCGACGACGCCGACCAGGTAGATCGCCGGGTAGCTGGCGCCAGGGGCCGCCTTGCCGAAGCCCAGCGTCGCCACCGTGTCCACGCGTCGCGTCGGGCGCGAACGTCTTCCCGCCATCGGTGCTGTGCCGCAGCAGGCCGTCGCCGCCGGTCAGCCACAGGTCGCCGCCGCGGCCGGGCACCGTGTGCAGCTGCGGCAGGCTGTTGGTCTGCTCGGCGCCCGTCCCGGTCGGCAGTCCGGTCGTCTCGGCGGTGAAGCTGGCGCCGCCGTCGGCGGAGGCGTACAGGGTGCCGGACGACGGGTCGAAGGCGTAGAACACCTGCGGGCTCACCGGGTCGGCCACCGCCATCACGCCCGCGGGCAGGCCGCTGACCACGGTCCAGGTCTTACCGTGATCGGTGCTGTGGAAGGGGGTGTCCGGCTCGGGCGCGTACGACTGGTTCTCCGGCGTCCACACCAGCGAGGAACCGTCGGCCGACAGCGCGACCGCGCCGGCGCCGTCGGGGACTCCGGGCGGCAGGGTCATCGCCGACCAGGTGGCGCCCCCGTCGGCGGAGAAGTCCCCGCCATTCCAGCCCACCAGCGCGAGGTCGAGCGGCGTGGCGCCCGCCTCCGCGATCGACGTCCCGGTGCTGAGGATGGGTTGGATCATGCCGCCGGCCGGCGAGGCGGCCAGCGCCGTGTGGCAGAAGCCGCCCAGGTCACCCACCGCGCTGACCAGCCGGCACGGGCCCGCGGCCGGGGCGAGCAGGTCCTGGACCGCGGTCTCCTCGATGCCTTCGGCCGCCGCCGACGACCACGCCGTGGGCTGCCCGCGGTCGGCCGCGGTCAGGTTATCGGTACCGAACACGGTGGCGCCGGTGCCGTAGATCGCATGGTCGGTGTTGAACGGGTCGATGGCGATCGACGCGATCCACCAGCCGAACTTCGGCGTGCCGCCCCAGGCGAGGTAGGGGGAGGCCGCGATGTCCAGGGTGGCGTGCGCGCCGATATCCGCCCAGCTGGCCCCGCCGTCGGTCGAGCGGTAAATAGTGTCGACCGGATTCCAGCGGTCGTTGGTGGCCACCATGACCGTGCCGGGGTGCGCGGGGTCAACGGCGAGCCCCGAGTAACCGAAGGACGGGTTCCCGTCCGCGCCCGGCTTCTGGGGAGTGATGTTCGTCCACGCTCCGGCCAGCGGGTTGTACTTCCAGACGCTGCCGTCGGTCATCCCGTTCGGGCCCGGAGCGTTGGCGTAGTCGACGTAGAAGACCCCGTTCGCGGCCATCGCACCGTGCTGTGGTTGCATCCCGGTCGGCTCGCCGGGGATCAGTTGCCAGGTCGCGCCGGCGTCGGTGGACTCGTACACGTCAGCGCCGGTGGCGTTCCCGACGAAGATGGTTTTCGTCGGCGCCGCCGCGGCGCCCGCCCGGGCCGGCGCCGAAGGTCACGAAGGACAGCCCGATGTCGTCCGGGGTGCTGGTCACGGGGAAGGCGGCGACCTGCGCCCAGGTCGCGCCGCCGTCCCGCGACCGCCACAGGCCGTTCGCGGGCGAGGCCAGGTACAGGATCTGGTCGTCATTGGGGTCGACGGCGAGCCGCTCCCCCATGTCGCGTCCGTCCTGGTTGCTGGCGAGCTGGATGGGCAGGTCGCTCGACCTGCCACGTGCGGCCCTGGTCGGCGGAGCGGAGCACCTCACCGTCCGGCGGGGACGCCCAGGGCTGGGTGTACTCCCCGGTCGCCAGCCAGACCTTGCCCGCGTTCTCGGGGTCGGCGGCGATGGACTCCACGCCGAGCTCGTTCCAGTCGTTGAACCCGGTGAAGTCCAGTAGCGGTACCCAGTTCTCGGCCGCGGCGTCCCACCGGTACGCGCCGCCGACGTCGGTGCGCGCGTAGGCGAGCCCGCGCTGTGCGTCGCTGAACACGAGGCCGTCGACGAAGCCGCCGGCGCCGATCCGGACGTTGTTCCAGGAGTAGGCGGAAACGGATGCCGCGGCGGTGGCTGACGCCAGCGCCGGGGCAGCCCCGGCCGGGACCGCGGAACCGAGCAGCGCCGCGCCGATCGCCAGGACTGTGCAGCTAACCCTTGACCGCACCGAGGAGCACCCCCTTCGTGAAGTGCTTCTGCACGAACGGGTACACGATCAGGACGGGAACGATGGTGATCGTGACCACGGCCATCTGCAGCGCCAGGGTGGGAACGGCGCCCTGGAAGCCGGCGGCGGCGCTGACCATCTGGCTGTTCTGGGTCAGGTAGTCGTACAGCACCATCTGCAGCGGCCACTTCGAGCTGTCCGAAGGCATGAAGAGCATGATGTTGAACCAGGAGTTCCAGTAGCCGACCGCGTAGAACAGCGCGATCACCGCGGTGACCGCCCGCGAGGTCGGCAGCACGATCCGCCAGAGGATCCGCCAGTCTCCGGCGCCGTCGATCCGGGCGGAATCGATGAGGTCCTGGGCGGTGCCCGCGAAGAAGGACCGCATCACGATGACGTTGAAGACGCTGACGGCGCTCGGCGCGATCAGCGCCCAGTACTGGTCGTAGCCGCCGAGCGCGGACACCACGAGGAACAGCGGGATGATCCCGCCGTTGAAGAACATCGTGATCATCATGATCCACAAGATCGTGCGGTGGCCGAACGATCCCGCCCGGGACATGCCGTAGGCGGCGAGGATCGTGACGACCATCGAGAAGAGCGTCCCCACGATGGTGATGCCCAGGCTGATCAGCAGCGCCCGGCCCACCACGCCGCCGCTCACGATGGTCGCGGTAGGCGGCGAAGCTCAGGCCGTGCGGCCAGATGACCATGCCGCCGGCCTGGTTGATCGAGGCCTGGGTGGAGAAGCTGGTCACCACGATCGTGTAGAGCGGGAGCGCGATCACCAGCAGGATGACGGTGATCGCGCCGGCCTTGGCCCCCTGGGTCGCGGCTCGCGGCCGTTCCTGCCAGGCCGGCCGCTCCGCGGTGGCGAGCAGCCGGGTTAGGCCGGCTTCGGCCGGCGCGCTTGTGTTGTCGTCGTCATTTCCGGTACAGCCCGTCCTCTCCGAACAGGTGCGCGACCTTATTCGCGCCGAGGATGAGGATCACCGAAGTGATGCCGAGGAACAGGCCGGCCGCCGCGCCGTAGCTGTAGTTGCCAGCGACGATGCCGTTCTCGTAGGAGAACGTGGTGATGACCTGGGCCGCGCCCGCGCCGACGGCGGGCAGCTGGATGAGCATCTGCTCGAACCCGAAGGTGAGCGCGAAGCCGAGGTTGAGGATGAGCAGCAGCACCGTGATGCCCTTAAGCCCCGGGCAGCGTAATGTGCCGCAGCCGCCGCCAGTACCCGGCGCCGTCGACCGCGGCGGCCTCGTACAGCGCGGGGCTGATCGCCGCCAGGGCGGCCAGGTAGACGATCGTCGACCAGCCGGCCTCCTTCCAGATGAGCTGGGAGGTGACCAGGAACTTGAACGTGCCCGGATTGGTCATGAAGTCGAACGGGCTGGTGACCCCGTGGTTGCGCAGGAACGTGTCAAGCAGCCCGGCGCCGCCGAATACCTCGTTGAAGATCGTCACGACCAGCACGAAGGAGAAGAAGTGCGGGAGCGTCACGACGGCCTGGACGATTCCGCGCAGCCGCCGGGACAGCAGGCTGTCCAGCAGGATGGCGAGCGCGATCGGCACCGGAAAGAACAGCACGAGCTGAACCGAGAAGAGCAGGAGAGTGTTCGAGAACGCGTGCAGGAATCCCGGGTCGGTGAACAGCTGCTGGAAGTTCGCCAGGCCAACCCAGGGGCTGTGCAGCAGCCCGTCGTACAGGTCGTAGTCCTGGAACGCCATCACCAGGCCGAGCATGGGCGCGTAGCCGAACACGGCCAGCAGGGCCAGCGCCGGCAGCGTCATGACGATCAGCGTCCGGTCCCGTCGCAGCCGGACCCACCAGTGGCGCCGGGACGGCCGCGGGCCTGCCGAGGCCCGTGCCGCGACCCGTGAATCCGGCTTAGGCTCGGCGGCGACATTCCCCGACGGGACGTTTCCTCGCGGTTTGCGCGCCGTGGACGCGGCGGCTTTCGTCACGCGGATCCCAGCTTCTTCTGCTGCGCGAGGACCCCCTCGTAGAACTGCTTGAGCTTGTCTCCGCCATCGCGTTTCCAGGTGGCCAGCGTGGACTGGTAGTCGGCGATCGATGCCCGGCCGCGGACCACCTCGCTCATGATGCTGCGGGTCGGGTCGAACGGGGTGAAGGCATTGGCGCTGGCGAGACTGTTCGGCACCGTGACGTTGAGCTCGTAGAACAGCGGCTGCGTGGCCGTACTTGGCGTTGCGCTGCGCCCAGCTCGCCGATGCCTTGGTCACCGCCGGGTAGCCCGCGTTGTAGACCGTGTTATTCGGGCCGACCAGGAAGTTGTAGGTGGACACGGCGGACCCGGCATACTTGGTCCCGCTCGTGGTTAGCTGCGGCCCGGTGCTGGTCATGGTGTAGTCCACGCCCTCGGTCCCGTAGTTGAGCAGGTTGTACTCGACGGACCCGAACGGCGCCGCGAGGTAGTTAGCGATCCGCAGGCACTCCTCGACCTGCTTGGCCGACAGGCTCTTGTTCAGGTAGCTGGTCCACGTGGTCGCCGCCTCAAGCGGCATCCTCGGCGTCCCGCTGCCGCTCGCGGTGAAGAAGTCGAACGACGCCCGGGTGTAGCCCTTGTTCGCCGCCTGGCCCTTCTGCGCGTCGGCCGCGTTCCAGGCGCCCGAGCCGTCGGCGACGATGACCATCTGCCCGGAGTAGAACTCCGTGACGCCGTTGCCGTAGTTGCCCGCCACCTGGTCGGGATGGACCAGGCCGGCCTTGATCGCCTTGGCCAGCCAGTTCATCGCCTCGATGATGCCGTCGGACTCGTACTCCGTGATGAGGTTGCCCTTGTCGTCGAGCATCCAGGTCGCGAAGTGTAGGGCTGGTACAGGTAGCCCCAGAGGTCGCCGAGGGCCCAGCGCTTGCCCTTGGGGTCGTTGACCTCGTTGGCCAGGTCCCACAGGTCGTTGATGGACGTGACGTGGGGGGTGCCGATGCCGAGCTTGTCGAGAATGTCCGCACGGTAGTACAGCTGGTAGCCGTAGTTGAAGGCGGACGGTGTAGGCCGGGAACCCGTACAGCTTGTCGTCCCAGACTCCGGCCTGCCAGCCGCTTGAGAAGATCGCCGCGAGGTTCGGATACTGGCTGATCTTGCTTCCCGCCAGGTAAGGGGTGAGGTCGGTGAGCCGGTCGGCGGCGGCCTGGCCGAAGTTGAGCGGGGGCGCCCAGAACGTCGGGACCTGGATCCAGTCGGGCAGCTTATTGCCGGAGAACAACTGCGGCAGGATCGTGCTGTAGTTGTTGCCGTTCGCCGGGCTAACCGACAAAGTGGCGCCGAGCGCCTTGTTCACCGCCTGATCGAACGGGTTGCTCGGCCGAGGGGATCGTGCCCCACAGCGGCGTCATCGCCGTGTAGCTGCCGCCGCTGCCCGGGGTTTCCGCCACGCTGCGCACCAGCTTCGACGGGTAGTTCAGGTAAGCCGGAGATGACCGTCGACGCTCGGGTAATCCGGGCTGACGAGGCTGCTCGCCTTGTAGTGGGGGAGGATCCGCTGCAGCAGGCTGGCCGAAGCCGCCCCGGTCTTGGCCGGTGCGCCGCCGGTGCCGCAAGCCGCGAGCAGCGGCTGCGCGGCGACCGCGCCGACGGCGCCGGCCGTGGCGGTGAGGAACCCGCGTCTGCTCATGCGTGGACTCATGGCCGGTACCACCTTCGTCATCGGAGGGCCGTGGGAGTCGAAGCGCTTCACAAATTTAGATGGAGATTAGATCCCTGGATTGACCTGAGCGCAATAGGCGGGAAACACTTGGTTTGCACGATGATTGGGATCGAGTAGCCTGTGACCTGCTAAAATGATGACCGCGCGGTGCGTAAAGTCTGGGAGGGGTCACGATCGAAGCGATTCGCTACCGCGATCCGGCGCTCTCGTTCCGCGAGCGAGCCGATGACCTCCTTGGCCGCCTCACCGCCGAGGAGAAGATCGCGATGCTGCACCAGCGCTCGCCCGCGGTGCCACGCCTAGGAGCTGGCTGAGTTCCGCACCGGAACGGAGGGCGTGCACGGCGCTTCCTGGCGGGACCACGGGGGCACCGGGGAAGGTGCTGCCCGCCACCGTGTTCCCGCAGCCGCCGGGCATCGCCGCCAGCTGGGACCCCGAGCTGGCCAGGGACATCGGCCGCGCCACCGGGCGGGAGATCCGCGGCGCTGCACGACGAGCACCCGCTGATCAGCCTCAACGTCTGGGCGCCGGTCGTGAACCTGCTGCGCGACCCCCGCTGGGGCCGGAACGAGGAGGGCTACTCCGAGGACCCGCTGCTCACCGCGCTCATGGGCACCGCCTTCTGCCAGGGCCTGGCCGGGCGGGCCGACCAGTCCGGGGACGACGGCGGCTACCTGCTCACCGCCCCCACCCTGAAGCACTTCCTCGGCTACAACAACGAGGACTTCCGGGACCTGACCTCCTCCGGGCTGCGCGCCGCGGGTGCTGCACGAGTACGACCTGCCGCCGTTCCGCGCGCCGATCGAGGCCGGCGCGGCGACCGGCGTCATGCCGTCGTACAACCTCGTCAACGGCCGCCCCGCGCATGTCAGCCCGCTGCTCGCGCGAGATCCGCGACTGGACCGATGAGGAGCTGCTGATCTGCAGCGACGCATGGGCACCGTCGAACCTGGTGCAGGACCGAGCACTACTTCGGCGACCACCCGCAGGCGCACGCGGCCGCGCTGCGGGCAGGCCTGGACAGCTTCACCGACCATGACGGGGACGGCGGGTTCACCGCCGCGCAGGTCACCGCGGCGCTCGAGCGCGGCCTGATCACCATGGACGACGTGGACCGCGCGGTCCGCCGCAAGCTGCTGATCCGGCTGCGGCTCGGCGAGTTCGACCCCGACGGCGGCCCGTTCGCCGCGCGCCGCCGCCATGGACACGCCCGCGCACCGCGAGCTGGCCTGGCCGCGGCGCGCCGCGTCGGCGGTGCCTGCTCAAGAACGACGGCCTGCTGCCCCTGACCGGCCGACCCGCGGCCGTGGCGATCGCGGTCGTCGGCCCGCTCGCCGCCACCCTCTACGAGGACTGGTACAGCCCGGCGCTGCCCTACCAGGTCACGGTCGCCGATGGCCTCGCCGCGGCCGGGGCGGCCGTCACCGTGCACGAGGGCGCCGACCGGGTCCGCACCGACCTCGGCGACTTCGACGTCTTCGACTGGGGCGACGACATCGTCACGCTGCGCGGCGTCGCCAGCGCCGGCGCCGGCAGCGGCAGGTACCTCACGGTCACCAGCGACGGGACGCTCGCCGTCACCGCGGACAAGCCGCACGGGTGGACCGTCCGTGAAACGTTCCGCCGCACGCTCGCTGCCCGGCGGCGCCGCGCTGCTCGCTTCGACCGCCACCGGCAGTCGTTCCGGCTGAGCTGGGAGCCGCTGGCCGACGGGGTCGCCGAGGCCATCGCCGCCGCCGGGGACGCGGACGTCGCGGTGGTGGTCGTCGGCAACGACCCGATGATCGGCGGCCGGGAGGCCCATGACCGGGCCACGCTCGCGCTGCCCCGGCAGGCTGACCGCCTCGTCCGCGAGGTCACCGCCGCCTGCCCGCGCACGGTGGTCGTGATCATGTCGAGCTACCCCTACCTGGTGCCCGACGCCCCCGCGATCGATCTGGACCTGCCACGCCGGGCAGGAGGCCGGCCACGCCATCGCCGGCCTGATCGCCGGCAGGCACGCCCCGGAGGGCCGGCTCCCGCAGGCGTGGCCCGCCGCCGACGCGGACCTGCCCGACCCGCTCGACTACGACATCATCAAGGCCGGCTGGACGTACCAGTACGCGACCGCGCGGCCGCGGTTCCCGTTCGGCCACGGCCTGACCTACACGACGTTCGGGTACGGCCCGCTGCTGGTTGAGGCACCGCACGCCGAAGGGCCGGGCGCACGGCGCCGGATGAGTTCACCGCGACCCTGGACGTCACGAACACCGGAATGCGCGACGGCACCGAGGTCGTCCAGCTGTACGCGCGGTATGCCCGGGCCGGACCAGCCGCGCCGCCGGCTGTGCGGCTTCACCCGGGTCACGCTGGCGCCGGGCGAGACGGCGACGGCGACGATCGGCGTGCCGCTGGAGCGCCTGCGGCTGTGGGACGTCGCGGCAGGCCGGATGACCATGCCCGCCGGGCCCGGTCGAGATCGGCGCCGGGGCCTCCAGCGCCGACATCCGCCAGACCGCGACGCTGCCCGCCCCGGCCGAGGTCCCGGCGCGGCGGCCGGCCCGGGTCGCGGCCGCCGACTTCGACGACTACGCGAACATCGCCCTGGTCGACACCACCCGCGAGGCGGCACCGCGGTCACCCCGGCGGACCCGGCACGGCCCGGCTGGGTGACGTTCACCCGCCTTCGTCCCGGGCGACCGGGCGCTGGCTGTCTTCCGCGTGGCCTGTCTGGCCCCGGCGGGCGGGCGGATCGAGGTCTGGCCCGCGCCGCCCTCGCCGACGCCGCCAAGAACGCCGAGCCAAGGACGACAGTGCCGAACCGAGGCAAGCCCGGTCGCCAGCGTCCCGGTGCCGTGCACGGCGGCGACGGTACGCGTGGACCGAGGTCTGCGCCCCGGTCGCCTGCCCCCCGGCACGAGCGTCGCGGCCGGTTCCTGCACGGTCCCGGTGCGGCTGGACTGGTGTGCCTGGTGCTGCAGCGGACGGGTGCGGCTGGAGTGGTTCCGGCTGTGACGCGGCGACGGCCTCTGGTTCGGCGGGGACTACAACCCCGAGCAGTGGGACGCCGCGACCTGGGCCGAAGATGACAAGCTGATGCGCCGCGCCCGGGTGAACACCGCCACGGTCGGCGTGTTCTCGTGGGCGCTGCTGGAGCCGGAGGAGGGAAAGTTCGAGTTCGGCTGGCTGGACGACACGCTTGACCGGCTGCACGCGAACGGGGTCCGGGTCATGCTGGCGACGCCGACCGCGTCGCCGCCGCCGTGGTTCACCCTGGCATATCCGGACGCGATGCCGACGTCGGCCGGACGGGAGCAGGCTGTGGCACGGAAGCCGGGACACCTACTGCGCCGCCGCGCCCGCCTACCGGCGGGCGGCCCGGCGGAATCGCCGGGCGAGCTCGGCCGCCGGTATGCGCGATCACCCGGCGCTGGCCATGTGGCACGTGCACAACGAGTACGGCACGATGTGCTGGTGCGACCACGCGGCCACGGCGCTTCCGGGACGCTGGACGCTCAGGAACCGTTACGCACGCCTCAGGCGGCGCTCGAACGAGGCGTGGGGCACCGCGTTCTGGGGCCAGCGCTACTCGTCCTGGGATCAAGTCCTGCCGCCGCGGGCGACCCAGTACCTGCCGAACCCCGGCCAGGAGCTGGACTTCCGCCGCTTCTGGTCCGACGAACTGCTCGCCGCCTACACCGAGCAGCGGGACCTGCTGCGCTCGCACGCGCCCGGCATCCCGGTCACCACGAACTTCATGGGACCCGATCATCTAGTGGTGGACCCTTGGTCGTGGGGGCGGGAGGTAGACGTGGTCGCGGTCGACCACTACCTGTCCACTGCCGAACGCGAGGCGGGGCACGCGGACATCGCGTTCGTTTCCGACTGGGCCAGGGGGGCCGGGCGCGGACGGCCATGGCTGCTGCTGGAGCAGGCCCCGAGCACGGTCGTGACCAGCGGCGTGCTGGTGCACCGGGCGCCCGGCCGGATGCTGGCCGACAGCCTCGGCTACGTCGCGCGCGGCGCCGACGCGGTGCTGTTCTTCCAATGGCGCGCCTCCCGGGCCGGGGCCGAGCTGTACCACCAGGCACTGGTCCCGCACGCCGGTCCGGACACGCGCATCTTCCGCGAGGCCGCCGCGCTCGGCGAGACGCTGGAGCGGATCAGCGAGGTGGCTGGATCCACCGTGGCCAGCGACGCCGCGGTGCTGGTGGACGCCGCATCCCGCTGGGCACTTGAGGCCAGGGGGCTGCCGTCGCCGCACGTTCGCCACCTGGACGTGGCCCGCGCGGCGCACGCGGCCCTGTGGCGGGCGGGGATCGGCTGCGACGTCACGTCGCCCGGCGCGGACCTGTCACGATACCGGCTCGTCGTCGTCCCGGCCGTGTACCTGCTTTCCGACGAGGCAGCCGCGTCACTGCGCGAGTACGCGGCGGGCGGCGGGCAGCTGGTGGTGACTTTCTGCAGCGGCATCGCCGATCAGTGGCACCGCGATTCGCACCGGCGGCTACCCTGGCGCGCTCCGCGACATCCTCGGCCTGCGGGTCGAGGAGTTCCACCCGCTCCACCCGGGCGCCTCCGCCCCGCTGACCGCGGCGGATACGGTGCCGGTGAGCGACGCCAGCCGGCTGACCGGGCACTTGTGGACCGAACGACTCCGCACCGAAGGGGCCGAGGTCCTCGCCAGCTACGCTGCGGGGGTCCTCGCCGGCTTGCCCGCGGTCACCCGGCATTCGTTCGGAGCTGGCGCCGCCTGGTACACCTCCACTCTGCTCGCCGCCGACGACCTGACCGCGCTACTGCGCGGCATCGCCGCGGCGACCGGCCTCCTGCCGGCATCGGCGGCCTCGGCGCCGGATCCCGGCGGCGGAGCGCCACCAGGCGTTTCCGTCACGCGCCGCCACGACGGGCAGGGCCGGTCCTGGCTGTGCGCGGTTAGCCACAGCACCGTCCCGGTGACGCTGTCGGCCTCCGGCCTCGACCTGATCACCGGCCGCCAGCTAGCCGACGCTCTTGACCTGCCGCCATACGGCATCGCGGTCATCCGCGAGCGGACGGCGCCCAGCGGCCCGGCATGATCATCGCGGGCCGGAATTCTTCCCCGCCGCGCGGAGTGCACCCATCTGCATGGTGATAAGGACAACCAACATGGCGGGCAGGAAAAGAATGCTAAGCGCTGTGCGGACCTGCGAAGACGGAAGTCGCTGACGAGCGGAACCGCGCTAGGCGGAAGGTGCAGATTTACGCTAGCAGGGTGGACACGCTCTGTCTATCAGGGGTTACGTCCAGAGTTGACTGAGCGGCAGGACCCAGGCCCAGTCCTCATAGCGGTAGGCATACTGGCCGGTATAGAGGATGACGGCTTCTTGCAGGCGGGGGCCGAGTCTCTCTTTCAGGATGCGCAGGC
This sequence comes from uncultured Actinomycetota bacterium, assembly GCA_963850115.1. GTDB lineage: Bacteria > Actinomycetota > Actinomycetes > Streptosporangiales > Streptosporangiaceae > Trebonia. The sequence goes on from CAWKKG010000014.1 coordinate 80,728, forward strand.
CGTGCAGGTCCTCGCCGCCAACGCGGGTTCCTGCCTTGATCTCGAAGGCGATGACCTGGCCGTCGTCGCGCTCGAGGACGAGGTCTACTTCGTCGCCGCGCTCGGTCCGGAAGTACCCGGCAGTCACCGGGGCGTCTGACCAGCTGACCTGCTTGAGGATCTCGCCGACCGCGAACGTCTCAAGAAGGTGTCCGTACTCAGTGAGCGTCGAGGGATCTGCTTGTGTGATCTTTTCCGGGGTGAGACTGAGCAGCCAGGCCATGACGCCGGAATCGAGTATGTGCACCTTGGGGTGCTTAACGACCCTGGAGCCAAGGGTGGTGCCCCAGGCCGGGAGTCGGTGAACGAGGAAGACGGCTTCGAGGAGCTTGACGTAGTTCTCAGCCGTAGACCGCTCCAGGCCGATCGCTCCGGCGACCGGAGTTATGTTGAGTACCTGCCCCGACCGGGCGGCAAGCTGGCCCAGCAGCCGGGGCAGCATCTCCCGCTGCCGGACTCGCGAGATGTCCATAACGTCTTTGTCCACTACCAGGTCCACGTAGTTGGCGAACCACCGGGACCGCGACCGGCCTGGGGGGCGGCGTTTTCCGGATTCCGAGCATCTTCTTCCCGTTTTCCGCGCCTTAGATTCCCGTTTTCCGCAAGCCAGCTTCCGCAAATCCACAAGCGGCGGGATCAGAAGCAGCGCCCTGCGGAACCTGGGGAAGGGCTTTACTGGCACCGTCCCGTTCGCGACAATCTGGGGTACAACGCGGCGCCTAAGCGTGCGAGCGCGGCCGGGTAACACGCGCCCGGCGGCTTACGCACTGACGTGGCGCGGCTGAGGCGAGGACGGTGATCGGCGGTGGCCGGAGTCCGCAGGGGCATCTCGCCGGCGACCGAGGCGGCCTTGTGGGCGCTGAGCAACGGGCGGTGCTATGCCCCGGGGTGCACGGCGCCCGTCGTGGTGGAGGTACGGCCTGGCGTGTACCGCAAGAACGCGCAGATCGCGCATATCAGGGGGGTCCGCGCGCCCCGGCATGACCCCGGGCTGAGCGCAGTTGCCTGTGCGTCGTTCGGCAACCTGCTGGTCTTGTGCCTTCCCCTGGGAGAGTCGTGGCTGAGCAGTCCGCGCGGCGTGCGAAAGCGTGCTGAGCTGGTACAACAGCTCGCCGCTGTGCGGCGCGTGCTCCCGGAGCCCGCACCGGGCTCCGGGTTTGAGGCGCTGAACCTGCTGCGACGGGGGATTGGCTGGCACGCCCGGCTGCGCAGGTTCGTTAACCATTAGGCGGCCTCCGGACACCACCCCTGTCCGGAGGCCGTTTCATGCCGGAGGCCGCTGCCGTTCCCGGGGTCGCCCACCCTCACTCAGGCCCCGGCGAGGTCGGCTGCAAGGCTGAGCTGTCGGCTCCAGATCGCCGAATATTCGCGGATGCGGCCGGGCGCGCCGTCCAGGTGGTCGGAGCGCAGATTACCAATTCTGGGCGTGACCTCTATCGTCGATGTCGCGGCAGCGGTTATAGTCGTTGCGCTGTCGGAGCTTCTGCCAGCGCGGAAATCGGCGGACAGGGTCAGCTCGCGCCGCTGGCTGAACTTGCCGTCCTCGAAATTGAGCTTCTCCTCGACTAGGAGATGCTGGTCTATCACCACTAGTCGATAACTGCTGCGCAGCCGTCTTTGCGCAGCCACCGAAGGAGGGGACGGCGATGGACGGGTCATCTTGCTCTGCCTTGGCGTGCACGAAGGTGAGGTCGGTCGTGACGAAACCGCGGTCAACCATCTGGGTCAGGGCAGAACTCACGCATTCAAGGACATGCTGCCACTTAGCGGTTGGTCCTGTCTGTCGTGATATATCCAGCGTGATTACCTGAGCCGGGTTCGGGACTTGCGCGGCGAAGTCATCAAGGGCAAATCGATGCGTGATGAGGTGCTCGAGGTTGACTTCGGGATAGCCGCGGTCGATCCATTCCTGGAGCACGTCATCACCTTCCCGGAGCCAGACGTAGATGACGTCGCTGTCCCACTGACGCGACCGTGAGATGAAAGGACTGCGTGGCGGATCGCCCAGCCGCGCGAATGGCTAAGTACCCTGCTCTCTGGTAGCTGGTCGCGGATGGTCTCGTAAGCGATTTGCCGGTGGTGAGATGTCGTGTGGTCGGCTCGCAGTCCGTACGCTCCATCGCGAGGTCGCGCGTCAAAGTGAGCCCGTAACCCAGCACGGTGGCCAGCAGGCTGGCAACGTCGTTAACCCACCAGTCGAGGGTCAGCGCGAGGCAGATAACACTAGCGACCCCCCGGATGATGAAGCTGTACCAGCGGACTGCGGGGGGAGCCGACATGCGTGATAGACCAGTGCGCGACCCCCGGCTCGGCTGACCAGCGGGGGCTACGGCTCCGCAGGCTTCGTCATCCTGGGCCAAGGGGTGCTCGGCCCAGGATAGTCATTGAGCGCTTCCCACTCACGCAAGCTGGCTGGGAGCTGGCGTGGGACGTGCTGGCCAGGCTCCACCCGGGAGCGGCCGCTGGGTGTCGTCCCGGGCGAGAGGTACGGGTAGCCCAAACGGAGCGTCGGCCCGGTCCGCGGGCCACGCCGCCGAGGGCCTTCCGATTAGCCGCCCACGTGGATGTGGGGTGCCCAGCGCGACGGATGGCCCGGGTCGCTCACGCTGCGTGTCCGGATCGCCTCGTGTAGCGCGGCGGCGCTCAGGTTCGTGTGCGGCGGGTGGGCGCCATTGCCGGTGAGCGACTGGTACACCTGCTCGGCGATGTCCGCGCTGGCGTCGTCCAGCACCGGCCACAGCGTTCCGATGACGTCCCGGTACCCGGCGAGCAGGAACGCCCCTGTGACATGCAGGGCCTCATCGCTGAACGCCAGCGGGGTGAACGTCGTTTCACAGGCGGACAGGTACGCGAGCCCGGCGTTCTTCAGGTCAAGGCGGGAAATCTCCGCGACGGTGAGGCCTTGCTCCTTGCCGTCGTAAAGTACCAGGCTGCTCTTGCCGGGGTCGCGGACGTCGACGGTGCAGTGGCAGGCGAAGTGCGCGACAGGAAACAGGTCAAGCTCGTGGGTGACGTTCTTGACCGTCGCGAGTTCCCCGCGCAGCACCCGGGCGCCGGGGATGATGTCGGATAGGCGGCGGGCTTCGTTTTCGGCGCAAGGCAGGTCCGGGACCGGTTCCTCCCCGGGACGCCGGGGAACTTTGGGAACGGCGACGATCAGGCTCTCGTTGCTGCCAGCGGCGCTCGATTCGGCAGAGCGGGGCGCGTAGGCGAGCGACCGGATGGTCGGGGCGTAGGAGGAGACGGCCCAGTCGAGGACCGACTCACGTCGCCCGGGGTCCGCGTAATGACCCGCGGCATGCAGCGGGATGTACGTCAGGGCACCGACTGGGCACCACCACAGGCGGGGCCATCGCCGCCTGCTGCCGGTGCCAGCAGGCCCTGCTTATAGAGAGTACGGAGCACCCGGTCGGCGATCGCGTCCCAGGCCCAGCCGAGCATCGCCGTCACCGCGGCATCGAGCGCGCCTACTCGGACGCTGCTGAAGGCTTGGAGCACGGCGTCGATGTGTCCCCTCGCCTTCGCATCGGTGTCCGCGGGCAGCTCGACATGCTGCACCGGCCGGGACAATTCGGACGTCACGATGAGTGCGTCGCTGCGGTCCCTGGTGCTGGTGACCATGACAATCGGGCCGTCAGCAGCCTGCCGTGCCAGCACGCTGATATCTGGCATGGCCAGGAACTCGGGGTAAACAGCCCGGATCCTGGCCAGCAGAGGCTCCCACTGGGCATCGGCCTCGCGGCGGCTTGCCGCCTGGGCGGCGGCGATGCCATCGAGTGGCCTTCCCAGGCCAACCGGGCGCACCGGGCACTGGCGCGTCGTGGCCGGCAAGCTGGTTGCGGAGGACCTGGAACTCCCGTGCCAGCCCCGGGTCGAGGGCACTCAGCCGCGCGAGGTCGCTGCGTCCCGCCATGGCCTCGCCAAGCAGCACGCCGCGTGCTTGCTCAAGCAGCTCGACCGCGCGTTCCGGCCGCCCGGCGCCGAGGGCAGCGGCGGCCGCCTCCGCGCCGATGCCGGCGATGCTGCCCAGGCGGTACTCGCGGTCACGGCGGCGCAGCTGCTGCGGCGCGAGCCGTGGCAGCAGCCCGACAGCGTGTTTTGCGGCCGTGAACGCCGCATCGTGATCGCCGACCAGCCTATTCGCACGGACGAGATCCCGGCCGGCCATGACCTGGATCATGGCCCCAGCGGCCGGGTCCGCCGCGACGGTCGCGAGCTGGTGTCCTGCCTCCCGCATCACGTAAGCGTCGGTGGACACCTCGGCGGCGGTGAGCAGCGCCTGTCCGTACAGCATCTTGTTCTTGGCCTGGACGGGAGCGTCCTGCCGCACCTGGCATGCTGCCTCACGGAGCAATGCCACTGCTTCCAGCAGCGCGTCGGTGTCACGATCAGCCTCGAACAGGTCAGTCAGGCAGAGCGCGAGATCGGCCTGCAGCGCCCCCCGCCGCCGGTCGGCCGACTGGAGGGCCTTGACCGCCGCACGGCTGAACTCGCGCTCTGCCTGACGACCGGTCCGAGGCTGATCGTGACACCGACGCGCTGCTGGAAGCAGCGGCATGCTGCCTCACGGAGCAATGCCACTGCTTCCAGCAGCGCGTCGGTGTCACGATCAGCCTCGACAGGTCAGTCAGGCAGAGCGCGAGTTCAGCGTGCGGGCGGTCAAGGCCCTCCAGTCGGCCGACCGGCGGCGGGGCGCTGCAGGCCGATCTCGCGCTCTGCCTGACGACCTGTCGAGGCTGATCGTGACACCGACGCGCTGCTGAAGCAAGGGGCATTGCTCCGTGAGGCAGCATACCAGGGTGCGGCAGGACGCTCCCGTCCAGGCCAAGACAAGATGCTGTACGGACAGGCGCTGCTCACCGCCGCCGAGGTGTCCACCGACGCTTACGTGATGCGGGAGGCAGGACACCTCGGCGGCGGTGAGCAGCGCCTGTCCGTACAGCATCTTGTTCTTGGCCTGGACGGGAGCGTCCTGCCGCACCTGGCATGCTGCCTCACGGAGCAATGCCACTGCTTCCAGCAGCGCGTCGGTGTCACGATCAGCCTCGACAGGTCAGTCAGGCAGAGCGCGAGATCGGCCTGCAGCGCCCCCCGCCGCCGGTCGGCCGACTGGAGGGCCTTGACCGCCGCACGGCTGAACTCGATAGCGCGCCGCAGGTCCTCCGCAGATCCAGAGAGGAAACCACCAATTCGCCGGGCGGAGTTCTTGTCCGCGTCGCCGGCGCCTGGCGAATCGGCGGTTTCCTCCTGGATTCTGCGGAAGGACCTGCCGCGCGCTATCCAGTTCAGCCGGTGCGGCGGTCAAGGCCCTCCAGTCGGCCGACCGGCGGCGGGCGCTGCAGCTGATCTCGCGCTCTGCCTGACTCACCTGTTCGAGGCTGATCGTGACACCGACGCGCTGCTGGAAGCAGTGGCATTGCTCCGTGAGGCAGCATGCCAGGTGCGAGGACGCTCCCGTCCAGGCCAAGACAAGATGTGTACGGGACAGGCGCCACCGCCGCCGAGGTGTCCTGCCTCCCGCATCACGTAAGCGTCGGTGGACACCTCGGCGGCGGTGAGCAGCGCCTGTCCGTACAGCATCTTGTTCTTGGCCTGGACGGGAGCGTCCTGCCGCACCTGGCATGCTGCCTCACGGAGCAATGCCACTGCTTCCAGCAGCGCGTCGGTGTCACGATCAGCCTCGAACAGGTCAGTCAGGCAGAGCGCGAGATCGGCCTGCAGCGCCCCCCGCCGCCGGTCGGCCGACTGGAGGGCCTTGACCGCCGCACGGCTGAACTCGATAGCGCGCCGCAGGTCCTCCGCAGATCCAGAGAGGAAACCACCAATTCGCCAGGCGCCGGCGACGCAGGACAAGAACTCCGCCCGGCGGGGATCGCGTTTCTTCGTATCAGCAATGGCCGCCATACCGGACTCGACGGCCTCTTCCTGCGCCTTGAGGTCATGTTCCGCTCCGGCCCACTGCTGCAAAGCCATCCCGAGCGTCGCCTGGTAAAAGGGGATCTCACCGCGATTGAACGTGGCCCGCCACGCGAGGCGCTCAGCGAACGTTGGTCGACTGCCGTTCGAACGGGGCGGAGGGCCGCCCGCGGCGGCGATGGCCCGGGCGACCCTGATAGCCTTCCGGTTCCAGTCGACCGCCTCCCGCAGTACTTGCGTGTCCCCCGTCCATTCGTACCACCGGAACAGGGCCAGGCCTAGGTAGTTCATGCGCATGGCAAGCCGCGGGTCCTTATCCGCTGTCGCCTCAACGCCGGCCCGGCTGACCGCGATCCCCTGCTCAAGCGCGGCCTCGTCGCCCTGCGCCTCGAACTTCACGTGCAAGGTGACACCGAGGTTGGACAGGCAGAGCCCGGCAGGAGACATCCAGGTGATGCCGGATTCCCACGTGGGCTGGGGCGCCTGCGACAAGGCCACCGCCCTGCGTCCCAACTGCAGCGCGTGGTCGAGTGCGCCGCGTTCCAAGGTCAACTCGAACCAGCCGCGCTTCGCCGAGCCGAAGTCGGACAGGAAAATGGCCATCATCGGATGGTCTTCCGGTACCCCGGGCAGCGAGTCCTCGAACAGCGCGATGCACCGCTCGAGAAGCGGACGACGCCTGTTCGCGCTGTACTGCGCCAGGTAGCGCTGGGCAGATACTGCCTTGCGCACCTCGGCGGACCGTCGGCCCGTCATCGGTCTAGCCCCGTTCACAGTGGCCCCTCACCGCACCTGGTTTCTTCACAGGCACACTAACGGCAAGCGGCCGAAATATCCGGAGAACTGAGCAGAATTTCGCGTCCGCAAGATCATCAAAGGGCACTCCTTCGAGCGGGCCTATGCGTGTCCGTTCAGCTTGAACGGACACGCATAATAGGTACCGTGAATCAAGAGCCCCAAGTCATGATCGTGGCGGTTCCTTTGGATGCCGTAGCTGATCTGGAGAGCAAGAGTCTGGCGTGGCGTGTCCCTGTTTTCCGAGGTGCTGCCATTGATGCCGTCGTGGCGGTCGGCACGGACGCCGCGACCCTGGTATCGCTGCTGCAGGCGCCAGATGCCCTCAGAGCCTTCGCTGCGTCGGGTCCGCGATAGGTGCTCGCGGTCCGGAGATTCGATCGTACTTACCGCGCGTTCCGGCGATCAGCGGGTCCACCTTAAAGTAGATGGTCACATAGACGTTCGTGCCATCGCGGACTTCCTCGCCGCGGCCTTGAAAGACAACGGTTCATAAAGTCGGAATCTTTCGCTATTAGCGCCGATGTGTCGGCGACGGCTGAAGATTAAAATCCTCATCCCGAACGATCCATGCTTGCACTCAAGGCCCCCGTCCACGGCGGTGAGCCGCCCCGCACACCCGGATTCCCACCCCGTACCAGGCGCGCAGAGCACCTGGTTATGGAAGCGCGCGGACCCATCCCCGCATCGAGCGTGCACAATGCAGAACGATTCCTCTTTGTGTCAAGTGGGACCGTTGGTCTTCTTGCGAGCCTGTGACGTGCGGTTATTCCCTTGCTGGGGCGCTAAGCGTACTGTGGGCCTTGGCCCGGGAGTGGCTTGGCCGAAGAGCCGGATCTTCGGGGTTGAGCCGGCCGCGCTGGCGACAGAGTCGTTCCCCGCTGCCCTCCCGGGCTCTTGCCGCTACTCTCGGTGCGGGTGGCGTCGGCCTTCAGGTGCTTGTAGAAGGCGTCGCTGACCTGCCGTTTCAGAGCGCGCAGCGCCTCCTTCGCGGTCTTGCCCTCGGCGATCTTCCTGTCGAAGTAGGCGCGGCCCTCGCTGTAGGAGTACCGGACCTGGGTGACCGCGGTCATGTGAGCGGCGTGGTTCAGCCGCCGGTTCCCGCGCCGCGACAGCCGGAAGACCTTCCGCTTCCCGAGGAGACCTCGATCGGCGCGGTGCCGTTGTAGGCGGCGAACGCGTCCCGGCTGGCGAACCGGGAGACGTCCCCGGTCTCGCCGATCACCGTGGCGGCGATGAACGGGCCGACGCCGAATATCTCCGTCAGGGTCGTGCCGGCGGCCTGCACGGCGGCTGCCAGCTTCTTCTTCGTCTCGCGCAGCTGATCGTCGGCCCGGCGCAGGTCCTCCAGCAGGTCGGCGGCCAGCTCCCGCGGGCCGCCTGCACCGCGCCGGACGGGGTGACCTGGGCCAGGACCTGCTCGGCGTGCGCGATGGTGATCTCCTTGCCGATGCCGCCGGGGACCAGCTCGCACAAGGCGCGTGCAGGCGGCAGGCGATCCTGGTCCGGTTGCGGGCCAGGTCATGGTGCCGCCGCGACCACATCTTCAGCACCGCGCGGTGATCATCGCGGCGCAACCTCGCGGACCGTCCGGGACCGCAGCGCGGTGACCGCGATCGAGCGGGCGTCGTTCGGGTCGTTCTTGTTCACCGCCTCATCCGCCAGCAGCCGGACCCGGGCGGCCAGCTTGGGCTGCACGTCCAGCACCCGCTCCCCGGCCGCGACCAGCTGCTGGGCCAGCAGGTGCCCGAGGCCGCCGGCGCCCTCCACCGCCCAGGACCGCTCCGGCCACGGCGCCGCCCACTCCACCAGCCGCCGCGCCTGCGCCGCCGAGGCCCGCACCCGCAACTGGCCCAGCGGCTGCTCATCAGCGCTGACGGCCACCGCCGTATGCGAGGCCTTGTGCGGGTCCACGCCGATCATCACCACTGCCATGACCTGCCTCCCATCCTCGCCTGGGTAAGGGACCGCGGCGGGCATGCCTTATTCCAGTCAGTCAGCGTCGCACCTCTTATGAGCCACGCCGCGGCAGGGTCCGGTGGGCTGGCACGTCGTTAACAAGCCAGGCCAGCAAGCCAGCCGGCAGCGGATCTCGGAGCCAAACCCACCGAACCCCTAAACGCTACAACTTAAGACAGCCGCAACGTCAGTACCGATTCTTCAATAAGGCGGATATCGCGCGGCGCGCCTCAGCTCTACGCCACCATGCGTGACGCGAGCTAGGGCAGCGATGAGCCCGACTGGAGTCTCGCTGAGCGAGGAGACACATCCGGGCGCTCAGCACAGCGACCTCGCAGCCTGGCGCGGACGGGTCGAAGCCGTGCTCGGCCAGCCAGCGGATCACGCGCAGGCTTCGCAGCGACCACCACGCGCGCGAATCACCTCGAGGTGCACGCCGGTACCGTAGCCGACGACGACATCGGCAAGGTCCTCTTCGTGCCCTAGCGTCAGGATCGATTCGCCGTCGAGATGCGATGCGATCTCCTCCAGGCCCTGACCGGGCCATGGCGCAGCGGCGGCGTCGTGCAGCATCCGGACGGCGGCGAGCGCGAGCACGGGCGGCACTCCGATCAGGTTCCGGTCGCTGGCCCTGATCGGAGTGCCCTCACGAACGTGAGATGGATCTGGTCGAGCGCGACTTACTTGTAGTCGCCGGCGATCACCCGCACGCCGGGCGTGCTGGACCAGTTGGCGCCGCCGATGAAGTTCGGCGCGTGCCGTTGGTGATGTTCCACGTCCCGTCGCCGTTGGCGAACGCGATCGGGATGCTGTCCCACCCGGGGGCCTGCCGGACCAGCGCGATGTCGGTCAGCCCGTTGCCGTTGAAGTCGCCGGTGATGACTCGGACGCCGGGCGTGCTTGACCAGTTCGCGACGCCGATGAAGTTCGGCGCGGGGCCGTTGGTGATGTTCCACGTCCCGTCGCCGTTGGCGAACGCGATCGGGATGCTGTCCCACCCGGGCTCCTGCCGGACCAGCGCGATGTCCGTCAGCCCGTTGCCGTTGAAGTCACCCGTAACCACCTGCACCCCGGGCGTGCTTGACCAGTTCGCGACGCCGATGAAGTTCGGCCGGGCCGTTGGTGATGTTCCACGTCCCGTCGCCGTTGGCGAACGCGATCGGGATGCTGTCCCACCCGGGCTCCTGCCGGACCAGCGCGATGTCCGTCAGCCCGTTGCCGTTGAAGTCACCCGTAACCACCTGCACCCCGGGCGTGCTTGACCAGTTCGCGACGCCGATGAAGTTCGGCCGGGCCGTTGGTGATGTTCCACGTCCCGTCGCCGTTGGCGAACGCGACCGGGATGCTGTCCCACCCCGGCATCTGCCGCACCAGCGCGATGTCCGTCAGCCCGTTGCCGTTGAAGTCACCGGTGACCACCCGCACCCCGGGCGTGCTTGACCAGTTCGCGACGCCGATGAAGTTCGGCGCGGGGCCGTTGGTGATGCTCCACGTCCCGTCGCCGTTGGCGAACGCGACCGGGATGCTGTCCCACCCCGGCATCTGCCGCACCAGCGCGATGTCCGTCATCCCGTTGCCGTTGAAGTCACCGGTGACCACCCGCACCCCGGGCGTGCTTGACCAGTTCGCGAGACCGATGAAGTTGTCGGCCTGCCCGTTGGTGATGTTCCACGTCCCGTCGCCGTTGGCGAACGCGACCGGGATGCTGTCCCACCCCGGCATCTGCCGCACCAGCGCGATGTCCGTCAGCCCGTTGCCGTTGAAGTCACCCGTCACCACCCGCACCCCGGGCGTGCTTGACCAGTTCGCGACGCCGATGAAGTTCGGCGCGGGGCCGTTGGTGATGCTCCACGTCCCGTCGCCGTTGGCGAACGCGACCGGGATGCTGTCCCACCCCGGCATCTGCCGCACCAGGGCGATCGAGTTGGGCTGGCGGACCTGCTGGACCGGGGGCTTGGGGAAGGGGTCGTCGGAGTTGACGGTCAGCGGCTTCACTGCCGCGACGAGGTCCGCGTAGGCGGTTGTCTTGCCGGTGAGCGTCTTGTAGTTGTCCGCCAGGGTCGCTCCTGCCGCAGCCACGATCTGCTGGGTGCTGAACCCGAGGTACCGCATCCAGTAGTGGTAGACCACGGCGCAACCGGTCGAGACGTCGTCGCGGTCGGTGCCTTCCGTCTGGGACACCCAGTCGGGGAAGCCCTTGGCCGCCCACGACGGTCCGGTGACGCCCCAGGCGGGAAGGATCCCGGCGGTGGCATCACCTCGGCGAGGTACCTGGACAGGCCCTCACCATTGCTCGATCCGCATCCCCATCCCTTGCCCTGCGCGCCCATGAACGCTTCGGACAGTTCGGCGATGTACAGGGACAGTTCCAGATTGGTCGGGTCGACTGTGGTGTTCGCGAACGTGGCGTCCAGGTAGAGCACGCCGCCGGAGCTGAAGTCGCACCCGTAGTGGTACGCGCCTCCGGATCCGTCGTTGTGACCGCTCAGCGGTGCGACGACGACCGTCACCGCCCCGCCGGTCACGCCGAACTGCGACTCCATCTCGATGTAGGGCGGCTCGACCACGCCAAGCAGATTCTGCGCCAGCGCCTGGCCGGCCTGGCCGAGGCTGGTGGCATATTCGACGGTGATCTGGCCGACGGTTCCGACCGCCGTCGACGCATAATCCAGCCCGGGGGCCGCCCCGGGCTGGATGGCCCGCTCGGGCCGGACGGCGCCAGTAGGTAGGAGTTCACGAGCAGTGGGCATGGTCCCCCTCCAAAAAGTGGTAGACGCGATGGCGAACCTCTCGACTGGCTTGCTCGCAGACAGTCGCTTTTCGGAGTGCGGCGGCCCCGAGAAAATACGCGCAATGCTCATGCCCGTCACACTCTTCATCCGATGTCAGTGTGCGAGGCTCAGCCGTATCGCCGCCATCCGACGTTCTGCGGATGGCCAGGGCTTCCACGACCGCAGTAACCGGGGAGCCACAGGCGGGGCCAAAGGACCACAGGCGGGAAACGTGGGGCTCACGCCCGATCAGCTGGTCGCACCACTACGTTTACGTGCTGTCGAGAACGGCAAGGCGCGTCCCCTGCGCAGCGCACTACATCCAGAGCCTTCGGTTATGGATACCTCGCCCTACCAGCCCTGTGTTCCGGCGAAGCGCCACTGCCCTTTAGTTCCGGGACATTCGGGTCGGGTTGATGCCCGGTGTCGGGTTTCCGGGTGGTGCTGCGGGCTGGTCACGATGCGGGAGCGGGCCGGGGAAGGCGGGGAAATGCAACGAAGCCCCTGGTAGGACGTGTGGTGTCGAATCAGCACGTTTCCCGCAGGAGCTTCGTTGTCCGCTCATTTTGCCATGCCTGTTTCCGTGTCGTCTGCTGTTTCCGCTGGCCAGGGTGATGAAGCCCGGCCGGGAGAGGGGCTGGCCGCCCGGGTCGCGGCGGGGCCGGGCCTGTGGGAGGACGAGGAGTGGCTCGCTGAGCTGCGCAGGGACGGGCTGGTCGGGGAGCTGCTGGCAGCGGGGGTGATCGGGCGGGCGGCGGGCGAGGGCGGTCACGGGCACCTGCAGGAGCGGGCGCTGAACGCGGAGATGACGATGCTGTGCCTGGTCACGGGCTCTCTTTTCCCTGGCCAGGGCTATGGCATGGTCCTGGCGAAGGCGTTCGCGGTGCCCGGGGCACCGGTGCGGCCGGGCACCCCGGTCCCGACCGGGCCGGCCCTGTCGCTGGCCCGCGCCCGGCTGGGCGAGCAGCCGGCGCGCCGTGCCTTCGAGCTCGACGCGGCGCGAGACGACGTCCCGCTGGCCGCAGGCGGGACCCTTTTCGGCCTTGAGCTGGTCATATTCGACGGCACCACCCTGGACCTGTTCGCCTGCCCGGGCCTCGCGGCGGAGTTCGGCGTCCCCGAGGGCGGCGCGCGCCCCAAGCTCCGGGTCGTCGCGCTGCTGCAGGCCGGGACCATGCGGTGGAAGGCCGCCGCCATCGGCGGCTACCACGACGGAGAGAACACCCTGGCCGACCAGCTGGAAGGGGCGCTCGGCCCGGGCCAGCTCAGCCTCGCCGACCGGGGCTTCTTCTCCATGGACCGCTGGCTCCGCTTCTCCGCCGCCGGCGCGCACCTGCTGTGGCGGGTCAAGAACGCCGCCCGCTCCGTCCCGTTCCGCCTGGTCAGGACGCTGAAAGACGGATCGGGGCTGGTCCTGCTCCGCGAGAGCGGGACCATGCTGGGCAAGCGCCGCCGCGCCGCTGGCGACAAGACCCTGGCCAGGCTGCCGGACACGATCGCCCGCCTCGTCTGCTTCACCATCGTGACCCGCACCCGCCGCGGCAGGACCAAGGCGACCGCGATCCGCGTCCTGACCACCCTGCTGGACCCCGGAGCCTTCCCCGCCCGCGAGATCACGGCCGGCTACGCGGAAAGATGGCAGGTGGAGACCGCTTTCCTGCACCTGAAGAAGACCGTCCGGGGAGCCGGCCGGACCCTGCGCGGCCGGTCGCCCGCCCTCGCCCGGCAGGAAGCCTGGTCCCTGCTCCTCGTCCACAACATGATCGCGGCCCTGGCCGCGACCACCGCAGCCGCCGCCGGCACCAGCCTCGCCGCCGTCTCCTTCACCGCAGTGCTGTCCCTCGCCCGCGAGCACGTCGCCGCCGACACCCCGTGCCGGCACTGCGGGAAGCGGCCCTCCAGCGCCGGCGAGCCACTCGCGCTCCTCACCACGGCCATCGCCGGGCAGCCCCTCAGCAGGGAAAACAGAAAAAGGACCTCAGGACGGACCACCACCGAGCGCAGGAAATGGCCAACCGAGGAAGCCACCTACGACATCACGATCGTCCCGTCGAACCTCCCGAAAGCGGACACACGTCCAAGAACTTAAGGGCAGTGCGTCAGGCGCACAGAGCGCTGGCTGGCCAGGTTCCGCGAGCGGGCCGCGGCAGGAAACGAGCTCCGCACGGCAAGGCACACTGACCCAGGGCTGTCGCAACTGACCGAATATTTGCTCGCCTGTAGAGATACCTGGGGTTGGGAGGAGCACTCAGATTGTCGCATTATGTAAGGCCACCAGCCATTCTGAGCACGAGGTCGTATAGAGTTGGAGCGTAATCGTGCGCTGATGTTTGGGTCCGGGCGGCGTACAAATGAACACCGTTACCGGGTTCACTAGCACTTACAGCATCAGATGACACGTCAGTCCCTTCCCTCACAGAACCGGTGCCGCCTCCACTGATTCTTACATTCCCGCCCATTCCTTTCATCAGGTCACGAAGGCTGGGTAGGATGACTTCTGGAGAGGGCAAATTTTGTGATGCTGGGGGGCCGATGAAGCTTGCTGCAGTTATTCTGGGACTCGTCGGGCTGATCGTGATCATCGCTATAATAATCGCTCTGGGGGGCGGCGGCGGCGGATCCTCCAATTGCGGCGGATGCGGCGGCGACGTCGGCACGACCGCCCCAACAGCATCTAGCAGCCCATGATGTCTGTCAGGATCTCCGCCGTTGTCGAAGTCTAGCTCGTGAAGGGATCCGCGATGTGACCTCGCAGGCGGCCGCCACGTCCGACGAACCAGCGTCTTCGCGGCTGCAGTCGCCGCGCAGGAGTGCTGGGTAGAGAAGGAAGCGGCGCGACTGACATGCTTGGACCAGTCCAACCGTGAACTCATCGCAGCGCAGTTGAAGCTTGCCGGAACCCGGACAGCAGAGGATTGGACCATCAGGTTCGCCGCACGCGTTTCGCGGTTCACGCTGAGCAGTGGATTGGTGTTCGCTTCGGTTATCGGAGCGGCACTGTGGGCCACACGGATTGGCGGCCAGCGTTGCCAGCAGCCATAACAGCCACTGCATATCTGGTAATTGCCGCTGTGACACTTCCGCTTTGCCGGGACCAAGCACGGGGTGTCCTCGTTCAGCTGGATCGCATCACCGGCAAGGCGTCCCGTGATTTCCTTGTGCTGTATTTTTCCGCCATGGTGACTGCAGCGTTGCTATACAGCATCGTTAATGTGAGCGCCTTCAAAACTCCTACCAGCCGTCAAGAGCCCTCCTTTTTTTACGTTCGCGAGTTGGTCGCGTTCACCGAGGTGAGTGCGCTTGGATGGTTGCTCGCTTACCTTGTGATGGCGTACGGTTATGCCAGTGCACTTCGAAAATCGGCTGGAGGCCAGGGGTTGAGCTGGGCTCAAGCACTAGCTGCTACTGCCGTAACTGCCTGGCTCCCGGCCGTGCGCAAATCCCCCGTAGGCAATCCCCGTTTGGATTCCGCGCTGCTTTGCCTGCTAAGCTGTGCTGTCAGCATTGACGATCTAGGGCACCGAGAATGCCTGGCAAGTGCCCGAACTGTGCGATCGGCGATCCATGACCTTGAGCTAGCCGCCGCGGACATCGAACAATATGCAGTTGAGCGCGTGCCTCGGTCTGACACCCTTACCCGTCGCCTCGCCCTACAAGACGGCATGAAGCTGGCGTCGGCGATCCGAGATGCGAAGGCACCGCTCGCGCGGGCACTCTACCCGCGACTACACGGCTGTAGCCGCTCGCTTGGTCGGCTTCCTGCAGATATGGGCGCATCCCGGACAGAATACTCTCGCCACGATCATCAGTGATGATGACAGCGTCCGGCGGATTCCGCTCTGGCACCGGGTGGTCGGACGAATCTCAATGCGGTGCTCCTCGCGGCAGCCGCCTTCGTGCTGCCTATGCTGCCCATCTACAACAACATTCACGCGGCGGGAGCAGGGCTTCGATACGCGCTGCTCACCGCCGCCGTACTATCTATCGCCACGCAGAGCGCCCCAGCAGCAGACATTATTGAGAAGAATGTTGAAAGCACACTCCCAAGTGCGCGGTCATAGTGTCACATCTCGTGCCGCAACCACAGGCGTGCGTGGAAAGCACGTGCTCTGCCTGCTGGAACAGTACTGGTTATGCGGCGACAGTGGCCACTGTGTATGTGACTACCGTCGTGTTGACTGTGCGATCGGTAGCGGCGGAACATTCAACTGACTGACGGGCGTCGGGTGCGGTTTTGGTGGTGATTAGGCCTCGCCTCGGAGGTATTGCTCGGGCCCAGGCTGGACACGTCGGGCGCCCCGTAGGTGCTTCGCGTCGTCTCTAGCCGCGCGCCGGACGGGGCGGGGTCGCCTGGGCGGGGCCATCTTCCGTGGCCGGCTGCGCCAGCGACTGGCCTGGGGCCGACGGGGCGGCCGGGGTGCGGGGGGCGGTGGGGAGCCAGAACGAGAGCAGGACGGCCACGGCGGAGAAGCCGGTCGCCCACCAGAAGGCCTGGTCAAAGCCGGTGACCAGGTTCCCGTGGTGCGCGGTGACGGCGCCGGAGAGGATGACCGCGAGGACAGCGGTGCCGAACGAGCCGCCGACCTGCTGCACGGTCCTGGTGATCACGCTCGAGTGGGCGATCTGTTCCTTGTCGAGGCCGAGGAAGGCGACGGCCATCACGGGGATGGTGACCGCGCCGAGGCCGAAGCCGCGGACGACCAGGCAAAGGGCGAGCAGCCAGGCGTTCGTATGCGAGCCCCGCGAGAGCGAAGGGAACGGTGGCCGCGGCGACGATGGCGAAGCCGGCGACGGCGACCAGGCGACCGCCGACCCTGTCGGTGAGGCGCCCGGCCAGGCCGCGGGATAGCAGGGTCCCGGCGCCCTGCGGGACGAGCATGAGCCCCGCCGTCAGCGCGGAGGCGCCGCGCACCTCCTGGTAGTACAGCGGCAGCAGCAGCATCGCGCCGTACAGGGAGAACCCCGAGAAGAACAGCACCGCGGACGCCGAGGCCACCGGCCGGCGGGACAGCACGCTGAGGTCGACGAGCGGCTGCCCGTGCCGCCCGGCCAGCCGCAGCGCGTACCCGGCGAAGGCGGCCGTGAGCGCGATACCGATCGCGAGCGGGACGATGACGTCGGGGTGCGCGAAGCCGGCGGCACTGCCCGCGTTGCTGAGCCCGAGGATGACCGCCGCGACGCCGGGAGCGAGCAGGGCGAGGCCCGGCAGGTCAAGCCGCGGCCGCGGCGCCCCGGCGAGTGGCTTGTCCGCGGGCATGAACCGGGCGGCGAGGATCAGGCCGGCGACGCAGAACGGCACGTTCACCCAGAACATGAACCGCCAGCTGAAGTGGGTAAGGATCGCGCCGCCGACGAGCGGGCCGAGGATCGGGCCGAGCAGCGCGGGCAGGGCGACGATGGTCACGGTCCGGCCGAGCGCCTTGCCGCCGGCGGCCTGCATGATCAGCGTGGTCAGCAGCGGGAACATGATGCCGCCGCCAAGGCCCTGCACGACGCGCCAGGCGATCAGCGAGTCGACGTTCCACGCCAGGCTGGAGCCGACCGAGCCGATGAGGAAGACGGCGAGCGCGGCCATCCACAGCCGCTTGCCGCCGAACCTCCGCAGCCCCCAGGTGGACAGCGGTACCGCGATGCCGAGCGCGAGCAGGTAGCCGGTCGTCACCCACTGGATCGTGGACACCGGCGCGTGCAACTGCGTGGCGAGCGTGTGCAGCGCGACGCTGACGATCGTCGTGTCGAAGATGACCCCGAGGAAACCGACGATGAGGATCAGCGAGGTCTTGAGAACCTTCGGGTCAATCCTGTCCTGGCCTGATGCCGGTGCCGCTGCCATGATCGCCTTCCCTAGATAAGAGATGAATTCATCTCTTATCTGAGAGTACGGTCGGACAATAAGGAATGCAAGCATCTCTTATTTCTGATTGAGCTATCCTCGTGGGCGTGACCGAGCAGTTGCACCGGCAGCGGCGGCGCGGCGAGGAGCTGGAAGCCGCGCTGCTCCAGGCCGCCTGGGACGAGCTGGCCGAGGTCGGCTTCGCGAAGCTGACGATGGAGTCGGTCGCCGCCCGCGCGAAGACGGGCGTCGCGGTGCTCTACCGGCGCTGGCCCAACAAGGACGACCTCGTCATCGCCGCCATCGGGCACTACGGCAAGACGCGCCCGGTCGAGGTCCCGGACACCGGGACCCTGCGCGGCGACATGCTCGGGCTGCTCAGGGGGATCAACGACGGGCGGAACTCCTTCGCCGTGGTCGTGTCCGCCACGTTCTCCGGGCTGCTGTCGAGCACCGGCCTCACCCCGGCGGAGGTGCGCCTGCGGCTCATCGGTGACCGGCCGATATGGTCGCATGAGATCTTCCGCCGCGCGCACGAGCGCGGCGAACTCGACCTGGACACGGCCCCCCGGCCGTCCTGACGATGCCGTTCGACTTGATGCGACACGACATGCTCATGACGCTCAAGCCCATGGGGCCGGATCGGATCACGGAGATCGTCGACGACCTGTTCCTGCCGCTGGTCGCGGCCTACCACCGGTAAGACACGCCGTTCGGGCGCTGCTGATCA
>CAWKKG010000015.1:0-84838 GCA_963850115.1 uncultured Actinomycetota bacterium
CATCAGGATGGCCCCGGTGAACCGCAGCGCTGCGGACACGGTGAACACGCCGGTCAGGACCTGATCGGAGAATTGCTGATGACCGGCCGACACGACCGTGAGCGCTGCCCCGGCCGCCACTAGCAGGCCGCCGAGGACGGCGGCGGCTATTCCTGCTGCGGATGAAGCGTTCGATGAGCGCTCCTTTCAGCACGGCGCCCCGGTGTGGGCACTGGCCTCGACGGTAGGGATCTGGGCAGGGCCGGGTCATCACCACGCGGTTAGAGCTTGCGGCGCCGCGCGGGGGATGCCGGGTCTGCCTGACGGCAGAGGCCCGCGGCAGCCGCGCGCGGTTATATTGCGAGCATGAACGCTGGCCGGCTCACCTGGGCGACGGTGCGGCGCGCCGCGCGGTCACCTGCGCTGGACGTGGTGCTTGCTGCCGTGCTGGGCTGCTATGCCGCGCTGGATGCGTTGCGCACCGCCGACTTCCCGCACCCGCACAGCGTGTCGGCGGCGCTGGTGGCGGTGTCGGCCGCCTTCCTGGCGCTTCGGCGGGTGCGCCCGCTGACCGCCCTGACCGGTGCGCTCGGCGGGCTGGCCGCCGTGTACCTGGCCTTGGGACACTACGAGGCAGGAGCCGCGGTCCTCATCGTCGTCATCGCCACCTATTCGGCCGGTGCCTACGGGCGCAACCTGCCGTTCACGGTGGCGGTCGTATTCGCGTTCGGCGTGACAACCGGGCTACGGCAGCCCGCCGCCGAAGCCCTGCCCGACATGGCCTGGTCCTGGGCCGTGCTGGCCCTGGCGCTGGGCGTTGGCCTGACGGCCCGCCGGCTGCGCGGGCAGTCACAGTCCGCGCAGCGCCAGGTGCGGCAGATGCAGCAGGAGCAGCAGGCGCTGGCCGAGGCCGCGGCCCGGCAGGAGCGGCAGCGCATCGCCCGTGAATTGCACGACATCATCAGCCACGGCCTGGGCGTGGTGGTGCTGCAAGCCGGCGCCGCCGAACAGGTCCTGGACCAGGACCCCGGCAAGGCCCGGGAAGCAATGCAGCTGATCCGCGCCACCGGGCAGGAGGCCATCACCGAGCTGGGCACCCTGGTCGCGCTGATCCGCGATGAGCAGCCGCCCGGCCGTGACCCGCAGCCCACCCTGCGCGATGTCGAGCGGCTGGCCGCCACCACCCGGTCACCGGCCTGGCCGTGACCGTGCAGACCGACGGGCAGCCGCGGGACCTGCCCGCCAGCGTCGAACTCAACGCCTACCGCGTCATCCAAGAAGGGCTCACCAACGCGCTCAAGCACGCGCCGGGCTCCACCGTGCAGGTGGTATTGCGGTACCACCCCGGCGGGCTGGACGTCGAGGTGCGAGATGACGGCACGGACACCGCAGGCGGCCCCGGCAGCCGGCGGGGCCTGGCCGGGCTGCGGGAACGCGCCGCCGTGTTCGGCGGGCAGTTCGAGGCCGGGCGCGACCCGCAGGGCGGCTGGAAGGTCCGCGCCTCCTTCCCCGCCGCGCCATGATCCGCGTCCTGCTCGCCGATGACCAGGCTGTCGTCCGCGCCGGGCTGCGCACCATCCTGGAATCCCAGCCCGACATGCACGTCATCGGCGAAGCCGCCGACGGAGCCGAGGCACTCGCGCTCGCCGCGGCGCTCGGCCCCGACGTGGTGATGATGGACATCCGCATGCCGGTACTCGACGGCATCAAGGCCACCCGCAGGCTCACCGAATCACCCGCCTGCATGCGGGTCCTCGTGCTCACCACCTACGGCCTGGACGAATACGTCTACGACGCGCTGCGCGCCGGCGCGGCCCGCTTCCTCCTCAAAACCGACCCGCCCGACCGCATCATCGACGCCGTGCGCATCGTCGACGCCGGCGACGCGCTCCTCGGACCGCATACCACCCGCCGCCTCATCGAGCGCTTCCTGGCCAGCCCGCCGCCGCACGCACCGCGACCCGCCGCACTCGACACCCTCACCGAACGCGAACTCGAGGTGATGAGCCAGGTCGCGCGGGGCCTGACCAACCGGGAGATCGCCGAACGCCTGTACATCGGCGACGGCACCGTCAAGACACACATGGCACGCATCCTGACCAAGCTCGGCCTGCGCGACCGCGTCCAGGTCGTCGTCTACGCCTACGAACACGGCATCACCCGCCCCGGCGACAACGACCCGGCACCTCCGCAGTAACCCCCAACGGCACACCCCGGGAACCCGCACCCACGCAACCGGGCGCCCGGGTTCAGGCCAGAACACTGTTCCAGGCCAGCCGGATCACGGTACACATCCGGCGCCAAGCCCGGGTGAGAAGCCGGGGATGGAAGCGGAGGCCAGATGCGCCAGCAGGCACCGGTCGCTGCCGCCGCTTCCGCCGCGCTCAGCCCGATGCTGGCCACCAGCGCGGCGCTCATCGTCCTCCCGCAGTCCCGAAGACCCCGATCTGTGCGGCTCACCGGATGGGTCTCCGGGCCGCCTCATCGCCATGCAGATCGGCGGCTACGAACGCCGAATAGGACAGTGCGCCTGTCACGGAGCGTGAAGCCGGTGGGCGGACCGGTCAGCTGAACTTACCGCCGGCCGCGCCGGCCACGGCGACCTCGGCGCGCCACTGCGGCGATTCGAGCACCCGGTTGCGGCGCGCCTTATCGCGGCAAAAGCACCTCGTGCGGTGATGAGCGCACCGGCAGCGTCGTGCGATCATAGCGCTGAGCCTGCCGGTGATGACCGGATTGCCTAGTGCCGGACGCGGTGGAAAGATCGAATATGCGATGCCTACGGACCTGACAGTGATTCTCGAGCACCGGCCGGGGAGCTGGCCCGGCTGGGGGAGGTTACCGGCGAAGCGGGTGTTACAATCCATGGCCTTGCGGCCTTCACTGGCGAGGGCAGGGGTGTCGTGCATGTGCTTCTCGACGACGAGGCCGTGGCTGGATGCCGGGCGGCGCTTGAGCGCGCCGGAATGGGGATCGCCGACGAGCGCGAGGTCTTCATGGTCGCCGTCGATGACCGGCCCGCAGCCCTCGGCGAGCTGACCCGTAAGCTCGCCGAGGCGAACGTCAACGTCGATCTTGCCTACACAACATTCACGGGCGGAAAGATCGTGATTGCCACAGACGACGTGGAAAGCGCTCGCGCCGTGCTCCCGTAGGTTGTGCGCCTTACTGCATCAGGGATTGGTGCCGGCCGCATCCCGCCAGGAGGGCCGGACATGAGGCCACTGCCCGTTTGACCCATTGGGTGCGTGGAGTCAGGGGCCAGGATGTCAGCCCGGCCGCCTGGGGAACGTGCCCAGCGCTGGTGCACCGCTGCTTGCTCTGCCGGAGCACGACCGTGTGCTCGTCGAAACGGTGGACCTGCCGCGGTGGGTCCTCGCCGCGGACCCGGGGAGCAGCGCGTGGATCCATCCGGCCACGGGGTCGTCGTGCGCCCCCTGCCGAACTCGGCATTGGTCTTCGCGTGCGTGGAGTCGTCAGCCACCACAGCCAGCGCTCACGGACCTGAAAGAGTCCCGGTCGGCCGGACGAAGTACGGTTCGCGATGCGGGCGCTCCATCGTGCACCCCAGTCGTGCGCCGCGGATCAGCCCCGGTCTCTCCGCTCATCGGCTATTGGTGAGGTTCGTTCCGGCCTCCTGCCCGGGTCTGGCGGACCCCAGGACGTAGACCAGCGTTCCCCGTGCCCGCCTGCTCATGGCGCGCAGAATGCCCAGATCTGGACGGCCAGTGTCGTAATGGGCATCGAGCCGACGCCCGCGCAGATCGGCGGATATTTTGCACAGGTACAAAGGACTCGGTTGCTCTCCGTGATGATCTTCCCGTCGGGCCACGCGCTCAGCTGGCGGGATCGCGGGTTGCCCGGGATGCGGTCCAGGGTGCCGCGCATGCTGTCGGCATGCCGTCCAACTCCACCACATCGTCGTTGACGCTTGCGACCTGCCCGGCCTGACACGGTTCTGGACGAAGGCACTTGGCCGGAAGGTTCTGTCCAAGCGGAGAACGAGGTCGTCATAGGGACTGACGAGACCGCGCCCGCCGGCATGTGCTTCATGCCGGTCACCGACCCCAAGACGGTCAAGAACCGGGTGCATCTTGACCTCACCAGCAGCGCTGCGGACCGCGATCAGGAGATTGGCCGCCTTCTTGCGCTCGGGGCGCGCCGGGTCGACATCGGCCAGAGCGGCGCTGAGTCCTGGACTGTCCTTGCCGACCCGGAGGGAAACGAGTTCTGCGTAGTACGGCCGAAGGAAACGCTCATCCGGTGAGGCTCAGCACCGAGAACCGCAGACAGACCCTGTCCGCGGCAGAAGCGGTCGTCCATGCCGAGTGCGGAAATGCATAAATATACGGCTTGCTGACCGTCGTAGCCGGGACTAGCGAGGGTGGCCGACGGCACCAAGATCGCCTGATAACCGCGCGCTGACCCGCTGCTATGCGCAGTATCGGGAATCTCGGCGTCCATTAGCTGAGGCGCGCAAAAAGGGGTGATCTGTCGCTGACCGGGCATGGCCGCGGGGAATAAGCGGTCATATTGCGTCTGGAGCGATAATAGCAATGGCGTTTGTGCGGGTTCCCTCTGTGCCGACTCTTGTGACCCGGCAGCGTTCCGGACTCATGATCCGGTTGACAGCGCTCAAGGGACCGACGTCCTCCGCACGTCATAGTGTTCCTGAGCAAAACGATCGCGGCACCGGCTCGCCATCGATTAGGTAACCAAGTGAGTACTCTGGACGTCGGCGGTGTCACATCGTTCCCAAGTCATGCATGACCGCAACCCGGGCGGTCCCATCACTTCTTGCCTTCAGGATGGTAACTGGATAGGTCTTCCCTGGAAGGGCGGCTTGGGTCCTGTTCGCGCTCAGTCCCAGCCGGTGAAGCTCTTGGCTGCGATGCAGAATTCGTTGCCCTCGGGGTCTTGCATCACCGTCCAGTGCTGGCCGGGGATTTTGTGTTTGCCGGTGACGGTGGCGCCGAGACGGGTGAGTTCGTCGACGGCTGACGGGTCGGGGTTTACCAGGTCGAGGTGGACGCGGTTCTTGGCTCGCTTGGGCTCGGGCACCTTGTTGAAGTAAAGGCCGGGCGCGGGGCGTCGGCGTCGGTCCCGCCGATTGAGGCGAACAGCTCGCCGCTGCCCTTATCGAGCGGGCGGCCGAGCGCCGCTGACCAGAACGTGGCTATCTTCATCACGTCGTCGCAGTCGAAGGCGATGTTGCCGATCGTGGCTGTCATGGCATCTTGAGCACGCGGCGGGGACGCCGGGTCCTGGGCGGGGATCGGCCCGGCGCCGCGGGGCGCAGCGGAGATCGTGGGCGCCGGCGGTTACGGCCTGGCCGACTGGCCTGTCGTATCGATCACTGCAGGCCGGCGGTGGTGTAGTTCGGCGTGTGCCCGAGGTGCCCGGTGTTCCCGATGATGCTGCGGGCTTCGTGCTGCGAACGCGCGGCTGCGGGAGCTGCTGGCCGAGCGGGATGCGGGGCAGGACGCGAGGCTGCGGGTGCGGGAGCGCTGGGCTTCAGGCGCAGGTCGCGGACCTGGCGGCCCGGGCGCCGCGAACTCCGGAACTCCTCGAAGCCGCCGTCGTCGGACGGCCTGGCGAAGCCGGCACCGAAGTCGCTGCGGAGGAAGACTGGCCGCAAGCCGGGCCGGCCGAAGGGCCAGCCGGGGGCGACGATGCAGCTGACCGGACCATCCTGATCAAGAGGTGCGGCAGACCCGGCCTGCCGCGGTGCGGCGCCGGGCAGGCCGGCGCGCCGGGTGACCGCGGTGGAGCGGCGGCAGGTCATCGACATCCCGCCGGTGAAGGCCGTGACCACCGAGCACCAGATGATCGAGCTGGAGTGCGGCTGCGGGGACGCGACCAAGGCGGACGCCCCCGCCGGGGTGACCGCGCCGGTGCAGTACGGGCCGCGGATCGCGGCGCTGGGCATCTACCTGTGGCACGGCCAGTTCCTGTCGCGGGACCGCGCCTGCGCGGGCGCTGGGCGAGCTGTTCGGCTGCGCGCCGTCGCCCGGGCGCGCTGGCCGCGCACGCGAGGAAGACGCCGGGCTGATCGCCCCGGCGCTGGCCGCGATCACCCGGCACCTCGCCGGCGCGGAGGTCGCGCACTTCGACGAGACCGGGTTCCGCATCGCGGGGAGGCTGGCCTGGGTGCACTCGCGCCTCGCGCGGGGAAGTACGTGCTGGTCACCGTCCACGCCAAGCGCGGGAAGGACGGGATGGACGCCGCCGGGGTGCTGCCGCCTTCGCCGGCATCGCCGTCCACGACGCCTGGAAGCCCTACGACAGCTTCGACAACGTCGCCGGCCACGCCCTGTGCGGTGCGCACGTGCTCCGCGAGCTGCATCGCGGTCACCGAGACCGGCACCGCGACGACAGTGACTGGGCGCAGCAGGCCATCGACGCGCTGCTGGCCCTGAACAAGGCCGCCGAAGCCGCCCGCGCTGCCGGGCAGGACGCCATCGACCCGGAAGTGCTGGCAGAGCACGAGGACTGGTACCGCAAGGCCGCGGCTGCCGGGATCACCCTCAACGCCGCCCGCCGCAGCAAGCTTCCGCAAGAAACGGCACGCCCTCGCCACCCGGCTGCCGGCCCGCGAGGACGACTACCTGCGATTCACCAGCGACCTGCGCGTGCCGCCCGACAACGATCTGGCTTCACACTGCACCTCCTGGGTGCGTTCTGCAGTGTCGGGGTTTTCGCGGTGGTCAGGTCGTGTTGCTGGAGTTGTGTTCAGTATTGCGTGTGGCACTGACATTTTTCGGCAGCGGGCCGCCGAGGTCGGGGTGGTAGCTGCGTCCTGAGCGGCGGCTGTCGCCGAGGGCTTTGCCGGTGGCTTCGACCTGGGCGGGGCCGGGGCGGTCCTGGCCGGGGTGGTAGAGGCAGGTGCCGCGGTCGTCGGCGAGGTGCCCGGTGATGAGGCCGAGGCGGTACCAGCGCTTGATGCTGGAGGGGTGTGCGTGCAGCTGGCGGGCTGCCTCGTCGAGGGTGAGCATGCCGGTGTCGCGGAGCCGTTGCCAGAGGCTGGGGATGTGGCGGGTGAAGCAGTGGGCGCGCACCCGGCCGGCGTCCCAGGGCTTGCTTTCCCCGCTGGTCAGGCCGCGCTGGTTGAGGATGCACGCGACCTGGCTGTAGGTGTGGCCGCCGAGCAGCTGGTCGATCTGCTCGATCACTGGCTGGGGGGTTTTGCGCTGCTGCCAGGCGTTCAGCGGGATCGGCAGGTTCAGGGTGTGGTGCTGGCCGCCGGGCAGGCGGACGGCGGCGGTGATGGCGTGGTCGCCGCGGGTGAGGGTGACGTCGGTGATCAGCAGGCGGATCAGGCGCTTGCGTTCCCGCATCGGGGTGGCCGGGTCGTGCCATAGCGCGGGGAAATCGGCGGCCAGTGCCCGGATGCGGGCGCGCTGCTGGTCGTCCAGGACGGCGGTGGCGGTCTTGGCGGTGGTGTAGTCGTCGCGGGCGGTGGCCAGCTCGCGCAGGCGGGCGTTCCAGTCGGCTTCGAGGGCGTCGGCGACCAGCCGGTTTCCGGGGTCGACTGCCAGGTAGCGGCGCCGGGCCTGGTCGGCTGCGTGCTGGGCGCGCTGGACGTGGGCGGCGCGCAGGGCGTCGGCGTGCCCGGCCTGGGCGGCGAGCTCGTCGGTGACGGTGAGCGCGACCTCCAGGGCAAGCGGGGTGAGGGTGGCCAGCAGCAGGCCGGCGACGGCGGTGTCGAGGACGGCGCCGGGCAGGTGCTGGCAGATCGGCGCGGCGTTGCTGATGCCGTCGTTCTGGCAGACGTAATCGGGCACGATGGTGGTGTCGGCGCGGGTGTGGTAGCGCACCGTCATGCGCCGTCCGCATCTGCCGCAGACGATGAGGCCCTGGAGCAGGGCGGGTCCCTCGCGGGCTGGCCCGGCTGTGCGGTTGTCGCCGCGGGCGGCGGCGTTGGCGGCCAGGACCTGCAGGTTGGCCTGGTAGCGGGGCCAGGTGATATAGCCGGGGTGGTGGTCGGGGAGAAGGACGGTCCAGTCCTCGGCCGGCTTGATCAGCGTGTGGTGGTGCCCGTCCAGGTCGGTGGTGTGGCGGGCGCGGCCGTAGCAGTAGGCGCCGGCGTAGCAGGGGTTGTGCAGGATCTTCAGGACCTGGTCGTGGGTGAGCGTCTTGAAGTACAGCTCGCCTGCGCGCGGTCCGCCGCGGTGCCGGGCGGGGAAGGTCAGCTGCGCCTGGCGGAAGGCTCTGACCACGGCGAAGGCGGAGCCGGTGGCGGTGAAGGTGTCGAACAGCAGGCTGATCGCCTGGCGCACTCCGCCGTCGGGATCCAGGACCGTTTCGCCGCGGCTGTCGTAGGCCAGCCCGATCGGCAGCTGCAGCCGCAGCTCGCCGCGGCGGGCCTTGGCCAGGATCCCGCCGCGCAGCCGGGCCCGCAGGAAATGCAGTTCTGCCTCGCTGAGCTGGCCTTTCATCCCCAGGAGGAGGCGGTCGTTGAAGCTGGTCGGGTCATACAGCCCGTCCTCGTCCAGGATGAGGGTGTCGTTGTGGGCGCAGATCTGCAGCAGCCGGTGCCAGTCGGCGTTGTTGCGGGCCAGCCGCGAGCACTCCAGGCCGAGTATGATCCCGGCCCGGCCCAGGGACACCTCGGCGACCAGGTGCTGGAACCCTTCCCGGTCTGCGGAGGAGGCTCCCGAATGGCCCTGGTCGATGTCGATCACGTGGATCCGGTCGGCGGGCCAGCCGAGCGCGACGGCCCGGCCGCGCAGGTCGTACTGGCGCGCGGTGGATTCGGTGTTGTTGGCGACCTGGTAGAGGGTGGACTGGCGGACGTAGAGGTAGGCGTCGCGGCGGAGCCGGGCCGCGGTCACCTTGCCGCTGGTATCGGTACTCACGGGGGAACGACCTCCTGGAGGGGTAACGGGGCAGGACGGGCATGGGCGAGCGTCATCTGCGCCAGCACCGCGACGATCTCGCTGGTGGCGTGAGGCGAGAGCGCGGGCAGCAGCGACGTGCAGGCCGGCGAGCTGGCATCACCTCCTTTGCTGCTCGGAGCGGGCGGGGACAGGGTAGAGGCGGACAAGGACGCGCCGGCCTGCGATGCCGCTGCTGCGTTGCGGCCGGGTTCGGCCCCCGGCCCGGCCTGGGCGGCGGGCAGGGAGGTCCACGCGGCCATCCAGGCGGCCATCCCCTGGCTGAGCAGCACGCCCAGGCCGTGCCGCCATCCGCCGCTCCCGGCGGCCGCGGCACTGCGCAGCTGCTCATACCGCTGGGTGAATGCGCCGCGGTCATCACCGGCGGTGTGTCCCGTGGATGGAGCCGGACTGGTCAGAGGCTTTTCGGCGCGGCCCCGGGGGCCTGCTCGGCCCTGCTCGTCCTCGCGCCGGGCGGTGCGGCGGCGCTGCAGCGCCCGCTCGACCGAACGCGGATGGACGCTGACGCCGAAACGCTCCCGGACCGCGGCGGCCAGATCCGCCGGCCGCAGGCCGGGGTCGGCCTCCAGCAGGTCCTCCAGCAGGTCCACGACCTGGCCGGTGAGCTTGTGGCCGCCCTTGGGGCCAGGCTTGGCCGGAACCAGGCCGGCCAGTCCCCGCTCGCGCAGCGCCGCCCTGGCCGAGTACAGCGACTGGCGGGAGAACCCGAAGTCGGCGGCGGCCCGGCTCGCCGGCACGTCCGCCGCCTCGGCTCTGCGCACCATCTCGTACTTGACCTGCACCAGATCCGCCGGATCGAAGAACCCGCCCGGGCCGAATGCCGGATCGGTGACCTTTTCCGGGCGGGGGTTCAGCGTCCTGGACGCCGCCAGCGCCTGCGTCTTCGTGTCGTCTCGCCTGACCATCGCGCCTCCCTGGCCGCAGCTCGAGTCAAGGCAACTATGCCGCATGAATCGGCAGGAATCCTCCGCGCCACGCCGCCGGACACCCGGGAATCCCCGCACAACGACGGAAATTGACCGGATTACCTGACAGATCCAGGAGATGGCAAGCCGGGACCGCGGCGGAATCCTGTGGACACTCACGGCGTAATCCGCTTGACATCATCCGGCACCGAGCCCGCACCCTGGCGCAGCTCCCCGATCAGCTCCGCGAGCTCCAGCAGATCCGCCGTGCGGAACGGCGACCGTCCCGCCGACACCACCACGAACGGATCCCCGGGCACCACGTCCGTCCACTCCGCCGGCAGGCACGCCAGCTCACCGGCGTCACCGAAGAAGTAGACCCGATCGGACTGCCAGCTCTTACGACGGTTCACGAACTCAAACGACCGGCCGGACAACGGATGGAACCGATGCGTCACCCGCACCCGATCCGGATGCTTCTCAGCACCCGCATCACGCGTAGTCGACAGCGGGATCGAACAACGTCTCCGAGCGCGGCGCCAAGGCCGCGAAAAGGCACCAGGCCGTCTCCGGCTACTGGCACTCCCTCGCCACCCTCGCCCGCTGGTGCCGCATCCGCAGCTACCTCGACCGCGCCGCCGCCCACGGCATCACCGCCTCGACGCCATCCGCACCGCCCTCGAAGGCAAGCCCTGGCTACCCCCGCTCCCCGCCATAGCCTGAGCT
This sequence comes from uncultured Actinomycetota bacterium, assembly GCA_963850115.1. Lineage (GTDB taxonomy): Bacteria > Actinomycetota > Actinomycetes > Streptosporangiales > Streptosporangiaceae > Trebonia. The sequence continues at coordinate 10,508 of CAWKKG010000015.1, forward strand.
AAATCACCAGGTCACGGCACCCCGTGAATGGACACCTCGCTGTGGCACACATCGGTTTCGGCGCATGCTCGCAGCCCTCAATGAGAACTGGTAAGCGCCTCCAAAGGACCAGAACTAAGGTGTCAAGCGTCAGCTAGGACATGACGCACTTGCGTTCTAAGCTGCCGTCCTGAGAGCCTGACGCTCTCTTTTGTGTCAAGATCCAGTCTCGTATTGTATCGGTTCGCCATAATGGCAGGTCATGGCCTGGCTCGCTGCTATAGCCACCGTCCTTACCGTTCTGACCTTGGACGTTTACCGGTTCCTCTACGGCAACGTGACGGTGCTGCGGGTCGGCGTGTCACCGACCGGGCTCGTCGTGTCCCCCGACGGCCGGACGATCTACCTCGCGAACTCGGCCGACAGCATCACCCCGGTGTCCGCCGCCACCGGAAAGGCAGGCAAGGCCATCGCGATCAGCGGTGGCGCTCCCGGTGGCTTTATTGGCGGGCCTGTTGGCGGGCTGGCCGTCACTCCCGAAGGCCGCACGCTGTTCACTACCGTGTACGACGAGGAGTCCGGCGCTTCGCTGCCGCTCGCGAGGGTTGACCTGCGGACGGGCAAGGAGACCGGACAAATCCAGGTCCCCGGCGATGTCGTCTTCGCCTTCGTGATGTCAAGGAACGGCAAGACCCTCTACGTCGTCAGCGGAGACAGCCAGCTCTATGCCGTCAACGCGGTCACCGACCGACCTGAGCGGCACATCCCCGCGTCGCAGAACGCGCTGGAGGACGCAGAAGCCGTGGTCCTCTCGCCCGACGGGCGCACCCTGTACACGGCGGTCCCCGGCTCCGATGACGGCTCGGGTCGCGGGGCGGCGCTCGTCCCCGTCAACCTGCAGACCGGGACGGCCGGACGTGCCGTCAGAGTCGGCTGGAATCCGATCTCGCTCGCCGTCACCCCCGACGGCCGCACCCTCTACGTGGTCGTCGACGGGATGGACGCGTTCGGCCAGTCGTTTCCCAACCGCATCGTGGCGATCGACACCGCCACCGATCGGGTCCGCGCGTTCATCCCGTGGAAGGTGCCACCCCGGCAGTTCGCGATTGCCCCCGACAGCGCGACTGTCTGGGTAATGTCGGACACCGGCAACACGAGAAGCACGGCCGACGACACTCTCACCCCCGTCTCCGTCACCAGCAGCCAGCCAGGCCAGTCGTTCCGCACGGCAGGATTGCTGAACTCCGACCAGGACCAACCGGTGGGCGTGATGCTAAGCCCCGACGGACGGCGGGTATACGTCGCCGTGCCCGCAGGCCTAGAAACGTTCAGCGCCGGCAAAGGGATTCTGGCAATGGGTTGGGATGTCATCGCTTTCGCGGTTCTCTGCCTGTTGATCTTGACAGTGCTCGTGTTGGACTTTGCCGGGATCGTGCGGCGAGGAACTGCCTGGCGGTGGCAGGGGACCGGGTTGCTGCTCATGTTCAGGGCGATGCTTATCAACACATTCGCCCAGTACCGTGGCTGGTCAACTAGTTGGGTTCATTCGCTCATGTGGCCGGTAACGCTAGCGGGTCTTGTCCTCGTCGGCGGGTCGTTGGTGATGGGCAGGAAACGGCGCAGAGCACCGCGGGCCGGATACCCAGGCGAGTAGTGCCAGTGCCATGCCCGCCACGTGCCCGATATCAGAGTCAGAGCGTGTTCGTAGGACAAGACGATAACTAACCCGTTCAGCTAGCGTGTGTTTACGGGAAGCATCCGCCGAGCACGTAGTCGTATATCCGGGCCTGGTGCGCCACGCTGGTGTCAAACGGCAGCGGACCCGTCGTCCCGGCGGTGACACCGCCGCCCTGCGCTGCCGCGTCGTTGCTGATCGCCTTTCATGTCTCCTTGGCTGCCTGCTCGATGAAGCGCGTTGTCGCGGCCGGTGTCAGTGCCTCGTTGCTGCTGAGCTGGTCCATGACCTCCAGGTAGTGCTCAACATCCGCGCGCCGCTCCAGGTAGACAGCGCCGGTGAGCTGCTCGATGTAGACCACATCCGGCAGGTACTGCTCCTCGAACCGCAGCACGGTAAACGACCCGCCCGCGCCCGAGTGACCGCCACCGGCAAACGGCACGACCTGCAGGGTCACCTGCGGCAGTTCGGCCACCTCGAGGAGGCGGCGGAGCTGGGCGCGCATCACCGCGGTGCCGCCGACCGGCCGCCGCAGCACCGCCTCATCCATGACCGACCAGATCCTGGGCGGATTCGCCCTGGTGAGCAGGTCCTGGCGCTGGACCCGCAGCCTGACCCGGCGCTCGGTCTCCGTCGCCGACGCGGCCTGATGGCCCAGCCGGGTGACGGCCCGGGCGTAGTCCTCGGTCTGGAACAGGCCGTACACGAACTGGATCTCGAAGGTCCGGATGGTCCTTGACGCGGACTCTAGCCCCAGGTAGTTCTCGAACCAGTCGGGCAGCACGTCGCTGTACTGAGCCCACCAGTCTGGCCGGCTGGACTCCTTGGCTAGGTCAAGGAATCCGGACCGCACCCGCTCATCGGTCACGCCGTACAAGGCGAGCAGGTCCATGACATCGCGCGCCTTGAACCCGACCCGGCCGGTCTCCATCCGGCTGATCTTGGAGCGAGACGCCCGGATCACGTAGCCGGCCTGGTCAGGCGTGATATTTGCGGCCTCGCGGAGACGGCGCAACTGAGAGCCGAGCATCATGCGAACGACGAAACCGTCAAGTGGCGGGTCATCTATGTCAGCATCTGGCGGCTCGCCGCCCGGCACCTCAGTATTCATTATTGCTCCGATGCCGATAGGCATGTGCTTTTCGAACGTGTCAACGTGGCAGGCAACCTCGCCAGGGCGCCGCAATCCTTTCCCTGAATCTTACGCATCCGGGAAGTACTTGCACATTTTTACCGGACCAGCGGGCGCCTTGTTGCCAATTCTGTACTATGCCAGGTCGTCGAACTCGCCGGCCTTCGCTCCCACCAGAAACGCCGCGATCTCGGCGCTGGTGTAAATCAGCGCTGGCCTGGACGGGTAGCGGAAGTCGCGGACGGCGATCTCGCCCTCCGGCGGCGCCGCGACCTCGGCACGGGAGCCGCTCGGGTTGCCGGCCTTGCTCTTGCGCCAGGCCGCCCCCAGCTGATCGGCGGGCAGCCCGTTCTCGGCTGGCATCTAACTCCTTCTCCTTAGATGACGGTAAAAGCAGCTAGCGATATCGGCAGACTATCCGGTCCGCCTGCACAGTGACTTTCCCGTCCTGACTTCACGCCGACCCGCCCGCGTGATCGCGGGTCAAAGCGGCGGAGAGACAGCGACGGCATCCATTCCGCCCCCATAAAATAGAACAAACTACCCCCGGCTACGCCGCTCCAGCCTGATTGCGGGTCAACGCTGGCGAAATGCGCCGCGGATGACCCGCAATGACGAAAACAGTCGGCCAGGGCGCGGGGGTAAAGCGGGGCGAAGTGCCGTAAACGGGACGGCGCTTCGCGCTGTTTGCCCGGATGACCCGCAATCAGGCCTCAACCGGGCGGCGGGCGGCCTAACCCCAGGCCGACCCCAGGCCCGCCAGGACGGACGGTTCAGTGCAGGTACACATGCCCGACGTAAAGCGCCCCAAGCACTTGAAAGTAATGTGCAGATGACCATTGCGACGATCCCTCAGCGCCTGGCGTGAGTGCCGTTTTCCAGGTACAGCCAGGTGAAACAAAGGATCGTTCTAAAGAATCAGTATCGCCTTCCAGAACGGTTTCGCAGTTACCCTACGGTCAGCGCGGAGATAAGGAAGGGAATGATGGCGACCAGGACTTTCCCATTCGTCTCGCGGGTGTGTCTGCAAGCACGCGAGGAAGGCCGCGAGGAAGGGCGCGTAGAAGGACGGATGGAGACCCTCACCGCGGCCATCTTCAAGGTTCTCGAGGGCCGCGGCATCGCGATCGACAAGGACTCACGGGGTCGGATCGGATCGGATCGAATCGTGCCGCGACGCGGACGTCCTCGATACGTGGCTGGACCGCGCGGTTATCGTCGCTGAGACCGGTGACCTATTCGCATAACAAGCGACCGGATCTTACCGCTGGCTGTCGTGGTACGCGCTGGGCGTCTTCACCGCCGTCATGGACTACATGGACTTCACCGACGCCCTCGCCGCCGACACCGCCCCCGCAGTCGACTGACCGGCGGCGAGGCGCCCGGGCCCGGGGCGGCACCCGGGCCCGGGCGGTGTCCGGTGCCGACGTATCGCCGCCATGGTGAACGGAGCCGGTCTGCGGGTGGCCGGCACAGCCCGGACGGTTAACTTCCGCGCACGCCGTCGGCGAGTTCCCGGAGGATGTCGATGTGGCCGTTGTGCCGGGCAGTCTCCTCGGTCAGGTGGAACAGGATCCAGCGCAGCGTGACCGGCTCAGTCCGCCAGCCCAGGACGCCCCTGGACGGAGTGTCCAGGTCGAGGGCCGCCACGAGGTCGCGGTGCCGGGCGCAGGCAGCCCGGTACTCAGCCAGCAGCTGGGCGAGCGGCACCTCGACCGCGATCCGGAACTCGCGATCGGGATCATCGTCGGTCCACGGCGCGTTGACCGTGCCGCCGAGCAGCGTGCGCTCGATCCACCCGGTCTCGACCCAGCGCAGATGGCTGACCAGCCCGGAGATCGTCATCAGCGGCGAGCCCGGGAGCGGCGCCCGGCGGGCGTCTGCGTCCGACAGGCCTGCGCACTTGGCATGCACGGTGTCGCGGGCATAGTCCAGAAACGTGGTCAGGACGGTGCGCTCGTCCCAGCTGGACGGGATGTCATCTGCCCGGCCGGCCGGGGCCGCCTGTGAGGCTGATTGTGGAGTCATGTCATTCCTCTGCTAAGCAGAGGCGCGACCAGGACTGCTATCGGCCAGTCTCCGGAGGCGCCTGATCGTTGGCGGACAATTGCGCCTCCTTTCTTGCTAGCCGCACCGCGCGGCGACCAGGCGAGCCTAACGCGCCAGGCCGGGACGGGCAACGCGTTTCCTCGGCCCTCCGGGGCCCGGTCCAGACAGGCCGATCTAGTGACAAAACCGGCAGGCAGGCCGCATTCATTGGCAACGGGCCGACTTGCGTGTCACGGGACAGGCGCCTCGGGCATCAACCAGAGATATGAACGTGACTAATAGAGTATAGTCGACTGCATGCGACGCTCGTCGTAAATTTGATCATTTCACTGTCTTTGTGCGAGGAGATGCCTCATGTGCGCCATGCTTCTTCGAATTGTCAATATTCGACTACTCTCCGTCTAGAAACCGTCATGACCCCCACGGCGGAGCATGGAGAGCTGCCCGGTGTCCTCCGGAGCGACGAGGCGCTGTTCGTACGCGCGATGGCACGCGCCTTCAACGTCAATGTCTCGACACCCGGGCCGGCCAGCGTGACGGTGCTGAGCACGGACCGAGCCGAATTCGAGTCTTGCCGCGACGCGGACGTCCTCGACTCGTCGCCGGACCGCGCCGTCATCGTCGTCAAGGCTGCCGACCTATTCGAATAACTCGGGCGCGACCCGCCCGCGCCCCCCGCGCCTGGCTAGTCTCATGAGGCGATGAACGATGACCCGACCGTCCTGCTCACGCCGCAGGGCCAGGAACTCCTGTCCCGCCTAGCAGCCGAAGGGATCGGCCAACAAGGCACCAGCCTGGCGCTCGCGGAACGCCTGCGCCGCGAGTACCCGGCCGGCCTGGTGGCCACCGCGATGGCCCAGCAGGAACTGCGCCGGGCCGCCGAAGCCAAGTTCAGCCGCGCCGCCGAGATGCTATTCACCCGGGCCGGCTACGAGCAGTCCTCATCGGAGGCGATCGCCGCCTACCGGGCCGACCGCCTGAAAGACGCCCGGCGCGTCGCGGACCTGTGCTGCGGCATCGGCGGCGACCTGATCGCCCTGGCGGCGGCGAGCGACGTGCTCGGCGTCGACAAGGACGAGTCTCACACACGCCTTGCCCAGCACAACGCCGGGGTCTACGGCCGCGCGGATCACGTGACAACACGAGTGGCCGACGTCCGCGACGTCAAACTCACCGACATCGACGCGGTGTTCATCGACCCGGCCCGCCGATCCGGCCCCGGCACCGCCTCGGCGCCCCAGGCGCATCGCTACCGGGCGGGCGCCTCCGAGCCGCCCCTTGACTGGTGCGTGGCGCTAACCGCTCAAGTAGCAAGCTGTGTGCATCAAGGCCGCCCCCGGCATCCCCGATGAGCTGATCCCGCCCGCGTGGGAGGCCGAGTTCATCGCCGAGGCGCGCGACCTCAAGGAAGCGGTCCTCTGGTCGCCGTCGCTAAAAAGCGCGCCAGACACGGGACGCGGCCCGCGCCGCGCCACGGTACTGACGCCGACCGGGCCAAGAACGCTATTCGCCCACCCCGGTGACCCGGTACCGCTGCGCGAACCCGGGGACTACCTCCTCGACCCCAACCCGGCCGTCACCCGGGCCGGCCTGGTCGAGGACCTGGCCCGCACCCTGGGCGGCGACGCCGCCAAGATCGACCCGCGGATCGCCTTCCTCACCCTCGACCGGGACGCGCGGACCCCGTTCGCCCGCACGCTGCGGGTCAGGCACTCGGCGCCGTGGAACGAGAAGCAGTTCGCGAAACGGCTCCGCGACCTGGGCATAGGCGCGGTCGACATCCGGCGAAGAGGCCTGGCTGGCGACGTCGACCAGATAAGGCGCCGCCTGAAACTGGCAGGCAAGACCCGCGCCACCGTCGTGATAACCAGAGTCAACGACAAGCCCTGGGGCCTCATCTGCACCGACCCGGAACAGCCCGCCGCCCCCGTATAACCAGTGTGCAGGAGCAGGAACGCCCGCCTGGCCTGACTCTTATCAGATTAGTGCGCACCTGTAGGGAACCGCTCTAGATGAGCATTCGCTGCCCGGCTTCGGGGTTGCGGCGGGGGTGTTTCGCGCGTCATGGGCATGCCGCCGGTTCGGTGGCCGTCGTGCTGCTGTCAGGTGGCCGCGCTCTGCATTGCGGGTTCTGCTTGTTCGTGCGCGGCCGCTGCGACCGTGCAGGCGGCGCGCACGAAGGCGGCGACGGCCGGCGAGCGCGCGTCCTGGGGCCAGGCCAGGGCCAGCGTAGAGTCCGGGAGGTCGCTGACCGGCAGGTAGGTGATCTCGGGTCGCGGGTAGCGCCGGGCCACCGAGGCAGGCGCGAAGAACACGACGCTGCCCGTCTCGACGAGGCTGAAGATCTCTGCCAGGTTCGAGGCCGGCGGCGCCGTGCCGGCCCGGCGAGGTCCGGTAGGCCGGCCGTGGCTTGCCGGGGATCCGCCGGGGAGCCTGCGGCCGGCCAGGTCGGCCAGGCGCAGCCGCGTCCGGGCGGCCAGCGGGTCGGCGGCGGCCAGGGCGGCCAGGAGCGGCTCGGTCAGCAGCGGCTCGCTGTCCAGGCCGCGGTCATCGAAGGGGCACAGCAGCAGTCCCACGTCAGCATGGCCGTCGCGCAGCGCCTGCGGCTGCTCGCCGAATCCTCCGAGTACCAGCTCCGGCGGCAGGGCCGCGTCGTCGGCGCGGTAGGCGTCGAGGATCTGCGGCAGCAGGCCGCCGTCGACGTCGGCCTTGAGCGCGACCCGCAGCCGCGGCGACGGACTGCCTGCCTCCCGGGCCCTGCGGGCGGCGGCGGTGACCGCGTCCAGTGCTGTCCGGGCATCGCGCAGCAGGACCTCCCCGGCCGCGGTGAGCCTGACCTGCCGGGTGGTCCGCTCAAGCAGCGTCACGCCGAGCTGCCGTTCAAGGTCCCGGATCGCGCGGGACAGCGGGGGCTGCGCCATGCCCAGCCGGCCGGCGGCGCGCCCGAAGTGCAGTTCCTCGGCGACCGCGACGAAGTACCGGAGCTGCCGCACCTCCAGGTCATTCATACCCCCAGGGTACCAATGGCGATCGGATCGGTCCTTCACCTGCGCCGTCGCACCCAGTTAGCTGGGCACCATCCGGCAGCCGCCGCGACGTTCTCGTCGCCAGCCATCCCTTATGGAGGTACTCATGATCGTCATCACCACGCCGACCGGCGAGATCGGCCGACAGGTCCTGGACCGCATCCTGGACAGCGGCGAGGCGGTCCGCGTGATCGCCCGCGATCCCTCCCGGCTGCCTCAGCGCGCGCACGCCCGCGCTGAGGTGGTGCAGGGTTCCCACGGCGATGCCGACGCGATCACGAAGGCGCTCGCGGGCGCTGACCGCATGTTCTGGCTTGTGCCCCCGCCCCCGTTCAGCCACGCCGGCAGCGCGGAGCACTATTACCTGGACTTCACCCACCCTGCCTGCCAGGCGATCAGGGGCCTGGGGGTCCGGGTGGTAGGCGTCTCGACCCTGGGTCACGGGTACCAGGGCAAGGCCGGGCTCCTGTCGGCCGCGCTGGCCATGGACAAGCTGATCGAGGGCACTGGCGCGGCCTACCGGGCGCTGGCCCTGCCGTTCTTCATGGAAAACCTGCTCCGCCAGGCCCAGGAGCTCAAAGAGCAGGGAACGTTCTCCATGGCGAACACCGCAGGCCGGCCGCTGCCGGCCGTCGCCACCCGCGACGTCGCCGCCGTCGCCGCCGCGCTTCTCCTCGACGCTTCCTGGAGCGGCCAGGCGAGCGTCCCCGTGGCCGGTCCCGACAACCTGACCCCCGACGACATGGCCGAGGTCATCTCCGACACCCTGGGCCGCACGATCCGCTACCGCCAGGTCCCGGTCGCGGACCGCCAGGCCACGATGCTGGAGCGCGGCGCGAGCCAGGCGATGGCGCAGGACATGGCAGACATGACCGAGGCGCAGAACAACGGAATCTACGACGCCGAGCCCCGTGACCCGGGCTCCGCCACCGCTACCAGCTTCCGCCAGTGGTGCCAGGACACCCTCAAGCCAGCCGTCCAGGCCTGACATGCCGTCCCCTGTCAGCGATAGCGATCTGCTGCGCTGGGGCGCGCGGGTGCTCAGATGTCGTAAGTAGCTTCGATCATCAGGCGGCGGGTGTGGGCATTGGCGCGGCCTCCTATAGCCGCCTAACGACACACGGGCACAGTCGGGGCACGGCGCTTAGCCCTTCCGCAGCAGGATTCCCCGCACGAAGGCCGCCTGTCCCACGTGCTGCATGTCGTCGTCGAGTACCGAGACCAGCCGCACCGCCAGCGTCACCGGCGGCGTCCACCGCCGGTCGACGACCCGGTCGAGGTCGGCGTCGCTGATGTCGGCCACGAGCTTGACCGTCTGCGCGTACACGGCCTCGTGGTACTCGCCGAGCAGCCCGGACGCCGCACACGCGGCCGCGATCGAGGCCACCTGCGAGCTGGTGTGCCCGTACCCGTGGTCCATCATCCGCTCTGGCAGCCCGAGCCGGGTGGCCCAGCCCTCGGACGACCACACCTGGGGCACGCCGAACGCGGCCGCGACGTGATCGTCCTGCACCCGGGTCAGGTGCCAGACAAGCCAGCTCACCGGGTTGGCGTCCGCGTCGACCTCGTAGACGAGCTGCTCCGCGGTCAGCCCGCCAAGCACGTCGGCCACGCTCTCCCGGATCCGCCCGAACCCGTCGATCAGCAATTCCGCACTAGTAGCCATAAGTCAATTATCGTCCCGGCGGTCACCGGTCAGGGAATGGACCAGGCGGGCAGCGCGCTCACGTCGGCCACCGTCTCCGGCAGGCGGCGCATCGTGGTGACCCGCCGCTCGGCGAACTTAGCCGGGTGGCCGGTGTGATCGCGGTCGACCCACACCGAGCGAAGTCCCATCCGGGCGGCCGGCGCGATGTCGTGCACCCAGCTGTTGGCCACGTGGATCCAGTTAGCCGGCGTCGCCCCGGTCTGCTCCGCAAACCGGCGAAAGTGGCCGAGGTCCGGCTTGTACGACCGCACCTGCTCCGCCGTCACCACGACTTCAAATGGCACAGGAAGCCGGGCCGAAGTCTCCGCGAACAAGTCGTCATCGCAATTGGTCAGGATCGCGAGCCGCCAGCCAAAGGAGGTAAGCGTGCCGAGCGCCTCGGCCACATCGGGGAAAATCGGCATTGACGGCCAGGCGTCGGTAAACACCCCGGCCTGCCCTTCCGCGAGCGGCAGGCCGACTCGTCGCGCGGCCAGGCCGAGCCCGTCGGCGAGGATCTCACGGTAAGGCCGCCAGAATGGCCTCGCCTCGAGGATTGACTCCGCCCGGTGGTAAGCGGCGAGCAGCGGCTCGGCGTGCGCGCCCGCGACCGGCTGCAACGCGCTGAGCATGCAGGCGTTCCAGTCGGCGATCGTGCCGTAGCAGTCGAAGGTCAGCCAGCGGGTTACGGGCATCAAACCTCCCCACTCGAACATCTGTAGCAGGAGCTCGCGTCTACAGTAACTGTTGTTAACTGTTTTTGAGTGGTGAATTCCCATTGAATCCGTAGAAGCCGCCCAGATCGCCCACGTCACCCCTCCCGGCCTGACATAAGACAATGCGTAGGGGCATGATCGTGATGGACGAAGACGACCACTGAGGAGGCAGCCCCATGGCCGATGACGAGTTCCGCTACTTCAGCGGGTTCGGCAACGAGTTCGCGACCGAGGCGGTCGAAGGCTCGCTTCCCGCCGGGCGCAACTCGCCGCAGCGGGCGCCGCTCGGCCTGTACGCCGAGCAGCTCAGCGGGACCGCGTTCACCCAGCCACGGGGCGTGAACCGCAGGTCGTGGATGTACCGCATCCTGCCGAGCGCGAAGCACCCGGCGTTCTCAAGGATCGACAACAAGAACCTAAAGGGAACGCCTTTCGACGAAATCGAGCCAAATCCCAACCGGTTGCGCTGGGATCCACTTCCCCTGCCAAAAGAAGACACGCCGCAGGACTTCGTCGACGGCCTGTTCACCGTCGGGGGCAACGGCGACATCAAGACCAGGGCCGGGATAGCCGTCCACCTGTACGCGGCTAACCAGTCGATGCGGGACCGCTACTTCGTCGACTCCGACGGCGAGCTGCTGTTCGTCCCCGAGCTCGGCGCGGTCATCCTGCACACCGAGCTGGGCCCGATGCTGGTCAGTCCCGGTGAGATCGCGGTGGTCCCGCGGGGCATCCGGTTCAAGGTGGAGCTCACCGACGGCTTCGCCCGCGGCTACCTGTGCGAGAACTTCGGCGCGAACTTCACCCTGCCGGAGCGGGGGCCGATCGGCGCCAACGGCCTGGCCAACGAGCGCGACTTCCTGACCCCGCACGCGGCCTTCGAGGAGCGCAACCACGCCGTCCAGGTGGTGAACAAGTTCGGCGGCAACCTGTGGGCCGCCGACTACGACCACTCGCCGCTCGACGTGGTGGCCTGGCACGGCAACTACGCGCCGTACAAGTACGACACGGCCAACTACATGGTGATCGGCACGATCAGCCACGACCACCCGGACCCCTCGATCTTCACGGTGCTCACCAGCCCCACCGACACGCCGGGCCTTGCTAACTGCGATTTCGTGATATTCGCGCCGCGCTGGCTCGTCGGCGAGAACACGTTCCGCCCGCCGTGGTTCCACCGCAACATCATGTCCGAGTACATGGGTCTCGTCACCGGCACCTACGACGCGAAGGCGGAGGGCTTCGTCCCTGGCGGCGCCTCGCTGCACAACACGTACGCCAGCCACGGCCCGGACGCCGACACCTACGCGCGGGCGTCGACCGCGGAACTCAAGCCGCAGAAGCTCGACGGAACGCTCGCGTTCATGTTCGAAAGCCGCTGGACGATCTTGACGACGAGGCAGGCGATGGAGGCGAGCTTCCGTCAGCCGGATTACGATGCGGTCTGGTCGGGACTGGAGCGAGATTTCCGCTAAGAGCCGGTTGGCCGCGCCGGGTCACGTCGTGAGATGGAACCAGGACGTGGTCAAGTTGTCGGACTGGGCCGGGGAGCATTCCGGCTGAGTCGGCCCGTGCACCGTGGCTACCGCCGATCCTCCCGGCCAGTCCACCCGCGCCCGGTCCGACGCCTGTCCGCAGCATGAGCCCCAGTGCACGCGGGAGGCGGCCCGCTGGCCCGGCTCAAGGACCACGTACGGGGGGATTTTCTCTTCTAGGGTGACAATCGTCTCGACCGGCAGCGGGGTCCCGTCCGGCTGCAACGGCGTCACTTCCGGCTTGGACGCGAGCCCGAGCCGGCAGCCCGGCCGCCAGGGCTCCCGGTTGAGCTGGGCGCCGACCCAGGGGTGGGCGTCGATCGCATCGAACAGGCCGAGCGCGACGGCCCGCAGCGCTTGCTTGGGCCCGGCGTCGGCGGCGAGGTCACCCGCGATGCCGGCGATGACGTGGTCGGTGGCCGCCGCGAGCAGGTCGTTCCTGTCCGTGACGTGGTGGTATATCGCCCCGTAGCCGGTGGCCAGGCGCACGGTGAGCGCCCGCAGGGTCAGGGCGTCCTCGCCCTCGGCGTCGAGTATCTCGGTTGCGGCCGTCACGATCACGTCCCTCGACAGCGCCTCCGTGCGCCGCGGGGCTCGTTGAGACTTGGTCGCCATGAGCCCATTGTGCCACGGATGGATTGTCACTCCAAACTCGTGCTAACGTCATTGGAGTGACAATCCAACGAGTTTCTGAGGAGCACGATGACCGCACCGGTTACCGTCGTCGGGGCTGGCCTCGGCGGTCTCGTCCTGGCCCGCGTGCTGCACGTGAACGGCATCCCGGTCACGGTCTATGAGGCGGAGGCCTCGCCGGCGGCGCGCGCCCAGGGCGGGCTGCTCGACATCCACCCCTGGAACGGCCAGCCCGCGCTCGAGGCGGCCGGCTTGACCAGGAAGTTCCGCGGCCTCGTCCTGCCCGGCCGCGAGTCTTACCGGGTCCTGGACCGGGCCGGGACCGTCTTGCTCGACCGGCCCGACGACGGTGCGGGCGAGCGTCCCGAGGTGCCGCGCGGCGAACTGCGACGGATGCTGCTTGACTCGCTACCGGACGGCACCGTGCAGTGGGGGCGCAAGGTCAGCGGTGCGCGGGCCCTCGGCGAAGGCCGCCATGAGCTGTGCTTCACCGACGGGGCCACCGTCGTCACGAGCTTGCTGGCCGGGGCGGACGGGGCATGGTCGAGGGTCCGCCCGCTGCTGTCTGATGCCAGCCCGCGGTACACGGGCTTCACATCCGTCGAGTACTTCTTGTTCGACGCGGACACCCGTCACCGCGCCACGGCGGAGGCGGTCGGCGCCGGGTCCCTGTTCGCGCTCGCGCCGGGCCAGGGCTTCCTGGCTTACCGGGAAACAGGCGGCACCCTGCACGCGTACGTGCAGCTCAAGGTGCCGCGGGACTGGCTCGCCGGCACCGATCTCGCCGACGGCGCAGCTGTGTCGGCGCGGGTCGTGGCCAAGTTCTGCGGGTGGGCGCCCGAGCTTACCGCGCTGATCACCGACAGCGACACCGCACCGGTCGTGCGCTTCCTCTGCGCGCTGCCGGCCGGGCACCGCTGGGCCCGGGTGCCCGGGGTAACCCTGATCGGCGACGCCGCCCACCTCGCGCCGCCGAACGGCGAAGGCGCGAACACGGCCATGCAGGACGGAGCCGAACTCGGCCAGGCCATCGCCGCGCACCCCGGTGACGCCGAGGCCGCGCTGGACCAGTACGAACAGGCCATGTTCGCGCGCGCCGCCGAAGCAGGAGACGAGGACACCTACGACCTCATGCTCGGCGACGACGCGCCCCGCAGCTGGGTCGCCATGATGAACGACGCCGGGGGACAACTCTGACAATTTGCGTATGGGTGCACTAAGTTACGTTTCATGGCTGGCTCCTATGTCATGGTCGGATCCGGTGACCACCATGTCATCGCGCTGCACGGCTGGTTCGGCTCCGCCCTCGGCTGGGGCCACCTGACCGACTACCTCAACACCGCGCAGTTCACCTACGTTTTCCCTGACCTGCGCGGCTACGGCTCCCGCAAGGACGAGCCCGGCGACTTCACCATGGCGGAGGCCGCCGCCGACGCGGTCGAGCTCGCGGACCGCCTCGGCTGGGAGCGGTTCAGCCTGGTCGGTCACTCGATGGGCGGCGTGGCCATCCAGCACGTGCTCCACCAGGCGCCGCACCGGGTGCGGCGCTTGGTCGGCGTGGCCCCGGTCCCGGCGACCGGCCTCCCGATCGGCGAGTCGGAATGGGCGCTGTTCGCGTCCGCCGCCCGCAACGTCACGAGCCGCGAGATGATCGTCAACTACGCGACGGGCAGCCGCCTCACCCCCGCGTTCGTCGACCTGATCGTCCGTCACTCGCAGGACAACTCGACCGAGGAGGCGTTCGGCGCCTACCTCCCCACCTTCGCCAAAGCCGACATCCTCGCCCGGGTCAAGGGCAACGAGGTCCCGGTCAAGGTGATCACCGGGGAGTACGACCCGACCCAGCCCGCCGAGTTCATGGAGCAGGCGTGGCTGCAGGTCTACCCCAACTCCGAGCTCGAGGTCCTCCGCGGCACCGGCCACTACCCGATGTTCGAGACCCCGGTCGCCCTCGCGGTGTCCATCGAGGAGTTCCTCGCCCGCGGCTAAATGATCGGCCACCAGCCTTGGAGGCAACCACTGCGCGCCAGTTCCAGCCTCCGAAGTGCCAGGACCGTCGTCGGGCTTGTACAGCGCCGCGAGCGACAGCCTCGCCCGCGCCCGTACCGGCCGCTGTGCGCTGGGTACCGCCAGCAAGGCAGCGGCCCTCTTCGAGGAACTTGCAGGGCTAGCGGTCTTCTGGAGGAAACCGGAAGCACCCCGCATCCCATCTGATGGGCTAAGGCCCTCGTACGATCTTGATATGAGGCGGCAAGGATGCTGCCGGGGCGGAGCCCGATGGATGCCCGAGCAGGCGACCGGATTGTCGAAGAGCAAGCCGCGCTGCGCCGGGTCGCGGTGCTCGCCGCCAGGGGCGCGTCGCCTGAGGAGGTCTTCATCGCGGTCACCGCCGAGGTCCGGACAGGTCCTGGATGTCGGCGTGACGGCTCTGGCCCGGTCGACCCGGACGGGGCAATGACGTATGTCGCGCGCTGGAGCGGGGTCGGCGAGGACCCGGTGGCGGCGCGCGCCCGCGCCTCGGCGGGCGGAACGTGAGCACGCTGGTGTTCGAGACGGGCAGGCCGGCGCGGATCGCCGACTTCTCCCAGGCCTCGGGTCCGGCCGCCGATGTCGTCCGCGGGCTCGGCATCCGCTCGAGCCGTCGGGGCGCCGATCATCGTCGAGGGCCGGCTGTGGGGCGTCATGCGCGTCGCGTCCACCAGCGAGGAGCCGTTGCCGGCGGACACCGAGGCGCGGCTGGCCGCCTTCACCGAGCTGGTCGGCACCGCGATCGCCAACGCCCAGGCCCGCGTGGAACTGCGCCGCTACGCCGAAGAGCAGGCCGCGCTGCGCCGGGTGGCGATGCTCGTGGCCCGGGGGGCGCCGCCGGATGAGGTGTTCGCCGCGGTTGCCGCGGAAGCCGGCCGGTTGCTTAGCGCCGACCTGACGGCGGTGGGACGGTACGAGCCGGACGCCGTGGTGACACTCGGCGCGTGGAGCAGCACCGGCGCCGCCATGCCCTTCCCCGTAGGCACCCGGACGAGCCTCGGCGGACGGAACCTGATCACGCTGGTCTTCCAGACCGGGCAGCCGGTGCGGATGGAGGACTACGACGGCGCCACCGGCGCGGGCGCTGGTGTCGGACGCGACTGGGGGTTCCGCGCGGCGGTAGGCGTGCCGATCACCGTCGAGGGACGGCTGTGGGGGGTCATGGCTGTCGGGCCCACCCGCGAGGAGTTCCTGTCGGCGGATGCCCAGACGCGGCTCGCCGGGTTCACCGAACTGGTGGGCACCGCGATCGCGAACGCCCAGGCACGCGTGGAGTTGCGCAGCTTTGCCGACGAGCAGGCCGCGCTGCGGCGGGTCGCGACGCTGGTCGCTGGCGGGGCGCCGCCAGCGGAGGTGTTCGCCGCGGTTACCGAGGAGATCGGGCGCGCGCTCTCCGCCGACTTCACGGGCATGAGCCGGTACAACACGGACGGCACGGCGACGACCGTTGGCATGTGGAACAGGGCAGACGCCCCTCCGGCTGCTACTGCGGTCGGCGATCGGCTGAGCCTCGGCGGGCGGAACGTGAGCACGCTGGTGTTCGAGACGGGCCAGCCCGCGCGAATCGACGACTACGATGACTCCTCAGGCATGCTTGCCCGGCCGGCCGCAGTTGGGGCTTCCGCTCGGCCGTCGGCGTGCCGATCAGCGTCGGGGGGCGACTGTGGGGCGTGGCATCTGTGGGGTCTACTCGCAAGGAAGCCCTCCCGGCGGACACCGAGGCGCGGCTCGCCGGGTTTACCGGGCTGGTCGGCACCGCGATCGCCAACGCCGAGGCGCAGGCAGCGCTCGCTGCCTCCCGCGCGCGCATCGTTGCCGCCGCCGACGAGGCCAGGCGCCGCATCGAGCGAGACCTGCACGACGGCGCGCAGCAACGCCTGGTCACTCTCGCCCTCCAACTGCGGGAAGCCCAGGCGACGGCGCCACCCGAGGCCGCGGAGGTGGTAAAACGCCTGGACGGGGTGGCCGCGGGGCTCGCGGCCGCACTGGAGGAGTTGCGCGAGATCGCCCGCGGCATCCACCCAGCCGTGCTGGCCGAGCGCGGGCTGCGTCCGGCGCTTGGGGTGCTGGCCCGCCGCTGCCCCGTCCCGGTGGAGCTCCGCTTCCAGGTCCCGGGCCGACTCCCAGACCCGGTAGAGATCGCCGCCTACTACGTGGTATCCGAGGCGCTGACCAACACCGCCAAGCACGCCCGCGCTACCACGGCCACCGTCGACGTGGCGGTGGCCGGGCTGGCCGAGAACGGAATGGCTGCCGCCACCGCAGCGGCCGGGGCGACGGCCGACCAGCGTGTGCTGCGGGTCAGCGTCCACGACGACGGGCGCGGTGGCGCGGACTTCGGTGCAGGTTCGGGACTGGTCGGCCTCCGGGACCGCGTCGAGGCCATCGGCGGGCACTTCGGGCTGGACGGCTCGCGGGACGGGGGCACCACCCTCGACGTTCGCATACCGCTGAAAGCCGAACATTTCGACCGTGGAGCCATCGAGACGAGCGATGACGAGCCTGGCAAGCGGCCTCGACCGGGCAGGCCAGCGTCTGGCGTCCTTGGGTATGGTCTCCAGGGTCTCGAGCACGACACCTCGTCGCTGATCGTGGGCGCCGCGCCAGGCCTCGCCGTCTGCGGACGCCCGGAATGCAAGCGCCACCCGCTGCACGGCCGGCCTCGCCCGGACCTGAATCCCTATGAGGACGGGGAGGTAACCCGTTCTTACATCTGCAATAAGGCTGCCAAGGGATGCGGGAAAACGGAGATCGAGACCTCAGTCCAGCCTCACGCCGAACAGGTCCCGGACCCCGGGCCGGGGTCCACCGCTGGTCCGCCCAGCCTGCGGCCGCCGGCCAGCATCCAGCACCGGTCCAGCTCCGCAGGCTCATCCCCGCTCAGGCGGCACCGGGCCGCCTGCCCCTTCGAGGCCAGGCCTGGCCCGCCGCCGGCCAGCCAGGCCCGCCGCCACCGCTGCACCGACCGCTCCGACACCCGCAGCTCAGCAGCAATATCCGGAGCCGGGATCCGCTGCTCGAACTTCTCCACCGCCGCAAGCCGGACCAGCTCCCGCCGCCTGCGGCCCTCAGCGGTTAAACCGCCGCCCTGCGCATACCTCATAGACCGTGCATACCGCCAGAAACCGCCCCTGTCAGCCCCACCGACATCATGAATTAAAGATCGTTAAGTCAACGATAAAGTCAACGGCAAAAGTCAATGTCAGGATTATCCCGAACGGAGTCAGCTGACTCTTTCGCGGCAAAAGCTCATTCCGTGCCGTTCCCCGGCGTTATCTCCGGTCAAGACACGCCGAATTCTCGGCAATTACCGGCCCGCTCCCGTTCCGGCTGCTAGCTTGCGGCATCGTCACTATGTGTAATTGACCGGATGTGAAGCGGAGGGCCGCCGTGTCTTTTCGCCCCGTCGGCGCGGCAAATGGGAAAAAGCGCGCCGCGATCACCATAAGCGTGATCGGCGCGGTCGCCGCGGCCGTCTCGGCCGGCCTGCTGATCTCAGCGAGCGACGGGCCGTCCGCCGGGGCGCCGCCCGGCAGCGCCCGCCGCCGCCGCGCGGTCGGTGCCGGTGCCGAAGGCCAGCCAGGCCGCGCAACGACACCAGGCCGCGGCCGCCCACGTGGGGGGGCAGGCCGTCGGCAGCACGGTGCTCGCCACCGTGCTGCGGGACGCGCCCGTGTACGCCCGCCCGGGCCTGCTCGCCGCCGGCACGGCGTCAGCCGGCCGGGGGACGACCGACACCGTGCCCGCGACCTGGTACGAACGCCCTCGGTGCTGCCGGTCATCGCGACCAGGCCCGGCTGGGTCGAGGTCCGGCTGGCGCGGCGCCCGAACGGTTCCACCGCCTGGCTGCCGAGCAGCGACGTCACGCTCGGCAGGACGCCCTACCGGATCGTCATCAACACGGCCACCACGCAACTGGCGCTGTACGACGGGGGCCAGGCTGGTCTTCTCCGCGCCGGCCGGCGTGGGGACCACGAGCGATCCCACGCCAACGGGGGATTTCTTCGTGGCGTTCGACGAGCAGCCGCCGCAGCCCAACCCCGGCTACGGCCCGTTCATCATGGTCACCTCGGCCCACTCCCCGGCCATCAGTGACTGGGACGGCTCGGGCGATGCGGTCATCGGCATCCACGGCCCGCTCGGCGATGACAGCGAGATCGGCACCACGGGTGCCCGCATCTCGCACGGCTGTGTCCGGCTGCACGACCAGGCACTAGAAAAGCTCGCCGCGGTCCCGCCCGGGACCCCGGTCGAGGTTGTCGGCTAGGCGCCACCGCGCCAGCCACCAGCTAAGGGGGATAGCTGAGATGTTTTCCATTAGACGGCGCGGGCTTCGCGCCACCGCGGCCCTAGCGGCCGGCACTGTGGTAGCCGGCACCATGCTCGCGGGCGGCGGCCTGGCCGCCTCCGCGGCGATGGCGTCCGCCAGCACTAGGCCGGCCCCGCAGCCCGGCCACGGCAAGCAGCACGACAAGGACAAGGCGGACATCCGCCTATTCAAGTCGGCGTTCCCGCGCTCCTTCGACGCGGCCGGGGAGACGATCACCTACAAGTACCGGGTGACCAACACCGGCCAGGTGCCGCTGTACCACATCACGCTGACCGACAACCGGCTCGGCCGGATCACCTGCCCGCGGACCACGCTGGCCCCCCGCAAGTGGATGATCTGCACGGGGACGTACACCACGACCCGAAGGGACGTGCGCGCGGGCCGCATCGACAACTCGGCGGTCGTGGTCGGGCACCCGCGCCGGGGCTGGCCGGTGACCGACACCGACTCGGTCATCATCGTGCTCCGTCAGCATCCCGGGATCCAGCTCGACAAGGTCGCCTCGCCGACGCAGTACTCCCGGCCGGGCCAGCTGATCACCTACACGTACACGGTGACCAACACCGGCGCCGTGCCGCTGTTCCACATCACGCTGACCGACGACAAGCTCGGCGCGATCACCTGCCCGAAGTCGGTGCTGGACCCGGGCAAGTGGATGACCTGCCAGGGGACGCACACGACCACGTGGGCGGACGTGAAGGCCGGCCACATCGACAACTCGGCGACCGTGACCGGCCGCCCGCGCAAGGGCCACAAGGTGAGCGACACCGCCACGGCGGTCGTGACCGCGGTCAAGCATCCGCGGCATCCGGCGATCGCGCTCGCGAAGTGGGCGTACCCGACCACCTACGGCTGGGCCGGCCAGAAGATCACCTACGCCTACCGGGTGACCAACACCGGCGACGTGACGCTGCACGACATCATGCTGGCGGACAACAAGATCCCCGGGCCGATCGCCTGCCCGACGTCGAAGCTGGCGCCCGGCGGGTGGATGGACTGCCACGCGGTGCACGTCACCACCAAGGCCGAAGTGCGCGCCGGGCACATCTGCAACGTGGCCACGACGGCCGGCTGGCCGCCGCGGGGCTCGCAGGTCAAGGCCAAGGCGGAAGCCTGCGTCGTCCTCAACCACCACACCCTGCCCATCGTCCCGGTCACGGGCTGAGCCAAGCTGGCTGGCGCCGCGTGAGCGGCGCCAGCCAGCCGGCTCGCTACATGTCGGCGACGACCGGGATGACGTCGGACCCGATGACCTCGAGCGGCGTCACGTCCCACACGTCGGCCACGGCGCCGATCGCGGCATCGAATCCCATCGCGGCGAGCGCCCCGAGGTCATCCACGATCCGCTGCGTGCCCCGCGAGGCGTCGAAATAGTAGTAGGCGGTCTTGTAGATCGTGTCGTAGTCGCGCCCGACCGCCTCGCAGTGCTGGCGCAGCACGTCGAGCTTGTGCCCCTCGTCCCGGCCCGCGAACAGGTTGCACGCGTCGGCGTACTGCGCCACCAGCCGCAGCGTCTTCTTCTCGCCGCCGCCGCCGATCATGATGGGCGGATGCGGCCGCGTCAGCGACTGCGGCGAGTTCAGCGGGCGCTCGAGCGAGTAGTGCTTCCCCTCGTACGGCTTCTCGTCGCCGCGCCACATCTGCAGGCAGATCTGCAGCGTCTCCTCCAGCCGCTCGAACCGCTCGCTGACCGGGGGAAACCTGAACCCAAGGCCACGGGACTCCTGCTCGTTCCAGCCGGCCCCGATGCCGAGCCAGGCGCGGCCGCCGGAAAGCACGTCAAGCGTCGTGACGATCTTCCCGAGGAGCCCCGGCTCGCGGTAGAACGCGCCGGTCACCAGCGTGACCAGCGTGGCGTGCGAGGTGCACGCGGCCAGGTAACCCAGCGTGGTATACCCCTCGAGCATCTCCCGCTCCGCCGCCCCGACCGCGGCGATCTGGAAGAAGTGGTCCATGACGGCGATGTACTCGAACCCCGCGTCGTCCGCGGTCCGCGCGACCCGCGCGAGTTCCCGCCCAAGCGCCTCCGGTCCCCGGGGCGTCGAAAAATCCGGAACCTGCAGCCCAACCTTCATGACGGATTACCTCCCACCCAAACCCTCTCACGCGCACCCCCAGCCGCCGCCACCGTCTCGCGGACTGGGCAACAAGGGATCGTGCTCGCCCGCAGCAATTGGCCATGTGCGCCCCGGGGCCGGATTAATTCGGCCTTGCGGCACCCACGCGCGCATCTATCGTCCGTGTGGCCCCCAGAGCAATTCGTTTCGTCCGTGTGGCCCCCATGACCGGTACCTCTAGCCTTGTGGCCCCCACGGCCTGGCCTGGCGCGGTGGCTGGGTGTCGGCATGAAGGCTGCATAGCATGGGTTATCGGACGGAAGGCGACCTGCGATGACAACAAGCGCGGACCTGATCATCGTCGGCGCCGGCCTGGCGGGTTCGGCGGCCGCCTGGACGGCGTCGGCCCGCGGCCTCCACGTGGTCCTGCTGGAGCAGTTCGACTCCGGGCACAAGAACGGCAGCTCGCACGGCAGCGCCCGCATCTTCCGCCGCGCCTACCCGGATGACCTGCACGTACAGCTCACCGGCGCCGCGGAGGAGCGGTGGCGGGAGCTCGAGGAAGATTCCGGCGAGACGCTGCTCACGCTGACCGGCGGCGTGGACTTCGGCGCGACCCGCGACCCGGGGGAGCTGCATAAAGTACTGGCGCGCAACGGCGTGCCGGCCGAGCTGCTTGAACCGGAGGCGGCGGCCGAACGCTGGCCGTACTTCGACTTCGCCGGCGTCGGCCAGGTCATGTACCACGCGGACGCGGGGGTGATCGACCCGGACAAAGCGATGGCCGCCATGCTGCGGCTGGCGGCGGCCAACAAGGCCGACCTCAGGTTCGGCACCCCGGTCACCCGGCTTGAGCGCAACCGGGCTGGCGACGGCGCGCTCGCGCACACCGACAGCGGCACGTTCTCCGCTCCGGTCATCGCGGTCGCGGCCGGCGCCTGGATCGCCCCGCTGCTCGACGGCGTGGTCGAGCTGCCGCCGCTGACGGTGATCCAGCAGCAGGTCTTCCACTTCGCCCCCGTAGCAGCTCCGGAACCGGCGGCCCCGTGGCCGATCTTCGTCTGCCAGGACGACACCGACAACTGCTACGGCCTGCCCGGCGGCCGGGACGGCGGGGTGCCCGGCGCGATCAAGATCGGCGAGCACATCCACCCCAGCCTGCCGGCGACGACCGCCCGGGACCGCGACTTCACGGTGGACCCTGCCGCCCGGGCCCGGATCACCGACTTCGTCGGCAGGCGGCTGCCTGGCCTGAACCCCACCCCGGTCAACGAGGTCACCTGCCTCTACACCGTCACGAAGAACGAGGACTTCATCCTCGACCGGAGCGGCCCGTTCGTCGTCGCGTCGCCCTGCTCCGGCCACGGCGCCAAGTTCGCCCCGCTGCTCGGCGAGATCATCGCCGACCTGGCCGCGGGCAAGCCCGCCCCGGACCCGCGCTTCACGCTAGCCGCCGCCCTCCGCGCCGTCGCCGGGGCTCGACTAGGCGAGCCGGGTCGCCCGGACGACGCCGACCGGGTTGCCGCCGCCGAGCACTGCCGAGGTGGCCAGTTCGACGGGCGGCTGGGCGCCGAGCAGGGCCAGGATCGCGACCGTGACGGGGGTGCGGGCGCGGGGGTTACCGTCGTCGATCTTGACCGCCGCCGCCGTGCCGTCCGCGAGCGCGAACGCGTCCACGCCCTCGGCGCCCGACTTGAGCAGCAGCCCGGGGATCGAAGCCATCAGCTTGTTCTCGTCCCGTGTAGTCCCGCTGGTCCACTCAGGGAACTTGCGCATCGCGTCCGCGACCTTGCGCTCCGGTGTGTCCGGCTCCGCGAGCACCAGGGTACGAAACGCCCTGGCCAGGCCGCCGAGCGTCAGCCCGAACAGCGGCGCGCCGCACTCGTCCACGCCCACCGCCGCGACCGGCTCGCGCGCGAGCTCCTCGATCGTCCGCCTGATGTGCACCTGGAGCGGGTGCTCGGGTGACAGGTAGCTCTCGGTCGGCCAGTCGTTGGCGATGCAGGTGGCGAGCATCGCCGCGTGCTTGCCCGAGCAGTTGTGGCGCACGCGCGACTCTGGCTCCGCGCCGAGCGTGCTTGACCGGATAAGCCGCCGCGCGGTCGGCTCGTCGATCGGCAGCGACGGCGGGCAGCGCAGGTCGTCCGCCGTGAGGCCGGCGTAGTCGAGGATGTCGTGGACCCCCTGGACGTGGAAGTCCTCGCCCGAGTGGCTGGCGGCGGCGAGCGCGAGCAGTTCGCCCTCGATCGTCAGCCCGGCCCGGAGCATCGCCGCTGCTTGCAGCGGCTTGTTGGCCGAGCGCGGGTAGACCGGCGCGTTCGCGGTGCCCGCGGTGAACGCGTACGTGGCGTCGGGCGCGATCGCCACGATGCTGCCGCGGTGCCGGGACTCCACAAAACCGGACCGGATCACCTCAGCGAGCACGGGATTGGCGACGACGTCGCTCACGGACAACTGCTCCAAAGGGGTCACGCGAGACATTATGGCCGGTCGATACCTGCTTCCTGCGTAATTTCGGCCGGTTAAGTGGCGCGGAGTCCGGTAACGACCGATACGCAGGCGGGCCGGCCCGCCGCGCGGAACCCGGCACCCCCGGGGAGCCGTTAGGCTGGCGTCTCGTGCGAGCAGTAGCGCAGCGGGTGACCCAGGCCAGCGTCACCGTGGACGGCCAGGTCATCGGGGCCATCGACGAGCCCGGCCTGCTCGTCCTCGTCGGCGTCACGCACGACGACACCACGGAAAAGGCGAGGAAGCTGGCGGCCAAGCTGTGGGGCCTGCGCATCCTGGACGGCGAGAAGTCCTGCTCGGACCTGGGCGCCCCGCTGCTCGTGGTGAGCCAGTTCACCCTCTACGCGGACACGGCCAAGGGCAGAAGGCCAAGCTGGAACAACGCCGCCCCCGGCCCGGTCGCCGAGCCCCTGGTGACCGCCGTGGTCGACGAACTGCGGGGCCTCGGCGCCCACGTGGAGACCGGGGAGTTCGGTGCCGACATGAAGGTGGCCCTGGTCAACGACGGCCCGGTCACGATCATCGTCGAGCTCTAGCCGGCGGTTAGCCCCCAGTCGACGTCACGGCCGACGTCACGGTGGCGACCTTCGCCTTGGTCAGCCCGGCCAGGTCGCACTGCGGCCGCGCGGCGAGCGACAACGCGTCCGAGCCGGCGAACGCCGACCGGCAGAACGTCACGGCCTGCGAGCCGCAGTAGTGAATCGTGCCGCCGCCGGTCGTGCTCGGGACCGTCACGCTCACGCACCCGTTCGCCGACGTCGCGTAGCTGTCGTGGCTGACCGCGCTCCACGCGCCGATCGCCACGCCGGCCGCGACCAATACGGCCACGATAAGGTACACGATGCGCTTTCCCCGTGGCGTGAGGGACAGCGAGCCGTCGATCTGATCGCTGCCGAGCCGGGTTTTGCTGTACATCGCTGCCTCACTCATGACCGCCTCATCAAACCCTTATTTCCGGCGCACGTCCAGTGATCTTACATACCGGTAACATTAGGAAAAGAAGCGTTAATTCTCGGACAATTAAGAACTGGTGTACGTGTCAGCGGAGCATCAGATGCCAAGGTGTTACCGTCTGCTATAGCGTGGCCCGCGACGGAGCGTGCTGCCTACGACACGGAGGTGACAAGATTGGTTACCCGTGACACCGCTTGGCCCGACGGTACGCCCTGCTGGGTCGACCTCGGCACCCAGGACATCCAGAAAGCCATCAGCTTCTACTCGAGCCAGTTCGGCTGGGACATACAGCCCGGCGGCCCGGAGGCCGGCGGCTACTCGATGGCCAAGCTCGACGGCAGGAACGTCGCGGGCGTGGGTCCCCTGATGGGCCCGCCGGGGACGCCGAGCGCCTGGTCCACCTACTTCGCGTCGAGCGACGCGGACGCCGCCGCCGCCAGGATCAAGAGCGCGGGCGGCCAGCTCATCATGGAGCCGATGGACGTCATGGACGCCGGCCGGATGCTCGTCGCGACCGACACCACCGGCGCTACCTTCGGCGTCTGGCAGGCCAGGAACCACACCGGCGCCGAGGTCGTCAACGTCCCCGGCGCGTTCACCTGGAGCGAGCACATGAGCCGCGACTTCGAAGGCGCCAAGGCCTTCTACGCGGCGGTATTCGGCTACGAGTACGGCGACATGTCAAGCGACGGCTTCAGCTACGCCACGCTGCTCATCAACGGCCAGCAGGTCGTCGGCGGCATCGGCGCCTTCCCCGGCGGCAGCGAGAACGCGCACCAGGCGTTCTGGGGCGTCTACTTCGGCACCACCGACACCGACAAGGCCGTCGAACTGGCCACCAGCCACGGCGGCCAGGTGGTCCGCCCGGCGACCGACAGCCCGTACGGGCGCATGGCGATCGTCGCCGACAACCAGGGCGCGGTCTTCAGCCTGATCTCGACCCCGGAAGACACCCTGTCGGACGACTGACGTCAACCAAGATCAAAGCAATATCCCGAACGGCTGCGGCATCCTCTAGTCGCGCCCCATGACCCTTTTAAGCGTGGCGGGGGAGCGGGGGCGGGAGGTGTCCCCGCGCTCAGTCGTGGCCCCAAAAGCGGGGCCCCGAACGAGCGCGGATGACACCTCCGCCGCCCCCCGCTTCCCCCGACCCCTCTTAACGGGGGAAGACCGTGCCGTCGAAGAGCTTCCTCGCGGTGCGTACGACGCCGGAGCGGATGACTCTCGGGGGAGTCTCAGAAGCGTCGAGTTCGACCTCGACCTGGAGGGCGCCGCTCGGGTGCTCGATCGACAGGCGGGAGCCGCCGTCGAGCGCCGCGAGGTCGTGGCCGACCGCGCCGGGGACCATGATGGCGGTGCCGACGCTGACCGCGCCGAGCACGCCGATGGACTCGTGCACCCGGACCGGGATGAACGTC
Source organism: uncultured Actinomycetota bacterium (assembly GCA_963850115.1). GTDB lineage: Bacteria > Actinomycetota > Actinomycetes > Streptosporangiales > Streptosporangiaceae > Trebonia. The sequence continues at coordinate 36,235 of CAWKKG010000015.1, forward strand.
CTGGTGCTAATCGTGCCGCCGTGCGCGGGCCGGGCGACCAGGGAGATCTTCGGCACCGTCGTGCCGCTGACGTCGCCTAGCCCCATCGCCTTGCCCGCTTCGAGCCGCAGTTCCTGGACGCGCTTGTTCAGCTCCTTGTCGCCCTCAAGCTCGGCGATCGACTCGTAACCGTTCTTGCCGAAGCTGGCCGCGGCGACCACGACGACCGGCATCCCGTTGTCCACGCAGGTCACCGGGATGCCGCCGAAGACGTCAGTGACGTTCCCCGTGGGGAACACGCCCGCCCCGGCCGGCCCTACTGGCTGGGGCATTCTCGAAGTCGAGCACGACCGCCGCCGCCGTGCCAGGCACGCCGTCGATCGCGGTGTCCCCGTCGTAGCGGGGCCGCCCGCCAGGGGTGGGGAACGTGGCCGTGACGATCCCGTCGGTGTTCACCATCCGGATCCGGACGCTGGTCTGGTCGCCGACCGCGCGCACCAGGCCCCGCTCGACCGCGAACGGCCCGATGCCCGCCAGGATGTTCCCGCAGTTCTGCTTGTCGGTGACGATCGGCCTGATCGACCATGACCTGCAGGAACAGGTAGTCGACGGCGATGCCGGCCCGCGCGGACGGTGAGACGACCGCGACCTTGGACGTCAGCGGGTGCGCCCCGCCGACCCCGTCGATCTGCCGCGGGTCGGGCGACCCCATGACCCGCAGCAGCAGGTCATCCCGCTCGGCGGCACCGGCGGGGAGGTCCTCGGCGAGGAAGTACAGCGCCCTTGGACGTCCCGCCCCGCATCTGCATGGCCCGGATCCCGTCAACCCGGACGTCGCGTCACGTGCTCCCCGAACTGGGAACTGCTGGGGCCGAACCTCGTTCGCGAGCACGACCGTTGGTGTCATTCTTTAAGCTCCCTCGCCCGCGCGGTGCGTGTACTCGGCGTAGCTGATGTAGTCCACCTTCGCCAGCTTGGCGCGCAGGCCGTACATGTCCACGCCGAGCTTGCCGTCGGCGAGCTCCTTGCGGTTGGCGTCCTCCTTGGCGATCCGCGCCGCGGACGCGGTGACCGCCCGGGCGACGTCGAGGCGCGGCACGACGCACACGCCGTCGTCGTCGGCGACGATCGCGTCCCCGGGCCGGATGACCTGGCCGCCCAGCGAGATCGGCACGTTGACCGAGCCCGTGGTCTCCTTGACGGTGCCCTGCGCGGACACGTGCGCGGTCCACGCCGGGAACCCCATGTCGCGCAGTTCCTGGGTGTCGCGCAGGCCCATGCCCATGACGAGGCCGCGCACGCCGTGGGCGACGAGCGAGGTGGCGAGCAGCTCGCCGAACGCGCCGTCGCCGTTCGGCGATGCGGCGGTGATCACGATGATGTCGCCCGGCTTGGCCTGCTCGACGGCGGCGTGAATCATGAGGTTGTCGCCCGGCCAGCACAGCACGGTGAGCGCGGTGCCCGCGATCCTGGTGCCCTGCTGGTTCGGCCGGATTTCCGGGCCGAGGTAGCCGCTGCGGCCGATCGCCTCGTGCACGGTGGCGACGCCGTAGGTGGCGAGCTTGTCGACTTCGGCCAGGTCGGCCCGCGGCGGGTCGGTGACGATGACGTTGAGCATCGGTAGCCAGGCTCCTTCTATGCGGAAATTTCGTGACCGGAGGCATTCTCTACCCGCAGCGCCTCGATGACGCTGGCCAGGTGGGCCCGGATGGCGCGGTCGGCGTCCGCGGGCCGCCGGTCGGCGACGGCGTAGGCGATCGCCAGGTGCTCGCCGAGCGACACCTCGGGGCGGCCGGGGCGGCTGGCGAGCTGGAACTGGTGCCTGACCAGCTGCGCGTGCAGCCGCTCGAGCAGCCCGACCGCCACGGTCTGCCCGGAGATCACCCCGACCCGGCGGTGCAGTTCCCGGTTGAGCTCGGAGTACTTCAGCGGGTTCCCCTCCGCCACCGCGCGCTTGAGGTTCTCCGCCAGCTCGCGCAGCTGGGCGGCCTCTTCGTCGGTGACCCGCTCCGCGGCCTTGACGGCGCAGAGGGCCTCCAGGGCCATCCGGCACTCGGTGATCGCGACGGCCTCTTCGGTGGTGACGACCCGCACGCGCGCCCCCCGGTTGGGGATCCGCTCGACGAGCCCTTCGGCGGTGAGGTCAAGCAGCGCGGCCCGCAGCGACTGCCGCGTCACCCCGAGCGTCCCCGCCAGCTCCTCCTCAACGAGCCGCTGACCAGGCGCGAGATCCCCGCTGAGGATAGCCTCCCGCAACACCCCAAAGGCATGCACCCGAGCCATCTCCCCAGCCCGAGGCCCACCGTCCGCATCCGCCGCCATACCAGGAACGCTACGAACGAACCCCCAGATTGTCAACAATCCGCCGGGCCGCTCGGCCGTAATCCCGGTGCGGCGCCGCCGTCCCGCGTGCGACCATGACCCGCATGGGCTGGCAGACCACCGGCGACGTGACCGAGTTCCTCGCGCTGGCGGGGGAGTACCTCGCGCGCGAACGCGCCAGGAACACCGTGATCCTGACCGTGAGCGAGCAATTGCGCGTGAACCCGGCCCGCTATTCCCGGCCGGCCGGCACCGGCGGGCACGAGGCCCCGCCCGGCCCGCTGTTCGGCTGGTGGAGCGACCGGGCGGGCGCGGTGAGCGGGGCCTTCCTGCACACCCCGCCGCACCCCCTGCTGCTGACCGCGGTGCCCGTCGACGTCGCCGCCGACCTGGCCACGGTCCTGGCGGACCGTCCGCTGCGCGGGGTGAACGGCTATCAAGAAGCGGCCGAGGCGTTCGCCGCGGCCTGGCGGGCCGGGACCGTCGGCGGGCGGGCAGCCGTGCATCGGCGGATGCGGCTTTACCGGCTCGGCGAGCTCACCTGGCCGGCCCCCGCGCCGGACGGCGCGCCCCGCGTCGCCGCGGACCCCGACACCCCGCTGCTGACCGGCTGGTTCACGGCGTTCGCAGCCGAGGTCCATGACCCGGACGCTGGCGAGGACCATGCCGCCGCCGTCCGCGACCGGCTCGCCCACGGCGGCGTCACGGTGTGGGAGGCGGGCGGCGAGCCCGTCTCCATCGCCGGGGTTTCCCGGCCGGTGGCCGGGATGCTCCGGGTCGGCCCGGTCTACACGCCGCCGGAGTTCCGCGGCCACGGCTACGCCAGCGCCGTCACCGCCGCGGTGAGCCTGCGGGCGCGGGAAGCGGGTGCGGCGGAGATCCTGCTCTACACCGACCTGGCCAATCCCACGTCCAATTCCATCTACCAGCGGATCGGGTACCGCCCGGTCGAGGACCGGCTGGTGCTGGCCTTTTCCGCCCCGTTAGTTACCGGTCGGTAAACTTGCGCTCCCCGGCCGAGGCGGCATACTTGAAGGCATTATGTTACTTGCCGGGAAGATTTTCCGTTACGTTCCGCAGCCAGTCACTTCGACCGCACCGTTACTACCCGGTCGCCCAGACGGGCGAGGGTGGCCGGACGTGCCTGACGGCCGCGATCAGCGCACCAGAAGAAGCGAGCCATGACCTCATGAGCTGGTGTACAACCTTTGACCTGGACAAGTTCGCAGCGGCGGCGGGCGGCTACCTGAGGTCGAGGGCGGCGGAGAACACCCTGCTGCTGTCCGCAGCGCAGGCCGCCCGGGGAGCGGAGCCGGACGGTCCCGGATTGCTCTTCGGCTGGTGGGAGCCGCCCGACGGCGGTGAGCCGCGCGGCGCGTTCGTGCACGATCCGACGGCGCCGCTGCTGATCGCCGGCAAGGCGCCGGAGCTGGGCGCCGCGCTTGCCGCCACCCTCGCCAAGCTGGGCAGGCTGGTGACCGGGGTCGACGCGCCGACCGAGATCGCGGACGCCTTCGCGGCCGCGTGGAGCCAGCGGGCGGGGACGACCGTCCGGGCGCACCGGAACTGCCGCGTCTACCGGCTCGCGGGCGCGCCACCGGGCGCGCCGCCGCCAGGGCTGCCGGGCCCGCCCGGCAGGCTCAGGTGCGCGACGGCCAAGGACCAGGCGCTGCTCGCCGACTGGCTCACGTCGTTCGCGACCGAGACCGCCGAGCGCATGGCCTCGGCGTCCGACCTGGCCGCCGACCTGATCGGCTACGGCGGCGCGGTCTTCTGGGAGGTGCCGCAGCGGCCCAGCCGGCTCAGGGACGCCGCGCACTACCTGCCGATCCCGCATCACCGGGACGCGCATCACGGGAACCCGCATAACGGAAACACAGCGCCGCCCGGGGAGCCCGCCCAGCCGATGGCGCTGGTGACCCTGACCCGCCCGGTCGCCGGGACGGTCAGGATCGGCGTGGTCTACACCCCGCCGGAGCGCCGCCACAGCGGCTTCGCGACCGCGCTGACGCTGGCCGTCAGCCGCGCGGTGCTGGCGGGCACCGGGCCCGTCGCGTCCGGCCGGGTCAGCGAGGTCGTGATGATCACCGACAAGAACCGGTCGGACCGCTGGGGCGGCCGCCTCGGCTACCAGAAGATCGGTGAGCGCGCGGTGCTCCGCTTCGGCCCGGTGACGGGCCCGATGCCCCGCGCTCAGCCGTCCGGCGCCATGCCGCGGCTGCCCACCGGCCCGCTGCCCCGGCTGCCCCGGCTGCGCCGGTAACCCGCGCTCGCAGATACGCGCTCAGGACGCGACCGCCTCCGCGAGGATGACCTCGGTGCCGAGCTCAGGCGCGGGCGGTCGAATGCGAAGTCGGCGATGTTGCCCGCGGCCCGCAGGTCGGACTCGCTGGCGCGGACGGCGGCCTCGTCGGGCCCCCGCACGACCACCCGGGCGGCCTCAGCCCGCATGGAGAGCTTGGCCTCGCTCTTGGCCTTGCGTACCTGGCCAAGCACGGCCGCCGCGGTCGCGAGCACCGCGGGGTCGCCAGGGACGGCGCCGCCGATCTCATCGGAAGGCCAGGCCGCGGCGTGTACCGAGCCGTCGTGCCACCAGGACCACGCCTCTTCGGTCACGAACGGGATGAACGGCGCGAACAGCCGCAGCAGCACGCCGAGCGCCTGCCGCAGCGTGCCGCGGGCCGACGCTGCCGGCCTCACCCGGGCCCGTACGCCCGCGTTTTCACCAGCTCCAGGTAGTCGTCGCAGAACATCCAGAAGAACCGCTCGACCGCCTCAAGCGCCCCGGTGTGGTCGTAGGCGGACAGCGAGCTGGAAGCCTCCCGCACCACCTCGTCAAGCGCGGCGAGCAGCGACTGGTCCACCGGCCCACGTCGCCGGCCCGGCCGGCCCCTGCAAGCGACAGCACGAACTTCGACGCGTTGAGCACCTTGATCGCCAGCCGCCGCCCGACCTTGAGCTGCCCGGGGTCGAACGCGGTGTCCACCCCGTACCGCCCGTTGGCCGCCCAGTACCGGACGGCGTCGGAGCCGTACTGCGTCAAGCAGTTCGGTCGGGACGACCACGTTCCCCTTGGACTTCGACATCTTCTTCCTGTCCGGGTCGAGGATCCACCCCGAGATCGCCGCGTTCGCCCAGGGCAGCGACCCGAACTCCAGGTGCGAGCGGGTCACCGTCGCGAACAGCCACGTCCTGATGATCTCGTGCGACTGCGGCCGCAGGTCCATCGGGAACACCCGCGCGAACAGGTCGGGGTCGGTGCCCCAGCGGCCCGCGATCAGCGGGGTCAGCGACGAGGTGGCCCACGTGTCCATCACGTCCGGGTCCGCGATGAACCCGCCGGGCACGCCGCGCTGCGACTCGTCGAACCCGGGCGCCGGGTCGGCGGCCGGGTCGACGGGCAGCGCGTCCTCCGACCGGGGCACGATCGGCGCGGAGTACACCGGCGAACCCGAGGCGTCGACCGGGTACCACACGGGGAACGGCACGCCGAAGAACCGCTGCCGCGAGATCAGCCAGTCGCCGGCCAGGCCCGCCACCCAGTTCTCGTACCGCACCCGCATGTGCGCCGGGTGCCAGCTCAGCTCCCGGCCGCGGTCGAGTAGTTCCGAACGGATGCGGCTGTCTCGCCCCCCGTTCCGTATGTACCACTGGCCCGAGGTGACGATCTCAAGTGGCTTGTCGCCGCGCTCGTAGAACTTCACCGGGCGGGTGACCGGCCGCGGCTCGCCGTCGAGGTCGCCGCTCTCCCGCAGCAGCTCGACCATGCGCGCGCGGGCGGAGAACACCGTCTTGCCCGCCAGCTCGGCGTACGGCGCGGCGGGCACCCCGGCGGGCGGGTCGGCGAGCAGCCGGCCGTTCCGCCCGATGATCGCCCGCGTGGGCAGGTCGAGCTCCCGCCACCAGGTCACGTCGGTCAGGTCGCCGAAGGTGCACACCATCGCGATGCCGGACCCCTTGTCCGGCTCGGCGAGCGGGTGCGCGTAGACGGGCACCTCGACGCCGAACACCGGCGTCCGCACGGTGGTGCCGAATAGCGTCTGGTACCGCGCGTCGTCCGGGATGCGCCACCAGGGCGACGCAGGCGGGCAGCAGCTCGGGCCGGGTGGTCTCGATCCACACCGGGGAGCCGTCAGGAGCGTGAAAGGAGATCCGGTGGAACGCGCCCGGCGTACTCGCGGTCCTCGAGCTCGGCCTGGGCGACCGCCGTCTGGAACGTGACGTCCCAGAGCGTGGGCGCCTCGGCCCGGTACGCCTCGCCTCGCGCCAGGTTGCGCAGGAACGCCCGCTGCGACACCCGCCGCGAGTCGTCGCTGATCGTCGTGTAGAGCAGCGACCAGTCCACGGACAGGCCGACGCGCCGCCACATGTCCTCGAAGGCGCGCTCGTCGAGCTCGGTGAGCCGCTCGCACAGCTCGATGAAGTTGCGCCGGGAGACCGGCTGCTCGGTCTTGCCCGGCTTCTCCGGCGGCACGAACGAAGGGTCGAACGGCACCGCCGGGTCGCAGCGCACGCCGTACACGTTCTGCACCCGCCGCTCGGTCGGCAGCCCGTTGTCGTCCCAGCCGATGGGGTAGAAGACCGCCTTGCCGTTCATCCGCTGGTAGCGGGCGACGATGTCGGCGTGGGTGTAGGAGAACACGTGCCCGACGTGCAGCGACCCGGACACGGTGGGCGGCGGCGTGTCGATGGAGTACACCGCCTCGCGCGGCGCCGTCCGGTCGAACCGGTACACCTGGTCGGCCTCCCAGCGTACGCTCCATACCGCCTCAAGTCCGTCGAGAGCGGGCTTGTCGGGGACGGTGGCAGCGCGTGGCTGGTAGGCATCGGTCATGTACCAACTGTACTGAGCGGCGGGTACCGCCCCTCGTCATTTACCTGGGCCCGCTAGTCTCGATCCCGTGACCACGCAGCCAGCCGCCCAGACCACCCCAAGCATCATCAAGCGGATCGCGGCCGAGCTCGCCGTCCGCGACAACCAGGTGGCCGCCGCCGTTGACCTGCTCGATGGCGGGGCGACCGTGCCGTTCATCGCCAGGTACCGCAAGGAGGCCACCGGCACGCTGGACGACGCTCAGCTGCGGACGCTGGACGAGCGCCTGCGCTACCTCAGGGAGCTGGAGGAGCGCCGCGCCGCGATCCTCGCCTCGATCGACGAGCAGGGCAAGCTGACCGGCGAGCTGCGGGACAGCATCAACGCCGCCGACACGAAGGCCCGGCTGGAGGACCTGTACCTGCCGTACAAGCCGAAGCGCGGACCAAGGCGCAGATCGCCCGCGAGAACGGCCTCGAGCCCCTCGCCGACCTGCTGCTCAGCGAGCCGGCGACGGACCCGCGCGCGGCGGCGGAAGGCTACCTGAACGAGAACGTCGCGGACGGCGCCGCCGCCCTCGACGGCGCCCGCGCGATCCTCGTCGAGCGCTTCGCGGAGGACGCCGACCTGATCGGCGACGCTCCGCGAGCGCATGTGGTCCCAGGGCAACCTGGTCGCCAAGGTCCGCGAGGGCAAGGCGGAGGACGGCAAGAAGTACAGCGACTACTTCGACTTCGCCGAGCCGTTCGGCAAGCTCAAGGCGCACCGCGTGCTCGCGATGTTCCGCGCGGAGAAGGAGGAGGTCCTCGACCTCACCCTCGACCCGGCCGACGAGGGGTTCGAGCCGACCGCGAGCGGCCTTGTCCGGCTCCTACGAGCAGCCGATCGCGGAGGCGTTCGGCATCCGCGACGAGGGCCGCCCCGCCGACAAGTGGCTGACGGACACGGTCCGCTGGGCCTGGCGCACCCGGGTCCTCGTCCACCTCGGCATCGACCTGCGGATGCGGCTGTGGCAGGCCGCCGAGGCGGAGGCCGTCGACGTCTTCGCCGCCAACCTCAAGGACCTGCTGCTCGCCGCCCCGGCCGGGCAGCGCGCCACGATGGGCCTCGACCCGGGCTTCCGCACCGGCGTCAAGGTCGCCGTCGTCGACTCGACCGGCAAGGTGGTCGCGACCCACACGATCTACCCGCACGTCCCGCACCACAAGTGGGACGAGTCCCTCTTCATCCTGAAGAACCTCGCGGAGCAGCACGGCGTCGAGCTGATCGCGATCGGCAACGGCACCGCGTCGCCGCGAGACCGACAAGCTGGCCGTCGACCTGATCACGGCCAACCCGGAACTCGGCCTGACCAAGATCGTCGTCTCCGAGGCCGGCGCGTCCGTCTACTCCGCCAGCGCCTACGCGAGCGCCGAGCTGCCCGACCTCGACGTGTCGCTGCGCGGCGCGGTGTCCATCGCGCGGCGGCTGCAGGACCCGCTGGCCGAGCTCGTCAAGATCGACCCGAAGTCCATCGGCGTCGGCCAGTACCAGCACGACGTCACCGGCACCAAGCTGGAGCGCTCGCTGGACGCCGTGGTCGAGGACGCGGTGAACGCGGTCGGCGTCGACGTCAACACGGCGAGCAGGCCGCTGCTCGCCCGGGTCTCCGGCGTCACCGACTCCCTGGCGGGCGCGATCGTGGCGCAGCGCGACGCCAAGGGCGCGTTCGCGACCCGCGACCAGCTCAAGGGCGTCCCTCGGCTCGGCCCGAAGGCGTTCGAGCAGTGCGCGGGCTTCCTGCGGATCCGCGGCGGCGACGACCCGCTCGACGCCTCGGGCGTGCACCCGGAGGCGTACCCGGTCGTCCGCCGCATCCTGGCGAAGACTCACGGCGACGTCGCGACCCTGATCGGCAACACCAGCGCGCTGCGCGGGCTCAACCCGGCCGAGTTCACCGACGAGGCGTTCGGCCTCCCCACGGTCAACGACATCCTCAGGGAACTGGAGAAGCCGGGCCGCGACCCGCGGCCGGAGTTCCAGACCGCGACGTTCGCCGAGGGCGTGCAGACCCTGGGCGACCTGGAGCCGGGCATGGTCCTCGAGGGCGTGGTCACGAACGTCGCCGCCTTCGGCGCGTTCGTCGACATCGGCGTCCACCAGGACGGCCTCGTCCACGTCTCCGCCATGTCGAACAGCTTCGTCGCCGACCCGCGCGACGTCGCCAAGTCGGGCGACGTGGTCAAGGTCAAGGTGCTGTCCGTGGACATCCCGAGAAACCGCATCTCGCTGACCATGCGCCTGCAAGACGAGGGCGAGCCGGGCGCGGGCGGCGGCAGGCCCCCGCGCGGGGCGGAAGCGCGAGCCCCAGGCGATCGTCCCGAACGGCGAGCGGCCGACTCTGGCCGCGCCCGTTCCTCGTCGAACGGCCTGGGCGACAGCCGCCGGGGCGGCGGCTGGCCAGGGCGGCGGCCGCCCGGCGGGCGCGCAGCGCGATCCGGCGGGCGGCGGCGGCCCGGCGGTGCGGCACGACGGCCGGGGCGGCCAGGCCAGCGCGGCGGGCCCCGGCAGCGGCAACGACCGCAGGCGGCCGCAGTGACCAGCGCAGGGCGGTGGCGACCGCCAGGGCGGCGGGAGCCAGGGCGGTGACCGCCGCAACGCCCCGGCCGCCCCCGGCGAACGGCGCGATGGCCGAGGCTCTCCGCCGCGCCGGCCTCGTCAACGAGAAGGGCACGCAGTCCGGCAAGCAGGACCGCCGCTCCAACCGCCCCTAGGCCGCGCACCATCCGGGAGGATGATCGGGCGCTGGGCTAGCGCCACGTCATTGCCGGCTATTTCGGGAGGATGATTTCTGACGATCGGAGCAACCCGGTCGCCGTTGGGCGTCGGCTCTCGCGTGGACGAAGCGCGACACCGGTTCATGCGGCCCGGTCAGCGTCAGCTGGCCGCTGCGGTGAGCGGCCCCGCGAGTGCCAGTGGCCGCGCTCATACACGTCGCCGTTCAGCACCACCGGCGATGGAATCAAGCGCCGCGCTCGTTCAGGCTCGGTCGACCGGAGCCGGGGCAGTAGGACATCGTCCAAGACTGCGTTCCTTGGCGTGTACCGTCGCCGGCAGGGGCTCAGCGTGGCCGCGAAAAGGTGCAGGGTATACCGTCCACGGCCGCACTGCGACGGATGTTCGCGACGCGGCGGCGGTAGTCACGCCGCCGTCGGCAGGGCTGGGTGACCGCGTTGACCTGGGCGGAGCCGACGTACGTCGAGTGCCATGGCGCTGAGTCAGCGAGGACCGACGACCTGGCTGCTCGCGGTGCGTGCCACTGCCGCCGGGCCGTAGCGCGATGGCGGCCTGTGCCAGTGGTACGTCGGACGTGCCCGAGCAAGAGACCGCCGGCGCGCACGTGAGCCTGCGGAACAGCGTCAGGGTGGCGGCGTCCACCAGCGCGCCGTTCGCCGTACTCGGCCGCATGCTGCCGCGCGAGGGACTGTGCAAGCGAGGACAACGGCCCGAGCAGCGGACGATTCCGGCGCGACTGAGACCGCGGCCGGATGCGCGCTTCGCCGCACCGGTTGCAAGGCGCTGGCCGATTGCGGCGATCGGCCGGGTGCTCGCGCCCGGACGCTCCGCCAGCCTGGCGCGCCCGCCGGGCGGCTCGGACGTGGCTGGCCCCGGCCATCGCCGCCGCGAGGGCCGTGGAAGCTCGCGGAGCGCGCCGATCGCCAAGCACGACCTGGCAACACGGCGCGGTTCCCCCCACGACGGCGGCGAGCCGCCCGGTCCCGCCATTCGCGTGCCCCGGTGGCGTTCCCCGCTACCACGCGGCGGGTCAGACGGGACTGATCTCGGCAGCGATGTCATCAAAGGCCTCCTTAAGACCGACTCATCGCGGTTTCCCCTCCATGAGGTCCGTGAGCTCACCGTGCTTGCGCAAGGTAGCCAGCGCCCTGGAGTGTCTGGCTCTTGACCGTGCCGACCGAGCAGTTCGACGCGCCCGCGCGGTCGCGGCCTCGGACATATCGAGCCAGAATGCGGAGCACGATCACCGCTCGCTGGCGCGGGCCGAGCAGGTTCAGCGCGTCGCGGAGCGCGCCGATGCGCTCCGCCACGGCCGTCGCCGGCGTCGCCATGGCCTGCTCGGGGACGGTGGGCGCGCAGGTCCTCGGCGGACCCGCTGCCTGCGGAACCGCTTGACTGTTCTCGGTGGATACACGATCGTGCGCACGTACGGCGTCCGGGTCGCTGGCCTGGCTCGACCCGCCACCAGCGACGCGTAGGCCTTGGCGAACGCGGCCTGCGCGATGTCCTCGGCGTGCCACCTGGTCGCCGGTACAGCCGTGTAGGCCGGGCGGGACCATGGCGGACCTACCGGGCCCGCATGAACCGAGCGGAACTCCTCGTCTGGCTCGGCGCTCACGCCTCACCTCCTCACGACCTAAGAGGCCAGTCAACCCGCGAGTTGGTTGCATAGCGGGCTGCGGTTGAATAGGTCTCGTGGCGAACATCGAAGACTTCAGGAAGCTGGTCGCGGGAGACCACGGGCTCGTCGTGGTCTCCGTGCCCCGCGCCGACGGGACGATCTCCTCGTCGGTGGTGAACGCGGGCGTGCTACCCCACCCGGTCACCGGCGAGACCGTCGTCGGCATGGTCGTGCGCGGCGGCACGAGAAAGCTCGCCCGCTGGCGCGAGCGCCCGTATGCGAACGTCGTCATCAGGTCCGGCTGGCAGTGGGCGGCGGCCGAGGGCCGCGTCGACCTCATCGGCCCCGATGACCAGGACCCGGCCATCGACGCGGAGCGGCTGCGCCTGCTGCTGCGCGAGGTGTTCACCGCGGCGGGCGGCACCCACGAGGACTTCGACGCCTATGACCGGGTCATGCGCGAGGAGCGCCGCACCGCCGTTTTCGTCCGCCCCGACCGCGTCTACGCCAACCCGGGCCAGTAACGCCTGCGCCTCGTCACGAGGTCGGGCCGGTGCACCGCTAGGCTGCCAGCATGGAGACTGAGCGGCGGCTGGTCCGGCTCGCGGACGGCCGGGACATCGAGTTCCTGACGGCGGGGCCCGCGGACGGGCTTCCCCTCGTGGTGCACGAGGGCACGCCGGTCGGGCTGGTGCTCAACAACCGGCTGGCCAGCGCGGCCGCCGGCCGCGGGCTGCGCGTCGTGCAGGTGGCCCGGCCCGGCTACGAGGGGTCGACGCCACGGCCCGGTCGCACCGTGGCGGACTTCGTCCCCGACGTCATCGCGGTGCTCGACGAGATCGGCGCCGCCGAGTTCGTGTCGATCGGCTTCTCCGGTGGCGGCCCGCACACCCTGGCGTGCGGCGCCCTCGCGCCGGAACGCTGCCTGAGCACCGCCTCGGTCGCCGGCGTCGCGCCGTACCGGGTCGAGGGCCTGGACTTCCTGGCCGGCATGGGGCCGGAGAACGTCGAGGAGTTCAGCCTGGCGATCCGCGGCGCGGACGCGCTGACCCCGTTCCTCGAGAAGGAGGCGGCCGCCCTCCGCGGCATCACCGGGGAGCAGATCGTCGCATCGCTCGGCGGCCTCATCTCCGGCGCCGACGCGGCGGTGCTGACCGGCGAGTTCGCCGCGGACCTGGCCAAGGGCCTGTCCGGCGCCGTCCGCAACGGCATCGCGGGCTGGCGCGACGACGACCTCGCCTTCGTCGCCGACTGGGGATTCCCGCTTGACGCCCTGCGCGGGCGGGCGGCGATCTGGCAGGGCGACCAGGACAACATGGTCCCGTTCGCGCACGGCCAGTGGCTCGCCGCGCACATTCCCGGTGCCCGCGTGCACCTGGAGTCCGGCGCCGGCCACCTCACGATGACCGTCATGGCCATCGGCCGCATCCTTGACGACCTCCTCGACCTGGCCGGCCGCGCCTAGCGCACCAGGCCGGGTGCCGGGGCGCGGCGCCCGCGGCGCGCCGCTAGCATCGGTACCGTGAGTGCTCCCTCGTCCCCCGAACCCGCCGGCCCCGACCCGGACCTGCCGTCGGCGGCCGCCGATTCCCCGGAGCCCCCGGCTTCCGGGCCGGCCCCGGACGCCGTCCAGGCTTCCCCGGACGCGGATATCGCCGCCGCCGGCGTGCCCGACGGGTTCGGCCGGCTGTGGACCCCGCACCGGCTGGCGTACATCAAGGGCGAGGGCAAGCCGACGGGGCCCGGCCCGCACGAAGGCTGCCCGTTCTGCATCGCGCCGACGCTCAGCGACGAGGAGGGGCTGATCGTCGCCCGCGGCGAGCTTGTCTACGCGATCATGAACCTGTACCCGTACAACAGCGGCCACGTGCTGATCTGCCCGTACCGCCACCTGGCCGACTACACGGAGCTGACCAGGCCGGAGACCGCGGAGTTCAGCGACTTCACCACCCGCGCGATCACCGCGCTGCGCACGGTCTCCGGGCCGCACGGCTTCAACATCGGGATGAACCTGGGCACGGTCGCGGGCGCCGGGATCGCCGCCCACCTGCACCAGCACGTGGTGCCGCGCTGGGGCGGCGACACCAACTTCATGCCGGTCGTCGGCCGGACGCGCGTCCTGCCGCAGCTCCTCGCCGACACCCGCAAGCTCCTCGCCGACGCCTGGCCAGGGAACTAGGCCTCAGCCGTCCGCCGCGATCGCGCGAAGGCCAGCCCAATGTGCCGTTCCGCCAGCCAGCCGGCCTAACGGCACATGAAGGGGCGCGACCGCTAACCGGTTCGCGTCTCGCCCGCCACCTTGGCCGCCAGGTGGGACGGCAGCGGCTCGTGCCGCAGGTACCCGCGGGTGAACGACCCGGTGCCGTGCGACACCGACCGCAGGTCGATCGAGTACCTGGTGATCTCGAGTTCCGGCACCTCGGCCCGGATCTGCGTCCGCCCGACGCCCACCGGGATCGTGCCGATCACCCGCCCGCGCCTGCCCGACAAGTCGGACATGACCGCGCCGACGTACTCGTCGGGCACCAGGATCGACACCTCGTCGACCGGTTCGAGCAGCATCGGCGACGCCTTCTCGCAGGCGTCCCGCAGCGCCGCCCGCCCGGCCTTCTGGAACGCCATGTCCGAGGAGTCGACCGAGTGCGCCTTCCCGTCGAAGAGCGTCACCCGGAGCCCGGTCATCGGGTACCCGGCGAGCACCCCGGACTCCATCTGGGACCGGACGCCCTTCTCGACCGACGGGATGAACTGCCTGGGCACCACGCCGCCGACGATCTTGTCGACGAACTCGAACCCGGTCGCCCCGTCGGGCAGCGGCTCCACCTCGATGTGGCAGATGCCGAACTCGCCGTGCCCGCCGGTCTGCTTCACGTTCCGGCCGAGCCCGCGGGCGGAGACGGACACCGTCTCCCGCAGCGGCACCCGCAGCGTCACCGTGTCGACGGCGACCCCGTAGCGTGACCCAAGCCGGTCGAGCAGCACGTCCGCGTGCGCCTCGCCCATGCACCAGAGCACGAGCTGGTGCGTCTCCGGGTTGATCTCGAGCCGCATCGTCGGGTCCTCGGCGACGAGCCGCTGCAAGGCGGCCGACAGCTTGTCCTCGTCCGCCTTTGACCTGGCCACGATCGCGACCGGCAGCAGCGGGTCGGGCATCGTCCACGGCTCCATGAGCAGCGGCTGCTCCCGCGAGGACAGGGTGTCTCCCGTCTCCGCGGTGGACAGCTTCGCGACGGCGCAGACCGAGCCCGCCGGGCACTCGGCGACCGGCCGCTGCTGCTTGCCGAGCGGAGACGTCAGCGCGCCGACGCGCTCGTCGTCGTCATGGTCCGGGTGCCCGCGCTCGGCCCGCCCGTGCCCGGACACGTGCACCGACATGTCGGGCCGCAGCGTCCCTGAGAACACCCGCACGAGCGAGATCCGCCCGACGTACGGGTCGGAGGTGGTTTTCACGACCTCGGCGAGCAGCGGCCCGTCCGGGTCGCAGGAGAGCCCTTCGACCGGGTCGCCGGTGACGGCCGACGCCACCGGCGGCAGCGGGTGCGCGAGCGGCGAGGGAAACGCCAGGGTGATGATCTCAAGCAGCTCCGCCATGCCGATGCCCAGCGGCGAGGACACGGCGAGCACCGGGTAGAACGACCCCTGCGCGACGGCGGTCAGCAGGTCAGAGATGAGGACGTCGGTCGGCACCGTCTCGCCGGACAGGTACCGGTCCATGAGGGTCTCGTCCTCGCTCTCGGTGATGATCCCCTCGATGAGCGTGTCCCGCTCTGGCGCCATCCGCTCGACGTCGGACTCCGCGGACACCGGCGACGCGTCCCGCGTCCCCGAGGAATAGTCGTACAGCGTCTCGGAAAGCAGCCCGATGAGCCCGCTGACCCCAGAGTCGCCTGGGCCGGGAACCGGCAGGTAGAGCGGCAGCACCCCTTCGCCGAACGCCCCCTGGCACTCCGCGAGCACCGTGGCGAAGTCCGCCCGGTTGTGGTCGATCTTGGTGATGACCACCGCCCGTGGCATCCCGACGGCCGCGCACTCGTCCCAGAGCAGCCGCGTTACCCCGTCTACCCCGTCGGTGGCCGCCACGACGAACAGCGCGCAGTCCGCCGCGCGCAGCCCCGCCCGCAGGTCGCCGGTGAAGTCCGCGTACCCGGGCGTGTCGAGCATGTTGACGGTTATCCCGTCGGAAACGAACGGCGTCAGGGCCAGGTTCACCGACCGCTTCTGCCTGATCTCTACCTCATCGAAGTCGCTGGCCGTGGTGCCGTCCTCGACCCGCCCCGCGCGGGCGACGGTGCCCGTATACAAGAGGAGCGCCTCCGCCAGCGTTGTCTTACCGCTCCCCGAATGGCCGACCAGCACGACATTCCGTATGCCGCCGGCCCCAGAATCCCTGCCCGCGCCTGCCGGTCCTGCCCCTCCTGAGCTGCCTGTGTCCGTCACTCTCGTCGCCTCCTCGCGCTCGATGAGCTTTCGTAAACACAGCGTGAACCCGAAGGGCACAAGACCACAAGCCCCCCTTAACGAGGCAGCCGGGTTTTCCCTGCCGGGGGTGCAGGGGGGTCGTCCTCCCGCGGGCAGTCAGTAAGATCTATTCGGCCATGCTGAACTTCCTCCGTCCCTTCTTCGCGCGGCTGTTCGGCCCCATCGTCCAGGGGCTCGCGCGCACGCCGGTCACGCCGAACATGATCACGGTCGCCGGCACCGTCGGCGTATCCGCCGCGGCGCTGGCGATGTTCCCCATCGGCTGGCTGTTCCCTGGCGCCGCGACCGCGACCTTCTTCATCTTCACCGACATGCTCGACGGCCAGCTCGCGCGGATCAAGGGCAGCTCGGGCCGGTACGGCGCGTTCCTCGACTCGACGATGGACCGGTTCGGCGACGCGGCCATCTTCGGCGGCATCACGATCTGGTTCATGCGCAGCGACCACCTTCTCGCCGTGGTCAGCCTGTTCTGCCTCGCCGGCGGCATGAGCGTGTCGTACGTCAAGGCCCGCGCCGAAGGCCTGGGCCTGAACGCCGACGTCGGCCTGATCGAGCGGCCGGAACGCGTGCTCATCGGCCTCACCAGCATCGGCCTTTCCGGCCTCGGCATCCCGTACGTCCTGCCGATCGGCATGTGGGCACTTGCCGCGGGCACGGCGGTGACGCTCTACCAGCGGATGCGCGCGGTATACGTGGACGCCAAGGCCCAGCCGGCGACGCCGGCCTCGAACCGCCGTCCAACCACGGGGCCTCCAACCACGGGGCCCCCGGCGCCACAGTCCGCAGCAGCGTCCGCACCCGCGCGGCCGGAGGAAGCCTGATGGCGAAGGAAACGTTCAGGGAACGCCTGGGCAGCGCGGCGTTCGGCGCCGGCTGGAACCTCGTGTGCCGCCTACCCGAGCCGATCGCCCGCTGCGCTGTTCAACTTCGGCGCCGACGTCGCCTGGCGCCGCCAGGGTGGCGGCGTGCAGGTACTCGAGGGCAACCTGGTCAGAGTCCTCAGAACGACTTCGGCTGGCTCTCTACCGCCAAGCGAATTCAGCGCGGAGCTGAGGGCGCTGTCGCGTGAAGTGATGCGCTCCTACGCCCGCTACTACCTGGAGACCTTCCGCCTGCAGGTCATCCCGGACGAGCGCATCATGGCCGGCATGCACGTCAACCAGGAGAACCTCGACCTGACCCTGGAGCACATGAAGGACGGCCGCGGCGTCATCTACGCGCTGCCCCACATGGGCGACTTCGAGCAGGCGGGCCGCTGGGTGATCCTGGTCGGCGCCGGCTCGATCGTCGCGCCCGCCGAGCGGCTCAAGCCGGAGTCGGTGTTCCAGAAGTTCCTCGCGTTCCGCGAGGGCCTCGGCATGGAAATCGTGCCGACCAGCGGCGGCCCGCACCCGTTCGGGGTGATGGCGCAGCGGCTGCGGGCGGGCAAGCTGGTCACCATCGTCGCCGACCGTGACCTCTCGGACACCGGCGTCGAGGTGGAGTTCTTCGGCGAGAAGGCGCTGCTCCCGGCGGGCCCGGCCGCCCTCGCGGTGTCGACGGGCGCGGCGCTGATGCCGGTGGCCTGCTGGTTCGTCGGCGAGACCGAGTGGGGCGCGCACATCTACGACGAGATCCCCGTGCCCGCCGCCGGCACCCGGAAGGAGAAGATCGCCGCGATGACCCAGGCGCTCGCCGACGGTCTTCGAGCAGGCGATCCGCGAGCACCCGGAAGACTGGCACATGCTGCAGAAGGTCTTCGTCAGCGACCTCGAACCCGGCCGCCTCGCCCGCAGCCGGGCCCGCGCCGTGGCGGGCAACGGGAACGGCGCGGACCAATGAGGAGCACGGGCCCATGAGGATCGGCATCGCGTGCCCGTACTCGTGGGACGTGCCAGGCGGCGTGCAGCAGCACATCAGGGACCTGGCCGAGGCGCTGATCGACCTCGGCCACGAGGTCTCGGTGATCGCGCCCGCCGACGAGGACCGGCCGCTACCGCCCTACGTGGTCCCCGCGGGCAAGGCGATGCCCGTCCCGTACAACGGGTCGGTGGCCAGGCTCGCGTTCGGCCCGCTGTCGACGCACCGGGTCCGGCGCTGGCTGCAAGCGAGGGCGACTTCGACGTCCTGCACGTGCACGAGCCCGCCGTGCCGTCGCTGTCGCTGCTCGCCTGCTGGGTGGCGTCGGGCCCGATCGTGGCGACCGTGCATACCGCGATGCGCAAGTCCCGGATGCTGCTCGCCACCCAGCCGGTGCTCCGCTCCGCGCTTGAGAAGATCGACGGCCGGATCGCGGTCTCCGAGGCGGCCAGGTCGACGTTCGTCGAGCACCTGGGCGGCGACGCCGTGCTGATCCCCAACGGGGTGGCGACCCGCCGCTACCGGCACGCCGACCCGTTCACGGTTGGCCGGGGGAGGGCGGCGCGATCGGCTTCCTCGGCCGGATGGATGAGCCGCGCAAGGGCCTCGGCGGTGCTGCTGCGCGCCTTCGAGCTGCTCGCGCCCGGCCGCCCGGGCCTGCGGCTGCTCATCGCCGGCCACGGCGACATCGACGAGGCGCGGCGGTCGCTCCCCCCGGAACTGCGCGACCGCGCCGTGTTCCTCGGCGAAGTGTCGGAAGAGGACAAGGTCCGCCTGCTGCACTCCGTCGACGTGTTCTGCTCACCGAACACCGGCGGTGAGTCCTTCGGCATCGTCACCGCCGAGGCGATGGCGGCCGGCCTGCCGATCGTCGCGTCCGACATCCCCGCGTTCCGCGACGTCCTGCGGGGCGGCCAGGCGGGCGAGCTGTTCGCCACCGGCGACGCCGCCGACCTGGCCCGGGTGACGGCCCGGCTGCTCGATGACCCCGGCCGCCGCGCGGAACTGTCGGTCGCCGCGCTCGACGCGGTAGCCGACTACGACTGGGCGACCGTCGCGCGGAACGTGCTCAGCGTGTACGAAACGGTCGTCCTCGGCCGCGCCACGGTTGGCATCGCCCAGTGACGTACCCCCCGGGCCGTCCCCCGGGATCCGCCGGGATGGGGGAGTCCCTCCCCCATGTCCCCCTCGCCGGCTCCGCCCGGACGGCGCCCGCGACGCCGCGTACGTTTCCGGTGCTTGCCGTTCTTGGTCCGCTTTCCGCGAGGGCTTGATAACAGCAAGAAGTGAGGCCGCGCGATGACCTGGACGATCATCGTGCTCGTCGTGCTGGCCCTCGTGCTTTGGAGCTTCTACGTCTCCTGGCGGGCCAGCCGGCTCGACCGGCTGCACAACCGCGTCGAGGCGGCCCGCACCGCGCTGGACCTCGCCCTGGTCAGGCGGGCCGCGGCGGCCTCGGAGCTCGCCTCCTCCGGCCTGCTCGACCCGGCGGCGTCCCTGCTGCTCGCCGACGCGGTCCGGCGCGTCCGGCAGGTCGGGCCCGCCGAGCGCGACCTGGCCGAGTCCGACCTGACCCGCGCGCTGCGCGCCACCCTCGGCGACCCCGACTTCCGCAAGGAGCTCGCCGCCGATGAGGGCGCGGCCGAGCTGGTCGCCGAGGTCGAGGCGGCCGCGCAGCAGGTGTTCATCGCCCGCAAGTTCTACAACGACCTCGCCGGGCGCACCGTCTACGCCCGGCGCCGGCCGCTGGCCCGCGTGCTCCGCCTGTCCGGCAGCGCGCCGCTGCCCGGGTTCTTCGACATGGACGACGCGCATGGCGGGCGAGAGCATCGAATAGGGCCACGTTAGAGCCAAGTTAGAGCCAATCGGCGGAACCGCCGCTCGCCTGGGACGACATACCATGGAGAGGCAAGCACATGCTCGTCCCAGGAGGTTTTGACGTGTCCACCGCCGACGTTACGCCCAGTTCCCCGCCGGTGACAGCAGACCGGCACCGCCCGCGTCAAGCGCGGCATGGCCGAGATGCTCAAGGGCGGCGTGATCATGGACGTGGTGACGCCGGAGCAGGCCAAGATCGCCGAGGACGCCGGCGCGGTCGCGGTGATGGCGCTCGAGCGGGTGCCCGCCGACATCCGCGCCCAGGGCGGCATCGCCAGGATGAGCGACCCGGACATGGTCGACGGCATCATCAACGCCGTGTCGATCCCGGTCATGGCCAAGTGCCGGATCGGGCACTTCGTCGAGGCGCAGGTGCTGCAGTCGCTCGGCGTCGACTACATCGACGAGTCCGAGGTGCTCAGCCCGGCCGACGAGGCGCACCACGTGGACAAGTGGAAGTTCACCGTCCCGTTCGTCTGCGGCGCGACCAACCTCGGCGAGGCGCTGCGCCGGATCGCCGAGGGCGCCGCGATGATCCGCTCCAAGGGCGAGGCGGGCACCGGCAACGTGATCGAGGCCACCAGGCACATGCGCTCGCTCAGCCAGGGCATCCGCCGCCTCGCGAGCCTGCCCGAGGAGGAGCTGTTCACCGCCGCCAAGGACCTCCAGGCGCCGTATGACCTGGTCGTCGAGGTCGCCAGGGCGGGCAAGCTGCCGGTCGTGCTGTTCACCGCGGGCGGCATCGCCACCCCGGCCGACGCCGCGATGATGATGCAGCTCGGCGCGGAGGGCGTCTTCGTCGGCTCCGGCATCTTCAAGTCGGGCGACCCGGCCAAGCGCGCCGCCGCGATCGTCAAGGCCACCACGTTCCACGACGACCCCGACGTGATCGCGAAGGTCTCCCGCGGCCTCGGCGAGGCGATGGTCGGCATCAACATCGACACGCTGCCCGCCGAGCAGCACTACGCGCAGCCGCGGCTGGTAACGCCTGCGCCTGCCCGGCGAACCGCCTCCGTTCAGCGTGTATACAGTTCAATCCCCGCCTCGCGGCGTTACGCATGCCGTAACCTCAGCCACAGCGCCGTTAACCTCAGCCACGGCGCGGGGGCGAGCGGTTTGTGCGAGTCTCCCGTAGGGCGGCTAGGAGGGACGATGCCCTCCATGATCGGGGGTCACCGGGGGGATCATTCCCCCGGGAGGAAGGAACAGTCTTGCCGGTCATTGGAGTACTCGCGCTGCAGGGCGACGTGCGCGAGCACGTCCGCGCGCTCGACGAGGCCGGCGCGACCGCCAGGCCGGTGCGCCGCCTCAGCGAGATCGAGTCCGTCGACGGCCTGGTCATCCCGGGCGGGGAGTCGACCACGCTGTGGAAGCTGGCGACCGCGTTCGACCTGCTTGACCCGATCCGCAAGCTCATCGCGGACGGCATGCCCGCGTTCGGCTCGTGCGCCGGGCTGATCATGCTCGCCGACCGGCTGCGGGACGGCGCCGAGGGCCAGCAGACCTTCGGCGGCATCGACATGACCGCCCGGCGCAACGCCTTCGGCCGCCAGGTGGACTCCTTCGAGCGCGACGGTCGCTCGATCGAGGGCGCGCCGTTCCACGCGGTATTCATCCGCGCGCCCTGGGTAGAGCGGGCGGGCGAGGAAGTCACCGTGCTGGGCGAGGATAACGGTAGGATCGTCGCCGTCCGGCAGGGTCAGCTCCTCGCGACCGCGTTCCACCCGGAACTGACCCCGGACCGGCGCATTCACAAACTTTTCGTTACGATGGTGAAGGGAACGTCATGAGCGGCCATTCCAAATGGGCCACCACCAAGCACAAGAAGGCGGTGGTCGACGCTAAGCGCGGCAAGCTGTTCGCCAAGCTGATCAAGAACGTCGAGGTGGCCGCCCGCACTGGCGGTGGCGACCCGGCCGGCAACCCGACGCTCTACGACGCCATCCAGAAGGCCAAGAAGTCCTCGGTACCGAACGACAACATCGACCGCGCGGTCAAGCGCGGCTCCGGCCAGGAGGCCGGCGGCGCCCAGTACGAGAACATCACCTACGAGGGCTACGGCCCCGGCGGCGTCGCGGTCCTCGTGGAGTGCCTCACCGACAACCGCAACCGGGCGGCGAGCGACGTCCGCGTCGCGTTCACCCGCAACGGCGGCCGGATGGCCGACCCGGGCTCGGTGTCGTACCTGTTCAACCGCAAGGGCGTGATCGTCGTCGAGAAGGCGAAGGACATGGCCGAGGACGACGTCCTGATGGCGGTCCTCGACGCGGGCGCGGAGGAGGTCAACGACCTCGGCGAGTCCTTCGAGGTCATCTCCGAGCCGACCGACCTGGTCGCGGTGCGCACCGCCCTGCAGGACGCCGGCATCGACTACGAGTCGGCCGACATGGCGTTCCTGCCGAGCAGCGAGATCGACCTCGACGAGGACCAGGCCCGCAAGGTACTCAGGATGATCGACGCCCTGGAAGACTCCGACGACGTCCAGGACGTCTACGCGAACTACAACGTGAGCGACGACATCATGGAGAAGCTCGCCTACACGCTCGAGGCGACGCCGCCTTCGGGCCGTCAGGGTCGAGAACTCGTGACTGACGTGGAGATCCGCCCCATTGGCCTCGACGACGACTTCGACGCCCAGATGGACCTGAGCCAGCGGGCATTCGGCATCTACTCCGAGCAGCAGGCCAGCAGCTGGCTGCACGTCGCCCGGCTGCGGGCAGACCAGGGGATGTTCCTCGGCGCGTTCGTCGACGGGGTGCCCGCGGGAGCGGCCATGCTGCACGACATGCGGCAGTACTGGCTCGGCCGCCCGGTGAAGATGGCGGGCGTCGCCAGCGTCAAGGTCGCGCCCGAGCACCGCGGCCGGGGCATCGGCCGCGCGCTCATGACCGAGCTGCTCGGCCGCATCGCCGAGCGCGGTTACCCGCTGTCGGCGCTCTACCCGGCCACGATGCCGATCTACCGCTCGCTCGGCTGGGAGCTGGCGGGCGGGCGGCACCAGTTCTCGATCCCGGCCCGCTCGCTGCGCCAACTCGTCGAGCCGGACAAGGCGGCGCGGGGAGCGGGCGCGGGCGACTGGACGTGCCCGTCCGCCGGGCCGCCCAGGCCGACGCGGCGGCGGTCATCCAGGTCATGGCGGAAGGCCACCTCGCCGCCCGCGACGCGGGCCCGTTGACCTGGGACGAGGGCCCGGCCGGGCAGTGGCTCGGCCGCAAGGACCTGTACAGCTACCTGGCGGGTGACGACGGCTTCGCCGCCTACCGGTGGCTGGGCGACGACCTGTGGGTCGAACGCGTCCACGCCAGGACACCGGAAACGCTGCGCGCCCTGTGGTCGGTCATCGCCTCGCACAGCTCGACGACCGACAACGTCCGCGGCTTGACCTCCCCGTACGACCCGTTCTGGTGGCTCACCAGGGAACGCGACGCCGCGATCACCCGCCGCGCCCTGTGGATGCTCCGGGTGGTCGACGCGCCGGCCGCGATCGCCGCGAGGGGCTTCCCGCCGGGGGTCTCCGCCAGCGTGCCGCTCGAAGTCCACGACGCGAGCCGGCCCGCGAACTCCGGTCACTGGCGGCTGACCGTGGCCGACGGCCGCGGCGACCTCACTCAGAACGGCGCCGGGCCCTCGACCGACCCGCTGATCCTGGGCCCTCGCGGCCTGGCGGCGCTGTACGCAGGCATCCCGGTCGCGACGCTGCGCACTGGCCGGCCTCGCGTCCGGCGGCACCCCGGAGTCGGGCATCGCGCTTGACACCGCCTTCGCGGCCACGCCGTTCATGCTCGACGACTTCTAAAGAGGTGGACGCCCGGCCCGCCTCGCCGGTCGGCCGTTCCACCTCACCTGGCGGTCGCCGCTTCACCGTAATCCCTACCGATGCCACTATCCGTACCAATACCCGCTCAAAATAAGTATCAATACCTACTTAACCGTCAAATAGGTACAATTGCGCTGGGGGAGACGGGTACCCGCACGAGGGCGCGCCGGTTCGGGCCGGAGTGGCACGCGGGTTAGGTGGGAATCGGGGATCGGCGATGACTGACTTTCATGCCGCGTATCCGGAATACGCGGATACGTCGAGGCTGGACGAGCTGCGCGATACGGAATACTCGTACCTGGACGAACGCGGCGACGTCTACCTCGACTACACCGGTGCGGGGCTCGCCGCCAGATCGCAGCTGGCGGCCCACGCGGCCCGGATGGGCTCGGGCTGCTTCGGAAACCCGCACTCGGAGAACCCGACGTCGAGCGCGTCGACGCGGCTCGTCGAGGAGGCCAGAGAGGCCGTTCTCCGGCATTTCAACACCACGGCGGACGACTACGCCGTCATCTTCACGCCGAATGCGACCGGCGCCTGCCGTCTGGTCGCCGAGTCGTACCCATTCCGGCACGGCAAGCGCCTGGTGCTGACCGCGGACAACCATAACTCGGTGAACGGGATCAGGGAGTTCGCGCGAGCGCGGGGTGCCCGGGTGGCGTACGTCCCGCTCACCGCGGCAGAACTGCGCGTCGAGGAGACCGACGTGCTCGCCGCCCTCTCCCGAGGCCAGGGCAGTCGTCCCGGACTGTTCGCCTACCCGGCGCAGAGTAACTTCAGCGGCGTCCAGCACCCGCTCGACTGGGTGCGCCGCGCGCAGGAGAATGGGTATGACGTCCTGCTGGACGCGGCGGCTTACGCGCCGGCCAGCCGGTTTGACCTGTCGGCCGTGCGCCCGGAGTTCGTGGCGGTGAGCTGGTACAAGGTGTTCGGCTACCCGACCGGGGTGGGGTCCCTGCTGGTCCGGCGCGACGCGCTGGCCCGGCTGCGCCGCCCGTGGTTCTCCGGGGGAACCATCTGGGGCGTGAGCGTGCAGGGCGGCTGGCATCGGATGCTCGACGATGAGGGCGCGTTCGAGGACGGCACGGTGAACTTCCTGTCCATCCCCGACGTGACCACCGGGCTCGACTGGATCGACGGCATCGGCATCGACCTCATCCACCGGCGGGTGTCCATGCTCACCGGCTGGCTGCTCGAGAACCTCGGCAGGCTCAAGCACGACAACGGCGCGCCGCTTATCCGGCTGTACGGCCCGGCCGGCCTCACCGGCCGGGGCGGTATCGTCACGTTCAACTTCCTCGACCCGGCTGGGCGGGTCATCGACGAGCGCGCGGTCGCGCGCGACGCGGCCAGAGCGGGCATCTCGCTGCGCACCGGCTGTTTCTGCAATCCGGGCGCGGGGGAATGGGCGTTCGGACTGGGCCGGAAGGACGTGCGAGGCCCGTGGTGGAGCGCGCTGGTAGCCGGAGGGTTCTCGCGGCAGGCCGTCACCACCGTCGACGATTACCTGACGCGGATCGGCTTGCCGACCGGCGGCGCCGTCCGAGTATCGCTCGGCGTCGCGTCCAACCTCGCCGACGTGAAGGCATTCCTCGACTTCGCCGAGCGCGCCTACCGCGACGGCGGGGCCGATCTGGTCGGCTCGGCCGAGGCTGGCCTAGCCCCCCGCCTGCATTGCTGAGGACGCGGCAGTGACGACGGCCGACGGCACCGGACGGCCCGCGACCGTCGTCTTGCGCATGACGATGGCGATCGTGGCGGCGAGGAACGCGACCGTGAAGCCGCCCAGGATCAGCCAATCAGCGCCGGCCGGCCGGGCGAACGTCGTCCCGTAGGAGGCGAGCAGCGGCGGCCCGAGCGGTGACCGCCCGTTGGCCCATAGCCCGGCCACCCCCAGACTGTGCCCGAGCGCCTCGAAGGCCCAGCGGTTTGTCATCGCATAGCTGATCCACCGGCCGACCACTGCCATCGTCGGCACGGGGAGGATGGCCCCGACGAAGAGCACCTGAGGAAAGCAGAGCATCGGCAGCGCGATCGTGGCCTGGGACGGCTCAGACACCGCCGCTGAGATCAGCAGCCCAAGCCCCAGCGCCGCGGCCGAGGACAGCAACAGGGTGACGAACGTGGCCCCGTAGTCACCCGTGTCGGGCAGGCGCCCGAGTAGCCGCAGCACGACAAGGAACAGCAGGTCGACGAGCGCGAGCAAGGGGAGCAGCACGGCGACCTTAGCCAGGACGTAGGCCGAGGCGCCCACGCCGGCGAACCGCTCGCGGCGCAGCACGCCGAACTCACCGCAGATCTGCAGCAACCCATAGGTGAGGCCGAAGAAGAAGCCGCCGAACGCCACCCAGAACAAGATCATCACGGTGGCCGCAGGACTCGGCTGGGCCGGGTCGAACGCCCCCGGGCGGAACAGCACCAGGAACATGAGGAGCACCATGACCGGGGCGCCGATGAGGATCGCGAGGGTGAGCCTGGCCCGGGTGAGCGTCTCGGCGTTCCGCTGGGTGAGCAGCAGCCACTGCCGGATCGGGCGGCGGGCCGGCGCATCGGAGCGGTTGTCGAGGTCGTCGAGCCCGTCGAGGTCGTCGCCCGGACGGAGACCGGCCAAGGTCGGGGAGACAAGCCGGCCCGTCGCGGCATCCGCGCCGACCGGATCGGCGGTGCCGTCGAGCAGCGCGTAAATCTCCTCCAGGGTGGATGTGCCGAAGTGATCGCGAGCCTCGGCAGGCGTGCCGAAGAATGCCAGCCGCCCCCCGGCGGCCAGCACCGCCACCTTGTCGCAGCGGTCGGCATCGGCCGGGTTATGCGTGGTCAAGACCACGGTGGTGCCGTCTTCTGCGAGCGCGCGGAGCGTCCTCATCAGCTCCGCGCCACGCGCCGGATCGAGGCCGGACGTTGGCTCGTCAAGGAAGAACAGCGTCGGCCCGGCGAGCAGTTCAGACGCGATCGAGGCCCGTTTGCGCTCGCCGCCGGACAGTTGGCCGACGGGGACGAGCGAACGGTCGGTGAGTTCCAGTGTGCGCAGCACGTTGTTGACCGAGGCGCGGGGTACCGCGCGCAGAGCCGCGGCATAGCGGAGCGTGCGGGCAAGCGGCAAGGTGAGGTGGATGACGTCATCTTGCGGAACATAGCCAATATTTCCGGAGATCAGCCGTACCGATCCGGCGGCAGGCGGTCGCAGACCGCACATCGTGTCGAGCAGCGTGGTCTTGCCCGAGCCGCTGCCGCCGATAATCGCGACCAGTTCCCCTGGGTCGATGGCCAACGACACATCGTGCAGCGTGACCGCTCCGGACTTGGCCTGCTGCGCCATCGCGCGTACCTCAATCGCTGATTGCACGGCGACCATTCTGTCCTGTCCGAGGAGGGGGAGCGAACCAGGGAGACACGTCGCAGTTGGAATTCGGTGGATCGGTAACCGCCCGGCCCGGGACACGCGCCGATGATGCGAGCGCGGGGGCGGTCGGCGCGATAGGGTGGCGAACAGGTGTTCGCTGGCAGACGGGACGGTGGGGCGCGTGCTGATCGGATCGCCGCGGTGAACGGGTACACCGCGCGCCCGTCGTCCCGCGTCCTTGGCGTCGACCCGGGTCTCACGCGGTGCGGCCTCGGCGTGGTCGAAGGAGTCCCGGGTAGGCCGCCCAGCCTTGTCGCCACCGGCGTGGTCCGCACGGACGCGGACCAGGACATCGCGGGCAGGCTGCTGGCGATCGAGGAAGAGATCGAGCGCTGGCTGACCGAGTACCGGCCGGACACGGTGGCGGTGGAGCGGGTGTTCAGCCAGAACAACGTGCGCACCGTGATGGGCACCGCGCAGGCCGGGGCCGTCGCGATCGTGTGCGCCGCCCGGCGCGGGCTGCCGGTGGCCCTGCACACGCCGAGCGAGGTCAAGGCGGCGGTGACCGGCAGCGGCCGCGCCGACAAGGACCAGGTCACGCTGATGGTCATGCGGCTGCTGCGGATGACCGAGCGGCCCCGGCCGGCCGACGCCGCCGACGCCCTGGCCCTGGCGATCTGCCACCTGTGGCGGGCCCCCGCCATCGAAGCGAGACGGGCCAGGCAGGCAAGCGCGCAGGCGGCGACCGCCCGTCCCGTGGTTAGGAGGTCCCGTGGTTGGGGGTCCCGTGGTTGGAGGTACTGCATGATCGCGCACCTGAACGGCACCGTAGCCAGTGTCGGGCTTGACGGCGCCGTTATCGAGGTCGGCGGCGTGGGGCTGCGGGTGCAGTGCACTCCGGACACGCTCGCCACGCTCAAGCCGGGGGAGTCGGCCCGGGTCGCGACGTCCCTGGTGGTGCGGGAGGACTCGCTCACGCTTTTTGGCTTCGCCACGGAGGACGAGCGGAACGTCTTCGACCTGCTGCAGACCGCGAGCGGCGTCGGCCCGCGTCTCGCCCTCGCGATGGTCGCCGTCCACTCGCCCGACGCGCTGCGCCGGGCGGTCGCGGCCGAGGACGTCAAGGCGCTCACTATGGTGCCTGGCATCGGCAACAAGGTCGCCCAGCGGATCATCCTCGAGCTGAAGGACCGCCTCGGCGCGCCGGGTGACCCGGGCCCCGGCCTGGCCGTCGCGCAGGCCCGCGGGGCCGCGCCGTCCTGGCGCGACCAGGTCATGACCGGCCTGGTGAACCTCGGCTGGTCCGCCCGCGACGCCGAGGCCGCGGTCGCCGCCGTCGAGGCCGATTCCGGCGGGCAGGCCCCGGACGTGGCCACGGCGCTGCGCGCCGCCTTGCGGAAGCTGTCCAAGTCGTGAGTGAAGACGACGACTTGACCAGGGCCGAGGAGGCCGAGCTCGCCCGCCGGGCGGGCGCCGGACCGGGTCAGGATGACCCCTGGGGGGAGCGCGTCGTCTCGCCGCTCGCCGACGGCGACGAGCGGGCGATCGAGAGCGCGCTGCGGCCCAAGCGCCTCGATGACTTCGTCGGCCAGGCCCGGGTCCGCGAGCAGCTGACCCTGCTGCTGCACAGCGCGCTGCGCCGCGGCCGCCCGCCGGACCACGTCCTGCTCTCCGGCCCGCCGGGCCTCGGCAAGACCACGATCGCGATGATCATCGCCGCCGAGCTCGGCGCGCCGCTGCGGCTCACCAGCGGCCCGGCGATCGAGCGGTCGGGCGACCTGGCGGCCGTGCTGTCCACCCTCCAGGAGGGCGAGGTCGTCTTCATCGACGAGATCCACCGCCTCGCCCGCCCCGCCGAGGAGATGCTGTACCTGGCGATGGAGGACTTCCGCGTCGACATCATCGTCGGCAAGGGCCCGGGCGCGACGGCGATCCCGCTTGACATCGCGCCGTTCACCCTGGTCGGGGCGACGACCAGGGCGGGCCTGCTGCCCGCGCCGCTGCGCGACCGCTTCGGCTTCACCGCCCACCTGGACTTCTACCAGCCGGAAGAGCTCGGCGTCATCATCCGGCGGTCCGCCGGCCTGCTCGGCGTGCGGATCGAGGACGGCGGCATCGAGGAGCTCTCGCTGCGCTCACGCGGCACCCCGCGGATCGCGAACCGCCTGCTGCGCCGGGTCCGCGACTACGCCGAGGTGCGCGCCGACGGCCTGGTCACCAGGAAACTCACCGAGACCGCACTTGAGCTCTACGAGGTCGACGAGCTCGGCCTCGACCGCCTCGACCGGGGGGTGCTCGACGCCCTGGTCAGGCGGTTCGGCGGCGGCCCGGTTGGCCTGTCCACCCTCGCCATCGCGGTAGGGGAGGAGGCGGAGACCGTCGAGGCGGTCGCCGAGCCGTTCCTGGTCAGGCACGGCCTGCTCGCCAGGACGCCGCGCGGCCGGGTCGCCACCCGGGCCGGCTGGGAGCACCTGGGCCTCGTCCCGCCGCCGTCCGCCGACACGCCGACGCTGTTTGATTGAGTGACCGTTGTTTGACTGAGTGACCGCGGGCCGCCCCGCGAGCTGGCCGTTTCGCGGCCCCCGGGGCGCGAACGGAACGGGGAGTGTAGCGAAACGGTTGCAATCGGTGGACAGATGTCCGTTTCAGCCGCGGAATCGCGTCGGTCAGTAACGATCCACATCGGAAACCTCGTAGGGTGGTTATGCGTTTTTAATAGCGCCGCTACACTGCGCAGGTTGGCACGTGACCGTCATGACCCGACGGGCCAGCCGGCAAGCGGAAAGTCAACCGGAAGGATGCCCCGATGGTGGGGATTGCAGAACCACTAGCAGCCAGCTCGTCTTCGAGCGGGTTCAACCCGTCGACGCTGATCCTGATCCTGATCGTCGTCGTGGCGTTCTACTTGCTGATGATCAGGCCGCAGCAGCGTCGTAAGCAGCAGGCCCAGCAGCAGAAGAACACCGTGCAGCCGGGTGCCAGGGTGCGGACGACGGCCGGCATGTACGCCACGGTCGTGGACGTGGACGGCGACGACGTGATCCTTGAGGTCGCGCCGGGCGTCGAGGTCCGCTACATGCGGCGCGCCGTCATGGACGTGGTGTCCCCGGGCGAAACGGTCGACGAGGACGAGGCCCCCGCCGACGAGGCCGACGACGCCTACGACGCCGACGAGGAGTCCACCGACACCGACGTGCAGGACGTCGAGGAAGCCGACCACGTGCCTGCGGACGCCGAGGACACCGAGGACACGGCGTACGAGCAGGCTACCGGGACCAAGAAGGACTAGAGGCGCTAGCTCGGCGCACGACGCACGCTAAGAGGCAGGCAGCGACAAGTGGCACCCCCAAGCAGAAGCGGCTCGCGGCCGGGCCGCGCGCTGGCGGCGCTGGCCGCCCTGATCCTGGTCATGGTGATCGGGATACTCGGAAGCCAGACGTTCCACCCGGGCAACTGGCAGAGCAGGTTTAAGGTCGGCCTCGGGCTGGACCTGTCGAGCGGGACCGAGGTCGTGCTGCAGGCGGTGACCGCGCACGGCGCGCCGTCCACGGCCGCCATGCAGCAGGCGATCTCCGTGCTTGAGTCCCGGGTGAACGGCACTGGTAACTCCGGCGCCCAGGTCCAGCAGATCGGCTCCGACCTGATCAACGTGACGGTCCCCGGCAAGGCCGAGCAGGACACCGTCGCCCTGATCAGCTCCACCGCCAAGCTGGCGTTCCGGCCGGTGTACCTCGAGGAGCCGTACACCGGGACGACCGCGACGCCGAGTGCCACGCCGTCAACGAAGGCCACCGGGTCGGCGAGCCCGTCGTCCACGAGCTCGCCCACCCCGTCGACCAGCACGTCCGCGAGCACGAGCGCGAGCCCGAAGGCGTCGACCCAGGCCGTCTCCGCCAAGCTGGCGAGCCCGTCCGCCACCGCCACCGCCACCTCGTCCGCCAAGGCCAGCAGCACCGCCAAGGCGACCGCGACCCCCTCGGCGAGCGCCACGCCGTCGCCGACGTCCACGGCCTCGAGCACGGTCACCTACGGCGACTCGTCCAAGGTGAACGCGGCCACCATGAAGCTGTTCAACAAGATGGTGTGCAAGCCGGGTCCCAACGACACCACCGTGGACAACGACTGGAAGTCGACCGTCGGGTACAGCGAGGCGGGCGACCAGTGGGACGTCGCGGCGAACCAGATCGTCTCCTGCGACCCCAACGGCACCAAGTACGTTCTCGGCCCGACGGTCTTCGAGGGCACGCAGCTCACCGGCGTGACGTCCGCCCTGCAGTCGAACAGCACGCAGTGGGTCGTCAACCTGACGCTGAACAGCACGGCCACCGCGGCGTTCGGCACGCTGACCACCAACCAGTACGACAACTACTACCCGAGCTCGTCGACGCAACCAGGATGACGCGGCGCTCGACTCGACGGCGATCGTCCTGGACGGCAACGTGCAGTCCGCGCCGGAGACCCAGGGGGCGCTGACCTCGGGGACGTTCACGATCTCCGGCCCGCAGCCGAATGGCTTCAACGAGGAGCAGGCGAACCAGCTCACCAACGTCCTCAAGTACGGGCAGCTGCCGGTCAACTTCGTGCAGCAGAGCGTCCAGTCGATCTCCCCGCAGCTCGGCCACAGCCAGCTTGACGCCGGTCTCCTCGCCGGGATCATCGGCCTGATCCTGGTGATCATCTACCTCTTCTACTACTACCGGGGCCTCGGCTTCGTGTCGGTGTCCAGCCTGCTGATCGCCGCGCTGATCGCCTACCTGTCGGTGGTGCTGCTCAGCTGGTACCAGAACTTCACCATGTCGCTGTCGGCGATCGCCGGCCTCGTGGTGGCGATCGGCATCACGGCGGACTCGTTCATCGTGTACTTCGAGCGGCTTCGGGACGAGGTACGGGAGGGCAAGACGCTCCGCCCCGCCGTCGAGGCGGGCTGGAAGCGCGCCCGGCGCACGATCCTGGTCTCCGACACGGTGTCCTTCCTCGCCGCGGTGCTCCTCTATCACTTCGCCGTCAGCGACGTGCAGGGCTTCGCCTACACGCTCGGGCTGACGACGCTCATCGACGTGCTGGTGGTGTTCCTGTTCACCAAGCCGATGGTGACCATCCTCGCCGGGACGAAGTTCTTCTCGAGCGGCAATAAATGGTCCGGGCTCGATCCCGAGCGACTCGGCGCGAAGACGAGATGGCGCTCCTCGACCCGGCGCGTGGTGCGCACGCAGCGCACGATCTCCGGCCGGAACGACGGCGGCAACTCCTCGACCTCGAGGGAGGCGTGATGGCAGGCGGCGGCATCGCCGGGCGGCTGTACCGGGCCGAGGTCTCGATCAACTTCGTCGGCCGCCAGCGGCTGTGGTACGCGATCTCCGGCGTCATCGTGCTGATCAGCGCGATCGCCCTGGCGGTCAAGGGCCTGAACTTCTCGCTGGAGTTCAAGGGCGGGTCGAGCTTCACCTTCCCCTCAAGCTCGCTGACCAACCAGAACGCGATCTCACGGGTCATCACCGGTGCGGGCGGCGGGGACGCCACCATCCAGGACACCTCTAAGGGGCTGCTCCACCAGTGGACGGCGCAGACCGGGACGCTGTCCAACACCGTGACCCAGGGCGTGGCGAGCGCGATCGAGAAGGCGTTCCACATCCTGCCGGCCAACATGACGATCCAGGTCGTCGGCCCGACCTGGGGCAGCCAGATCACGTCCAAGGCCGTCGAGGCGCTGATCATCTTCCTCGTGGTGATCGTGATCTACCTGTCGATCGCGTTCGAGTGGCGGATGGCCGTGGCGGCGTTCATCGCGCTGCTGCACGACATCTTGATCACGGTGGGCGTGTACGCGCTGACCGGCTTCCAGGTCAGCCCGACCTCCGTCATCGGCCTGCTGACCATCCTCGGCTACTCGCTCTACGACACGGTGGTGGTCTTCGACAAGGTCCGGGAGAATACCGCCGGCCTGCTCACCACCCAGCGCTCCACGTACAGCGACGCGGCCAACCTGGCGCTTAACCAGACCCTGGTCCGGTCGATCAACACCTCGCTGACCGCGCTCCTGCCGGTCGCGTCGATCCTGTTCGTGGGCGCCGGCCTGCTCGGCGCGGGCACGCTGAAGGACCTGGCCCTCGTGCTGTTCGTCGGCATGCTGTCCGGCACCTACTCCTCGATCTTCATCGCGACCCCGGTCCTCGCCGACCTGAAGGAGCGCGAGCCGCAGTACAAGGACCTGGCCGTCAAGGTCAGCCGCCGCCTCGCCGGCGGCCGCGCGGCCCAGCGCGGCCCGACCGAGGCGGGCGATGCCCCGGCCGCCACCGCGGCGGCCCCGGCGGCACCGGCCAGCACCGTCACGACCGTCACGGCCGCGTTGGCCCAGCCGGACGACCACGACCTGGACGAGACGGCCGACCAGGACACCGCCGACGGCGTGGCGGTCTCCGCCGCGGCCAGGGCCGGGGACCCCCCGCCGCGGCCGGTCACCAGGCAGCAGCGGGTCACCGGCGGCTCGCAGCGCAGGCCGGGTGCCAACAAGAAGAAGAGGCGGTAACGGCGTGTCGGACATCGAGGCGACGATCTCCGCGCACGTCCGCGACATCCCCGACTACCCGAAGCCCGGCGTGCTGTTCAAGGACATCACGCCGCTGCTCGGCGACGCGGACGCGTTCGGCGACGTCGTGGAGGCCATGTCGGCCGCCTTCGGCCCGGTGGACAAGGTCGTCGGCATCGAGGCCCGCGGGTTCATCCTCGCCGCGCCGGTCGCGTACGAGATCAGGGCCGGGTTCGTCCCCGTCCGCAAGCAGGGCAAGCTGCCGTCGGCGACCTTCGCCGAGGAGTACGTCCTGGAGTACGGCAGCGCCACGCTCGAGGTCCACCAGGACGCGTTCCGGCCGGGGGAGCGGGTGCTGATCGTGGACGACGTGCTCGCCACCGGCGGCACCGCCCGCGCCACCGCCGCGCTCATCAACCGGGCCGGGGCCCAGGTCGTCGGCGTCGCCGTGCTGATGGAGCTGTCGTTCCTCAAGGGCAGGGAAAACATCCCCGATCTTGAGGTCCGGTCACTCCTCGTAGTCTGAGCCGGGCCGCGAACGTTCCTGAACTGCGGAATGTCGGGAGTCTACCCGCTGGTTAATAACCCCAAGTAGACTAATGACCTGGCAGATACGAGGAGCGCTTGTGGCCGGTGATGTACTGACGACCGCCACGGCCGGCGCCGAAGGGGCTGCCCGGATCGGGGAATCGGCGGAGACTGCCCAGCGGGGCGGGCACGACCGCGGCGAGACGGACCAGGTAACGGCGACCAGGCCGCAGCCTGGCACGCCCGCCAACCTGCGGAGGTCTCCTGATGCGACGACCGCCGCTGACGCCACCGACGTGTCCGATGGAGGGGCGAGTGCATCGGACACGCGGCCCGCGAGCACCACGCGCCCGACTCGCCCGACTCGTCAGGGGCTCGCGCCCGCGGCGCAGCCCGCTCCGCCCGGCGCCGGGGTCCGCCGTCGCCTGGCGAGGCTCGGAGCACAGCGGGGGTCGAACGTGAACCCTGTACTCGAACCGCTGATCAAGACCATCCGCGCGCACCACCCCAAGGCGGACGTGCGGACGGTGGAGCGGGCCTACACGGTGGCGGCGCACTGGCATAAGGACCAGAAGCGCAAGTCGGGTGACCCGTACATCACCCACCCGCTCGCGGTGGCGACCATCCTCGCCGAGCTCGGCATGAACACCGAGACGATCTGTGCCGCGCTGCTGCACGACACCGTCGAGGACACCGCCTACTCGCTCAACGAGCTGCGCAGCGAGTTCGGCGAGGACGTCGCGGCCCTCGTCGACGGCGTCACCAAGCTGGACAAGGTCAAGTACGGCGCCTCCGCCGAGGCGGAAACCGTCCGCAAGATGGTCGTGGCGATGTCCCGCGACATCCGGGTCCTGGTCATCAAGCTCGCCGACCGGCTGCACAACATGCGGACGCTGCGCTACATGCCACGCGACAAGCAGGAGCGCAAGTCGCGCGAGACCCTGGAGATCTACGCGCCCCTGGCGCACCGCCTCGGCATGAACACCGTCAAGTGGGAGCTCGAGGACCTCGCCTTCGCGACGCTCTACCCCAAGCGCTACGACGAGATCGCCCGCCTGGTCTGGCCAGCGGTCACCGCGCCGCGACCAGCTGCTCCAGGAGGTAATCGAAAACCTCTCCGCCGACCTGCACGAGGCGCGGATCAAGGGCACGGTCACCGGCCGCCCCAAGCACTACTACTCGATCTACCAGAAGATGATCGCCCGCAACGTCGAGTTCGACGACATCTACGACCTGGTGGGCATCCGCGTCCTCGTCGACTCGGTACGGGACTGCTACGCCGCCCTCGGCATGATCCACGCGCGCTGGAACCCGGTACCTGGCCGGTTCAAGGACTACGTGGCGATGCCGAAGTTCAACATGTACCAGTCGCTGCACACCACGGTCATCGGCCCCGGCGGCAAGCCGGTCGAGCTGCAGATCCGCACCTTCACCATGCACAAGCGCGCGGAGTACGGCGTCGCCGCGCACTGGAAGTACAAGGAAGACATGCACGCCCACGGCCCGGCCGTGGCCAGCGGCACCCCGGGCAAGGCCGGCACCAAGGCCGACGCCAAGGCGAGCCAGGACGCGGCCGAGATGGCCTGGCTGCGCCAGCTCGTCGACTGGCAGCGCGAGACCGAGGACCCGGCGGAGTTCCTCGACTCCCTGCGTTATGACCTGGCGAGCGCCGAGGTCTTCGTGTTCACCCCGCGCGGCGAGGTCATCGCGCTGCCGCACGGCGCCAGCCCGGTCGACTTCGCCTACGCGATCCACACCGACGTCGGCCACCGCACGATCGGCGCCCGCGTCAACGGCCGCCTGGTCGCGCTGGAGTCGACGCTCGACAATGGCGACACGGTCGAGATCTTCACCTCCAAGTCCCAGGAGGCGGGCCCGAACCGCGACTGGCTGAACTTCGTCAAGTCCGCCCGCGCCCGCAACAAGATCCGCCAGTGGTTCTCCAAGGAGCGCCGCGAGGCGGCCGTGGAAGCCGGCAAGGACCAGATCGCCAAGGTCATGCGCAAGCAGGGCCTGCCGCTGCAGCGGCTGATGTCCGCCTCGACGCTCAAGGCGATCGCCTCCGAGCTCCGCTACCCGGACCTCACTGGCCTGTACGCCGCGGTCGGCGAGGGCCGGATCAGCGCCCAGTCGGTCGTCACCCGCGTGGTCCGCGCGGTCGGCGGCACCGCGGGGGCCCAGGAGGACCTGGCCGAGGTCACCCCGATCCCGCCCAAGGCGCCCAAGGCGTCGCGGGCCCGCACCGCAAGCGACTCGGGCATCGAGGTCGAGGGCGTGGCCGACGTCTGGGTCAGGCTGTCCAAGTGCTGCACCCCGGTACCCGGCGACGAGATCCAGGGCTTCGTCACCCACGGCCACGGCGTCTCCGTCCACCGCGCGAACTGCGTCAACATCGAGCACCTGTCCGACACCCAGCGCGAGCGGATGGTCCCGGTGCACTGGGCCCCGAGCGACGCGAGCGTGTTCCTGGTGGCGATCCAGGTAGAGGCCCTCGACCGGACCAAGCTCCTGGCCGACGTCACGAGGGTCCTGTCCGACCAGCACGTGAACATCCTGAGCGCGAGCGTGCAGACCACCCGCGACCGCGTGGCGATGAGCCGCTTCACGTTCGAAATGGGCGACCCCAAGCACCTAGGCGACGTCCTAAGAGCGGTAAGAAACATAGACGGCGTCTACGACGTCTACCGCGTAACGAACTAACCCAAAGATCAAATTCAAAGATCCAGAGATTAGTCCGAACGACTGCTTGCCTCCGCCCGCCCGCGAACCATGACCCTTTAGCTCGTGGCAGACGTGTCCGGTGGTATCTCTGGCCCGCGAGAAATTACTCTCCGGGCGCGGGGGAGCGCCAGGCTTGGCGCGGTTCCCCGCGCGCTCTCGGACCGCCGTTAAACCCGTTCGGCGGCCCGAAGGCGCGCGGCTGAACCTCGCCGCGCCCGCACTCCCTCACACGCGGGAAAGTCAAAAGCAAATCAGCACTGAGCCTTTTCATCTTGCCGAACGCGCCGGCCCGCCAGCGTGATCGCGGGTCAAAGCGGAGGAAAGGCTGCGATGGCATCCTCTCCGGCACCACAAAATAGAACAAAATCCCCATTCTGCGTCGCTCCAGGATGATTGCGGGTCAAAAGTGGCGATATTCGCCACCGATGACCCTCAATGACGAGGACGGCCGACCGGGTGCCGGGGCAAAGCAGGACGAAGCACCGTAAACGGCAGGGCGCTCGGGGGCCGTCGGCCCGGATGACCCTACTGCAGGACCTTGCTCTTAGTGTTCTATCTGTCGCTTCATGTGGTTCCTGCATCTATGGCCTCGTATTTACGTGATGGCCTATTTGCGTTCTGTGACGGGATGGGGCAGGGTGTCGGTGCCGGCGGGGAAGTGTCCTGCCGGTGCGCCCTCGGGGGCCGCGGGCCACTGCCCTTTTGAACCTGGCCCTTCGAGTGAGGCCCGATCGCGGTTCTGCGGGGCAGCGGTTACCCGGGACGCGTGACTGTCAACAGGGCATTGCGCTTCGAGCGCCGTCAGAAGGGTCACGGCAGCGTCCCGGTTCCGTCTTTCGCATCTGCCTTGCGTGAATA
The DNA here is from genome assembly GCA_963850115.1 of uncultured Actinomycetota bacterium. Classification (GTDB taxonomy): domain Bacteria; phylum Actinomycetota; class Actinomycetes; order Streptosporangiales; family Streptosporangiaceae; genus Trebonia. The sequence goes on from CAWKKG010000015.1 coordinate 73,731, forward strand.
CAAGGGTGCCTCCCCACTCAATACGGCAGCGAGGAGGCTGTGATCAAGTATGCCCCATTGAGGGTTCTTCCCGATGTCCCGCCCGGCGGCGCGTTCGCCGGGATCGACTGGGCGTCCGCGGATCACGTGGCGTGCGTCGTGGACATGGCGGCAGGGTCGCCGCGGCTCGCCGTCGCCCATGACAGGGCCGGGATCGCCGCGCTGACCGCCTGGCTGCGCCGGGCCGGGGCCGCGGAGACGGCGATCGAGCGCGGTGACGGCGTCTTGGTGGACGCGCTGCTGGCGGCGGGATTCACGGTCGTGGTGATCCCGCCGGGGCAGGTGAAGGGGCTGCGGTCGCGGCATGTGTCCTCGGGCGCGAAGGACGATCGCTTCGACGCGTTCGTGCTGGCCGACGCGCTGCGCACGGACCGGGCGCGGCTGCGGCCGCTGGTCCCCGACTCCCCGCAGGTGCTCGCGTTGCGGCAGGCGGTCCGGTTCCGCAAGGACCTGGTCCGCACCGGGTCCCGGCCGGCAACAGGCTCCGCGCCCACCTGCAGGCCGCGTTCCCCGGCGCGGTCGGCTTGTTCAGCTCGCTGGACTGCCGGCTGTCGCTGGCGTTCCTGGCGGCGTTCCCGACCTCGGCGCACGCCGCGCACCTGGGCGAGGAGGCGCTCGCCGGGTGGCTCGGCGGTCCCCGCCCGGGGGAACTGCGCCCCGGCCGGGGTGCTGGCCGCCCGGCTGTCCGCCGCCGCGCCCGGCGCCGGCGACCCCGCCCTGCTGGCCCCGGTCACCGTCCAGATGGCCGGGGCCTGCGCGTGCCGCCGCCCGCATCCGCGCGGTCGAGGACCAGATCGCCGCCCAGCTGGCGGCCTGCCCCGACGGGCGCTTCTTCACGTCCCTGCCGCGGGCCGGGACCGTCCGCGCCGCCCGGCTGCTGGCCGAGATCGGCGACTGCCGCGCCCGCTACACCGGGCCCCCGCCCTGGCTGCCGCCGCGGGCGTCTCCCCGGTCACCCGCAAGTCCGGCAAATGGGAAAGCCATGACTACCGGCACGCCGTCAGCGCCGACCTGCGCGACGCGGTCTGCGACTTCGCCGACGGCACCCGCCGCGCCAGCCCCTGGGCCGCCCGGGCCTACGAGGCCGCCCGCGCCCGCGGCAAGGACCACCCCACGCCGTCCGCATCCTCGCCCGCGCCTGGACCGCGATCATCTGGCGCTGCTGGCACGACGGCGTCCCCTGCGACCCGGCGAAGCACCGCGCCCTGCAGGACATCCTCCAAGCGAGGCCGGGCAGGAGGACGGCCGGTGACCGCCGCGCTCGCCGCCGCCCTCCGGGCCGCCGCCGCCGGCGTCCTGCCCGGCGAGGCCGGAACCAGCCTGCTCATCGACAGCGGGCACTTCCTGCACCGCGCCGACTTCACCCCGTTCATCCGCGCCGCGGCCGCCGCCGGCGACGGCACCCCGATGGCCTGGACCGACTGGGAGCCCTCGCCGCCGCCCTCGACACCGGGCAGCTGCCCTCCAGCAGCGGCGAGAAAGCCGTCCTGCGCCTCGCCGCCAGCCTCGCCGCCGGACTGCCCCGTCAGCCTCCGCGACACCGTCACCAGCCTCGACCACGCCAACCTGACCCGGACCCTCACCGCCATCCGCCACGCAGCCGGACACCCCTGACAACCCCAAACCCGCAAAAGCGAAAGCCCCCGCCGAAAACCGGCGGGGGCTTTGGCATCCAGCACCCGCCTGAACGGCCAGGGTCCATACAGGGCTTCCGCGATCACACTGGAGCGACGCGCGCGGGGGTAGTTTGTCTATTTTGCGGGGTCGGAATCGGTGCCGTCGCTGTCATTTCCCCGTTTTTACCCGAGATCACGCTGGCGGGTCAACGTGAAGGCAGGATGAAGAAGGCTCACGATATGCAGATAGCCAGAAAGCGGCGAGCGCACCGTAGATGTACATTCGACCCGGTCGGCGGCATGTGCCATTATCGGCTTGTGAGTAACTCCGAAGTCGCGGTGGGGGCGGGCACGCTGCGAGGCTCAGCGGCTGACGCGGTGAGCTTTCCGCATCGATGGACCCGTGCGGGGGTCATGGTGGAGGCGGCGTTTACTGGTGCTCACCTGCTGCACCTGGCGGCGGCCGGCTGTGTGCTCAACGACGTGTACCGGGAAGCGGAGCGACTCGGGCTCTCCGTCCGGGGCGTGCGCGTGACCGCGTCGGGCGGCTTCGACGCCGATACCTGGCGGTCTACGGGCATTGTTTACGCCGTCGAGGTGGATGCCCAGTGCTCGCAGCAGGAGTTGGATCACCTTCTCGCGGCGGTCGATGCCGTCGCCGAGATCCCCAAGGCGATCCGCGCGGGTACTACCGTTGAACGCGCCTTTCCGCGGAGAGCGGACTTAAAGGAACAGGGTTATTCGCGGCTGGGCGAGTTCCGTCCGGCGGCGTAACGTCTAGCCGCTGTGCGTAAAGCTGCTCGTAGAACGGAAGGTGGTGGGCGGCGAACCTCGCCAGCTCGGCGGAGTTCTCGACGGTTTGCGGGTACTCGCGCTCGCGCCGCTGGAACCCGGAACTGGCGCTGACGTCCACGTGCCAGCGAGCGGACCGGCGCCATTCGGACCGGTCACCGGGCTCCCAGGCGAGCGCCCGGGAATGAACAGCAGCCCGACAGTGGCGCAGTACGCCGCCATCGTCGCCGCGGGCCGGGTCACGAGGTCGTCGGAGTCGATGACGACCGAAGGGTTCCCGCCGGCATCGCCGACCGCCGCCCGCAGTTCGCACATGATCTCTAGTCCGATCGCGTCGATGCTCATGGCGGGGAACAGTGCGTAGTAGGAGGCCGCGATCTCCTCGGGACGGCGGATGAGGAACGCGTGCCGGGCCTTAGCGAGGAAGCGCCGGTCGGCGAGAACCGCATCGTGGCGCCGGTGGGTCGTGTCCTTCAAGAACACGCCGGTGTCCCGCGGTTCATCGCACAACCAGGCGAGGAGCGAGGCGGCTGAATGGAACGACCGCCCTTCGACGTCGGTCTCGCCGAATATCTCCAGGTTGGAGAACGGTTCGTGGAGGATGGTCAGGTCACCGCGCTCGGCCATCGAGCGAAAGAGGGCCGTCGAGCGCGCCCGGGGTGCGCTCCACAATGCGAACACCGCCATGGGGGGCACCTACCCATGAACGGCCGGGGATCACGAGGGGCGCACCGGCGGCGGATGCGCGCCGAGCCGCCGCAGCTCGTGCTCGGGCTCGGCAACACGGGCCAGCGCGCCATCCAGGCGGGCGTTGCCGTGCTCGGCGAGCTCCTTTAATCGGCGGTCAGGAGCGCACAGACTCCGAGGTTGTTCGGCGTAATCCGGCGCTATGGTTCCAGGTCGTTCAGCTTGGCGCGGAGGAAGTCCGCCATCTGGCCGAGCTGGCGCCGCTTTTCCTCGATCTGGTCCAGCTTGGCGGCCAGCAGCTTGCGCTGCTCGCCGTCGTCCAGGGAGCCCGCGACGTACGCGGCGGCGATGGGGCCGAGCTCGGCGAGCGTAAAGCCGATTGACTGGGCGATCTTGATGCCCTCGACGAGGTTGACCGTGCTGTCGTCGTACTCGGCGTACTCGCGGAGCCGGCCGGGCGGGTCTTGCACGGCACCAGGCCGAGGCGGGTGTAAAGACGGACGGCGTCGCGGGTTACCCCGGCCCGCCGGGCGACTTCGCCGATGAGCATGGCGCGCTCCCTTGACTGTGGACATTGGACCACAGTTTACGGTTGCCGCATGAACGCTAAAGCTGACAAGCGCAGGGTCGTAGTGGTGACCGGGGGCAGCGACGGGATCGGGGCGGCGGCAGCCAGGATGCTGGCCGACCGGGGCGACGAGGTCGTGGTCGTCGGCCGGTCGCCGGACAAGACGCGGGCCGTCGCCGCCGCGACGGGCGCGGAGGGTCACGTCGCCGACTTCACCCGCCTGGACGAGGTCCGGGAGCTCGCGCGCGAGCTGCGGGCCCGGCACACAAGCGTCGACGTGCTGCTGAACAACGCCGGGCTGATCGCCGGGCCGCGGCGGACGCTCACCGCCGACGGGCACGAGCTCACCTTCCAGGTGAACCACCTCGCCGTGTTCCTGCTGACGACGCTGCTGCGGGAGCCCCTGGCCGCCGCGCGAGGCCGGGTCATCACCACGTCCAGCCGGGCGGGCACCGCGCGCGATGCCCGGGTGGTGCCCGGCGACCTGGACCTGGCCGAGGGCTACGACGGCCTGCGCGCGTACAAGGCGAGCAAGCTGGCCAACGTCCTGTTCACCCGCGAGCTGGCCCGCCGGTGGGGGCCGCTCGGGGTCAGCGCCGCGGCCGCGCACCCCGGGATGGTGCGCTCGCAGTGGGGGCGCACCGGCCCGGCCGCCGTCCGGTTCGTCGTCGCCTCCCCCCTCCGCTTCGCCATGCGGTCGCCGGAACGGGGCGCCGACACGCTGGTGTGGCTGGCCACCAGCGACCCCGGCCGGGACTGGGAGAGCGGCGGCTATTTCGCCGACCGCAAGCCGGCGGCCAATCGCGGCGCCGACGACCCGGAACTGGCCGCCGAGTTGTGGGACCGCTCGGCGCAGATGTGCGGCCTGGGAGCATCCGCCGCGGGCTGACGGCGGATTGCCAGGAACGGAAACGCTGACGCCATTTTGCCGGGAAGATTTGTGACTTAAGATTCCCGCGCTTCGCGCCACTTTACTGGTGTGACGAAATGAGTGACTTGTGCCAGGCAGCGGGGTGCGTCAAGGCCTTTGCGGCGCACTTGCAGGCTTGGCGGGTACAGTAACGTCGCGGCGGTAGTCGCCGGATACCGGCTGCTGGCGGAGCGCGAAAGGCGCAAGACCTTGCTGTTGCTTGTCTCGTCTGCGTCACTTGAAACAGTGATATTCATCGATAAAGGTCCTGACGACCCCGCTCTGTGGGTGAGAGTAGGGGGCACCCGCTCTATGGGTGAGAGCAGGGGACAGAGGTCAAGGCACGCTACGGCCAGGGGTGGGGCGTGGACGATGAATACTTGCAAGTGCCCGCAACGCGAGCGGACGAGATCAAGTGCTGTTATGAGGCCAATGCCAGCTGGGTCTATGGCCTTGTGGGCCCCAGTGTCCATTCACGCTAAGAAGTGAGAAGGACGGAGCCCATGGCAACGGCTGACGACGGGGCGGCTGACATAACGCAAGATCGTTTTTTGTCGCAACGGACGATCCGGGCGGTTGCCCTGGGGACGGAGTTGCCCTCGCGGGATTTCGCCGCCACCGCGGCCGTGGGCGGGGCGGGAATCGGCGCGGGCAGCCCGGCGTTCCGTACCCCGCCGAACGCTGATCCGGAATCTTCCGACTCGCATTACGGGGGCTCGACCGTGCAGCGCCTCGTGCTCGGCGGTCACCTTCGCCGGGCTCCGCGAGGCGGCCGGCATCGCGACCGAGCGCGCCGCGCTGACCGTCCGGGGCTCGAACTCGAAGATCAGCCGCATGGAGAACGGGCGGGTCGGGTTCAAGGAGCGGGACGTCGCCGACCTGCTGACCCTGTACGGGGCCGAACCCGCCGAGCGGGAGGCGCTGCTCGGCCTGGCCCGGGAGACCAATACGCCGGGCTGGTGGCAGGCCTACGCCGACATCCTGCCGCACTGGGTCGAGCCGTACTTCGGGCTCGAGGCCGCCGCTGCTTTCATTCGCGAGTTCCAGCCGGTATTCGTACCCAGCCTGCTGCAGACCCGGGACTACGCCAGTGAGGTGGTCCGGATGTGCACGACGACCGCGGAAAGCGAGGTCCTGCAGCTCGTCCAGGCGCGGATGTCCAGGCAGGAGATCCTGGGCCGGGAGAACCCGACCCGGCTGTGGGCCCTCGTGGACGAGGGCGCGCTGCACCGGTTCGTCGGCGGCCCTAAGGTCATGCGGGCGCAGCTGACGCACCTGATCGAGATGTGCGATCACCCGGCCGTGGTGCTGCAGGTGCTGCCGTTCTCCGCGGGGGCCCACCGGGCGATGGGCGCCCCCTTCACGATCCTCCGGTACGCCCAGCCGGACATGCGCGACGTCGTCTACATCGAGCAGCTGACCAGTGCCCTGTACCTCGACAAGCAAACCGAGGTGGAGGCCTACCTGCAGGTGCTGGAGGAGGCCTGCCTACAGGCAGCGGTGCCGGCCAGGACGCCCGGCATCCTCAAGGACGTCCTGGCCGGCTCGTAGCGCGGCGCTCCGGCTAGATCAGCCGCGCCCGGCCCTCGCCCACTGGGGGTCCCGGCCGAGGTAGCGCAGCAACTCGGCCGCGTGGTCGTCCTCCGCGCCGGCGGCAGGGCGGGCGCGTAAGCGCCGAACTGCCGCAGCGGCTCCACGATGGCCCGGGCCGCCGGAAGGAGCTGCGCGGCGAGCTCGTCGGGCAACGGCCCGGGCTGGCCGAGCGCCACGGCGATGTCCCAGGCGTGCACGGCGGCGTCCAGGGCGCAGGCCGCGGCCGCCGTCGGGGCCGGGAAAGCGCCTTGCGGGAGCGGGGTCGGCACCGCGTCGTCGTCGGCCCGGATCCCGCCCACGCGGTGCGGGCGGCCGCGAGCGCCGGCTCGATGAGATCGTCGACGCTGCCCTTGAGGCGGCCGGAAGGCGCGAAGGGGTTCTCGGACGGCCCGGTCCCGACGCCGATCGCCGCCGCCCAGGCCAGCTGGTCCCCGGCGGCGTGCTGGAGGACCTGGGTGACGGTCCACTCGCTGCACGGGGTCGGCGCCTCGCGGTTGGCGTCGCTGATCGGGCGGCGGCGTCCCGCAGCAGGTCGAGGGAGTCGGTGATGACGTTCCAGGTGTTCGCGGACATGGCGTTCAGTTCTCCTTGCTGTGAGTGTGAGCCGGGTCGCGTCAGCGAAGCGGGCGGAAGAAGCGCCGGATGTCGCCGGCGAGCTGGTCCGGGTTGGTGTGCGCGCTGTAGTGGCCGGTCACGCCCGGCAGCTCGGTCCAGGAGGTGATCCGGGCGTGGTCGCGCTCGGCGAAGCGGCGGATCGAGCGGAAGTCGCCGTCGGCCGCGGCCGCCAGCCCGATCGGGACCCTGGTCGGGCCGGCCGTGGGCAGCGGCGGGCTGGTGGGTGTCCTCGTAGTAGTGGCGGATCGAGGTGCCCGCCGTGCCGGTGAGCCAGTAGAGGGTGACGTTGGCGAGGACGAAGTCGTCGTCGAGGCTCTCGTCGAACAGCTGGGCGTTCCAGCCGAGGAGCCCCGCCGGGGAATCCGCGAGTGCGTGGGCAAGCGTCTGCGGCTGCTGGCCCTGCAGCACGTTGAACGCGCCCTTGTGCTGCCAGAACCACTGCAGGACCGACATGGCCGCCTGCTCGTCCTCGTCGAGGTCGGCGAGTTCCGCCGGGTCTCCGCTCGGGAAGCTGAACAGCTGCGTGACGTGTACCCCGGCCACGTGCCCGGGCTGCTGGCGGCCGAGCTCGGGCGAGATCATCGAGCCGGCGTCGTTGCCGATCGCGCCGTAGCGCTCGTAGCCGAGCAGGGCCATCAGCTCGGCCCAGGCGGCGGCGATCCGCCGCGTCCCCCACCCCGGCTGCAGCGCCGGGCCGGAGAAGCCGTAGCCGGGAAGCGACGGGAGCACCACGTGGAACGCGTCGGCCGGGTCGGCCCCGTGCGCGGCCGGGTCGGCGAGCCGGCCGACCAGGTCGAGGTACTCGAAGACCGATCCTGGCCACCCGTGGCTGAGCACGACGGGGAGCGCCCCGGCACGGCCGAGCGGACGTGCAGGAAGTGCACCGGCTGCCCGTCGATCCTGGTGAGGAACTGCGGGTAGGCGTTGAGCCGGTCCTCCCAGCCGCGCCAGTCGAACTCCTGCCACCGGGCGGCCAGGCGCCGGAGCCGGCTGAGCGGGACGCCGTAGGCGCCGTCTTCGGTCCCCGCGGGCTGCTCGGGCGCCCATCGCGTGCCGGCCAGCCGGCGCTGCAGGTCGGCCAGGTCGGCATCGGGGATCTTGGCGGTGAACGGCTCGATCACGGGACTCCTCCTGGAACGGAATGAACAGTTCCATTATATCAGAACAAATCGTTCCGTTCCAGTGTTAGGCTTGCCGCATGCGCGACACCGAAGGCCCGCTCAGCGGGCGGCGCCGGGAAGCGGCCCGCAACGACGTCGGCATCCTCGATGCCGCGCGGGCGGTTTTCCTCGAGGACCCCTCGGCCCCTGTCTCGGCGGTCGCCGCCCGGGCCAAGGTGGGCATCAGCGCCCTGTACCGGCGTTACCCGAGCAAGGAGGACCTGCTGCGGGAACTGGCCCGCGACGGCCTGGTCCGCTACACCGCCGAACTCGAGGCCGCTCTCGCGGACGACCGGGATCCCTGGCTCGTCTACGCCGACTGCCTCACCCGGATCCTCGACGGCGGAAGCCAGGCCCTCGCCCAGCGCCTCGCCGGGACCTTCACGCCGACGCCGGAGCTGTCCGCGCTCGCGCAGCAGGCCGGCGCACTGGCCGACGAGGTGCACCGGACGGCGCAGCGCCACCAGGTGCTGCGCGACGACGTGGACCCGATCGACGTCGTCTTCCTCCTGGAGATGCTCAGCACGATCACCCTGCCCGGCGCTGACGGCGGCCACGCCCTGCGGCACCGCTACCTCGCGCTGCTCCTGCAGGCGCTGCGCGCCCCTGGCGGCGGGCCGCTTCCCAGCGGCCCCGACCCGGCCGAACTCACCGGCCGGTGGAGCCGGCGCGGTGACCAGTGCCATTGGCCGGGGAGTCGGAGCATGAATCCGTTCGGACTCATGGGTCTTGGCTTTTGTCTGGGAGGATCATGCGGGTGAGCGCACATTTCCCTTCAGACGCCGGCAAAGCGGACGATGACCTCGGACTGTCCTGCAGCGGTTCGACGTCGGCGTCGTGGTGCGCCGGATGGAGGCCGGGCTCGGCCAGCTTCCCGCCTCACCGCGGTTTACCTGGCAGGCGGACCAGGGCTCGGTGGTGCGGTGGAATGTCGACCTCACGTTGCGGTGGATCATCAACGGGATCGCGCCGGATGAGTACGTCCGGTCCGAGCTGCACGAGCTGCTGCGCGCCCAGGGCCATCGCCGGGCAGCCGATCGAGGACAGCATCCTGGTTTACCGGCGCGGGGCCCGGATGTTCTGGGAGGCACTGCTCGAGCCTGGCCAAGGACGACGACCGGGCGCTGCTGACCGCGCAGTCGGACACGGTGTGGGGCTATCTCGAGGACTACCTCGACTTGATCGTGGGCGTGTTCGCGCAGGCGTCGCGGACCAGGAGGACGCGCCGTCCACGGCGGGCGACCGCCGGGCCCGGGCGCTGTTCGACCGGCTGTGCGCGCGGCTGCCGGTCACGATCGAGGACAAGGACCGGGCCGCCAGGGCTCGGGTTCGACCTGGCCGGACCGTTCTCCCCGTTCGCCGCGCAGCTCGCCGGGGCCTCGGTCGCGGGGCACGCCAACCTCGCATCGCGGCTCCGCGCGGCCGGGGCGCTCGCGTTCACCGAGGGTGTCCGGGTATCCGGGCTGACCCCGGCCGGGTTGGCTGGGCCTCGCTGCTTGAAGACCCCCGGCTGCTGGTGGCCCAGGATCCGCCGGTCGCCCGGGCGCGCCTCGGGGCCGCGGCCGAGGGCTTGCGCGCGCTTGTCGCCATCGGGGCCGGGTCGGGGCGCCGGGGGCGGGTGCGGGCCGAGGACTTCCTGGCCGAGCTGCTGCTCGCTAACTCACCGGAACTCGCCGACCGGCTTGTCCGGCGGGTCTTCGGCCCGCTGGAGCGGGCCGAAGCCGCGGACCTGGCCGTCACGCTGCGGAGCCTGGCCGCCAGCGGCTTCGACAGCGCGGCGGCCGCGGCCGCGCTGCCGGTGCACCGCAACACGCTGCTGTACCGGGTGGCCAGGATCGAGAAGCTGACCGGCCTGTCGCTCCGGGACCAGCGGGACCGGACGCTGGTGGTGCTGGCCGTAGTGGGAAGGCATCTGCGGTGACGTTCAGCCACCCTCGGGAGAGCCGGATGATCCAGGTGCTAGGCCGCTCCCCTGAGCGCCCTGAGCTCCCGCGCCAGGCCGAGCTGCATGGCGCCGAGCATGATCAGCCACAGCCCGGCCAGGAACGACAGGGTCAGGAGCGACAGCGACGGCCAGGCCAGCAGCATCAGGCCGGCGATGACGCTGAGCAAGCCGATAAAGACATTCCATCCGCGTCCGGGCAGCCCGGGATGGTCAACGGCCGAGAAGACGGCGGTGAAGCCGTCGACAATCCAGTAAATGCCGAGTAGCAGCCCCAGCGCGAGCACGGTGATCAGCACGTGCCGCAGGGCGTACAGCCCGAGCAGCAGGCTGACCACGCCGAGGATGGCCGTCAGGGCGCGGGCGGTGCCTGCCTCGCCCAGAGAGTTTTCGCCGATGCCACCAGGCGGAACACTCCGGTGGTGATCAGCTGAACACCGAAGTCCACGGCGAGCACGATCAGGGTCGGGCCCGGCCAGGCCAGGCCACGGCGATGATCCCGGTGCCGATGAAGGTGCCCAGGCCGTAGAGCAGGTGCCATATCCAGGAACCGCCCAGACGGGCAACGGGGCTGTTATTCACGCCGCGGAATCTACCGGTGGTCCCGGTGGGCGGTTTCCCAAACTTCGGCCGCCACTTCGTGCCCGGGCACAAGGCGGATGATCGGGGGCCTGGCCGGGCGCCGCGCTGGTCGACCACGACCGGATGGCGATGGCCGGCCACTCGATCGGCGGCGCGGCCGCCATCGCCGCGATGCTGGCCGACGCGCGCGTCCGCGCGGGCATCGACATGGACGGGGCCACCTGCGCCGAGATCCCGGACGCGGGCCTGGCGCAGCCATTACTGTTCCTGGGCAAGCCACCCACGGCCATCGTCAAGGGCCCGGGCAGCACCGTGAGCACCTGGGAGCGTGACTGGCAGCAGGTCACCGGCTGGAAGCGGTGGCTCGTGGTCGCGGGGGCAATACACGCCTCCTTCACCGACCTCCCCCTAGTGGCCGACCAGGCGGGCATCGACGTCGGCGCCCACCTGCCCGGGGCGCGGTCCCTGGACATCATCCGCGCCTACGTACTTGCCTTCTTTGACGAGCACCTGCGCGGCGAGCGGCAGTCGCTGCTTGACGGGCCGTCGGCGCGCTACCCCGAGGTCGGGTTCCGCTTTCCCCGAGGAGTGAAGGGTGGACGGG
>CAWKKG010000016.1:0-48851 GCA_963850115.1 uncultured Actinomycetota bacterium
GCTCTGCGCACCTCGTTCGGTGTGGTGTTGTAGTTCTTCCGTGACCGGGCCCGGGCCAAGTCCCGGGCGATGGCGCCCACTCGGGCACGGTTACAGTCCGGGTGATCATGGTAGGTCACGGGATATGACTGAATCCGGGCCTGCGCAGGCCGCTGCGCTCCCGTCCTGGGACGAACCGCAGCTGGCGACCCTCACCCGTGAGCGGTTCTCCGACCCGGAGTGGGTCTACGAGCGCAAGCTCGACGGCGAGCGCTGCCTGGCGTTCTGCGGCCCCAACGGCGTCAGCCTGAAGAGCAGAAGCCAGCACGAGATCTCGACGACCTTCCCGGAGGTCGCCGCGGCACTGGCCACTGCGCGGCACGGCGACTGGTGGTGGACGGCGAGGTCGTCGCCTTCGACGGCACGCAGACGCGGTTCGAGCGGCTGCAGCAGCGACTCGGCCTCGCCAGTCCGCCGCAGCGGCTGCTTGACGAGATCCCGGTGTACTACTACCTGTTCGACGTGCTCTACGCGGAAGGCCATGACACCAGGGCACTGCCGCTGACCGAGCGCAAGCGGCTGCTGGCCGGACCTTATCGACTTCCGTGACCCGCTGCGGTTCACCGAGGGCCGGGTGGGGGACGGCGAACCCCTCTGGGAACAGGCATGCAAGGACGGCTGGGAAGGGCTGGTCGTCAAGCGCGCGGACGCGCCCTACCTGGCCGGCCGGACCAGGAACTGGCTCAAGTTCAAGTGCGAGAACGCGCAGGAGTTCGTGATCGGCGGCTACACCGACCCGCAGCGTTCCCGCGTCGGATTCGGCGCGCTGCTGCTCGGCTACTACGACGCCGACGGCGACCTGGTGTACGCGGGGAAGGTGGGGACCGGGTTCGACACCCGCACCTTGCAGAGCCTGCACGGCGTGCTTGCCGGCCTGGAGCGCACTACGTCGCCATTCGCCAAGGGCCAGCTGCCAAGCCCGCGCGGCGTGCACTGGGTCACGCCGAGCTCGTCGGCCAGGTCGGCTTCTCCGAGTGGACCGACGACGGCGAGCTGCGCCACCCCCGGTTCCAGGGCATGCGCGACGACAAGGACCCGCGTGACGTCGTGCGGGAGGTGCCGACTTAACCGGCCGCCTGGTTCAATGGGAGCATGAGCGCGGCATGTGGTCCCATTCTTGCTGCGTACTCGCGAGGGACGCCGGCCGATGATCTCGTCGGGACACCTGATCGGCTTCACGCTCGCGTCGCTCGTCATCATCGTCATCCCCGGGCCTGGGGTGCTGTTCGTGATCGGGCGCGCACTGTCGCACGGACGGCGAACCGCGGTCGCGACCGCGGCCGGGCACGCGGTCGGCAACTACGTGGTCGCCGCCTGCGTCGCGGTCGGGCTCGGGACGCCTGCTCCAGCGTTCCGCGCGAGGTGTTTACCGTCGTCAAGCTGGCCGGGGCGCTCTACCTGATATACCTCGGCGTCCAGGCGATACGGCACCGGCACTCGCTCGCGTCGGCGATGGCGCAGGCGGGCGGCGCGAGCGACGGCTGGCGGGCGCTGCGGGACGGCTGATCGTCGGCGTGACCAACCCGAAGGCGTACATCTTGTTCGGCGCGATCCTCCCCCAGTTCGTCGACCGGAGCGCGGGGGACGTTCCGGCGCAGATGCTGCTGCTTGCCCTCATCTCCGTCTGCCTTGGGCTGGCCTCCGACTGCACCTGGGGACTGGCCGCCAGCGTGGTCCGTGGCTGGTTCGCCAGGTCGCCGCGCCGGTACGAGCTCGTTGGCGGCGCGGGCGGCCTGGCGATGATCGGCGTCGGAGTCACCGTCGCGCTGACCGGGCAGGGCAAGTTAGCCCGGAGGCTGCCCAGGTTCGTAGACTGACCGCGTGGCATCGGTGACAGACCCCAAGATCAGCGCCTTCCTCAGCGCGGGTACCCGCACGGGCAAGCTGGCCTACACCAGCGCGGACGGCAGGCCGCTCGTGGCCCCCGTCTGGTTCATCGTCGAGGACGGCACCCTCGTCTTCAACACGGGCAAGGACACGGCCAAGGGCAGGGCGCTCGCACGCGATCCCAGGGCCACGCTCTGCGTCGACCTGGAGGAGCCGCCCTACGGGTTCGTCCAGGTGCAGGGCACCGCCGAGCTGTCGGAGGAGCCAGGCGAACTGCTGCGCACCGCCACCGCGATCGCCGCGCGGTACATGGGAGGACCGCGCCGAGGAGATCGGCAAGCGCAACGGCGTTCCCGGCGAGCTCGTGGTCCGGCTGCGCCCGACCAAGGTCATCGCCGCCTTCGACATGACCGGCTGAGCCCGCGGCCTACCGATCCCGGCTCGGGGCGGCTGGTCAGCAGCTGGCCGAGCTCGGCGGCCGCGCGGCGGACCTGGGGCAGCGTGGCGGTGCCGTAGCCGAGGATCACGCCGCTCATCGTGGGCGGTCCGGCGAAGTAGCGGTCGAGCGGGTAGATCGCGACGCCGCGGGCGGCGGCCGCGTCGACCAGGCGGGCCGCCGGGTAGTCGCTTGGCAGCTCAAGCACCACGTGGATGCCGGCCGTGTCGCCGAGCAGCCGGAACGGCACCCGCGCCGGCGCCGGCGCCCGGCGCCCGGTTGCGGCCCGGGTTGCGGCCCGCGTCCCGGTCCGCGTGGGTCAGGCCGTCGACGAGCGCGGCGCGGCGGCGCGCGTACTCCAGGCGCATCTTGCGGACGTGCCGTTCCAGGTCGCCCGAGCGCAGCAAGGCGAGCACGGCGTGCTGTACCGCTTCCGGTATCCGGGTGCCAAGCCGCGGCCGCAGCGTCCGCCAGCCGGTCCACCAGCTCGGGCGGCGCGACGAGCCAGCCCGCGCCGAAGGCGGTCGCCAGGACCTTCGACGCGGTGCCCAGGTAGACGATGACGTCGGGGTCCATGCTGTGCAGCGCGGGCAGCGGGCCGACGTCGTAGCGGAACTCGCTGTCGTAGTCGTCCTCGACGACGAGCGCCCCCGTGGCCCGTGCCCACGCGACGAGCGCCTGCCTGCGGCTCACCGGAAGGCGGCCGCCGAGCGGGTACTGGTGCGCGGGGGTGGTGTAGAGCAGCTTGAGGTCGCCGGGCAGTTCTTCGGGGACGATGCCGTGCGCGTCGACCCGGCAGGGCACGACCCGCGCCCCGGCCCGGCGCAGCACCTCACGCCCGGTGGCGTAGCCGGGCTCCTCGATGCCGGCCTTGTCGCCCCGGGTGAGCAGCGCGTCCGCCAGCAGCGCGAGGCCGCTTGAGACGCCCTGGGTGACCAGGACGTGCGCGGGCGTGACGGCAAGGCCGCGGGACCGGCGCAGGTAGGCGGCGATCTCCGCGCGCAGCTCCGGGAGACCGTGCGGGTCGGGCCAGCGGGACGGGAGGTGGGCGCCCGCCTGCCGCCACGCGCGGCGCCAGACGGCGGGCTCGATCCCCTCCGCCCAGGAGATCCCCGGCTGCAGGTCGATGAGGCCCGGCGCCGCCCGCCGACCCGCGAAAGGCAGCGGCGAGGGGACGAGGTGAAACACTGATTCCGTTCGGGATCACCGGGAACAGCAGCGGCGACGGGCCCGCGGCCGTGCGGCCAGCCTGGCCGCTGATCCGCCTCGGTTGCCTGGCTGGGCGCTTCCGGCGGCGGCGAGGTGACGTCGGCGACGTAGGTGCCGGAGCCGTGGCGGCCCTCCAGCCAGCCTTCGGCGAAGAGGCGGGCGTACGCGTTGGTCACCACGGTCCGGCTGACGCCGAGGGTGGCCGACAGGTCGCGACTGGACGGCAGCCGGTCGCCCGCGCGCAGCACGCCGCCGGTGACGGCCGCCTGGAGCTGGGCGGATATCTGGAGGGCGAGCGGTGTCGGAGACGCGCGGTCCACCACGACCGGCAGGCCCGACGGCAAAGTGGTCATCGAAACTTCTCCATGATTGGCTCTTTGCGCCAGTCCACTTGCCGCTTAGGCTACGGGATCATGAGCACTGAGACCACGCCTTTGTCCAGCACGCCCCGCACCACCCTGCGCAGGCACCGGGAGCGCGGCCAGGCCGATCGCGCCGCCCTCTACGGGGTCCTCGACGCCGGCCTGATCTGCCATCTCGGCGTGGTGTCCGACGGTGCCCCGGTCGTGCTGCCCACCGCGTACGGGCGCGACGGGCGACACCCTGTACCTGCACGGGTCGTCGGCGAACGGCGCGTTCTGGGCGGCGGACGGGCAGCGAGTCTGCGTGACGGTCACGCACATGGACGGGCTCGTCGCCGCGCGGTCGGTGTTCAGTCACTCGGTTAACTATCGCAGCGCCGTCATCTTCGGCACGGCGACCATCGTCACGGACGACGACGAGCGCTGGCAGGCGCTGCGGCTCATCACCGATCACCTCATCCCCGGCCGGTGGGCCGCCGCCAGGCAGCCGACGACCAAGGAGATGGCGGCCACGTCGGTGCTCTCCCTCCCGCTGACGGAGGCGTCGGTGAAGGTCCGCGCCGGCATGCCCGCGGACGAGCCAGAGGACTACGAGCTTGACGTCTGGGCGGGCGTGCTGCCGATCTCCGTCACGTTCGGCTCGCCGGTGCCCGACCCGCAGCTGCGGGCGGAGATCCCGGTCCCCGCGCACATTCGCGACCGCACGAGTTAAGTACCAAATTGAGACAGGCTCAACCACCGGGATTTCGTCGATTGTCGGCCGTTTCGCGTAATAATTACATATGGCTGACGTGTCGATATGGGTGCCAGTTATTGCGGCTGGGGCGGGAATTATTGGGGCCACGATTTCGCAAGTAACTGCGGTGGTTCGTGATGCCAGGCAAGACAAGCGTGACCGGCGGGAGCGATCTGGCACGATGACGCGTGACGCGTGCGTCGCGTTGCTGCGCGCGGCGGGTGAGGTACGCACGCTCACCGAGAGCATTTGCAGCTACCGCGGCAACGCGACCGGAATGATGGAACGAGTGGAACAGGCGCGGAGTAACTCCGAGGCGACGAGAGTGCATGCCGCTGAGGTCGGCATGCAGGTCACCGCGCTCGCGGGAGCCGCGGATCAGCTGGCCAGCGCCGCGAACGACCTCGTTGACGACATCGTGCGGAACATGGACCCAAACCAGGGCCTGTTGATCGATAAGCCGGACGCGGCCAAGCTAGTGAAGTGCATCGCCGCTTTCAGGGATGAGGCCGTGCGGTGGGCGGCGAATTAACTTGCCTTTGGAATTGCCGTGCTTGTGCGCGGCGAGCTGAAGCGCGACTTCCCGGTGATAGGGCGGAAGCCCGGGATCATGAGCGTCGACCGCGCGCCGGGCCAGCTCTTCCGCGGCGTTGTCGTCGCCGTTGAGCGCTTTGGCCCGCGCGGCGTGCAGGAGTACGGCGCCGTTCCAGGGCGCCTCGGCGACGGCGTCATCGACTTCCAGTGTCCGCGCGGACTGATCGCCGAGCTTGGCCAGCGCGAGCCCGCGGGCGGCACGAGTGGCGGGCCTTTCTCCAGCGTCACCCGGTCCAGGTCGAGCATCGCCTGGCGAGCCTCGCCGAGATCGGCGAGGATCTCACCGCGCGCGCGCAGCGCCACCGTGTTCCCGCCGTCCAGCGCCAGGACCGCGGTGAGGACCGTGACGGCGGCCTCGCTCTCGCCGAGCCGCCAGAGGGCGAGGGCGAGGTCCGTCTGGATGACGGGATCGCCCGGCATCCGGTCGATGGCCGCCCTGAGTTCTTCGAGCGCGTCCTCCGGGCGCTGCTGGAGCGATGAGCATCTGCCCGATGGCGGCCAGCTGGCTGGCCACCGCGGAGGTATCGCGCAGCGTCTCGAAGAGCCGGGCGGCGGCCCGGTGATGGCTCTCGGCCTCGGCCTTCGCCTCTGCGGTCTCGCCGCGCTCGGCCGCGATATTGCCGAGCAGGGACTCGGCCTCCGCGTGCAGCCGCAGGTCGGTTTCGGCGCGAACGGCGCAGCGCCGCGTCCGGCGTACCGCTGGGCGACGTCCAGCTCTCCCTGGGCCAGTGCCCGCTCGGCGGCGGCCAGGTATTCGGCCGGGTCGGCGGCGGGCGGAAGTTCGTCCGCCGTGTCCCGCAGCGGCTGGATGAGCCGGTCCGCGAGCAGCTCGATACCAGCGCGAACCGGACCGCTGCGCCACCGACAGCAGGTGCCGGTCCGCGAGCGCCCGCGCGATCTCGTTCGGCACGCCCGCCGTCTCCGCGACGCCCTCGTACGCCATCCCGCGCGTGCCGAGCTCGGTGATGAAGGTGCGGAGCAGCCAGTTGCGGACCCACGCCACCGGCCGGTCGAAGTCATCGGCGACCGCGGCGATGATCTGGCCGCAGTAGCGCGGCCAGCGCCTTGTCGGCGTCCCCGAACAGGCGCACATCCCGCATCGTCATGTGCTCGGTGCCGGTGGCAGCGAGTCCCACAGCCGCGCGCAGACGGCCTGGAGAAGCGCGGGCTCGACCTGGTCGCTGTGCACGTGCCGCTCGGCCCCGTTGGCGACCACGATGCGACTGGTCTGCAGGTCCGTGACGAGCTTCTCGGCGGCTCCGTCGGCGAATGACCGTCCGGCGCCCGCGGCCGGCCCGGCCACCGCCTCGATCGCGCCGACGGCGGGTCAGCGCGGCGAGATCGAATCGCGCCGCCCTCGCGCAGCTTCGCGGAGATCAGGTCGGCCGTGTCATCGCGCGCCAGGAGCAGCAGGTGCAAGCGCGGTTCCGCCTCCGCCGCGTCCGCGAGCTCGGCGAGGAACTTGTCGCGGTGGTCCAGTCGCGGGCCCGGAATCGGCAGGCAGGTCATCGACTTGGTCGATCGCGGCGTACAGCGGGCCGCTGTGCCGGCTGGGCGTGCGCTGCGATGAAGTCCCGGACGGTGAGGTCGACCAGCCGGGTGGGCGCCTCGCCCGGCGACCAGGAGCGCAGCAGGGCGAGCGTGTAGGGATTGTGCTTCGGCAGTGCCGCGGTGGGGAACGTCGCGCCGTAGGAGACCCGGCCGGGCGGAAGACACGCGCGCGCATGCCGCGTCAGGATCGGCAGGACACCGGCGTGGAGCAGGGATGTCTTTCCGCTGGCAACCGGCCCGGCGACGAGCACGATCCGGTTATCCTGCCAGAACTCCGCTAGCGCGCTTGGACTCGGTCTCGCGCCCGAAAAAGCGATCTTGATCGGCCTGCCGAAAAGGGCGCGGGCCAGGATAAGGCGCGTCCGGCTTCCCCTCCGCGGCGCCGAGCCTCCTCACAGCAGCCCCATCCGCCACTGCTCCTCCTAGCGGCCAACCCGCAGTGGCATGACCGAAGCACCAGCCCTAATTCTGGCACATGATCGCCCAGGCCCAGTCGTCAGACCACCTTAGATGCTGGCCGAAAAACTGTTGCTCGGACCCTCGTGCGCTTGACTGCCAGGATCCGCTTGCAGCGCTCTCGCCAGGGCGGACTCATCAAGCGATTCCCCCAGCCGAGTCCACTGACATCAAGCAACGACTGATCGGTGACATCTTCGCTCATGATTCTCCTCCCGCGGCCGCGAATCACTGGCGACAGCTCTCCGTCGAGCCGGAACGCCTCTCTCATAATCCTCCGCTCGCGCGCTATTTGTCGAGTGCATGTATGTGCCTTTCTCGCTACGAGCAATCCTGGATCATTGAGATCACCAGAAACATTATCACACGCAGTCATCGTTGTCGTTCAAGTAATCGAAACTGCGACCAGAAAGATCGTACCGTTAGCAGCAGCGGAAACACATTATAGATAGGCGTTGTGACGGTTCCAGGTACTCCGCAAAGGTCATGGTCGACCGCCCGTATCTGGGTGGGTGTTCCGCCGCGCAACAAGAACTTCACCGGGCGCACCGACGTCCTCGAGCAATTGGGGCAACGACCCGAGGGCAGCAAGCCAGCCGTGCTGCTGTCAAAGGAGTCGCTGCCGCAGGCGCTGCAGGGCCTCGGCGGCGTGGGGAAAACTGCGGTAGCGATCGAGTACGCGTACCAGTACGGCGCCGATTACGACCTTGTCTGCTGGATCCGCGCGGACCAGACGCCGCTCGTCCGGTCTTCGCTGGCGGGACTGGCGGAGCATCTTGGCCTGCCGGCGCCCTCAGCGTCCGGAATCGACCTGACAACGCCGGGCCGTTCTCGATGCTCTCCGGCGAGGCGAGCCGTATAGCCGTTGGCTGTTGATCTTCGACAACGCCGACCAGCCGGAAGAACTCCTACCCTTCATCCCCAGCGGCCCTGGCGACGTGCTGATCACGTCACGAAATCATGCTGGGGCCCCGTCGTCGACACGATTCCCCTGGACGTGTTCGAACGGGCGGAAAGCATCCAGTTCCTGCTGAAGCGCGTGCCCAAGCGCCTTGCCGAGGCGGACGCGGACAGGCTCGCGGAGGCACTTGGCGACCTGCCGCTCGCGCTGGTGCAGGCGGGCGGCCGTGATTTACGAGGGCGGCATGGCCGTCGAGCGAGTACCTCCGGCTGCTCGATGAGCGAGTCGCGGAATCCTCGCCCAGGGGACCTCGCTGGAGTACCCGACGTCGATGACGGCCGCCTGGCAGATCTCGGTCGTCAAGCTGCGGCAGCAGTCACCACAGGCGCTTGAGCTGCTGCGGTGCTGCGCCTTCCTCGGCCCTGAGCCGATCCCGCGCGACGTATTCAAGCTCGGTTCGCAGGAAGCCAGACCGGGGTGGGCGACGTGATCGCCGACCCCATCGAGTCTGTCCTCGGCCATCAGCACGCTCGGGCGGTACGCCCTGGTGAAGAAGGACGGCGCCTACATCACGGTGCACCGTCTGATCCAGGCACTGCTCCGCGCCGAACTCGACCCGGCCGAGCAAGGCAGGTACCGCCAGGACGCGCACTCCATCCTCGCCGCCGGAGCGCCGGGAAACCCCACCGACGCGAAGACCTGGCCGCAGTACCGCGATCTGGTGGCGCACGTCGGTTCGCCGACGACGGACCTGGCGCACTGCCAGGTGCCTGCGCACCGCGGTTTCGCCCTGGACGTGGTGCGGTATCTCTATGTCTCCGGCGACTTCGCGTCCTGCCGGTTGTTCGCCGAGCGATTCATCGAGCAGTGGACCGAAGACTCGGGTCCCGACTGATCCCTACGTTCTCGATGCCAATCGCCACCTCGGCAACGCGCTCAGGGAACTCGGCGACGCGGCGGCGGCTTACCAGACCATCGAAACCACGCTGCGCAGTGCCGAACAGGTCCTCGAACCACGGAACCCCCTCACACTGCACCTGCGGAACGCTTTCGGCGCCGACCTGCGGGCTCGCGGCGATTTCACCGCCGCGCTCGTCCTGGATGAAGAGACCCGCGCACTGCACGATGAAGTCTTCGGGCCGACAGACCCGCAGACATTGCGGGTCATGAACAATCTCGCGCTCGACTACGGGCTGAACAGCAGATACATCGAGGCACGCGACCTGCACAAGAACGTTTACATCCAGCAGCGCGATGCAAAACCAGATGCGCCGCGACTGAGGTGCTTAATGCATGGACCGGACTGGCCAGGGCGGTCCGGCTCTGCGGCAATTTCCCCCAGGCCCGCGACCTGGGCCTGGAGGCCACAGTTTACGGCCTGCACGAACTCGGCCCCGAGCACTACCTGACGCTGCGCGCGGCAACAGACCTGTCGATCGCTATGCGCAGGATCCCCGCCAATTACGACGAGGCGCTTGAACTAGCCGCCGACACGCTGGAGCAATGCAGGCTCCGTCGCGGAGAGCAGAATCCAGACACGATGGCCGCCGCGATCAGCCTTTACAACATCCAGCGGGTCGTCGGGCAAATTGACTCAGGCGCTCGAACTAGCCGCGGCGACGGCGGAGAAATATCCCGAGCGTCTACGGCGCCGAGCACCCCTACAATTACGGCTGCATCGGAAACCTCGCACTGCTGCGCCGACTGGCCGGGGATCCCGTCGAGGCCCGCCGGCTGAACGAGTCCGCGCTGGCGGGGCTGGACGCGAGACTGACCCGCGACCATTTCTTCTCGCTCACAGTCGCGGTCAATCTCGCCAGCGACCTGGCGGCGCTCGGTGAGATACACGCCGCTCGCGCCCTTGGCGAGGACTCGCTGGCGGCGGCTCACCCGCCTGCTCGGTGATGATCACTTCCTGACCCTGAGCTGCGCCGCGAACCTAGCGCTTGACCTGGCGCGCCGACGGGGCCGGGGAGGAAGCGAGGATGCTTTCCGCCGCGACGACGAGCAAGTGCGCGCACTCCTTCGGGCCGAATGATCCGCTGACGGAGGCCGCCGCCAGCGGGGCGCGGATCGACGTCGACTTCGACCCGCCGCCGATCTGACCTCCATCAGGCCAGGCGAGGGACGGGTCCGTGGCGCAACTCCCACTGAGCCAGGTGGCTCCTGGCCTCGCGCAGTGCGGATGCCCGCGCCTGCGCCGAGACCGGCTCGCCCGTCCAGGCGCTCGGCGGTCTCCGACATGCGCTGCACGAAGTCCGTGCCGGCGGGTGTCAGCCGGTTGCTTGACAGCAGAGTGTCGATGACGCGCGCGGTCCCTGCCCGCCACAGGGCGAACTCGCCGTCCGCCCGCAACTGGGCCGCGCCCGGTCGTCAGTTGACGTTGCCCGCGCCAGAACTCGGTCACGCCCAGGTGCGCGTATGCTCCCTGGAGCAGGCCGGCGACCGGCCGCGGGTCGTCGCGCCAGGCGCGTAGTAGCGGCGGCCGTCGTCGGGCTCGGTCAGGCTGACAACATCGAGCACCGCGCACAGCTTCAGGTGCTGCAGCTCATGGGTGAGCGTGCTCGCGCAGGTCTCGGGATCGGGCGGTTCCGACATCGCCAGCGCGCCGAAGGTCTCGGGACGACTGGAGCTGAGGTGGCCGTGCACCGACCTGCTCAGCGGGACGATGACCGAAATCGCTGCGGCGACCTCCGCGGCGATCGCGGGATGCCCGGTCGCGAGGACTTCCCAGCCCTGCTGGAAGTGTCGCTGCCAGCCCCGCGCTTGCCTGGGCGGTTAGCCGCGGCGCGAGGCACCGGCTTACCGCGGGCATGCGGAACGGGTCAAGGTCTTCGATGACCGCCGCCAGGTCTCCCGCGCTGGCAATCGCGTATCCCCAGCCATCCAGGTGCGCGGTGCGCTCTCCGGCGGGATCTCCACCCGGCCATGCGCCCAGCGGACCTCGGCGCTCCCTGGACTAGCTGCGTACCACGGCCGAATCGGCGTCCACTCGTGCGGCACCAAGCGAGGGCAGCGAGACGACCCCGTCGACCGGCAGCACAGGTACTTCGGCGTCAAGCCCGGACCGGATCGCGGCCGCGGCCGCTACCGTGGCCAGTCGCGCGGGTGCGGCGCCCGGTGCCCCGCTATTCGTCTGCGATGCGCGCAGAGTGCTTGATCGCCCAGGCGCCGACGGCAGGGTAGCCGATCACCCGGTCGGCAGCGTCGCGGTCAAGGCGTTCGACTTCCGTGAGCACCTGCCTGCCGATGCTGGCGTACCTAGCCTGGGTGGCGTCGCCGGCCTTTGCCGCCGCAGCCAAGACACCGCGCAGCAACGCGCCGTGCTTGCTTTGCTCGGCCGCCGCCAGGACCCCAATCGCCTCGGGTCCCCCGCCGCCGGCTGCCAGCGCGTCAAACAGATCTCGCGGTATCGCGTGATACCGCAACTTCATGCGCGGGCCTGCTTCCCGCGCCGCCTGTCGATATCGGTCTGCATGGTCTTGCGAATGTGACCGATGAGCTTGATGAGATCCGGGCAGTAGACCGAGGGGTTATAGAAGCCGGCGCCTGGGCGGTACCGGTGCGCATAGAGGCCGGCGCCGCAGACGCGGCGGATGTCGCAAGCGCGGCATTGCGGGCACAGTGACCGTTCCCCCAACTGGCGGGCCACTATGCCCGGCTGCAGCAGCGCTTCGTCCAGGGAGTTGTCGGTGACGTGCAGGCCGGTCATCCCGGCGCCGTGGTACGCCACCTTAAGGTTGTCGGCCAGCTCGATTGCGCCGTCGGTCTCGATGACAACGATCCTCGTGGGAGACAGGCCGAGCATTTCATGCGCCGCGTCCGCGCCGAGAAGCGCTTGCATGATCTCCTCGAACAGCCGCACCGGGATGCCGGGAGCCGAGTACCAGTGGTCGAAAATCGCGATGAGCCAGTCGGCGTACGGGGTGTCCGCCGCTCCGGGCATTCGCCCGGGCGGCGGGGATGCCCACGTCCCGTGCGGAAGCAAGAAATCGACCCTCGGCGGATCGAATTCCGTGAGGGCCTTGTACGTCCCTATGGGGTCGTTGCGGAGGTCGATGGTACACAGCAGCCCGGTGAAAAGGTGCCGGAAGGGTGTACGCGTGAGCCTGTCCAAGCCAGCCGCGACCGCGGCGTAACTGCCTCGTCCGCTCGGGAACCGTCGATGCCGGTCGTGTGACTCCGGCCCGCCGTCAAGGCTCACGCCCACGTGGACGTCAAGATCGTTGAATAGGTGCAGGTAAGAATCGTTGAGGCCGACTCCATTCGTCTGCACTCTGACGTCGACCTGCACGCCCGCGCCAACGGCGGCATGGGTGGCGCACACGAATTCAGCGATAAGTTCGCGTCCCGCGAGTAGCGGCTCGCCACCATGCAAGATAAGCGCCACGCTCGGTATCTGGTGACTGCGCGCATGCTCGCCGATGCGCATCGCGGTACGGCGCGCGATCTCGATTGACATGCTGCGCGGCCGGTCCCGCCAGGACTGGTCCGCCATCTCGTACATATAGCAGTAGTCACACGCGAGATCGCAGCGACTGTGAACCTTGATCACGAACTCACGGAAGGGAACGGGCCTCCAGCCGCTGGCCATAAGCTCGGATATATCAAGAGTAAAAGGCCACTCGAGTTGAACCGCTCCCGCCATGGGCTAATTAAACCACACCCACCTTGAAATCACAGAACACAAGTCCGATCATGAGAGTCATTCCTAACAGCCGGCAGTCATCTCCAACAGCAATCTCTAGTCTTCCACCAGTTCAATAACGGCGAAATTGCAACGCGCGGCGCAAGAATTCCATCAGCCCCAGGAGGTTAAGGGAGAGACAGCCGTCGCAAGCCGCCCGACCCGCTCGTGGCTAACGACCGCGCACGCGACCGCTGGACCGCGCCGACGAGCCGCGGCCGGCAGTGCCACGGCGTAACGATAACGATTCGGCCGACCCTCGGCCAGCCCGGGCCGCACGGCGAAAGCACAGCGGTCGGCGCGATAAAACAGCATTTGTCGGGGTGACGAGCGCGATTGGCGTCACCGTGGCGGCCTGCCGCACCGCCACCGGACGCATCTCCTTAACCAAGGGCAGTCATTTGACAACTTGGAGTAACATCCATCCGGTCCGGCAGATACATCTGTATATCAATTTAGCCAACATCCAGCGGCCCAAGGGACCATAATTTGCGCTCAGTGCCATACGGCGGACATCCTGCCCGCGACCCCCGTCCTGGTGACTACCTATCTTATTTGCGGCATACCGATCCTAATGTGAGGGATATCGAGGCTACACGGTGACCGTAACCGCCTCCGAGAAAATCCGGACTATCGGGTCAATAAGGGGAAACTCGACATTTAGGCGACTGTTGGGAGCATCATCGATATCGATGCTTGGCAGTCACGTCACCTCCATCGCGTACCCGTTGCTCATCCTCCATTGACCGGTTCACCGTTTAATGCCGGATGCGCGGTCTTTGCCACCACGGCGCCGAGTATGTTGGCATACATGCCCCGCGGGTGCCCTCGTCGACCGATGGAGTCCACGGTGGAGCCCGCGGCGGGTCATGCTGCTGAGCGAGTTCGGCCGCGGGGTGGCCATCGGGGCAGTCGCCGTAACGCTCGCCTTCGGTCGGCCCATGGTGCCGCTGCTGATGGCGGTGGCCGTGATCGAGGGGGTACTTGAGGTATTTTCCGGACTCGCCGAACGACGCTATGTCGGCTCGATCGTGGGACGTGACCAGGTATCTTCCGCGCTCGTCCGGACGGAGGCGCGGACACACGTGGTGCTGGTGGCAGGACGTCCACTCGGCGGTCTGCTATTCGGCTTTGGGGCGATATTTCCATTCCTCGCGGACGCGGCCTCCTTTGTTTATTCCGTGGCCGCGCTATTTCAGCATTAAAGACGGCGCCGCAGACACAAGAACTTCCGCTTGAGCGCGACCGGGCACCCAAGGCAAGCCTGATGACCGACATCAGACAGGGGCTGCGCTGGATAAATGGAGACCGGTTCGCCTGCACGGCAATAGTATCCTTCTCCGTTGGCACACTGATTTTTCAAGGGCTAATCGTCGTATTCCTTGGCGAAGCGCATAGTCGACAACTGTCGGCTCTCGCTATCGGAATGGTACTCGCGGCTTCGGGTGTGGGCGGCTTCCTCGGGTCCGCGGCGGCAGCTCGGCTGCTCCCGCGGGTTGGCGGCTTCTGGATGCTGATTCAGACTGGGGTATGGTTCGTCAGTTTTTCCTTTCTTATTCTTCCGGTTGGCCGGCAATTTCCCATTACCGCGGCCACAATGGCCATCCTGGGCTTTCCGGGGCATTGGGGAATATCGCGCTCGACACTCATCTGATGCAGAATGCTAGTCAAGAGATGCTGGGTCGAGTCACTAGCACGAGGTCGGCTCGCGTCGTTCTCCGCTTGCGCGATAGGCCCCATCATGGGGGGCATTCTTGTGCAGGAATACGGCGCCCAGTTGGCCATGTTCTTCCTGTTCATCTTTACCCCGATCCCGCTCCTGCTCGCCGCCTTCACCCTCCCGGCGTCGAGACACCAGCGCAGCGCGCAGGCGGAACCGGAACGCCGGCTCCAGATACGCGCCGACCGGGAAAAGAGTCGCGACGGAAAGGCTGCGCCCGGCGCGACGCCGACCCGCCGCGTACCCACCTGAAGCTTCGTCGATGACGATCCCCGGACTCGACGGGCAGTATGGAGACAGCGGAGTGTCACGAACCTGGCCAGCGAGCGCGCGGATCGATATTTATGGCTGCCAGCGGCATCACCGATGGCGAGCCTTCGAATTTCAGTGCCGATTTGAACTAGGCAGGGACGGCCGGCGGCTGAGAGTATGGGGGCATGACGGGAGAAGGTCGCCGGGGAGGCCCGTGCTGGCGCGGCTGCTGGACCGGCAGGAACTGCGGCTCGCCGGGGCACTCTGGCGGGCCGACCGGCCGCTGGCCGCGGGCTGGTGGGGACTGCTCGCCGCCCGCGGCCTGCTGCCGGCGGGCTTCGCCATCGCCACCGGGCTGCTGGTGTCCGCCGTCGAGCGGGGCTCCGGCCTGGCGGCGCCGCTGCTCGCCGTGGCCGTGGTCTTCGTCCTCATGCAGGTGCTCGGCCCGTTGCACACGGCGCTCTCCGCCAACCTCGGGGACCGGACGGCGGCCTGGCTGTACGACGAGCTCACCGGCGCGTGCGTCGCGGTGCCGGGGATCGGGCACCTGGAAGATCCCGAGCTCGCCACCGACCTGCAGGTGGCGCGCGACTTCGACCGGGGCATGACCGGGCCGCCGCTGTCGATCTCGATGGACTTCATCGCGAGCAGCCTGGTGAACATGGTGGCCGGGCTGGCCCAGGCGTGCGTGCTCTTCGGCTTCGCCTGGTGGGCGCCGCCGGCGCTGGCGGGCGGCTGGCTCGGCACGCACTGGCTGCTGCGCGAGAGCGCCGTGTGGCGGGACAGGAACACGCCGGAAGTGCGGCAGGCGCAGCGGGACGCCGACTACGCCTACCGGCTGGCCGTGGACCCGCCGGCGGCGAAGGAACTGCGCATCTTCGGGCTGCCCGACTGGGTGCTCGACCGGTTCCTGGCCAGCCGGAGGCGGCTGCACCGGCTGCAGTACGAGGCGACCCGGATGCGCGAGCGCTCCGTGCTGCTGAGCCTCGTCCTCGTGCTGGCGGCCAACGTGCGGAGTGTTCTGGATGCTCGGGTCCGCCGCGCTTGACGGCCGGCTCTCGCTGGGCTCCCTGATCGCCTACGCCTCGGCGGCCGCGGGCACGTCGATGATCGCCTTCGGCGGGCTGAACTGGGCCCTCGACGGTGCCGCCGCGCCGGTCGCGGCGGTCGCCCGGCTGGCGGGCACGAAGGACCGGGCGGGCGCCCTGGGCCGCGCGGGCACGATCGCTTCCGGCACCCGGCCGGCCGACGGACTTCCGGCGCACCGGGTCACGTTCCGCGACGTGACGTTCGCCTACCCGGCCAGCCCGGACCGGCCCGTGCTGAGCCGGCTCAGCCTGGAGATCCCCGCCGGCGAGCTCGCTCGCCATCGTCGGCCAGAACGGCGCCGGCAAGACCACCCTGGCCAAGCTGCTGTGCAGGCTGTACGACCCGCAGTCCGGCGTGATCGAGGTCGACGGCACCGACCTGCGGGAAATCGACCTGGCCGCGTGGCGGCGCCGGGTCACGGTGGTATTCCAGGACTTCGTCCGGTTCGAGCTGACCCTGCGGGAAAACGTGGCGCCGCGGCAGGCCGCCGGCGGCGGCGAGGAAGCGGGACTCGATGACGCCATCGCCGCCGCGCTCGCCGCGGCCGGGGCGACGGAACTGGCCGGCCTGGGCACGGTGCTCGCCAAGGGGTACACGGGCGGCACCGACCTGTCCGGCGGGCAGTGGCAGCGGGTCGCGCTCGCCCGGGCCCTCGCCGCGGTCCGGCTGGGGGCCGGGCTCGTGCTGCTCGACGAGCCGACGGCCCAGCTCGACGTCCGCGGCGAGTCGGAGATCTTCGAGCGCATCCTCGCGGCGACCCGGTCGTGCACGACGATTCTCATCTCGCACCGGTTCAACACGGTCAGGCACGTCGACCGGATCGCGGTCATCGACGACGGCGCCGTCGCCGAGCTCGGCAGTCACGACGAGCTGATGGCGCTCCGCGGCCGCTACTGGCGCATGTTCTCGCTGCAGGCGGAGCGGTTCGCCGCCGGAACCCCAGAGGAAGGCGAGGAAGAGGTGACCTTCGATGTCCTCTCCTGAGCCCGCGGCCCCCGACGCCTTGAGCACTGACGCCGTGGGCCCGCTGCCGCCGGCGCTGCGCTCGATGTGGCGGCTGTGCCTGCTCGGCTTCCGCTACGAGCCCGCGCTGATGGGCGTCGCCTTCGTGCTCGCCCTGGTCGCCGCCGTGCCCGACGCGCTGCTGGCCTTACTGGTTCAAGCTGCTCGGCGAGGGGGTGCTTCAGCACCAGAGCGGCCTGCTGCGGTTCGCGGTCATCGCGCTGGCGGTCTCGGCGGCGGCGACCTGGCTGCTCTCCACCGTGTCGACGCGGATCCAGCGGCGCTTCCGGGACAAGGTCACCATCGCGCTCGAGTCCCACGTGGCCAGGCTGCAGGCGACCATCGGCACGATCGCGCACCAGGAGCGGCCGGAGTACCTGGACCGGCTGGCGGTGCTGCGCGAGGAGACCTACACCCTCGACCACATGTACATGTCGGTCTTCTCCACCGTCGGCTGGCTGCTAAGGCTGGCCATCACGGTGGCGCTGCTCGGCACCGTGAACCCGGTCCTGATCACGCTTGTCCTGTTCGCGCTCCCGACGGTGGCGGCCACCTCCTGGCGTCCGGTCGTCGAGCGCGTCCGCCCAGGAGCGCGGCGCGCAGTCGACCCGGCTCGCCACGCACCTGTACGCGCTGTCCACCACGGCCTCCCCGGGCAAGGAACTGCGGGTACTCGGCATCGGGGCAGCGCTCGCCGACCGGCGCCGGGCCGCGTGGGAGCGCTGGTACGGGCCGGTCGCCGCCGCCCGGTCACGCTCCGCCGCCTGGTACGCGGGCGGCTGGGCGGTGTTCGCCCTCGGTTACGTCGGCGCGATCGCCCTGGTCGCCGCCGGCCCGCGGGCGTCGGCGGCCGGGGCGATCCTCGTGCTGACCGCCGGCGCCCGGCTGTCTTCCTACCTGAACGCCACGGTCGGCGAGATCGGCTTCCTGCGCGGCACCTGGATGGACGGGGCGCAGCGGCTCGCCTGGCTTGAGGACTACGCGAGCGCCGCGGTCCAGCACGCGGACCGGCCCGCGCCGGACGAGATCGGCGAGGGCATCCGGCTCGAGCACGTCACCTTCCGCTACCCGGGCGCCGACCGGCTGGCGCTTGACGACGTGAGCCTCTTCCTGCCCGCCGGGTCGGTGGTGGCCATCGTGGGAGAGAACGGCGCGGGGAAGTCCACGCTGGTCAAGCTGCTCGCGAAGCTTTACTCCCCCACCGCCGGGCGCATCCTCGTCGACGGAACGGACCTGGCCAGCATCGACTCGGTGCGCTGGCGGGAGCGGCTGGCCGGGGCCTTCCAGGACTTCTTCCGCTTCGAGTTCCACGCGCGGGTCGCGATCGGCGTCGGCGACCTGCCGCGGCGGGACGACGAGCCGGCGCTGGTCACCGCGGCCGACCGGGCCGGCGCCCGCGACCTCGTCGAAGCGCTCCCGGCCGGACTGCGGACCCAGCTCGGGCCTTCCTGGCCCGCGGGCGTCGACGTTTCCTACGGCCAGTGGCAGAAGCTCGCCCTGGCCCGCGGGTTCATGCGGGACGCGCCGCTGCTCGTGGCGCTCGACGAGCCGACGGCGGCGCTCGACGCGGAGACCGAGCACCAGCTGTTCGAGCGCTACGCCGCCACCGCCAGGGAAGCCAGGAAGAACGGGAGCGTGACCATCCTGGTGTCGCACCGCTTCAGCACGGTCCGGATGGCCGACCTCATCGTGGTACTCGACGGCGCCCGCGTCGCCGAGGCCGGAAGCCACGAGGAACTCCTCGCCCGCGACGGCCGGTACGCCGACCTGTACCGCATCCAGGCCGCCGGTTACCGCTGACCGGTGACAGGAAACCCGCCTCCGTTCGGGAGAAAGGATTTTGAATTTTTCCGAACGAGTGCGTGGCTTCGCCCGTCGCTGCCCCCGTTGCCCTGGGCGCGAAACGGCGCGGGCCGGCTGAACCAAGCCGCCAGGGGGGCGGCACCCGTAGTGTCTATATGCATGACGAACATCGACCTCACCGGGCAGACCGCCGTTGTCACCGGCGCGGGCCGCGGCATCGGCCTTGCCGTGACGCGCGCGCTCGCCGCCAGCGGCGCGCATGTGATCGCCGGGGCGCTGCATTCCTCGGCCGAGCTGGCCAAGCTCGCGACCGAAGGCACCGTCACGGCTTACCGGGTCGACCTGGCGGCGCCGGGCTGGCCGGCCGCCCAGGCCGACAGCTAGCCTCGTGGCACACAGGGTCAGAATATTCGGGCCTTGTGGCACGCACGCACCCCGGGCGGTAACCGCTTGGCCTTGTGGCACCCGGGCACACGCCCAGTGCTGGCCTCGTGGGCCACACGGACAGAATTCCGGCCGGTTGACCGCGCTAGGCGCGGTGAGAGGCCGCGTTACCGGCGTGTAGCCGCGGTGAAGCCGCGCCCGCTTACCTTGCTGATCGTGAACATCCGGTCAGTAAGGAAGCGATGCGATGACAGCCACAGCCGCTATTGACGCCGTCGGCCTGGTCAAGGCCTTCGGCCGGCTCCGCGCGGTCGACGGAGTCGACCTGCAGGTACGCCAGGGCGAGATCTTCGGGGTGCTCGGCCCGAACGGGGCGGGGAAGACGACGGCCCTGAAGATGCTCGCGACGCTGCTGCCGATCGACGCCGGGCAGGCCCGGGTGTTCGGCGTGGACGTCACCCGCGAGCCGCACCGGGTCCGCCAGCTGCTCGGGGTCACCGGCCAGTACGCGTCAGTGGACGAGGACCTGACCGCCGCGGAGAACCTGTGGCTGTTCGGCCGGCTGCAGGGCCTGCGCTCGGCGGACGCCCGCGCGACCGCGAAGCGGCTGCTCGCGCAGTTCGGCCTCGAAGGCGCCGCGGACAAGCCCATCTCGCAGTTCTCCGGCGGGATGCGGCGCCGCCTCGACCTCGCGGCCAGCCTGATCACCAGGCCGCCGCTGATCTTCCTCGACGAGCCGACCACCGGCCTTGACCCGCGCACCCGCGGCGAGATGTGGGACACCATCCGCGGCCTGGTCGCCGACGGCTGCACGGTGCTGCTCACCACCCAGTACCTGGACGAGGCGGACCAGCTCGCCGATGCGGATCGCGGTGATCGACCAGGGCCGCAAGGTCGCCGAGGGCACGCCGGACGAGCTGAAGACCTCGGTCGGCAACTCGACCCTGCAGCTACAGCTGGCCGCGGGTGCCGACCAGGAGCTCGCCCGGCAGGTCGTGCTGCGGGTAGCGGGCGCTGAGCCGGTCCTCGCGCCCGAGTCGGGACGGATGAACGTGCCGCTCGACGCCGCCGACCGGGCGGCCGACGTCCTCGTCGGGTTGCGTCAGGCCGGGGTGTCCATCGCCGCGGTGAGCGTCGCCAAGCCGACGCTCGACGAGGTCTTCCTGGCGCTCACCGGCCACGGCACGGGTGACGACGCCGGGCAACCCGACGAGCGGGACGTCGCCAACGACGAGACAAGCGCCGACACACCACTGGAGGTCAAGTGAGCACGATGATCGCCCCCGTCCCGGCCGACACCGCCCGGCCGCGGGTCGTCGACCCGGCCGACGCGGTGGCCCGGGCCCGGCCGCGCCCAGCGTCGCCGACGACCGTCAGCCAGACGCTGTTCATGGCCTGGCGGTCGCTGAAAAAGATGCGCCGCAACCCGGAGCAGCTCTTCGACGTCGCGCTGCAGCCGCTGCTGTTCACGGCGATGTTCGCCTACGTCTTCGGCGGCGCGATCTCCGGCAACGTGTCAGAGCTACCTGCCGCTGATGATCCCCGGCATCGTCGCGCAGACCGTGCTGACCACGTGCATGGCCACCGGCGTGCAGCTGCGCGAGGACATGGACAAGGGCGTCTTCGACCGGTTCAAGTCGCTGCCGATCGCCCGGATCGCCCCGCTGGCCGGGCCGATGATGGCCGACCTGGTGCGCTACCTGATCGCCGCCAGCCTGACCTTCGTGATGGGCGTGATCATCGGCTACCGGCCCGGCGGCGGCGTGCTCGGCGTGCTCGGCGCGATCGTGCTGTCGGTGTTCACCGGCTGGTCGCTCGCCTGGATCTTCACCTGGATCGGCACGATCGCCAAGAGCGCCAGGAGCGTGCAGGGGCTGTCGATGATGATCCTGTTCCCGCTGACCTTCCTGTCCAACGCGTTCGTCCCGGTCGGCACGCTGCCGACCGGGCTGGCGGACTTCGTGAAGGTCAACCCGGTCTCGCACCTGGTGTCGGCCACCCGTGACCTGGCCAACCACGCCACGATCAGCGGCGAGGTGGGTTGGACGGTGCTCGCGGGCCTGGTGGTGATCGTGATCTTCGCGCCGCTGTCGGTGCGCAGCTACCGGCGGCACCTGTAGCCGGGAAGCCGCGGTCTGCTCAGCCGGGCAGGTTCCACCGCACGGCAGGCCTCGCAAGGAGGTCGGCCTGGCGGTCGCGCGTACTCGGCCAGGAACTCGTCGAGCCGGCCGGGCGCCGCTTCCTCGGCCGGCGGCCCGATCCGCTCCCACATCATGGTGGGCATCGTCCGGTTGTAGGCGAACCGGTCCGCGAGCGCGAGCAGCCGCAGGGCGACCTCGGCCGGAGCTGGCTTGCCGGACGCTGGCGGCGGAGCAGGGCCCAGGCGCCGAGGGCGAACAGCAACTGGCCCGCGGCCGGGTAGTCAAGGCCCGGGGCCGGCGGTGCCGAACACCCGGATCGCGTTCTCCCGGCAGGCGAGGAACAGCGCCGTGCCCGTGCGCCTCGTCGTCGCCCGCCGCGTAGTGGGCGTGCGCGCTCAGCGCCACGGAGTCGCCGAACAGCACCCACGGTTCCAGCCCGGTCAAGGCGACTCCGGGCAGGCGCATCGCGCGCATGCGGGCCGCGCCCTCGCGGTGCAGGCGCAGGCCGTCGGCGTGGTCGCCGGCCGCGAGCGCCAGCTCGGCCTGGCAGAGCACGCGCACGGCCCCGCCGCCGAACGTCGCCGGGGCCTCGCCGACGTCGTCGATCCGGCTGAGCTCGTCCTTCGCGTCGGCGAGCCGCCCGTCGGCGATCGCGCACAGCACGAGCAGCGAGCGGAGCTGGAGCTCGTCGTCGCTGGCGCCGAGCCGCCGCATCACCGGCAAGGCGGCGGTGGCGTGCTCGACCGCCGCGGCCCGGTCGCCGACGTGCATGGAGAGCTGGGCCAGGGTGGCCCGCGGCATCGCCGCCGCCCAGGGGCCGTCATCGTCGCGGGACAGCGCCAGGGTGCGCTTGGCGGCGGTGATCGCGCCCGCCACGTCCCCGGCGTTCTCCCGCATATGGCAGACCCACTGGCTGGCGGCGAGCGCGGTCGGCCGGTCTTCGCCGTCGGCGAGCCGCTCAAGCCGGCCCACGAACGCGTCGGGGTCGGCTTCCGCCGGGTCGTGCGCGAGCAGCACCCGCGTCAGCCCGGACAGCTGCGGGCTGCCCGCGTCGTCCTGCCCCAGCCCCAGCAAGATCGGCGCGGAGTTCGCTGCCGCTCACGGCCGTCGTCATCAGCGAGTTGCTGAGCGTGATCATCACCGCGGCGCGCGCTGCGTCCGCCAGCTCGGGCGGCGGCGGCCAGTCCCGAGCGCCTCGGCGACCGCCGCGGCCAGCGCGAAGAGCCGGACGTGCTCGCCGCGGACCGTCCAGAACAGCCCGAGCGCGGCCAGCAGCTGAACCAGCGAGCCGCGGTCGCCGTCGGCGAGCGCGGCGCGCAACTCGTCGGCCAGGTTGACCTCCTCGGCGCCGAGCGCGTCGATGGCCGCGAACTGGCCGCTGGTCGGCGAGCAGCGCGCCCTGCTGCCACGCGTAGGCGGCCGCCCAGCGGCGCTGGGCGGCCAGCGCCGCCGCCTCCTCGCCCGCGTCGGCGAGCCGCATGCGGCCGAACTCGCGCACCGTTTCCAGCATCCGGTAGCGGCCGCCGGCCGCGGTTTCCCTGACGCTCAGCAGCGACTGGTCGACGAGGCCCAGGCACCGCCTCGGCCGAGTCGTCGCCGAGCACCGCCTCGGCCGCCGCGAGCGTAAACCCGTCGTGGAACAGCGCCAGCCGCCGCAGCGCCCGCTGCTCGGCCGGGTTCAGCAGGTTCCACGACCAGTCGATGACCGCGAACAGGGTCCGGTGCCTGCCGGGGGCGCTGCGGTCGCCGCCGCGCAGCAGCGCGAACCGGTCCTCAAGACGGCGGTCGATCTCCTCAAGCGCCAACGTCCGCGCCCGGGCGGCGGCGAGCTCAATCGCCAGCGGCAGGCCGTCAAGCCGGGCGATGATGCTCGCGACGAGCTCGCCGGTGAGCCGGACGCTCGGCCGGGCGGCCACCGCCCGCTCGCTGAAGAGCCGCGCGGCGTCGCCGGCATCCAGCTCGCCGAGCAGGTAGACGCGCTCGGCGGCGATGGCGAGCGGCGCCCGGCTGGTGATCAGCACGCGCAGGTCGGGCGTCGCGGAGACCAGGAACGCGACCAGCCCGGCCACCGCCTCGATCAGGTGCTCGCAGTTGTCGAGCACCAGCAGGCCGGGCGACTCCCCGAGCAGCTGGGCGATGCGCGCCCGGACGTCGGCCCGCTGCGCCGTCGTGAGGACCCGGCGGCCGCTGACCGAGTCGCGGACCCCGAGCACGGAGCCGACTTCCCCGGCGACGTCCTCCGCGGCGGTGACCCCGGCCAGCTCGACGACGTGCACGGCAGGCTCGGCCGCGGTCCGGGCGATCGCCTGGGCCAGCCGGGTCTTGCCCAGGCCGCCGGGGCCGACGATGGACACCACCCGCGAGCTGGCCAGCAGCGCCCGCAGCCGCTCCAGGTCGGCGTCGCGGCCGATCAGCGTGGTCGCGTCGTACCTGACGCCGCGGCGAACCGGCCGGTCAAGCGCCAGCAGGCCGCGGTGGGCCTGCTTGAGCAGCTCACCGGGGTCGGCGCCGAGCCGCTCGCGCAGGTCCCGCTGGTACCGCGCGTAACGGTCGAGCGCCGCCGCCGGGCCGCGGACGACGGCCTCGCTGCGCAGCAGGTCGGCGAGCAGCGGCTCGTCCTGTGGCCGCTCCGCGTGCGCCAGCTCGAGAACGGGCAGGGCGTCCGCGTGCGCCCCGGTCCGGCTGGACGCGCGCGCCAGGATCACCCGGGCGGCGGCGGCGTCCGCGGCGGCCGCGCGGCGGACCTCCGCCAGCGGGCAGGCGTCCTCGTCGCTCACACCCGGCAGGCCGGCCGCCAGCTCCGTGGCCTCCCGGGCGAGCGTCGCCGCGGCGGCCGCGTCCCGGTCAAGCGCGGCTGCGGCGTCACGGGCGAGAGCCGCGAGCCGTTCGCTGTCAACCTCGGCCGGCGCGGCCCCGAGCCGGTAGCCGGCACCGTCGGTCACGATCGACTCCGCGCCGCACGCGCTGCGCACCCGCGACACGAGCACCTGCAGGCTCTTCACGCCCGTTGAGCGGGACCTCGTCTCCCCAGACCAGCCCGATCAGCTCCTCGGCCGGCACCGGGCGGCGGCCCCGCGCCGCCAGGGCGGCGAGCAGCGCCCGCGGGCGGTCGCCCGCGACTGGTCTCCCCCGCCAGCGCACGTCCGTCAGCAGGTACAGGGCGATGCTCACCCGGCTAGTCTAAAATGCGCGACCGCGGTCAACTGGAACGTTCGGCGGCGCGGGCATCAGCGGCCTCGGCGACGTTGGCCGTCGGCGGGGGGCGTTTACCTGCTGGCCACCGCGGGCCGGTATACAGCTAGTTATGGACAGCACCATCAAGCTGCTGCTTGCCGATGTCGACGGGACGCTAGTGACGCCCGATAAGGTCCTCACCGACCGGGCGATCGAGGCCGTGCGCAAGCTCGGCGAGGCCGGGATCTTGTTCGCGATCACCAGCGGACGGCCGCCCAAGGGCATGTCGATGCTCATCGAGCCGCTCAATATCAGCACGCCGATCGCCGCCTTCAACGGCGGCATCCTCGTGAACCGGGACATGTCAGTCATCGAGCAGCGGACGATTCCCGACGACCTGGTCGTGCCGGTGACGGAGCTGAACACCTCGTTCGGCCTGGACACCTGGGTGTACCGGGGCGCCGACTGGTACATCCTCGACCCCAAGGGCCCGCACGTGGCGCGGGAAACCGCGACGGTCCGGTTCGAGCCGACCGTGGTGGACAGCTACGAGGGGCTCACCACCGACGTGGCGAAGCTGGTCGGCGTCAGCGACGACCTGGACGCCGTCGCCCGCGCCTCGCAGGCCGCGCACGACAAGTTCGGCGATCACGTGGCCGCCGCCCGCTCCCAGCCTTACTACCTGGACGTCACGCACCCCGACGCGAACAAGGGCGCGGTCGCCCAGTACCTGGCGCGGACGTACTCGATCTCGACGGACAGCATCGCCACGATCGGCGACATGCCCAACGACGTCCTCATGTTCGCCCACTCCGGGCTCAGCATCGCGATGGGCAACGCCAGCCTCGAGGTGCAGCGCGCCGCCCGGCGGGTGACCACGACCAACGCCGACGAGGGCTTCGCCAACGCCGTCGAGCGGTTCATCCTTCGCGGCTGAACCCGCGCAGGCTCAGCGCCGCCACGCAGCAGACAAGGACCAGGGGCAGCAGCGGCCCGAGCCGCGGCTGCCCGTAGGTCAGCAGCGCGCCCTCCGCGGCCGCGCCGGCGACGAGCGCGACCAGCCCGCTGGCGGCCCGCGACCACCGGGCCGGGCCCGGCCCGGCGAGGCCGCGGACGGCGTCGGTGAGCGTGCCGGTGAAGAACGTGGTCGACACGTCCGTGATCCCTAGCGCGCGGACGGCCGCGCTCTGCCCGCCCATGGCGAAGGCCGCCACCCCGCACAAGGTCAGTTGCACGGCCCCGGCCGGCCGTCCGTCGGCCAGCCCCCAGGCAATCGCGACGGCGGCCAGCGGGAGCGCCTCGGCCGCGATCACGACCGCGGCCGGACGGGGCCAGACGGAGCGCTCCGTCGCGGCCTTAGCGTGCTCGTCCCAAGCGCGGAGAAGCCTGGCCGTGAGGAACACCGCCACGATGAACCCGGCCAGCGCGACGCCGGCGTGCCAGGCGGGCGCGCCCTCGTGGCGGGTGATGCTCAGCCCGGCCACGACGAGGTTGGCGGTCATGATGCTGGCGGGAACCCCGCCGAGCCCGGTCAGGCTCACCACGTTGACTGCGCCGGCCGCGGCCGTCAGCAGCACCAAGAGCGCGTCCCGGCGCCGCGTTTGGGTCATGGCGGGGATGGTACCGAGCCGGCGCGCTCTCGCGCCCGTCCCGCCCCGCCGCGCGGCAAGCCAGGGTACGCGATTCGCGAGTCGGCCGCCCTCGTCCGGGGCGCTCAACCTTAGTCATCCGAACGGGGGTCATGACTTCGCCATTAAACCCGGACAAATATTGAGACATCGGCAGCGACGCTCCGTGGTCTAGGGGGTCCTGCGGGTTACGATGTTGGTTCAATGTTGGGCAGTGCGGGGCAGTTCGCCGCCCTACAACGGGCCAATTGTGCATTATTGTGGCGAAGCAATTGCCTGACGGAAGGCGAGCCGACGGTGCCGCAATCGATCGTGCAGCCGCTCCGCCGCTGGGACCCCGAACAGATCGGCCCTTATTCGATCATCGGGAAGCTCGGTGCCGGGGCGATGGGCCAGGTTTTCCTTGCCCGCTCCGCGGCCGGGCGCCTCGTCGCGGTCAAGACGATCAGGGTGGAACTGGCCGAGGAGGCCGGGTTCCGCGCCCGGTTCGCCCGCGAGGTGGCGGCCGCCAGCCGGGTCAGCGGCGTGTTCACGGCCGCCGTGATCGAGGCCAACCCGGACGCGGACCTGCCCTGGGTGGCCACCGCGTACGTCCCCGCGCCCTCGCTGAGCACGCTCGTCAAGCAGGCGGGCCCGCTGCCCGTGCCCGCCGTGCGCTGGCTGGCGGCCGGCTGCGCGGAGGCGCTGCAGTCCATTCACGCCGCGGGCCTGCTGCACCGCGACGTCAAGCCGTCCAACGTGCTGGTGGCGCCGGACGGGCCGCGGGTGATCGACTTCGGCATCGCCCGGGCGGCCGAGCGGGTCCAGCTCACCGCCACCCACGGCGCGTCGGGCACGCCCGCCTACATGGCGCCCGAGCAGGCCAGGGACGCCACCCAGGCCTCGCCCGCCAGCGACGTGTTCTCGCTCGGCGCGACGCTGGTGTACGCCGCGACCGGGCACGCGCCGTACGAGGGCGAGACGGTCATGGACATCCTCGTCCGGCTCGCGACCGAGCCCCCCGACCTGGCCGGCGTGCCACGAAGAGCTGATGGACCTGGTCGCCCCCTGCCTGGAGCGGGTGCCGCGGATGAGGCCCACGGACGCCACGATCCTGGGCAGGCTGGGCCCGTTCGCCAGCCAGGCCGGCCCCGGCCATTCCTACCTGCCCGAGGCCGCGATGGCGGTGATCGTCGAGTACCAGCAGGCACCGCTGGTCCCGGTCGTGGCCGACGACGGCCAGGCGGAGGAGATCGGCAGCGCGACGGCCGGCTCGGCGGTCGCGGGGGCGAGCCAGTACCCCACGTCGGGCTCGCTGACCCCGCTGCCGGGCTTTCACTCGATCAGCGGCCTCGAAGCGCGGCCCGGGCAGACGACCAAACGGCGCCGGGGTCGGCGGCGGCGGGCACCGGACGCGGAGCCAAGCCCGCGCCCGCCGACCCGCGTGCTGCTGCCGTTGTGGGCGCGGGTGGCCGCGGCGGTGGTGCTGCTCGGCGGGGGCATCGGGATCGGGGCGGCGCTGCAGGGGCCGGGCGCGCGGGCGGCAGGCGATACCCCCGCCAGCACCTCGAGCGGCAGCCGATCACCCAGCGCCGCCGCGATCGCCGGCACCGCGCGCAGCAGCCAGAGCGCTCACGCCGTGAGCACCAGCACCGCGAGCAGCACGGCCCGCGTCACCGATCCCGGCCCGGTGGCGTCACCGCCGCCGTGCCCGCGCCACCCGGTGGACACCACGCCGGAGCTGTGCGTCAGCCAGCCCTTCGGCGACGGCGACACGGTGTACATCATCCACGGCAGCGGCTTTCCGGCAATTCACGACCGTCACGGTGCAGCTCGTCGGCCTGGGCGTCGCCCCGTACCGCCGCTCACCTCGGCTGACCAGCCGACGACCGACATGCAGGGCACGTTCAACTACGCCGTCGACCAGGGGCACCGCTTCTTCAGCGGGCCGATCCCGCCGGGCGATATACAAGGTGACCGCCACCGAGTCCGGCGGGCCCAGCGCGAGCGTGTCGTTCCAGGTCAATGCGGCCGCGCAGGGCGGCCCGCCGGCGCGCCCGCCAGGGCCAGCGCCCGCCGCTAAGTCCGAGTCCCACCAGAGGTCTTCCTGGCGTGAGCACCAGGCGGGATCGCCGAGCAGCCGCAGGTCCCCCGGTCCGACGATCCCGTGCTCGATCAGGATCCGGACGGCGACCTCGTCCGACAGCCGGACGTCCGGCCCGGCGAGCCCGCGGTCGGCGATCTTGCGGCGCAGCACCTTGACGTGCTCGGCGACGCGGGCGGACAGGCGGTCGCGGAACTCGGGATCGCTGTCGAACCGCTCGAGCTCGTGGTGCGCGCCGGTCACCTCCAGCGCGGCCCGGGCGATCTCCGGGGTGCGCGGCAGCGGTGACGCGGCGCTCGGGTCGAGCAGCCACGGCCGGCACCACATCAGCGCCACCAGGAAGAGCTTGGTCTTCGGGTCCAGGTAGAGCGGCAGCACGGTGCCGTCGGCGTCCGCCTGCGCCGGGCTGCCCGCGTCCGCCGACGCGGGCGGCCGCCGGTGCCTGCCGGGAACGGTGACCGCGATCTGCAGCCCGTCGTCCAGCATCGAGCGCGAGCCGACCATCGCCGTCCCAGTGTGCACGAGCCAACCCCCCGCCGGGTCGCCGTCGCCTTCCACGCGCGGCAGCCGGATGCGGTACCCGTCTCCCGCCACGTAGAGCGCGTGGGTCTTGCTGATGTTGGCGATCCAGGCGCCTTCCGGTGTCGCCGCGATCACCCCGGCCCGCCTGGACAGCCCGCGCCCAGCGGAGATCGCCAGGTCCACTTCAGGTCCTCGCCCGAACACCAGCTGGCTGCCTTCGGTGAGCCGGATGACCTGGCCAGACGGAGTACTCACGTGCGCGGCCACCGGGCCAGTCTAGGCAGCGGAGCGCACGATGGGCACCCCCGGATTCGGGGATGGCGCGGAACGCCCGTAGTGCGGTTAGCTCCAGTTGGCGAGACGCCGAGCACTGCCTTGGGTGGCAACCCGTGAGGGCAGGGCCGGTACCGGAGGGGGGGACCAGCGGTCCCGGGGTGACCCGGTACGTACGGCCAGGCAGAGCCCGGCGTCTCGCCAGGAACCCGCCCTCGCCCCGATCTGCCGTTCCCGGGCGAGGGGCTGCCCGTTCGGTGGCGCTTGGGCGGCTTAGATCCGCGTAACCGGACCTGGGCATCACGCGCGGAACGCGCGGCGGCGTTGCCTGTGCTGCCTCAGAGCTCTGTGCTTCCTCAGAGCTCTGTGCTTCCTCAGAAATCGCGATATGTCCCGCTTAGTGCCTCGAACCGGCACGATGCTGTAGACGTTTCACGATAATGATCCGGTGTCCTGTTCCGCCCCGTCTCAGGCCTGAGGAGCGCCATGGCTAACCACGGACGTTCTTCTGATGCCCGGTACCCGGAGGGCCAGTACCCGCCGGGGCGTGGCCGGCCCGCGGACCCGCCGCCCGGCTGGCGCCCAGGGGGACAAGCCCAGGCCCGGCCGGAGCCGCCCGAGGAGCTGCCGCCACCGGAGTGGGCCGACCCGGCGACGGGCCGCCGGTGGACGACGTCCTGGCGGGTCCCGCCGACGAGCGAGCAGCCGATGCTGCCAACGCCGCCCAGGGAACGGCCCGCGCCGCCGCCCGGCCGCCGGGCGACCGGCGCGATGCCGCTGCGCGAGACCGGCGGCTGGCCGGCCGCGCCGTCGCCGGCCGACGCGACCAGGACAGTCGGCACCGTCCGGGCGACCGCCGCCAACCGGGCCCTCGACCCCACCAGGACCACCGGCGCCATGCGGGCCACCGGGGCGCGGCCGACGACCGACGCTAACTCAGCCGACGCCATCAGGACGACCGGCGGCGTCCGGACGAGCGGCGCCATGCGGACCGCCAAGCCGATCGCGCCGGGCACCGGGAAGGCGCGGATCGTCCTGCCCATCGTGGTGCTCGCCGTCATCGCGCTCGGCTTCGTCGGCGTCGGCTACCTGTGGTGGCAGAACACCTTTTCTTGCACACCCCCGGCGCCTGCTGACCGACATCGGCGAGGTGCTCGGCCTGCTCGCCGGGTACGGCGTCGTCGTCCTCGTCGCGCTGATGTCCAGGCTGCCCCCGCTGGAGCGCGGCATCGGCACCGACCGGCTGGCCCGCTGGCACGCTACGGGCGGCCGGTACGTCATCAGCGTCGGTCAGCGGGCACGTCGTGTTCATCGTCTGGGGCTTCGCGGTCACCGCGCACGAGAGCGTGACCGAGCGAGACCATCACGCTCGAGAAGACGTTCCCCGACATCCTGATGGCGACGGTCGCCTGGTTCCTGCTGCTGATGGTCGCCGCGATCTCCATCAGGGCCGCGCGCCGCCGCGTCGCCTACGAGACCTGGTACTACGCGCACCTCTACACCTACCTGGCGATCGCGCTCGCGTTCAGCCACCAGTTCGCCAACGGCGGCGCGTTCGCGGAGAGCTTCCAGGCCCGGGTCGCCTGGTCGGTCCTGTACGCGGTGGTCGGCGCGCTGTTGCTGTGGTACCGGGTCATCACCCCGCTGCGCAGCGCCGCCAGGCACCAGTTCACCGTGCAGGCGGTCAGGCCCGAGGCGCC
Organism: uncultured Actinomycetota bacterium; assembly: GCA_963850115.1. GTDB lineage: Bacteria > Actinomycetota > Actinomycetes > Streptosporangiales > Streptosporangiaceae > Trebonia. The sequence continues at coordinate 30,570 of CAWKKG010000016.1, forward strand.
GGGCATCGTGTCGGTGCTCATCGCCGGCCGCGAGTTCGATCACCTGCGCGCGGAGCCCGGGCAGTTCTTCCGCTGGCGGTTCCTCACCCGCGAGCTGTGGTGGCAGTCCCACCCGTACTCGCTGTCCGCGATGCCGCAGCCCGACCTGATGCGGATCACCGTCAAGGCCCGCGGCGACCACAGCGGCTCGCTGGCCAACCTGAGGCCGGGCACCAGGATCATCGCCGAGGGCCCGTACGGCGCGTTCACGCCGTCGCTGACCGGCCGCCGGGTGCTGTTCATCGCCGGCGGCGTCGGCATCACCCCGATCCGGGCGATGTTCGCCGCGCTGCCGAAGCGGATGTCCGGCGGGATCACGCTCCTGTACCGCGCCAGCCACCCCCGCGACGTGGTGTTCAGCCGGGAACTGAACGCGATCGCCAGCGACCGGCAGGCCGCGCTGCACTACCTGATCGGCTCCCGCGAAGAGCTGGGCTATGACCCGCTCGACGCCGAGCCACCTGCAGCAGACCGTTCCCGGCCTGCACCGCTACGAGGCGTACGTCTGCGGCCCGACCGGCATGACCCAGGCCGCGGTGAGCGCGCTGGTCGCCGCCGGCGTCCCGCGGCGGCGCATCCACCACGAGTCCTTCGACCTCTGACCTGACGTAATCGCCCCGTAGGAGGCTTAATGCGCCGCGCCGTCGTGGTCCTCGGCACTACCGCCGCCGGCCTTGCCGCGCTGTTCTCGTACAAGTCGCACGTGGCCGGCGTGGCCGTGGCGAGCACGGCGCCTGCCACGCCACGGGTGACCGCCACGCCGGTCACGCCGAGCCGCGCACTCGGTGACCCCGTCGCCGCCGGCGTCCCCGACGAAGAAGGCCGCGCCGAGGCCCTCGCCCACCAAGACCACGCCGCCGGCCACCCACTCGGCCGCGCCGGTGGTCACGCCGACACCGCACCCGACCACCCCGAAGCCGACGCCGACGAAAACGGCCCCGTCGGGCACCTTTACCGGGCCCGCCGAGAACACCCAGTACGGCGAGGTACAGGTACAGATCACGGTCAGCAACGGGAAGATCACTAATGCCGACGGCAGCCTGCCACAGGGCGGCGACTCGATCGCCCAGAACGCGATCTCCCAGCTGAACCCGGAGGTCCTCTCCGCCCAGAGCGCCAACATCCAGTCGGTCAGCGGCGCGACGTACACCAGCCAGGGCTACATCGGCTCCCTGCAGCAGGCGGTGAATGAGGCCGGCTGTTACCGCTCCCGGGGCGGCCTCGACCCCCGCTGCGGGTGATACCTCAGTCGCCCAGGCGGCGGGTGAAGCCCGGCGGGATCACCAGGTCGTCCGGCGTCAGGTCGGCGATCGACGCGTGGCCGAGGCCGAGCAGGCAGGCGTCGATGCCCGAGCGGAAGCAGGTCGAGGACGTTCTCGACGCCCGCCTGCCCGTTGGCCCCGAGGCCCCACAGGTAGGCGCGCCCGATCATCACGGCCTTCGCGCCGAGGGCGAGCGCCTTCACCACGTCGCCGCCGCGCCGCACGCCGCCGTCGAGCAGCACCTCGACCTGGTCGCCGACCGCCTTGGCGATGTCGGGCAGCAGCCGGATCGTGGCCGGCGTGCCGTCCAGGTTGTTGCCGCCGTGGTTGGACACCGAGATCGCGGAGGCCCCGGCGTCCACGGCCCGCTTCGCCTCGTCGATCCTGGTGACGCCCTTGACCATGAAGGGGCCGTCCCACTGCGACCGCAGCCAGGCCACGTCCTCCCAGGACGGCGGCGTCGTCTGCATCCACTGGCCGTAGGCGCCGAAGAACGTCGGCGCGGGCGCGCCGCCGACCGGCAGGTTCGGCACCGTCAGGTCCGGCACGACGCCGTTGCGCAGCCACTGGTACAGGTACGCGGGCCGCGTCATCGCCGCCGGCGCCTGGCGGAGCATCTCCTCGAACGTCATCTTCTCCGGGATGCGCGGCGAGCCCCAGTCCCGGCCGAATGAGAACGACCAGTCGAGGGTCACGATGATGCCCACCGCGCCGGCCTTGCGGGCCCGGTCCATCCGCTCCGCCATCTCGTCGCGGTCGCCCACCCAGTACATCTGGAAGAACAGCTTGGGGTTGGCGGCGATGACCGCTTCGATCGGCTTGGACGCGAACGACGACAGCCCCATCGCCGTGCCGCGCGCGGCGGCGGCGCGCGCCACCGCGACCTCGCCGTCGGGATGCACCGCCTGCACGCCGGTCGGCGAGATCAGCACCGGGAGCGAGATCTCCTGGCCCATGACGGTCGTGGCCATCTCCCTGGTCGCGGGCAGCCCGGCCGTCTTGCGGCGCGAATCCCAGCTCGCCGAACGCGGCGACGTTGTCCTTGATCGTCGTGCCCGCCTCCGCGCCGGCGATCAGCGCGCCGTACACGGACTTCGGCAAGTGCCTCTTGGCCCGCCGCTGCGCGACCGCCACCGTCTCGAACCACTTGTTAGCCATAATCTCATCACTACCCTTTCTCCCGCGCGTTGTCTCGTGTGCGGCTTAGCTCGCGAAGAACTCACTGAGGGCCGGGGCCACGTCCCGGTAGGTGCGGACCTGCCGGAGCCGTCCCCGGCCGAGCCGGGCCAGGTCGCGGGCCAGCTCGGGATCCTGCTCCCCGGTCGTGTCGAGCAAGATGTCCAGCCGGGGCAGCCGCGCCGCGAACGGCCGCGGGTCCGGTCCGGCGTTGTGCACGCAGTCGGACAGCAGCAGCACCCGGGCGTCCCTGGCCGGGACCCGGGCCAGCTCGCGCCGCGCCGCCTGCAGCGGGAACGCGATGTTGGTCAGGCCGCGGGCCGGCATCCGCAGCATCGACTCCACCAGCCGGTCCGGCGGCACGTGCTGCCCGAGGCGGGAAAGCACCGCCGCGTCGGACCAGAACGCGATGACCGCGAGGTTGTCCCTGGCCAGTTCCGCGGCGAGCGCCCCGACGGTGGCGGCCGCCGTCCGCGCCCGCTCGCCGCGCATGGACCCGGAAAGATCGACAAGCAGCACCACGGAACGAGTGGTGGAGACTCGCTCGCGGACAATGATGTCCTCGTCCTCCGGGCACGGGATGCTCGGTGAGCTGCTCGAGGGTCCGGTCCAGGTCGATGTCGTCGGAGCCGCCCCGGTAGGGGACGCTGGCGACGTCGCCGGCGCCGCGCCGCGCCGTCCGGTCCCGGCGCGGCCGGGGCACGGCGAGCCGCGAGGCGATCTCCCGCGCCCGGCGCAGCGTCTCCGCGTCGACCCGCCCGCCCTCGGTGTCACTGACGGGAGCGACGAGCGCCGCCTGCTCGTCGGTGGTCGCTGGCCCGCCGCTGCCGGCCGAGGTCGCCGCCTTTGCCGAGCGACTGCGGGACTCCGCCTGGAGCGTCGGGCCGCCTCCCTGGGCGGCGGAGGGCGAAACGTCACGCAGCGACGGCTCCTCGGTCAGCGTCTTCGGCTTACGGCGGAGCGGCTTGAGCGGGCCCCGCTGGTCTCGTCGCCGGCCCGGATCACCCGGGCGCTTGACCGGGGAATCCGCCGCGACCGCTCTTCAACCGGGGGTCGCCGCGGCCGGGGCCAGGATGAAGTGGTCCTCCCAGATCTGGCGGAGCACCTGCTCCGGGGTGGCCTCGACGGTCTCGTCGAGGAAGATCCGTCCGGACAGCGCGACGATCATCGCGTCGTAGACGGTGTCCCGGTAGCGCTGCTCAGCCTCTTCGGCCGGCACTTGCGCCTCGTCCCGGTCGCCGGTTTCCGTGCTGCCGGTGTCGTTGGCTGAGCCGCCTGCCTCCCCGCCGTCGGTGTCATGAGCCCATCCGGCGGAGCCAAGCCCCCGTTCGGAGTCAAGGAGAAAGAGCTCCCCCGCGACCAGGGTCAGGTCGATGGCGCCGCGGACGCTGCTGCCCTGCCTGATGTCCTCGTGCTCCCTGGTGGCACGGGTGACGGCCACCGCGTCGGCGACGAGACGCTCGTACACGGCGGGCTTGAGGTCAGGCAGCGGGGCGCGGAGCGTGACGATGCCGCGCTCGGCCGCCGCGTCCTGGTAGGTGATCGCGAGGCGGCACAGCCGGTCGTGCACGGATGTGGACAGCCGGGTGGTGCCGATGTTGTCGTAGGGGTTCATCGAGGCGACCACGCGGAAGGTGTCCTTCGCGATCACCTCGCCGACCCGGGGTACCGCGATGCGCCGCTCGGCCATGGCGGTCAGCAGGGTGTTGAGCGTGTCCTCGGGCGCGCGGTTGAACTCCTCGATGTAGAGGAAGCCGCCGTGGCGCATGGCCTCGACTAGCGGGCCGTCGACGAAGTTCTCCGGGCTGTAGTCCTCGCGCAGCACCCGGGCCGGGTTGTGGTGCCCGACCAGCTTGGCCGGGGTCAGGTCGGCGTTGCCCTCGACGAAGACCAGCGGGATGCCCCACTCCGCGGTGATCGCCCGCAGCAGGGTGGACTTGCTGGTGCCCGGCGGCCCCTCGAGGAGGATGTCGCGGCCCGCCGCGACGGCCGCGAGCACCAAGCCGAGCTCGCGCTCCCGGCCCACGACGCTGGCCTGGACGCGGTCCCTGACATTCGACAGCGGCTCGCGGCCGTCACGGCCGATGCTCATCGGATGGTGTTCCCGGCGTCGACGGTGAACTCCAGGCCGGTCACGTACTGCGCCTCGTCCGAGGCGAGGAACAGCACGGCGTTGCTGATGTCGCGCGGCTCGACCATCTCGACCGGCAGCGTGTTCATGTAGATCGGGCCCAGGTTCGGGTCCCGCTCGATCAGCGGGTTGAGGCCGCCGAGGCCGTTGCCCATCGGCGTGTTCACGCCGGTCGGGTGCACGGTGTTGACCCGGATCTTGTGCCGGGCGAGCTCGTTCGCCATCGTCTTGGCGATGCCGACGACGCCGTGCTTGGCCGCCACGTAGGGCGCCAGGTAGGGCAGGCCCTTAATGCCCGCGGTGGAACTGGTGCAGATGATCGACCCGCCGCCGTTGGCGATCAGGTGCGGGGTGGCGGCCACCATCGTGTTCCACACGCCGGTCAGGTTGGTGTCCAGGGTGTGCCTGCCAGACTTCCGGGGTCACCTCATCCCAGGCCTGGATCGTGCAGATGCCGGCGTTGGCGCACACGATGTCGAGCTTGCCGAGCTCGGAGACGCCTTCGTCGACGATCCGCTTGAGCGTGGCCGGCGTTCCGCACGTCGCCCTGCCGGGCGATGATCCGCCGGTCCAGGGCCTCGACCTGCTTGATCGTGTCGGCCAGGTCCGCTTCGGTCGACAAGTCGTAGCCGAGGAAGCCGTAGTCGTCCCTGCAGATGTCGACCGCGATGATGTCCGCGCCCTCTTCGGCCAGCCGGATCGCGTGGCTACGGCCCTGGCCGTGGCCGGCGCCGGTGATGAAGGCGACCTTGCCTGCTACTCGTCCTGCCATGGTGTCGTGGTTCTCCTTACTTGATCATCGCGCCGGCGTCGACCGGGCAGGGTCACGCCGGTGATGTACCTGGCCTCGTCGGAGGCGAGGAAAAGGATCGCGTTGCTGATGTCGACTGGCTCCACCCAGGGGATGTCGAGCGCGTTGAGCGACTTGAACGCGGCCTCCGCCGACTCCCGGGTCGGGTTGGGGTTGGCGGGGTCGAACAGGCCCCACACTTGCTTGTTCTGGATCATGATCGTGTTCACCCCGGTTGGGTGAACGCTGTTGACCCGGATGCCGTACTGGGCGAACTCGTTGCCGATCGAGCGCATGATGCCGACGACGCCGTGCTTGGCCGCGTTGTAGTGGACCGAGTTCGCCAGGCCCTTGAGCCCGGCCACCGAGCTGGTGAGGATGATCGACCCGCCCTTGTTCGCCACCAGGTGCGGCAGCGCCACCTTGACGGTGTTCCACACCCCCGTCAGGTTGATGTCGATGGTCTCCTGCCAGGCCGGGTCGTCCAGCTCAAGCGCGGGGTGGGTCTGGTAGATGCCGGCGTTGGCGCACACGATGTCGAGCTTGCCGAGCTGGGCGACGCCGTCGTCCAGCGCCTCCTTCAGCGCACGGGGGTTCCGCACGTCCGCCTTGGTCGCGACGATCCGCCGGTCGAGCGCCTCGACCTCCTTGACGGTCTCGGCGAGGTCCTCCTCGGTGGCACCCGGGTAGGCGGTCACCGACTCGACCGGCCCGGCGATGTCGACGGCGATGATGTCGGCACCCTCCTGGGCCAGCCGGATGGCGTGGCTGCGGCCCTGGCTGCGGGCCGCGCCGGTGATGAAGGCGACCTTGCCCGCTACACGTCCTGGCATCGTTTCGCTCCCGTCACTTCTTGTTCGTGAAGCCGGCGTCGACGGGCAGCGTCACCCCGGTGACGTAGCGGCCGTCGTCGGAGACGAGGAACAGGATCGCGTTGGAGATGTCGACCGGCTGGACCAGATCGACCGGCAGCGCGTTCATCATCGCCTGGCCCATCGTGGGGTCCTGCTGGAGGAACTCCTGCATGACTTCGTTGACGACCATGGGCGTGTTCACGCCGGTCGGGTGCACGGTGTTCACCCGGATGCTGTGCTTGGCCAGGATGTTGGCGTAGGAGCGCATGAGCCCGACCACGCCGTGCTTGGCCGCGGTGTAACCGAGTCCGCCGGGGGTGTCGCCGCCGATGCCGTTGATGCCCGCGGTAGAGCTCGTGAGCACGATCGCGCCGCCCTGGCCGCGCTCGATCATGCTCGGTATCGCCGTCTGGACCGTGTTGTAGACGCCGGTGAGGTTGACGTCGATGACGTCCTGCCACTCCTCCGGCTGCGGGTGCAGGGACATCGGGGCGATGCCCGCGTTGGCGAGGACGATGTCGACCGGGCCGAGCTCGGCCGTCCCCGCGTCGAACGCCGTCTTAAGCGCGGCCGCGTCGCGGACGTCGGCCTGCGCGGCGTAGATCCGCCGGTCCAGGGCCTCGACCTGCTTGGCCGTCTCGGCTAGGTCGTCCGGGGTGGACATCGGGTATCCGACGGTGGCGATCTGCTGGCAGATGTCTACGGCGATGATGTCGGCGCCCTCCTGGGCCAGCCGAATCGCGTGGCTGCGGCCCTGGCCGCGCGCCGCACCGGTGATGAAAGCGACCTTGCCTTCAAGCTTTCCCATGACCTTGCGTTCCTCTCGTCTGCCCGTCCGGTCGACTGCTTGGTCGGGCGGGCCCGGGGACCGCGTCCCCGGGGGATGACTGCCTGGTCCCGGGACGGTGAGGGAGCCGGTTCGCGGGGCGTGCGGTTGCCTGGGTGGACCCTTTCAGCTGGCGGTTGAGTCGGCTCTCAGCTGGCCTGCCGCGGCCGGAGCGACATCGCTCGGGCTATTACGTCAGCCAGTGACGTAATACGGCCGATATTAATGACAGACACTGACAGAAGCAATTCAACGTGACGTAGGTCACCTTCATGCTGAGCTGACGACGCTCCGCGGCCGCGCGTCCCTGGCGTGACTTTCCGGTAGGCGGCGGCGTAGTGTCTGTTAATGTCAGTAGCTGACAATAAGAGGCGTCTGTGACCAACGGGTGGTGTGGTTGACCGAGCAAGGCGAAGCCGACCGGGTGCAGGGCCCGCCGCGGGCGGCCGCCGTCGACGAGCCGCCGGGAGCTGCGGCTGATCGCGCTGCGACTGTTCGCCGAGCAGGGGTTCGACAACACCACGATCGAGCAGATCGCCGCCGAGGCGGGGGTCAGCGAGCGCACGTTCTTCCGCTACTTCACGACGAAGGCGAGCGTGCTGTGGACCGAGTTCGAGACCGAGGTGGAGACGATCAGGGCCTCGCTCGCCGCGGTACCCGATGACGTGCCGCTGATGGACGCGATCCGCGGCGCGGTGGTCGCGGCGAATCACTACCACGCCGAAGACGTCCCCGAGATGCGGATGCGGATGCACCTGATCGCGACGGTGCCCGCGCTCTCGTTCAGCGCGGCCGAGCACTACGAGGCCTGGGAGCGGGCGATCAGCGAGTTCGCCGGCCGGCGCCTCGGCCAGCCCGCCGACTCCCTCTACCCGCTGACCATCGGCCGGTCCGCGCTGGCCGCCTGCCGGGCGGCCTACGACCGCTGGTCGGCCCGCGCGGACGACGACCTGACCTTCTACCTCGATGCCGCGCTGACCGCCCTGGCCGCCGGCTTCGCCGCGGAGGCCATCAAGCGCGCGATAGCCGCGGCCACCCAGCAGGCCACCCGCGCCTCGTAAGACCCGGGCTACGCCGCACCACATCGTCGACTTCGCCTGGGCCGTGAGGTCGGAGTCGGGGCGCCACCGTTGCCCGGGAACGACACCCGGAGCCACGAGCTCGAGGCCGTCGAAGAACCTGGTGACCTCGGCCTGGGTGCGGTGCCGCTGGGTCTCGCGGGCAAGGCTGTTGTAGCGGCGGCGCGCCTCGGGACGGTCACTTGCCGTGCGGGTCGCTCTTGTTGAGCACCGCCACGACCTGGTCGTAGTCGCCGCGGGCCTCGCCGTAGCGGAGGAACTTCACCCGCTCGACCTGGATCTCCTTGGCGTCGGGCTGAGCCTTGAGCAGCTCCATCGACCTCGGCGATGAACTCATCAAGCGGCATCGCGACCTCGCTGCCTTCCTGCCCGGGCATCAGCGCGGTGCGGACCGCCGGCGGTACCAGCTCCACGACCTTGACGGTCGTGTCGGCGAGCTGGAGCCTGATGGACTCGCTCAGCATGTGGATCGCGGCCTTGGACGCGTTGTAGCTGGGCGTCACCGCCAGCGGGGTGAACGCCAGGCCGGACGAAACGGTGATGATGGTCGCGTCCGGCCGCGTCCGCAGGTGCTCGATGAACGCCGCGATGAGCCGGACCGGGCCGAGCACGTTGGTGGTCAGCACCGACTCGGCCGAGGCGAGGAACCCGGCTGGCTGGTGCCAGTCCTCGGCGCGCATGATGCCGGCCATCGTCACGAGGACGTTGAGGTCAGGGTGCCGGTCAAGCACCTGGCGGGCGGCGGACTGGATGCTGGCCGCGTCGGCGGTGTCGATCACCACGGTGTCGATGCCGGGGTGCTCGGCGGCGATCTCGTCGAGCAGGTCGGCCCGCCTGCCGCCGACGATCACCGTGTTCCCGCTCGCCTGCAGCGCGCGGGCGAGCGCCAGCCCGATGCCGCTCGTGGAGCCAGGGATAAAGATCACGTTGCCTGAGATGTTCATGCCCCTGAGTCTGCTCACGGGGCTCTGACCTGTGCAGAGAGCGCTTATCGGGGGATCGGCGATCCCTGGCTAGCCGCGGCGGAGCGCGCCGATAATGGACCCATGGACCGGGCAGCATTGGCGGACTTCCTGCGCCGTCACCGTGAGGCACTCCAGCCGGCCGACGTGGGGATCCCGGTGACGGCCCGCCGTCGCACGCCCGGCCTGCGGCGTGAGGATGTCGCGGCCCTCGCCCTGATGTCGACCGACTACTACACGCGCCTTGAGCAGCAGCGCGGCCCGCAGCCGAGCGAGCAGATGCTCGGCGCGCTCGCCCGGGCGCTGCGGCTGACGAGCGATGAGCGCGATTACCTCTTCCGGCTGGCGGGGCACACCGCTCCCCCGGCCGTCGCGGTCAACACCCACGTCCCGCCCGCGCTGCTGCGGGTGCTCGACCGGCTGAACGACACGCCCGCGCTGATCCTGTCGAATCTCGGCGAGACGCTGGTGCAGAACCGGATGGCCGCCGCCCTGCTCGGCGACCGGGCCGGCTATACGGGGATGGCCAGGAGCGAGATCTACCGGTGGTTCACCGACCCCGCCGAGCGGCTGCGTTACCCGGAGGATGACCGCGACCGGCAGAGCCGGGCGCAGGTCGCCAACCTGCGCTCCGCGTACGGGTCGATGGGCCCGAGGTCACGGGCCGGCGAGATCGTCCGCGCCCTGCAGAAGTCCAGCCCCGAGTTCGCGGAGCTGTGGGAGCGGCACGAGGTCGCGCGGCGCTTCGAGGACCACAAGGTACTCATCCACCCCGAACTAGGCCCCATCGAGGTCGACTGCCAGGTGCTGTTCACCGAGGACCAGTCCATCGCGCTGCTGGTGCTCACCGCCCCGCCGCGCACGGAAGGCTACGAGAAGCTGCAACTGCTCGCCGTCCTCGGCCAGGAGCGCTTCGCGGACTCGAGCCCCGGCTAACGCCCGGTACCCGACTCCGAGTCGTAGCGGAAGCCGCCGAGGAAGCGGCGGAACAGCCCGCCCTCGCGCATCAGCGGCGGGGCGGGCGGCGGCGCCTCGGGGAGTTCCCGGCCCTCCGGCTCGTCGTAATCGGCCCGCGCGATGGCGTCTACGATCTGCGCCTCGTCGAATGCCGCCGAGCCGGGGATCTCGGGGATGAAGCCGACGAGGTCGCCGTCGAGCAGCACCTCGGCCTCCAGGGACGTGGTGCCCTCGTTGCCCCAGATCGCCTCGCGCCCGCCGCTGAGCACGACGCGTACCCCGTAGATGTCAATCCCCGCGTTTTCCAGGTGCGCGTCGATGCCGCGGTCCCGCAGCGCGTCGGCCACCCGCCGGGCCCGGTTCTCGTCCATTCGCCCAACCTACCTGCTACTCCCGGTTGCGGGTATGCGAGGCAGAGGCGGCATGGAGCTAGCTTTCAATGATGTTTCAGGGAAAAGCCTTACGTTGCTGGCATGGATGAGTTCAGGGCGCGTCGGGTGGTTGACGCCCTCCGTGACCGTGGTGTTAATGCTCACCTGTTCCGCGGGCCCGGTCAGTACGGCGTGCGCGTGACGTTGCCGGGTGGGCGCGAGGCAGAGTGGGATACCGACGGCACGGCCGGCCTCGAGGCGCAGGTCATGGAGGATGGCATGCTCGTCGGTTACGTGCCGGAGATCGAGGGCTCGGAGGACTTCGGCGAGGCCGAGGTCGTTGACGCTATCGCGCGTACCGACTACGACAAGCCGATTGCCACCCTGCGGGCGGCTGCTCCCCCGCCCGGGGCCGCGCTCATGCGCGAGGGCGGGCTTTTCCGCCGCTTCCTCGACGGCTTCCGCTACCGGTAGCCGCTCACCGGGTCCTGGCGGCGATGGCGCGCAGGTCGGCCGCGGGGCCGGTGAGCTGCCGGCCGGCGGCCCACACGACGAGCAGTCGCCGCGCCAGGTCCAGGTCGATCACCCTGACCGGGCGCAGCGTGCCCGCGGCAAGCTCGGGCGCGACCGCGAGCGAGCTCAGCACCGCCGGGCCGATGTCCGCCGCGACGGCCGCCTTGATCGCCGTGGTCGACGACAGCTCCGCCACCGGCGGCACCCGGCCGGGATGCCGTGGGCGCGCAGGGCCTCCTCGAAGTGGCGGCGCGTCCCCGACCCCGGCTCCCTGGCCACGAGCGGGGTGGCGGCCAGCTCCGCGGCCGTGACGCCGGACCGGCGCCGCGCCCACGCGCGCACCGGCGACGACATGCTGCGCTACGCTGCCGCCGCCCTGTTCGTGCTGCTGGTCGCCGCCTGGCTGACCGTCGCCGTCCGGACGGTGCGCGACGGTGCCCGCGGGCGGCTGTTCCGGCCGGCGGCGCCCGCGCCCGCGGCCGTGCCTGTGCCTGTGCCTGTGCCGTAGGCGGCCTAGGCCCGTGGCCGGCCCGCGGCGAAAAATCTGAAAGACGATTTCATAGTTGCCCCGGAATGTGGTTAACTCTTGAAAGAGGCTTTCAGATCGAGCGGGAAGCGGGAAGGGAGCGGGGAGGCAGGTGGCCGAAGAAGCCCGGGTACATCTCGAAGACCCAGACGCGATAGCGGCGCTGACCCACCCCGTCCGCTGGAGGCTGCTGAACTACCTGATGTCCTCCGGTCCGGCGACGGCGTCGCAAGGCGCCCGCGCCGTCGGCGACACGCCGTCCAACTGCAGCTATCACCTGCGAACGCTGGCCAAGTACGGCTGGGTCGAAGCAGACGGCTCCGCCGACGCCCGCGAGCGTCCCTGGCGGGCACTCGTCACCGGCTTCAGCCTGGAACAGCCCGGCGACCCGGACAGCCCGCTTGGCCGCAATACCGCGGCGCTGCTGGCCATGACGATCCAGCAGGACCAGCAAGAGGCCCTGGAAGCCGTGGCACGCTTCACGACACTTGAGCGCGCATGGCAGGACGCATCGTTTCATAACACTTACACACTCCGTGTGACCGCGACCGAGCTGGCGGACCTGACCCGGCAACTGGACGCACTGATCCGGCCCTATATCGCCGCTACGCGTGACGACCAGCCGGACGGATCGGCGCTGGTCCATCTGAGCCTGCACGCGTTTCCAGAGGGACCCGATCCGGCGGAGCCAGAGCGATGACCGCACTGCGCAATCGAGACTTCCGCCGCCTGTGGCTGGCCGGACTCATATCCGACACCGGCGACTGGATGCTGCTTGTCGCTCTCCCGGTCCTGGTCTACCAGCGGACTGGATCGACCCTTGGCACCTCGGTAGCCTTCCTCATCGAGCTGGTACCGGCCGTGCTGATCACCCCGCTGGCCGGACACCTGGCTGACCGATCGGGTCACCGCACCCGGCTGCTTGTCGCCGTCTCGCTCGGCCAGGCCGCCGCGTTGCTCCCGCTCCTGGCCGGGGCGCATCTGCTGGTCCTCTACGGCGTGATCGCACTCCAGGCGGCGCTGGCGAGCCTCTTCGACCCGGCCAAGAACGCCCTGCTCCCGACCCTGGTGGCCGAAGACCAGCTGGTCCGGGCGAACTCGCTGATCGGCCTGAACCAGAACCTCGGACGCCTGGTCGGCGCCGCGCTGGGCGGCGCGGCCCTGGTGACCGGCGGCCTCCCGGTGATCGTCATCGGCGACGCGGCGAGTTTCCTGCTTGCGGCCGCGTTGATCTGGGGCGTTCGCCCGGCCAGGGCCACGGCTCCCCTGAGCGGCGCGTCATCACCACGCCGGGGCGGACATCCATTCGCCCGGCGCTCGGTCCGGGTAGCACTGGCCGTCACCGTGATCATCGACATCGGCCAAGGACTCTTCATTGTCCTGTTCGTGGTCTTTGTCGCCCGGAACCTCCACGGAAACGCTGCCGAGAACGGCTTTCTCCGCGGCGTCCAGGCAATCGGCGCCATCGCCGGCGGTCTCGTCCTGGCCCGCGCCACCCGCGTCCGGGCAGGACGCCTGGTGGGCCTGGCCTGCCTGGCGTTCGGCGCCGTCGCCGTCCTGACGTGGAACCTGCCGCCCGCGACCACCGCCGAGCCGGTCTACGCGGCCCTGTTCATCTGCGTCGGCATCCCCGGCGTCGCGATTCTCAGCGGCCTGATCTCGTCGCTCCAGCAGTCGACGACGGACGGCGAGCGGGGACGCGTCTTCGCGGCCTTCGGCGCGGCGTCCGCCTTCGGCCAAGCGGTCGGCATGGTGGCGGCGGGCATCCTCGGCGACCGGCTCGGCGCGGTGCCGCTCCTCAACGTCCAGGCCATCTGCTATCTCGTCGGCGGCGTGGCGGCGCTCGTCGGAATAGCCGACGTCGGCGGCTCGCCTAGCCCGGACCGCCCGGCTGACCGGGCCGAGGTCAACGGGGCGGCCAGCGCGTCAACGAAAGTCCCGGACAAGCGAGCGGCAAGCCCGGCCCCGACCTGACCGGTTTAGGCAGCCCGCCCCAGCCAGCCAGCCCCAGCCAGCCCGGTGCAGCCGGGCCTAGGCCGGCCGCGGCCCGGGCGCTTAGGCGGGCGCTTGGCCGGCCGGGAGGGCGGGGGGCGGGGTGTCTCCCTGCCCCAGCTGTGCCTTGAGCGCGGCCAGCTCCTTGTCCACCTGGCTCGACGACGTGACCTCGTCGAGCTCCTGCTTGATGTCGTCGCTTCCGCCGCTGAGGTCTTCGAGCACGCCGGACTGCAGCAGCTCGTCCAGCGCGCCGGCCCGGGCCTGCATGTTAGCGATCTTGTCCTGGGCACTTTGCAGCGCGGCGCCCGTGTCGCTGATGCCCGCGGCGTCAGCGTTCACCGAGCTCACCGCGCTCGCGGCCGTGTACTGGGCCTTGAGGACTTCCTTCTGCGTGCGGAAGTGGTTCACCCGCTCCTGCAACTGGGCGAGCGCCGGCTCCAGCTTCTGCTCCTGCTCGGACAGCTGCTGGTGCTGGGCCTCCATGTCGTCGATCTGGGCCTGGGCGGCTCCCTTACGAGACAGCGCCTCACGGGCCAGGTCCTCCCGGCCCTGGGCCAGGGCCGCCTGCGCCTGGGCCTGCAGGTGATCCACCGAGTGCTGTAGCTGGGTCTCCTGCAGCTCGATCTGCTTGCGCGAGGCCGCGATGCTGACCAGCGCCCGGCGCATGTCGGTGATCTGCTCAAGCATCTGGTTGTACGACAGGTCGAGCATCTCGTCGGGCTTCTCGGCAGCATCCAGTGCCTTGTTCGCCTTAGCGGCAAGTATGTCGTGCGCCCGCTGAAAAAGGCTCATAACGGCCCGCTCTCTCTCGGTTGCGCTACTTAACCGGACAGTACCAGCATGGCCCAGACCCGCTCGATGCCCATACGAAAGCGGCCGCCGCCTGGTCCAGGGTGATGGACCAGGCGGCGGCCGCTGACCGGCTTGACGGCTTAGTCGTCGCGCCGGCCGGCGTCCTGCGGGTCAAGCGACTCCGACGGCACTCCCGTGCCGCTGATGTCGTCCGCTACCCGGACGGCGTCCAGGCCGGCGGCGGCGTCCACGGCCGCGTCCTGGCCCGCGGGCGTGGGCGCCGCGGACGCGGCCGGGGCGCCCCACTGCTTGAGCTCGACCTGCGGGATCAGCCAACTGGCGAGGAACGCGAGCACCGCGATCGGCACGGCGATGAGGAAGACCGTCTGAATCGACTCGGCGTACCCGGCCACGAAGCCGCTGTGCACGGCCGCGGGCAGGTGGCTGAGCGCCGCCGGGGTGACGTCCGCCGCGCTGAAGCCGCCCGGCAGGCTCAGCCCGTGCAGGTGGCTGGCCAGGTTGCCGACCAGCACGTTCGAGAAGATCGCGCCGAAGATCGCGGTGCCGAACGAGCCGCCGATCGAGCGGAAGAACGTCGCGCCCGAGGTCGCGACGCCAAGCTCGCTGTGCGGGACGCCGTTCTGCACGATGATCACCAGCACCTGCATGACGCCGCCGAGGCCCATGCCGAGCACCAGCATGGCCAGCGCGTCGAAGACCGTCGGCGTCGAGGGGGACATCAGGTGCAGCAGGAAAAGGCCGATGGTCATCAGCGCCGTGCCCGCGATCGGGAAGACACGGTACTTGCCGGTCCTGGCGATGATCTGGCCGGAGGTGATCGAGACGAGCAGCAGCCCGGCCATCAGCGGCAGCAGGTACACCCCGGAGATGGTGGGCGAGATGCCTCGGACCACCTGGAAGAACGCGGGCAGGTAGGTGATCGCGCCGAACATTCCGAAACCGACGATGAAGCCGACCACGCTGGTGACCGAGAAGACGCGCGTCTTGAACAGGTGCAGCGGCAGGATCGGCTCCGCGGCGTACCGCTCGGCCAGCACGAACAGGCCGATCAGCACGACGCCCGCGATGCCGAGGATGTAGATCGGCGCCGACGACCAGGCGTAGGTCGTGCCGCCGAGGCTGGTCAGCAGGATCAGCGAGGTGGCCGCGAGCGACAGCAGGACTGCGCCGAGGTAGTCGATCGTGTGGTGCACCCGGCGCAGCTTGCCCGGCACCTGAAGGGCCACCACGACGAGCGCGATCGCGCCGATCGGGATGTTGATGTAGAAGATCCAGCGCCAGGTCAGGTTGTCCACGAAGACGCCGCCGAGCAGCGGGCCGACCACGCTGGCCAGTCCGAAGGTCGCACCGAAGAGGCCCTGGTACTTGCCGCGCTCGCGGGGCGAGACGATGTCGCCGACGATCGCCTGCGCGCCGACCATCAAGCCGCCGGAGCCGAGGCCCTGGACCGCGCGGAAGGCGATCAGCATGACCATGGAGTTGCTCAGGCCGGAAAGCACCGAGCCGACCAGGAAGATGACGATCGCCGCCTGGAAGAAGACCTTCCTGCCGTACTGGTCGCCGAGCTTGCCCCAGAGCGGGGTGGACACCGTGGTGGCGAGCAGGTAGGCGGTGATGACCCAGGCGATGTGCGAGCCGCCCTTGAGGTCACCGACGATCGTCGGCAGTGCCGTGGACACGATCGTCTGGTCAAGCGCGGCAAGCAGCATGCCGCACATCAGCGCGCCGATAATGAGGAGGATCCGGCGGCGCCCGAGGCCCGGCAAGGCGCCGTCAGTGGCGTCGGCGGCCGGGGCTGGCCGCGCGCCTTCGGCGGGCGCGGGGGTGGCTGATGCCATCAGTTGATGTCCTTCCTGTCAGCAGTTGTGTTCGCCGCGGTCGGGTTCACCGTGACCCGGCGCAAGTCGCTGTTCTCCGGGAACCCGGCCGCGAGGGACAGAAACGCCTCGTCGATGAGCTGGCCGAGCGAGGTCGCGCCGCCGCTGCCCGCCCAGAAAGAAAGGCAAGCGCGGACCACGCTGACGGCGGCGGCGGCCACCACTCCCGGATAGGGGTCGGTCTCCTGGTCGGCGCCGAGCCTGGCCGCGAGTCCTTCGGCGATGGCCCGCTCGATCATCGCCATCTGCGCCGCGTGCGCGGCGCGGACGTGCGGGTCGGTGCGGGCCACCTTCATCCGGCGAAGCCAGTCCGCCGGGTCGCCACCGAGCGAACGCAGTTCGTCGGCCATCGTCTCGGAATCACGCGTGAGCACGACGCGCACCGCGTCAAGCGCCGATCCGCCCGGCGCCGCGACGGCGATCCCCTCGCGCAACTCCGCCGCCCGGTCCGGGTCACCGCCGAACAGCACGGATTCCTTCGACGGGAAATAGTTAAAGAAGGTGCGCGGTGACACCTCCGCCGCCTCGGCGATGTCCTCTACGGTGACGTTCGCGAGGCCGCGCTCGGCGACTAGTTCAAGCGCGGCGCGGCGCAGCAGCCGCCGGGTCGCCAGCTTCTTGCGCTCGCGCAGCGAGACCGGGGGTCCCGTCGCGGGGGTGACAGTCATGATGCGCTCACCGAAACCTTGAAGTCCGTCCTAAGTTGCACTCCCAGCATCATTGCAGTGGATGCAACAAAGGCCCCGCGCGGCTTGTTCCCGCGGCGGGGCCGGAATTTCAGTGAGTGGATGGTGCGCACGAACGGTCAAAGCGGGCGGCTGGCACCGCGAAGCCGGGATGGTGGATCGCTATGCACGCTATGGCGCGGTCAGCGATCCACTATCTTGCGGCCCGCACCATCCCGGGCGGCGTGGGCCGGAGCTGACGGTTCTTGGCTGTAGTTAACGGCGGCGGCGGCCGGGCTCGAGGTGAGTGAGGCGCAGCAGGAGCAGCAGCACCCAGGCGCCGATGATCGAGCCGATGATGCCGACGGCGTGGAAGCTGTGCACGCTCACGTGGTGGTACTCGATGAGGTTCTGCAGGAAGCCGCCGACGAAGGAACCGACGATGCCGAGCACGATCGTGCCGACGATTCCGATCGAGTCACGACCGGGCATGAGCAGGCGCGCGATCGCGCCGCAGATGAGCCCTACTATCAGCAGGACGATAATGAACGTAACCATGGCCTACGACTTCCCCCGCTTTCGCGGAGTATGCGGCCTAAGGCGATATATCGGGTAACTTCTGCGTTCAAGCTGCGTGGCCCGCGGCTAGTGGCCGGCGGGTGTCGCGCGCGGGGCGATGAGGAGTGACTGGGCGCCCACGCCGAGCGGGCCGCGGCGGTCGGAGAGCACGGACGTGGCGAGGCCGACCCCGCCGGGGGAGATGGCGGTCTGGGCGTCCAGGCAGATCCACTCGCCTTCGGCCTCCCGGTGCAGGTGGACGGTGAGCTCCGGGTTGATGAAGTGCCAGCGAGTGATGTCCAGCTCCCAGGAGGCGCCGTTGCCGCTGTCGGCCATGGTGAGCACCCGGTCAAGCGGGCTTGGCTCCTCGTCCGGCACGAGCGGGTAGCGGAGCCGCCCCCAGATGGTCGCGGGCCCCGGCTTGGTGAAGCCGCCCTGGATCGAACGCCACTCGACCGCGGACAGGAACCCGTCCACCCAGCTCCGCGGCCGGCGCATGGTCGGATAGTCATCGGGCGGCCCCGGCGGGGCAGGCAGCCGGGACGGCACCGGCTCGGCGGCCGTCTTGAGTACCCGCCAGGCGCTCGCCCTGGCCACCTCGCGGCCGCCCGCGCTCGCGCTGGCCTCAAGCAGCTCGACGCTCCGGCCCGGCCGCGCCACGCGGGCGGCGACGCTGATCTCGCCGACCGGGATCGGGCGCAGGATCTCGGAGGTGAACCGGGCGATCATCATGTCGTCGCGGGGCGCGCAGTCCCGCATGGCCCGGCCGAGCAACGCGCTTGGCGGCCTGCCGTGCTGCGCGCGGGGAACATCTCACGGTCCCGTCGTGTGCACTGTCGCCTGCCACCGGCCGTCCCCAAGCGGGACGTAGAAGCTGTCCACCCAACA
>CAWKKG010000017.1:0-227170 GCA_963850115.1 uncultured Actinomycetota bacterium
CGGACCCTGCTGAACGCCTACTCGGGCTGGCTGTTCAGCTACCACTACACCGCCGCCACCGCGCGGATCTGGCTCGGGGAGATCAGCGTGTTCGGCATCAACAGCTTCGGCACCCACCAGGACTTCGGCCCGGCCATCGAGGACCATGCGGCCGATTACCTGCTCAAGCGACCTGGCCAGTCCGGGCACCTACACCGCGCCGGGTGCGCCTGAAGTGCAACGGCTTTACTACATGCGCTACGAAGACGGTGCCGGATACCCCGACTTCGCCCTCGTCCTCGACGATCACGGCCATCAGGCCCCGGTCCCGGCCTACAACGCCTTCCGCTACCGCACCAACCCGCGCTGAACCTTGCCCCGAGCCCAGCGGAGAGGACACCGTCAATCCGCATCAGGAGGGAATCGCAAGATGCAACCCAGAAAGAAAGCACGGCGGCTGATAACGGCAGGCATTGCCGCCGGGAGCATTGGAATCGCCGTGGAAAAGTGCGGCAGCGCCTGCAGTGCCGCCGACAAGCTGCCAGCCTACGCGCGGGCCTTCTGCTTCACCCGGACGCTGAACGTCGGCCAGCCAAGCATCAGCGGGAAAAACGTGCACGGGCTACTACAAGGTGACCAAGGCTACCTACCGGTTTACCCAGGACAACCTCCATATGTGCCCGCGGATGGGCATCCTCGTTCACCTCGACGAGTCGTGGATCTCTTCGCCCACAGGCGGCACTCCCAGCATACTGGCAGGTTACCACGCCTACCTGTAACACCTAAGCAGTCGAATCGACGAATCCCTAATCAGCGTAGGGGCTGCTTCCGCGTGCGAAGCAGCCCCTACGCGTAACCTTTCTGCACTGCATTCCCTGCATTCCTATGGCACTCGGCGCGGCGCGGAGTTTGGACACAACTCATCGATCCTGGAGTTGCCGAGCGCCGCAGTCACCGAAAACCCGCGAAATCCGCGAGCGACATCACCATCATGCGGCCGATTTCTGTTCGTCAACACGGTTTGGAATAAAACCACCGCCTACACATATGGCTGTGGCCGCGCCCTTCACATGAGATCCTGACGACCGGGGAGAAGACACGCCTTATTCAGATCAGCCGTTCTGCTCGCTGCAACTGGGGGTCCTCGAGCGTACCCCGGCCGCGCAGGCGGATATCGAGCCTCCGTCACAACCACGCCTAACCCCTGGACGGCCTACCGCTTCTCGCGTGTGCAAAGCCGGGGGGCCACGACGGCCGGGGGACGCCGAACCGGATTGCCGTGACATCCTTCCGCAGCCCGCCCAGCCGCCCGCAGCCAGGTAATCTATCGCCTTACCGTCAATTAATAACCTCACCTCAGTCCTACCTCGTCCGCGCGGGCACGTTGGGTGTTGAGGATAAGGCCCTTGTCACCAGAGGCTTAGGCCGGCCGCCAGCACCCCGGTTGCTCGCGCGGCTTCCCGGGCAGCAAAGTAACGGCCGGCCCGACACCGAACGGCGGGAGCGTGCGTGCCGTCACCCGCGAATCGATCGTGCACTCGGTGTTCGAGTACCGGCCGTTCGCCCTGTTGCGGCACTGGCCAGGGGCATCTCGCGCTGGGACGGGCGCAAGGTTGCGAACCGGTCCAGCGGGGGATGTCCGGCCGCCAGGGCGGTCGCGGGCCGCCGGTGATGTCAGCCGCGAGGATCAGCCGTCAGCGGCGGGCTCCGCGGCGCGGCCGTATCACCGGCCGGGAGGTGCACGGCGATCTCGCCGCCGAGCCGGAACCCGGCGGACAGCCCCAGGTTGTCTCCGCTCCAGAAGCTGCCCGGGTCGTACCGGCCCGGGCGGCGGGCTGGGGGGCAGCAGCCCCATGGCCTGATAGGTCACCGCCAGCACCTGCGCGCAGTAAGCCGCTCCAGTTGCGCCGCCGCCCTGGTGCCCGGGGGCCGGCACGCGGCCGAGCAGCCACCGCGAGGCGAGCTGGGCCGTGGACGGGAACGGGGTGCCGTCCAGCCGCGCGATCGTCCGCAGCGCGGCGTCTTCCATCTCACCGGTCACCACGGGGTCCAGCTGGCGCAGCCACGCCCGCTGGCCGTACCTGCCAGCCCATACGCTGACCGCGTCGCGCAAGTCATGCAGCTGGACCCCGCGATGACGGGCTCCGGTCCACACGTCGGGCAGGGAGCGGCCCAGCTCGGCGTGCCACATCAGCGGCGGCAGGTCCTCGATGACCACCGACATGCCCACATGGTTGACCGGGCTGTTGGTCGCCACCTGGATCGCACGGTCGGCCATCTTGTGCCCGCGGAACAGCCATACGTCACCGGTGCGGGCCAGGTCCACTGCCTCGTCCAGGCTGATACTCGCGGCAGGCATGGTCTAACCTAAGCAGATGCGCTGGCTCAAGCTGCTGGGACTGGCCGCTTTCGCAGGCGTGGCCGCCACCGGGGTGGTGATCATCCGCGACCAGCGGCGCCGCAGCGCCTACACCCCCGCCGAAGTCCGGGACCGGCTGCACGCCCGGCTGGCCGAAACCCCCGCACCCCGCAGGCCCCCGCCAGACTCCCGGCCTTAAGCATCCAGTTCAGCAGCCGTACCGGCAATGCGCTTCCCTTGCGTGACCGGGCCTTGGCGGGAGTCGCCAGGCCGCGCCGAAGCGCCAGAACGACCCGTTCAGCGCGCCGCCAATGACCTGTCCAGAACTCGCCGCACCCGCTCAGGCGGATATCGGAGCCGCCGTCGCAACCACGCCTACCCCCTGGGCTGCCTACCGCTTCCCGCGTGTGCAACTGCCGCGCGGGCACGACGGCCGGGGGACGCCGAACCGGATTGCCGTGACATCCTTCCGCAGGCTGCCCACCCGTCGGGCAGATTCCGCCGCTGCACGTCCTTGTGCCCCAGGCTGACGTTGGCCGGGTCGGCGAGGTCCCTGTCGGTACGCTGCCGGTTCCATACCTGGCGGCCGGTGTAGCGCGGGTTCTGCAAGATGGTAGTGACCGTCCCCAGCGTCCACCTCGTGCCGGGACGGTGTGGGTTGCGTCCCGGGTCGGATGCGGACAGGCACGGGATCGCCGCCTCGTTCAGCGCCCGCGCGATCCGCGCCGCCGAACGCCCGGCGAGCCGCTGGGCGAAGATCCACCGCACCACGTGCGCGGTCTCCGGGTGCGGTTCGAGGCGGTGCGCCCGCCGTCCCCAGGCGGCGTGCGCCTTGTTCGGGTGCGGCCCGGCGTCACCGAGCCGGTACCCGTACGGCGGGCGCCCGCCGAGGTAGCGGCCCTGCTCCCGGACCTGGATGGCCATCGCGGTCCGCACCCGGATGCTCGTGCGGGTGACTTCGCCCTCCAAGGCAGGTCTTTCGCCGAGCGTGCGGACGGTGCCCAGCCGTTCACCGGTGAATCACGGCTGTATGACGTGGCAAGCCGAGCACAACGACGCCCGCCGCAGTGAGGAGTGCTCCAGCCAGCAACAACAGCAGCCACGGCGCTAGATCCGCAGGCGGCCGCGGCGCGGTACCGCCAAGACCGGTGGCCGCCGCGCCCTTGGGCATGACCTCGGTGCCCACCGCGTCGGTTAGCTCGTCGGCCTTCAGCCCCGACGAGTCGTCGAGCACAACGATGGTGTGCACCGTATCGGCTGTTAGCCCAAGCGACATAGTCGTGTGCTCGCCTGACGCGCTGACTTCCACCACGTGCAGGCCCGGCGAGACTGCCGTGTACGGGGTGACCGAGCTGAAGGTCAGCTGGTTCGCGAGAGGCTTGGATCCATAGCTAACCGTGACGCGGTCCTCTTTGAGTGACGCCTGGACGACCCGGACGAGGGTCTTCCCCCGCGGTGTGGTCATCTGGTCGTCCAGCACCTCAACGCGCAGGCCCGGGTCGGGGCCCAGGGCAGCCACCGTGTAGGCCGTCTTGGCGCTCACCATGAAACTCGAGACCAGCGCCGGCTTGCTTGATGCGGGCGCGTCAAAGCCCCGCATCGCCACGGTGTACTGACCCGGGCCAAGCGCCATGTAGGCAGAGACATCGCCATAGCTAACGTCCCTGAGCACGGTCGGATGCGCAGGATCGCCGAACGGGTACAGGTACATGTCCATGGCCGGCGCCTCAGGGGACAGGTGGGCAATCCGAACCCAGCCGTCCTGCGCGGCCAGCGGAGCCGCGGACGCGGCGGGCGACAGGGGCGCGATAACGGCGGCAAAGCCCCCGAGCAACATGGAGATTGCGGCTAGCCGGGCAAGATACCGCAGCAATTTCATGCCAATTACCTCTCATCCGATTAGTAGGCCTTCCAACGGAAATCCGGCATCAACCACGGCCCGCACTCTCCTACTGCACGTCTGCGGTCAGGACTGTCGTCAGCAGCCCGAGCGGGCTCGGCGAGGAGAATCCGATGAGCAGCACGGACTGGCCGTTGCCAAGGTGGACAATCGCGGAGTGCGCGGGCAGGTACGGGCTTTCCTGTGCTTTGACCATGGCCAGCTCCGCCGCGAGCCTGGCTGCGCCGTTCCCGTCGCCGTCACTGGCAACAGTGACCTCCCGGAAAAACGGCGGGGCGCCAGGGGAGGAATCGCCGAACGCCATCACCTGGAGCGTGAACTGGGACGACAGCGCGGCGAGGGTGGCCAGCAAACGAGAATCCACCTCGCCCGCTACCAGGCGCGTGGCGTCCACCGCGCTGAACTTGATGCGCGGGTTTCTGAGCAGCTGAGAGCCCGCGCTCTTGCGGGCATACAGATCGGCCCGCGAGGCAGACTGATAGGCCACGGCCCCGTCTGGCGCCACGGCGCGGATCTCGATCCGCGAGCCGCCCGAACCGAAGCTCGCGATAAGCGCGGGCGCGTATTGATCCACCAGCCTTTCGTCGGCTGAGGGGAGAGTCGCTATCACGTCGGCCCTGAGCACGCCGGTCATGCTTGACCCCAGCGGCACCAGCCGACTGGCGTCAACCCCCTGCGCCTGCAGTGAGGCGCACATGGCGGGGTAACACCCGATGATCGCGGCGCTGCTTACCTGGCTGGTAATCCAGGCGACGGCCTCGGACTGCGCCGCTGCGGCTGACCGTGCGGAAACGCCACGAGCCGCCGGATGCTCGGAGACGGACGGCCGCACGGCCTGCGGCGCGGCTCTAACGAAGGCGCCTGTGAACTGAAGGGCGGCAAGCGCGACCGCTGCCGCCGCGACCACTGCCAAAGCAAGCTGGTAGAGGCGCCAGCGCCGGACGGCCCGCAGGCGGCTTGGACGCTCGGGGACGTGGTTCCCGCTTCGCTGGCCGGATGCTTGCCGACGTAGGAAACCGGCATGCCGCAGCCGCCGCGACGCCCATAGCTCCACGGTGGTGAGCAGGACACGGCCCCATGAGGGCTCCGCCCGGACTGGGCGGGCTGCAGGCACCTGGCGCGGTACGTGCTGGCGCGGCGAGGACGCCGTAGCGGCGGTGGACGACCTTGGGGCACCCCGTAGCCAGCTTCCGGCTTGAACCGGCCGGTGATTCTCGATAGTCACATCGGCCACCCCCTGGCCTGCGGCATAGCATGAGCCGATGCGCGGTAGTTCACCACACAAATGGGCCTTAATCGGCCTGTATTGCTAATTGGTGAGAAATGAGCGCTTTGGGCTAGTCGCCTGACGAGGCAGCTGTCGTACCGGTTTCGGCATCATTCGACTAGTTACTGACCTTTCGTCCAAGTAAGAGATTTGTCACTCTCCGCTGGAACCTTGGCCTCGATGAGGACAAATCCTCATTTGAGAAAAAAGATGCCAATAACGTGGTTTCCTAGCTTCGGGGTTGAGTCTTGCCTGATAGCAGGGCGAGGGGGCGGAATGGAGTACCGCGACACGGGCCCGCGCGGGCGTAGACCGCGTCGAGAGCCGTCATGGCCGACGGTCATCGCGACCACGGTGCGGCTCTGGCTTGAGCGACGCTCCATCGTCGTCGGCAGCAAGACGATCCGTATTCGGCCGCTGGTGGCCTTGGCCCGAGCCGGCAGGCGTGAGGGCATTCTTTCCAGAAAACGCTTCGCCACGTTCGTGATCGCGGCAGGTCTGCTCGTCGCGGGTGCGGGCACCGCCGGACTGGCAATGGCTCGCCACCCGGTCACCCCGCAGTGGGGCACCATCACTGCCATTCCAGCTCCGGTGGGGCCGATCGCTGGCATCGTGCACTCGCAGGACGCCAGGACCCCGCTGCCTGTCGCCCTGACCATTCCCGCCGTCGGCGTGCAGACCAGCCTGATCCATCTCGGGCTGACCGCCGCCGGCGCGCTGCAGGTGCCGTCATCGACGGCGGTCGCTGGCTGGTACACCGGCAGCCCGCGACCCGGCGCCATCGGGCCAGCGGTGATCGCCGGGCATATCGACTCTCATACCGGTCCCGGCGTCTTCTTCCGCCTGTCGCAACTGCGGCCCGGCGACCATGTGTACGTGCGGCGAGCGGACGGCACGCTGGCGGTCTTCCGCGTTACGATCGTCCGATCGTACGCCAAGGATCGTTTCCCCACGCTGGCCGTGTACGGTCCGACTCCCGACGCGGAGCTGCGCCTCATCACCTGCGGCGGCACCTTCGATCCCCAACTCCGGTCCTACCTCAGCAATACGGTTGTCTACGCAGTACAGGTCAACGACGGCCCCGAGTAGCCGTTGAGCCGACGCAGCCAGCCCTAGGTCATGGCATCGAACCGTGCCGTCCGCCGTGCGCGGCGGCGGGGACGCCGAGGCCCTGCGCGTTCCAGTGGTCGCCGGAGCGACCGGTCTAGAAAGTGAGCTAGCCGGCAGGCGTAGGTCGGGGTTACGACGAGGTGACGGAAGCCTACTGAGGGTCGCGTGCCTCGTCGGCCCGCCACCGGCGGTACAGCCCGATGAATTCGCCTCGCATGCGCGGAGTCATGTCATCGGGGGTGATGCTTCCGGCCAGCGTGATGACAGCTCGTATCTGGGCGAGGTATTCGGGGCAGTCAGGGCAGCGCGCCAGGTGCGCTTCGAACCGGCGGCGCTGCGCCGGTGACAGGGCGCCTTCGAGGTAGTCAGTGACAAGCTCGACCGCCTGCCGGCAGACCAGGCTGTGACGGGGCCTGAGCCTCAGGCGGGTCATCGGGTGCTCCCGAACTCGGACCCGATGACCTGGCGCAGCCTGCTGCGGCCGCGGTGCAAGAGCACCCGCTGGTTGACGTTGCTGATATCGAGGATGGCGCAGACTTCCTCGCTGCTCAGCCCTTGTACATCGCGCAGGGTTACGACTTCTCTCTGCTGGAGTGGGAGCTCATCGATGGCGGCCAGGATCCGGGCGGCTATCTTCGCCGCGATCACCTTGTCGTCGACCTGGTCAGCCCAGGGCTCGGGGGGCACCCGCCAGCTGCCGCCCGCGTCGAACCGGGAAGCGTCGACGACGGGCCCCATGTCGTCCACGGGTACGCTCCGGCGTTCCCGGACACCGGCGCTGATGGCCCGGTTAACCAGGATACGAAATAGCCAGGTGCGGAACGATGAACGGCGCTCGAACCGGCCGATACCCCGCAGCACCCCGACCCAGGCGTCCTGGACCACCTCCTCTGCCACCGCGCCGCTCGGCACGTAGACCCGGGCCATGGACAGCATGGCGCCCTGGTATTTCCCGGCCAGCTCGGCGAACGCCCCCTCGTCGCCGGCTCGCAGCCTGCCGACCAGTTCTGAGTCCGGGTCTTCAGGCACGGGTCAGGTCCTCGGCCATCGCGGCCCCGGCCCCACCTGGCGCGGCCACCGCCGGGCCGGCAGGCGTGGTGAAGTGTCAGAACCGGGAGACGAGTTGCTGGTCGCACCGCCATCGTGAGGCTCCCAGGGAAGTCAGCTTGGCCCGTGTGAGGCGAAGAGGAATCCATCGCCCATCGTAAGCGTCGGAAACACGCCGTCGTCTTACCTGCGCGCGGCAAGAGCAGTTGCGTGGTGCGGCCAGCCATCGTCGTTACCGGGGCAATGGCCGGCGGCCGGGTACCGGCCGCCGGCCATTCGGATTCTCAATGTTCCTCCACTGTCGAGAGATACAGCCTGCTGGCGTCCCGGTGGCGGTTCCCGGTCGCGTTCGGCCTGCTCGCGGCCGGAGCCGTGTTGGCGGCTCCGGCGGTAGCGTCGGCCTCGCCCTATCCCGTCTCCGGTTACCGGGCATGTCTACCTCGACGACGACACCCGGACGTACTGCCGGATAGCCGCCTGCGCGAGCTGATCGGTCGCGGGGTCCGGAATCGCTTGACCGTAACAGGTCGGCTGTGCCCGGGACTGAGTGTTGTGAGAGCGATTATGTCCATCAGGGCAGGCGTGAGGCTCAGTTTCTGCCGGGTGCCGCCGGACAGTTCTGTACTGCTCCTGAATTGCCTGCATGCAGCCGACACCCGGCTCTCCGCGGCGCGGGCCATCGGCGCACGACCTCGCTCGATCTTTGGCTACGGACCGTCATATCCGCGGGCTCCTCAGCGCTGCGCGTTCTCCTCAGTTTGTAAGGCCGCAGCTCCTTGCCGCCGTACCGGGGTGGTGCATGTAATACACAGCGTGACTTCTCGCAGCAGTCCAGACGTCAAGCCGCGCCCGCGCGCCGCTGGCCAGCCTGCCCCGGCCCGGCCGTCCTGGCGGCCATCCGCGCCGCGCGCCGCGCGGATAGCGGCGGCGCTGGCTGGCCTCGTCGCGATCGGCGCCTACCTGTTCGTCGCGCTGAGTCGTCTGGATTACCCGTTTACCCTTGAATGGCTGGAGGGCAACTCGCTCGTCGAGGTACACCGCATCCTGGCGGGGCAGCCGCTGTACCCGGCGCCGACCGTCGGGTACGTGCCCGACGGCTACCCTCCGCTCTACTTCGCCGTATCGGCCTTGGCGGCCCGCCTATTCGGCGTCTCCTACCTGCCGCTGCGGCTGGTATCGCTGGTGTCCTCGCTCACCTGCCTTGCCCTGCTTGCGCGCCTGGTCCAGCGCGAAACGGGCAGTATCGCGGCCGGGATCGGCGCCGCGGGCGTGTTCGCCGCGACCTACTTCGCCACGGGCACGTGGTTGGACGTGGGCCGCGTCGACTCGCTTTTCCTCGCGCTCAGTGTCGGCGGCCTGTACGCCGCCCGGTGGATGCGCGGCATGCCCGGTGCTATCGCCGCCGGGGTGCTGTTGGCCGCCGCGGCCCTGACCAAGCAAACCGGGCTCGTGGAGGGGGTCACGGTGATGGCCGTCCTCCTGGCAGGCCCGCGGCGGCGGCTCGCGTGCGTCGCCGCGGCGGCTGAAGTGACGGTTCTCGGCATCAGCACGCTCGTGCTCGTGCTCACGACCGGCGGCTGGTACGTGTACTACGTCTTCGAGCAGATGGGTGAGCACTCGCTGAACTACGGGGGCTTCGGCTGGTTCTGGACGGCGTTGCTTTCCGCGATGGGCCTGGCCGCGTGCGCCGCCCTCATCGGCGCGCGACGAGTGCCGGCCGTGCTGCTCGCTGGCTGCGTCGCGCTGGCGGTTGAGGGCTACGCCGCCCTGGTCCACAGTGGCGGCGGCATCAACGACGTGCTGCCCGCGTACCTCGCGGTGGCGTTGCTCGCGGGCCTGGCGCTCGGCGGCGGGGCGTCCCGGTGGGTCACCGTGGTGTCGGGCGTCCTGGTCCTCGCCCAGTCGGCCCTGCTGCTCAGCAGCTTCCATCCATCCCAGGCGATTCCGTCCAGTTCCGACCGCGCCGTCGGCGAGCGGCTGGTCGGGGGCATGCGGGCGTTCGGCGGGACAGTCGCTGTCCCTGCGGATCCTGGCCTGAGCCTGATGGCGGGGATGGCGCCGACCGCGCACCAGGACGCGGCGTATGACGTGCTGCGGGCCTCTGACCAGGCCGCGATCGCCAGCTTCCGGCGCAGCGCGACTGAGGCGGTCGCCGCCCGCCGGTTCAGCGCGATCATCACCGACGGCCCCGGGCAGCCGTTCGCGAATCCGCCCTCGCTTAGTCAGTATTACTACCAGTGCCCGCAGCCGCTGCTCGCCGGGGTCCCGGCCGCCCTGTTCCTCCCGGTCGCGGGGGCCAAGGTCCGCCCCATGTACCTGTGGCTCCCCCGGGGTGGCGGTTCCTGTGCTTCCGCCGTTAGCGTCCTCGACGGCATCGCGAAGGAGAGCCGCCCGTGAAATCGCTCATCCCCGCCAGCCCTCCTCCGGGGCCCTTCCGCCGGTCGTTCTGGCGCAGCCCGGTCCGCGGCCCGTGGCTGACCTCCGTGTTCGGCCTGCTGCTGCTTGCGTGCATCCCCGTGCTGTTCGTGACCGGCCTGCTGTCCTACGCCGCGTACAACCCCGACCTCAGCCCGGTCAACGACGAGACCCCGGGCAAGGGCGTGCTCGGCTTCTACCTGTTCTCCTGGCCCACCCACCCGATCTGGCTGTACCGGCTCAACCAGGGCGTCCACGTCACCCTGGGGCTGGTGCTGGTCCCGATCCTGCTGTTCAAGCTGTGGTCGGTGCTGCCGAAGCTGTTCGAATGGCCGCCGCTGCGCTCGCCCGCCCACCTCCTGGAGCGGATGTCGCTGTTCCTGCTCGTCGGCGGCGCGGTCTTCGAGTTCGTCACCGGGATCCTGAACATCCAGACGTACTACAAGTTCCCCGGGTCGTTCTACCCGCTGCACTTCTACGGCGCCTGGGTGTTCATCGCCGGCTTCGTCGTCCACGTGCCGCTGAAGCTGCCGACCATGGTCAGGGCCCTGCGCAGCCGCGGCTTCTGGGCGGAGATGCGCACCAACCTGGCCAACACCCGGCCGGAGCCGCCGGAGGCCAGCGAACTGGTCAGCCCGGCGCCCGCCGAGCCGACGATCTCCCGGCGGGGGGTGCTCGCGTTCGCCGGCGCGGGCTCGGCCCTCGTCGCGCTACTGTCCGCGGGCCAGTCCCTGGGCGGGCCGCTGCGGTGGACCGCGCTGCTCGCGCCGCACGGCCAAGACGTCAGCCGCCCTGACGACTTTCAGGTCAACCAGACTGCGGCAAGCTCCGGGATCAGCCAGGCAGAGACCGGTGCGGCCTGGCGGCTCACGCTCGGGGTCGACGGCCAGGTCAGCCATGCCTCCCTCACGCTGGACCGGGCCGACCTGCTCCGCCTGGAGCAGCACACCGCCAGCCTGCCGATCGCGTGCGTCGAGGGCTGGTCCACCGATGACCAGGAGTGGACTGGCGTGCGGCTGCGTAACCTCGCCGGGATGGCCGGCGTCGCCCGGCCTTCCAGTGTCCTGGTGCAGTCACTGGAACGCGGCGGGGCATTCAGCCAGGTCGTGCTGTCTGCAGGACAGATCTTGGACCCGGACTCGCTGCTCGCCCTGCGGGTCAACGGGGCGGACCTCACTCCCGACCACGGCTACCCGGCCCGGGTGATCGTCCCTGCCAGTCCCGGCGTGCACTGCACCAAGTGGGTCGCCAGCCTGACCTTCCGGAGCTGAACATGCGCCGCTTCCCGCGCTGGTACGGCGCCAACCCGCTGCACCTGCTCACCATGCTCGGCTGCTTCGCGCTCGCCGGGTACGCCGCCGCCGAGCTGCTGCCCAACAACGCCGTCGGCATCCCCATCTGGCTCGCCGGCGCGGTCATCGGGCACGACCTGATCCTGATGCCGCTGTACACGCTCGCCGACCGGTCTGTGATGGCGGTCTTCAGGCACCGTCGGCCGAGCCTGCCCACCGTGCCGTGGATCAACTACCTGCGCGTCCCCGCGGCGCTTTCCGGCATACTGCTGCTGATCTGGTTCCCGCTGATCTTCCGGTTGCCTGCCCGTTTTCCCGACACGACGACCCTGTCGCTTGACCCCTACCTGTGGCACTGGCTCGGCGTGACCGGGGCACTGTTCCTGCTGTCCGCCGCTGCGCTTGCCTTGCGGCTGCGCACGGGCTACCGCGGCACACGGAAAGGGCCTACGTCAGGCGGGGAAGTCGCCGGTCTCCCTTCAGACATGACTCACGGCCATCCGGAACGGCCGGAGCCTCCACAGCAGCACGGCCAGACTGGCGAGGGTAAGACCTCGCCCCGGCGTGACGCTGACCCGCTGAGGGGCGTCGCCCGGTCGGCGCTCCACGACCCGAGTACCGCTAGCGGCAGGAGCCCGGCAATGACCAGCCCGTCCACGATTACCGAGCGCGTCGCCGAGATGCGCGCCGTGATGGCAGCCGATCCGCCGAGCGAGACCATGAACGCCTTCGCCCGCGAGCAGGCCGGGCTGGCAGCCAGCCTGCCGTCCGGCATCGCCCCGGTCGGGACCGTGCTGCCCGACGCGGAGCTGCTCGACGTGCACGGAGCGGCCACGACGCTGTACGCCGCGGCCGGGGGCGGCACGTCGGTCCTGGTCTTCTACCGGGGCGCCTGGTGCCCGTACTGCAACATCGCCCTGTCCGCTTACCAGGACGATTTGCTCCCGCAGCTGACTGGACGCGGCATCCGGCTCGTCGCGATCAGCCCGCAGAAGCCGGACGGGTCGCTGGCCATGCAGCAGAAGCACAGCCTGGCCTTCACCGTTGTCTCCGACCCTGGCAACGCCATCGCCGGCCGCCTCGGCATCCTCACGCAGCCATCGGAGGAGGCCCGTGCCGCCCAGCTGCAGCTCGGCCTCAACCTGACCAGCGTCAACGCCGACGGCACCGTCGCCTTGCCGATGCCCGCCACCGTCATCCTCGATGCCAGCCGCACCGTCCAGTGGATCGACGTACACCCCGACTACAGCACCCGCACCGAACCCCAGCAGATCACCGGCGCCCTCGACCACCTCGGGCACCGCCCAGAGCAGACCGCCTGAATCCTGGCTCGGGCAGCCGAAGTTCAGGCCCCCCTTGTTCTTCCGCGAGAACACGTACACGCTGTCAGGCGATGCCCAGGACCGGGCCAAGGACATCCTCAAGCTACGTGCCGGCTGCCCCGTCCCTGATCCCTCTCCAGCTAGAAGGTAGGTCATGGACTACGCAGCCGCCCTGATCGAACAGAATCACATGCTGGGTGAGCTATTGCCGGACGCGGACTGGTCGGCGCGATCGCCGACGAGCCCCGGTTCCACCCGCACCTGACCGGGCGGGACAACCTCCGCCTGCTCGCCGCGGCCAGGGGCGGCGAGGCCGGCCGGCGGATCGACCCGTCGCTTGAGCGCGTCGGCCTGACCCGGCGACGAGCTGACCCGTGGCGCGGGCGCGGTGGTCGTCCAGGTCGACTGCGCCGCGCCCGACCGGGCGGCCCGGCTCATCGACCAGGCCGGCATCGCGGCGGGCACCGCTCGCACCGATACCGGACTGGCCGTCACCCTGCCCGCCGGAGCGGCGCGCGAGCTCCTTGCCGACATCAACCGGCGGCTGGTCCTGGCGGATATCGACGTCTACGGCCTCCGCGAGGTCCAGGCGTCGCTTGAGGACTGGTTCTTGTCCGTGACGACCCGACTTGGAGACCCATCGTGACCACCGCCGAGCCCTCGCTGTCCGCGGAACGGCCAGCAGCGACCGAACCGGCCGGGCGCGGGCTGCCCGGACTGGCCGCCTGGCTGCCCACGTGGGACCTCATCACCACCAAGAACCTGGAGATCCGCAAGCGCCGTGGCCTCATGATCACCATGGTGGTGCTGATCGTCGCGCCGACAGTCCTCCTCTACGCCCTGCGCCTGCTGTTCCACGCGGTCAATCCGAACAGCTACGGCCCGGCCGGCCCCCGGCCAGGTGCTGTTCGGCGGGCGGGGCGCCCTCGGCATCCCCCCGATGCCGACCTGGGCGATGATCGCGGTGATCGTCGGCTGGATCATCGGCTGGTCCGGCATCGGCGCCTGGCGGATGAACACCCGCGACGCCTGAGGACCCGAGTTCTCTGTAGCGGAAACGCCCGCGGTGGTCACAGAGTCGGAAGCAGCCTAAGTGGTTGGCTGGTAGCAACGGGGAGGCGAATGCAGGTCGGGCCTGGTAATCAGCCTCGGCGTCAACTCTGGCGCGGGCGGCTTCCTTCACGGAAGCCGCCCGCGCCAGAGGATGCTTAGCTGAGCTGGGTGACGGGGAGCTGCCCCTGGTAGATGGCGCTGATCTCCGCGGGGGTGAGGGTGTAGCCGAACGCCTCCACGTCGCTCAGCTCACCGGGGAAGAAATCGGTGGCCGCACCACCGTATTTGCCGCGTCCGATGGCGGTCACGCCAGTGGCGGCGAACGGCGTGGTGTTGACCGCGGTGCCGGCCAGTACGCCGTTAACGTACAGGTCCATCTGGCCGTTCGACGCGTTGTAGGTGCCAGCGAGGTGGGTCCAGGTGCTGAGCGCGGGCGCGGCGGACGAGACGGCACGGATCCCGGCCACGGACCCGTCGCTCGGCAGCATGCTGAACGCCCACCGGTTGGCGGCGCTGTCGTACTGCAAGTAGAAGGCGCTGCCCGAGCTGCCGTCCTGGGTGATCACGTCCCCCCAGGTACCGGTCTTGGTCAGGTACGCCCAGCCGGAGACGCTGAAGCTCCCCTTGGTAGCCAGCACGGGCCCGCTGGTCGTGATCGCGCCGGAGGTGCCGTTGAACGAGGCGACCGTGCCTCGGGTGGTGCCGGTGACCCAGCTCACGCCGCCGTTCAGCGTGCCATTGTGGCCGTTGCCAGTCGCGTCGGCCGCGGCGGTGCCGCTGCCGTCGGTGAGCGTCCACTCGGCGGCGGCCTGGTTCACAGTGCCGACCAGCTGGCGAGTGCTGGACAACGGTGCCGTCATGCTGGACTGTCCCGGGTAGTACCACAGGTTGCCGGCGGTGTCCTCGGCGTACAGGCCCGGGTATCCGCTCGCGGTGAGGTCGCCAGGCGAGGCCAGCGTCGGGTACGTGGCGGTGGTGAACCCGGTGCCGATCAGCGTCCCGGTACTGCCCGTGCCCGTCGCCGGGCCCAGACTGATCGGCAGCTCGTTAGAGTCGAGCGTGAGCGGATAGCTGTACAGGTCGCCGTTGGTAGTGTCCCGCGCCCACAGGGTCAGTACTTTGTTGACGATGCTGGGCGCGATCAGCGTCATGTTCTTCCAGCCGCTGGTCCCGATCAGCACGGGGGACAGCAACGCGCCGCCGTTCCCTCCCCGGTACAGCCAGAGCTGGTCGTTCTCCACGGTCAGCAGGCTGGCCAGCTGGTTGTTGACGGGGTCGACGCTCGCATACACGTCGCCGGGGGCGAGGATCTGAGCGACGGCCGACCAACTGCCACTGGAGTAGGCGGCGCAGTTATCCGCGTTGTCCGCGGTGGCCAAGCACGACGGCTTGGTGATCGGGTCGAAGGCGGCGGTGTTCTCGAACTGCGGCGCGGTACCGCCGTCGTTGTAGTACAGGTAAAGGTTCGCACCTTTGTGCGCGAACAGATCATCGACGTTCCGCTGGCTCATCGAGCCGCGGTGCGTGATCTGGAAGGTGTTCCAGCCGGTGCCGTCGGGGCTGTATTCGGGCACGCTGGCCGTGACCGGGGTGATCGCCGGGTCTGTGTTGCCCGGGTAAAGCAGCAGGTCACCTGCGGTATTCGTGGCCAGCAGGTCGGGCACGCCGTCACCGTTGATGTCGCCGGGCGTCACCTTCGCCGCCGGGTTCCACGGCACGTAGAAGTCGTACTGGGCGACCTGCGAGGTGTTGCCCGCGTTGTCGACCGCGTCCACGTAGAGGATGTTGGTGCCCCACTCGTCAGGGGTGAAGCTCACCGTCTGGCCAGGGGTCACGGTGGACGCGCCCGAGGTCGGGATCGGGGTGTTGAACGAGTACTTGAACTTGGCCAGCCCGCTGGCCAGGCAAGTGGACACGCACCCGGTCGGTACCGGGTCGGTGCTGGAGAAGCTGAATGTGCCCGGATCCCCGACGTGCAGGGTCGTGCCGGAGCTACTGCCGGACGGCGGGTAATCGGCGCTGGTCACGACCGGCACCGTGGGCGGGGTGAGGTCCACGTTGAAATGGCAATCCGCCGAGGCGCTGTGCGACAGCAGCGTCCCGTCGTAGGCCCAGACCCGGTAACCGTATTGGTGCCCGTCCTTCAGCGCGATGCCGACCGGGACGTGCGCGGTATCGCCGGAAGCGATGAACGAGCTATCCGGCGAGGCCACGACGTTGGAGCCAACCGGGTTGTTGCTCGCGGAGTTGTCCCACACGGTCCACTGCGCGCGCACGTTCTCGCCGACGATGTTCGAGGTGACGGTGGCGTTGAGCATGACGTCGCTGCCGTTGCCCGCACCCAGGTCGGTGCGGCCGATCCAGCCGTAGTTCCCGCTGGTGTTGCAGCCCTGGTCGACAGCGCCATTGTCGTCGTGCGGCGACGGCGCGGTCGTGGTGTTCGCCGGCGTGTCCGGTGCGATGTCGAACACCGTCGTCACGGACGGGTTGGTGGCGAACCGCATGAACCCGCAGTTGTACTCGCTCGACGGCGAGCACGACGAGTTCGGCAGCGAGGCCTCGTCGCCGTACAGCCCGAACGTCCACTGCGTCGCGCCGTGCGGAGGTCGTGTACTGCATTTGCGAGGTGACGTCGAAGTTCACGTCCTGATCGCCGCACCACGCGGTCTTCGGGTACTCGGTACCCAGCGTGCTGATCACGCCCGGCTCGTGGTTTCCGTCCGTCGACGGACTGATCGAGTCGGTCCATTTCAGCGTCACCGGCCAGGTGTCGGAGCAGCCGAGATCGGAGCCGTAGGTCTCCGCGGTGAGCAGCGTCGCCGAGGAGACGACCATGCTGGAGTTCAGGTTCGTCGTGTTCAGCTGGTAATAGGCGTGGTAAATCCCCTGGCAGTAAGTGCCCGGCTGGTTCTGGTTCCCGATCCCCTCGCCGTTCGGCTGCGGGGTGTCCCAGTTATCGCTGTTGTCAGCGCAGTCGGTTCCGTTGCTGTTCGTGCCGTGCTGGGTTTCGGTGTAGCCACCGGTGCCGCTGGAGGCGGGGTTGACCACCGGGTCGATATAGACGGGGTGCGTCGCTGACGCGGTGGCCAGCAGCCGCTGGTCGGGCAGCAGCACGAGCGTGCCGCCATCGGTGCGCATGTGCAGCGAGGCGGTGCGGGCACCCGTTCCCGAATCCCACATCTGCGGAGCGGGGCCGGTGAACTCGACCTGTCCGCCAGTCCCGGCCGCGGTCAGGTTCCCGGCCGCATCGGTTCGCAGGCTGAGCCCGGTCGTCACGGTGCCGATCCGCAACTGCGCCAGCTGCGCGGCCGCGACCGGGCTGCGCACCTCCAGCACATCGGAAAACCCGCCCTGGTTGGTCACCGTGGCGACGAGATCAACCCCGGGCAGCACGTTGGGGTAGGTGGCGGTCGCGCCCGCGATGACCGGGGCCGGAAGCGGGAACGGGAAGCTCAGCGACACCCGCCCGCCCTGCGGGGACGTCAGCACCGCCAGCGCCCCGGTCCCGCCCGGTGACAGGTCGACGGCCGAGGGAGTCGCGGCCGGCGAGTACCAGCCGTTCGCTGCCGGCTCAGCGTGGCACTGACCGGAACCCACCGGCCCCCCTGCTGCACCCGGACCGGCAGCACGGACGAGGTCATCTCAAACTTGCCGTCCGGGTTCCGCTACCGTCGTGGACGTCTCGTGGTCAGCGCGGCCACCGGCACCGCGTGTCCGCTCTGCTCCGCCTGCACGCGGGCCGCCTCCAGCAGACCGTCCGCGGCCGAGAACTCGCCGCCGACGCGGAAGTTGGTACCGAAGCCGACGCGGAAGCCGCTGTAGACGCCAGCGACGGTGTCTGCGGCGGCAAAGCGGCCCCCACCGCGAGCACTGTCGCCGTCGCCACGAGGCGAGGCCACCGCGCCCGCGCCTGCGGGCGATCTCGTCCTGTCACAACAACCCACTCTCCTTACTCAGTGCCGGTTACGGAATTGGGGAAAAGATCGGCGGGATGCCTAGACGCGCCCCACACCTCGGGTCGAACGGCGGCGGATTGGGTGGGCCACCGCCGCTGGGAAGCTGTAAGGTCGGACTCCTCCGGTGGTGAAATCTCACCCTCTTCGCCGCGCTTCTTCCTCGCCATGGGTGACGACCTGGACGACCGCGCTTTCGGTCGCCTGCTCGGCGTCGATGTCTCTGGCGCCGCCATTCAAGACCTCGGAAACCCGCCCGACCATGACCGGGATTTCCCCGGGGGAAGGCAGCCTGAGCAAGCCGGGTCGCGTTCCGACGCGTGCTTCGAGTTCCGCACGCGTCTCCGGTTGCCAGCCTGCCTCGTCTGCTTCGGACGACCGGGCGGCGTCGTCGGACGCGATTGAGGTTCCGCTGTCAACCGCAACGCATGCGTGCCGCCTGTCGCCGCGTCGAGACCCTCGTCGGCCACGTCGGCGGCGACTTCGAGGCTTCTGATCCGCCGCCCAGCGTCGCGACAGTGAACGCGGTGGGCCCAGCTTGGCCACGGCCTTGATGCATCCTGCCAGGGTCGGGTTCTTGATGCAGTTGATCGCGTCAGTGATGCCGGTGGCGTTCCCGACGAAGACGGCTACCTTTTTGAAGATGTGCACGATGCTGAAGCGCCGCCGCCGCCGTTACCGTCGCCGCCGAGAACGTGGGTTCCGGTACCGCACTCTCCGTGGACGCCGACGCAGCCGTCGTCGAAGCTGCCGGAGTTGCCGGAAGAGCCAGAGCTTGACGACGAAGAGGAGGAGAGGGGCAGGCTGGAGGCCGGCGGCGTGCTGGTGCCGCACAGCCATTCGCTGCCTGGCCCCCAGCAGTCTCCGCCGTCGCTGCCGTTGTCGGTGGGGTTGCTCGTGTCGTCTCCGCCGCCAGGCATGCGCATCAGCATGGTCCCCGCGGGATCGGAGCCGTTGACCGGATCATCGCCAGAGTAGGAGTAGCCGCCCATCTGGCGGGAGTCGCCTGCTTCCAGGATCGGGTCCACCTGCAGGAACCGGCCGGTCGTCGCGTCGTACTCACGCGCGCCGAGCAGGTCAAGCGAGGAGTTCGGGTCGGTCGGCTTGCCGACGAAGCCCAGGTCGTCCGGCCACGACGCCGACGTGGTGCCGCGCAGGTTGCCATACGGGTCGTAGTACCGCCTGGTCACGGCCAGCGTGCTGGCGTCGATGGTCTCAAGCGCGGTGCCCTGCTGGTTCGCGACCTCGTAGCTGATCGCGCCGGAACTCGACCCGACGATGGTGGCGCCACCGGGCTCGGTGTAGAGCCGCAGGCCGGTGACCTTCCCGCCGCTGAGCACGAGCTGCTCCGCCCCGCCGTCCAGGTACAGCGTGGTGCTGCCGGGGTCGCGCTGGATGAGCAGGTTGCCGTCCGCGTCATACAGGTAGCCGCTGATCCCGCCGCTTGTGGTGACCGTGGACGTGAGACCCTGAGCGTCGTAGCCAATGCTGAGAGCCGATGATCCAGAACGAGCCGTGGTGTCTCCAGCCGCGTTATAGGTATAGCTCTCGGTACTCGTGCCGGACGGGTTGGCCGTTGTGACCGTGCTCACCGAGTTCGGCTGGCTGGATGAGTAGCCGAGCGTCTGGGTGATGTCGCCCGAGGACTCATGCTGGACCTCGGAGGTACGGTCCCCGAGCAGGTCGTAGCTGTAGGACTGCCAGTACGGAGCCGGGCCGCCCACCGCCGACTCGGATGGCGTGGTGTCGTCGCAGCCGCCGATGCCCGATACCGACGTGCCGCCCGCGGTGGAAGTGCCGCCGGCGTCGGTCCACGCCTGGGTAAGCCGCTGCAGGTTGTCGTACTGGAAGCACTGCAGGTCGGTCTGGCCCCCGTCCTGAGCATCAGAGACCGAGGTGATCGAGCCAGCGTCGTTATATGTGTAGGAATTAATGTCTTCTGCGGCGGTCAGCGTCTGCAAGTTAGTGGTGGTCTGGAGCAGCCGCTGAGTGCCCTCGTCGTAGGAATCGGTGAGCACGAGCTGGTCACCGTACAGCCCGGTGGTGGTGCGCTGCACCTGGCCGAACGGCGTGTACGAGGTCAGGTCCAGGTACGCCGTGTTGCCGCCGAACGCGTTCAGCAGGCCCTGCTGGTCGTAGGAGTAGTTCACGGTCTCGGCGGACAGGCCGCCGTCCGCCGAGTACGCGGTGGAGTTGAGCAGGCCGATGTTCGGCGTGTACGTGTTCGTCGTGGTGTACGTGCCTGCCAGGGCGCCCTCAACGGACGGGATCGTCACCGAGCTGCCGGTCGGCTGGTAGTCCGTGGTGTAGCCGGTGACCGCCTCGGTGTACGCCGCGCCGCTGCTGCTGTAGGCGGTCGACGAGGTGAGCTGTCCCTTGGCCAGCGTGTCGTACAGCCACGAGGCCAGTTCGGTCGAGCCGGAGTACTCGGCGGTCTTCCGGTTCAGCGCGTCATAGGTGTAAGTGAGCGTCTGCCCCCGGGCGTCGGTGGTGGACAGCACGTTGCCGTTCGCGTCGTAGGTGTAGGTCGTGGTTCCCGCGTCGGGATCGGTCTGTGATGTCTTCTGGCCGAGCAGGTTGTAGGTGTAGGTCCACTTGTTCGCTGAGTTGTCGGCGGTTGTCGCGGTCTGGCCGGACGGGGTGTAGGTGTAGCTGGTGACGTCCGCGTCCGAGGCCTTACCGGTCGGCGTCGCGGTGAGATAGGACCAGGTGGCGGTGGTCTCGCCGCGCCCGTTGGTGAACGTCGAGGTGGCGGTGCCGCCTGACGGCGGGGTGGTATCGGTCTCGTCCGCGCCGGGGTACGACTTGGTGGTCTGCCACTGCAACACGGCGAGGGAGTAGAACTGGGTGGCCGTCGCCCGGCCCTGCCCGTCGTACTGCGTCACGGTCTGCGACGGCACCTGGTCGTCGGGCGCGACGAACACCGTCGAGTCCGGCGACGTGGTCTTGTCGTAGTACGGGGCGCTGGTCTTCACCACCCAGCCGTGCGAATCGTAGAACGTGTCGGTGACAAGCCGTCCGACGCTCCCGTCCGCGGTGCTGGTCTGCTCCTGGCGAAGCTGCATCAGGCCGTTGTAGATCTTGATGTCCGTGGAGTACGAGCCGTCCTCGCGCAGCGTGTTCGTGGTGACGACAACCGGCTTGGTGCCGGTGACGCTGTAGGAGAACGTCTTGTTCGCGCTCTGCTTCGCCGCCTCCGACCGTCCGGGCAGCCAGACCGCGGTCAGGCGGCCAAGGGAATCATAGGTCTCCGAGGTGACACGGCCGTTCGGGTCGGTGACCTGGACCGGGAGCTGCCGGGCCTGATTGAGGAGGGTGGTGGTTGTCCAGCCCATCGGGTTGGTGACGGTGGTCTGGGTGGGCAGCGCCCCGGTGCCCGGCGTGTAGGCGGTCGTGGTGACGTTCCCCTTGGCGTCGGTACTGGTCAGCGTGCGGCCGTAGACGTCGAAGGTGGCGGCGGTCTTGGGCTGGAACTCGGGGTTTCCCGAGCTGTCGTAGCCGTCGATGACCTCGGTGCCGGTGATGTCGCCTGGTCCGGCGATCGCCGCGAAGGTGCCGAGATCGGAGAGCTTCCCAGAACCGTCGTAGAAGGTACGCGTGTCGGCGACCGTGTTGCCCGCGGTCGCCGCCGTGCCGCACGCGCCGGCCACCGACTTCACCTCGTCGGGGTAGCTCTCCATCATCGGGTTCGCCGCGCTGGAGGCGTAGCTGGTCGTGGTGCAGACCTCAGGATCGGAGGCGCTGCCGTCACCCTTGTGATCTGACTGGATCACCTGGCCGTCGGCGTTGTCGGTGGTGTCGGTCTGCTCGTCGCGCCACGACCCGCTGGCGAGCAGGCTGAGCTGGCGGCTTTCCTCGGTGACCGGCATGTGCGCGGTGAGCGTGGGCACTCCGCTCGGCTGAGCCTGGCTCGCCGTGGTTCGCACCGTCCACGGTCCGTTGATCGTTTTCCCGTCGATGCTGCCGCTGCCTGCCTGGGTGTAGGTGTCGGTTTCCAGGACGTCGCCGGCCAGCCAGTTGTCGTCGGTGACGCTGTCGCCGAGCGAGTCGGTCACCGCGACTGACTTGGTGCCGCCGCTTGAGGTGGCGTCACCATTCATGCCCCGCATGTACGTGGTCACGGTTTCTGTGACGGGGTCGGGCGAGCTCCCGGTCTCGGTGACGACCTGCGCATAGCCGCGGAACTGGTCCCA
Source organism: uncultured Actinomycetota bacterium (assembly GCA_963850115.1). Classification (GTDB taxonomy): domain Bacteria; phylum Actinomycetota; class Actinomycetes; order Streptosporangiales; family Streptosporangiaceae; genus Trebonia. The sequence continues at coordinate 21,891 of CAWKKG010000017.1, forward strand.
GGTGCGGTACGTGTTGTCTGTCGCCGGTGAATCGTCCTGATGCCAGGCGGTGCCGCCGAGGTACTGGTAGCTAGTCACCTGGGTCGGCGAGTCGATCCCGGTGTTGTCCGACGTGTCGATCTCTTTCACGAGGGATTTCTTGAACCAGTCCTCGATCGGCGAGGCCTCGGGCGGCGGAGTCCAGTAGACCGGGAAGCAGGGCATCGTATTCGTAGCCGGTGACGACGGCATGGTGCCGTTGACCCGGGAACAGGCGGGCGCCTCGTACTGGATCGCGATGGAGCCCCCGGTCTCGGTCGCGATGTCGGCTATCCGCGGCCGGTACAACGGCGGCGCGGCCGGGACGAGTCCGTCCACGCGGTTGTCGATCTCGGTCGGGGTGAACGTAACGGCCGGCAGGCCGCTGTGCGTGATGCCGTTGAGGAACATCACCGGCTGGGACGCGCCGCCCGCGTCCGGGTACGTCTGGTTCAGCGTGTAGGTGTCCGCCGTGGTGGATCCGACCTTGGTCGTGATCGCGAGAAGCCGCATCGTGGACCAGAACGTCGGGGCGTCGTTCGTGCAGGTACCCGAGGACGCGCAGTTCTGGTCGAATGGCACATCTGGCCAGTTCGAGGCGGTGGAGGACGTGGGACCGGTCGCGGAGCAGGTGTACGTCGTCGAGCTGACGCAACGCTGGGCGGTGCCGAAGCCCACCTGTTCCGCCGGGCTGGCGCCGGCGATGGCGTCACTCAACCGGTACCCGTACGAGATGCTGTCCAGGTAGCCGCCGCGGTCGTAGGACGTGAGCGTGCCGTTCCCGCTGTTCTGCCCGCCGCCGCGGTTGTAGTAGTTCGTCTCTGGCGTGTAGTTGTAAACCTGCAGGTTCCCGTGCGGGTCGACCACGTAGTCGAGGTTCCAGCGCCAGCCCATCTGGCACCAGGCCGTGCTGTTGCACGGGTCCGTTGCGTTCGGGCTGTAGACGGGGACGCCCCACGCCGAGTCAGTGGCCTGATCGGTACCTGGGCCGCCGGGCAGGTGGTTAAGCCCGAAGTAGTACTTGGTGCCGTCGGTGGTGGTGACCAGCCAGTACTCGCCATCCCAGAGCTCGTTGCTCGCGCCGGTGAGCCGCTGGATCTTGGTGCCGTCGTCGCCCTGAATGTGCCAGTTCCCGGTGGAGTCCTGCACCAGGACGCCCGAGTGGCCGCCGAGTGACAGGGTGGCGTTGTAGCCGCCCCAGCATTCGTCACCGGAGTCCGTGATGCCGTCATTGGAGCAGGACTTGTACGACCGTTCGATGTACCCGGGATCGTAGTCCCAGCCGTCGCCGATCCACGATGCCTGGGTGTTCCGCCCGGACGTTTCGCCGTCGATGGACTGCGAGTCGTAGCTCAAGGCCACCGTCGGTGCGGTGCCGCCGAGGGCGGGCGGGACGGTGATCGGGTACGAATAGGAGAAGTCACCCTCTTCCGCGGTCCAAGTGCCCGCCGGGTTCAGCGATGTCGCCGTGTAGTTACCCTCCGGTCCTGACGGCCCGGACGTGGCGGCCAGCGCCACCGCCGACTGTGAGAGCGCCACCGAGGCGGTCAGCGTCTGCGTGGTGCTGTCATTGGTGCCGGTCAGCGGTTTCTGTGTCCGGCACTGCGCTTCTTGCGGCGTGGTCAGCGCGCACGCGGGAAGTTCGACCAGCCGCAGCCGGGTCGCCCACGCGCCGCCGTAAACGGCGGCGAACGCCGCGTATCCCAGCCGGACCGAGACCGTGCCCGTGACGGTCCCGCCATCGGCGGGTTTCAGCGTGAGGAGCGGACCGTCGAGCCCTGCCTTGTCCGACTGCGTGCGGCTCATGAGCCGCACGCTGACCGCCGCGGGGGGTGAGAGCAGCCCGGCCGCCTTGCTGGTGCCGCCGGCTGTCACGACGAGGGTCCCGGTGGCAGCGCCGATCCATACCGGGAGGCTGCCCGCCTGGGTCAGGGCTGGTGTGGTGGCCGGCGACAGCGGTCCCGGCGCGGCCAGGCTTGCGGTCCCGCTGCTCGCGGCAGGCCAGGCCGCTTGTCCCGGCTGGTAGGCGACGGCGGGAACCCCTGGCTCTTCCAGCTTCGGCTCGCCCTGGCTTTTCGTCACCAGGGCGTGTCCCGGAACGGAACGCGCCGCGGGGACGGCGGACGGCGACCAGATTTTCCCGGTGTAGTTGTACGCCGGAGGGATTGCCGCCGCCATCGAGCAAATCAGCGCAACGGCGCACGACACGGCTATCAACGACGAACGCAATGCTCGCATCGGCCCTCCGCGTTGTCATGGTGCTCGCGGCTCAACCAAAGCACTCACCGCTGGCGAAACGCTGACGAACCGCTGGCGGTATTCAGCGGCAACTGGGATGTCGGCGTCACGGTCAATAATCGCGTCATCAGGATGGCGCAGGAGCAGGTCGGGCGCATCCTCCGCTCGGCGTGCTGGCGGGACGGCATGAGCCGCGCGGTCACCGGGGAGCTGGCCGGCCGACCCCGGCAAGCGGACGACGGGGGAATGGGACGCGGTCCGGGCGGCGGTCCCGGCGGGGAGCATCTCCCGTCCGCCGTCATCCGCGCCCGCACCCGCCAGATAGCCCGCTTCCTGGACACGCAGGGCCGCCTGCCTGACGGCGTGGCCGGCCTGGAGCCGCCGCCTAGCGTGCCGGGAACTCTCATCCTGGCGGCGTGTGACCGGCAGCAGGCGGTCCTGGAACGGGACGAGGCCGATCCCGGGCGGGCGCTGCTGCGGCTGCAGCTCCCGGGCCGCCCCGACCCGGGGTCCTACCGCGACTGGTCGTGGGTGGCGGTCCCGCTGACCCTGCCGCCGACCGTCCCGGCCGCCGCCGCGCTGCACCTGCCCACCCTGCGCGCCGCCGGCGGCCAGGTTCGGGCTGACGTCGTGTTCACTTATCCGGTGCCGCAGGCCCGCCGGGAAGGGCACACGGTAGCGGTCGGGCTTGACTGGGGGCTGAACACCCTCCTGTCCGCCGGAGCCGTGCGCCTGCGGCCTGACGGGCCGGTCACCGCCTCGGCGCGGGCGCACAATACCGGGCAGGCGGCGTGCTGGCCAGGCGCACCGCCTGCGCCGCCACGGCGAGCAACTCCACGCCAAGCTCGGCCACTACCAGCGGCTTGCCGCTGGGCGGGAAGATCATCCTCTCGAGGCGAAAGCTGAGATCTCCGGGACGAGGCCCGCCGCGTCGCAGACCGCCGGTCGCACCTGAACGACACCTTGGCCTGGTCCGCCGCCCGGTGGGCAGCTGACCAGGCGATCGCCGCCGGGGCGAGTGTCATCTACGTCGAGGCACCTGCGGTCGATGGAGGCCCGCGGGATGGGCCGCACCCTCAACACCCGCCTGTCCCAAACCGTCCGCGGCCAGGTCACCGAACGGCTCCGGCACATCGCCGCCGAGCACGGCATCGCCGTCGTCACCGTCCCCCCAAGGGGCACCTCGAAGAACTGCCCCCGCTGCCTCGCGCCGCTGCGCCACTGCAAGGCCCCCGACCAGCCCCGCACAATTCGGGATAACTGAGGATCACCAAGCAGATCAGAGACGCTTAGCGGGTGGGGAAACTCATCGCTGGGCCGAGCTTGGCCCGGACGCGTTCGGCGTTCGGGCGGTGAAGGTCATCGAAGAAATCCAGGGCCTGCTGCCAGGCATTCCTGGCCTCGTCGAGCTCGCCCGCGGCGAAGGAGTTGTCGCCGAGGTGATCCAGGATGACGGCCTGGCGATAACGGTCTCCGATCTCACGGAAGAGGGCGAGGGACCGCTGATAGCACTCGGCGGCCTCGGACAGGTTGCCGAGGTGATGCTGGGTGTAGCCGAGGTTGTCCCAGGCCACCGCTTCAGGGTAGGCCGAGCCTAGTTCCTGGCACTGGGCCAGCGCCTCCCGGCAGATGCCGAGCGCCTGCTGATAGTCCCCCAGCAGGGTACGAAACCAGCCCACGTTATTCAGTGCGCCGGCCTGCCGGGCCTTGTTGCCGCTGGCCCGCGAGTGGGTGAGGGCCTGCTCGGCGTGTTCGAGGGCGTCGGCTCGGCGGCCTTGACTCTCGCGTAGATTGCAGAGGTCCATGTGGGCCCGGGCCTGGCCCTCGAGATCGCCGAGCCGCTCATACAGCCCAAGGCACTCGCTCAGGTAGGCGCTGGCCTGCGGGTAATCGCCGAGCAAGGTACATGCGTGGCCGAGGCGGCGGCTGAGCGCGGCCTGCCCCGCGAGGTCACCCAGGCGAGCGGCAGCGGCCAGCCCGGTGCGCTGGATGGTCTGGAGTTCATGCCACCGTCCGCTCCGCTCGAGGTACTCCGCCATGGCCCAGGGCAGTTGCCAGGCGCAGGAGTCGAATCCGGTCCCGGCGGCCAGCGCGACCGCCGCCGACAGGACCTGGTGCTCGGCTTCGAACCAGGCCAGCGCCTGCCGGCGGTCGGCCGGAGTCTCGGGTGTGACGCCAGGTGCCAGCGGTGCGGGCCTAACCTGCTCACGCGTCGGGTTGAGCAGCATGGTGGCGGCGCGGGCGGTATGCGAGTAGTGGTCGAGCATCCGGCCGACGGCAGTGCGGCGCACGTCGTCGCCGAGAGCCTCGGCGTCCTCGGCAGCGTAGGCGCGCAGCAGGTCGTGGAAGGCGTAGCGGCCGGGCAGGTGCTCGGTGAGCAGGCTGACCGCCGCCAGTTCCTGCACCGCCCGGTCGGCCGCCGACGGCTCGACCCCGGCTAGGCTGGCGGCGGCGGCGGCAGTAATGTCCGGGCCGGGATGCAGGCCAAGCAGGGCGAACATCCGCGCTGCCGCGGGGCCGAGGCGCCCGGCCGACCAGGACAGCACCGCACGGACGTTCATGGCCGGGTCCCCGATGTCGAGGGCGTCCAGTCGGCCACGCGAGTCGCGGAGCATTGCGGCCAGATCGGCCAGCGGAAGCCGTGGCCGCGCCGTCGCGCGCGCCGCGGCCACCGCCAGGGCCAGCGGCAGCCGCCCGCACAGGCGGGCGATCTCATCGACCGCGTCGGGGTCGGCCGCGGCGCGCCCGCCAAGTCGCGCGCCAAGCACCTGCCGAGCCTCGTCATGGCTGAGGACATCGAGCGCCACTAGCCGGGCGCCCTCGGCGGCCGCCAGCCCGGCCAGCTGGCTGCGGCTGGTGATGATCACTAGGCAGCCGGCGCTGGCGGGCAGCAGCGGGCGCACCTGCTGCTCGTCCCTGGCGTTGTCCAGCACGATAAGCACCTGCTTGCCGACCAGGAGGCTCCGGTACAGGGCCGCCTGAGAATCCAGGTCCTGGGGAACCCACTCAGCGGGCACCCCCAGGGCGTCAAGGAACCCGCGGATCGCCTCGCCCGGCGTGATCGGGACGCCCGACGGGTCGAAGCCGCGCAGGTTCACGTACAGCTGGCCGTCGCGGAAGCGCTCCGCGGCCCGGTGCGCCCAGCGCACCGTCAGGGCGGTCTTGCCAACCCCGGCCGTCCCCGCCACGGCGCCGATCACCACGGTTCCCCGGGCGTTGCGCCCCGCATCGTCCAGCAGCCCGTCAAGCGCCGCCAGTTCGCCTGCCCGCCCGGCGAAGTGCGCGATCGAGCCTGGCAGCTGGCGCGGCACCCTGGTCTCCGGGCCCGGGCGGACCGTTGCGGCGGCGGTGATACCCAGGGCTGGATCGCCGTTGAGGATCTGATTGTGCAGTTCCTGCAGGCGCGGCCCCGGATCGATGCCCAGCTCGCTGCTCAGCGTCTTACGGGCTTGCTGGTAGGCGGCGAGCGCCTCGCCTTGCCGTCCGTCGCGGTACAGCGCCAGCATGAGCTGTTCCCAGAAGCGCTCACGGAAAGGGTGCTCGGCGACCAGCCCGCGCAACTCCCCGGTGACCGCACCGTGCCGCCCCAGGCAAGGTCGGCGTCGATCCGTGCCACCAGTGCTTCGAGCCGCAGTTCGGCGAGCTGCGGCACCTCGGTGCGCCGCAGGTACGCGACGAGACGTCACACAGCGGGTCGCCATCCCAGAGCGCGAGCGCGTCCCGCAGCAGCCCGGCGGCTTGATTCCAGGCGCCGGCTGCCGCCGCTTCCGCCGCCCGCTTACGCAGGCCGGTGAAGGCCCAGAGATCCAGCTCTCTTGGTTGGACCTCGATCAGGTAACCGGGGGAACGGGTAACGATCCGGCCGGATTCCGGGCCGAGCGCCTGGCGCAGCCGCTTGACCTGCCCTGGATCGTGTTCCGGGCGCTCGCCGGCGGGTCATCGTCCCAGATCGCCCGCACTAGCGCAGGGACTGATACCACCTGGCCGGCATGCAGCAGCAAAGTCGCCAGCACGATCCGCTCCCTCGGAGGCAGCGCGGCAGGCTCATCCCCCGCCATCGCACGCAACGTGCCCAGCACCGCGAAGCGCACCGTCTAGTCGCCTTAGTCGCCCGGCATTCCGCCGGGACCCGCGGATCGCCGGGATGCGGCGAGCTTCGTCCGCAACTCCATAGCATTCCTTTCTGGAGGTGCTGCTACGCTCAGCGGCGGCCCACCAACCGCACCGGTTGTGTTTGCGACCGATGCGACTAGCGACCTTCGCCTAATACCCCAGATGTTGCCGGTTGCCGCTACGGCTTCACTACGGCCTGGCTATGGCTGCCTCAATCGGGTCGCTGTGGCGCAAGCTCAATTCCGGCCAGCAGGTGTTGAGGAACTGGGCGCCAATGATCCAGTGGCAGCGGCTGGAGAACCACGCATCCGGGGTCAGCTCCACGGCGCGATGACCGACCAGCTTGTGTCGTGGTGCCACAGGGTGGTGTCATCCCACGGGAGCTGGCCCCCGTCGCTGGCGATGAAAACGATGTAGTCGAAGTGCCGGATGAACATGGACGGGTCGTTGAGCGACTCGAACGAGTGCCCCTCGCCGCTGTTGCCCGGCTGCGGAGCAGAAGGTCGCGTCCTGGGCGAAGTGCGTGCTGCCGTTATCGGGGTCAAGGAAAAGCTCGAAGTCGTGGTGCCTGAGGTAAGCGCCAGGGATGTCGGCCGACTCGAAGGACAGGCACGAGCCGTCCGCCAGGCCCGGCCGGACGATCCAGGTGGCCTCGGCCCGTGCGGCCAGTGAGCTGCTCGCCGTGACCTGGGTGATCCTTACCTGGTCGTCGCCGCTGTCGTGGGCGATGGAGAAGGTCCGGCAGCACGCGGTCGTGGCCTCGATTGAGATCAGCGAGCCGGGCGAGAGACCCGGGCTGCCGCTTGCCGCCGGCGCCGCGGGGCTGCCCGTGACCATCGTGGCCACTTGCTTCGCGGTGCGGCTCACGGTGGCGGACGGGGAGGCGGCGGGGTGGCTGGCAGGCATGGACATCGAGCCGTAAGCGCCGTCGGCCAGGGACGGTGCGCCGCCGCTCGGCGCTGCGGAAGGGGTGGCGCCGCAGCCAGCCGCCGACGGGCACTTGGCCGGGGGCGCGGCCCTTGGGCTGCCCGGCAGCACCAGGAACAGAACCATGGCCGCGGCGGCCGTACCCGCTACGGAGACGATGGCGAGCAGCCGCCGCCGGGCGCCAGGCGCCGCGAATCGCGGCCGGGGGGCAGCCTTGGCGTGCCGGTGCGGCCGGCCCGCGGGAGGCTGGGCGGCCAGTAGCCGCGTGGTTTGCTCGTCCGCGCGGTCGGTCCAGCCCGGCCAATTCGATCGTTTTCCCGGCCCGGCTGGTGCAAGCAGTCCGCCGAAGTCGGCTTTAGCGGGCATCGGCGGGCCGAGGAAATAGTCGTCCCCGGGCCTGCCTTCGCCGTCTTCATGACCGGGGCCGCCAACATAGGGCCGCACCAGGTCGTACGGTGCTTCCTTGCGGCTTTCCGGCCTTGCAGCGTCAGGATCTTCCATGCCCCAGGAGCCTCACCTTTGTCATCGCGGCGCGCAGAGTCATTATCCGTCCCGCGGGCAGCGTGAGTCAGGCGGAAGATATAGCAGTCCGATGACGGATATGGCGGCATGTGAAGGTTTATGAAGATCGGGGAGCGGCTACCGCCGGCCTGCGAGCCCGGCCTGGTAGGCCAAGACCACGAGCTGGGCGCGATCGCGGGCACCGAGCTTGGTCATCGCGTGGTTGGCGTGCGTCTTGACGGTCAGCGGGCTGAGCGTGAGGTGGTCGGCTATCTCGGCGTTGGACATGCCCGTCGCCACGAGGGCGACGATCTCGCGCTCCCGTTCGGTCAGCGCGTCGAGAAGTCCGGGGGGTGCCTGCGGCGCGCGGTCGTCCAGGGCGAGGTACCGCGCGATGAGGCCACGGGTAGCCGCCGGGGAGAGCAGGGAGTCGCCGCGGGCCACCGTCCGGATCGCCTCGATCAGCGCGTCGGGCCGTGCTCCCTTGCCGAGGAAGCCGCTGGCGCCCGCGCGGAGCGCCTCGAAGACGTACTCGTCGACCTCGAACGTGGTCAGGATCAAGATCTTGACGCCGGCCAGGCTCTCGTCGGCCGTGATCTGCCGGGTCGCGGCCAGGCCGTCGAGTTCGGGCATCCGGATGTCCATCAGCACCACGTCAGCGCGCTCCTGCTTGGCCAGCCAGATCGCCTGCCTGCCGGTCGCCGCCTCGCCGACCACGGTCAGGTCGGGCGCGCTGTCGACCATCATCCGCAGCCCGGCCCGCACCAGTTCCTGGTCGTCCGCGAGCAGCACCCGGGTCGGGGGCGCGGCGCTTGGGGCGCCGCCGCGCCGCCGGTGATGCCCCCGGTCATGCCGCCGCCGGTCATGCCGCCGTGCCGATCGGAAGCGGCAGCTCGGCCAGGACCAGGAAACCGCCGTCATGCGGGCCGGCGGATACCCACCCGCCCACCACCGCGGCCCGTTCCCGCATGCCGATCAGGCCGTGGCCCACCTCGCCGTTGGCCGCGCCGTCGTGGCCCGCGCCATCGTCGCGGCGTGCTGGCGGCCCATCGTCATCGTCATCGTCTCGGGCATGCGGACCGTCGTCTTCGACGGCCAAGGCCAGCACGCCCGGCCGGTACGTGAGCCGGACCGACGCGCAGGCCCCGGCCGCGTGCTTCGTGGTGTTGGTCAGCGACTCCTGGATCAGCCGGTACGCGGTGAGGTCGACCGCCTCGGGCAGCGGCCGGGCCTGGCCGGTGACCTCGCAGGTCACCTTCAGGCCGGTGGCGGCGAAGGAGCCGATCAGCTCCTCCAGCCGGGCGAGCCCGGCGGCCGGCTCGGTGGGCTCGCGTTCGCCCGGCTGGCGCAGCAGCCCCACGGTCAGCCGCAGCTCCTCGAGCGCGGCCTCGCTGGCCCGCTGGATGTGCCCAAGCGACTCCCGCGCCTTGGCCAGGGCGGGGCCCGTCAAGGGGGTGCTGGCCTCCAGGCGGGGCCCGTCGAGGGGGGTGTTGTCCGGGTCGGTGCCGAGCAGGTAGCTCATCGCGCCGGCCTGCACGCTGATGAGCGCGACCTGGTGACCCACCGCGTCGTGCAGCTCCCGGGCGATCCGCAGCCGCTCTTCGTGTACCCGCTCCCGGACGAGCTGCCGGGCGTCTTGCTCCTGGAGTTCCTCCGCGTGTCTGGCGCGTTCCGCCACCAGGGTCCGCTGGATCCGGCGGGCACGGACGGCCTGCCCGATGGCGGCCACGACCACGAGCGCCGGCACCGCCTCCAGATCGGCCAGGCCGGTCGCCGCGTGCCGGCTGAACAGCAGGTGGCCAAGCCCGAGCGCGGCGGCGGCGGCGACGCCGCCCACGGTTACCCGCGGCAGGTCGCTGCCCAGTGAGAACACCAGCATCCCCATGAGCAGCACCGAGCCGACCAGGTTCTGATGGGTCCCGGCGGCCATCGACACCACCGCCCCCGCGGTCCCGGCCGCGACCAGTAGCCACGATGGCCAGCGGGCGACGGCGACCGCGGCGAAGGCGGCGTACGTCACGGCGGCGATGGCGAAGTCGGCCGACGTCAGCCGGACCGGCGGATGGCCCGTCGCGGCGCTCAGCATCCCGCAGCCGAACAGCACGACGGTACCCGTGAGCACCGCCAGCACGCGGTGCCTGGCCACCATGCGGCGGCACCAATCCCACGACTTGCCGCTGAAGCCGATGGAGGAGCCCACGGGGCGGCTGTAAGAGTCCACGGGGCGACTGTAAGCAGCGCCCGGGCCGGCCGACAACGGCCGGCGAGGAAACCACTGCGAACGCAGTAGGCCCGCTATCGCCGGCGATTCAGCCGTGGTAATCCGGGCCGCCGGGCTACCGCGATCACGGCGGCGCAGGTCGCCGCGCCCGGCCGAAGACGCATAATGCCCCACTCCCGAACGATGGACATCACCGAATCCGTCTAACTCGGGAGATTTTCATGTCTTTCATCGCACGGTGGTGCTTCCGGCACCGGTTCGCCGTCATCGCGGCCTGGGTGCTGGCGCTGATCGCCCTGACCGCACTCGCGCAGGCCGTCAAGGCCGAGTACAACAACTCCTTCTCGCTGCCAGGAACGGGCTCCACCACCGCCCAGCAGCTGCTGGCCACCACCGTCCCGGCGCAGCCAGGCGACTCCGACACGATCGTCTGGCATGTCGGCACCGGGACGGTCCGCGACCCGGCGGTCATGACGCGGATGAGCGCGGCGCTGACCCGGATCGCGACGTTCCCCGAGGTCGCGTCGGTGATCAGTCCCTACGGCCCGGGCGGGACCGCGCAGGTCAGCCGAAACGACCGCACCGCCTATGCCGTCGTCAACTTCACCAAGCAGTCCGGCGACCTGGCCAGGGCGGACGTCGACCGGGTGATCAACGCGGCGCAGGCGGCCCGCGAACCGGGACTCGACGTCCAGCTTGGCGGCCCGGCCATCGAGAAGCAGCCGGCGCCGTCCTTCGGCACGGCGGTCGGCGCCCTCGCCGCCGCGATCGTGCTGTTCATCGCGTTTGGCTCGCTGCTCGCCACGCTGCTGCCGCTCATCACCGCGCTCGCCGGCGTGGCCGGCGGGCTGATGGCGATCGCCCCGCTGACGCACAGCATGAGCGTCGTGTCCATCGCGCCGATCATCGCCCCGCTCATCGGGCTTGGCGTCGGCATCGACTATGCGCTGTTCATCGTCGCCAGGTACCGGCGCAGCCTGGAAGCGGGACTGACGCCGGAAGAGGCGGCGGTCACGGCGCTCAACACCTCCGGGCGCACCGTCTTGTTCGCGGGCGGCACGGTGTGCATCGCGCTGCTCGGCATCCTGGTGCTCAACTTCGGCTTCCTCAACGGGCTGGCGATCGCCTCCGTGCTCACCGTGGTCCTCACCATGCTCGCGACGATCACGCTGCTGCCCGCGCTGTTCAGCCTCTTCGGCCACCGGGTGCTCACCCGGCGGCAGCGGCGCCGGCTGGGCACGCTGGGCACGGAGCCGGGGCCGGTCGGCGGGCCGAGCCGGCGGTGGCAGGCGCGTGGGCGAGGTGGGCGGACATCGTGCAGCGGCGCCCGGCGGTGCTGGCCGCGGTGGCCGTCGCGGTCATGGTGGTCCTCGCCATCCCCCTGTCGCGGCTCCAGCTCGGCAGCTCCGACCAGGGCCACGACCCCGCCTCAACCACCACCAGGCAGGCCTACGACCTGCTGGCCCAGGGCTTCGGGCCGGGCTTCAACGGGCCGCTGGTGCTGGCCGCGCAGGCCAGTTCGCCGGCCGACGCCGCCGCGCTCCGGGCGTTGGAAGCGCGCCTGCCGCACCTGGCGGACGTCGCCAGCGTCGCCGCGGACACGGCCGCGTCCGGGACGACCGTCATCCAGCTGACGCCGCGCACGTCACCGGAGGCCCCCGCCACCACCGCACTGATCACCACCCTGCGCACCAGCACGATCCCGGCGGCCGAGCAAGGGACGACGCTGCGGGTATACGTCGGCGGCCAGAGCGCCACGAACGCCGACTTCACCTCGGCGGTCGAGGCCAAGCTTCCGTGGTTCCTGCTCACCATCATCGGGCTCAGCTTCCTGCTGCTCGTCATCGCCTTCCGCAGCCTGCTGATCCCGGCGACGGCCGCGGTGATGAACCTGCTCGCCGCCGCGGCGACGTTCGGCGTGATGACCGCGCTCTTCCAGTGGGGCTGGGGGATCGGCGCGTTCGGCCTGGGCACGGCCAGCCCGGTCGAGTCGTTCCTGCCGATATTCATCCTGCCGATCCTGTTCGGCCTGTCCACCGACTACCAGGTGTTCCTGGTCAGCCGGATGAGCGAGGAATGGGCGCGCAGCCGGGACAGCCACCGCGCCGTCCGCGTCGGGCAGGCCGGCACGGCCCGGATCATCACCGCCGCCGCCGCGATCATGATGTGCGTGTTCCTGGCGTTCTCCCTCATAAGCCAGCGCAGCATCGCCGAGTTCGGCATCAGCCTCACGATCGCGGTCGCCCTCGACGCGTTCGTCCTGCGCACCGTCTGCGTCCCCGCCATCATGCACATGTCCGGCGCCGCCAGTTGGCTGCTCCCCCGCTGGCTCGACCGACGGCTCCCCCGCCTCGCCATCGAACCCGCGCAGCCGGCGCCGGCCAACGCGGGTTAGGCCCTCGCTCTCAGGTAACTTCCCGCTATGAGAACGGGCCGCCGGCTCAGGGAGCCGGCGGCCCGTTCCCTCTTTGTTGCAGGATTAGCGGCAAGTGAGAATGGCACAGGGAAAGCAGGGAAGATGAACCGTCGTCAACTGGTGGCTCGCGCTGTCGCAGCAACAGCAGGCACCGCGCTCGTCCGCGAAGGCGCCGCCGCCGCTGTTCCTCCCCCCGCAGCGAAGGAGATTCCTGGACTCTTGGCGGCATCCGAAATGCCGGAATCAGTGCCGGAATCCGAGGTACAAAGAGCTCGCTTTCCAGAAGGGTTCATCTGGGGCGCGGCGACGGCCGCATACCAGGTAGAGGGCGCGTGGAATGAGGACGGCAAGGGCGAGTCCATCTGGGACCGGTTCGCCCATACGCCAGGCAAAATACGCGGCGGCGTGACCGGCGATGTCGCGTGCGATCAGTACCATCGCTACTCCGAGGACATTGCGCTCGCCAGGCAGCTCAACCTGAAGAGCTATCGCTTCTCCGTCTCTTGGCCGCGCATTCAGCCGACGGGCGTTGGTGCGCCGAACATGAAGGGCATCGACCACTACAGCCGATTGGTCGACGCGCTGCTCGAAGCCGGGATTCGCCCCTGGTGCACGATCTACCACTGGGATCTCCCGCAAGCACTGGAGGAGCGCGGAGGCTGGCCGAACCGCGATCTCGCGAAGTATTACGCGGACTATGCCGGCCTCCTTGCCGAGCACCTTGGGGACCGGATCACCATGTGGGCGCCGTTCAACATGCCCTGGGCCATCGCCTTCATGGGCTATGCAGCCGGCGCGTTCCCACCCTGCCGCACGAGTTTCCCCGATTTCCTCAAGGCAGCCCACACGCTTGCGCTGGCGCAGGGGGAAGCGTTCCGCTCCATCAAAGCGGTGTCTTCCAAGGCCACCGTGGGCAGCGCGTACGAGATGGCCCCCGCCTATCCGAAGACCGACTCGGAGGCAGATCGGGCGGCGGCCGCGCGCTACCACGCCATGAACAATGTGTTCTTCCTCGAAGCCGCGATGAAGGGTCACTACCCGAAGGCGTTCGTCGGGGAGCCCCCCTACGAGATCATGGGGTTCAAGGAGGGCGACGAGAAGATTCTCTACGCGCCGCTTGACTGGGTGGGCTTTCATTTCTACACCCGCCGTGTCGTCGCTGATGCGAGCGACACCGACGGCTTTGGCGGGGGATTCAGCGGAACCGAGATTGAATCGGACAGCGGAAGCGCGCGTGATCCTTACACCGGCATTCGGGCCGCGATGCCGACAGAAGGGCCACTAACGGACTCTGGCATGGAGGTATGGCCGCGTGGGATCTACGACCTGGTTACGCAGATCTCCAGGGAATACAACCATCCGGTCATCGAGATCACCGAGAGCGGCTGCGGCTATCTCGACGCACCCTCCGGCAATGACAATGGACGGATACCGGACACGCGCAGAATTCAGTGGTACCGCCAGGTGCTCGCAGAGCTCGCACGAGCGATCGCGGACGGGGCCCGCGTTCGCGCGTATCACGCGTGGAGCTTGCTCGACAATTTCCAATGGGCGGAAGGGCACACAGAGCGATACGGCCTGATCTACACGGACTTCCGAAGCCAAGAGCGCACGATCAAGGACTCTGGATACTGGTACGGCCGCGTCGCCGCCTCCAACCGGCTGGATGTCTAACGGCCGGGTGCGACGACAGGTGTCGCTCCGGGAGCGCGAGCAGTTCATCGAAAAGTCCCGTGCACCTGGATGACCTGGCATCGATCGGCGCGTATGCTTTCCAGTTCCCAGCCGACTACAGTCCTATTTCCGGATTGTATGGTCCATGATTAGGGACATAATGAGATCGCCCGAAGGTGATGGCACAGCCGGGCCAGAAGCCATCGTCGGCGGATGGCAGTCAGCCGAATCCGTTCCGCAGAACTAGAAATTATCGGCGGAGCGGGTGGTGGTTCGCGGGCCGACGTCCGGCATCACTGCGTAAGCAGCTGCCGTCGCTCCGCGTCCATCGCGTCCAGCCGCCCGGTGACTGTGCCGATCTGGTCCCTGAGCCGGTCCCTCAGCGCGCGGACCTGCTGCACCGACCGACCGACGTTGTCCTGCGCCTCGCGGATCTGGCGGCCGACGGTCAGGTCCGTGAGGGCGTTGTTGAGGAAGATGTCGGCGAACCTGAAGCCCGCGCTGATCTCAAGCCTGGGCGCCGTTGGCAGGTAACCGCCGAGTTCGGCCAGGTCAGCACGGAGCGCCGCCAGCCGCTGATCGGCTGTGCGGGCCGCCTGCGCGGCCTGGTCGATCCGGTTGTGCTTGATCGCGTTGGCGGCCGCGCCGTAGTCGGAATAGGTATCGAAGGTCGGCCAGCTGGCGGCGGTGCCGAGACGGTCCTGAACCTCGGCCAGCGCCTGGGCGGCGGCACCGGCATTACCGCTGGCACGGCGCAGCTCACCGAGCTCCGCGGTCAGCTGGCCGCGTTCTTCTGCCAGCGCCAGCAGCCGGGCGCCGCGCGGGTCGGCGGAATTCGTCAGGTACTGCTCCGTCGAGGCCAGTGCGTCCGCGTAGGCCTGCGGGGCCCCGGCCAGCCGCGCCTGCCGCTCGCCTATGCTGCTGAGCTCAGCCCGCACGGCGTCCAGGCGCTGCTGAGCCTGCGCGACCCGGTAGCGAGCCGCCTCCGCTTCCGCCTTCTCCCGCGCCAGCACGTCCTGGCGGGAGCCGTGCAGAACGGCGAGCACGCGCGTCAGTGACAGGCGCTCCAGCCGTTCGACGTCCTTCTCCTCGCCCGCATACTGCTCCCGGGCTGTGTCCAGGTCCACCGCCGCGGCCCGCTCGCGCGCACACAGATGAACTCGCTGCCGCTCGCACAGGGCATGCTCGTGGGCCGCTTGGGCCGCCGCCGCCAGCTGCTGCTCAATCGCGTCAGACATGGACGTATTACAACATGCACCGCCACGATGCGCAGTGGTTCCAGCCCAGCCCGCCTAGCGGCCGGGCGCGGCGCGATTCCTTCACCTACCCGACCACGTCCGCGGCCTGGAAGACGATCCCGTCATGGGGGCTGGTCACCGGCCAGGACAAGGCGATCCCGCCGGCGTGCGAGCGCTGGATGTACGGCCGCGCGAACGCGCGCAAGGTCGTCGAGGTGCCGCACTCGTCCCACGTCGCGATGATCAGTCACCCCAAGATCGTCGCCGATCTCATCCGGGACGCAGCCGAGGCGATCAGCTGAGTCGTAACGTCAGTCACCGTACCGGGCCCGGCCGCGAATAGCCGGCCGGCCCGGTCCAGTTTTTGCTCTTCGCAATGGCACACAGCTGTCAGTAAGGACGGGGCAGGAGCGCTGGTGTCGCGTCAGATCTTGGAGCCCGCGCTTTAGCGACGACAAGCGAGACGATGGCCGCGGCAAGCGCGACAAAAGCGGCCGCGATGGCGACCGTTGCTCCGTATCTCCACGTCATGTACAGGGTGGTCCCGTCGAGGGGGTAGGGCTTACCCTCCCAAGGGACCGGGATGGCCCACGTGCCGTAGCGGCTCAGGATGTCGGCCCACGGCCCCGGGATGATGAGGGTATCCGCTGTCACGAGGAAGCACACGGCTTGTCGGTGACCGCCAGGTGGAGGACCTCGACGCGGAAGTTGACCTGCCGGCCGGCACCGAGGTCACGTTCATGAAGCTCGTGCCGCTGGTGGGTGGCTGATGTCGGAACCGTCCGCGGGACTGGATGCGGTCCACGAGATGATCGCCGCCGACGCCATGGACCGCCTCGCCGATGAGCTAGTGCGGGTCGCGCTGTCGGAAGACGCCGTTGTGTCGTTCGCCCTCACGTACCAGTACCAGGACCTGCCCGCGGCTCAGCGCGCGCAGCAGGTCGCCAGGGATGATGCACCATCCAGGGCCGGTTCCTGCACGTCAATGGCACCAGGCACAGCTACAAGATCCACCTGGGCTCGGGGAACGTCATGATTATCCCGGGTGACCGGTACTTGTGCATCGTCCCCCGGCGGGACGCCGGCCCGGACCTGGGCTACCTGCCGTTCGAGGGTGACCTGACGTTGTCCGTCATCGTGAGCAAGGCGATGCTGCTTGGCCGCGACGAGAAGATCACCGACCCGGCGATCCTCAACCAGTTGTAAGCGAGGCCCCGTGCGGCCGGGGCGAGATCGCCCGCCTCCAGTACGCGGCGTTAGTGGAATTAGGCCTACTTTGTGCGGAACTCCTGGGTCACGCTGGCAAAGGCGTACATCGCCAGGACATGTCCGCATCGAAGGAGGTTTGATGACATCACGTCATAGGCTCGTGGTACTCGCAGCCGGAGCCTCGTGCGCGGCCGCGACCACGGCACTCGTCTTTGCCAGCACGCCCAGCGCCTCGGCTCAGCGGATCGGCGCGGCCGCGCCGGCCCCGGCGGCCACGCCCACCCAGCCAACGTCGGCAATTATCCCGCGTCCGCCGATCGGGCGACCGAAGTCGTCTGGGGTGCGGGCGAATATCGTCGGGGCGTCGCCTTGGACACCGCTGACGAACCCGCCGCCGTTCGGGACGCCCGGCACGATGCTGCTGGAGAGCGACGGAACGGTGCTGGTGCACAATGAGCCGGACAACAACACCACGGGCGGCACGACCGACTGGTGGAAGCTCACGCCGGATTCGCAGGGCAACTATGCGGACGGGACGTGGAGCCAGATCGCGTCGATGCCGGCCGGGTACAGCCCGCTGTACTTCGGCTCGGCGATCTTGCCGGACGGGCGGATGATCGTCGAGGGCGGCGAGTACATCGGCGAAAACCCGGTGTGGTCCAGTGAGGGCGCGATCTACAACCCGCTGACCAACACCTGGAAGCAGGTCGCACCGCCGCCGGGCTGGACGAACATAGGCGACGCCGCGAGCGAGGTGCTGCCGGACGGCACGTTCATGCTCCAGCATCCGTGCAACACCTGTCTCACGAATCCAGACAACACCGTCGATGACGCGCTGCTCAACCCCCGGACCCTGACCTGGCAGGTGATCCCGGGACTGGGCAAGAACGATCCTAACGATGAGGAGGGCTGGACGCTGCTGCACAGTGGCCAGCTGCTGACGATCGACACCTGGGTGCCGGGTCAGACCCAGCTGTTCAGCCCGCGCACCCAGTCCTGGACCTTCGACGGGAACACGGACCCGAACGGCAATCCGCTCGACCCGTGGCCGGTCGTCGAAATCGGCCCGCAAGTCGAGATGCCGAACGGCACCGTCTTCGTGCCAGGGCCGGCTCGAGCACCCAGGAGCCGCCCGCGGCGTGCACCACAGACGTGCCGACGCAGACCGCGCTGTACGCGGCGGGCACCTGGGTCGCCGGGCCGCAGATCCCGGCCATCGGCGGCGAGGAGTTCGACAGCACTGACGGACCCGGGGCCACGCTTCCTGACGGCGACGTGCTGTTCGACGCCAGCGCGTGCGTTTACAACACCCCGACGCACTTCTTCCTCTACAACGAGGGCTCGAACGCGATTACCCAGATCCCGGACGTGCCCAATGCCCCGAACGACACTTCCTACGCCACCCGGATGCTGGTGCTGCCGAACGGCCAGATTCTGTTCAACGACGGCAGCAACGAGATGGAGGTCTACACGGCCGGCGGGACTCCGAACCCGGCGTGGGCACCCACGATCACGCACCTGAGCGCCACGGTGCTGACCCCGGGCGGCACCTACTTCCTGTCCGGTACTCAGCTCGCCGGGCTGGACCAGGGCGCCACTTATGGTGACGATGTCCAGGACTCTACCAACTTCCCGCTGGTACGGATCACCAACAACGCGACCGGCGTGGTGACCTACGCCCGGACCAGCAACTGGACCTCGGTGTCGATCGCGCCCGGCACCAGGTCCGCTACCCAGTTCACCGTCCCGGCCGGCATGCCGGCGGGCCCGAGCACGCTGGTGGTGGTCGCCAACGGGATCGCGTCGGCGCCAGCAACGGTGACGATCCCTTAGCGTGAACGACTCCGGCCCGGCCCGGCCCGCCCGGGCCGGGCCGCCCGGGCCGGGCCGGTTCCTACGCGTCAATGACACCAGGCACAGCGCGCTTATGGATCCGCCAGATGGGGTTCTCAACGTCGCCCTGATGTGTTACACCTCGATTCGAGAGATTGCAAGGTGAACCCACGGGCAAGGGTCAACCGCAGGCGCAGCCGCGTTCTAAAGCAGGAAGATGGTCACCGTGCGGGTGGGCTTTAGTGGTGCTAATGCTGGTCCTCTTTGCGCATGTGACTCGGTGCCGGTCGGCTGCCCTTGATCAAGTTGGAGGCGTGATGCAGCGGTTGTTTCCTCCTACTTCGGCACAGGCTCCGCTCGACACGTTCTCGTTGCTGCTCATAGGGCAGGGCTTTCCTTTCGCTGCCAGCGCTCTAGATACCTGTTCGGCAGGCTGGGAGCGGGCTCGGGCCGTCACGCCGCTGAATCTTTTCAATCCCGGCAGCGCCGGTGCTTACGCGATCAATGTGTATTTCGAGGCCGGAGATTCGCTCGACCTTGGCCTGAACCAGTACGGAAACGCTCTTGCGATGTCCGCGGCCGGGATGTCAGCACTGGACTCTTATCTCGACAGTACATCTATAAACACAGCCGATGGCTCCTCTTATCCGGCGAGCCAGGTGTGGCCCTCGTTTGGCCGCTCGGGTGAGTTTGGGTCCCTCATCGCGATCGTCGTCTGCTCCGATACGCTCCGGCCGGGGCCGGCGGAGCTCTATCAGGTGCAGCTCAGCGAGAGCTACACCCGCCCGGTCGTCGCGGTGGTGGCCTCCGGCGACTGGTGGCACATGGTGCTGGCCCGGGCCGCGGCGCAGACGTTCGCGGGCCTTGGAGACGAATACGAGCTCGACGGTTCGGCTTACGCGCAGGTCCCGGACACCTTCTGGGTTCCCCAGACCAATATCATCTACGTCCCAGCGGACCAGCGCACCAGCCTCGCAAACGGTGATGACCCGGTGACCGTGATCGGGCTGCAGAATTTCCCTGCTTCCTGGTCGGTCCGCAAAGGCGACCAGCTTACCTTCATCCCCCATCCGAGTGACCAGGCGAACCCCCCCAACTCAACGCTAGCGAATGGCGGCATCCAGTTGATCGAGGGGGCGGGCGATTACCGGAAGGGAGCCTTCCGTTGCGACTTCGACTGCCTCATGCGCAGAAAAGCGAACACGGCGACCATTCCGATTCAGGACCAGGTCGGCTTCTGCGCCGCGTGCTGGCACTCCCTTTATACGGCGATAGCGGGCGAGCCCAAGTACGCCCTCGGCACCCGTCGCGCAAGGCTCAGCTCACAGCGCCTCGTCTACGACTCCGTCGGGTGGACTCCCACCAGCGTCGACATCTCCGCTACCACGTTCCCGACGACGGTTACCGGCACATCGCCAAAGGGGGCACCAACCTGGCAGTTCGACGTTGACGTCAATCCCGCCGACGGTTTCAAGATCACCAACCTGAAGCTGAAAGGCAGGCCGGGCGACCCGTACCAGGCGGCCGAGGATGTGTGCGAGTCGATCGAGTTCCAGGACATCTGGGTCGCGCTCGACGGGGGGCCTGGTACCGGACTGGCTATGGCCGACGCATTCGACAACACCGCCAGTCCGCCGCAACTGGAACAGGCGGCCAACGGCGGCGCTACGGGAGAATACCTGGCGGGCGTGAAGCTGACGTTGACCTGGGCACACTCCTCAGGCTGGCAGATCCAGGCGGCGATCAGCATGACGGTGCGGGACAAGCGCAATGACTTTGACCCCGGTGGCGCCGCTGAGGCGTGCAAGTTCTACCCGCAAATAGCCCTGCGATATTATCCTCCAAGCAAGGGAACGGGGAAGCTGCCGAAAGTGACTGGGCTCGGCGGGAGCATTGTCCTTAGGACGAACAACGTCATCCCCACCAGCCTCGGACCGAGCCTCGATCCGTCACTCGCGCCGATGGCAAACGGAATGCTGTCCTCCAGCCTGTTCGTTGATAGCAACAATAGCGACTTCGACAACACCTACACGCTCGCGCAGGCCAGCTTCTCCGGTGCGGTGGCTGGCTGGACTGAGGGACGTGCACCGGCCGCTCCGTTCGGGATTTGGAAGGGCGACTGGCAGAGCGGGCGCAAACTCGCCGGCGTTATCAACCCGACCGCCTTGTTGTATTTGCTGAATAGCCCTACGGCCCGGGTCGCCCACGTAGCCGCCGGATATCCTGGCTTGCCGCACTGGTCGTGGCTGTTTGACTACTGCTGGCCCAATTTCAACGGAACCAAGCAGTTCGCTGGCGTCTACCAGGCGGGGGAGAAATCGGGCGGTGGTCATCAAGACGTGGTGCGCACATTGCCGGTCACCTGGCCGCTGCCGGTGGATCAGTCGGATTCGCAGGGCATCGGCTACCTCACGTTTCTTCTGGCCTGGCCGGCCGACATCACCCAAATCGAGCCCTTGCTCCGCCAGGCTGCCACCGGAACTGTGCCCGCCGCGCTAGGCGTAGCGAGCGGGGACGACCAGTCCGTGATCGACGCGGCCACAGATTGGGTGAGCGAATTCGACTCCTTCGCGCTATCCACTGCACCGTCAGCCGACACCTGGCAGCCCAGCCGCCTGGAACACCAATTCGCCATAACCGCGGGTTCCCCCGCCGGGACCCCGTTCAGTCTTGCCGCCGCCTCCTGGCCCGGCAGGCCGCTGGACTGGTCCGACTTCGACATCTCGGCCCGGGCAGACATCCCGGCGCCTGGCAGGCTGCCCGTACTGCCCGGAGTCGCCCCTTCAACCGGCACGGCGAGCGGCACCGGGCCCCCGCACCCCCTGACCTACCCGGGCGCACCTCCCCGTCGCTTCTGGACCTTCGATGACGCCAACATCAACCTGGCCGCGGTCACCGTAAGCACCGACGACCTAGCCCGCATGCTCATCGTCGAATTCGCCACCGTCTACGCCAACGACTGGTACCTGCTGCCCATCCAGCTGCCCTGCGGCGCGCTGCACACCATCGGCCAGCTCACCATCACCAATTCCTTCGGCGACCCGCCTGACACCCTCGGCCCGGTGGCGCTGAGCATCCCCGCCTTCGGGTCAGACCCCGCGGGCACACCCGACTGGTGCATGTTCCGCCAGACCGTTATCCAACCCGACGGCACCGACGCCAACCTGAACGGGCTGCTGCTGCTGACCAGCGCCGCGGCCGTGCAAAGCTCCGCGGCCGCCGAAGAGGTGGTGTTCATCCGCGACGATACCGCCGATCTCGGCTGGGCGGTCGAGCACATGGTCCTCGGCGCCGATGACCGGCCGATGGACCGCTACTCCGCCGCCGCCCAGCAAACACTCAACACCCTCTCCGTCCCTCCATCCGACGACGGCAGCACTGTCCGCTACCTGCTGGAGACCGACGTCCCCGTCTACTGTTTCCCCCTCACCCAAGACCCCAGCGGGCTGCCGCAACTGGACCTGCTCGTGCTGCGGCGGGTCGGCGCCGACGGCCAGCTCCACGATGTGCCCCCGCTCGGGCAGTTGCTCCCTCCCCTCCAAACGCAGCCCCTGTTCGACCAGGAGCTCGCCGCCGAGGGAACCACTGTCCGCCGACGGCGTTACCTCATCCGCGGCTACGATGGCGAACCCCTCCTGTGGAGCGGCAGAGAACGGGCAGCCGGCGGATACCACGGCTCCATCCCGATCGCATTCGACCAGGTCACCGCACCACCCGCAGCCGAAGGCGGGACATAACCCAATGCTTGCCGCTGCGACCTCGATACCTGCGCCGTCAAGTACGCCGTCCGGTTCCCCAGCTCCGCTGGCGTCAGCCTGCTTGCCGCCTGGTCGGCCAGCCTGATACGCAGACGGTGTGGCGCAGGCGGGAACCACGCTGCCGTTCGGGATGGCCTTCTTTGTCAGACGATTCAAAAGGCCCCGACTTTCGTCGCCGACAACTCGGGCCTGTGCATAGGCGCCCCTTCCACCAGCAGCGGAGTTCAGCTACAGCAGTCCGCCTGCAACGGCACCCCGTCCCAGGCGTTCAGCCTGGTGCCATGAGAGCAGGGTAGGCAGGCTCTCGGGATGGCGGCCGGCCCCTGGCATCGAGGGGCCGACCGCTGTCCCGCTTCGGGGTTCCCGCGACCCTGCCTGACAGCCGCGGCGCGGACGGCAAGATCACTGTATGACCGGAGACGAGCGAGGACAGGCCCTGCTGGCGTCGATCGAGGCACCGTGGCGGGCGGCGCTGCAGGAGGGATGGGTCCGTTCGGCGCGGGCAATCCCCCCGTCGGCGCGGTGATCACCGGCCCGGCCGGGGCGGTCGTCGCGACCGGGCGCAACCGGCGCCATGACCGCGACGGCCCGGCCGGGCAGCTCGCCGGGAACAGCCTGGCGCACGCGGAGGTGAACGCCTGCGCGCAGCTGTGCACCAGGGTCGCCTGTCATGAGAGTTTCATGGACGGAAACTGCCTCACCTGCGGGTTTCGCCGTGCCTTACATGGTCGCTTCTGGTTCACCGCAGGCCGGGTTAGGTTGCGCGTCGAGCGGGTCGCCCGAACATTCCCGCTCAGATTTGCAACCTAGCGAGGAGAAGCCGATGACAAATCATCGACCTCGTTCGCGCACGCTAGCCGGCGCCATGGCCGCGAGCGGCTTGCTGGCCTGCTCGCTGCTCGCCGCCACCGGCAGCGCGTCAGCCTCCCCCGCCCACGCGGCCGGGGGCGCGCGAACACCATCTACGCCGACGGGCGGGACGCTCGCCGCCGCCCCGATCACCAGCCCTTACCCCGACGAAACCTTCGTGCCCAGCTCCAGCGTCACCCTGTCCGCAGCCCCCTTCTCCGCCGCGGACAGCGCCAAGGACGGGCTCAGCACGAGCCCCGTGACCTCGGTCAAGTTCTACGCGAGCACCAGTCTGACCAGCAACCGCCTGGTCGGCGAGGCCACGTCGGCGCCCTGGACCGTGCACTGGGCGAACGTGCCGGCGGGCGACTACTCGCTGACCGCGGTCACCACCGACAAGCAGGGCCAGAGCACGACCTCGGACCCGGTGGCCATCGGTGTCGAGCAGCCTTCGGTGGTGGCGGACCGGACGCACCTGACCGTCGCGGGCGGGAACAAGGCGTCATTCGGGGTGACGTTGTCCTCGCCGCCAAGCAAGGCGGTCAGCGTGCACCTGACGGGCACCGGGGCCGGCGCCTCGCTGTCCGCCGGCCAGACGCTCACCTTCACCCCGTCGAACTGGAACGCGCCGCAGCAGGTCACCGTGGCCGAGGGCAAGGCCAAGAACGACAGCCGCTCGACCATCACCGCATCGGCGTCCGGGCTGCGGCCTGCGACGGTCGCGGTGACGGACGCGGCCACCGCGACCGGCTATGACCAGTGGTTCCTCAACCTCTACGACGACATCACGAATCCGAGCAACGGGTACTTCAGCCCGCAGGGTATCCCGTACCACTCGGTCGAGGAACTCATCGTCGAGGCACCGGACTACGGTCACGAGACAACGTCGGAGACCTACAGCTACTGGCTGTGGCTGGCCGCCGACTACGGCCGGGTCAGCGGTGACTGGACCGCGTTCAATAACGCGTGGGCCAACATGCAGCAGTACATGATCCCGAACGCGGCCAACCAGCCCGGGTGCAGCGCCTACAACGCGTCCTCGCCGGCCACGTACGGGCCGGAAGAGCCGTCGCCGAGCGACTACCCAGTGAGCCTCAACTCCTCGGTCCCTGTCGGCTCTGACCCGCTGTACTCCGAGTTGAACTCCACCTACGGCGGCTGCACCATATACGCGCCGATGTGGATTATGGACACCGACAACCGGTACGGCTTCGGCCAGCAGGAGGACGGCACCTCCACGCCGAGCTATATCAACACTTTCCAGCGCGGCTCCGAGGAGTCGGTATGGGACACCGTCCCGCAGCCTGACTGGGACACGCTGGCAAAGGGCCAGAGCGGGTCCGGGTACCTCGACCTGTTCAACAACGGCGGCGGCAGCTTCGCCGCCCAGTACAAGTACACCGACGCGCCGGACGCCGACGCGCGCCTGATCCAGGCCGCATACTGGGCGCAGCAGTACGCCACCGCACAGGGCAACCAGTCGCAGATCTCGTCAACGTTGTCCGACGCGGCCAAGCTCGGCGACTACCTGCGCTACTCGATGTTCGACAAGTACTTCAAGCAAGTTAGCGCCTCGTGCAG
Organism: uncultured Actinomycetota bacterium; assembly: GCA_963850115.1. Taxonomy (GTDB): domain Bacteria; phylum Actinomycetota; class Actinomycetes; order Streptosporangiales; family Streptosporangiaceae; genus Trebonia. Next base: position 46,467 of record CAWKKG010000017.1, read on the forward strand.
CCAGGACGGCTCGGTGGCCTGCCCGGCCGGCACGTCCAAGTCCAACGAGGACACCTACCTGCTGTCGTGGTACTACGCCTGGGGCGGCTCCACCACCGGCGCGTGGTCGTGGCGGATCAGCGGCACCGAGATCCACGAGGGCTACCAGAACCCCCTCGCCGCGTACGCGCTGTCCACCGACACGAGCCTGATCCCGTCGTCTTCGTCGGCCGCGTCGGACTGGGGCACCAGCCTGACCACGCAGCTCAACATGATGCAGTGGCTGCAGTCGGCCGAAGGCGCGATCGCCGGCGGCGTCACCAACAACTGGGGCGGCAACTACGGCGACGTGTCCAAGCCGCCGTCCGGCGACCCCACGTTTGACGGCATGTACTACGACTTCGAGCCCGTCTACCACAACCCGCCATCCAACCAGTGGTTCGGCTACCAGGCCTGGCCCATGGAGCGGATCGCGGAGTACTACTACGAGACCGGCAACGCCCAGGCCGGGGCGATCCTGAAGAAGTGGGTGTCGTGGGCGGAGTCGGTCGTCACGGTGAACACCTCCACCGGGGCGATCTGCGAGCCAGGGACGCTCACCTGGTCAGGTCAGCCGTCCGAGAGCTGGACGACCGGCACGTCGAGCGCGTCGCAGCCGCCGGCCAACACCGGCCTGCACGTCTCTGTGTCGGGCTGCTCATCGGACCTCGGCGTAGCCGGGTCACTGGCCAAGACGTACGCGTACTACGCGGCCAAGGCCGGTGACAGCACCGCCGAGACCGCCGCGCAGAACGTAATCGACGTCATCCACCAGTTCTACGGTGACTCGCTCGGCTATTCGGCGCCGGAGACCCGGACCGACTACAGCAACTTCACCTCGGCGTTCAACACCACCAACTACGAAGGGCTGTACATCCCGCCCGGCTGGTCCGGAACCTATCCCGGCGTCAGCGGCACCGTCACCTCCGCCGACAACACCTTCCTGTCCATCCGCCCGTGGTACACCAGCGTCGCCGACTACCCCGAGGTCCAGAACTACCTGAACGGCGGCTCCGCGCCGGTATTCAACTACCACCGATTCTGGGCGGAGGCGGACATCGCGACCGCGTTCGACACGTTCGCGTACCTGTTCCCGAACGTGTCCCCGCCTGCCAGCGCCACCACGACGGTCTCGGTGACCAACCCCGGTAGCCAGACCGGCTCGACGGCCGCGGCGGCCAGCCTGCAGATCCAGGCGACCGACTCGGCGAGCGGCAAGACCCTCACCTACAGCGCCACCGAGCTGCCGCTCGGCCTGTCGATCAGCTCCTCGACCGGGGCGGTCACCGGCACCCCGACCGCCGCGGGCACCTACACCACCACGGTGACCGTCAACGACGGCAGCGGGGCGTCCTCGGTCAACTTCGACTGGACGATCGGCTCCGGCTCCACCGGTAACGGCAACACCGTGACCGTCACCACGCCCGCCAGCCAGTCCGGCACCGTCGGCACCGCGGCCAGCCTGCAGATCCAGGCCGACCGACTCCGCCACCGGGCAGACGCTGTCCTACAGCGCGGCCGGCCTGCCGGCCGGGCTGTCGGTCAGCCCCACCACCGGCCTGATCTCCGGCACCCCGACCACGGCGGGCAGTTCCAGCGTCACCGTGACCGTCACCGACGGGACCGGGGCGAAGGGCACCGCGAGCTTCACCTGGACGATCAGTCCCTCAGGGACAGGCGGCGCCTGTCACGTCACCTACACACCGAACCAGTGGCAGGGCGGCTTCACCGCCAGCGTCACCATCAACGACACCGGCAGCTCGGCCGTCAACGGCTGGACGCTGACCTTCACCTTCCCCGGTGACCAGAAGATCACCAACGCCTGGGAAGACGGCTCGTACACCCAGACCGCGGAGAAGGTCTCGATCACGAACGCGAGCTACAACGGGGCGATTGCCCCGGGCGGATCCGCGTCCCTGGGCTTCCAGGGAACCTGGACAAGCAGCGACGCCTCGCCGACCTCGTTCGCGGTCAACGGGACGGCCTGCACCTAACACGCTGACCCGATACCAGTAACCGCAACGCCCTCCCCGGGTCACCGCCGACCCGGGGAAGGCGTTTCGTTGAGCGGGCCGCGCCGTCAGGCGGCGGGACAGGCCTTGTCGAACGCGGCGCCGTCCTTGGTGACCGTCTCCATGTCCGGAAGCTGGGCCGCTCCGCTTTGCGATTCGACCAGGGCGGTGTAGTCGTCGGCCAGGACGGTCATCGCCTTGGCCGTCGCGGGATTGCGGGCGCGGCGCGCGGCGGCGTTGAGCGCGTTCGCGAAGTCCATGAAGTCGTTGTCGAGGGCGGTCTCGTTACTCTGGTCCTTTCCCTGCTTTGCCTCCAGCGTCTTTTCCGCCTTCAGCGCGTCGGCGCAGGCCGGGTCGGGAGCGTCCGGGCCTGCGAAACGCCCGCTCGCCGTGGCGGAGGAAGAACCGGTGGCGCCGGCGGCGGTCCCCGCCGTGGCTCCGGCGGAGCAGCCGCCCGCGGCCATGCCGGCCGCCAGTGCGACAGCGAGGACAGGGATGACGCGGGCCGCGCGGTAGCTCATGGCACCGGACGGTACGTCCGCGTCGGCGCGTCGTCGAGGTCCGGCGCGGCACCGGAGCCCAGCGCAGGGCATTCGCCGCCGCGGTCGTGAAAGTTACCACCTGGCAGTCCCGTCCACCGACCGGGCCCGCGCTGGTCACGGCGCTAGGCAGGCGGATCCGGGAGCACGGCCAGCGCCGCGTGTTTGGCGGCTGCGAAGCACGCGGTTAGCGTCGCAGCACCCCACCGCGTTCACGATGACCGCTAACAACTGCCAGACGGTCACCTGCACCACGGGCTGCGAGGAGCAGAGGAAAGACATGCACACCACGAAAAGACTCGCCGCCCTGTGGGCCGCGATGACCGTCACCGCCGCCATGCTCATCGCGGGCCTCGTCGCCACCGCCGGCCCGGCGCTGGCTGCGAGCACCGCCACGATCAACGGGGGCACGACCTTCCAGACGATCACCGGCTTCGGAGCCTCGGAGGGCTTCGGCCAGGCGGCGACCGTCATGAACGCCTCATCCTCCGTGCAGCAACAGGTCCTGGCGGACCTGTACAGCCCGACGACCGGCGCCGGGCTCACCATGCTGCGGAACGAGATCAGCGCGGACTCCGGCAGCACCATTGAGCCGACCGCGCCGTCAAGCCCGGCCGCGACGCCGAGCTACGCCTCGCTCGCGTCCATCGGCCAAGACCAGGGCCAGCTCTGGTTCGCCCAGCAAATCAAGGCGGACTACGGCGTCAGCGACGTGTTCGCCGACGCCTGGAGCGCCCCGGCGTTCATGAAGACCAACGACAACGTCGACAACGGCGGCGCGGTGTGCGGCGTTTCCGGCGCGACCTGCTCCAGCGGCAGCTGGGTGCAGGCCTACGCGAACTACCTGAAGCAGTACGCCGCCGACTACGCGGCGGCCGGCGTCCCGCTCAGCTACGTCGGCCCGGAGAACGAGGCCAACCTCGCGCCGAGCTACGACGGCATGCAGCTGACCCCAGCGCAGACCGTGAACATCCTCGACGTGCTCGGGCCGACGATGGCGGCCTCCGGCCTGTCCACCAAGGTCGAGTGCTGCGCCACCGAGGGCTGGGACTACGCGGGCCAGTACGCCCCCGCGATCGAGGCGGACGCGACCGCGAACGCGGACACGGCGGTCTTCACCAGCCACGGCTACACCGCCGCCCCCACCTCGCAGCTGTCCGGCTGGACCAAGCCCGCCTGGGAGACCGAGTGGTCCACCTTCGACAGCTTCGATAGCGCGTGGGACGACAACAGCGACGCCTCCGGGCTGACCTGGGCGCAGCACATCTTTACCGGCCTGGACTCGGCGAACCTGAGCGCGTTCCTGTACTGGTGGGGGTCGACGACGCCGTCGGCCAACGGCGACAACGAGGGCCTAGTCGAGATCAACGGCTCCACGGTGACCCCCACCGGGCGGCTGTGGGCGTTCGGGAACTTCAGCCGCTTCGTCAAGCCGGGCGCGGTCCGGATCGGCGCGACCACCTCGGACGGCAACCTCACCCTGGACGCCTTCAAGAACACCGACGGCACGATCAGCGTCGTGGCGCTGAACACCGGGACCAGCACCGACCCGGTGACGTTCAGCCTCGCCGGCACCGGCGCCGGCAACGGCGCGACCGTCACCCCCTACCTGACCAACTCCACCAGCAACGTGGCCGCCCAGGCGACGACCAGTGTGTCCGGCGGGGCGTTCAGCTACACGATGCCAGCCCGGTCCCTGGTCACCTTCCAGATCCCGGGCGGAACAACGGCGCCAGGTAACACCGTCACCGTCACCAACCCCGGCAGCCAGACCGGGACCGTCGGCACCTCGGTGAGCAAGCAGGTCAGCGCCAGTGACTCCGCGTCCGGCCAGACGCTGACCTACTCCGCCAGCGGCCTCCCGGCGGGCCTGTCGATCAGCTCCGCCGGCCTCATCTCCGGCACCCCCACCACGGCGGGCACGTCCACCGTGACGGTCACCGCGACCGACGGCACCGGGGCCTCCGGTAACGCCTCCTTCGCCTGGACCATCAGCGGCCCAGGCACGACAGGCACCTGTCACGTCACCTACACCACGACCAGCCAGTGGCCCGGCGGCTTCACCGCCAACGTGGTCATTAAGAACACCGGCACGTCGACGATCAGCAGCTGGACCCTGGGGTTCGCCTTCCCGGGTGACCAGAAGATCACCGCATCCTGGAACACTGCCACCAACAGCCAGAGCGGCGAGGCGGTGACGCTCACCAACGCCAGCTACAACGGGAGCATCGCCGCCGGCGCCTCGACGACGATCGGCTTCCAGGGCACGTGGACCAGCAGCGATGCCGCGCCCACCTCCTTCACCGTCAACGGAAGCGCCTGCTCTTAATCCGCGGGTTCGGGGTTACGTCTTCTCTGGGGGTCCTGGCGGTGAGGTCACGCTCGATCCCCGTGTTTGCCCAGCTCAGAGTGCGGGACGCGGGCTCGCCGGGGGCGGATTGCTCGGGGAAGGGGTCCTCGGCGAGGAGACGCAGGACTCGTTCGTTGAGGGCGGCAAGGATGTCGAGCTCGGCGGGGGTGAGCAGGTCGATGAAATGCCGGCGGACGTTGTGCACGTGCCGGGGCGCTGCGTCCTCGATGGCGCGGCGTCCGGCGGGCAGGAGGCAGATCATGGCGCTGCGGGCATCGGCGGGGTTGGGCTCGCGGACGATCAGCCCCTGCTCCTGCATGCGCCGGGCCTGGTGGGAGAGCCGGCTCTTCTCCCACTGCAGCAGAGCGCACAGTTCCTGCGCGGGCATGCGGCCCGCAGGGTGCTCCGAGAGCACCGCGAGGATCTCGTAGTCGGCCTCGGTCAGCCCGGAGTCCTGCAGCAGGTGCCGTTGCAGGCGCACGGCGAGCTGGTGGTGCGCGTGCTTGAAGGCCCGCCAGGCGCGGTCTTCGCGGGGGTCGAGCCAGTTTGGTTCCGCCGTCATGCGCCCACGGTACCTGTTGGTTGATTCATCAACCAACAGGTACTATGGTTGAGGCATCAACCTTTCATCTCGCATCAGGAGAGCAGCCATGAACCGCGCCGGCACCGCCCCGCGGGCGCTGGGCAGGCTCGGTGACGCTGGGCGCGCGACTCTTTTCACCGAGGCCCGCACCGCGGGCACCCTCGCGGCAACGCCGGCCAGCGACGCCGGGCTGCCCGAGTTCTGGGAACTGGCCAAACGGGCGCCCGCCTCGGCCAGTACCCAGCCACTGCGGGTCCTTTACGTGCGGGCGCACTGGCTGGAGGGAGCGGGCCTGCTGACAGCCGGCCAGGCCGTCAAGGACAAGAACTTCTCCCTCAGCATCAAGATCCTCGGCTGACCCCGCGCCGGCCCACTTCGCATCGGAGCAAAACCCATGAAGTTCGGAATGATCGGCGCGGGAACACTCGCGCAAGCCATCGCCGGCCACGTGGTCAAGGCCGGCCACGACGTGGTCTTCAGCAACAGCCGCGGCCCGCACACCCTCGGCGCCGTCGCCGGCGCCTTCGGCCCGCACGCGTCGGCCGGCACCGTGGCCGAGGCGGGAGCCGCGGACCTCGTCGTGCTCGCCGTGCCCTGGACGCAGGTCCGCGACGCAGTGCGCAACCTGCCCGCCCGCGAGGGGCGGATCGTCATCGACGCCACGAACCAGTGGGCGCGCCTGACCCCCGCCTTCGTCGCCGACCGCCTTGAGACCGGAGGCAGCGAACTGGTCGCCTCGCTGATCCCCGGGGCACACGTCATCAAGGCCTTCGACAACATGTACGGCCCTTATGTCGCAGCGGACCCGGTTACCGGGGCCGGCCATCGGATCCTGTTCTACGCGGGCGACGACAAGGACTCCAAGAAGCTCTTCCGCTCCGTCGTCGAGGGCTTCGGATTCGCACCCGTCGACCTCGGCCCGCTCCGGATGGGCCGCCTGATGCAGGTGGACGGCGGACCCCTGAGCGGACTGCACGCCATCCGGGAAGGCTGAAAACCTCACCGGGCAATGCACCGCCCGCGACCTGCCGCGCTAAGGGCCGGAGCACGCGGACGGACGAGCGCACCCCGCGACTCCGCCTCGACGGGCGTAGCCGCTGGTCAACGGCATGCACCCAGCCGTTGAAGTACTGCCTGAAGAAATGGAAAGACCGATGAGAAAGATCGCCGGAAAAATCGTTGAGAAGGCTCGAAGAAGCCCAGGTCAGCGATCTGCCGTTGGAAATATCTTCTGGGAACCTACAAGTGATCTGCAGGGCACTAGTCGGCTCACCCGACGACCTGCCCTTCGATCAGGCGGCCATCATCCCGGACACCGTCTCTATCCCGCAGACGCCGATCGTCGCTACCGCGCAGGTCCGCCCCGGGCAATCGGCGGGATCCTTGGGTTTCGGCGGCTGACTCACGTGGTTCATGCGGTTAGCGGAAGTCGGCTGCGTGGTCGCGGGCCCATGCGGCGAACGTCAGCGCGGGGCGGCCCAGGATCTCGGGTACCGCGTCGGTGGCCAGCTCGGCGGGCAGCGGGGGCACGCTCCCGCGGTCCTGGAGGACGCGCTCGACGATCGGCCCGGGCAGCTGGGTGAGCAGCTGGGCGCGGTAGGTGTCCACGTCCACCTCTTCCAGCCGCACTGGCTCGCCGAGCGCCGCGGCGATCGCGGCGACCTGCTCGCGCACGGTCACCGGGCCTGCCCCGAGCACGGGGTAGGCGGCGCCGCGGTGCCCGTCGTCCAGCAGTGCCCGCACCGCCACCTGGGCGATGTCGCGTTCGTGGACCGGGCAGGTGACCGCTTCGGGAAACGCGGTGCGCAGCACGCGCCCGGTGCGGATCGACTGCCACCAGCGCAGCGCGTTCGTGGCGTAGTAGCCCGGCCGGACGAAGGTCCGGTCAAGGCCGGACCCGTCGAGCGCCCGCTCCGCCGCGATGTGCCGCGCCGCGATCGGGTTGGCCTCGGAGTCCGGGGACAGCACCGTGCTGGAGGACAGGAGTACCGCGTGCTCCACGCCCGCCTTCCGCGCCGCCGCCGCGAATTCCGCCGCGCCGTCGGGATGCGCGTAGAGGAATACCTTGCGCACGCCGGCCAGGGCGGCCGGCCAGGACGCCGGGTCGGCCAGGTCGAGGCGCGCCACCTCGACACCGCCGGGGAACTCGCCCGGCCGCGGGGCGCGGCTCGACGCGCGCACCGGTTCCCCGGCCGCCGCCAGCCCCGCCAGCACGGCCCCGCCGACGTCCCCCCGGGCACCGGTCACCAGAACGGTCATGGCGCATCCTCGTTTTGCCGCGCTGGCGGCGCTGGGCGGATCTGGAATACCGCGACGTGGCTGGCGGCTGCGGCGAAGGCGTCGGGGTCGGGGCTGGTGGTGATGCCGGCCCGGGCGAACATCGGGGCGCCTCTGGGGACCTCGCGCGGGTAGGCGCGCATGACCTGCTCTTTCAGCTTGCTGTCGGTGACCTCGGTGAGCGTGACGGGCTCGCGGCGGCGCCCCCGGGAGAGCTGGGCGTGCCCGGCGGCCCGGACGTTGCGGGCCCAGTCGGAATCGGGCAGCGCGGACACCACGTACCGGCCGCCGCTGACCGTCAGCGGCGATACCGGAGCGGAGCGTGGCTTGCCGGTGCGCCGTCCCGGCACCGTGAGCACGCAGACGGGCCCCATCGTGAGCCCGGCGCGCGACATGGCGATCGCCGCGCGGTTGGCGGCCCGGAGCCAGCGGGGCACGGGCTTAACGTCTGGCACGGCAGGTCCTTTCGGTCAGCGGAGTACGCATGCATGGCGCCGGCTGGGCGGGGACAGGCGCCTTCAGCCGAGGATGATCTCGTCGAGTTGCGCGGAGGGCTCCCCGGGCTCGCGGCGGACCTGGGCGGCCAGTTCGGCGATCTTCTCGCGGAGCTGGCCGGCCAGGCCCGGCCTGGCGTCGAGGACCGCGATCATCGGCCGGGGGCCGGGGTCGTCCCGGCTGACCTGGAGGCTCTGGTGGTTCAGGGCGTCACGGACGCTGCTGTCGTCGCTGGGCATGGTCGGGGCTCCGCTCGGCTGCTCGAGGTCAGGGGGCGACGGTCAGGGGTTCCCCGGGGCTGATGACTTTGACCGGGACGTCGGGGGCCAGGCGGCGGGCCGCCTCGACGAAGTGGGCGGGGGTCTTGTCGCTCTTGAGGAAGAGCATGTCGCCCACGGTGCCGCTGGTGAAGGCGTAGTGCTGCGGCACCGCCAGCCTGGGCCGCAGGGCGGCGGTGAGCTCGGCGGCCTCTTCGGCGTTCATGACGACCTGTTTGTTGCCCGCCATCCGGATGCGCAGGCCGTTGACGGGGAGCAGGGCCACGTCGAGGGGGCCGTAGCGGTCGGTCAGGGTGCGCAGCTCCGGGATGAGCAGCGTGTCCCCGGCGAAGTAGACGCTGCGGCCGCCGCCGCTGATCACGTAGGTGACCTCGTAGACGCCGTGCTTGCCGGGGGCGGCGGCGATGGTCAGGTCGCCGACCCGGGCGGACTGCCACGGCTCGAGCGCGCGGACGTTAGTGAAGCCGGCCTTGCGGGCCTTCTCCACGACCGGCCCGGCGACCAGGAAGGGCACGTCCTTGCCGGGGTAGCGGCGGAAGGCATCGAGGTCGCAGTGATCGTAGTGCTCATGGCTGATCACGACCGCGTCCAGGTGCGGCAGCTGCTCCGGCTGGAAGGCGATCGGCTCGCCCGGGTGATACAAGGCCCGCTGGGAGAACCAGGGGTCGGTCAGCACGGTCAGGCCGCCGATCTGGATCAGGTGGCAGCTGTGGGTGACCCGGGTGACGACGAGCGACTCGGTCATGACTGTTCCCTCACGTGGCAGATAGCGGACATCGGAAAGCAGATAGCGCGCATCGGAAAGGGCGAGCTCACCGGTCGCCCGCGCCGGCGAGGTGGGCTCCGCCCAGGGGAGCGAGCTGCGGGGAGATGACCCGGCGGCTGATACGCCAGCCGCCGTCGTGACGCCGCAGGGTGTCAAGGTGCGTCACGCTGGCGAGCGTCCCGTCCGCCCGCAGCATCAGGCCCTTGGACAGCGCGGTGACCGGGCCGTCGCCCTCGCCGCTGATGACGACGTTCGTCACGTGATGAGCGACGGGGTTTCCCGGGCCAAGTCGCAGGGCGGCGCTCCTGATCGCCTCGATCCCGGCAAAGGCTCCCACTCCCACGGCGCTCATGTCGTAGACGACATCGGGCGTGAAGATCTCCCCGAGCCGGTCCAGGTGGCCTCCGTCGAACAGGTGCCCGTGCAAAGACAGGATCTCGCCGATCGCCTGGCGGTCTTCCGCGTGCAGCTCGTGCGCCACTGTGTCCTCCGTTCGTTTTGGTACTCAGTACCGTAACATACTGCATACCTCTTGGAACGGCAAACCGGCACCGGTATGCTTGCCGTCATGACCCCGCCCCTCTCGCTCGTGGAGCGCAAGCAGCGCCAGGCCCGCCAGCGCATCATCGAGGCCGCCCGCGAGCTGTTCCGGGAGCGGGGCTTCGACGGCGTCTCGGTCGGCGACATCGCCGAGCGTGCCGAAGTCGGCCGCACCACGTTCTTCCGCCACTTCGGCGACAAGCAGGAGGTCGTTTTCGCCAACGAGCAGGAACTGCTCGACACGATCACCGCAGCCAGGCAGGCAGACAGCACCCCCGCCCCGCGAAACGCGACCGAGGCCGTCGGGCAGCTCCGCCCGGTCGTCCTCGCCCTCTGCGCCCAGGCAACCGCCGACCCCGAGGCCTACGCCCGCCACTTCCAGCTCATCGAGCAGCACCCGGAGCTGCGCGCCCGCGACGCGGTGAAGACGCAGCAGATCGCCGACAAGCTCAGCGAGCTCCTCATCCACCGCGGATCCGACGAGGCCACCGCCCGCTTCGCCGCGCAAATCGCCATCGCCTGCTACCAGACCGCCAAAAGCCTCGGCAACAACCCCCGCACCCTGGCCGACGAAACCCAGGCCGCCTTCAGCCGGGCACTCACGCTCGGGACCGGCACCGCCCAGACCCAGCCGGAACCGCCCGGCTCAGGATGACCCAGCCTGCGCGCCGGCAGGCAAGCCATGCCGGTCAAGCCCGGCGCGCCGACGCGACTGCAGCGTCCGCCGACCGCCACCGCCGCCAGCCCACGCCATCGCGGCCGAAGCCGCCCGCAAGGCCCCGAAATGCCCATCCGCTCACACCGTGCTGCATCCGCACGGCTGGGCGAAGCAAGGGGCGCGCGTGGATCCTCCGGTTCGGGCGTCACTCCGCGGGTCGCCGGTGGGGCCGCGTCAGTTATTGGCGCATACGTTGCCGTTCAGGTAGAACGCCGCTGGAGTCGGCGCCTGGCCGCTGTCGCTGGCCAGGAAGCCGAACGTCACCGTTCCGCCGCCCGCGCCGATCGTCCCGTCATAGCCGGCGTTGACCGCCGAGACTGCCGACCCCGTCTGGGTGGAGGACGCTCCCCACATCTGGGTGACCGCCACGCCACTCGACGGCCAGGTCCAGGTCAGCGTCCAGCCGTTGACGGCGGCCAAGGCATTGTTCGTGATCGTCACGCCGCCCTGGAAGCCGCCCGGCCAGCTGCCCGCCACCGAGTAATGAACGGCGCAGCTCGCGTTGGACGGCGGCGGCACGGTGAATGTGACCGGTGGCGACGGCAGCGACGAGTTGCTGTGGCTGTCCGCGGCCACCACGTCGTAGGTGTAGGCCGAACCGATCGTGAGCCCGGTCAGGGTCACGCTCGTCCCGGTTACGGTGGCGGCCAGCGTGGTGCTGCCGCCCGCGCCGACTTGGTAGACCTGGTAGTCCGCCACCGGATAGGTGCCGGCCGTAGCCGCCGGCCAGGTCAGCGTGGCGGTCCCTGACGTGCTGGACGACGTGGAGGAGGACAGGCCGGACGCCACCGGCTGGCCGGGCGCGCCGGGCGCGGTCACGCCGGTCCCGCCGGTGCCGGGAACGTGGATCACGGTCAGCGAGTAGGGCGCGACCGTGACCGAGCTCGCGGACCCCGCAGCACTGGTGATCGACGTGGCGTTGTTGCCGAGCGTGTACACGGTGGGAGTCCCGGCGGCGGTAAAGCCGTTGTAGGTCAGGCTCACCGCGTAGGAGTTCGACGGGTCCTCGTTGTCGATGAGCAGGTTGAGGTTTCCTGACGCGTCACGGACGGCATGCACCTTCAGCGGGGACTGGCTCGCGGTCGCGGTGACCATGGTGCCGCCCGGCGCCGCCAGCTTGGACAGCATCTCGATGCCGTAGTAAGGCGCGAACGGGGTATCTACCGCCGGCTCCGCCGTCCCACCGCTGCTGGAGTTGTTGGAGAAGATTCCCTGGTCGCCGTAGTCCGTGGCGCCGTCCACGGTGCTGACCGTGCCTTCCCCGTTGTGCTCGTTCCACCAGTCGACGGTGGCGACGCCGTTCTCCAGCCAGGTCATGTACATGTCCGCGGCGAACAGCGCGGCGGGCTGGGTGTCCATGTCGATCGACGAGTTGGTCTCGGTCACCAGGACCGGGACGCTGGCGGCGTTGCTGATGCCGGCGTACTGGCTGATCTCGCTGTGCAGGGTCGACATGATGCCGGCGATGTCACTGGGATCGGTCAGCATCCCGGCGGTCGAGGAGCCGCCGGGATAGTAGTGCACTACGACGCACTGCGTCCCCCCGCTGCCGAGCGCGGTAAGCACCGTCTGGTTCCAGGACTGCGGGTACTCGGAGTTCGTCACGCCGTCCGGCCAGAATCCGGGGGTGGTCAGGATGGCGCAGACCTTGGCGTTCGGGTTCACGGCGTGGATGGCCGACTCGTATTGCAAAACGTTCGCCGCGTACTGCGAAGGGCCGCAGTCGTAGGTTTGCGACGGCTCGCTGCCGACCGTCACCGCCGGCCCGTTCAGCGAGGTGTCGCAGTGCGCGTCCGCTTCCCAGTTGCTCCCGTAGGTGCCGTTTCCGTACACCTCGTTGCCGACTTCCCAGTAGCCTACCGAGTCGCTGGCGGCGGCCTGGACCCAGGCGGCGGCGAGGCTCGGCGTTCCCGTGCCATAGTTCACCGTGATGACGGGCTGGGCGCCGGCCGCGTTCGCCGTCGTCATGAAGCTCGCGAAGCTGGTGTTGGGCGCGACGTACCCGCCAGCCGCCGCGGTCTGCGTCTGCCAGTTGTAGATATCCGAGTACGAGCCGCCCGGATACCGCAGCGCGTCAACCCCCGCCGCCTTCAGTAGCGCCGGCATGGCCACGTCGTTCATGTCGCCGTCGTAGACGGCGGTGTTCAGGCCGATCGCGTGGGCGGGTACCGGGCCGAGCCCGGCCGTGGCGTTGACCGTGACGCTCGCCGAGGATGTGGCGGCGCTCGCGGGCCGTGCCGGTGCCGCCGCGAGCAGCAGGACTGCCAGCAGCACGGCCACCATTAGCACGGGCGACGTGATCACGGATCTCTTCCCAGCCATGGCCAAGACCTCCAGATGCGGGCGAATTGAGTCCATTAGCCGCGACCGGCGATCCGCCGTCCAGCCGAGCCCGGGGGCAACACCGCGAATCAGCACAAGGACCGCAGGTCAGGAGCCAGCGAGGAGGGTCCGTGAAATGAAAGCCGGTAATCAGGCCGAGCCGCGCAGGATCAGCTGGGTGTCAAGGACGACGCGGGTCGGTTCCCAGGCGGGATCGGCGATCTGCGCCAAGAGCTCGCTCACTATGCGGACGCCCATGGCGTCGACCGGCTGGCGCACCGTGGTCAGCTTCGGGTCGGTCTGCTGCGCGGACGGCATGTCGTCGAACCCGATGACGGCCACGTCGTGCGGGACGCGCCGCCCCAGCCGGCGCAGCGCGTGCAGTGCGCCCGCGGCCATGAGGTCCGAGGCGGCGAACACCGCGTCGATGCCGGGACGGTGGTCGATCAGGCGGAAGAGCGCGTGCTGCCCGGATATAAGGCTGAAATCGCCGTAGGCGATCATCCCGGAGTCGAGGGCGCCGACGCCGGCCAGCGCCTTGCGGTACCCCAGCAGCCGGTCGATGCCCGGGGCCATGTCCGGCGGCCCCGCGATAGTGGCGACGGCCTTGCGCCCGCTGTCAAGCAGGTACCGGACCGCGGCTTCGGCGCCGCCGACGTTGTCGGCGTCGACATACGACAGCGCGCTACTGCTGGCAACCGGCCGGCCGCACAGCACAAGCGGGATGCCGAGGCTCGCGTAATCGAAATCGGCTCTTCCGTGCATGGAGACGAACAGCGCGCCGTCCACGTGGCCGTTGCGCAGGTACCTGGACACCGTGCGGTAGTCGCGGGGCGAGTGCAGTGTGAGCATTACGAGCTGCAGGTCCGCCGCGGAAAGCGCCTTGCTGACCGTGCGCAGGATGCGGCCGAAGAACGGGTCGGCGAAAACCTTGACGGTCTCTTCACCCATGACCAGCGCGATCGACCCGGCCCTACGGCTAGCCGACGCTCGCGCGGCCCGGTTGCGCACGTAGCCGAGCCGGGTCATCGCCAGTTCGACCTTGTCCCGCGTCTGCGGCCGTACCCGAGCCGATCCGGTCAGGACCCGTGATGCCGTCGCCGACGAAACGCCGGCGAGACTAGCGACATCAGCGAGTGTCGGTGGCCCTACGGGATGCGCCATTGAATCTGTGACCGTCACCGCGCCTTCTCCTAGCAGGTCAAAGTGGTTAATGTCCCCCTGGAAGCTCTGAGTTGAGTTGTGGGAATCATTGTGAAACCTTATTGAAACGTGTGCAATAGGCTGCGTCCTTCGAAATTACCGATGGGTACTTTCGGGCACCGTCGGAGATAAGTGCGCAGAATGTAAGTTTCATGGTGTCGTCTGCGACGGCGCGGAGAACCGTGACCACCGGCCCCGCGCGCCCCATTGGACACCCTGGCAACGCTGGGTCGGCGCCGCGTGAAAGTTCCATTTCGCGATAGCGCTGCCACGTCGCGTTTTACGCTGCGCAACACCGGTCTACTTGACCGGTTTACCTGTTCGATCTAGTTTGTCGCTGGCTTCCCGGAGGCGCTTTCACCCCGTCGATACTTGTCGCCGCCCGCAAAGCCGCTGCCGACGCGCTGTTCCGATGCATGGAGGTGCATGCTGATGAGAGTCACCCCGAGAAAATTGCGCAAAGCGATAGCCGCGGCGTCGGCCGCCTTGCTCGCGATGCTTGGCCTGGCCGTGGCGAGTGGCGCCGGCGCCGCGCCGGCCGGGGCGGCGACTGCCTCGTGCAGTGCCGCCTACAGCGTGCAAAGCGACTGGGGCAGCGGCTTCACCGCGTCCTTGACCGTGACCGACAACGGCAGCGCCGCGATCACCGGGTGGACGGTCACCTGGACCTACGCCGGGAACCAGACGCTGTCGTCCGGCTGGAGCGGCACCTGGTCCCAGTCCAGCAAGACGGTCACCGTAACGAACGCTTCCTGGAACGGGGCCCTGTCCCCCGCCCAGTCCACCCAGGCCGGGGCAAACTTCAACTACTCCGGTACGAACGCCGCGCCCGCCTCGGTCACCTGCACGCCGGCCGGGTCGACCACCCCGCCGCCGGCGGCCGCCGTTACGGCCAGTGCGAGCAGCCTGCAGGTACTTCAGGGCAACACCGCGACCGTCGGCATTTCCCTCTCGCAGCAGCCGTCCGCGAACGTGACCGTGTCGGTGGCGCGCAGCTCGGGCAACACCGGGCTGACCACCGCCCCGGCGACGCTGACGTTCACGCCGGCGAACTACGCGACCGCGCAGCCGGTCACCGTGACCGCCGACGCCACCAGCACCGGCGCCGCGACCTTCACCGCCAGCGCGGCCGGCTACACCGCGGCGTCGTTCACGGTGACCGAGGTGACCCCCTCAACGAGCGCCGCGCCGCAGCTGCACGTATCGGGCAACAAGCTGGTCGACGCCAACGGCACCCAGGTCGTGCTGCACGGCGTCGACCGTTCGGGCACCGAGTACGCGTGCGTCCAGGGCAACGGCATCTTCGATGGACCGAATGACCAGGCGTCCATCACCGCGATGAAGAGCTGGGGACCAGTCAACGCGGTGCGCGTGCCGCTGAACGAGGCGTGCTGGAACGCCGAGTCGTACGTCAACTCCGCTTACGCGGGCACCAACTACATCGACGCGATCAAGAGCTACGTCAGCCTGCTGAACTCGAACGGCATCGTCGCGATCCTCGACTTGCACTGGACCGACGGCGCCTACACCGGAGCGTCTGCCGGATGCTCGTCGGCGCAGGCCACCTGCCAGAAGCCGATGCCGGACGCGGCCCAGGCGATCCCGTTCTGGACGTCGGTGGCGAACACCTTTAAGGGCAACGACGCGGTGATCTTCGACTTGTTCAACGAGCCGTACGCGTCGCGGGCCGACAACAACAACTCGGCCGAGGGCTGGCAGTGCTGGGAGACCGGCAGTCCCTGCACCGGGATCTCGTATCCGGTGGCCGGCATGCAGCAGATGATCAACGCCGTCCGCGGCACCGGCGCGAACAACGTGCTCATGCTGGGCGGCGAGGAGTACTCCAACGACCTGACCAGCTGGCTGCAGTACGAGCCCACCGACCCGGACCATAACCTGGTCGCGTCCTGGCACTCGTACAACTTCAACACGTGTAGTTCGCAGTCGTGCTGGACGTCGCAGATCGCGCCGGTCATCGCATCGGTCCCCGTGGTCGCCGGCGAGATCGGCGAGAACGACTGCGCCGGGACCTACATCACCCCGCTGACCACCTGGCTGGAGTCGCAGAACACCAGCTTCCTGGCCTGGGCCTGGAACGCCGACTTCAACTGCTCCAGCGGCCCCGGCCTGATCACCGACTACACCGGGACGCCGACCAATTACGGCGCCGCGTACAAGGCCGTCCTGGAGGCCTTGCCGTGACGCGTGGAACACGATGGCCGCTCGTTGCGGCGCTGGCCGCGGGTGGCTCGGCAGCGGCGGTTGTCGGCGGCATGCTGCTGCCGCCCGCCGCTGCCGGGGCCGCACCCGCGGCCCCGGCGGCACCCGCGGCGGGTGTCGGCGCGGGCTACTGGCATACCAGTGGAAATCAGATCCTGGATTCCAACGGCAACCCGGTGCGCATCGCCGGCGTGAACTGGTACGGCTTCGAGACGCCGGACGAGATCGCGCACGGCCTGTGGGCGCAGGATTACCACACGATCATCAACGACATCGCCGCACTCGGCTACAACACGATCCGGATCCCGTTCTCCAACCAGATGGTGGAGACTCCGATCGTCCCGCAGAACATCGCGTTCACCAACAACACCGGCCCCATCAACACGGACCTCAAGGGCCTGAACGCGCTCCAGGACCTGCAGAAGATCGTCACCGCCGCCGGGCAGGCGGGCCTGAAGGTCATCCTCGACGACCATCGTTCCGAAGCGGGCGAGTCCGCCGAACAGGACGGCCTCTGGTACACAAGCACCTACACCAGCCAGGACTGGGTCAACGACTGGGCGACGCTGGCGAACATGTTCGCCGGCAACCCGACCGTGATCGGGTTCGACCTGCGCAACGAGCCCCATACTCCCGCCGGGGACACCTACGCCCAGGGCGCCACCTGGGGCACCGGCGACGCCGCCACTGATGTGCGGCTCGCCTACGAGCAAGCCGGCAACGCAATCCTCGCGGCTGACCCGAGCGCGCTGATCTTCTGCGAAGGCATCAGCGAGTTCCCTGACGCGTCGGCCTCCGGCGGCTACGACACCACCTGGTGGGGCGGCGACCTCCAAGGCGTCGCGCAGAACCCCGTCGTGCTGAGCTCACCGGGGCACGTCGTCTACTCCGCGCACGACTACGGGCCGAACCTGTTCCAGCAGACCTGGTTCAACTCCGCGACCACCCCGACCAGCCTGGACGCCGTGTGGAACAAGTACTGGGGCTACATCTACACCCAGGGAACCGCGCCGGTGTGGGTCGGGGAGTTCGGCACGGACAACACCGCGGCGGACGTCTCATCAACTGCGGCGGGCTCGCAGGGCCAGTGGTTCTCCAGCCTCGTGTCGTACCTGAGCGGCAACAAGTGGATGGGATGGACCTACTGGGCACTCAACGGCGAGGACTCCTATGACCTGCTGGACAACAACTACGACGCCACGCCGGTCAGCTCGCTGAAGCAGTCGATGCTCGCAAGCATCCAGTTCGCGCTGCCGGGGGCCGGCAGCGGCAGTCCGCCGCCCTCTTCGCCGCCGCCAGCGACGCTTTCGTGCGCGTACTCGGTCGTGAACTCCTGGTCCGGCGGCTTCCAGGCCCAGGTGGTGATCAGCGACACGGGCAGCTCCGCGTCGAGCAGTTGGACGGCGAACTGGACGTGGCCCGGCCCTCAGCAGGTCAGCAGCGGCTGGAACGGCGTGTTCAGCGAGTCCGGAACGAACGTGACCGTGACCAGCGAGCCATACAACGGGAGCATCGCGCCGGGAGGTTCGGTCACGATCGGCTTCACCGCCACCGGCCCGGCCCCGGCAACCGTGGCGGTAACGTGCTGACATGATCCGGCCGCCAGGTGGCCGAACTCCAGGCTCGACCAGGATGAAGAATCGCCCCCTGCCATTCGGATTATCCCGAACGGCAGGGGGCGACTGTCGTCGCTAAGCCCTCCCTGTCACAAGGCCGGGTAGGCGTTCTTGACCAGCATCTGGAACTCGGCGGCGAACCACTGGCCGGCCGGGACATCGTAGCCCGGGATCGAGCCGGTGGAGTAGGTGTTGCCGTTGCCGTCGGTGTTGGTGCCGTTCGGGTCGCAGTGCGGGTCGCCGTGGCTGTGGGTCGAGGTGGGGTAGTCACCGTCGGACTCACCCGGCGGCTTGATCCACACGTACGCCAGGACCGGCGACGAGGAGCCGAACGGCTGGTCGGTCGGCCGCGCGCCGATGCCCGCGTTGTTCTGGTTGCACCAGTCGCCGCGGAACGGCCGTTGGTCGATCTTGTTGGCTGCCACGTAGGCGGCGGCGGTGGTCGGCGTCGAGTTCAGCGCCGTCGGCCGCAGGGGGCCGCCCCAGCCGTCACGCGAGGTGTCGATCAGGAACTTCTTGCTCGCCGGGAACCCGGCCGCCACCAGCGTGTTGTACATGTCGGTGTCGTAGGTGAGCTCGTCGAACGTCGGGTTGTACTGGTAGAACGTCACCGAGTCCAGGGGCTGGCCGCCGACATTCAGCGTCGGGTTGGTCAGGAACGGCTCCTGCACCGGGGTGTAGTTCGCCGTGTCGCTGATGAACCCGTCGATGCTGTTGTAGCCAGCGGTCGTGGCCTTGACCACCGTGTTGTACACGGCCGGGGTGGCGTTCAGGTTGGACGGCCAGCCGAGCCAGGCCGAGTGCGCGATGTCCATGTAGTTGTACACGTTTGGAATCGCGTGCAGCTTGTTCAGCGCGTATTCGATGCCCGTCTCGTAGTACGGGGTGGCTGTCTGGCAATTTGCCAGGGACTGGTTGGTCACCACGTTCGGCAGCGAGTCCGGTTCGATGATCGCGACGACCCGGATGGGCGAGCTGGCGAATTGACTCAGGATCGAGGCGATCGGGTCGATGTACTGCGATTCGTATTCGGTCAGCCCGGCCGAGGTCGCCGGGATCTCGCCGTTTGACGCCAGCGCCGCGCAGTCCCGGCCCGGCAGGTCGTAGATCACGATCTCAACCAGGGACGGGGTGGACGTGGTGCCCTGGGCAGCCGCGTTGGTGAGCTGCTGCATGAGGCCCGTGCGGGTGCCGGTGGCGGTGGTGCCGCCACTAATCGAGGCGATCGTGTCCAGCCAGATCGCGGTTTGGTTGTTGGCCACGGCCGCCTCGGCCGCGTTGCCGCCGTCCGCGGACACCTGGGCGTTGACTTCGGCGACGTAGTCAGGGTTCAGGTACGGCTTGGCCCCTGTGATACGGGTCCGCCACGTGCGTCGCGCAGTTGCTGGTGCAGGCGGCGGCCTCGGTGACGGTGAACGTCACCGAGGTGAGGCCGGAAGCGCTCACCGTGAAGGTCGCCGCGCCGCTGCTCGAGCTGTCCGCCGTGATCGTCACGCTTTGCGCGGTCGCGAAGTTCGACGGCGTGAACGTCAGCGAACTCCCGGCGGTCACCGACAGGCCGGTGTTCCCCGAGGTCCTGGCCACCGACACGGTCACGTTCGAAGACGGCGCCGAGGACAGCGATATCCCGACCGTCCCGGTGGTACCTTGCGTGACGGTCTGCGAGGCGGGAGTCACCATCAGGCTGGGCGTGCCGTTCGTGGACGGCACCTCGGTGGCGGTGACGGTCGCGGCCGTGTACCCGCTGCCGCTGGCGGTGAAGGTGGTGGTCCCGGTGCCGGTGGCGTTGGCGGTCACGGTAACGGTCTGCGGGGTGGAGAAGTTCGACGGGGTGAAGGTCAGGCTCGCCGGGGACTCTGTCAGCCCGGTGTTGCCGCTGGCGGCGATGGACACGGTCTCGTTCGCCGTCGGTGCCTGCGACAGGGCGAGGGTGAACGTGCCGGTGCCGCCCTGAGTCACGCTCAGGCTGGCCGGGGTCGCGGTAATCGAGCCGGGCGGCGGCGTGGTCGACCCGGTCGGTGTGCAGGTGACCGATGCGGGCGCGGCGTTGGTACCGGAGTAGTTGAAGTTGGCTCCGGCCGTGGTGGACGCGCCGGCGGCCAGGCTGCCGTTGTAAGACGCGTTGGTGACGGTGACCGTGCTGCCGGACTGAGACCAGGTCCCGTTCCAGCCGTTGGCCAGCGTCTGGTTGCCCGCGTAGGCGTAGGTCACCGTCCAGCCGGTGATCGCCGCGGTGCCGTTGTTGGTGATGCTCAGGGACGCGGTGAACCCACTGCCCCAGTCGCTTTGCACGCTGTACGCCGCGCTGCAGGACGAGGTGGCCGCCATGGCCGGGACGCCGCCAGCGCCCCCGGCCACGGCCAGGCCGAGGGCGGCGAGCAAGGCAGCCGCGGTCACCGTTATCGTCCTGCGCAACCGCCACGTCGCATGTCGCGCTCGCAGTCTCATCTCAGCGTTCCTCCATGGTCATGAGGGTCCTCCCCACAGCGGTATCCGGAGTGGGCTTGACTGCCGTGACCATAGGCAGGAGCTGAAAAGGTGTATAGGGCCGAATGTTCCTGCCTGCGCAAAGCTGCCCGCACGTGCGGAAAATTACATCGCGCCCTAGGCTCCACGGGCCAGCGCCGGGCGGTGCCGGCGTTCTCGGATGCGATGTCGACGCCGATGGAGTCCTGACCACCGTGATCTCGGCGGCGAAGTCATTCCGACAGTATCCCGAATAATTTTGACTTTTCTGAGAAAAATACCTGCTTCAGCACTGGCACATCTGGACGCCGCGGCCCGATCGAGGTACAACACGTCCGAGTGCGTTTGGTCACGATGTTGCCTTGTACATGTCTGCCTCGCCCCCGCGGAGGACTCATGTCCGCCAACACCCCAAGGCGGTTCTGACTCATGTTCTCGATAACCCTCAGCTGGCGGTGGGCAAGGCTGGCCGCGGCCCTTGTGCTGGTGGCAGCGCTCGCCATCCCCGCGTTCAGCGTCACGTCCGCGCGGGCGGCCACGTCCGAGCCTTGCGACATCTACGCTTCAGGCGGCACTCCGTGCGAGGCTGCCTACAGCACCACCCGGGCGCTGTTCGGGGCCTATGACGGGCCGCTCTACCAGGTCCAGCGTGCCTCCGACTCGACCTACCTCAACGTCGGCTTGGAATCGACCGGCGGGGTTGTCAACGTGGCGCCAGAGAACTCGTTCTGCGCCGGCACGACGTGCACCATCACTGAGCTGTACGACCAGACCTCCAACGCCAACAACATGCCGATCTCGCCGGGCACTTCCTGCTCGGGTTGCAGCGGCGGGAACGCGGGTCCCGGCCCCGGCGGGGCGGACATCGGTGCCCCCGCCGAGGCGCTGCCTGTGTACGTCGGCGGCCAGCCGGCGTACGGGATCTACTTCGACAAGTTCGGTACCGGCTACCGCGACAACTCCGCCCGCAACCTGCCTACCGGCTCCCAGCCCGACGGGCTGTACGCGGTCATGTCCTCCAACATCACCAGCAACCAGTGCTGCTTCGACTTCGGCCAGGGCGAGACCAACGACTCCGACGACGGCAACGCCACGATGAACGCGATCTACTACGGCACGGACTGCTGGACGGGCAACTGCACCGGGCCCGGTCCCTGGGTGGGGGCCGACATCGAAAACGGGATGTACTTCAGCAACACCGGGAACAATCCCTCGGCCTATCCGAGCGAGAACGGCACGTTCCTCTCCGCCTGGGAGGAGAACAACGGCGGGACCAACATGACCCTGCAGTACGGCAACGCCCAGTCAGGCGGGCTGATCCAGACCTATTCTGGCGCGTTGCCGAGCGGCGGCTATGACCCGATGAAGATCCAGAGCTCCATCGAGCTGGGCACCGGCGGGGACAACACGAGCCTGGGCGATGGGGAGTTCTTCGAGGCCGCCGACGTTTCCGGTTTCCCGTCCCAGGCCACCCAGAGCGCGGTGCAGGCGAACATCGTCGCCGCCGGCTACAGCCAGACCCCCGCGGGCGAGGCCGCCTACGGCGGCACCGCTCCCCAGGTGCCCGGCACCGTGCAAGCCGCCAACTACGACACCGGCGGGCAAGGCGTGGGCTACAACGTCAGCTCGGTCAACGGCACGGCCGACAGCTACCGCAGCGACGGGGTTGACCTGGAGACGACCAGCGACACCACCGATACGACCGGCACCGGCGCCGCCTACGACCTCGGCTGGACGGGCAGCGGGCAGTGGACCCGGTACACGGTCAACGCGGCCGGCGCCGGCACCTACACGGTGAGCTTGCGCGTGGCCTCTCCTAGCGGCGTAACCGACGCCCTGCACATCGCCAACCTCGCGGGCACCAACCTGTCGGGCAATATAAACATCCCGGCCACCGGGGGCTGGCAGAACTGGACGACGGTGACTGCCACCGTCACTCTGCCCGCGGGCACCCAGACACTGGTCGTCGACCAGGACAACGGGGGGTGGAACCTCCACGCCATGAGCTTCGCCCCCTCCGGCGTCACCTCGTCGTGGTTCGAGGTGGTCAACCAGAGCTCCGGCCTGTGCGCAACCGCCGCCGGGGGCTCGACCGCCAACGGCACCGCCGTGGTCCAGCAGGCCTGCACGAGTGCGGCCAGCCAGCTGTGGAAGTTCGTGCCGAGCGGGGTGAGCGGCTACTACGAGGTGGTCAACAACAACGCCCAGTCCGAAGGCGAGAGCTGGAACATCACCGGCGGGGTGGGAGCCACCGCCCCGGGGACCACGCTCCAGATATGGAACTACGGAGGGACCGGCAATACCAACGCTCTGTTTAGCGCCAGCCTCGGGTCCTCGGGCTACTACACCTTCACCGCCGACAACTCGGGCCTGTGCCTAGACGCCCCTTCCACCAGCAGCGGAGTTCAGCTCGAGCAGGCCACCTGCAACAGCAGCACGGCCCAGGCGTTCAGCCTGGTGCCCAACTCGGGCATCAACACCTCGTCGTGGTCCGAGGTGGTGAACGAGGGCTCCGGCCTGTGCGCAACCGCGGCCGGGGGCTCGACCGCCAACGGCACCGCCGTGGACCAGGTGGCCTGCACCGGGGCCACCAGCCAGCTATGGCAGTTCGTGCCGACGTCGGTGAGCGGCTATTACGACGTGATCAACGAAAACGCCCAGTCCGAGGGCGAGACCTGGAACATCACCGGCGGGGTGGGCGCCACCGCCCCGGGGACACCGCTCCAGATATGGAACTACGGAGGAACCGGCAACACCAACGCATTGTTCTCTGGCAACCTGCAGTACTCCGGCTACTACACCTTCGTCGCCGACAACTCGGGCCTGTGCATAGGCGCCCCTTCCACCAGCAGCGGAGTTCAGCTCCAGCAGTCCGCCTGCAACGGCACCCCGTCCCAGGCGTTCAGCCTGGTGCCATGAGAGCAGGGTAGGCAGGCTCTCGGGATGGCGGCCGGCCCCTGGCGTCCAGGGGCCGGCCGCCTGGTGGTCGCTGACGTTCTCCGGGCCTGGCCGTTCTAGGCCTTCAGCAGCCGCTCCCGAATCTGCTCCGCCGGGTGCTCGGGGGGCAGGGGGGCAAGGACGCCGACCTCGACGCCGCCGCCTCGGGTGATGGTGGGGCAGTGCTCCGCCATGGACACGGCCGTCTGAAGATCGTCAGCGGTGACGATCGCGTAGCCGCCGAGCCGGGTGGACTGCCCGGCTTCACCGAGCACCGCGGCGGGCTCGAAGACCGGCCAGCCAGGGTCGACGACGCTGGGCGCGATGACCTCGTTAATGAACGCACCCCACGCGGCCAGGCCATCGCGGTCAGCGGCGTCGTCGTGATCCTTCGCGGAACGGTAGCTGAAGATGAACTGAGGCATTGGACGGTCCTTCCTGTTCGTGCCGGCGCGGCGCCGGCGTTAACGTCCGTCACCCATGCAGACACCGGCCCGCGGCCGGAAGGGGCGGCCGGCCCGCCAAGCTCGGGGCATAATGGCGGCGTGACCGCCGATCTCCTGGCCCGGGCGCAGGGCGGGGATGCCGACGCGTTCGCCGAGCTTGTCGGGCCGCACCGGCGTGAGCTCGAGGTGCACTGCTACCGGATCCTCGGCTCGGCCAGCGACGCCGAGGACGTCCTGCAGGAAGCCCTGCTGGCGGCCTGGCAAGGCCTGGGCAGCTTTGAGGGGCGCGCCTCGGTCCGCACCTGGCTGTACCGGATCGCCACGACCCGCAGCCTGAACGCGCTGCGCTCGGCCCGGCGGCGCCCGCAAGCCGACTGGCCGCCGCCCGGCACCGACGTGCCCGAGCCGACCAGGCTCGGCGAGACGCCGTGGCTGGAGCCGTATCCCGACCTCCTCCTGGAGGGGCTCGCGGACGCTGCGGCTGGCCCGGAGGCCCGGTACGAGGCCAGCGAGGCGATCTCGCTGGCCTTCATCACCGCCTTGCAGGCGCTGCCGCCACGGCAGCGCGCGGTCCTGATATTGCGCGAGGTCCTTGACTTCCCGGCCCGCGAGGTGGCGCACATGCTCGGCACGACCGAGGAGTCAGCCAAGAGCGCGCTCAAACGCGCCCGCGCGACCCTGCAGCGCCAGCTCGGGCCATCAGACGGACGGGAACCGCCGCCCCCGCGCGGCTCGGCCGCCGAGCAGGATGTCGTGCAGCGGCTCACCCGGGCCTACCAGAACGGCGACGTGGACGGGCTGGTCGCCCTGCTGACCGAGGACGTGCTGATGACCATGCCGCCGATACCGCTTGAGTACCTGGGCCGCGAGCTTGTCACCCGGTTCCTCCGCGCGGCCATCTTCCGGCCCGGCATCACCTGCCGGCCGGTTCCGGTCCGGGCCAACGGCCAGCCCGCGCTTGTCATGTACATCTCCGACCAGCAGTCCAGCATCCCCCGCGCCAGCGGCGTGCTGGTCTTCACCCTCTCCGGCAGCCGCGTCAGCGCGATAACCCGCTTTGATGACACGGTGCTGTCCCGCTTCGGGGTTCCCGCGACCCTGCCCGGCTAGCCGCAGCGCGGACGGCAAGATCACTGTGTCCGGTGACGAGCGAGGACAGGCCCTGCTGGCGTCGATCGAGGCACCGTGGCGGGCGGCGCTGCAGGAGGGATGGGTCGCGTTCGGCGCGGGCAATCCCCCCGTCGGCGCGGTGATCACCGGCCCGGACGGGGCGGTCGTCGCGACCGGGCGCAACCGGCGCCATGACCGCGACGGCCCGGCCGGGCAGCTCGCGGGGAACAGCCTGGCGCACGCGGAGGTGAACGCCTGCGCGCAGCTCCCGCCGGGCCGTTACCGCGATTACACGCTGTGGGCCACGCTGGAGCCCTGCCCGCTGTGCTCGGCCGCGGCCGTGATCACCGGCTGCGGCCAGGTGCGCTTCCTGGCCGCCGACCCGATGTGGGAAGGCGCCGGCCGGCTGCCCGAGCTGAACCAGGCGGTGGCCGCACGCTGGCCCCGCTTCCGCGGACCCGAGCCGGGCTGGCCGGCAGCCTGGCAGACCGTACTGTCAGTGGCCTTCCAGGCCTCACGCGGCAATGCGGCCAGCCTCGCGGTCACCGAACGAGCCAGGATCGCCCCGCACGCTGCCCGGCTCGGGCTCGCCCTCGCCGACGACCCCGCAGCACTCAGCCGCCTGGCCGCCCGCCCGCTCGCCAGTGCCCTCAGCCAGGTACATCTCCCCGCCACGCCCTGACCCGCGGCACGGCCAGTGTCACCCGGGACACCTGGTCCGGTCAAGAAAGGGTCTCAGTCGCCGAAGGCCCATGATCGTGGGTCAGAAGTGCAACCGCCGCACCGGAAACGGCAAAACGGACGAGATAAATAGAACATATGCTCCCATACTTGATGTCTGCTTCATGATCGCGGGTCAAAAATGGCGATATTAGCCCCTGATGACCCGCAATCATTAGAGCATCGGGAGTGAGGGCTGGCGGGTGCCTGCCGAGTCTGCCTCCGATCAGGGCGTGATGCGGGTGCGGATCGCATCGTTCAGCGCCGCGCTCAGCGTGCCGTGGATACGGTGGACGAGGACAGCATGCGGCTGCCGGGCCGAGCGACGATCGGCGGGCCGGAGGAGTGAGGTAGTGCTACAGGTCATGAACGATAGCGGCGACGAGCCGTCGCACGCCTCCCTCATCGAGCGCAGCGCGGAACTGAAGCGGGACCTGGTCGACTTCGCGTGCGGCCCGCGGTTCGAACGGCACCTGGCGCCGTTCATGCTGGAGGCCGCAGGTCCCGAAGGAGAACTGAGCGAAGGCGAAGCGGTCGGCGTCATCGACCGGTTCGCGCTTCAGCACCGCCTGCCGAACGGCAAAACCGTGCTGGACCAGTTCCTGGCTACCCGGACAGGCCTGACCGCGGCTGACCGCGAGATGCTGCGCGGCTGGCTCGACCCGGTGGAGGGAATCTTCGAGATCCGCGACAAGGATCGGGACGCCATCGTCCTGCTCAACCTGATCGATGACCTGGAGTACCGCACATACTCCAACGTGGGCCCGGCCGCCTTCCGCCGACTGCCCAAGGGCGGGTTCGTGCACGCGCGCCTGGTGCCCGTCCGCCCGCTGCCCGGGGTCTGGCTGGTCTCCGGGACGCTGGCGGGCTACCCAAAGTCCAGCGCCGCGCAGATCGCGCAGGCCGCACTGGAACTGGCGACCAGACAGCCTGAACTGGTCTACCGCAACCCGGAGAGGATCGAGCAGGGCTGGAAGCAGATGCGGGTGGACAGGGCTGCATTCATGGAGTTCTTCGGCGGCGATGAGCTGGTCCTTGCACCCGCCGAAGCCGAACAACGGCTCAACGCCTACTACCGCCACCGTCAGGAAGCCGTGCTCGCCGCGCACCCCGGGCGCCGTCGGCCGCGAAACGTTCCTGGCATGGACATTCCCGCCTTCGACTTGCCAGCCGGACTGGCCGACGCCGACACGATCGGCATCATCTACGACGAGACCGACGGGCTCAACTTCTACAACGAGTACGGGATGCTACGCGACCTGTTCGCAGACCCGGTTCTGGCGGCCGACAAGCGACATTCGCAGGTGCTGCGCGGGTACCTGGGGGCGGACAGCATCGGCCCGCTGCCACTGCGGCGCCTGGCCGCTGCCTTCCCGCAGACCACCGACACGGTGTTCCGGAAGATCCTGCGCAAGCCGGACTTCACCTGGGCCGAGCACGGCGAAGCACTGCTGCGCCGCCGGAAGCCCTGGTACTACGAGCGCGAGCCGCGCCCGGGCATCTCAGTGATCGGCACCCGCCTGACCGAGCTCGTCAGCCGCCGGTGAACGCGCGAACACCGACCGACCTGAGGGCTCTGTGTGAGATAGCGAGGAGCTATGGAGTTCCACGATGAGGAATGGGGCCGTAAGGGCGCGACGCTGAGCGACAAGACGGCTCGCTCGGAGTTCGGATTGACGCAGGATGAGATCGTCGCGGCGATCGACGCAGGGCAAGCTCCAGTACCGGACCGCCTCGATGCACGGCAACCCGTGGCTGCGACTGCTCCGCCGCGAGGTCGAGGAACTCGTGCGGAGCAGGCAAGGTGAGCAGTACCTCCGGGAAAGGCAGGCGCGAACGGAACTGGCGCGCATCAACCGCGAGCTGAAACAGCTCCGGACTCAGCTCGCCACGCTCGAGAAAAGGCGGGCTGCGCTCCTTTCCGACCTCGGTGCGGGATAGACGACGCTGCGGTGTTCCCGCCGCCGCAACGGAATCTGCCCCGCCGGGTGCTCGCTCTCGCTTCCCCGGCTATCCGTTCCATGCCGGAATCGTCGTAAAGGGTGCTGGCTATGCGTAGAGCCGGTCGAGGGTGACGAGGAGGACGCGCGGGTCGGTTGCGGCGAGTTCGCGGAGTTCCTCGGTGAAGCCCGCGCCGCTGTAGCAGGCGAGCACGGCGTCGGCGGCCGGCTCGCCCTTCGCGGACAGCAGGTCACGGGCGCGGCGCAGCCGCGCCAGGTGGCCGAGTCCCATCGTCTCGCCCCACTTCGCCTCCCCGAGGGACAGGACCCTCCCTGGCTCGTCCGGGGTACCGGCGGACCGTACCGCGACGTCCACCTGGATCTGCGTTCGGCCGGCCGCGTCGCTGACGGCGGTGGCCGCGACCTGGGCCGGGAAGTCTCCGAAGGCATCCGCCCCCTCGCGCGCCGCCCAGTCACGGCAGATCTCCTCGAAATGCGGGCCGACGACCTTCGCGTAGAAGGTGGGCTGCTGCCGCCGCCACACCGCAGCGGCCTGCCGCTGCTCCAACTGCGCCCAGGCCGGGCGCATCACCGCCTGGTAGAACGTGATGAGCGGCTCGTTGATCTGGAAGCGGGACTTCCGCGCGTGGAAGGGATCGGCCTCCCTGGTGATCAGCCCGGCATCCTCCAGCACGGTCAGCGGGTGCATCAGCTCCGATGACTTGCGGCCCACGTAGTTGGCGATGCCGCCGCGCGTGGCGTTTCCCGCCGCGATCGCGCCCAGGACCGAGTTGTACAGTGCCGGCTCGCGGATGTCCGTCTCCTCCGCCAGGAGGTACCTGGCCTCGCGGAACAGCGGGACCGCCGGGTTGAGCACCGTCCGCGTCACCCAGCCGTCGAAGTCGTCGCGCGAAGCCGGGACGTCGTCGGCGACGAATTCCGCCCGGTACGCGGGTGTCCCGCCGACGATCGAGTGGCGTGGACGCACCCCCTCCGTCGCCAGCATGTACAGCCGGGTTCATGGCCACCTTCGGCCGGATTTGCTGGTGTCGGGCCGACGGGAACGCCTGGCCCGACACCATCACTGCGGGCTGGCGGCTACTCCGGCGCAAAGGTCGCCAGTTGGAACCGGTTGCCTTCCGGGTCGGCGAACACGGTGAGGCGGATCGGCGGGAGAAAGGCCTCGTTGACCAGCTTGGCACCCAGGCCGGTGAGCCGCTCGACCTCCTCATCGTGGTGCTCGGTCTGCAGGGTCGGAACGAATCCGCCAATGACCCTCTCGGCCTCAGGCGCCGGGTGGAAGACCATCTGGGGGCGGCTCCCCCGGTCGGTGGTGCCGACCGTCCTGACCTCGGGGGCCGTCACGCCCGGGGTGGCCGGGAGGCCGAGGACGTTCCCCCAGAAGTCCGCCAGGCCGGCGGGATCGGCGCAGCCGATGTTCACGGCTGCGAAATAAAGGCTGACGTTGGTGCTCATGATTGGTTCCCTTCGGCTGATGGTTTCTCGTGACCGCGCGGTGTTACGCCGACTCCGCGATCACGTCGAATTCGTTGTCTTCCGGATCCAGCAGCGTGGTCCAGCGCATGCTGCCCATCTCGACATCCGCCTTCCGGCTCGCACCCAGGCCGATCAGCCGCTCGACCTCTGCCTGGAGGTCCCCGGTGATCAGGTCCGGGTGCACCCGGTTCTTCGCCGACTTGCCTTCGGGGACCTGGGCGAAGCACCAGCGCGGCTCGGCCCGGCCGGGGTCCTGCAGCCCGATGGAGGCGAACTCCTTCCCCGAGCCCGGATCCAGCTCCTGGCTGAGCGCCTGCGCCCAGAACCCGCCGAGCTCGGCGGCGTCCGCGCAGTCGAAGGTCAGTGCAAACAGCCGGTTCGTCATGATTCTCTTTTCCTCTCGTGGAAAGCACCGGCCGGCGCCGTCCAGGTGCCGGTTGGCTACCTGCTCAGGCTGGACCCTCCCTCGGCGGGAGAGTCAAACCGTGCATCGAGCGCCGCGTCGTGCCTGGCGAAGCCGGACAAAGAGCTTGACCCTCCCGCCGGGGAAGGGTCCAAGCTCGCCACGTGACCGATATCGAGCGCTCACGGCCGCTCGCGGCGGCAGCCACGAGGGAGGGACTGAAGTGAGGTCTTGGATTACCCGGGCGGTGCCCTGGTCGGAGCAAAATGACGACATGAGGACACGACTGTCCATCGGTGACTTCTCGCGGATGACCTATCTGAGCGTGAAATCGCTGCGCCGCTACCACGACTTGGGGCTACTCGAACCAGCGGACATCGACCGGGACACGGGATATCGCTACTACGAAGCCTCCCAGGTACCGCTTGGTCAGGCCATACGCAGGTTCCGGGACCTCGAGATGCCTCTCGAGCAGCTCAAGGAGGTGCTTCACGCTCCCGATGCTTCCGCTCGCAACAAGCTGATCATCACGCATCTGGAGCACATGGAGTCAGCCCTGCAGCAGACCCAGCAGACGGTGGCCTCGCTGCGTGCCCTTCTCGAGCAGTCACACGCACCGATTGCCGTCGAGTACCGGTCAGTCGCTGCGGCCACGGCGATCGCGATATCCGAGCCGGTGCACAGGGACGACATTGCGACCTGGTGGGGCGACGCCTTCGGCGAGCTCCAGCGGGTCCTCGCTTCATCATCGGCGGTACGAGCCGGGCCTGACGGCGCACTGTATCCGAATGAGTTCTTCGAGGAGGAACTGGGCGAGGTCGTCGCCTTCATCCCGGTGACCGGCATGCCCAACCCCTCCGGGCGGCCGCGGCTGATTGAGATTCCGGGAGCGGAGCTGGCGGTCACCGTGCACAACGGGGCCATCAGCGAGCTGGACCAGACCTACGGCGCCCTCGGCACGTTCGTGGCGGAACGAGAGATCGGGGTGCAGGGGCCCATCCGGGAGCACTACGTCGTGACCTCAGACGAGGCAAGCGCCGAGCCCGCCCACCACACCGAGGTGTGCTGGCCCGTCTTCCGTACTAAAGGAGAGGTAACTAGATAGGCCGGCCAGGACTCGGCCTTTGCAGGGCATTCGGGTTCCGCTGATCACTGGCGGCGGCAAGGACCACACCGTGCCGGAGGTGGTCGCCCGGGCCGCCTACAAGCTCTACGCCGGCTCGGGCGCGGTCACCGACTATCACGCGTTCCCTGACCGCGGGCACTCGCTCGTCTTCGATCACGGATGGCGCGAGGTCGCCGACCTCACCCTGTCCTGGCTGGCGAGCCGGCGCCTCTGACGCTCGCGTATCCGGGTACTGTACCTGTGCCGACGATGCGCACAACCTCGCCCGGCACGCCTGGGCCTCATCGGCGATAGTGGTCTAGACCAATGGCGGCCGATGATCGCAAGGTTCGGGGTGCACGTCACTGCCGGCGCGCCCGTGTGCGCTTGCCGACCCGGGGAGCGGACGGCCCGCCCGCGTTGACGCTATCGGCGACGCGGAACTACACTGACGCGAACCGATTCGCCTTGGTCGTGGGCGGTCAGCCCGGCAACGGGGAGCAGGAATTGAACATCGGGGAGATCGCCAAGCGCGCGGGGGTGTCGCGCAGTACGGTCTCCTACGTCCTCAGCGGGAAGCGGAACGTCGCGGAGCCGACCCTCGCCCGGGTTCAGCAGGTCATCGAGGAACTTAACTACCGCCCCAACGCTGCCGCCCGCGCGCTGAAAGAAGGGCGCACTCGCACCCTCGGCCTGGTAATTCCCCCGGCTGCCCGCCGGCTGACTTACATGCAGCTCGATTTCGTCGCCAGCGTGCTTGATGCGGCGGCGCGCGCTGACCTCGACGTCCTGCTATCACCTTCGGGGGACATGCACGAGCGCTCATTCCAGCGGCTTATCGACGGACGCCGTGTTGACGGCGTGATCCTCATGGAGATCAAGCTGGACGATCCGCGCGTCACGCAGTTGCAGAAGGCGGACATGCCGTTCGTGACCATCGGCCGCACGGCCCGTCCCGAGGGCACCTCGTGGGTCGACGTTGACAACGAGACCCTGCTCAACCGGTGCGTGCACTACCTCGCCGACCTCGGGCACCGCGACATCGCCCTGATCAACCGGTCCCCCGAGATGCTGGCCGCCGGGTACGGTCCCGGCCTGCGTGCGCGACAGGGCTTTCGCGACGCGATCGCCCAGGGCGGCCTGACCGGGTGGGAGTACCCGTGCGGCGAGGATGCGGCCGGCGGCGACGCCTGCATGCAGCTGATCCTTAAGGAGCACCCGGAGGTGACCGCGGCGGCGACCATCAACGAGGCGGCGCTGCCCGGCGTGCAGCGCGCACTGCACCGTGCGGGCCTGACCGTGCCCGCGGACTTCTCCCTGATCGGCGTGGCCGCGCAGCACTGGGCCGAGGAGTTCCATCCACCCCTCACCTCGGCCGACGTCCCCGCTGGCGAGCTGGGCGCGCACGCGGTCGGCCTTCTCACCGAACGCATCGCGAACCCAGCCGTCCTGCCGAAGCACCTGCTGCTGTGCCCGCCCATCTCCCTCAGGGACAGCGTCACGCGAGTCCCGGTCCGCAGCATCGAAGCGTCCTAGCGCAGCCCTGCCCTGTACCGGTGCGCCAAGGACCTTCCGCGTGCCGCTATCGTGCCGCGCTGACCCGCCACCGTCTGTCAGGCAATGCGCTCGGGAGAGCGGGCGCATGGAATCTAACGAATCGATTCGAACGAAGAGTAGGCCTGCGCGGACCGGCCGTCAAGGAGGGGTGCGGCCTGCGGCCGACACAGTTCGGTCGAGCGGTACAGGGGGTTACGAGCGGCCTTGCCGCGAGGGGACGCTAGGTAAGTTTCACTAGGACCCACCTGGGATCCGCGCCGTGCGCCAGGACCCTGGCCCGCGGCTAAGCAGGTATGTCAGAGGCTTAGCGCCACGCGTTCGTAATGTGCTATTGATCCTTCCGGAACCTCGCCGTAACATGCGATCTAACCGATTGCGCGAATCGGTTCGAACTTGGAAACGACAACGCCGAGCAGGGAACGCGACAGGGCCGAGCCGCCAGGCATGAGTTGCAGACGGACCCAGGCAATCGCCATTCCTTCATGCGCCACCACGGTAGAGCCGATGGCCTGGCCACTGCCGTACCCGCGACTTCGCCGCGAGCCGTTACGCCCTCCCGCGGGCGACGCCCCCTAGCCCCGAAAACTCATAACTGGTCGCATCTGCGACGCCGACCGCCCTGCCGTGCTCCTAGCGCAATAAAGCCGTGATGCCGACGTCGGGAGAACGCGCGGTTGCTGGTGTCCCGCGTGCGCGCGCTCGCATCGTCGCGCCGGCCACCGACAGCACGCTGGCGACAGCGCAATGGCTCACTACGTGAGGAAAGAAGGCCACACATGACCATCCAGTCACGACTACGGTACGCGAGGAGGTTGCTACTGCTTGCCGGGGCGGCGCTGGCGCTCACCGCCGGGGCGCTGGCGAGTGCCGGCACCGGCGCACCCGCCGCCAGGGCAGCGTCGTCGCTCCCCTGCGACATCTATGCGTCCGGCGGGACGCCCTGCGTCGCGGCGTACAGCACCACGCGGGCGCTGTACGCCTCCTACAACGGGCCGCTGTACCAGGTGCAGCGCTCCTCCGACGGCAGTTACCTCAACATCGGCTTGCTGGCGGCGGGCGGCGACGCCAACGCCGCCCCGCAGGCGTCCTTCTGCGCGGGCACCACGTGCACGATCACCAAGATCTACGACCAGAGCTCCAACCACAGCGACCTGCCGATCTCCTCGGGCGGCTTCTGGAAGGGCCCCGGCCCCAACGGGTCGGACATCGGAGCGAACGCGATGGCCCTGCCGATCACGATCGGCGGCAACCCGGCTTACGGGATCAAGAGCACGCCCGGCACCGGCTACCGCGTCGACAACATCAACGTGCCGACCGGCTCCCAGCCCGAGGGCGTCTACGAGGTCACATCCTCGAACCTGTACAACAACCAGTGCTGCTTCGACTTCGGCAGCGGCGAGACGTCGCACACCGACACCGGCAACGGCCACATGAACGCCATCGAATGGGGCAACGCCTGCTGGTTCGGCGGGTGCACCGGACCCGGGCCGTGGGTGGAAGCCGACCTGGAAAACGGCATGTACAGCACCAACACCGGCCCCAACAGCGCGAGCAACCCAGGAGTGAACTACCCGTTCGTCAGCGCCTGGGAGAAGAACAACGGCACCAGCAACTTCACCCTGAAGTACGGCAACGCCACCAGCGGCGGCCTGACCACCACCTGGTCCGGCTCGCTGCCGAACGGATACTCCCCGATGCATGAGGAGGCCGACATCCTGCTCGGCACCGGCGGCGACAACAGCAACGGCGCCTCCGGCGAGTTCTTCGAGGGAGCCATCACCAACGGCTATCCGTCCGACGCCACCGAGAACGCGGTCCAGGCCGAGCTCACCACGGCCGGCTATGGGACCGCCTCCGGCGGGTCGCGCCGACCGGCCCGATCACGTCGGGCGCCAACTCGAGCAAGTGCGTCGACGACAACGGCCTGTCCTCCGCCAACGGCACCAAGATCCAGATCTGGGACTGCAACGGCGGCGCCAACCAGCACTGGACCGTCGCGTCCAACGGCACCCTGCAGGTCTACGGCAAGTGCATGGACATCACCGGCGCCAACTACAACAACGGCACCAACATCGAGCTCTGGCAGTGCAACGGCGGCGCCAACCAGCAATGGCAGGCCACCAACGGCACCCTCGTCAACCCCGCCTCCGGCAAGTGCCTCGACGACCCCAACTCCAACACCGCCAACGGCACCCAGCTCGACCTGTGGACCTGCAACGGCGGCACCAACCAGCAATGGCACCTGCCCTAGCCGGAACCTGAACGACCAGTGAGCCGAGCCCCGGCCGCCCGCCATGCGGGCGGCCGGGGCGAGGCGGGGAGCCCGCCCAGCGCCGCTATGACGCCGCGGGTCCAGACATTCCTAAATGTTACCGCTAACAATTCACATCATGGCCGCCCGGCACACGACCGTCGCGCCATACAGGAGGAGCTTCGATGAGGAAGAGAACCAGGCCACTCATTGCCGCGGCCGCAGTGCTGCTGGCACTGGGCGCAACGCTGCTGGGGGGCGCCGAGAACGCCTCGGCCGCCGAGTCGCTGAGCGTGAACCTCGCTTCCACCACGGGACCCGCGACCGGCGTCGGCGAGGGCTTCCTGTACGGGGTGAGCCAGGATGGCACCCAGCCGCCGGACCAGTACCTGCAGCCGCTCGGCATCACCGCGTTCCGCGGCGGCGGTCACGTGTCCGGGGGATGGATCGGGGACGGGTACCAGAACGGCTCCGGCACCCAGGCCGACGTGAACACGGTGATCGCGCAGGCACGGCGGCTGACCCAGGCGCCGTACCACGCGCAGTACCAGGTGATCCTGAGCGACATCTTCGGCGCGGACGGCGGCCAGCCCTCGAACACCACGTACCCGTGCACCAACGGGAACTGCTCCAACTGGGTCACCTTCGTCGGGGACGTGGTGAGCGAACTGCAGGCGACCGGGCTCCCGTTCGCCTACGACATCTGGAACGAGCCGGATATCTCCGTCTTCTGGCCGGGAGGCGCGCAGACCAGCCAGTACTACCAGATGTGGCAGAGCGCTTACAAGGAGATCCGCAGCGTCGCCCCCAATGCGACCATCGTCGGGCCCGACTTCGCCTACACCCCGCAGCAGAACCAGGGCGAATGGCAGGGCTTCCTGTCGAACGCCAAGTCCAGCGGGACCGTGCCCAACGAGATCACCAACCACGAAGAGGGCGACGGCGACGATCCCGTGGCCGACTCCAGCGCCATCGAGAGCGACATCTCCGCCGCCGGCATCTCGCCCGCCCCGCTGCTGTCGGCGAACGAGTACCAGCCGTCGGACCGGCAGACCGCCGGCGTGACCGCGTGGTACCTGGCCCGCTTCGCCCAGTCCAAGTACGCCAACGCCATGCGCGGCAACTGGGTGTGCTGCCTTACCCCGAACCTGGCCGGGGTCCTCACCGATGTCAACGGCACCTATGAGCCGAACGGCAACTGGTGGGCGATGCGCGCCTACGCCGACATGACCGGTTCCCTGGTGTCCACCTCCGGCGAGTCCGGGTCCACCGCGATCTCGGCGGCCGAGGACAGCTCCGCCAAGCGCTCGGTGGCCATCATCGGGGACGACAACGGGTACACCGGCGCGGTGTCGGTGACGTACAGCGGCCTGGCCTCGGTGCCCTGGCTGGCCAGCAACGGCAGCGTCAACGTCACCGTGGACCGGATACCGGACCAGTACCCGCTCAGCGCGCCGCAGGTGGTGGACAACCAGAACGTGAGCGTCTCCAGCGGCTCGATCACCGTGCCGCTCACGTTCCAGGCCTCGCATGACGCGTTCGCCATCTACCTGACGCCCGCCACGTCATCGGGCGGCGGCGGGTTCCCGAGCGGCTATCACCGGCTCGTCATCGCCAACGACAGCCTGTGCCTGGACGTGTACGGGAACACCACCGCCAGCGGCGCGGCGATCGACCAGTGGACCTGCAACGGCCAGTCCAACCAGCAGTTCCAGTTCGTGCCCGGCTCCGGCGGCTACGGCGCGCTGCAGGCCGCAGAACTCCGGCGACGACGTCACCGTCACCGGCAGCGCCACCGCGGCCGGGCACCCCCGACATCGCCCAGGAGCCCGCCAGCTCCTCCGCCAGCAGCCAGTGGCTGCCCGTCGCAGCAGTCCGACGGCTCGTGGGAGTTCAAGAACTCCGCCAGCGGCCTGTGCCTGGACGTCTACGGCGCCGGCAGCAACCTCGGCCAGCAACTCGACCAGTGGGCGTGCAAGAACGCCCCCGGCACCAACCAGGACTTCACCGCCAGCTGAGACATGAGGAGCACACGAGCATGAGATGGCGAGCCATTTTCCGCAAGCCCCTCACCGCCGGGGCGATGCTGCTGCTGGCGGCATCCGGGGCCGTCGCGGTCACGACCGCGACGGCACCCGCGGCCGCGGCGAGCGCCAGCATTACCGTCAACGGCACCCAGGGCGGCCGGACGTTCGACGGGATCGGGGCGATCAGCGGCGGGGGCGGCAACTCCCGGCTGCTGGCCGACTACCCGGCCGCGGAGCAGCAGCAGATCTACGACTACCTGTTCAAGCCCGGCTACGGCGCGGACCTGCAGATCCTGAAGGTGGAGATCGGCGGCGACACCAACTCCACCGACGGGTCGGAGTCCAGCATCGAGCATTCCCGCGGCGCGGTCGACTGCAACGCCGGGTATGAGTGGCCGCTGATGGAGGCGGCCAAGGCCCGCAACCCCAACATCAAGCTGTACGGGCTGGCCTGGGGGGCGCCGGGGTGGATCGGCAGCGGGAACTTCTGGTCCACCGACATGATCAACTACCTGGTGAGCTGGCTGGACTGCGCCAAGTCGCGACGGGCTGACGATCAACTACCTGGGCGGCTGGAACGAGCGCGGCTACAACATCAGCTGGTATGAGCAGCTGCGCTCCACGCTGAACGCCGACGGCTACTCCGGCGTGCAGATCGTCGGCGCCGACACCGACTGGACCGTCGCCAACGACCTGGTGTCCAACAGCGCGTTCTCCGCAGGCGGTGCAGATCATCGGCTCGCACTACCCCTGCGGGTGGATGACCTCCCAGACGTCCTGCCCGAGCAGCTCGAACGCGGAAGCCACCGGCAAGCAGCTGTGGGCCAGCGAGAACGGGTCGCAGGACTACAACGGCGGGGCGGCCGCGATGGCCCGGGCCGACAACCGGGACTACCTGGACGGGGAGATGACCGCCACCATCAACTGGCCGGTCGTCGCCTCGCTCTACCCGGGCTTCCCGTACGCGACCGACGGGCTGATCCTGGCTAACCAGCCGTGGTCGGGGTGGTACTCGGTGGGCAAGCAGGCGTGGGTCACCGCGCAGACCACCCAGTTCACCGCCCCGGGCTGGACCTACATCAACTCCGCCAGCGGGTACATCGGCGGCAGCGGGAGCAACGGCAGCTACGTCACGCTGAAGTCCCCCGACGGGACCGACTGGAGCTCGATCCTCGAGACCACGCAGGCATCGTCGGCGCAGACCGTCAACTACACGATCACCGGCGGCCTGTCCACCGGCACGGTGCACGTGTGGACGCACTGACGTCAACTCGAGCGACCCGTCCACCTGGTTCGTGCACTCGCAGGACATCACCCCGGTCAACGGCAGCTTCTCCCTGACGCTGCAGCCCGGTTACGTGTACTCGCTGACCACGACCA
The DNA here is from genome assembly GCA_963850115.1 of uncultured Actinomycetota bacterium. Classification (GTDB taxonomy): domain Bacteria; phylum Actinomycetota; class Actinomycetes; order Streptosporangiales; family Streptosporangiaceae; genus Trebonia. Next base: position 84,243 of record CAWKKG010000017.1, read on the forward strand.
CCGGGCAGGGCAAGGGCACCGCCACGTCCCCCGCCCAGGGGTCGCTTTCCCTGCCGTACTCCGACAACTTCGACTCCGACACGGCCGGCCAGCAGCCGCCGTACCTGTCCCAGATGCAGGGCGCGTTCGAGGTCGAGCCGTGCGCGGGCGGCCGGTCCGGCCAGTGCGTCCAGCAGCAGGCCCCGGTTCAGCCCATCGAATGGGACAGCAACGCCAGCCCCTTCACGATCGGCGGGGGCCTGGGCTGGACCAACTACACCGTGTCGGCGGACGCGCTGATCGAGCAGGCCGGCGCGGTCCAGCTCATCGGCCGGGCCGGCTCCGCGGTCGGCTACTACCCGCCCGCGGCCAACGAGTACTACCTGCAGCTGTCCAACACCGGCGCCTGGTCGCTCGACCGCGACAGCACCAGCGGCTCGCCGGTCACGCTGGCCAGCGGCACCGTGTCCGCGCCGGGCACCGGCACCTGGCAGCACCTGGCGCTGACCTTCAACGGCGCCTCGATCAGCGCGGCGATCAACGGCACCACCGTGACGACCGTCACCGACTCCACGTATGCCTCGGGCTACGTCGGCTTCGGCACCTCCGGCTACCAGACCGACCAGTTCGACAACCTGTCGGTCACCCCGGTCGGCGGGTCGACCGGCGGCGGGTCGACCGGGCCGATCACGTCGGGCGTCAACAGCGCCAAGTGCGTGGACGACAACGGCCAGTCCTCCGCCAACGGCACCAAGATCCAGATCTGGGACTGCAACGGCGGCGCCAACCAGTCCTGGACGGTGGCGTCCAACGGGACCGTGCAGGTCTACGGCAAGTGCCTGGACATCACCGGCGCCAGCACCGCCAACGGCGCGCTCATCGAGCTGTGGCAGTGCAACGGCGGCGCCAACCAGCAATGGCAGGCCAGCAACGGGCAGCTGGTCAACCCCGCCTCCGGCAAGTGCCTCGACGACCCCGGGTCCAACACCGCCAACGGCACCCAGCTCGACCTGTGGACCTGCAACGGCGGCACCAACCAGCAATGGCACCTGCCCTAGACGCACGGACATGCGCCGCTCCCCATCAAGTACCGGAGGTCAACCGATGATCCTGAGATCCATCCTGGCATGGCTTCACGGCACGCGCGTGCGAGGTCCGGCCGCCCTCGCCGTCCGGCCGCGCCAGCGGCTGGTGGTAGCGGTGCTGGCGGCTGCCTGCGTGACGGGCGGCGCGCTCGCCACGGCGGTGCCGGCCACGGCGGCTGGCAGCACGCTGCGGGCGGCCGCCGAGGCGCAGGGCAAGTACTTCGGCACCGAGGTCACCGGGAACATGATCAACAACTCGACGATCACGAACCTGGCGGGCCAGCAGTTCGACATGGTGACCCCGGGCAACGAGATGAAGTGGGACACCACCGAGCCGTCCAACGGGTCCTACAACTTCGGCCCGGGCGACGCGATCGTGTCGTTCGCCAAGGCGCACGGCATGCGGGTGCGCGGGCACAACCTGGTCTGGCAGAACCAGCTGCCGTCGTGGGTGTCCAGCCTGCCGCTGAACCAGGTGCAGCAGGCGATGGAAAGCCACATCACCACGGAGGTCAGCCACTACAAGGGCGAGATTTACGCCTGGGACGTCGTCAACGAGCCGTTCAACGGCGACGGCAGCTTCGTCAACGACGTGTTCTACCAGGCGATGGGCAGCGGGTACATCGCCGACGCGCTGCGCACCGCGCACGCCGCCGACCCCGGCGCCCAGCTGTACCTCAACGACTACAGCATCGAGGGCGAGAACGCCAAGAGCAACGCCATGTACAGCCTGGTGCAGTCCCTGCTGGCCCAGGGGGTGCCGATCAACGGCGTGGGCTTTGAGAGCCACTACATCGTGGGCCAGGTGCCCTCGTCGCTGCTGGCCAACATGCAGCGGTTCGCCGCCCTGGGCGTCAACGTCGCGGTCACCGAGCTTGACGACCGCATCCAGCTGCCGGCCACCACCGCGAACCTGAACCAGCAGGCCACCGACTACGCCACCGTGGTGCAGCGACTGCCTGCAGGTCTCCCGCTGCGTCGGCGTGTCGCAATGGGGCGTCGGCGACGCCGACTCCTGGATCCCTGGGACCTTCTCCGGCTGGGGCGCGGCCACCATGTACGACCAGAACTACCAGCCCAAGCCCGCCTACTCCGCCGCCTTGTCCGCCCTCGGCGGCTCCAGCAGCGGCGGCGGCGGTGGCGGCGAGATCCACGCGGTCGGGTCGGGCAAGTGCCTGGACGTGCCCGACCTCAGCACCACCCCGGGCACCCAGCTGGACATCTGGGACTGCAACGGCGGGACCAACCAGATCTGGACGCACACCTCCGCGAACCAGCTGACCGTCTACAGCGGCAGCAGCCAGATGTGCCTGGACGCCTTCGGCAACCGGACCACGCCGGGCACCAAGGTGGACATCTGGACGTGCAACGGCGGCGCGAACCAGCAGTGGAACGTCAACTCCAACGGCACCATCACCGGCGTCCAGTCCGGGCTGTGCCTGGACGTGACCGGCGCCAGCACCGCCAACGGCGCGCTGGTCGAGCTGTGGACCTGCAACGGCGGATCCAACCAGCAATGGACCCTCGGATGAGAAAGGCAAGTTCAACGATGACTGTCCAGACCACGACTCAGGCGCGCGAGCAAGGGCGCTGCTGATCGCCGGCGCGGCGGCGGCGCTGGCCGCCGGGGCCCTGGTCGCCGGCATCGCGCGGCACCGGCCCGGGCGGCGGCCCAGGGCCGTGTGACATCTACGCCGCGGGCGGCACGCCGTGCGTCGCCGCGCACAGCACCACGCGGGCGCTGTACGGCGCCTACGACGGGCCGCTGTACCAGGTCCGCCGCTCCTCCGACAACACCACCACCAACATCAGCCCGCTGGCCGCGGGCGGCGTCGCCAACGCCGCCACGCAGAACTCCTTCTGCGCCGGGACGACCTGCGTCATCACCGAGATCTTCGACCAGTCCGGCAACGGCAACAACCTCACCGACGCCCCCGGCGGCGGCGCCGCCGGCGGCCCCGACGGCCTCGCCAACGCCACCGCCGCGCCGGTCACCGTCGGCGGCCAGCCCGCCTACGGCGTCTACATCGCGCCCGGCGACGGCTACCGCGACGACACCACCAAGAACATCGCCACCGGCAACAACCCCGAGGGCATCTACGACGTGGTCGACGGCACCCACTTCAACGGCGGCTGCTGCTTCGACTACGGCAACGCCGAGACCAACAACGACGACGACGGCGCCGGGACCATGGAGGCCGTCTACTTCGGCAACATCAAGGTCTGGGGCTACGGCACCGGCAACGGCCCGTGGATCATGGGCGACCTGGAGAACGGCCTGTACTCCGGCTCCAACGCCGGCTACAACGCCAACGACCCCACCACCAGCTACCGGTTCACCACCGCCATGGTCGAGGGCAGCTCCGCCAACCAGTGGGCCATCCTCGGCGGCAACGCCCAGTCCGGCGGCCTGGCCACCGACTTCAGCGGCACCCGCCCCAGCGGCTACTACCCCATGAAGAAGCAGGGCGCGATCATCCTCGGCACCGGCGGCGACAACAGCGACGGCGCCGTCGGCACCTGGTACGAGGGCGTCATGACCTCCGGCGAGCCCTCGGCCGCCACCGAAGCCGCCGTCCAGGCCAACATCGTCGCCGCCGGCTACTCAACCTCCTCCAGCAGCGGCGGCGGGGCGACCGGGCCGATCACGTCGGGCGTCAACAGCGCCAAGTGCGTGGACGACAACGGCCTGTCCTCGCGCCAACGGCAACAAGATCCAGATGTGGGACTGCGACGGCGGCGCCAACCAGCCTGGACCGTCGACGTCCAACGGCACCCTGCAGGTCTACGGCAAGTGCATGGACATCACCGGCGCCAACTACAACAACGGCACCCACATCGAGCTGTGGGACTGCAACGGCGGCGCCAACCAGCAATGGCAGGCCAGCAACGGGACACTGGTCAACCCCGCCTCCGGCAAGTGCCTCGACGACCCGAACTTCAACACCGCCAACGGCACCCAGCTCGAGCTGTGGACCTGCAACGGCGGCACCAACCAGCAATGGCACCTGCCCTAGCTGATACATGAGCTGACTAGCCCGCCGCCGCGTCCGCGCGGCGGCGGGCTTCAGCCGCCGCCGTCTACGCCTCCCCGTTCCCATCTGTCGAGTCCCATGGAGGATGAGCATGTCCCGCGTCAAGAGATTCCGGATAGGCCGCGCCACGGCGGCCACCGGGTCAGCCCTGCTGGCGCTGCTGGCCGCGGCAGCGGTGGCGGTCCCGGCCACAGCGGCGAGCGCCGCGTCGTCTCCGAGTGTCGTCAACCTGTACGTGGCGCCACCCGCACCGGGCATGACGACCGCGGCCGCAGCCGCGGAGACAGGGTCCGCGCAGCAGCCGTTCACCAGCGTGGCGCAGGCCGCGCAGTCAGCTCATCAGCTCTCGGCCAGCTCAGATGTGGTCGTCCACCTGGCCGCGGGAAAGTACCAGCTGACCCAGCCGCTCACCTTCACCGAGGCCAACGCCGGCCAGAACGGCCACACCATCAGCTACGCGGGCGCGGCCGGCCAGGCTACGGTCATGAGCGGCTCCGCGCAGGTGACGGGCTGGACGCTGCAGAACCAGTCGAGCAACATCTGGGTGGCCAACGTCGGCACCGGGGTGAATACCCGGCAGCTGTACGTCAACGGCGCGGAGGCGCCCCGGGCCGCGATCTCGGTTCCCCGCTCCGATTTCACCTTCACCTCGACCGGGCTGACCATCGACAGCTCGTCGCTCAGCTACCTGGACGGCCTGACCGACCAGAGCCAGATCGAGGTGGAGAGCGTCGACTCGTTCACCGACCGGTACGCGCCGGTCGCCTCGATCAGCGGCAACACGATCACGATGCAGCAGCCGGCCTGGGCCAACAACAACTGGGGCTACGACGTGATGGCCCAGCCGTTCGAGGGCGGCACGATGTACCTGGAGAACAACTACTCCTTCCTGCAGCAGGCCGGGCAGTGGTACCTGGACTCGCCCACCGGCCAGCTGTACTACAAGGCCGCCTCGGGCCAGAACCCGAACAACCTTGACATCGAGCTGCCGAAGACGCAGACCCTGGTGCAGGTCAGCGGCAGCTACAGCAGCCCGGTCTCCGGCCTGAGCTTCAGCAACGTGACGTTCACCGGCACCACCTGGCTCGGCCCCAGCGGTCCCAACGGGTACGCGGACCAGCAGAACGGCGCGTTCATCACCGGCACCTGGTCGCAGCCGTCCTTCGGCAGCTGCTTCAGCGGCTGCCAGCTGTTCGAGGCCACCCGGCAGGACTGGGACCAGATGCCCGCCGCCGTGCAGGTCTCGGCGGCCACCGGCATCACCTTCAGCGGCGACACGTTCACCGACCTGGGCGAGGTGGGCCTGGGCGTCGGCCAGGACGCGGACGCCAATGCCAGCGGGACCGGCCTGGGAGCGAGCAACATCACCATTACCGGCAACACGTTCAGCGACGACGCCGGCGACGGGATCGTGGTCGGCGGGATCCAGGCCAACGCCCACCACCCGAGCAACCCGGCGATGACCGACCAGAACATCATGATCAGCGATAATCACGTCACCGCGGTGGGGACCGACTACAAGGAGGTCTCCGCGATCCTGTCCACCTACGTGACCGGCGCGACGATCACCCACAACCAGGTCGACCACCTGCCCTACGACGGCATCGACATCGGCTGGGGCTGGGGCATCAACGACCCGGGCGGCAGCCAGGACTACGTCAACCGGGGCACCTACAACTACCAGCCGATCTACACCACGCCCACCACGCTGAAGAACAACACGGTCTCCTACAACCTGATCTTCGACACCAAGAACGTGATGCACGACGGCGGCAGCATCTACAACCTGTCCGCCAACCCCGGCACGGTGATCGAGGACAATTACATGTACAACAACAACTCCACGGTCGCGCTGTACCTGGACGAGGGCTCCCGCTACCTCACCGTCTCGAACAACGTGGTCCAGGACGCCGGCGTGTGGGCGTTCACCAACGCCGACGCCAACAACAACACCGACAGCAACACCTTCAGCGGTAACTGGTACAACGGCGGTGCCACCGAGGTCGCCACCGGCTCACCGCACAACAACGTCCTGTCCAACAACGTCCAGGTCAGTGGCTACAACTGGCCATCGGGCGCGCAGCAGGTCATCAGCCAGGCCGGCATCCAGAGCTCGGGCGGCGGGTTCCCGAGCGGCTATCACCGGCTCGTCGTCGCCAACGACAGCCTGTGCCTGGACGTGTACGGGAACACCACCGCCAGCGGCGCGGCGATCGACCAGTGGACCTGCAACGGGCAGTCCAACCAGCAGTTCCAGTTCGTGCCCGGCACCGGCGGCTACGGCGCCCTGCAAGCCCAGAACTCCGGCGACGACATCACCGTCACCGGCACCGCCACCACCGCCGGCACCCCCGACATCGCCCAGGAACCCCCCAGCACCTCCGCCACCAGCCAGTGGCTCCCCACCCAGCAGACCGACGGCTCCTGGGAGTTCAAGAACTCCGCCAGCGGCCTGTGCCTGGACGTCTACGGCGCCGGCAGCAACCTCGGCCAGCAACTCGACCAGTGGACATGCAAGAACACCCCCGGCAACAACCAGGACTTCAACCCCAGCTGACACCGTGGCCCTGCGCTCCTTGGGCCGGCCGCGCCGCCGTGCCCAGGAGGCAGGGACTGGCTTCCGGGTTCCGCGACCACGTCAGCGGAACTCGAGCGCCACTACCGCGTTCCGGGCGGCGGCGCCGGCCTATGAGCTAGCCGAGGACTATCACCGCGCCCGGATGCCGTTGAGTATGAGCGCGATGACGCCGTCGGACGCCGCTTCGACCTCGGGGAAGCGCCATTCCGCGGCGTGCGTCGGATCGTGGAAGCGGGTGGTCGCGTTGAAGATGGCTCGCGCGATCATCTCTGGCTCGCCGGGCGCGAAGTCGCCGCTGGTGATGCCGTCGACGACGATGGCGCGGATCTCGTCGAGCAAGAAGGCGACGTGGGCGGTGGACACGGTGCTGTGCTCCGCCGCCAGTACCCGGAAGGTGGCGAACAGTTCCGGGTCGTCCCTGGCCTTCGCCCGTTTCGTGGCGAACATGGCGGTGAGCATGGCACGCAGCCGTTCGGGCGGGGTCAGGGCCGGATCCTGAACCGCCGTGGCGAGATCGTCCCGCACCTGGTCGAGCCAGCGCAGTATGACGGCCTCGCGCAGCGCCGCCTTGGACGGGAAATGCCGGTACACGCTCCCGTGGCTCACTCCGAGCTGCCGCGCGACATCGAGCACCGTGGTCTTTTCCGGGCCGTGGCGGCGTAGCAGTTCCTCGGCGGCCGACACGATCGCCTCCGCCTCCAGTGGCGCCCCGCGCATCGGGCCTCCTTCTCGCTGGTACGAAGCCGACGCCGCAAGCTCGCCGGATCACCTGGCACGAAGGTACGTCGACGAACTGACAGATGCCAACTTCTGTCATCTTATCTGTCGGATATCACTATCTGACTGACAGTCTTTGCTATCTGTCAGTTCAAGTCATAGGGTTACGGCCAGTACGACGTCACCTGCGTCGTGTTGCACTCACCACCTGAGGAGACAGCCTCATGATCGACCTGACCGCTTCGTTCGCCGACCGCACCGTTTTCCGGGTCGGCTACGGTGCGATGCAGCTCGAACGCCTGCACGAGCGCCGCGGCGAGGCCGTCGCGCTGCTGCGCCGCGCGGTCGAGCGGGGCGTCGACCACGTAGACACCGCCGAGTTCTACGGCTCCGGCTTCGTTAACGACGTGATCCGCGAGACGCTGCGCCCCGAGGACGACGTCCTGGTCGTCACGAAGGTGGGGGCCGACCCCAACCCGGGCGGGCGCCCGCCGCTGCGGGTCGCGCAGCGGCCCGAGCAGTTGCGGGCCAGCGTCGAGGACAACCTGCGCAGCCTCGGCGTCGACCGGCTCCCGGTGGTCAACCTCCGCCGCCTCGACACCGGTCCGGGGCTGCGTCCCGAGGGCGACCAGGTAGTCGACATCGACGACCAGCTCGCGGTGATGACCGCCCTGCGCGACGAGGGCAAGATCGGCGCGATCGGCCTGAGCAGCGTCACCCTCGACGGCCTGCGCCGCGCCCTGCCGGCCGGCATCGCCTGCGTGCAGAACGCCTACAGTCTTGTCTCTCGTGACGACGAGGACATGCTGCGGCTGTGCGTGGCCGAGGGCATCGCCTGGGTGCCGTTCTTCCCGCTCGGCGGGTCCTTCCCCGGCCTGCCCAAGGTCACCGAGGAGCAGGCCGTCCGCGCCGTGGCTGAGTCGCTGGGCGTCACGCCCTCCCAGGTCGGCCTCGCCTGGCTGCTGCACCACGCCCCCAACGTGCTGCTCATCCCCGGCACCGCTGACGCCGCTCACCTCGAGGCCAACATGGCGGCCGGCGAGATCGCCTTCGACGACGCCACCCTCGCCACCCTCGACGCCATCGAGTCCCGCTCCAGCGAGGTTCGGATCTGATCATGAAGGCCATCATCTACCGCGGCAGCGGCGGCCCCGACGTTCTCGAGCTCGTCAACCGGAACCTGCCCGTGCCCGGGCCCGGTGAGGTTCGCGTCCGGGTCGCCGTGTCCGGGGTCAACCCGACCGACTCGCAGGCCCGCTCCAACGCCCGTCCCGGGCAGTTCCCCGAGATCACCCCGCACCTCGACGGCGCTGGCGTGGTCGACGCCGTCGGCGAGGGCGTCGACCAGGGTCGGGTCGGCCAGCGCGTATGGCTATACATGGCCGCCGCCGGACGGCCCACCGGCACCGCCGCGGAGTTCACCGTGGTGCCTGCAGAACGGGCGGTTGCGCTGCCCGACGAGGCCAGCTTCGACGCCGGCGCCGCACTCGGCGTCCCCGCGCTCACCGCGCACCGCACGCTCACTGTCGCCGAGGACGGGCCGCGCCGCCTGCGGCCCGGGGCGCTGGACGGCCGGGTAGTGCTCGCCGCGGGCGGGGCCGGGGCGGTCGGGCACGCGGTTATCCAGCTTGCCCGGTGGGCCGGCGCCACCGTTATCAGCACGGTCAGCGGCCCGGAGAAGGCACAGCTGGCCACCGCCGCCGGCGCCCACCACGTGATCAACTACCGTGAGGACGACCCGGCCGCCGGCATCCGCAAGATCGCCCCCGACGGCGTCGACATCGTCGCCGAGGTGGCGCTCGGCGCCAACCTCGCACTGGACCTGGCCGTGCTGCGGACCCGCGGCACGATCTCCGCCTACGCCAACGACGGCGGCAAGCCGGTCGAACTGAACGTGGTGCAGAACATGGTGCTTAACACGCGCTTCCAGTTCGTGGTGCTCTACACCGCCGGACCGCAGGCACGAGCCGCGGCCGTTGAAGACGTCGCCGCCGCGGTCCGCGACGGCGCCCTGCCGGTCGGCGAGGAGACACGGCCTGCCGCTTGTCCGCTTCCCGCTCGACCGCACCGCCGACGCGCACCGGGCAGTGGAGGGCGGCGCAGTCGGCAAGGTCCTGGTGGACATCACGTCGTTACGCAGAGCAAGCGGCTGGCCATGACCGCGGACCACATCATGACCCAGCCACAGTCCGTCCGGGGGTAGCGGCATAGCCCCCCGGAGTGTCGGCGTGCGGGCGTAGCGCGTCGAGCGCAGCGTCGACGGCGGTGGCGAGGCCGTCAGGGTCGGGATATGCGCGGGACACCAGCGCCGAGCCCTGGAACAGAAGCAGCAGCATTCGTGCCTGCGCTTCCGGGGTCGCGCTCGTGGCGACTTCCCCCGTGGCCTGCGCGCGGGCCAGGACGGCGGTCACGGACTCGATGAAGCCGTCGTAAGCGGCGGCGACCAGGGCGCGGGCGGCATCGTCGCCGGGGACGAGCTCGGCCGTGGTGTTGCCGACCAGGCAGCCGCGCCGCCCGCGAGGGTCTGCGGGCGCCCCGGTCAGGACCGACGATTCGAGGAGCATGCGCCGCAGCGCGGGCAGCACCGGGCCGTCCCGCAAGATCTCCTCGAGGTGCTCACGGTTCTCCCTGGCGTAGAGGGCGACCGCCTTCAGGTAGAGATCGCGCTTGTCGCCAAAGGCGGCGTACAGGCTGCCCCGCTGGACGCCGAGCGCGTCTACCAGGTCCTGGACCGAGGTCGCGGCGTAGCCGCGCGACCAGAACAGGTCGCGGGCGCGAGCCAGCGCCTGTTGGGTGTCAAAAGCACGAGGTCGTCCGGTGCGAGCCATGGCGCCTACAGTACGACTTCTTGACCGATCATTCAAGAAGAGGTAGGTTCGGCCCTAACGACTTCTTGAACGATTGCACGAAAGTCATTGGCGCCCCCACACTGCGGAGGTAGTTGGCATGCGGGTATTCGTCACCGGAGCCTCGGGCTTCATCGGCTCGGCGGTCGTCGCCGAGCTACAGGACGCCGGCCATAAGGTGACGGGACTGGCCCGCTCGCCTGCGTCGGCTGACGGCGTCATCCACCTGGCGTCCGGGCTCGGCGTGCCCGCCCGGCCGGTTCCCGCCGACCAGGCCGAGGCATATTTCGGCTGGCTCGCCACCCTCGCCGGGACTGACGCGCCCGCGTCAAGCACGGTCACCCGGTCGCTGCTGGCCTGGGAACCCACTCACCCCGGCCTGCTCGACGACCTCGAGGACGGCGAATTCTTCCCTGGAGCACAGCGATGAACACAGCCAACGCCACTCAGCCGGGCACGGCCAAGCCCGGGCAGGCCATCACGCGCACGCTAGGGACTCGCGGCCTGCTCATCCTCGCGATCGGGACGTTCACCCTCGGCGTCGACGGCTTCGTCCTGTCCGGCCTGCTGCCGCAGGTCGCCGCCTCCCTGCACGTGTCGGCCAGCACTGCCGGTCAGCTCACCACCCTGTTCGCCCTGGTCTACGCCGTGAGCTCACCGGTCATCGCCGCGGCGGCCGGCGCTTGGGACCGGCGGGCGCTGCTCACGGCGGGCATGGGCGTCTTCGTGGCCGGAATGATCGTGCAGGCCACCGGGCCGGACTTCGCCGCCGTCGCCGTCGGCCGGGTGCTCGCCGCGCTCGGTGCCGCCGCCTACCAGGCCACCGCCTACAGCACGGCCGGCATCCTCAGCGACGACTCCCGTCGTGCCCGGTCGCTGGCCGTCGTGGCCGGCGGCAGCTCGGTCGCGATCGTCGCCGGCCTTCCCTTCGGCATCCTGGTCGGCCAGGCCTGGGGCTGGCGGGCCGCGATGTGGGTACTGGTCGTCCTCGCCGTGCTGTCCGCCCTGGCCGTGTGGCTGCTGCCCCCCGCTCACGCCCCGCGGCTGAGCCTGCGCGAGCGCCGCAAGGCGCTTGTCGACCCGCGCGTACTCGGCATCCTGGCCGGCACGGTCACCGTGCTGACCCCGGTCTTCCTCGTCATCGCCTACCTGCCCGCCATCATGCGCACCTCCGGTGCGTGGGTGGTGGTCACGATGCTCGGCTACGGCGCGGGGCAAGTCGCCGGCACCATCCTCGTACCCCGCCTCATCCGCCGCCGCGGCGCCAGGACCGCCCTCATAGGCGGCGCCTGCGGTATCACCGCCATCACGGCGATCCTCACCGTCACCCGCACGATTGACGCCGCCGGCGTCGCCACCATGGCCGCGCTCGGCTTCTCCGCCGGCCTCACTATCGTCCCCCAGCAGCACCGCCTCTTCGCCACCGTGCCCAAGCTCGCCCCCGTCGCCGTCGGCCTCAACGGCTCAGGGATCTACGTCGCCACTGCGCTCGGCGCGGCGGCAGGCGGGATAGCGCTCGCCGCCGGCGGCGGCTCCGCCCCGCCGGTCACCGCGGCGACCATCGGGCTGCTCGCCGTCATCGTCGCCGTGACCGCCGTCCGCCAGGCGTGACCGCGGCCATCCGGACCACGTCGTCGGGGTGCGACCAGCGGGCACCCGACCGCTGAGCGAAGTAAACGGCCTACCGAAGAGGCAACTTACGGCATAACCATTACGTCATCGAATCCTTCGGAATCAAACTCAGGCCGAAAATCTAACGGCAGTGCAGTTCACCGCCGATGGCACTCGGTATCCATCATGGCCTTGGCCGCTCGCCGTGCGTCTCCGGGGCGTCCACGCCTTCACGCGAGGCCCTCCGCACCTGGTTGACATCAGATTCCGGCGAGAGCACGCCGGAGTTCTCTACCGGCAAGAACACGGAGCCCGGCCGTTTCATGCTAGGCGCGAGCACGAACCCGGCCACCTGAATCAGGGCACCATTGACAGTTCCATTGTTAGCGCTCACACTAACCGGTACTCAAGCGCAATGCGAAATATTTTCGCTATCGAGCCGAAAGGTTGTGATCGCTAACAGAGATGTTGGCGCGAGCCTGCCCTGATGACTCGCGCGGGCAAAGCACCCAAAGGATTCCAGGAAAGGAAGGGGCAGATTCAACGATGACTGCCGGACTACAACCCAGACATGCCGGAAAGGCGCTGCTGATCATCCTCGCGGCCGCCGCGCTGGCCCTCGGCGCGCTGCTCGGCGCCAGCGGTGCCACGCCGGCGAGGGCAGCGACGCAGGAGCCGTGCGACATCTACGCCGCGGGCGGTACGCCCTGCGTGGCCGCGCACAGCACCACCCGGGCCCTGTACGCCGCCTACAACGGCCCGCTCTACCAGGTCAGGCGGGCCGCGGACAACGCCACCACGAACATCTCCCCGCTCAGCGCGGGCGGAGTGGCCAACGCCGCGACGCAGGACTCCTTCTGCGCCGGCACCACGTGCGTCATCACGGAGATCTACGACCAGTCGGGCAACGGCAACAACCTCACCGACGCGCCCGGCGGCGGGGCCGCCGGCGGCCCCGACGGCCTCGCCAGCGCCACCGCGGCACCGGTCACGGTGGGCGGCCATGAGGCGTACGGGGTCTACGTCGCCGCGGGCGACGGCTACCGCGACGACAGCACCAAGAACATCGCCACCGGCAACAACCCGGAGAGCGAGTACGCGATCTTCGACGGCACGCACTACAACGGCGGCTGCTGCTTCGACTACGGCAACGCCGAGACCAACAACGACGACGACGGCGACGGGACCATGGAGGCCATCTACTTCGGCAACATCAAGGTCTGGGGCTACGGCACCGGCAACGGTCCCTGGATCATGGCCGACATGGAGAACGGCCTCTACTCCGGCTCGGCCGCCGGCTACAACGCCAACGACCCCACCACTAACTACCGGTTCACTACCGCCATGGTCGAAGGCGGCGCCAACCAGTGGGCCATCCTCGGCGGCAACGCCCAGTCCGGCACTCTCGCTACCGACTTCAGCGGGGTGCGGCCTTCGGGCTACAACCCGATGAAGAAGCAGGGCGCCATCATCCTCGGCATCGGCGGCGACAACAGCAAGGGCTCGGCCGGCACCTTCTACGAGGGCGTCATGACCACCGGCTACGCCTCAGCCGCCACCGAGGCCGCCGTCCAGGCCAACATCGTGGCGGCCGGCTACAACACCGGCGGCGGCGGCAGCGCTACCGGGGCGATCGTTTCCGGCGTCAGCAGCTCCGACTGCATGGACAACAACAACGGCAGCGGCGCCAACGGTAACAAGGTCCAGATCTGGACGTGCGACGGCTACGCCCCCGCGCAGAACTGGACCGTCAACGCCAACGGCACCATCACCATCGCCTGCGGCTGCCTGGACATCACCGGCGCCAACTACAACAACGGGACACTGGTCGAGCTGTGGACCTGTAACGGCGGCGCCAACCAGCAGTGGGCGGCCGAGAACGGGGCGCTGGTCAACCCCACCTCAGGCAAGTGCCTCGACGACCCCAACGGAAGCACTACCAACGGCACCCAGCTCCAGATATGGAGCTGCAGCGGCGCGTCCAACCAGAAATGGACAGTCCCGTAAACAGCGGTGAACCTACCGCCTAGATTGCCCGGCCGCCACCATTGACGGCGGCGGCCGGGCCCTTCCCGGTTCATCGGTGTCTCACGGAGCGTCGGACAGCGCCACTGCCTCCGGCCGGTCGACGGTGCTGGACAGCTCTACGACCTGGCCGGACGCCGAGGCGGTGAGGATCGACTCCATGATGTCGAGCACGTGGAACGCTAGCTCGCCAGAAGCACGGTGCGGCGTGCCGGCCGCGATCGCCGCGGCCATGTCGGCGAGACCGTAGCCGCGGCCCGCGTTGCGCCAGCCGGCGGATTCCGGCACCACGGCCCACTCCCCCGACGTCGCGGTGAACACCCCGACCGGTTCAGAGAATTGGTTCGGGTCGGGCACGGCGAGCGTGCCCTGCGAGCCGTAGACCTCGAACTTCGGCGCCCGCGTCGCCCACACCTCGAAGCTCACGGTGACCGTCGACGAGACGCCCGATTCGTGCTGGAGCAGCGCGGTGACGTGCGTGTCGACGTCGACCGGCAGCACGGTGCCCGCGTCCGGGCCCGTCTGGATGACGCGCTCGCGCGCCGAGCGCCGCGCAACGCCCGAGACCCGCGCGATGGGCCCGAGCAGGTGCACGAGGCTCGTCAGGTAGTACGGCCCCAAATCGTAGAGCGGCCCGCCGCCCGGCTGGTAGTAGAAGCCGGGAGCCGGATGCCAGCGTTCGTGCCCCGGCGCGGACCAGTGAACCGACGCGCCGAGCGCCTCGCCGATCATCCCGTCGTCGATGACGCGCCGCGCGGTCTGGATGCCCGTGCCGAGCACCGTGTCGGGCGCGCATCCGACCCTGAGGCCGCCGGCTTGGGCCTCGATCAGCGGCCGAGCCTCGGCGGTCGTGAGCCCGAGCGGCTTCTCGGCGAAGACGTGCTTGCCCGCGGCGAGCACTCGCAGGCCGACCTCGACGTGCGCCGCCGGGACCGTCAGGTTGATCACGGCATCCACGTCGTCCGAGGCGAGCAGCTCGTCGACCGAGCGGGCATCGACGCCTTGCTCAGCCGCGACCTCAGCGGCCCGCGCCTCATTGATGTCCGCGGCCGCCACCAGCTTCAGGCTGGGAAGGCGCTCGAGGCTCTCGAAGTACTGCTTGCTGATGACCCCGACGCCGATAATGCCGACGCGCAGCGGTGCCCTCATACGGCCACCTCGCTGGCGCTCGGAGTCGCATTCGCCCCGCGTGCACTGATTAGCTCGCAGCTCACTCACCCCGGGCAGCCCAGAGCAGGCCGCGCTCGATGATGGTGCGCACGTGCGGCTCCTGCACGATGTCGAGCTTGTGGCCGGGAGCCGAGACGAAGATGCGGCCCTTGCCCCACTGACGCGTCCAGATCGCCGGCGCGGTGACCGGACGGTTCCAGGCGTCCCACGGGCGCACCGCCTGCGTCGTGGTCGCCAGCACGTCGTTGTACTCGTCCGACAGCACCCAGTACTGCTCGGTGACCAGGTCAAAGTCCTCGATGCCGGCGGTAATCGGATGTGTCTTGCCAAGCTCCGTGACGTGCACCGTGTAGGGGATGTAGTTGTCGGACTGCTCGCCCTTCCGCAGCCACGGCTCGATGCCGGCGTGGTGGGCGAACTGCCCGCCGATCATGTGCAAGTAGTCGGCCGTGTTGCGGTACGAGTCGGCGATGCCGCCGTGCCACCCCGCCATGCCCGTGCCGTTCAGCACGGCCCGCCGCAGGCCTGCGAATTCCTCCTTTTCGATGGTATTCATCGTGTTGACCTGCACGATCAGATCGACGGTGTCGAGGTAGCCCGCGTCAGCGTAGACCGGCGTGCCCTCCTCGACCCGCACCTCGAAGCCATGTTCCTTCAGGAACGGGATGAAGAAATCGGTCGTCTCCACGGGCTGGTGGCCGTCCCAGCCGCCGCGGACGATGAGGGCGTTACGGCGGCTAGTCATCCGTGTTCTCCTTCTTCATGCTGAACGCGACGGCGAGACTGTCGGCCACTTGGAGTAACCACGCCCCCGTTCGGGAGAAGATCTTTGATTATCCCGAACGGGGGCGTGGTGGCTCTCCGTGCGCTCATGCAGGTGACCGGCCGCGGCCTGCGGCTTGCCCGCATGGTCAAGGACGGTCACGTGCGTGGGCGCAGCCGCAGCATCACGGCTTATGCCTGCGCGCGAGCCATGAGCCCATGATGTGCTCTGACATCGCCGCGGCGGCACCCTCGGGGTCTCCCTCGACGATTCGGTCATAGATCTGCGCGTGGCCGATGTCGGACGCCTCGCAGTCGGCCCGGGCCGGGTATCCGTTGTACCGGTCGCTCGTCCTCGCCTCGGAGTGGATGGCCCGCACGACCGCCCGGCCGAGCCGGTTGCCCGACGCGCGCATGATCGCATCGTGGAATTCCAGGTCAGTGAGCATGTGCCGGTCCGGCGTGCCCTCATCGGCAGCCAGCTGGCCGAGCAGGCGCCTCATGTCCTCGCGATCCTCGGACGTGGACCTCACGGCGGCCTCGCGGGCCATCTCGGCCTCCAGTACCCGCCGGACCTCTACCAGGTCATCGAGGATGCGCAGGTCCTTGTCGTGCCGGACCGACGCCTCCAGCACCATCGGGTCCAGGAGATTCCAGTCGTCAGGCAGCGCAACCCTGGTTCCCTGCCCTTGCCTGGCACGGACCAGGCCCTTCTGCTCCAGGATCTTAACCGCCTCGCGGATCACCGTCCGGCTCACGCCGAAGACCTCGGAAAGCCGCGGCTCGGTGGGGAGCAGGGTTCCTGGTTCGAGTTCGCCGGAGACGATTCGGTCAACCAGCACGTCAACGACCGCGGTCCCCAGACGGGCAGGTCGCTTGGGCCAGGTGGGCGGAGCCGTGAAGTTATCAGGGCTCTGAGACGCGGTCACGCATAGTCCTGTCTTCGGATGAGCAAGCAGTGACTGCGAGCATAACCGAAAGACAGCATTCATCATACGAGCGATGACTAGCAGCTGCTTCCTGACTCGTCGAACGGACTCGCGTAAGACGGCTTTCTGGTCCTGAGCGCCAGCCTCAAGGTCAGCCGCACGCGGGTGGAGGCGGGCAAGTGAACGGTGAGCCACGGCGCCCCAACCTCAGTGCGCAGCTCGACAACCGCCGGCTCGCCGTGCCCGTAGTCGTAGAGGCCGCCGAGCCAAGAGCCATCCTCGCACGCGGTGTGGCGCACGTCCTCGATGGTGTGCTCGGCGAACGCGCCTGCCTGCACGATTACCCCGGAGTCGCGCTCCGGATCCAGGTTGACCAGGTCGATGACGGTGGCCGCCGGGTCGATGCTGGATACCAGGGCGGCCACCGAGGGTGGTAGCCCTGGGCGCCGCCGGTCGGCGTCGTAGTACCGGACCCGGGCCTGCTGCAGCCCCCCGTTGTAGATGACCTGCGGTCCGCCCCAGGTGAGCTGAACGAGGGCCTCGGTGACGACCGGGTTGCACTGCTGCCACACGTGGATGTCGGCCTCGGATATGTCGACGCCCCGGTAGGCCCGCATGCGGGCGAGCCGGTGGCGGGCCTGAGCTTGCGCAGCGGCCAGGACCTTTTCTGGATAGTCCGGGTTGTCGCCGGCCAGGAAGGCGAACCACGGCTCTTCGTGGCCGGCTTCTTCCTTGCTGCGGAAGGAGCGGACGGTCCGCCAGTCGTATCCGGCTTGCGCGCGCAGTTCCTCCAGCCGCTGCCGGTCGGCCGGGTCGCCGCCGTGGTGCCACAGCGCCATCGGGACCGCCGTCAGCATGGGGTTGTAGTCGAACCAGCCGCGGTCGCTGTGCCGGAAGGGAACGAGCAGTGTCGGCACCGTGACCGCCGGGCCTAGTTGCGGGCACCACTTGGACGGGATGGAGGAGTCGGATTCGGTGAAGGCCATGACCTTGCCGTGGGCAATGAGCGCGTCCATGGCCGGGCGGACGAGGTCCAGGTAGCCGTCGTCGCCGGTCACGGTCGCCGCGGCCAGCGCGGCGACGGCGGCGGCGGAGCCGATGCTGTACCAGCCGTGCGGCCAGGACCAGCCGTAGTGCCCGCCGTACCAGCGCCCGCCGAGCAGGCTGCCGACCACCCCGTCCGGGCCGACGTTGTCGGGCATGATCCCGCCGTTCGCGTCGGCGCGTTCCCGCCACGCGCCGACGTACTGCTCGATCCAGTTCTGGTAGCGGTGGTCGCCGGTCAGCATCCAGGCGTTCATGACGAGCCCGGCGGCCGCGAGGTTGACCGCGGTGTCCCCCACGCCCATGCGGGCGGTCATCTCATCGGTCAGCCGCGGGTCCTGGTCGCGTTCCGGCACGGGTGCGCCCGCCGGGAGCAGCCAGTCGAGCGGGAAGCCGTAGCTCTTCTCCTCGCGGTCGATCCACGGGTAGTGCGTCCCGTCGAACAGGCCGGCCCGCCCGGGGTCCGAGCCGTTGTGCGGGCGGCGGATGATGCGGCGCACCGGGTCGTAGTTGCCGTGGGCAGGATCTGTGTACAGCTCGGCGAACCGTACCGCCCGCTCCGTCCACCGGGCCGGGTCGGCCATGGTCAGGAAGTAGAGCAGGAGCAGGCTCTCGCCCTGGTGGAACCAGTCGTATCCGCGCTCGTACTCGTCCGACAGCATGCCGAGCTCGGTCAGCTGCGCGGTAAGTCCCTCCCAGTGGCGCTCGGCCTCGGCCAGCAGGTCGTCGGCCCCGCCGAGCAGGTACAGCTGCGGCCAGTTGAAGAACGCCTCGTAGAAGTCGTCCACGCCGTCCCTGGAGGTAAGTGCGTGCCGGTAGTTCAGCCGCCCGTCGGGGCCGGTGAAGTCGCGCGCGAAACGACGCCAGGCGCGGTCAAGCAGGTCGAACAGCTCGCGTTCGGCCACTGCCCAGCCAGGCGGCTCGAGCAGGGGTACCGAGGCGGTGATGTCGACAGGCGTCATCTCACTCCTTCGTGGCGCCGGCCAGCAGCCCGCTGACCAGATAGCGTTGCGCGAACAGGAATACGAGCAGGACCGGGGTAATCGCCAGGAGCGTGGCCAGGGCGAGCTCGGGCCGCAGCACGGTGCCCGCGCCCGCGGTGGGGTTGAACTGCGGGACGTCGGTCAGCAGCAGCGCGATGCCGACCTGGGCGGGGTACTGGCCGCTTTGCGGCAGCATCACGTAGGGCAGGAAGAAGTTCGTCCAGTTGGCCACGAAGCTGAAGAAGCCCACCAGCGCGATGATCGGCGCGGCCAGCGGCAGCGCGATGCGGCGGAACGCGCCGAACTCCGAGCACCCGTCGATGCGGGCGGCGGCCAGCAGGTCACGCGGCAGCGCGGTGCTGAAGTAGATATAGGTGAGGTAGACGCCGAACGGGTAGAACGAGAACGGCAGCACCACCGACCACAGCGAGCCGATCAGGTGCACCTCGTTGATCTCAAGGAACAGCGGGACCACCAGGGTCGTGGCCGGCATCAGCATGACGACCAGCGTCATGACCAGCAGGGCGCGCCTGCCGCGGAACTCCATCATGGCCATGGCATAACCCGCGGGAATGCTCACCGCGAGCGTGATCGCCAGGGCGATGAAGGCGTACACCGCCGAGTTGCGCAGCCACAGCAGGATCGCGTCGCCCTGAAAGCTGGTCAGCTCGTCCCAGTTCACCCGCAGCTGATGCCAGGACCCGAACGAGAGCGGGTTGTCCTGCACGAGCTGCGGGTCGCTCTTCGTAGCCGCCAGCAGCAGCCAGATCACCGGCAGGACGAAGAAGACGACGAACACGAGCAGCAGCAGCCCCGCGAGTACCTGGCCCGCGGCGCGTGAAGGGCGTGGCGTACGGCGGCGGCGCACGCGCGGCGAAACGGCCATGCCGCGCACGGCGGGTGCCTCAGCGTCAGTTCGCATCGAAGAATCTCGACCTTGTCACGAATATGGCGGCCACTACCAGGGAGATCACCAGGAGCTCCACCGAAATCGCCGCCGCGTAGTTGACATTGTTGTTCTGGAAGGCGAAGTCATAGGCGAGCTGGTTGGGCGCGTAGTCACGGCCCGCCACGCCCATGCTGGCCTCGGAGACCAGCTGCGGCTCGACGAACAGCTGCGCGCCGGTGGCGAACGCCAGGATCACCATGTACACGATCCACTTGCGCAGCATCGGTATCTGGATGTACCGCGCGATGCGCCACGCCCCGGCGCCGTCGATCCGCGCGGCTTCCATGATGTCGTGCGGGATGTTGTTCAGCGCCCCGTACATCACCACGATCCAGCCGCCGGCACCGGTCCAGAACGCGATCATCGCGAACAGGACCGACAGATGGCCGGGCGCGATGACCTGCCCGAACGTGCCGTAGCCGAGCAGGTGCAGGAACGAGGAGGCCGGGCTGACGGTCGGGTCGAGCATGAACAGCCACACCAGGACGCTCGCGGCCCCCGCCAGCGCCCCCGGAATGTAGTACAGGAAGCGCACCAGCCCGCCGAAGCGCTGCACCGGCAACTGGTGCAGCACCAGCGCCAGGCCGGTCACCAAGACGACCAGGGCGATCAGCCAGATCACCAGGTAGACCCCGATGTGCTCGAACGCGGGCACGTACCGGAAGTCCTGGGCGGACTGGATGAAGTTGGAGAATCCGGCGAAGTAGTTGTCCGCGTTCGTGAACGCGAAGTAGATGCCGTAGACCACCGGCACGACGCCGAACGCCACGAGCAAGATCACGTAGCCGGCCACGAAGGCGTGGCCGGCACCGACGGCGCGCCAGGGCGCGCGCCGCGCGCGCGCCCTGGCGGACCCAGTGGTCGCCGAGGTCAATGGCTGACCTGGTAGCCGGCGGCGGTGGCGTAGTTGTTAATCGCGGTCTGCCAGGCCGGCAGCATCGAGACGATCGACTTGCCCGCGGTTATGCCGGGAGTCACGGTAGCGGCCCAGATCGCCTCCTGGCTGAACTTGCCGTAGCCCCAGCCCGACCACACCTGGCCAGCGACCTCCTGCACCACCGGGACGATGTTGTTGGCGAAGTAGCCGGACTTCTGCTGGCCGGCCAGCCACGCCGTGGCCGCCGGGGCGTACGCGGGCAGGCCGGGCGCCAGGTCAGCCTGGTAGGCGTTATTGGTCGTCACCCACTCGATGAAGTTGACGGCCTCCGTCAGATGCGCGGAGTGCGCCGAGAGCAGCCACGTGCCACCGCCGACGTCACCGGTGGCGGGCGTGGCCGACCCGGGCCACTGCGGCATCGGCGCGGCGGCGATCTGGCCCGCGGGCGTGTTCAGCCCGGATTTGCTGTCGAAGACCGAGCCGGCGAACGATACCGGGGCCGGCAGCATGAGCACCTTGCCCTTCTCCTGCTTGTCGAAGGCGCTGCTGAACGCGCTCAGTTTCGACATCGACTTGTCACTCAGCAGCGTGTCGAGCAGCGACGCCATCCGCGTGCAGTTGGCGGTGGTCACGTTGACCGTCACCGCGCGGATGCCGGTGACGTCATTGGCCTGGCACTGGCTGGCCCACATGAAGATCTCCGGAGTGAAGGTGTCGCCCGCGGCGCCAACGATGTAGCCCGGGTGCTGCTTGGCGACCTCCTCACCGATCTGCTCGTACTGCTGCCACGTCGTGGGAACCTGGTAGCCCCACTGCTTCATCAGCGGCGCGTCGTACCACAGCATGGTCGGCGCGAGGTCGTTACGCAGGCAGTAGACCGTGCCGTTCACCGTGCACGGGTCAAGCGCCCCGGACGAGAACTGGCTCAGCACCGAACTCGGGATCAGGCCCTTGTTCAGCGGCGCGGTGAACCCGGCGGGCTCGGGCCCAGCTCACCTCGTTGTTCTCGGCGCTGAAGACCACGTCCGGCCAGCCGTTCCCGGTCCGGTCGTACAGGTCGACCTTGGTCTGCAGCGAGTTGGAGCCGTTGGCGTCACCGTCGTAGGTGACGATGTTGAGCTTCACGTTCGGGTGGGCCTTCGCATAAGCCTGCGCCGCGGGCACGCGGGTGGAGTCCACCCATACCGTCAGCGCGCCGGAAGCCTGCGCGGCCTGTGTGAAGCCGTCCTTGGCGCCGCCGCCGGACGCGGAACCACTGCCGGAAGAACCCCCGTGCCCGCACGCGGCGACGGTGACCGCGAGCGCGACCGCGCCAACGGCGGACGCGACGCGTGCGCTTGACGTTCTCAGACGGCTTCGCGCACGGGCGGCGCGGATACCCAGGGCCATAGATGCCTCCACTACTTTGTGTAGTCGCCCTGTCGCCGCCGCGAGGGGAGGACAACAGAGATCGCCGATATGCACCACTCATAATGAGTACTACTTATGTGGTCCACGTCTCGCACACCCAGGCTGGCCCCTACCAGCAGGACCTGCGGGGAAGGCGGCGCGACGTGCAGGAGTGCATGCCTTATTAAGGCGCAAGAGGCCGCGTTCCGTCAAGACGATAAGTACGCTTAACTTCCGAAAGAGGTCGACACTTTAGGGAACAACAGGGATCTAATGCCCGTTATATCCCGATTTTTTCCTCAAATGAGTAGTACTCATCTTGCTTCGGATCGTCGGATATGAATATCATCGACGCCGGGATGATCAAGGGCGCCAGCCGAGAAAGGGACATACTCTTGGATGTGACACAGGCCGAAAACGGAGACACTGCGGCCGACGTGGCCGCGGACGCCGCGACGCGAGCGCCGGCGGAGCGCGGGACGCCACGCGCGTCCGCGACGCCTACCGGCCGGGGTATGAACGGGTGGCCGAGCAAATCCTGGAGCTGATCGCGCGGTCTCAGCTGCGCCCGGGCGACCGGATGCCCACGGAGAACGAGATCGCCGGGCAGCTGGGAACGAGCCGGACGGTCGTGCGCGAGGCGATCAAGATCCTTTCAGCGCTTGGCCGGATCAAAGCGCAGAAGGGCCGCGGGCTCTACGTCGCCGACGATGACGGCATGCTCGGCCTGCGCTGGGAGGGCTTCTTCCTGCCCGCCGACCTCGATCACGTCTACATGCTCTTCGAGTTCCGCCGGGTGCAGGAAGCCGAGGCGAGCCGGCTCGCCGCCACCAGGGCAACGCCCCCCGAGCTGCGGGCCATCGCGGCCGCCGCGCAGACCTGCCGGGAAGGACACGCGACGGGACAGCCGGACCTGTTCAGCCGGGGCGACGACGCGTTCCACCTCAGCATCGCGGCCGCGTCGCATAACCCGTTCCTGGTCGCGGCGGTCCGTGAGGCCAGGCGCCTGCTGATGCAGTCCGCCACCATCGGGCTGCGCGGCACGCTCGGCGGCCACGCGGCCGAGGCAGTGGAGGAGCACGCGGCGATCTACCAGGCCATCCGGGACGGGGAACCGGTCAAGGCGGCGCATGCCGCCACCGTGCACCTGGACAACACGCTCGAGGACTACCGGAGGGAAATCCAGCGCCGCGTGTTCGGCGACGACAGGAGCTGAGATCTCCGCGCCCGGTTCAGCACGCCGCTAGTCGGAGCGCGACTCCCCCACCTTCCCCGCACGCGGGTCCATGTCGGCATCGCTGAGCTCTTGAGTGCATACGTACGATGAATTACCTTACACGTATGTCATCGTCTGTTTGGGTGCGCGCATCCACGGACCCTTCCCGCGCTCCCCGCGCCGACCTGGAGGGAATGCCATATGTCTAACCTGAGACGACGTTCGATTAAGGCGATCGTCCCCGGGGCCGCCGCGTTGCTGGTCGCCGTCTCGGCGCTAGCCGCGCACGCCAGCCCAGCCGCAGCGGCCACCGGTGCCGTGATCGAGGTGCAAGCAGCGGGACCTGGCGGCGGCCCCGCCTTCGCGCCCGGAGCGATACCGGCGCCCAGCGTCTATGTCGCCGAAACGCTTGCCGCCGCGCTCGGAGCGCATGAGAACGTGACCGTCGAACTCGGGACGGGGACCTACCGGCTCTCACGCCCGCTGACCTTCACCGCGCGGGACGCGGGACGCAACGGGCACACCATCACCTGGGAAGCCGCCCCCGGCGCCCGTCCCGTGCTGAGCGGCGCCCGGCCGGTCACCGACTGGCAGCCGTACGACGCCGCGAAGAACATCTGGGTGGCCGACGTCGGCAAGGGCACCGACAGCCGCCAGCTGTACGTCGACGGCAAGGAGGCGCCTAATGCCGCCATCGCGTTGCCACGGTCAGACGTCACGTTCACCGCGACCGGCCTGAGCATCACCAGTTCATCGCTTGACTACCTCGCCAGCCTGCCGGACCAGAACCAGATCCAGCTGGAGAGCCTGGACTCCTTCACGGACCGGTACGCGCCTGTGCAGTCGATCAGCGGCACAACCATCACCATGCAGCAGCCGGCCTGGGCCAACAACAACTGGGGCTACGACGTACTCGCCCAGCCGTTCGAGGGCGGCTCGATGTACCTGGAGAACTCGCTCGCATTCATCCAGCAGGCCGGCCAGTGGTCGCTGGACTCATCGACCGGCAAGCTGTACTACGAGGCCCCGGCGGGTCAGACCATGCGGGGCGTGGACGTCGAACTGCCCCGGTTGCCGTCGCTCGTCGACATCAGCGGCAGCTACAGCGCCCCGGCCCAGGGCCTGACGTTCAGCGGCATCGAGTTCACCGGGACGTCCTGGCTGGGGCCGAACACCAGCCAGGGCTACGCCGACCAGCAGAGCGGCACGTTCATCACCGGCAACTGGCAGCAGCCCGCGTTCGGCAGCTGCTTCTTCGGCTGCCAGCTCTTCGAGGCCACCAGGGAGCACTGGAACCAGATGCCCGCGGCCGTGCAGGTAGCGGCGGCCAAGGACATCACGTTCAGCGACGACACGTTCCGCGAGCTCGGGCAGGCCGGCCTCGGCGTCGGCAACGACGCGGACGCCAACGCGAGCGGAACCGGCCTCGGCGCCAGCGACATCACCATCAACGGCAACGCCTTCACCGATGACGCCGGCGGCGGCATCGTGGTCGGCGGCGTGCAGACCGACGCCCACCACCCGGGCAACCCGGCGATGACCAACCAGGACATCACGATCAGCAACAACCTGGTCACGGGCACCGGAACGGATTACAAGGAGACGGCGGCCATCCTCTCCACCTACGTCACCAGGGCGACGATCACCCACAACGAGGTCAGCAACCTGCCGTACGACGGCATCGACATCGGCTGGGGCTGGGGCATGAACGACGCCGGCGGCAGCCAGGACTACCAGAACCGCGGCACCTACAACTACCAGCCCCTCTACACGACCCCCACGACGCTGGAAGACAATACCGTCGCCGGCAACCTGATCTTCAACACCAAGAACGCCATGCACGACGGCGGCAGCATCTACAACCTGTCCGCCAACCCCGGCACCGTGATCGAAGACAACTACATGTACAACAACAACCACACGGTCGCGCTGTACCTCGACGAGGGTTCCCGGTACGTCACCGAGGAGAACAACGTGGTGCAGGACGCCGGGGTATGGGCCTTCACCAACGCCAGCTCGACCAACAACACCGACGACAACACGTTCTCCGGCAACTGGTACAACGGCGGCGCGACCCAAGTCGCCACCGGCGCGCCGCACAACAACGTCCTGACCGGCAACGTCCTGGTCAGCGGCGACAACTGGCCGGCCGGCGCGCAGGCGGTCATCAGCGCGGCGGGCATCGCCCAGCCGACTCCGGCCACCCAGGCGCTCAGCGGCTGACCGTCGGCGTCACCGGGGATGCGCTTACGCATCGCATCTCACCAGCGGCGCTGTCGCCCTCGCGAAGCGGGTAACCGCTCACGATGGCGACAGCGCCGCGGCGCACGCCTAGCGAAAGGATCGGCCGGTGAAGCTGCGGCTGGCGTTAGGCTGGTGCACTAGGTCCGGATTTTGGTAGTTTCTGGGGCGTGTGTTGCCTGGCCGCCTGCATGGCGTCATCGTGATCGTCCCGCGTCCGGTCAAGGCGCACGCGCGACCCCGACGGGGGCCGGGTCACGCTAACCGCGGACGGCTTCGTCATAGCCGCCGACGAGGCCTCGCGCCCGACGGCGGGCCTGCTGCGCGCCGCGCTTGAGGCGTCTACCGGCTGGGACATCACCGTCGTCCCGGCTAGCGGCGAGGTCAGGCCGAACGCCGTTACGCTCACCGTCGGCCTTCCCGACTGGCAGGGCCCTGCCCGAGGATGGTTACCTCCTGCGCGCCGCCCCAGGCGAAGGCGTGGTCATCAACGGCGGGGGCCCGGCGGGCG
Source organism: uncultured Actinomycetota bacterium (assembly GCA_963850115.1). Lineage (GTDB taxonomy): Bacteria > Actinomycetota > Actinomycetes > Streptosporangiales > Streptosporangiaceae > Trebonia. Next base: position 110,190 of record CAWKKG010000017.1, read on the forward strand.
TCTTCTACGCGATGCAGACCCTGCGGCTGCTGCTGCCGCCCGAGACCTTGCGGAAGGCCCCGGCCCACGGCGTTCCGGCCGCGATTGAGCTGCCCGCCGTGCAGATCGAGGACGCGCCCCGCTACTCCTGGCGGGGCGTGCACCTGGACGTGGCCCGGCACTTCTTCCCGAAGGCATGGCTGCTCCGGCTGATCGACCTGGCGGCCCTGCACAAGTTCAACGTGCTGCACCTGCACCTCACCGACGACCAGGGCTGGCGCTTTCCAGTCCAGCGGTACCCGCTGCTCACCGAGGTCGGATCCTGGCGGAAGCAAAGCCAGGCCGGGCTGGCCAGGGAGAAGCGGTTCGACGGGACCCCGCACGGCGGCTGCTACACGGTCGCCGACCTGGCGGAGATCGTCGCCTACGCCGCGCAGCGGCACATGACGGTGGTGCCGGAGATTGACATGCCCGGCCATATGCAGGCCGCGATCGCCGCCTACCCCGAGCTCGGCAACCGTGACGCTTACAACGGCCGCAAGAAGCCGATCAAGGTGCGCACGCGCTGGGGCATTTCCCGGCACGTCCTGAATGTCGATGACGCCACCGTCGAGTTCTGCGCGAACGTGCTCGACGAGGTGATGGATGTCTTCCCCAGCCCCTACATCCACCTGGGCGGCGACGAGTGCCCGGCCGCCGAATGGCGTGACAGCGACCGGGCCCGGCAGCGCATGCGCTCGCTCGGAATGCGGGCCGAAGCCCAGTTGCAAGGCTGGTTCATGTCGCAGGTAGCGAGGCGGCTCGCCGCCCGCGGCCGCCGCATGGTCGGCTGGGACGAGGTCATCGACGCCGACGGCCCGCCGGACGCCGTCATCATGGCATGGCGCAAGGACGGCTACATGGGCCGATGGGCCGCGGAACTCGGCCACCACGTCGTGATGGCACCGGAGTACTACGTCTACCTGGACTGGGCGCACTCAGACGACAAGAGCGAGCCGCTCGCGGGCCGCGGCGCGACCAGCGTGGCGGATGTCTACACGTTCGACCCGATACCGCGCGGCCTGTCGGAAGGCGCTCGCAAGAACATCATCGGCGCGCAGGCGCAGCTGTGGACCGAGTACATCTCCGACACCGAGAAGGCCGAGTACATGTACTTCCCGCGGCTGTGCGCGTTCGCCGAGGTCGTCTGGTCACCGCCTGGCGGTGAACTCGCGGAGTTCGAGGAGAGGCTGGCTAGACACCTGCCGAGGCTGGACGCCTGCCACGTCAACTACCGCCCGCTCGCCTAGCACGTCCCCGGTGTCGGGGCCCGTGGCGGATGGCGGGGTGTCGACCTGAGCGTCACCGTACTTGACCTCGAATGACAGATGCCCGAAGCACCGACAGCCCCGAAGGGGCGTCTCAGCCTCGTTCCCCGACGCCCAGCACCGCCAGGGCGTTGCGGATGCCCTGCTCCAGGATGTCGTCGGCGAGCTGCGGGTCGGCCAGGGCGCGGGAGAGCTGCAGTGTCCCGACCATCAGGGCGTAGACGCTGAGGACCTTGATGCGCGCCGACTGGGGATCGTGCGGCACCAGCCGGGCGGCGATGTCGTCGATGAATGCGAGCACGCTGTCGGTGTACGCCCGCTTGGTCGGGTCCGCGCACCGGCCGATCTCGTCGAGCAGGGCGGCGGACGGGCAGCCCCCCTCGCGGTTGTCGCGGTGCCCGGGAGAGAGGTACTCGCGCACCATCTGCTCGATTCCGGCCCGGCCGGGGGCGACGGCGCCGAGCCACTCGCGCTGTTCGCGTAGCTGTTCGGAGACCGCGGCGGTGACCAGGTCCTCCTTGGATGCGAAGTGGGCGTAGAAGGCGCCGTTAGTCAGCCCCGCGTCCGCCATCAGCGTGGCGACCCCGGAACCGTCGATGCCGTCACGCTTCAGGCGGCGGCCCGCCGTCTCGATGATCCGCTGCCTCGTCGCAAGCTTGTGCTCTTTCCCGTACCGCACCGTGCGCTCCTTCGCCAGCCGGGACGGTCCCTGCCACCATCCATGTGAGTACGATCATAATCTAAATCCTCCAGGACTCTTGTCCGAGGGCGCGCGGACTCATAGTATTACGGTCATAATCTAAACTCGGCTGGGACGCGTGGGAGAGAGGAAAGTCATGAAGGCATTCATCGTCGACCGCTACGGAAGCGGCGGCGGCAACCTCCGGTCCGGTGACGTGCCGGAGCCCGAGGTGGGAGAGCGCGACGTGCTGGTCCAGGTCCGCGCCGCGGGCGTCAACGCGCTGGATTCCAAGATCAGGGACGGGGAGTTCAAGCTCATCCTGCCCTACCGCCTGCCGTTCGTCTTGGGCAACGACCTGGCCGGGGTCGTGGTCCGGGCCGGGGCCCGGGTGCGGAAGTTCCAGCCCGGCGATGAGGTCTACGCGCGGCCGGGCAAGGACCGGATCGGCACCTTCGCGGAGTTCATCTCCGTCAGCGAGGACGACCTGGCGCCCAAGCCAGCGCGGCTCACGATGGAAGAAGCGGCCGCCGTCCCGCTGGCCGCCCTGACCGCCTGGCAGGCGCTGGTCGAAATCGCGGGCCTGCGGAAGGGGCAGAAAGTCCTCATCCACGCGGGCTCCGGCGGCGTGGGGACATTCGCGATCCAGCTCGCGAAGTACCTCGGCGCCACCGTGGCCACGACAACCAGCGCGGCCAACGTCGATTTGGTCAGGCGCCTCGGCGCGGACGTCGTGATCAACTACCGGGAGGACGACTTCGAAACCGTCCTGCACGGCTACGACGTGGTCCTGAACAGCCTGGGCGGCAAGACGCTCAGGAAGTCCCTGCGGGTGCTGAAGCCCGGCGGAAAGCTCATCTCGATCTCCGGCCCGCCCGACCCCGCCTTCGCGCGGGAGATCGGCAAGCCGTGGATCTTGCGGCCGGCTGACGCGCGTCCTGAGTTACCGGATCAGGAAAGCGGCCAGGCGCCGCCAGGTCAGCTACTCGTTCCTGTTCATGCGGGCCAGCGGGGACCAGCTCCGCGAGATCACCTCCCTCATCGACTCCGGGACCATCGAGCCGGTCATCGACCGGGTCTTCCCCTTCGAGTCGACCAGCCAGGCCATGGCTTACGTCGAGACGGGGCGCGCGAAGGGCAAGGTCGTCGTCACGGTGAGATAAACCGGACCGCGCCCAGCACCAATTCCGCCGATCTGGCCCGGCGCCTGCCGAATGCCCGGCTTGAGCTCTACCCCGATGCCGGACACGGCGGCATCTTCCAGTACCACGACACGTTTGTCGACGAAGCCCTGAAATTCCTCGACTCGTGACTCCATGACCCGGCCTGACCACCTGAGCACAAGAAATCGACTCAGCACATGACGACAATCAATGAGGAGCACTCATGAGGATCGAAGGTTCCGTAGCGCTAGTGACCGGCGCCAACCGCGGCATCGGCAAGGCGTTCGCCGAGGAGCTCCTCCGCCGCGGCGCCGCCAGGGTGTACGCGGCGGTACGCGACACCGCGACGGTCACCGACCCGCGGCTGGTGCCCGTGGAGCTGGACGTGACCGACCCGGTCGCGGTCGCCGCGGCGGCCGCCGACCTCGGCGACGTCGAGATCGTGGTCAACAACGCGGGAATCGCCAAGAGCAGCCTCGCGCTCTCGGCGCCCCTCGACGAGGCCCGGGCCCAGCTCGAGGTCAACTACCTCGGCCTCGTCTCCGTGACGCAGGCGTTCGCGCCGGTCCTCGCGGCCAACGGGGGCGGAGCCTTCATCAACATGCTGTCCGTCGCCTCCTGGGCCTCCGTCCCGATCCCCGCCACCTACAGCGCGTCGAAGGCAGCGGCCTGGAGCTACACCAACGCGGCCAGGATGCAGCTCAAGCTCCAGGGAACCCAGGTCGTCGCGGTCCACGTCGGGGCCGTCGACACCGACATGCAAGCCGGGAACGAGGCCGAGAAGACCCCGCCGGAGGCAGTCGCCACCTGCGCCCTCGACGCGCTCGAGGCCGGGCAGCCCGAGGCAGTCGTCGATGAGTTCAGCCGAAACGTGAAGGCAGCCCTGCACGACGACCAGAACCTCCTCTACCCGGCACTCGAGGCACAGTTCACCGCGGAAACGGCGAACTGACCCGGACTAGCCGACTCAGCCGCAGCGGGATGTTCAGGGGGCCGGCACCAGGGCGGCGAAGGAGCCCGCGCTCGGCTGAGCGTTTACCAGTAGCCGGCGCCCGGCGTTGCCCGCGGCATTTCACAGCTCACCGACGCCCAGGCACAGTTCCTGCCGTTAGTGTCAGCGGCGCAGCAGGACGCCGACCTGCAGCCGGATGTCCTGCACGATCTCCTCGACGCTCAAGGCGATGTTCACGCTCGCCGCCATGCTGAGGAACATCACGGCGGACACGATGCGTGCCAGCGTCGCGGCATCACCCTCGGCGACCCGCTCGTCCCGGCGCAGCAGGGCGGCGATGGCCTCCTCGGTCTGCACGACGATGGCTAGCGCCTCTCCGTGACGGAGCTCATCGGGGTCGCCGAAGACCATCTCTCGCAGGTAGGTGCGCCCGTTGTCGATCTGGGCGCGGTTGCATTCCACGATCGGCCGGACGAGCGCGATCACCGCATCCAGCACGCCGGGGATGGCCTCGGCATCCGCCCGGCCCCGCTCGAGCGCTTCGGCATAGTGGGCGTTCTGCACGAGCAGGAGGAGCTCGCCCTTGGTCTTGGCATAGAGGAACAGCGTCCCGGCGCCGATGTCGGCCTTGTCGGCCACCTGCTGGGTCGTGACCTCATCGATGCCGTGTACGGCGAACAGCTCGCTGGCGGCAGCGGTGATGCGGTCGAGCTTGTCCTGCTTGTTGCGCTCGCGCCGTCCGACCGGCTGGGAGGCGAGAGACATGGCGGCATCCTCCGGGAATAGGCTCTGATCATACTCAATCATGAGTATAGTCACTACTGTGTGGGCTCGAACGGCTCCGGCGACAAATGAGCACGGCCGCGGCAGCTGCCGCGGCCGTGCTCGTTTTCGTGACGGCTGTCAGCGTTGCTGGTTGGCGACACCGATGTACTCCCCGAGTCGGTACTCGAAGTCGATGCCGGCCTGCTCGACGATGGCCTGCGTGCCGGCGGCGCGGGCGAGGAACCCGGGGAGGGTGAGGGAGTGGGCGAATTCTCCGTACGCGGCGACCAGGTCCGCGTCCGGCGGCAGGGACGCCCGGTTGACCTGGGCTTTGGCTGAGGCCAGCGAGGTGCGGTCGAAGGACGCAAGCCGGGCGGCGATCGTGTCAACGAAGGCGTCGAGTTCGCCGTCGGGCAGGGCGCGGGTGATCCAGCCCCAGCGTTCGGCGGTGTCGGCGTCGTAGTCGTCGCTGGTGAGGATGACTTCCAGGGCCCGGTCGCGACCCACGGTGCGCGGGAGGCGTTCGGTGCCGCCACCGCCGGGAAGCAGCCCGCTCCCGACCTCCGGCTGCCCGAAGACCGCCTTCTTCCGGCTGGCGTAGCGCAGATCGAGCGCGAGGGCGAGCTCGTTCCCGCCGCCGCGGGTGCGCCCGCGGATGGCCGCGATGGTGATGTAGGGCGCCTTGGAGAGCTTCACGACCAGATCGGTCCATGCCGGCACCGCGTCCTCGTCCTCGGAGGCGGGGAAGTCGGCGGCGGCAGCCAGGTCGAAGTGGTTGTAGAAGAAGTCGGGGGTGGCGCTGTCGAATACCACGACCTGGATGTCCGGGTCGGTGGCCAGCTTGTCGACGATCTCGGTGAGGCGCAGGACGCTCTCGCCGACGATGAGGTTCACGGGCGGGTTGGCAAAAGTGATCTCCGCGACCTGCGGTGAGGTGCGCTCGAAATGGATGGTGCTTTGCTCACTCATGGCTTGACTCCAGATGCGTGATGGGTTGTCGGAGGGCGAACGGGGACGTCAGTCGTGGGCGACGTTGCGGTTCCAGTGCCCGGCTGGTCATAGGGCGAGGAACTCGACCGCGACGGGGGCGAACTTCTCGTGGTACTGGAAGATGCCGCCGTGACCGGAGTCGGGGTAGACGACCAGCTCACTGCCCTTGATGCGCCGGTGCAGGTCCTCGGAGAGGACCGAGGGCACCATGCGGTCGTTGTCGCCGTTGGCGATCAGGGTGGGCTGGGTGATCTTCGACAGGTCGGCCGGGGTGGAGCGTCCGAACTTCTTGATCGCCTTCAGCTGCGTCTGGAACGCCTTGATCTTGATCGGAGCGTCGCGGTCCGCGGTGCGCTCGTTGAGCCGGTTGACGAACGCGCGGGCGGCGGGCTTGCCGGCGGCGTTGCGGTTGAAGAACAGGAACTCCTTGGGGTCGGACCGGGTCAGGGCGGCGCGCAGCGTGTCCACGTAGGTGGTGCCGGCGACCTTGTCGATGTCCTTGCCGCCCCGTGGTCCGGTGCCGGTCAGGACGAGCTTGCGGACGAGCTCGGGGTGCTTGACCACAAGGTCCTGGGCGATAAAGCCGCCGAGGGAGAAGGAGAAGACGTCGATCTTGTCGAGCCCGAGCGCCGTGATGAAGGTGTAGGCGTCGTCGGCCATCGCCTCGACGCTGTCCGGCACCTGGCCCGTGGACGCCCCGACACCGCGGTTGTCGAAGGCGATGACGTGACGGCCCTTCGCGATGGGGTCAATGATGCGCGGATCCCAGTTGTCCAGGGTCCCGGCGAGGTGGACGAAGAAGACGACGGGGATGCCGCCCTTCGGTCCCAGCTCGCGGTAGGCGTAGGTGACGCCGCCCGCAGTGACGGTGCGGGCCGGGGCCTCCGCGTACGAGGTGATGACGGGCTGGTTGAGGGTGCCGTTGTTGATCATGATGGTTTCTCCTTGTGTGGTTGGCCCGGCTGCGCCAGAGCGGCCGGCGGGGCGCCTCGGATCTCGCTCCACTCGATTAATCCGAGTAAACTCAATTATGAGTCCACTCATAATGTTTGTCAAGGGAGGTCACCGTCGACGTGGTGTTCCGGAAGATCCTGCGCAAGCCGGACTTCATCTGGGCCGAGCACGGCGAAGCACTGCGGCGCCGCCGGAAGCCCTGGTACTACGAGCGCGATCCGCGCCCGGGCATCTCAGTGATCGGCACCCGCCTGACCGAGCTCGTCGCCCGTCGGTGAACGCGCGAACACCGACCGACTTGAGGGCTCTGTGTGAGATAACGAGGGGCTATGGAGTTCCACGATGAGGAATGGGGCCGTAAGGGCGCGACGCTGAGCGACAAGACGGCTCGCTCGGAGTTCGGGTTGACGCAGGATGAGATCATCGCGGCGATCGACGCGGGCAAGCTCCAGTACCGGACCGCCTCGATGCACGGGAACCCGGGTCGGGCTGCTTCTTCGGGCAGTTCGTGCTCGCCCCCGACGCGCCGCTCGACGGGTACGTGAGCGGGAGCCTGTTCAGAGTGGTCGGTCCTGTGCTAGTGCCTGTGCCTGTTTCAGCTCGTCATGGTCGAATGCGGGCTCCATGGCGTCGATGTCTGCCTCCTGGAGCCCGTGCGAGGAGGCGACTGCCCGCCAGCGCCTCACTGCCGTGATGACTTCCGTGAGCGTGCCAGCCGCCTGCCTGGTGTCCAGACGGAAGTCCTCGGCTACGCTCATGAGGGTTTCGACGCTCGCATGGGTGTCGGAGAAGTCGATGGCGGTGCTGAGCTCTTTCGGTCCGGGCTCGGGGTTCGGGTTGATGTCGAATGCGGGCGATAGTGTCCAGGACTCGGCGCGCTCGTGCAGGAACCCGTGGTTGCGGAGGTGGTCATCGGTATTGGAGATCAGGATCGAGAAGGCGATCCGCCGCCAGAGCTGGCGCAGGTCAGCTGTCGCGGCCGGGGACCGCTCCTCGATCACTTCCGCGATCTCCAAGTAGCTGCGCCGGTCACCGTCGCCTGCTTCAAGCATCGTCATCGCGCTGACGTAGCCGATGCGGATCCCGGCCCGGCGGTCAAAGCGGTCAACGACGAGGACATTGCGGTCCCTTACGCGGATCAGCTGGGAATCCGGGACGTCGATCCCGGCCTGGCGGGCAAGGTCAAGCGCGACTTTTTCCCATGCCATCACGTTCCAGGTGTCGGAGGCCACGCTCGGGAACTTGGCGATGGCGACATCGCCGGCAGCATTCATTACGTGCGCTTTCGGGCGGGCGCCACCCAGTGAGCTGCCCGCCCGCAGCAGGCGCTTGAGGTCTTCGTACCCGGCGGTATCCGATTCGGCGTGCTCAGCGATGCGTAGCAGCGTCGGAAGATCGGTCAGGAAGGGCACCGGCGAGTCTTCATCGGCAAGGTAGGGGCCCACCTCGCCGAGACGGAAGCGCAGTGCCCCCTGGCGCAGGTCATCTCGCACGCCGAGCAGGACGTCCATCTCGCTCATCGAGCGCGGGGTCGTTCCCGCGAGCCTGGCCCTGACCGTTTCGGCTCGCTTTATCAGCGTGCGCCCCCATCGGTCCGGCGCGCAGTCGCTGAATGCCCCGAACAGCGCGCGTCCAAGCGGGGTCTGCAGGGTGCCCGTAACCAGGGGCAGCGCGGGGTCCAGTGCATAGGCGCCCGGATCGGCCAGGTACCTGTCGTCGTATGAGAAGCTCGCGGACTCGACTCTTTGGCGGCGGTAGGGGTAAAGGCGGCCGGCTAGCAGGTTCCGTTCCTCGAGGTCGATCGCATTAGAACATAATTATGCTACCTTAAGCTATTTACAGTATCAAATTTGATACTGTAAATAGCTTAAGATCATTCCGGAAATCATGTTGACCACGGTCTTACGCTAAGTGTCAAGGGACATTAGGAAATGGCTCTGCCTCACATCTGGTGATGATAAGGGCGAGGGCAGTTGACCCACCCGCGGCAACCAGGCGGCCGGGCAGGCAAGCAACGCCCGTCACCGGGCCCTTTCCCGTCCCGCGATCACGCCGGCCTGTCGGCGTGATCGCGGAAGCCCTGTATGGACCCTGGCCGTTCAGGCGGGTGCTGGATGCGGAAAGCCCCCGCCGGTTTTCGGCGGGGGCTTTCGCTTTTGCGGGTTTGGGGTTGTCAGGGGTGTCCGGCTGCGTGGCGGATGGCGGTGAGGGTCCGGGTCAGGTTGGCGTGGTCGAGGCTGGTGACGGTGTCGCGGAGGCTGACGGGGCAGCCGGCGGCGAGGCTGGCGGCGAGGCGCAGGACGGCTTTCTCGCCGCTGCTGGAGGGCAGCTGCCCGGTGTCGAGGGCGGCGGTGAGGGCGTCCCAGTCGGTCCAGGCCATCGGGGTGCCGTCGCCGGCGGCGGCCGCGGCGCGGATGAACGGGGTGAAGTCGGCGCGGTGCAGGAAGTGCCCGCTGTCGATGAGCAGGCTGGTTCCGGCCTCGCCGGGCAGGACGCCGGCGGCGGCGGCCCGGAGGGCGGCGGCGAGCGCGGCGGTCACCGGCCGTCCTCCTGCCCGGCCTCGTCTTGGAGGATGTCCTGCAGGGCGCGGTGCTTCGCCGGGTCGCAGGGGACGCCGTCGTGCCAGCAGCGCCAGATGATCGCGGTCCAGGCGCGGGCGAGGATGCGGACGGCGTGCGGGTGGTCCTTGCCGCGGGCGCGGGCGGCCTCGTAGGTCCGGGCGGCCCAGGGGCTGGCGCGGCGGGAGCCGTCGGCGAAGTCGCAGACCGCGTCGCGCAGGTCGGCGCTGACGGCGTGCCGGTAGTCATGGCTTTCCCATTTGCCGGACTTGCGGGTGACCGGGGAGACGCCCGCGGCGGCAGCCAGGGCGCGGGGCCCGGTGTAACGGGCGCGGCAGTCGCCGATCTCGGCCAGCAGCCGGGCGGCGCGGACGGTCCCGGCCCGCGGCAGGGACGTGAAGAGGCGCCCGTCGGGGCAGGCCGCCAGCTGGGCGGCGATCTGGTCCTCGACCGCGCGGATGCGGGCGGCGGCATCGGCGCAGGCCCCGGCCATCTGGACGGTGACCGGGGCCAGCAGGGCGGGGTCGCCGGCGCCGGGCGCGGCGGCGGACAGCCGGGCGGCCAGCACCCCGGCCGGGGCGCAGTTCCCCCGGGCGGGGACCGTCTCCAGCCACCCGGTCAGCGCCTCCTCGCCCAGGTGCGCGGCGTGCGCCGAGGTCGGGAACGCCGCCAGGAACGCCAGCGACAGCCGGCAGTCCAGCGAGCTGAACAAGCCGACCGCGCCGGGGAACGCGGCCTGCAGGTGGGCGCGGAGCCTGTTGCCGGCCCGGACCCGGTCGCGGACCAGGTCCTTGCGGAACCGGACCGCCTGCCGCAACGCGAGCACCTGCGGGGAGTCGGGGACCAGCGGCCGCAGCCGCGCCCGGTCCGTGCGCAGCGCGTCGGCCAGCACGAACGCGTCGAAGTGATCGTCCTTCGCGCCCGAGGACACATGCCGCGACCGCAGCCCCTTCACCTGCCCCGGCGGGATCACCACGACCGTGAATCCCGCCGCCAGCAGCGCGTCCACCAAGACGCCGTCACCGCGCTCGATCGCCGTCTCCGCGGCCCCGGCCCGGCGCAGCCAGGCGGTCAGCGCGGCGATCCCGGCCCTGTCATGGGCGACGGCGAGCCGCCCGGCGACCCTGCCGCTCATGTCCACGACGCAGGCCACGTGACCCGCGGACGCCCAGTCGATCCCGGCGACCGCGCCGCCCGGCGGGACATCGGGGAGAACCCTCAATGGGGCATAATTCATCACAGCCTCCTCGCTGCTGCATTCAGTGGGGAGGCACCCTTGTATTCACGTATGTCATATGCGAATGCCGGAACCGGGACGCGGCCGTGACCCTACTGACGGCGCTCCAAGCGCAAAGCCCTGTTGACAGTCACGCGTCCCGGGTAACCGCCGGCCCCGCAGATCCGCGATCGGGCCTCACTGAAGGGCCAGGGTCAAAAGGGCAGTGGCCGGCGGCACCGAGGGTGCACCGGCAGGACATCTCCCCGCCGGCACCGCCACCCTGCCCCATCCCGTCACAGAACGCAAATAGACCATCACGTAAATACGAGGCCATAGATGCAGGAACCACATGAAGCGACAGATAGAACACTAAGAGCAAGGTCCTGCAGTAGGGTCAAAAGCGGCGATATCCGCCCCGGATGACCCGCAATGACGGAAGCATCCAGTCGGAGCGCAGGACAAAGCGTTACAGAGCACCGCAACCGGGACGGTGCAGCGGGGCCGCTCACCCGGATGACCCGCAATCTCGGCGCCCGCCAGCGGGCGGGCGGCCGAGCCCCAGGCCTGGTCGGGTCCCGGCTGACGCGAGATTTACCGAGTCCGCCTCCGGTCAGGGCGTGATGTACGTCGGCGTCATGTACTCGCCGCTGTTGCTGACGACGCTGTAGTCGTTGTCCTCGTCGAGGGCGGCGGCCGGCACCGCGCCGCCGCCGGAAGCCAGCAGCAGCGTGTCCGCGCTCGGCGGCGCGCCGGCGGAGACCGCGACCGCGAGGGTGATCTGGTCCTGCTCCCCCGCCGCGAGGTGCACGCCGGCGTCCGTGGTGCACGTCGCGGTCGCGGCCGTGCACGACCAGCCGCGGCCGGCGGTGATCGACTCGACGGTGAGGCCGGCGGCCAGGTCGGCCTGGAACGTGACCGGCGCGCTGGTCGCCGCGTAGCCGTCGTTGGCCACCGTGACCGTGTACGTGTCGGCGCCCGCGTGACCCCGGGCGAACGGGGCGTACAGGATGCCGCCCGCCGACGGGTAGCCGGTCACGGCCAGCGCCGGGAGCTGGCCGATGGTGGTCGGATCGGTCCCGGTCGCCGCCGCCGCGGCTCCGCCGCCCGCTACGGCCACCGCGTTGGTGACCGCTGGCTGCGTGTTGTCCGCGACCGCGACCCGCAGCGTGATCGGCGGGTAGGTCGATCCGGGCGCCAGCGGGTCGGACCGGGAGCAGGCTGGCTGCGGCTCGTAAGTGTTCGGCGGGGCGTTGCGGCCGGAGCCCGTCGGCGGGAGGGTGACGGGCGCCAGCGAGCACGTCCAGCCGTCGCCGGTCATCTCGACCGGGGTTAGCCCCGGGGGCAGCGTGTCGGCCACGACGACCTCGCCGGCGGTCGGCCCGGCGGTCGCCGCGTTAGCCACCGTGAGCGTGTACGCGTCCGCGGTGTCGCCCTGGGCGAAGCTACCCGAGTGCGTGCTCGTCACGGTTAGCGCGGGCGGGTTCGCCGCCGGGGCAACCGTGGCCGGGCTGGCGGCCGGCAGGATCGTGGTGGCGGCGCTGACCGATGCCGGGGCGCTCGCGTCGCCGCCGCCGCCGACCTTGACCGTCTCGTTGCCGCTCGCGGCGGCGTTCCCCGCGACGCTGGCCACGACCGTGATCGGCGGCGTCTCGCCGTTCTCGCCCGCCAGCGGGTCACCGCGGTAGCAGGTGTCCGCGGGCTCGGCCTGCGGGGACGTGATCGCGCCGAGGTTGCACGTCCAGCCGCTCCCGTACAGCGCCTGGATGCTGACGCCCGCGGGCAGCCCGGTGATCGTCGCGGTGACCGGAACGGAGCCGTTCGTCGGCGCGCCGCCGGTGTTGATGACCGTGATCTCGTACCGGCCGGTCCCGCCCTTCTGGAATGCCCCGTCCACCGCGTTGTCCGCGGTGAGGCCAGGCACCCCGACGATCGGCGTCGGGGTCGCGATCGAGGCCGACGGCCGGGCCGGCGAGCCGCCGGCGACGGTGACGGCGTTGGTCACGTGCAGCCCGTCGGTCGAGTCCTGGGTGCCGAAGCCGGTACCGAGCGGCACCTGGACGGTCAGCGTGACCGGCGGGTAGGACTGCCCGGGTTGCAGGACGGCGGGCTTGCCGCCGGGCCCGCCGGTCTCGGTGCAGACCTCGGTCGGGTCGTTGGAGGTGTCGCAGGTCCAGCCGGGGCCGGCGATGGAGACCATGGTGATGTTCGGGTCGACGATGTCGGTGAGCGTGACCGGGGTGGTGCCGTCGGTCGGCGACTTGCCGGAATTCGTCACGGTCAGCGAGTAAGTGTCGGCGCTGTCGCCCTGCTTGAAGCTGGTCGCCGGGGTGGCGTCCGGCGAGTGGGCGGCCGAGGTGATCGTCCACTGGCCGCCCGCGGCGCTCGACTGCTCCGCCAACCACGGGGCCGCCGGGAGCCGCGGACACGACGGGCCCGGCGGGGACGGTCGTGCCATCGGCCGGGATTCCGGCGGCCGCGCCGAAGTGCTGTACGCCCGGAGCGCTCTGCGCCACGCGCTCGGCGCTCACGGCCGCCGCGCTCTTTGCGGCGGTGAACACACCGTTCGGGATATTCCAGCCGTTGATGCTGACGACCGGGCTCGCGCCCGCGAGCAGCGAGGACCGGTAGGTGGCGGTCAGCGTCTCCGATTCGCCCGGCCACAGGGTGATGTCGTTATCGCTCCAGGTGATCGGCAGCACTTCGTTGTCGCCGGACAGCGCCGTGCCGCTGGCGTCGCCGCGGCGAACGTCGGCGCGCACGAAGAACGCGACGGCCGGGTTCGACGACGGGTTCGTGATCGTCACGCTGGTGACGTCCGCGCCGCCGCTGCCCGCGGTCGTGGACGCCGCCACCTGTACCGGCTCGGACGGCAGGCCCTGCAAGGCGGTCATGTCGGCGTACTGGGTCAGCGGCGCGCCGTTGTCTGCCTGCGGGTTGCCCTCGGTGCTGTTCCAGTCGATCACGTCCGGCTGGGTGGAGAGCCAGTAGACGTTGCGGTCCACGACCTGGCCGTCCTGGCGCAGGATCACTTCCACGAAATAGGTCTTCGCCGGCGTCGGCGGGGCGGTGGCCGACGGCACCCGGGGACTGAGCACGCCGCTCGCGACCTGCTGCGACTCCAGCGCTAGCGGGTGCGCGGTGCTCTGGCGGTCGAGCAGCTTGCCCGTGGAGTCGTAGACGCGCGACTCGACCGACAGCCCGTCCTGGCTCGCCCCGGTCAGGTTGTCGACGGTGACGCCGCCGGTGTCGTAGGCGTACAGGACGTGCAGGTCCTCGTTGGCCTTCTTCGCGCCGAAGTAGGCGCCCGCCTCGTCGTAGTCAGCGTTGTAGAGGTCCCACAGGAGGGTCGGCCAGCCCTTGTTCAGCTGCCAGTAGACGGTGCCGGTGGCCGGGGTCGGTCCGTTGTTCCAGTGGTCGATGAACGCCTCGAACTGGGCGCGGGTGTCCTCGTAGTTCTGGACCTGCGCCTCCAGGTCGTACTGCGACAAGCTGGACCAGCTGCCGTACCGGTTCTGGAGCGCGGTGTCGAGGTTGTCCAGCGTGCCGAATGAGTACCCCGAGTGCGACCCGTCCGTCGACTCGTAATTCGTGTGGAACTGGTGCGCGTCCGGCTGCTGCCAGAGCGCGGCCTGGTCGGACGGGGACAGGAACCGCTGGATCGAGTCCATCGTCGGGACCGTGTCGCCCGAGCCTTGCTCGCTGTCGAATCCCCACGAGCCGCCGACGTTGGTCAGCGTCGAGTCGTTGTCGTTCGCGTTGTTGCTTGAGTGGGTTGTGTCGTACCAGTAGCCGGGCGGCACCCAGTCGTACGGTCCCTCCTTCTCGCCCGACGGCCCGAGGATCCCGCTGGTGTTGTATTCCGCCGAGGAGATGATCGGCTCCTGGAAGCCGGACTGGCTGAAGCCGGCCAGCGACGCGGACTCCTGCTCGTTGATCGGCTGGTTGTCGCTCCAGCTGAAGTCCAGCACGCTGGGGTGGTCCCGCAGTCGCGTCCCGATCGCGAGCGACGACTCGTACATCACGTGATAGTCCTGGGACGTCACGCCGCGGCCGCTGGACGACGGCTGCCACTTGTCGCAGCACTGGAAGCCCGCGTCGATCAAGATGCCGGCCCGGTCCATCTGCTCGTAGAAGTCCTGCGGCATCTCCTTGCCCTCGGTCCTGATCCCGTTGATGCCCATGGACTTGATGATCGAGATCTGGTTCGCCAGGTCCGCGGCCGAGTAGTGCAGGAACAGGTTTTCCGACCAGCCGCCCGCGCGGTAGTCGAACGGGACGCCGTTGATCTCGAAGACCCGGGCACCTTCTGGCGCCAGGGCCGAGGGCTTCGTCAGGTACGTGCTGACCTGGCGGATGCCGAAGTCCACGGGCGGCGCCGCGTCGTCGCCCCCTTGGCCGGATACGCCGGCCTGGAGCCGGTACAGCGGCTGGCCGCCCATCTGGTACGGCCACCACAGCTGCGGGTCGCTGACGACCAGCTGGCGGTAGGCCGCCGGGGTGAAGGTCACCGTCGTGCTCGCGCCCGGCCCCAGCGTGACCGGCTGCGCTACCTGGATGGGGTTCCCGCCTCCGGGCGGCGTGATCGTCGCGGTCGCCGTGCCGGCCTGGGGCGCGTCGGAGTCGTTGGTCACGTCCGCGTGCACGGTCAGCGCCGACGTCGACCCGTCGGGCGCGTCATCCTGGGTGACGTAGGTGTTGGAGATGCCCAGCGCGCCGGCGACGTGCAGCTGGACGGGGAACTGGATGCCGGTGTTGTTGTCCGGTGGTATCTGAGTCCAGTCGACGTTGTCGAGCGTGAGCATCGTCGCCGGGTTGTTCGGGTACAGCTCGAGCGCGAGCACGTTCGTCCCCGGCCGGAGCAGGCTAGTCACGTCGAACGTGTAGCTGGAGTAGTCGCCCTCGACGGTCGCCTCGGTCGCGACCTCGGTGCCGTTCACCCACACGTCGGCCTGCCCGACGACCCCGTTGATGACGAGCTTGGCGTCCTGGCCCGGCTTGAGGTCCGGCGAGAACGCGGTGCGGAACCACCACGGCACGTCGAACAGCGGGTTGGTGTCGGCGCCCGGACTGGTCATCGGCGGGCCGAAGCACTTGGTCAGGTTGTCGGAGTAAAACACGCTGGCCGGGCCGTCCACGGACTGGTTGACCGGCGCGAGCGCCGTGTCGTCGGGGCAGATGCCGCTCTGCAGCAGGGCCTCGACCTCGGTGCCGGCCGCGCCGGCGTCGTCGTTCGCGACCGGCAGCCAGCCGGCGGTGCTGAACCCGGGCGCGGAGATCTCGTTGCCGGCCTGCGTGGCGCCGGTCCGCGTGGTCCAGTCCGTGGTCGCCGCGGAGCTCTGCACGTCCCAGCCCGCGTGGCCCAGGGTCACCAGGCCGGCCCCGGAGCCCGTGGCGGTGCTCGCGGGCGCGGCGGTGCTCGCGGCCGGGGCGCTCGCGACAGCGGCGCTTTCGACGGTCATGCTCGACCGCGATACCCCCGGGGAGGTCGCGCCGGCGGGCGCCGCGCCGAGGGCGCCCAACCCGATGACGCACACGATGACGCTGCCCAACCGGAGCTTGGCTGACATGGGAGCCTCCTGGCGGCCACGGTCGCGGGGCGCATTCTTTTCAGCTTGAAAAGAATGCTCGCTGACTGCACCATAACCAGCCGGGCGTGGGTCGGCAATAGCCGATTTGGCGGCTCCGCCTGAGCTGGCGCTTGAGGCCGCCGGCCGCCTGCCCCTCGCCGGCCGTCTGCCGTCAGGGGCCGCCTGCCCTCAGGGCCGGCGACGGGCCGGCGCACGGGCGGCTCATCGCGTTCGGCCACGATCGCCAGGGCCCGGGCGATCGCGCCGAGCACCGTGGCGTCCGCCCCGAGGGCAGATACCACGATGTCCGGCGGCCGGAACACGCTGGCCGCGACCGCCGAGCGCAGGTCGCCGAGCCACGGCTGGAGAGCCCGGCCGATGCTGCCGTCCAGGATGATCCGCTCCGGGTCGACCAGTGCGGTGGCGCCGGCGATCGTGGCCGCCAGGTGACCGATGAGCTCATCGACCACCTGGCCGCCGGCCTGGTCACCGTGCCTGGCGGCGGCAAAGACGTCGGCGACCTCGTACTCGCCCGCCAGCGAACTCGGCCTGCCGCCCGCGATGAGCTGGGCGGCCCGGGTCCGCAGCGCCGTGCCTGACGCCACGTCCTCGAAGCCCGCCCGCCCGCCCGCGCCGTCCCGCGCCACCGGGAAGTAGGCGACCTCGCCAGCGGCGTTGTGCCGGCCCCGGATCAGGTGCCCGTCGATCACCACCGCGCCGCCGATCCCGGTGCCAAGCGAGATGAGTACGAACGAGCGGGCTCCGCGCCCGGCGCCGCGCCAGGCCTGCCCGAGCGCGCCGAGGTTGGTGTCGTTGTCGACCTCGAAGGGCAGCCGCAGGTGCTGGCGAAGCATTCCGAGCAGGTCCAGGCCCTGCCATTGCACGTTCGGGCCTGCGGTAGCAAGGCCGGTGGCCGGGTCGATGAGCGCCGGGATGCCGACGACCGCCGCCCGCACTGGCATCGTCAGCTCCGTCGCCCGCCCTTCGAGAGCGGCGATGCAGGCAAGCAGCGCGCCGACCGCCTCGCCGCCCTCGCCGGCCGGGCGGAAGTCCTCGGCGACCACGTCGCCGGCCAGGTCCGCGAGCGCGCCGTGGCAGCGGGTGCCGCCAAGGTCGACCGCGATCACCCCGCCCGGTGGCCCGACGAACCGCAAGACGGCCGGGATGCGCCCGCGAACCGCGCCCGCGCCCGGTTCCTCGGCGATCAGCCCGGCCGCCAGCAGCCGCTTGACGATCCGGCTGACCGAGGCGTTGGAGAGGCCGAGCTCAAGGCCGAGCTCCCGCCGCGTGACATGACCGCGCGACCTGACGGCGTCCAGCACAAGGAACGTATTCAGCTCGGCAATGTTGCCGACGTCCATGTCAACGGTCCTCGCCTGCGGGTTGTCACGATCAGCGCCTGAGTGTACGCGCTGTACCCGTGCAATTCGCCAGGCAGGATCCGGCGACCGGGCTGGCCACGCCGGCATCCTCCGGACGCGCGGGACGGTGGCCGAGTCACCCCCGTCCGTTCGGACTAAGAGATCTTTGTCCTGAACGAACGGGGGTGACTCCTGAAGCCCTAGCTGACGTTCAGGGCGGTGTCGTCGACGACGAAGGACGTTTGGTACTCACTGTCCTCGACGCCGGTGAACTTCAGCGTGATGGCCTGCCCGGCGTAGGCCGCGACGCTGTAGGTGTGCTGCTGGTAGCCGGAGGCGTGGTTGAGGTTGGAGAACGTCGCCAGCGTCGCCAGGACCGTGCCCGAGCTGTTGAGGACTTGGACCGTGAGCGTGTCGTAGGCCGTGCTCGTGGTGGTCTCAGCGGTGTCGATGTGCAGCCAGAAGGTCAGGCTGTCGGTGGTGCAGCCGCTCGGCAGCGTCACTGTCTGGGCCAGCGTGTCGGTCGTGGTCTTGCCGTAACCGTCGAGCCAGGCGTCCCAGGACCCCGAGTGGGGTGGCTCCTTGGAGCTGTCGGCGATTACCCCGGAGCTCGCCGTCCACGGTGCCGCGGTGCCCGTCTCGAAGCCGGGGTTGCCCAGCAACTGGGCGGCCGTGCAGCCGCTACCGGACCCGGATCCGACGGCCCACGTGAAGCTGGCCGTCCCCTTGGCCCCCGTGGTATCGGTGGCGGTGACGGTCACGCTGTCGGACCCGGCCGTCGTCGGCGTGCCGGAGATCAGCCCGGTCGAAGAGCTGATCGACAGGCCCGCGGGCAAGCCGGCGGCGCTGTAGGTCAGCGTCTGGCCGGACGCCGAGTCACTGGCGTTGACCGGCAGGCTGACGGCCGTGCCGACGGTGGTGCTCTGGCTGCCGGGGTTGGTGACGGTCACCGTGTTCCCGCCGCTCCCCCCGCCCGACCCGACCGTCCAGGCGAAGGACGCGGAGCCGGACGGACCGGACGAGTCCTTGCCGGTCAGGGTCACGTTGTAGGTGCCCGCCGTGCTCGCGGTGCCGGAGATCACGCCGGTCGAGGAGCTGATCGACACGCCAGTTGGCAGGCCGCTGGCCGAGTACGACAGTGAGCCCGTCGCGGTGTCGATCGCCTGGACCTGGTAGTTGACAGTGGTGCCGACGGCGGTCGTCATGCTGCCTGGGTTGATGATGCCGACCTGGCCGGCGGCCGACCCGGTGAAGTCGCCGTTGAACGTCGACTCCAAGCCGCTCACCACGCCGGAGTCGGTGGTGATCAGGCCGAGCTCCCGGTTGTCGTTGAGCGAGTTGGACGAGAAGTTCTCCGATCCCGCGAACGCCTTGGCACTGGAAGTCCCGTAGTCGGCGATGATCGTCTTGGCGTGAATGTAGAAGCCGGTTGAGGATGAGTATCCAGTCACCTGGCCGCCGGCGTTCTCGACCTCGTTGACCTCGGAGGAGTAGCTCGACGGATCCTCGAGGACCACGCGGACGGTCACACCGCGCTTCAGGGCCGAGACGAGCGCGTTGATCAGGGTGGTGTCGCTGAACTCTTCTTGCTCGACGTCGAGGCTCTTGGTCGCCCCGTTGATCAGGGCGAGCAGCTGGGTCTGGGAGTCGGTGGGCGACCAGACGAGATCGGTCCCGTCGGCCGGGGTGATGGAGGTATGCGCGTAGTCAGCGTTGAAGACCGCGGTTATCGCCGACACGTCGGCGGCGAACGTGTCGAACACTCCGAAGTCACGAGAGGTCGCGTAGTACGTCGTGTCGAAGTTGCCCGTGCTGATGTAGGACTCGTCATTGTCGACGGTGATCGTCTTCTGGTGCGTGTAGGTGAACGCGGTGGAGGACCAGACCACGCCGACGCCTGCGCCGGTCAGCGCGCTGTAGGCGGCCGAGTCGTACGACTGGTGAGCCTGGTCCAGGATCACGCGGACGTTGACGCCCGCCTTCTCCTTAGCGACCAGGTCGTTGACCAGCGTGGTGTCCTTCAGCTCGTAAATGGTCACGTTGATCGAGCTCGTGGCCGAATTGACGAAGTTGTAGATCGCGTTCTCGCCTTGATCGGGCAGGATCACCAGCGAGAGGGAACTTGCGGCGCGGGCCGGGACGGTGGCGACGAGGCAGCCAGCGAAGGCGAGGACAATCGCGGCGATCGCAATGAGGGCATGGGGGATTTTCCGCATGCCGGACCTGGGCACATGTACCTCCGGGTTAGGGACGGTCAGTAACCTGACCATGACTCCGAGCACCCCCGCCTTGAAGGTACATTTCGGCGCTTCTCCGCCCTAGAGACGTCAAGGTTAAGCATTGTCAAACATTGAGAATTCCTGAACGTTTCCCGCCGCCCGACCTCTTTGGCGCGTGAGGCAGAGCCGGCCCCGCACGTAGACCGACTGGTAGATCGTCTTGTGAGACACCCGCATCTCCGGCCCGTCCGGGAAGGCCGCCTTCAAGCGGCCGTGTTAGAGTTTCCGCATCCGCAGGCACCTAGATCACTTATTGACAGCGGTTACATAGCTATCTAGTGTCAGCAGCAGAGAGGGCATGTAACCGCTGACATTTGGACATGATTGACAACTATTTATGATGTTGCCCGGGTGGCCGGCGTTTCTACTGCGACGGTGTCGCGGGTGCTGCGCGGGTCGGACCTGGTGAGCGCTGATACGCGCCAGCGGGTGCTCAGCGTCATCGAGGCGCTCGGGTTCGTCCCGGATGCGTCGGCGCGCGGGCTGAGCTGGGGGCGGAAGGGCATCATCGCCCTGGTGGGCCTGCACCGCGGCGCCGAGGAGGCCGACGAGGCCGGCGTCGAGCGCAGCCGCCTGATGTTCATCGACCACGTCGTGCACGCGGCGGAGCAGGCGCTGCGCGGGAGCGAGTACTCGCTGCTGCTGACGTTCGGGACCCGCGGGGAGCAGTTCGCCAGGCGGGTGCGGGCCCTGGCCGGCAAGGCCGACGGGCTGCTGCTGGCCGAGGAGATCCTGGATCCAGGTGAGCTGAGGTCGCTGGCCGCGCAGGTACCGGTGGTGGTCATCGCCGGAAGCCCCGGGCAGGCCGTGGCCGATGCCTGCCTCAGCGACAACGCCGGCGGCATGACGGCGCTGGCCGCGCACCTGACCGGGCGGCACCGGTACCGCAGGCTCTGCTTCGTCGCCGGCCCGAAGGACGCGCCGGACGCCGTGGCGCGGCAGGCGGCGTTCGAGCGGGCCGTCGCGGCGACCCCGGACAGCGGCATCGACCAAGTCATCTACGGGGACTTCTCGGAGGACAGCGGGGTGCAGGCCGCCCGGGTGCTGCTCGGCCGCACGGCCCTGCCGCAGGCCGTGGCGTGCGCGAACGACCAGATGGCGATCGGCGCGGTGCGCGAGCTGCAGCGGGCGGGGGTCCGGGTCCCGGCGGACGTGGCGGTGACCGGGTTCGACGACCTGTACCCGAGCCGGATCGTCAGCCCGCCGCTGACGACGGTCAGCCAGCCGATCCACGAGCTCGGCAGCCGCGCGACGCGCCGCCTCATGGCCAGGATCGCCAGCCCGGGCCTGGCCCCGCAGGCCGAGGTCCTGCCGACCCGGCTCGTCATCCGCGCCTCCTGCGGCTGCCCGCCACGCGAGGGCTAGAACGGGTCGCGGGCACCGGCACGGGTGCTCATCCGGCCGTGGGGTGAAGACCTCAGTTCCGGCGAGCGGCCTGGTCCGCGCCCGGCTTTAATCCGGGGGAACGGCGCCCCCAATGACCTATTGACAGCGGTTACATAGCTATCTAACGTCCGCAGCAGAGAGGGCATGTAACCGCTGACATTTGGACACCGGGATGCGCCGGGCTGACAACTCTGGCGTGCACGCTGGTATCCCCGGTGCCCGGACTGAGCGGCATGCCGTTGCAGCGGTACGCCTGCAATACCACCCGGCCCGGGCATTCACCCTGGGCCGGAAGTAAGCCGGGCAGCTGGAGTGGCGGCTATCGGAGGAAGAGCTAGAGCCAAAGGAGACCATGATGAGACACCTGCCCGTGCTGCGGCTGCCTGCGCTCATGCGCGGCTGGCCCGGCCGGTCCCGACCCCGTTCCCGCCCTAAAGTCCGTGTGGCCGTTGTGGTGGCGGCGTTGTTCGCCCTGGCGCTGACCGGCGTCGCCTCCGCGGGCTCCCCGGCCCGCGCTGCCGCCGAGGCTCCTTACGGCGGGACCGCGGCGGCGGTGCCCGGGGCCGTGTACGCGGAGAACTACGACACCGGCGGGCAGGGCGTGGCCTACAACGTCACCTCGGTCAACGGCACCGCCAACGGCTACCGCTCCGACGGGGTTGACCTGGAGGCCACCACCGACACCGGCGGTCCCGCCAACGACCTGGGCTGGACCGCGGCCGGGCAGTGGTTCAAGTACACCGTCAACGTCGCCACCGCCGGCACCTACACCGTCGGCCTGCGCCTCGCCGCGCCCACCGCGGTTACCGACGCCCTGCACATCGCCAGCAGCGCCGGCACCAACCTCAGCGGCAACGTCAACGCCCCGGCCACCGGCGGCTACCAGACCTGGACCACCGTCACCGCGACCGTCACCCTCATCGCCGGCACCCAGACCCTGACCGTGGACCAGGACAACGGCGGCTGGAACATCAACTTCCTCGCCTTCGGCCTGAACACGTCCTCCGGCGGCGGGGAGGCCCCTTACGGCGGGACCGCGGCGGCGGTGCCCGGCACCGTGCAGGCGGAGAACTACGACACCGGCGGGCAGGGCACCGCCTACAACGTCACCTCGGTCAACGGCTCCGGCAACGCCTACCGCAGCGACGGGGTTGACCTGGAGGCCACCACCGACACCGGCGGCGGCTACGACCTCGGCTGGACCGCAGGCCACAGTGGTTCAAGTACACCGTCAACGTCGCCACCGCCGGCACCTACACCGTCGGCCTGCGCCTGGCGTCCCCCAGCGCCGTCACCGACGCGCTGCACATCGCCAACAGCGCCGGCACCAACCTCAGCGGCAACGTCAACGCCCCGGCCACCGGCGGCTACCAGACCTGGACGACGGTCAACGCCACCGTCACCCTCCCCGCCGGCACCCAGACCCTGACCGTGGACCAGGACAACGCCGGCTGGAACATCAACTACCTCACCTTCACCTCAACCGGCGGGGGCGGCGCGCCCCCCACCGGCGGCAGCCTCGGCGCGAACGTGATCGTGATCAGCCCGAGCGAATCGGTGAGCACTATCGCGAGCACCCTCAACGCGATCGGGACCCAGCAGAACCCGAACCAGTTCGGCACCCAGCGCTACGAGATCCTGTTCGAGCCCGGAACCTACGGCTCCGCCGCGGCCCCGCTGGACTTCCAGGTCGGCTACTACGAGAGCGTCGAGGGCCTGGGCCAGAACCCGAGCCAGGTCGTGATCAACGGCACGATCGACTCCTGGAACCAGTGCACCAACGGCGTCCAGACGGAGTGCTACGCCACCGACAACTTCTGGCGCTCGGTCTCCAACCTCACGATCAACGTCACCGGCCTGACCGGCTGCTTCGCCGGCGAAGAGGTGTGGGCCGCTTCACAGGCCTCGCCGATGCGCCGGGTAGACATCAATGGCAACGTCACCCTGATGGACTACTGCGACGGGACGCCGGACTGGGCCAGCGGCGGCTTCATCGCCGACTCCGAGCTCAACGGCACCGTGGAGAACGGTTCCCAGCAGCAGTACCTCACCCGGAACACCAATATCGGCTCGTGGACCAACGGCGTGTGGAACCAGGTGTTCTGCGGCGACCCGGGCGCCCCGGCGCAGAGCTTCAGCACGACCACCATCGCCAACGGCGGCCCCCAGCCGTACACGACGCTCGGCACCTGCCCGGTGACCCAGGAAGAGCCCTACCTGTACACCGACTCCTCCGGCAACTACAACGTGTTCGTCCCCTCGGTGCGGACCAACTCCAGCGGGCCGTCCTGGGCCGGCGGCAACACCCCGGGCACCTCGCTCTCGGTGAACAACACCTTCTACATCGTGAACTCCTCCAGCACGATCACTACGATCAACGCGGCCCTGGCCGCGGGTGAGAACCTGCTGTTCACGCCGGGCGTCTACAGCTACGCCTCGACGATCAACGTGACCAAGGCGGACACGAAGATCATCGGGCTCGGATTCGCGACCCTGATCCCGACCGCGGGCCAGACCACGATCAGCGTGGCGGACGTCGGCGGGGTCAACATCTCCGGCCTGATCCTCGACGCCGGACCGGTGAACTCCCCGACCCTGCTCACCGTCGGGACGCAGGGCTCGACCGTGAGCCACGCCTCCGACCCGGTGAGCATCGACGACGTCTTCTTCCGGATCGGCGGCGCCGAGGTCGGATCGGTAACCGACGCCTTCATCGACAACAGCAACAACTCGATCCTCGACGACATCTGGTCCTGGCGCGCGGACCACGGCGCGGGCGGCGGTTCCTGGACCTCCGACACCGCCGCGACCGGCCTGACCGTCAACGGCAGCAACGTGACGGCCTACGGCCTGGCCGTCGAGCACTACCAGCAATACGAGACCGTCTGGAACGGGCAGGGCGGCACCGTCATCTTCTACCAGAACGAGAACCCCTACGACGTGCCGAGCCAGGCCGCCTGGATGTCCAGCGCGACCCAGGACGGCTACCCGGCGTTCTACATCCCCAACAGCGTCACCACGTTCCAGGGCTACGGCATGGGGGTCTACTCCAACTTCGACGTCGGGCCGGCCATCGAGAGCGCGATGGCCTTCCAGGCGCCGGCGACCTCGGGCGTCGTGTTCCACGACATCTTCACCAAGTGGCTCAACAACTTCGGAGGCATCGAATCAGTGATCAACGGAACCGGCGGGCCCACCAACTCGACCGCCATCGGACCCATCAACGTGGTCACCTACAGCTGACCCCGACCCGCCCCGCGCTCCGGCCGGCCACGCCGTGACGGAGCCCTGAGAAACCAGCGCTCACCGGTCCGCCCCGCGCAGGGCGGACCGGTGAGCCGCCATTTGGAACCCGGAGCACTATTTGACGCGACCCATGTCAGGACCGCTGGAGCTGGGCCGGCTGCTGGCTTGCGCGGAGCATCCCGGTCGCGTCGTGGCAGTTGAAGTACTCAAACGACTGCTGAGCGGCCGAGGCGACCGTGACCTCGTGGTAGAGCTTGAGTCTCGCGTTTGGGCCAAGCGTTGACAGGTACTTCATGGCGGCGCCGAAGATCGCGACGTGGGTGGGATGGGACTCCGACCACCGCTCAAGCGCCGCCAGGCTCTTCCACCAGCTCATCCCGTAGGACCGGTCGGACGGCGTGCCGTCTTCGTTAAGGACAGTGACGTAGCGGTTGGCATAGCAGCCGATATCCAGACCCTTGTCCCTGAGGAAGTCCATGCCGGCCCGGAGTACCGGTTCGACGTCACGCAGGTACATCTGGCGCTCGTCAGCCTCGGTGTCTGCCCAGTCCTGCCCGGACCTGATCAGGCAGATGTTCTCGGCGGGCCGCACTCGCCGAAATGGTCCGTCCACGTCAATGACGGGCACCCCGCCGGGGGCCATCGGGTCGGTCTGCGACAGCGGGATCCGGTCCCGGGCACCGCCCCAGTAGGCGTGCTCCTGGATTGGCCCGCTGATGGCGGGGGCGAGGACGCCGACGCCCTCGAGCCGGTCGTCGGCCGAGAACAGGGTCTCGTACCGGTCGACGGTGGGGCGCAGGATCTCCGTGAAGAATCCCACGCCGTCCTGCCGGTTCGCTGGGGCCGTCCAGAGCCTGCCGCGGGCGTCGAACCAGGCATCGAAGTCCGCTGTGGAGTCCCAGTAGGCAACGGTGAGCCGGGTCGCGCAGCCGGCCTCGTCGACGTAGCTCGCGTTGTCGCGGTGCCCGGCCCCGCTTGTGCGAAGGTCTGACCACAGGCGTTCGAGGGCGAGGTCCACGGCCTCCGGGCGCGGGCCGCGCCACTGGACCCCGAA
The DNA here is from genome assembly GCA_963850115.1 of uncultured Actinomycetota bacterium. GTDB lineage: Bacteria > Actinomycetota > Actinomycetes > Streptosporangiales > Streptosporangiaceae > Trebonia. Next base: position 135,649 of record CAWKKG010000017.1, read on the forward strand.
GTAGGCCATCACGACCTGAGTGACCGACGGGCGGTAGCGCGCGGAGAAGCTGGGGTACGGGGGCTCGTAGTCGCCGGGTACGCGGACGGTGCGGACCCGGGTGCGCCGCAGGTGAGCGGGGATCGCGGACTCGGCCACGTCAGCCCTCCGCCTGCGTCATGGCCTGGACCAGCAGGCTCGTCACCGGGTCGGGGTCGGGGTCGTCGACTACGCCGAGGTCGGCTCCCGCGGCGGACGTAACAACCGCGCGCCGCGGCGTGCGGTTGAACAGCAACTGGGTGACGTCGGGACGCGAGTAGTGCCCGGAAGGGTCGGCCGCCGCCTTGGCCAGCGCGATCATCGACAGGTCGATGTCGGCGTAGACAAGGCCCTCCTCATCCTCCGCGAGCGGCGCGTGCATGAGCTGCCCGTCGGGGGCGTAGATGCGCGCGAAGCCGCCGCCCTGGAGCAGGAGCATCTTCTTCATGTCGTCGGTGCACAGCAGCTCCGACATCTCTGCGCTCACCGTGGCACACGGAGCGATGACGAAACACTGCCCCTCGACAGCGTAGATCTGGCTCGCCGCGTTGTTCACTTCCGCGCCCAGGGCATGGGCCGCACCGCGGTAGACGGAGAAGCTCGGCCACGCGGCGACGTGCACCTGCTCGTTCTGCGCGTACATCGCGTACTTGGAGAGCGGCTGCAAGTGCTCCCAGCAGCAAAGGGCCCCGAGCCGCCCGAGCGCGGTGTCGTGAACGGCCAGGTCGCTGCCGTCGCCTTCCCCGAAGACGGTCCGTTCGACGTGGGTCGGCTTGAGCTTGCGGCGCTTGGCGATCGTCTCGCCGTCCGGGCCGATGATCCATTGCGCCATGTACAGGCTGCCCTGGTGCTTCTCGCTGTGCCCCATGACGACGGTGACGCCGTAGTCCCCGGCCGCCTTGGCGAGACGCTCGGCCTGGGGGGAGCCGTAGACAAGGGAGTTGTCGTGGTAGCGCTGGATGAACTGCATCCCCCACGCAGGGGAGTCGAGCCAGATGAACCAGGGGTAACCCGGGACGAAGGTCTCGGGGAAGGCAATCAGGCCGGCACCGTTCTCGGACGCCTCGGCGATCAGCGCGATCGACTTGTCGATCGTGGCGTCGAGGTCAAGGAACACTGGCGCCGCCTGAACGGCGGCCGCCCGGAACTTCGGGTGTTGCACGGACATTGCTGGTCTCCTCCGCTGGACGACGCGCGCGGCGGGCCAGCGCCGGCCGCTGCAGCACAGCATGCGCGCGGACAGCCGTCCAAAGTTGGCGCAGCTGGCACGGCCTCTTGCCCATCCGTGCACTGCCGGGCCGGGCGGCGGGACGGGCGGGCGGGGAAATTCGGTCAGCCGGGACCCGGCGGGCGCAGCGCCAGGGCCCGGAACTCGCGCGCGGTGATCCCCCGGCGGGCCCGGAACGTCCGGCTGAACGCCGGGGCGTCCGCAAACCCCCAGCGGGCGCCGATGTGGGCGATACTGCGGTGCGCGAGGCGAGGATCGGCGAGATCGCGCTCGACCTGATCGAGACGACGGTTACGGATCCAGGTCGACACCGCCGTCCCTTCGAACTCGAACAGCTTGTACAGATAACGCACGGAGATCCCGCAGGCAGCGGCGATGTCAGCCGCCGTGAGGCCCGGGTCGGCGAGGTGCTCCTCCATGTACCGCCGCACCCGGGCACGCAAGGCCGCCGCCCCCGCGTTCTCGTCGAGCGGCCGGCCACTGCGCTGGGCCACGAGGCCGGCGACAAGGTTGACGGCTGCGTCGCCGACATGGAGGGCCGCTTCGCCCGTTATGCTCGCGGAGCCGGCGTGGAGTGCCCGGAGCATCTCGGCGACCACTGCCCCGAGACCTTCGCGGCCCGAGAACGCCGTGGCGGTGACCTGATCGAAGCCGCGTAGGCGATGCTCGACGTGCGTGGCGGGCATCATGAAGACCGCCAGCGCGAACGGGGACTGCATCAGGAAGCCGTAAGGGGCGGCCGTGTCGTAGCAGACGAGGTCCCCTGGACCCAGGGCAGCCTCCCTTCCGTGCTGCGTGACCACGCACCGCCCGGTAAGCAGCATCCCGACCTTGAGGTACCGCTCGTCGTCCGCATTGATGAGACGGGGTGTCCGGCGGACGACCTGAGGCTTGGACTGCACCTCGGTCATGCGGAGGACGCCGAGCGGCGTAGCCCGGACGCACGCCGTGAACCGGTCGCCATCCGGGATGTCAACCGACAAGCTGACCAGGGAACGACAGACGGCGTCACGGTAGATGGCCAGCCGGTCGCGGACGGGCATGGCTTCGGCCAGCCGCACCTCGGGCAACCGGTCGATGTCGGCCACTGCATCCCTCCACGGGGTTCCTGGCAGCGGACACGGCTTGCGGACCACGTCGCAAGCATCGCTATCGGACCAGGCCAGGATATTACAGACCGATCGGTTGAGAAATACCCCGGCGCAAGCTCTGGCGCAGAACACGGCGCGCCTTCACTTCGGCATAAAAAACAAAAAACGTTGCGCCGCGCCAAACGGCCCCGACCCGCCACTAGACCAACAGTGCAGACCTCGCAGAGGCGCCGGGACCGGGCAAGGAGCCCTGGACTCGCGCGTTCGGCTACTGGACATCATGATGGTGACCGATATCCCTGGAGGGATATCGGTCACCATCATGGCCGGGCGGGCATCGCTCTCCTCAGGAGCTGACTGCGCCCTGGGGCTCGGGGGCGGTGAGCCGGGCACGGCCGCTGGTGATGCGGACGGCGATGAGGTAGCCGACGCCGCCGACGACAAAGCCGACGAGCCAGGAGATGTCGGCGCCGCCGAGGACGCTGACCATCGGCCCGACGTAGAGGGTCTGGTCAATGAAGGGGACCTGGGCGCCCAGCGCGATCACGTAGGGAATGAGCGCGGTCCACCGCCAGCCGCCGTAGACGCCCTTCGGGGTGAAGAACGACGTCACGTCATAGCGGCCCTTCTTCACGAGATAGAAGTCGACGAGGTTGATCACGCTCCACGGGACGAAGAAGAACAGCAGGACGTTGATGAAGTTCTCGAACGAGGTCAGGAACGTCTTGTACCCGGTCTCGGCCAGGATCGTGGCGACAATGAACACGACCAGCAGGCCGATGATCCGGGCGGTCCGCGACGCCGCCACCTTCTGGAAGGTGCTGCGGACGCTCTCCAGACCGAGCATCCCGGTGTAGGCGTTCAGCGCGTCGCTGCCCAGCAGGCTCAGCGCCAGGATCGGCAGGATCCACTTCCCGGCGATCGACCCGAGCGTGACCACGCTGTCCTGGTTCGGCGCGAGCGCCGTGATGTAAATGCCCAGGCCTCCGTACAGGCAGGCGCCCAGCGCGTTGCCGCCGAACACCGCCCAGTACGTCCGCGAGGCGCTCACGTTCCGCGGCAGGTACCGCGAGTAGTCCGACACGTACACCGCCCAGCTCAGCATGTTCATGAAGAACAGCCCGACCGCGGCGATGAAGATCGGGAAGCTGGACAGGTGCGTGCCGCCCATCCCCTTGGCCAGGCTGTCCCCGCTGACCGCGGTCAGGATCACCGCCGCCAGCAGCGCCGCGCCGAACACCACGGTCAGCGTCGGCTGGATCCGGTGAATCCAGCCGTACCCGAACACCGCCAGCAGCACCGCCGGGATGGTCACGATGATGATCCAGACCGGGATGCTCACCGACCCGGTCAGGTCATTGAGCGACTGAGCCTGTACCACCTGCTGGGCGGCCAGGTAGCCCACGTCCAGCACGATCGACGCCGCGAACACGAAGATCGCGCCGTAGAACCCGAACTGGCCCCGGGACTGGATCATCTGGGGCACCCCGAGCCGCGGCCCCTGCACGGCGTGCAGCGAGGTGAACGCCAGCCCTAGGCCCGCCCCCAGGAACATCGCGATCAGCGCCCAGAACACATTCAGCCCGAAGAGAATCGCGAACCCGCCGAGCACGAAGTTAAATACATTCGCATTAGTGGCGAACCACAGCGTGAACTGGCCGCTGACCTTACCGCCCCGCTCACTGTCCGGGATGATGTCGATCGAGTGCGACTCGATCTCCCCCCCAATCGGCCCGCCGCCGCCGACCTGCTCCGACACCTCAGTCATCGTGGCCCCTTTCCGGGGTTAGTAGTGGATATGTCCTTCGTCGGCATTGACAGTCGAGCCAGTAACCGAATCGGCCAGCCCGGCGGACTCGGTCCGGCATTCAAAGCTCTTGGGGCGTCATTCCGCTGCCCGCGATGGCGGCGAGGCGTGATCTGAGACGGGCGAGACTGGTAGGGCAGGCGACCGGTAGATCGCCGCTGCGTACTTGGCTTGGTATCCAGAGAGTACGGCTACCATACTAGTTGGTCAAGAGCCTGATCAGCCGAAATATGGCTGTAGCTCAGGGGAAACATCGATCATTCGATGGCCGGCCGGTCGTGGCCCATCGAACGCTGCCCGGATTACCATGTCAGATCCGGATCCGCGAATGAGCACGAATAAGGCTGACGAAGCGCACCGCGCCGAGCACCAGCGGGAGCCGCGGCTTAGCCGCGCTGGCGTCAACGGCGTAGATAAGCGGCCAGCCCAGGGCGGCCGCGATCGGCTACAGGGCGAACTTGTGCAGGACCTCGTCCGCCAGCTCCAGTCGACCCTGCTGCACGTGCATACGCATCGCGGCCTCCGCGGCCTGGGCGTCGCGGGCCCGGATGGCGCCCACGATCGCCCGGTGCTCGGCCAAAGACCGTTCCATCCGGCCTTCCCGCCTGGTCACGATCAACGACAGCAGACCGCGGTGCAGCTGCTGTGTGAGCAGGCGGTAATAATCGGCCAGCGGGCCGTTACCGGCACCTTGCATGATCAACTCGTGCAGCCGCTCGTCGGTGGCGCTGTACCCCTCGGCGTCACCGCGCTCAGCGGCGTCAGCCATGGCGAACATCACCTCACCGAGCAGGGCGACGATCTCGTTGCTGCCACGATTGGCGCACAACCGGGCGGCCATGCACTCCACTGCCTCGCGGACCTCGTAAAGATCGAGGATCTCGGGCCGGCTCAGACGCCGGACGAACGTCCCTCGCCGATGCTCAATAGCGACGAAGCCGGAGGCTTCTAGCTCCTTGAGTGCCTCCCGCACCGGCATCCGGCTCACGCCGAACCGCTGGGCTAGCCGTGCCTCGGAGAGCTTCTCGCCGAAGGCGATCATTCCGGAGGCGATCTCCTGCCGCAGTTGCGAGGCGATGACATCTTTCATCGACCCCTTCCCGGCGGCGACGGGAACTGTCCGCCCGGCCGGGGCGGCATCCGGCTTCGAAGGTGATACCGGACTGGCGTCGGCGCGTGCCTCAGACCTCGTCATGAGACCGTGATCCATCCCTTCATCGGCACGAGCGTCGCGTTCTCGCATGAACAGCTGCGACCCCCCTCCGGCTACCATACCAATCGCGCCTCGCAGCCGAGGCCGATCTAACATGGTAACCCGGGCAGCATCCGATAGGCCATGGCCGCCCGGCTATCGAGCGGCCGATGTTTCCCCTGAGCTACAGCCATATTTCGGCTGATCAGGCTCTTGACCAACTAGTATGGTAGTCGTACTCTCGGGATACCAACCAAGCCACGTAGCGGTGATCTGCCGGTCGCCGACCTGCCAGTTCCGCCTGCTATCGCGGGCAGTGGAATGACGCCCTCAGGAGCTAGCCACTCATGATCACCGATGTGCACACGCACTTCTGGAGCCCGGACCACCAGCGGCCGCCGTGGACCGACGGGCTCGGCCGGGTCTCGACCCGGCTGGCCGCGGGCGCCATCGACAGCGTGACAGTCGAGTCGTACCGGCGGCAGGTCGTTCCCGCAGCCCGCACCATCGTGTTCGGATTGCAGGCCCAGGCGTCGGGGATCATGGTGCCCAACGACGCGGTGGCCGCGTTCGTGCGGGAGGTCGGCGGTCAGACCGTCGGCTTCATGTCCGTGGACCCGACTCGCCATGATGCTGTCGCCGAGGTCGAGCGATGCCACGCCGATCTCGGGCTACGCGGCATCAAACTCGGCCCGATTTACCAGGGAACGTCACCGCTGAACCCGTTGACGATGCGAGTCTTCTCGACCGCCGAGCGCCTCGGATTGCCGGTGATGATCCATCAGGGTGCGATCTTCGCCAATGCGGGCCGCCTGGCCGATGCCAACCCGCTGCTGCTCGACGACGTCGCGATCGCCTTCCCCGAACTGCGCATCGTGATCGCTCACATGGGCCATCCGTGGGTTCACGAGGCGGTCGTGGTCATGCGGCGGCATAAGAACGTCTACGCCGATACCTCGGCGATTGCCAACCGGCCGACGGTGCTGGCCACAGCGCTGTCGGCCGCCAAGGAATACGGCGTCCTCGACAAAGTGCTGTTCGGCAGCGATTCCCCGATGGTCTCGGCCGAGAGCGCCGCCGCCGCCCTGGCTCGCGTGGTGGCCCACACGCAGCAGTTCGCCCTCACGCCCATCACCGATGAGGAGTTGCAGGCGATCATGCACCGGCCGTCATTCGAGCTGCTCGGCATACCGGCCGTGGCCGAAACCGGAGTCTCACCTTCCGCCCGGCAAGGAGCAATCGCGTGAGCGTGCACCACCCGACGATGCGGGCCGCCTTTCTCGACGCCGCCCAGGTACTGCGGGGGCCGCTGCCCGAGGTCGTCTCTATGGAGCCGATCCTCGAGGGCGTGCCGTTCGCCCATGAGAAGACGGTGTTCGACGGCGCCGACGGCTTCTTCGCGGTCTGGGCCTGCGGCGCCGGCGTGTTCCCGCGCGTCAAGGACAAGCGGGGGTCGTTCATGTACATCCTCTCCGGGGACGCGACCATCGTCGACGAGGACGGGACTTCGCACGAGCTGACCGCGGACAGCGTGCTCGTGCTTCCGTTCGGATGGGTTGGAACCTGGCATATCCGCGAGACGATTCGCAAGGTCTACCTGCACACGACTCCGGCCCCTCCGCTGCCGGGCACGGTGGTCGCGTCCGCGTTCCGGCCGGCCGGCCGGGTGCTGGCCGACATGCCGCCGGGTCCGGCGGCCGCCCCCGGTTCACCCGCTGACACCGACACGGTGATCTTCGACGGTCCAGACGGCCGCTGCGACATCAGGTCGCGCCAGCCCGGCCAGTACCCGTGGGCTCCAGACGGACACGGGTTCTTCGCCTTCGTCCTGGCCGGTGACGGCTTCATCGTCGACCACGACGGCACCCGGCACGAGGTCACGCCGGGTGGGGTCATCGCGCTCCCGGGCAACTGGTCAGGCACATGGGACATCCGCCACGCCTTCCGCGCGTTCTGCGTGCGCAGCACCCCGGCGCCGCCGGCCTGACTGGTACCCACCACCTCACAGCGACCCCGGAGACGCCGATCCCGAAGACGTGACCACCAAGACAGGGCACCCCCCATGAGCAACATCTGAGAGGTACTGCGATGACAACACCACAAGCGCCTGCCCGGCGCGCAGAGGTCGCGGAGCCGGCTTCGCAGGGCTCACCGTCAGCACCGCACTGGCGCAACGCGGCTGGTCCGTGCGGCTCCATGAACAGAACGACACCGTGCGCGATTTCGGGGCAGGCATCGTGATGTGGCGCAATGCGATGCTGGCGCTTGAGGTCATCGGCGTCGCGCAGTCCGTCCGTGAGCATGGCGTGCGGCCGGACTACTACGAGACCTTCCTGAACGGGGCGTCGGTCTCACTCGAAGTGCCCGGCTACCCCTACTGGGCGATCACCCGGCCGAAGCTGCACTCGCTGCTGGCCGACGCGGCCCGCGCGGCCGGCGTAGAGATAGTGACGAGCTCGCAAGCCGTCGGCGCCGACCCCGCGGGTGCACTGCTGATGGCGGACGGAAGCCGGCTGGAGGCCGACCTGGTGATCGGCACCGATGGTGCCGGGTCGGCCGTGCGCAACTCGCTCGGTGACCTCACCCAGGAGCGCAAGAAGTACTCCGACGGTGTATGCCGGGTCCTGATCCCGCGCCCGGAGGAGTTCCGCGGCGAGCGGTGGAACCGGGTGCTCGACTACTGGACGCTCGAGCCGGACGCCATGCGCGTGCTGTACCACCCGATGGGGCCGGACATGCTCTACATCGCGTTCATGGCCGAGACGAAAAACGAGCGCGCGTCCAGGATCCCGGTCGACGTTGAGGTCTGGTCGGACCGCTTCCCGCATCTCATCCCGATCATCGAGCTGGCCGGCAAGGCCGAGGGCGGCCGGCACGACAACTACCAGACCAACCGCGTCACGCCCTGGTCGACGGGGCGGGCGGTGCTGGTGGGCGACGCGGCGCACGCCATGTGCCCGGCTCTCGGCCAGGGGCCGGCGTCGGCATAGTCAACGCGGTCGACCTGGCCTATGCCCTTGACCAGTACGACACCGTCGCCGAGGCGCTGGCCGTCTGGGAAGGGCGTGAGCGTCAGATGACCGACGACGTGCAAGCGCGGAGCGCCTATATGGCCGAGACCCGCAACATGGCCAAGGGCAACAACTGGACACCGCGGCTGCTGGAGACCGCGAACTTCGTCTCGGCCGCGGTACCGCCCGCGGTGGAGGACCTCTACCCGGTACCCGAGGCTAATCGGTCATGGTGACCGAGCCTGCGCGCATTCTTCTCGGCGACGTGGAGGTGACGCGCGTGCCCGAATACGCGGGAAAGAGCCCGGCCACGCCGGGATTCCTGTTCCCCGACAGCAGCCCCGCCTACTGGGCGGACAACGCGGGCTGGCTCGACCCCGATTTCTACGACGCTGCGAATGGCACGCTTCGCACGGTGCTGCATACCTGGCTCATCCGCAGCCAGGGGGCGATCATCCTGCTCGACACCGGCGCCGGCAACGGCAAGGAACGCCCGTACGCGCCGGCCTACGCCCACCACGACACGGCCTACCTGGACAACCTGCGAGCGGCCGGCGTGTCGCCGGAGGACGTGGACATCGTGATCAACACTCACTTGCACGTCGATCACGTGGGATGGAACACCCGCCTGGAAGGGCGGGACTGGGTGCCGACCTTTCCCAACGCCCGCTACCTGATTTGCGAGCCGGATTTCCTGTTCTGGGATCCGGTCCGCACGCCCCGGCCGCCCGGCGACGGCAACCAGAATGTGTTCGAGGACAGTGTGCGCCCGCTGGAGCGGGCCGGCCTCATCGACCGGTGGGCCGGCCAGCACCGCATCAACTCCGAGCTGCTGTTGCAGGCCGAGCCCGGCCACACCCCGGGCTCGTCCGTGCTCAGGCTGGAGTCCAGCGGCGCTGGTGCCCTGTTCGTCGGCGACATCCTCCACTCACCGGCGCAGATCAGTAATCCCGACGTCAACAGCTGTTTCTGCGAGGACCCGGCGATGGCCCGCGCCACCCGTCGCCGCCTGCTCGCCGAGGCTGCCGACCGGTCCCTGCTCGTGTTCCCCGGGCATTTCGGCGGGCATTCCGCCTGCCGCGTGGACGATGACGGGGGCGGCGCTTTCATCATCCGCGACTGGGCCGATCTTGCTCGCGTCTGACCGAAACCACTGATGCTTGAGGAGTTGTCGTGAATCAAGACCTCTATGAGGCTGGGCTCGCCACGCGCCGCCGCGTGCTCGGCGACGCCTACGTCGACGCCTCGCTGGCCGCCGCCACCGAATTCTCCCGGGACATCCAGGAGTACGTCACCCAGTACTGCTGGGGCGACCTGTGGAACCGCCCCGGGCTGAGCCTGCAGGAGCGCAGCCTGATCAACCTCTCCATGATCATTGCGCTGAACCGCTCCCACGAGTTCAAGGCCCACGTGCGCGGGGCCGTCAACAACGGCGTTTCGCGCGAGCAGATCAAGGAGGTACTGATGCAAAGCGCCTTCTACTGCGGCGGACCGGCTGCGCTGGAGGCGTTCCGCAACGCCGCCGAGGTCTTCGCGGCGATGGACGCCGAGGCGACGGACGACGGGGCGCAGGCGGCCGCGGGCGCGTCGCGATGACCATTACCCAGGTCGGTTTCATCGGCCTCGGCAACATGGGCTCGCCGATGGCGGCCCATCTCGCCGAGGCGGGCTTCGCACTGACCGTATCGGACGCCGCACCCGGGGTGACCGAGAGATTCGTCGCCGAGCACCCCGCCTCGATCGCCGCGACCGGGCGGCAGTCGTTCGCCACCGTTCAGGCGCTGATCCTCATGCTGCCGACCTCCGAGATCGTCGAAGACGTGCTCGAGCGCGACCAGGTGGCCGATGCGCTGCCGCCCGGGTGCCTGGTCATCGACATGAGTTCCTCGGAGCCGCTACGCACCCGGGCGCTGGCAGCGCGCCTAAAGGCCAGGGGCTTGCCGATGCTCGACGCCCCGGTCTCCGGCGGTGTACGCGGAGCCCGGGCGGCCCGGTTGTCGGTCCTCGTGGGAGGTTCCGCGACCGACCTGGCCCGGGCGACCCCCCTGCTGAACGCCATGGCCGCCACGATCATCCGAGTCGGTGACACCGGATCGGGTCACGCCGCCAAGGCGCTGAACAACCTGGTGTCGGCCGCGACCATGTCGATCACGGTCGAGGCGCTCGTGCTTGCCGAGGCATTCGGGATCTCCGCGGACACGATGACGAAGGTGCTGAACAGCTCGTCCGGACGGAGCAACACCAGCGAGAGCAAGGTGGCTCAGTTCATGACCAGCGGGAGCTTCGACTCCGGGTTCTCCTTGCAGCTGATGGCCAAGGACGTCGGCCTGGCCGTCGGCCTCGCCCGGGCCCTCGACCATCCGGTTGAGGTCGCCGATCAGGTAGCCGGCCAGTGGCGCCGCATCGCCGGCGAGGTCAGCCCGGCCACCGACCACACGCAGATGTACACCCTGCTGGGAGCGACGCAGCCTGAATCCAGGCAGGTGGCACCCGATGAGTGAACCGCTGCTGCACTGGATCGACGGCGAGTCCGTTGCGTCCGCGGCCGGAACGACCCGGACCGGCACCGACCCGTCGACGGGCGGACCGGGCACCCGGCTGAGCCTGGGCACCGCGGCCGACGTGGACCGGGCGGTCCAGGCCGCGCACCGGGCCCGCACCTCGTGGCGCCACCTGGGCTCGCTGGAGCGCGGCCGTATCCTCGCCGCCATCGGGCGGCGCCTGCTGGCCGAGCTCGACGCGCTGGCCGCGATGGAGACCGCTGACACCGGAAAGCCGCTGGCCCTGTCGGCCGCGGAGATCCGTGGGGCCGCCGAGTACTTCGAGTTCTATGCGGCCCTGGTCAACCTGCCGGCCGGCCAGGTGCTCGACATTCAGCCCAACCTGCACGTCTACACGCTGCGCGAGCCGTTCGGCGTGGTCGGCGTGATCACCCCCTGGAACCTGCCGCTCAACCAGGCCGCCCGGGCGTGCGCCCCGGCGCTGGCGGCCGGTAACACCGTGGTGGCCAAGCCAGCCGAGGCGACTTCCCGCACGACCGTGGAGCTCGCCCGGATGGCAGCGGAGGAAGGGCTGCCGCCCGGCGTGCTGAACGTCGTCCTTGGCCTCGGGCCGGACGTCGGAACCGCCATCGTCGCGCACCCCCTGGTGCGCAAGGTCGCGTTCACCGGGTCGGTACGGGTTGGTCGCGAGATCGGCCGTATCGCCGCCGATCGCATCCTGCCGCTAACCCTGGAACTCGGCGGAAAGTCGGCCAACATCGTCTTCGCCGACGCCGACCTGGACTTCGCCGCGACCGAGGCGGTACGGGCTTACGCGACCAACGCCGGCCAGGTCTGCTCGTCCGGCACGCGCCTGCTGGTGCAGCGTCCCGTGCAGGATCGCTTCGTCGACGCGGTAGTGGCCGCCACGCGCCGGCTGCGGCCCGGACGCGACGTAGGCCCGCTGATCACTCACGATCAGTGGGAGACGGTGCAGCGGTACTTCAAGATCGCCGCGGAAGAGGGTGCCCGGGCCGAGACCGGCGGCGCGACGGCCCTCGATCCCGCGCTCACGGGTGGCTTCTACGTGGAGCCCACGGTCTACACCGGCGTGACCAACGACATGCGCATCGCCCGGGAGGAGATCTTCGGCCCGGTGCTCGTCGTCATCCCGTTCGACACCGAGGAGGAAGCGGTGGAACTGGCCAACGACTCTGACTATGGGCTGGTGGGCGGCGTGTTCACCGCCGACATGTCGCGGGCCATCCGGGTGGCCGAGGCACTCAAGGCCGGCCAGGTCTACATCAACTCCTGGTCAACGCAGTCGGTGCAGATGCCGTTTGGCGGTCACAAGCACAGTGGCTACGGCCGGGAGAAGGGCATTGAGGCGCTGAACCACTACTCTCACGTCAAGAGCATCAGCATGCGGATCACGCGGCGATGACGCAGTACCCGACCAGGCGCGTTTTCCGGTAACCCCTAAACGATGGGATGGACATGTGAGCGAGGATCGCGTCTTTGACTACATCGTCATCGGCGCCGGCACCGCCGGCTGCGTGCTGGCGGCGCGCCTGAGTGAGGATCCGAGCCGGCGGGTGCTGCTGCTGGAGGCCGGATTGGCCGACAACAGCGAACGGATCTCCACTCCGCACACGTGGCCCGCGCTCTACAAGACCGACGTCGACTGGGCCTTCGAGACCGTTCCGCAGGCCCGGACCGGGCACGTGCACGACATTCCCCGGGGCCGGACAGTAGGCGGTTCCGGCAGCATTAACGCCATGGCGTTCCTGCGCGGCGACCGTCGCGACTTCGACGCGTGGGCCTTTCAGGGCTGCACCGGCTGGGACTACGAGTCCGTGCTGCCGTACTTCAAACGGTCAGAATCGGTGCCGCACGGCGACCCGCGTTACCGGGGCAGCAGCGGACCGCTGCGGCCAGCGCCGGCCGCGCGGCTGCACCCGCTGTCGCTGGCGTACCTGGCCGCGGCCCAGCAGGCCGGGCATCCGCTCACCGCCGACCTGAACGGGGAGCAACTGCGCGGCGCGAGCAGCCATGACCTGCTGATCGTCGACGGCCGGCGGCAGAGCACCGCGACCGCCTACCTGGAGCCGGCGCTCGGTCGTGAGAACCTCGAGCTCGTGCCGGGGGCGTTCGTCGAACGGCTGACGGTGGACGGCGAACGCTGCACCGGCGTCGACGTCATCGTCAACGACGAGCCGCGCCACTACGCAGCCGCGGCCGAGACGATCCTCTGCGCGGGGGCCATCGGCAGCCCGCATATCCTGCTGCTCTCCGGGATCGGTCCCGCCGCCGAGCTTGAGCAGGCCGACGTGAAAGTCCGGCACGACCTGCCGGGCGTCGGCCGCAACCTGCAGGACCACATCATCCTGGCGGGGCTGACGGTCGAGGCGAGCGGGCCGCTGCCCGCCCCGACCGGCAATCTCGGCCAGGTCACACTGATGGCGGACAGCGAGCCGGGCCGGGCGTCGATCGACCTGCAGATCGTCTTCATCCATGTTCCTTTTGCCAATCCATGGCAGGCATCTCCCGAGCACGGGTACACCTTCGGCGTCGGGCACATGCGGCCCGCGAGCCGGGGGACGCTGACGCTCGCGTCCTCCGATGCCCGGTCGGCTCCGCTGATCGATTTCCGCTACCTGGACGAGGATCACGACGTGCGGGCGCTGGTCTCAGGCGTGCGTCGGGCCCTGGAAATCAGCGAGCAGGCCGCGTTCGACGACTGGCGAGGTCGTTCCCATCCGCTGCTGGGCGCCGATGACGCGACCGTCGCCGCGTTCGTCCGTGACGCCGTCCAGTCCTACGGCCATGCGGCCGGATCGTGCCGGATGGGAGTCGACTCACTGTCGGTCGTCGATCCTCAGTTGCGCCTGCGCGGGCTGGCGGGCCTCCGGGTGGCCGATGCGTCCATCATGCCGGAGATCGTGTCGACCAATACCAATGCGGCCACGGTAATGATTGCGGAGAAGGCGGCTGACCTGCTGCGGTGACCGACCGCCGGTTGCGCGGATTTTCACTAAGCGAATCGGCCCCAGGCAGGCAGTAGGCAGAGGCAGTATGGAGCCAAGACGAGAACGACATGAAGCTACGACGACAACGAGGAGAGGTATTTTCATGGTGGCGAGGACACTTCCCGGCGGAACGTTCGCCATGGCCGAGGACCTGACGGTCACGCGCCTGGGCTACGGTGCGATGCAGCTGGCCGGCCCCGGCGTCTTGGGCCCGCCCAAGGACCGCGACGGCGCTGTAGCCGTGCTGCGCGAGGCGGTGGAGCTCGGCATCACCCACATCGACACGTCCGACTACTACGGCCCGCATGTCACCAACCAGATCATCAAGGAGGCTCTGTCCCCTTACCCGGACGACCTCCGCATTGTCACCAAGGTCGGAGCCAAGCGCGACGCCCAGGGCGGCTGGCCGCATGCCCGCTCTCCGCAGGAGCTGCGCCAGGCTGTGCACGACAACCTGAAGAACCTCGGCCTCGACGCACTTGACGTGGTCAACCTGCGTTGGGGAGGGTTTGACCGGCCCGAGCCGGGCTCGGTCGCCGAGCCGTTCGGCGCGCTCGCGCAGCTGCAGCAGGAAGGACTGATCAGGCATCTCGGCCTCAGCACCGTCAACGCCGAACAGATCGCCGAAGCGCAGTCCATCGCGCCAGTCGTGTGCGTGCAGAACTACTACAACATCGCCAACCGGGCCGATGACGCTCTCATCGACTCCCTGGCCACCCAGGGCATCGCCTTCGTGCCCTACTTCCCGCTCGGCGGCTTCAACCCGCTGCAGTCCAGCACCCTCGAATCAGTTGCAACCCGCCTCGGCGCCACGCGGATGGCCGTCGCGCTGGCATGGCTCCTCCAGCGTTCACCGAACATCCTGCTCATTCCCGGCACCTCATCCGTCTCGCATCTGCGCGAGAACATCACCGGCGCGGCGCTAACCATCCCCGAAGACGAGCTGACCGAACTGAACAGCATCTGAGCATCGATGGAGACCCGGTCGGCCAAATCATTGTCCCGAGTTGGCTTACTGTAGTGCGCACGCTCGCGAGAGCAGGCGATGCGCGCAGCTGTGCTGGATAGCCGGGCGATCCGGCGTGTGAGTTCAGGCTGGCGCCGTGCGGCATGCGCCGGCCACGGTGCGTCGCGCGTCCCGCCACGCGATCAGCGCTGTCCGGGCCCGCGGCGAGGCCACCGGCTGACCCTGCCGCCGGGCGCGGAGCTGGTCTTTCAGCCAGGCAGGCGCATGCGCCTGCTCTATCGCCTGCGTCTTGGTCAGCAGCTGGCCCGTCGCCAGGGCGTGGCGGCCGCGGGCCATCGACGTCAGCCCCAGGTCCGCGATCACCGGGCTCAGCCACCACAGCGGCAGGCGCGCGGCATCCGCCCAGTACCCACACAACTCCGCGCGCGCGGCGGCGCGGACGTCATCGTCGGTCATCTCCGGCAGCACGGCGGCCGGCGGGCGGCCCAGGACGGCGAAGCCGTGCCGGACGAGCTCGGCTCGTGTTACCCCCGACAGGCTGCGCTGGACAAGCGAGCCGTGGGTCCACGTCGGGTGCAGCGCCCCGAGGTCGGCCAGCCTGCCCGCGTCCACGTACTGGCAGCCCAGGTCCAGTCCCTGAGCGGCACCCTGGTCCAACTCGCGGTGCAGGCCGGCCAGGACCTCCTGCTGCGCCGGGCCGACCGGGTCCCCCGTCAGGGCAACCAGGTCGAGATCACTGACACCAGGGACGTAATCCCCGGTGGCCAGGGAGCCGGCCACCAGCAGATCGGTCACCCAGCCAAGGCCTTCCAGACGTTCGGCAAGATGACTGACGACCGGCGGCGTGTGGGTCACCCCGCCAGCCTACGGCCCAGATCAGTGCGCAGATTCAGCTCGTCAGGTCAGGCGCTCGGCGATGAACACGAACTCGTCCGGGCCTGATGGCGTTACCCGGCCGCTTCGAAGTGGCCAGGGGCCGCGTCGAGGGTCTCCGCGTCCGCAGCGATCGGGCGGATGTTCTCCGCCCCGATGGCATCTGCCTTGGCCCGGACTGCTTCCACCATGTCGGGTTCCCTGTCCACGGCCCAGACTTCCGAGAACCAGTGGCGCAGCGGGAAGGTGAGCTGCCCGGTCCCGCAGGCCAGGTCCAGCAGCCGGCCCTGCCCGTCAACCATGGCCTGCCCGACCACGTACTCGATCATCGCGTCCGGGTAGGGCAGCCGGTAACTGTCGTAGTAGCCGGCGGTCCCCTGGTAAAGGTCTGCCGCGAACGGCAGCTCGTTGTCCATCAGGCTCAGCCCTTCGTGAGGCGACACCAACCTGCCAGCCGATGAGTGTCCCGTGACAGTTCTCTCGGCCCGGCATGAGCCTGTGAGCTGGGCGGGCCTTTTTCAGTGACAGAGTGAGGGGCCAAGTTCTGCCATCGAAGTTGGCCCGACAGTACTTCCGGGCCTGGGTTTGCCAGTTATTCTGGCCCGATGACTAGTGCCCGGCGGCTGGTGACGTGGGTGCGAAGGGTCGGGTAGGCGACGGTCACGCCGTGGTCGTCGGCGAGGCGTTGCCAGATCGTGGCGGTGGCGATTGCGGGGTCCGTCTCGATCATCGCGTCGATTTGGCCGTGCAGGCCTCTCAGGGCTTCCGGCTCGCGGTGGATTCTCTTCCTAGCGGGCGGGTCTGCGGAGTCGAGGGCCTTGATGATGGTGCGGCGGCCGACATGGTGCTTGCGCTCGATCGCCCGCTCGGACATGCCGGCGTCGATGTCGCGGCGGACCGCCGCGTACTTCTCCTGCCTGGCTGCGCGGTTTCGCTCGATGTCCTTGCGGCTGTAGTAGCGGCGGTCTCCTGGCCTGGGGGCGGCTGGTGCCAGTTCGGGGAAGGCGCGCACGATCGCGTCCGGCTCGCGCCCGGCGAGCACGGCCAGGGGGCCGGGGTCAACGGGGCCGTAGCTGCCCCGGGGAATGGCGAGGTATCGGCGCAGGTAGGAAAAGCGCAGGTGGTTGGCGGCGGCAAGCCGGCGCAGGTAGGAGTCGGCGGTCTCCCCGTCGCGGGGGCGGGGCCGGACCGGGAGCGGGGCTTCCGGCCTGCTGCCTGCCGTCACGGCTTGTCCTTGCCGTGGCCGGCGGACTGGGAGGCGATGTCGACGGGGATGGCGTCCATGGACGTGCGGGTGATCTTCTCGGTGCCGTCGATGACGGCCTGGATCGCGGCGGAGCGGATCAGCCAGAGCAGGCTGCCGATCATCCCGCCGGTCCGCTGGTGCAGGTAGCCGGCGAGGTCCGGGAGGGTTCCGGGCTGGTGGCGCTGCAGCCGCAGGCTGCCCTCGACGGCGGAGATCAGGGTGGCCCACTGGCAGGCGCGGGGGAAGGCGCCGGTGCGGACCATGGAGTAGCGGCCGGCGATCTGCTCGCCCCTGGGGCCGGACAGCAGGCCCCGCTCGACGTTGATGCCGGCCAGCACGAAGGTGGCGGGGATGCGCTCGGAGAAGTACTTCAGGGTGTCGGACGCCTCGGCGCCGGGCCGGGTCGCGATGTTGAGATTGTGGATCTCGTCGACGCAGATGGCGGTCGTCCTGGTGTCGGTGCAGACGCCGCAGACGGCCTCGATGATGTCGGTGATGTTGGCTCGCCGGGTCAGCGGCAGGCCGAGGAACCGGGCGAACTCGACGGCGATCATCTTCGGGGTCGCCGCGGGCGGGACGGTGATGTAGACGACCGGGATGTCCTCGCCGGACCTCGGGTAGCGGCGGCGGTGGATCACCTCGATCGTCTTGCCGAGCTGGGTGATCGCAGTGGTCTTCCCGGTCCGGGCGGGTCCGGAGACGATCAGGCCGGACCGGCCGTAAGGGGCGGCCCGGTTCATGTGGGCCAGCCGCCGCCCGGTGGTGACGACGTCGCGGACGGCCGGGGTCTGCACGACCAGCAGCCGGGAGTGGTGGGCGATCCGGTCATCGTCGTAGGCGGCCCGCTTATCGGCGTCCAGGCCCTGCCATGTCCCGCTGTCGAGCAGCTCGGGGACGGCGGGCATCTCGCCCGCGAACTGGCGCCAGCCCGCCAGGGTGGTCAGCGCCGCGACCCGGGAGTCGTCTTCGGGGCCGGCGGCCCGGCTCACCATGGCTTGTCGGCTTCCGCGAACGGGTCGAAGATCGGCATCGGGATCACCTTTGCCAGCGGTTCGCTTTCTTCGGCCTGATCCTCCTCCGGCGGCGGAGAACCGGGCTCGGGCGGGGCCGGCTGCGGCTCCTTCGGGGCGGCTGCCTTCGTGCGGGCGGCGACCCGGCGGTCCCTCTTGCTCAGGGCGGGTTTCCCGTCTTCTCCGGGGCCTTTGCCCGCGCGGCGGAGCAGTGCCGCGACGGCGTCGGCGATTTCCTCTTCGCTGGCTCCCTGGCCGAGGCCGCGGCGGGCGTGGTCCCAGGCGAGCTCGCCGAACGGCACGGGCACCCGGTTCAGGTGCTTCCAGAACGCGGTGATCCAGCCGCCCGGGCCGCGGACGTGGATTCGGGAGACGTCATAGGGATCCTGCCTGATTTCCCAGAGGTCGTTGCGTTCCCTGACACCGGACGGCTGCAGGCGCAGCGGGCCGAGCTCGTCGCAGTCGTAAGTGCGCCAGTTCAGCTTGATGCCGTAAGCGTTGACCGCTCTCCACTCGGCGGGCAGCAGCTCGACATAGTCGCCCGGGCCGAGCGCGACCTGGACATACCCGGCCGTCTCCACCAGGGCGGCGTACTTCTCGTTCGGGGTGAACGCCCGGCCGGGGTGCTCGGGGTCGCGGAGCCCGTCATGAGGCCTGTTCAGCCAGAGCAGGAGCCACTCATCGAGCAGTTCCTGCAGTTCGGCCATCGACCACAGCGGCTGGTCCTCGACATGGCGTCCGCGCCGGTCCGGGCTGCGGCCGGCATAGCCGGAGGCGAACTGGGAGAACAGCGTCCCGACCGTCCCGAAGTGCCGTTCGATGTGGCCTTTCTCGGCCCCGCTGCCCAGGTGGGCGGGCTGGATCGAGATGCCCAGGTGCCGGCAGGCGGACCGGAACGCGGCCGAGACGAAGACGCTGCCGTGGTCGATCACGATGGTGTCCGGGACGATGACCGGCCGGGCAGCGGCGTTCTCCAGGCGCTCGTCGATTGCGAGCAGCCGCTGATAAGGCAGCGCTGACCGGGACATCCTCAGTGCCTCGGGCCAGCCTGGCCGCACCGGCTCGGGAGTCAGGGCCCGGGCCAGCAGCACGCTCGCGTCGGCCGACTTCGTCGTGGGGCGCAGCACCGCGGCGGGCACCACCCTGGTCGCGACATCGATCATCCCGGTCATCTCGACTCGCCCGGGGACCCCGTCGTCCAGCAGCACCAGGACGTCCAGCGGGGTGGAGTCGATCTGCACCACCTCGCCGGGCGCCGCGACCGCCAGTGACCCGAACGGGCCCTTCGGCCGTCCGGCCAGCGACCGGCGGGTGGAGGCCGATCCTGTCACGTGCCGTCCGTGCGACAGCGTGCCGAATAGCCGGTAGAACGTCCGGTCCGACGGCACGGGACCGTCATAGGCGGCCTCGGCGAGGATCTCCTTCGTCCGCCAGATCACGTGTCCCGTCGTCCGGGAGGACATATCCCTGGTTTCCCCGATCGCCTGCCGCATCGCCTCCACGACCCGCTCATCAGCACGGCCCGGCCGTGTCCGCCGGGCGGCCCGCCGGTCGACGAGGCCGACCAGGCCGTGGGCCTCCCACCGCTGGCGGCGGTGCTTGACGGTGCTGGCCGGGACAGGTTTCCCCGCGGCGGACAGTTCGGCGGCCTTCGCCTTTTCCCGCCCGGTCAGGCTGGTGCGCTCCGGGTCGTACTCCGGTTTCGGCCGCGTTCCCTCCGGGGCGTCCGGGCGCAGGCCGTAGACCACCTCGGCGATATGCGCCTCCCACCAGGACGCCTCCTTCACCGCAGCGCCGGGCAGGCCTTCCAGCCCGATGCCCGGCCTCGTCCCCCTCGGCGGGGCGGCGGCCGGGAACTCGAACCGCGGGTCAGTGAGCAGCTCGGCGATCGTGGCCGTGCTGACCGTGCCGTCCTCGGCGGCCATCCGGACCCGGGGCCCGGCGATGCCGATGACGACGACCGGCCGGCCGCCGGCCAGGATCCGGTCGCCGATCCCGATCCGCCGCCAGGCGCCGCTCACGGGGTCCCGCCCGCGTGGACGACGGCCGACATGCCCAGCGGGACCGTCAGGTCAGCGGCCAGCTGCCGCTGCCACATCAGGTGGAACAGCACCGGCAGCACCCGGAGCCGGTCCCCGGCCAGCTCAGCCCCCTCGGCCAGGACACGGCCGGCGGCGAATGCCTCCAGCAGCACCGCGGCGACCTCCGGCGCCAGGCACCGCCGGTGCCGGTAGCGCGACAGCCACCGCACGTTCGCCACCATCACCGGGTTGAGGTTCCCGGACCTGCGGTAATCCCAGCCCGCGGTCTCGCAGGCCTCCGCAGTCACCGCGAACGCCCGCGCATCCCGTTCCGGGATCCGGTCATCGGGCCGGACGTCGACGACCACGGCGCTCCCGTCATGCCGGCGGGCGAAGAAGTCCGGCGCATGCAGGCGGGAACGGCCCTCCTCGTCCCGCCAGCGAAGCCAGAACGGCTGCGACGCGACCGCCCGCACTCCGGGATCGAAGTCCATGAGCATGAGATGGTCTCGTTCCAGCCAGGACTCGAATCCGATATGGGTGCCTGTCTTGGCGAAATACCACCAGCCCGCGAAGCTCTGAAGGCCTTTCTCGAACCGGAACGGCCGGGCGGGCACGGCATCCTCGAAGCGGGTGCCGTGACACGCAGACAGAGGCTCGCGCTGCCAGGAACCATCGGCAACCTGGAACTCCAACGCAAACCGTTCACCTGCGGCATCCGCCGCGACCGAAACCCCCGCCACCCGGCCCCCCGTCGTCACAAGAACCCGTGAACGGGCCAACCGTACTGACAAAACCAGGGAACGGGCCGTCTTTATTGACAAAGAGCGAACTTAACTGTCACAGGACAATGAGCCTACGCCTGGGCGGGGCCCGGCAGCCTGATTGTGTTCGTGTGAAGTGACCGCACTTGTTCGTCTAGTAGGACCGCAGCCCCGTTCCGGTGAAGTCGTTGCTCGTGAGCTCTGACCGCACGTCGTTCCGCACCCGCCACTCGCCCGAGGCGGCTGTGGCGTGCCCGGCCCGGGGCTCACCCTGTGGCTTCGCGCCATACGATCGCCTCTGCGCCATGCTCTTGCCGGCTATGTGTGACACTCAGCGCCCGAGCGGGGTCGCGGGGAGCACGCGATCGGAAGACGACGGTCAGGGGGCGTCGAGCAGTAGCTGCAGCTCGGTGACGTGGCCGGCCGGGTCGTCGTCGTCCCAGTGGTGGTAAAGCTCGCGGCTCGGCCCGGCTAGCGTGTAGCCGCTGTCCTTGGTCCAGTGGATCAGGGCCTCGAAGGCCGGGGCGATGTCCTCCATGGTGCCGCGGTGGACAAGCGCCGCCACCGGGACCGCGGGCAGGTCGACGATGTGCAGCAGGTCGCTGGCGGTGACGTCCTGGCTGCCGATGTCGAATCCGACGTGCAGGATGGCGCTGCCGTCTTCGGCCGGGCCCTCGTAGCGGGCGATGTTGATGCCGGGGCGCGACCCCGGCATCGCGCAGGTGCGCCCGCACCTGCTGAAAGAGCGGCCGGAAGACGGGGCCGATGTTCTCGGGGCCGAATCCGGGCGCGCTGGCGACTGCTTCCGCTACGCGGACCGGCTCGCTGTGCTTGATGACGACGTCGTGCAGTTCCATGACCTGGCCTCGTTCTAGTGCCCGGAGGTGGGCTTCGATACGCCGGAGGCGGGTCTGCTCTCCGGCGAGGTTCTGCTCTATCTGCGCTTTCCGCATCCGCAGCATGCCCCGCAGCTCTCCGGCGGGCAGCTCCTCCTCGAGGATGGGGCGGATCTGCTCGAGGCTGAAGCCAAGCTCCCGCAGCGCCACCAGGCGGTGGAGCCTGCCCAGCTGGGCAACGTCGTAGAACCGGTACCCGGTATGCGCGTCGATCTGGGCCGGTGCCAGCAGGCCAGTCTCGCCGTAGTGCCTGAGCATCCGGGGCGAGACCTGGCCCAGGCGCGCGAACTCGCTGATAGTCAACATGGTGCGTCCATTGATAGGGGTTCACGCCGTGTGAAGGTCAAGTTCCCGGCAGCTGAGGGAGCCGAGTCATGGACGCCACGGCACTCGCCACGGTCCGTTCAGGCAAGGGATTTTACGGCCCTTCGCCGGACCGGACCGCGGTTTCACCATCGAGCTCGCCGCTCCCGACACAGCAGCCGGTCGGCGCAGCGGCCCGCACGTGGCGACAGACGGCGAGTTCCTCCTCGGCGACGACCCGCCCTGACGCCAGCACCCCCAGACTGCGGTCAAACTCACGAATACAAACCGTCGGCCCCCCGCCGCCAAGCGCGGTCAAAACTCACGAACGAAGCCAGGCAGCCCCTGGTGAAGTCGCCCCGGGGCGCGGTGCCGGTCTTTCGACCGGTCCGTTTCCTAATAAATAACCCCGGAGTTCCCTGTGGGCTCAGTGGCTTCTATAGTCCCTGGACCTGGGGTTCTGTCCTTGATCCGTTGCTGTGCTGGCTTGTGATGGTTTCTCGGGTTTCCTGAAGGTCTATCGTGTCTATCGCTGGTCTTTCTGGATCAGTGAAGGCAAGGGAGGCCCGGGCTTGAGCCTGGCCGTCGTTAGAGACCTGCGTGAGGCTCGCGTTCCGGCCGGGCCGGATGAGCTGCTGGCGTTCGAGACCGATGTGCTGGCCGGGTTCGTCCTGGCCCGGGCGGCGGCCGGCCTGTCTGATAACACGATCCGGTCCGACGTGCTGCACCTGGAGCAGCTGCGGGCGTGGTTCGGCGGCCCGCTGTGGGACATGGAGCCGGCTGACGCTGACGCGTACTTCGGCCGGGTGCTGCGGGATGCGGCGAAGGGCACCCGGCTGGCCCGCTCGCAGGCGCTGAGGACGTATTTCCTGTTCCTGGAGATCCGGCATAAGGTCGCGATCCACCAGATGACCGGCCGGGTGGCCGAGTGCCCGGTCGATGAGATGAACCGGCCGCGGGGGGCGGGCCGGGCGGCGCTGCGGATCCCGCCGTCGGCCGTGCAGGTGGGCGTGCTGTTCGGCGGGTGGCGGGCGGAGCTGGGGACCTGCCGGAAGTTCGCCCCGGCCGCCCGCAGTTACGCGGCCGCCCGGCTGATGGCCGACGTCGGGCTGCGGGTGAACGAGGTCAGCCACCTCGACCTCGCCGACGTGAAGTGGGACCTGGGCCGGTTCGGCAAGCTGCACGTCCGCATCGGGAAGGGCGCCCGCGGGTCCGGGCCGCGGGAGCGGATGGTGCCGCTGATCAACGGGGCCGGGACGACCCTGCGCTGGTTCATCGAGGACGTCTGGTCCTGCTTCGATGATGATCACGCCCGGCCCGGTGCCCCGCTGTTCTGCTCTGAGCGGCGCAACGCCGACGGGAGCGCGGCCCGGGCCGGCAACGAGACGCTGCGGTCCGACCTGGCCGCCGCCGCGGCGGCGCACCTGCCGGACTGGCGGGAACGGGTCACGCCGCACGTGCTGCGGCATTTCTGCGCCTCCCAGCTTTACCTGGGCGGGATGGACCTGGTCGCGATCCAGGAGACCCTGGGGCATGCCTGGGTCGCGACGACGATGAACTACATTCACGTCCACGCTACTCATGTCGAGGACGCCTGGATCGCCGGCCAGCAGCGGGCGGCGGCCGGCTGAAGGGACTAGGGCCGTGAAGTGGAACCTGCGGCTGGCCGCCGCCAACCGGGGCATCTGGACGGCCAGCGAGCTGCAGCGGATGCTCGCCGGGGCGGGCATGAGGATCAGCGCCGGGAAGATGTCGGGCCTGTGGTCGGGCACCCCGGCCAGCGTCAAGCTCGGCGACCTCGACGTCATCTGCGCCGTGGTGGGCTGCGGGGTGGAGGAACTGCTGATCCCCGAGCCCGCCAGGGTCAGCCGCCCGGCCGGGGAACAGCATGATGAGCAGGCCGTGGCCTCCCCGCAGGCCGGGCCCGCCGTCACTCCCAGGCGCCGTGACGGGCGCTCGCTCCCGCCCGGCTGATGGCCGCGCGGACCCGGGCAGCGGCCCCCGCCGGCAGCTGCCCGGACTGCCTGTCCTGGGGACCCTCCTACGGCTCGCGGTCGTACTGCCGGGCCTGCTATGACTTCACCCGCCGCTATGCCCGCGGCGAGTGCGCCGGCTGCCGGCGGGTCATCGCGGTCAAGAAAGGCCACTGCCGGCTGTGCTGGCTGCAGGCCGGCTCGCCGCCGCGGGCCGCCGCCGGCTCGCACCGGAAGACTTCGAGCCCTCCGGCTACTGGCAGCTGTCGCTGACGGGCATGAGCCGCCTGGGCGGCACCGGCCCTGCCCGGCGGGCCCCGCCGGACGGTCCCGCCCTGCCGGCCGCCGCGCCCGGCTGGACCCAGCTGCAGCTGAGCGCACCAGGCGAGTCACTGCACCTCGACAAGCGCCACTGGGCCGCCTCGGCGGTCACCGGCCCCGCCCTGGAGCAGGCCCGGCGCATCGCCGCGAACCTGGCGGCTGCCCGCGGCTGGAACGACCGGGTCACCGCCGAGGCCAGCCGCGCGCTGGCCGTCGTGCTCGCCGGCCACCAGCCCGGGGACATGATCGCCTGGTCCCAGCTCCCTGCGGCCCTGCGCCGCCGGGACCTCAGCATCACCCGCGCCGCCGAGATCCTCGCCCTCGCCGGGCTCCTGGACGACGACCGGGTCCCGCCCTTCACCTCCCTCGCGCAGGAAAGGCTCGCGCTGCTGCCCGCGCCGATGGCCGCCGACGTCCGGGACTGGCTGCGCACCCGCAGCCAGGGCGGGCCCCGCAGCCGCCCCCGCGACGAGCACACCGTCCGGATGAACCTCAACCGGGTCCACCCGCTGCTACTGGAATGGGCCGGGCACTACGTGCACCTGCGCGAGGTCACCGCCGCCGACGTCACCGCCGCCACCGTGCCCCTGCACGGCAGCCTGCGCCGGCAGACCCTCACCGCCCTGCGCTCGCTGTTCAGCCACTGCAAGAAGGCCGGCACGATCTTCCGCGACCCCACCCGCGGCATCCGCGACGCACCGCGGCCCCTGATCCTCATCCAGCCGCTGCAGCCCGCCGAGATAGACCAGGCCGCATCCGCCGCCGTCACGCCCGCCGCCCGCCTCGCGGTCGCACTGGCCGCCGTCCACGCCGCCAGGCCCAGGGCCATCCGGGAGCTTCACCTCGGCGACGCCGACCTCGGCAACCGGCGGCTGGTCATCGCGGGCACGCCCCGCCCGCTCGACGACCTCACCGCAGGCCTGCTCCTGGCCTGGCTGCAGCACCGCGGCCGACGCTGGCCCGGCACCGCCAACCCCCACCTGATCATCAACCAGCAGACCGCCACGACCACCCGGGCCGTCAGCGAGAACTGGCTGACCGGGTCATGCCGCGGCCTCACCGCCACCCTCGAACGGCTCCGCGTCGACCGGCAACTCGAAGAAGCCCTCACCCACGGCGCCGACCCCCTGCACCTCGCCGCCGTATTCGGAATCGACGACACCACCGCCATCAAGTACGCGACCATCGCCCGCCACCTCCTGGAAACCGCCGCCGACCAGCACGACCCCTCCGGCTCCAGCGAACCCAAGGATCCAGACCGCCCATAGAGCCTGAAGACCCCTCAGTTCCTGCCACGGACCCTTCAGTTCGCGCGAACTCTGGGCAAAGCCGGAGCCGCTTCCCGAACCGGGCATGCGACTTGGCACCGCACCCGGCTCTCCACAAGCCCCGGAGGGGCTGCGTGGTGGTTGTCCTCATCCCGTGGTGGTCCAAGGGGTAGGGATGGCTGTGCCCCGGTAGCGGTAGCGAGTGGTGCCCACCGTGGAGGGGTCGAACAGCTTCCGGTTCTCGCTGGCCCACCACGATCCGCGGCCGCCGTAGTGGCCACGGATCTTCTTCCAGCTCGTAACTGACGCCGTTGCGGGTCACCCGCACTTCCGCCGTCGCTCCGGCCGGGGCCGCCGGGCGCAGCCACCCGTCCCACGTGTGGTAGTCGAGGCGGCGGAGCACGGCGAACGCCCGCCCGACCGACTGGAGGCGAGCCTCGGCGGGCGTGTACGCGGACTGTCCGGCCGCCTCACCCGTAACGGGTGATCTCCCACCCGCACGACGGCCGGTGCTCGTCGGCCATCCGCATCAGCGTGGCCACGCTGTCGCCGTCGTGGATCATGCCCACTATGTGCCCGTCGTCGCGGAAGGCGCCGCCGGCCTGGCCGCCGCACCGCAGTGCCATCCCGGAGTTGAACCAGTCAGCCAGGCGGACCACGTACCGCGCGTACGGCCCAGAGGGCGCCGGGCCGATTGCCTGCTCGTCGGCGGCCGGGACGAACAGACCACGAAACTGGTCCTGGCTGGCGGGGCGAGGGTCGGCCCCGAGCAGTTCCGCGAGGACCCAGTCAGGCGGGCGCCGGGCCGGGCCCGGGTGCCGCTCGGCCGTCAGTGCCCACTCCCGGACCGCGGACGGGATGTCCAGGCCGAGGTCCTGGGCGATGTCGGTGGCCGGGTCCAGCGGCGGGATTTCCCGGTCGCCGCGGGTGAGCGCCCACCGGAACTCCTCGATGCCTTCATCGCCGCGCTGGGCTGCCTGCACACGGCTTAGGTACCGCGGGCGCAGCGCCACCCCGAAGTACGCGGTGCCCGGCCGGGTGGCCGCCGGGTCCACGACGGTCTCCCCGTCGAGGCACCAGGCCCAGGCCCGGGGAAGCCGGCGTTCCCGGGCAGCGGGTGGGCGGCGTGGCCCTCCGCGTAGAGGCGATCGGAGTCCGCGGCCAGCCGGCTTGCCTTCCGGCCGGCTGATTAGCAGACATTCCCCGGCCGCGGACGGGATTCGCGCCCGGCCTGAACAGCCGGCCGTACCGCATGACCGGCTCCCAGCGCCGCCAGCCACTCCACGTCCGGCACTGCGCCGCCACCACGGCCACGGCCTTGGCCTCATCTTCGGTCATAGGGCAAGGATGGCAGTTCATCCGCCGGGCCAGATCAGGATTCAGTCCCCCGCAGCGCCTATCCCGTCGTGAATGCAGGCCGGACAGCGAGCGGTTCCCCCCGGCGGCACTCCCCCAGAAATGCATCGCGTCCGCCGACGAACAGGTCCTGTTCAAGGTGAAGGTTCAGCCATGGCGCGGTGCGGTCACGACAGTGAGGCGGCCCTGCCCGGGTTCAGTAGGACAACTCTGGCAGCACGACGAGCGCCTAAGAACTGTCTGGGGTCAGAGGCTGTCGGCGAGTTCCCGGTGTGCTTCGGGCATCCCGTCTGGCAGGTCGGCGGGACTGAACAGGCGGGCTTCGAGCACTTCCTTCGGGTCGAGTGCCAGGCCGTCCAGCCCGCCGACGAGGACGGCCTCGTAGTAGACCTCGATCCGGTAATGGAAGCCGCTGCGGACTTTCAGCAGGCGCCCGGCCTTGACGGTGAGCCCGGTTTCCTCGCGGACCTCGCGGGCGATGGTGTCCTCGTGCCGTTCGCCCTTGTTGGCGTAGCCGGTGGGGAAGCCCCACTGGCGGCCGGGCGGCCAGAGCCGGTGGCGCAGCAGCAGGACGCGCCCGTGCTCGTCGCGGACGACGCCGGTGATGCCGCAGATGAACTTGGAGTGCACAAGCCACAGGAACCGCCACTGGAGCGGCTTCCCGAGTCGCCACAGCCGGGTCAGCAGGTCGTTCACGGGACGGTGTCACCGCCTTTCACTGCGGCTCATGGTAGCGCCACGGTGACGGGCGGCAACGCGGTTTGCACGGCATGCAAACCGCTTGCACGCCATGACAGTGGCCGTCACCAGAACGCGCGGCGGTGGTGCGATCGGGTTACCAACCCCTCTTGCTTTCGGAGGCTTCCATGACCCTCATGCCCCCCGGCGAGCACCTCGACGGGACCACCGCAGAGTGCGCTCACCTGCACCTGCTGCTGGCCTGCTTCCGCGCCAGCCCGCCGCCGATGCGGCTGCCCGAGGTGACCGGTGCCCGCTCCCCGACGTGCTCGCCGCCGGGATCGTCGACCCGGATGTGTTTCACACGGGGTACGCGATCATGGCTGCTCGCTACGAGCAGCTCGGCATCCGCGCGCTGCTGCCGCTGGAGCGCGTCTGGGCCGGCACCCGTTCGGCGGCCAGGCCCGGCACAGCACGCAGCCACGGCGGGTTCCACCACCCCGCCCAGGGCTACCGGCACGTCCAGATGGATGCCGCGGTCACCGTGTTCGGCGACCTCACCGGCCGAGGCCCGGCTTCGTCGCAGGCCGCCGCGCTTGATCTGGTCCGCTCCTACGCTCATGACTGCCTGCACTACGCGACGTTCCGCCGCTACCGGCTGAGCGACCGGGGCGAGATCGCCCGCGTCCAGTACGGCATCAACTTCCGCCAGCTCGACGGGCGTACCTACTCCGCCCCCGACATCCCCGGCGACGGCCGCACCCGCAACCTGGGCATCGTGATGGAGGGGGCCACCGACGCCGAGGCCACCGCCATCGCCCGGCAGGCCGCGCAGTCCTGCGGAATCTCCGGCACGGACCCCGCTGCGGGCGTGCCCGGCCTGGCTTTCGCCGACGTCACGGGCACGATCACCGCCGGGGGCACCGAGGCCGCGTTCTTGCTGGACCACCCTTACGCCCGGTCGCTGGGCAGGTTCGGCCGCACGGTCACCCTCCGGTACCGGGCGCTCCTGAGTGAACTCGACGCCAGTCCCACCGACGCCCACACCCAGATCGTCGCCGCCATGATCAGCGGCGACCTCACCCCGCTGGAAGCCTGGCTGAACGCCCGACACGGCTCCGGCAGCTTCGCCAGGATGTTCCGCGCCCCGTCTTCCGGCGCAGAGCCCGAACTGGTCAGGTGATGCCGCAGCGGGCGGCCAGGCCGCGCAGTTCCGGCCCGGTCCGCCCGGTGACCAGCAGGCTTGATACCAGGTCGCGGACCGCCGGGCGGGCGTGCGTCTCCTCCGGCGCTTCCCGCTCGGCCGACAGCAGCGAGCTCACGCACTCCTCGCGCCGCCCCCAGTTCGCGTACGCGCGGGCCGTGTCCGTCCAGTACCGGGCACGCCGTTCGGTCGTCGGCAGGCTCGCCGGGACAATCCTCAGCGCCGCCGCGACCGCCGCGCCGGGATCGCCCGCGTAGTTCTCCGCCGACACCCGGTGCAGCTCCACCGTCGCAGGGCTGAACCCGCCGCCGTGATCACGCAGCAGCGCCCGCCCCCCGAGCTGAGCCGCGATCGAGGCGGCCTCGTCCGTCAGTTCACGCATCCCGTGGCGGTCTCCCGCGCAGGCGGCGGTGTAGGCAGCCGATTGGATCAGCAGCCCCCGCTCCGCCGCCAGGCCCGTACCCGTACCTGCTAGGAACGGGCTTGCCGCAGCGGACAACGCTATGGACGACGCCTGCTGGTGCCAGCCGGCCTTGCGCGCCAGCACCGCCAGGTTCCGCGCCGCCTCACCGACGGCCAGGGGATCGCCGCCGCCGGACGCGAGCACGCGGGCACGGTCGGCCGCCATCCACCCCAGCTGCTGATCATCGAGCTTGATCAGCATCCGCGTGGCCAGCGTGTAAATCCCCGCCAGCAGCACGTTGCGCTGCCCGGCCTCCCCGCCGCCGTCGGCCGCCAGCACGTGGCCGGCAGAGATCAGCCGGGGCAGGGTCACCGACAGCCGCCGGTACCGGCTGTCACGGAAGTCAGCCAGGGCACCATCCGGTCCCGCGCGCACAGCGCCCGCCGACACCCGCGACGGGGCCGACGCGAGACCCAGCATCGCGTCCCGGACCTGGCCGACCAGCAGTTCCCCGGCCTCAGCGCCGCTTCTTGGCGTGACCAGAGGAGCCGCAGCGCCGACCCGGCTGCCCGCCGCGCCGACCGCTGCCGCGCCCAGTGCTGCCAGGAGCTGCCGTCTGCGCACGTCGTCGTCCCTTCCCCCGGGCTCACCGGCAACCCTAGACGGCACCAGCCGCGAAGGCACGCCACGCGCCGCAGTACCGAGGGCACGGCCAGACCCACTACCCGGCCCGGTCACGGCCAGGCCCAGCTCGCCCGGAGGGATCGCAAGCGCCCGCGCGAACCGGCGCAGGACCGTCACGTCCGTCAGCGGCGTCACGCCCCGCTCGTACCGCGACACCTGCGCCGCCGAGTACCCCGTCCGGTCCCCCAGCTCCGCCAGCGTCAGCCCGCTGCGGACCCGTGCCGTCCGGACAACCTCCCCCGGACGGCACGGGTCCGGCTCCAACATCGCGCCCACGCACACCCCCGACCGTGACCAGCCGCACGCCGAGCGTAACCTCAGGTCGCCGCGGCCGACCAGGTACCGGGCGGTTCCGGTTTCCTTACCGTTAAGGCCACAGGAGCCAGCAAGTTGCTTCTCTCGTAGCGGGGGCACACTCGCACCGTTATGGAGAGTGAGGTTCGGGTGCCGGTGGCTGAGTCGCCCAGATCAGGGCGTATGCGTTCAGATTACTGGCAAGTTCGTCGCCGACCCTGGTCCCGGTCTGCTGCTGAGAGACCGGATGCCTGTCACTGGAGGTCGAGGTGGTGCTGTACGTCGGCCTGGAAGCGGTCGAACCGGACGGCGGCGGGCCCGACCAGGTGGAGCAGCGGGTGCAGCAGGGTCACGCCGGGCAGCCGGATGCCACCGAGGAAACCGAACCGGGTTCCGCCGGGATCGGGTGCCGCCGCCATGCCGCACAGCAGGAAGCGGCTTTGCATCCAGCACCAGCCCGGCCGGATCACCACGTCGAATCGGGCGCGCTGCCCGAGGTACCCCCGTGCGTGCATCACCAGGCGCCCTTCGTCGCCCGGGGAGACGGTGACGGAGCGGAAGTCACGGACCAGCCGCGGCATCTCGGCCTCGAGGTTGCCGGCGGTCTGCCACACCAGCTCCGGCGGCGCGTCGATGACCAGCTCGGTGAGGTCGGTGCCAGGAGTAGCGGCGGCCATCACCCGCAGCCTGCGGATCGGGTCAAGGCTGGCGACAGGCCAGTGCTGGTTCATCGGTCCCACTCCTGCCTGAATCGGCGCCGGGCCCGGTGCAGCCGGGACTTGGCGGTCCCCGTCGAGACGGCGAGCATGTCGCTGACGGTCCGCTCGTCGAGGCCCTCGAGATCACGGAGCACGAGGATTGCCCGGTGATGAGGCGCGAGGCGGCGAAGGACGTCGCGGACGTCGGAGGCGAGTTGCGGGTCGCCCGGTGCGGGGACGTCGGCAAGCTCCGCGGGGGCGGCGCGGCGTGCTTTCCTGGCCGTCCGGACCGCTTCCCTGATGGTGATCGCGCGAGCCCAGCCGAACAGCGCGGCCGGCTCCCGAAGCTGCCCGATCCCGGTGAGGATTTTGATGAGCGCCTCCTGGGCGGCGTCGGCTCCGTCGTCGAGGGCTATCGGTCCGCAGAGCCTGGAGACATACGGCGTCAGGACGTCGAGCAGCCCGGCCATCGCCATGGTGTCGCCGGCCTGAGCCGCGCGCACCAGGTCAGCCAGCTGGACCGCGGTGGCGGTGTCTTCCGCTTCGTCGATAAGGTTCACCCCAGCTCCGCGATCCGGCCCGCCAGTCATGATGACACCTCACCCGAAGAACGCGAGCGCGGCGTCTGCGATCACCTGCGGGCACGCCTCGGCCAGCAGTCGCCCTGCCGCGGGTATGACCTGCACCCGCAGGTCGTCGGCGTACGGCTCGAAACCACCGAGCGCGCGGGCCGGAACGAAGAAGTCGCGCTCGCCGTTGAGCATCAGCGCCGGGACTCGTAGCCGCCGTGAACGGTTAGCCCCCCAGAGCTCCGGGAGCATCTCGTGATAGGCGAACTCGTGCATGAGCCGCTCACTCGCCCGCGCCCGCGCTGGCTGGCGCACCGAGGTCACGAACTCCTCGATCGCCACGTCGCCCGGCTCCCCTGAGCCCGCCGCCGAGGCACGCAGCACAGCCCGCGTAACCGCCGGCAGATGCCCGATCACCCGCCTCCCCAGGTGAGACGTCTCGACCAGCGGAGTCCACCAGTAGCGCCACGCCTGCGCGGCGAGGAGGCGGCGGCTCGGGTAGGGGTGCATCGCGCCGAGCGTCACCAGGCGCCCGACCCGGCTGGGCTGGCTAAGGCACACCTCGAATCCCACGCGTCCGCCCTCACCATGCCCGATCACGTCGACCCGGTCCAGCTCGAGCGCATCGAGGAGCGCGACCGCATCGGCCGCGAGGTCGGCAGTCCGGTAGCCCCCATCCGGGGCATCGGTCCAGCCGAAGCCCCGGAGATCCGGACAGATCAGGCGACGGGAGCCCGCCAGCAGCGGGATCAGCTTGCGCCAGGCGTACCAGTGCTGCGGCCAGCCGTGCAACAGCAGCAACGGCGGCCCCGACCCGGCCTCGGCAATGTGGACGCGCAGCCGCCCGGTCTCTACCTGCCGGTGCTCCACGCCTGGCACCGCCGGCATCGGCCGGGTGGCCGTGGGCTGTACCGCGTCCGGCAGCCGGCTGGCACGCTGATGGATGGTCATCGGTCCGCCTTTCCTCGTGCTGGTCGTCACCAGACAAGGGGCCGCATCGCGCCGAATGGTTCCCGGCGACTTTTGTAGCCAGGCGCCAGGAAGCCGCCGGTGCCCGACAGCGGGCAGTGCCGCACTGGATGTTCAGGGCCGGCACCAAGGCGGCGAAGGAGCCCGCGCTCAGCTCGGCCCACCGGGGGACGACGAAGCTGACGCGATCCGCCAGGGGTAGCGCGGCCAACTGGTTGCGCATCGCCGTCGTCTCCTGCACGTGCGCCGTCCGCGGGCGCCTGCGGGACGCGTACCGTTCCAGCGCTTCGTCGATGTCCGCGGACGCGGCCAGCTCCTGTGCCAGGACCAGCGCATCCTCGGCCGCCATCGAACCGCCCTGGGCCATGCTCGGCGTCGCCGCGTGCCAGGCGTCACCGACCAGCACCGCCCGCCCGCAGACAGGCATGTCTACCCACACCTGGTCGGCCGGGCTGAACTGGACGCGCGCGTCGTCGGTCACCTGGCCCAGGATGAGGGCGTGGACTCCGGTTACGTCGCTGAACTGGCTGCGGACGCGCGCCGCCCGGCCCGGCACCGGGTCGTGGAAGCTGCTCGCCGTGTACTGGCCGGCGGTCCAGTAGGCAAGGCCAGCGCCGACGGGCATGGCCAGGAACGTGCCCGCGGCGCAGAAGCAGGCGCTCCATTCTTCCAGTTTGTCCGGGCAGCGGACCACGCCGCGCCACCAGGACTCGCCGCCGTAGCGCGCCCGCGCGTCCGGCCAGAACTGGTCGCGCACCGTGGAGTACGCGCCGTCCGCCCCGACCACGAGGTCGTCGCCGGCGCACGAGCCGTCCGTCAGTGTGACCTCGACGCGGCTGTCTCGCTGGGTCAGCGACCGGACACCTATGCCGGTCCGGGCCCGCACCGGGCACCACGACCGCAGGGCGTCCTGGGCCAGCCCGCGCTGAATCGCCATCGAAGGGCCGACGCCGGGCCAGACATCCTCGAGACAGGCGATGCCCTCCTCTGAGACACCCGGCCCTCGCAGGCGCATGCGCGCTATGACATGGCCGCGCGACAGCAGTGCGTCCGCGGCACCCAATGCGGAGAACGCGCGCATGCCGTTGGCATGAAGGAACAGACCGGTGGGAATGGGCGCCCCGAGGTCGGGCCGGCGATCCGTCAGGTGGACCTCCCAGCCCAGCTTGTGCAGGCCGGCCGCGATTGCAAGGCCGGCGATACCCGCCCCGGCCACTAGTGCAGTGTTCTTGCTGTTCATGACGGCAAGCCTGCGCCTGGGACGGCCCGGTGCCCAGTGACACTGCCCTGCCAGAACCATGACATTTCCCGGCGCGCGCGGTAAGACGGTCCTATGGGCGACGCGGAGGGATTCGGCCCGATGCTGCGGCGGCTGCGGGTGTCCGCCGGGTTCTCCCAGGCCGCCCTCGGCGAGCGGGCCGGCCTCAGCGTTGACGCGATCGCGGCCCTGGAGGCCGGACGGCGCAGGAACCCGCGGGCGTTCACGCTCAGGCTGCTGGCGGACGCACTGGAGCTGGACCAGGAGACCCGGGCCACGCTCGTGTCGCGGGCGGGCCCGGTGTCGGAAGCCAGTCCCGCGGTGCCGCTGCTGATGCCCACGCCGCTGATCGGGCGCGAGCGCGAGCTGGCCGCGGTGACCGGGCTCCTGCGGCAGCCCGGCACGCGGATCCTCACGCTCACCGGTCCCGGCGGAGCCGGGAAGACCAGCCTGGCCATCGCCGCGGCGTCCGGCGTACGCGGCGCGTTCGCCGACGGCGCGGTGCTCGTGCCGCTGGCCTCGCTGCGCGATCCCGCGCTGGTCATGGCGACCATTGCGGGCGCCTTCGGTCTGCGTGACACGACGCACGCCGAGCTGCTCCCACGGCTGCTCGGCCACCTGGCCAGCCGCAATGTGCTGCTGGTGCTGGATAATTTCGAGCACCTGCTGCCCGCTGCGGCGGCGGTCGCCGAGCTGGCCGCCGCCTGCCCGGCCGTCACCGTGCTGACCACCAGCCGCATCGCGCTCCGGCTGCGCGCCGAGCGCCAGTTCCGCGTACCGGCCCTGTCCGCGACGGCCGCGGTCCAGCTTTTCACCGAACGGGCCCGTGCGGTCGACGCGAGCTTCGCGCCAGATTCCGCCGCCCGCGGCACCATCACCGAGGTGTGTGCCCGGCTGGACGGGATGCCGCTGGCCATTGAGCTCGCGGCGGCCCGGGTCAGGCTGCTGCCCCCGGCCGCGCTGCTGCAACGGCTCGGCAAGCAGCTCCAGCTCCTGGCGGATGGGCCCAGGGACCTGCCCGAGCGGCAGCGCACCATCCGGGACACCATTGACTGGAGCTACCAGCTGCTGGCTGAAGGCGAGCGAAGCCTGTTCGCCGAGCTGGCGGTCTTCGAGGGCGGCTGCACGCTCGAGGCCGTCGAGGCGATCTGCGGTCCCGCCCACGGGCCGCCACTGCTGGGCCGCCTGGCCTCGCTGGCCGAGCAGAACCTGCTAGCCGAGTCCGGCGTCGGCCCAGAGCCACGATGGCAGATGCAGGCCACCGTCGCGGAGTACGCGCACGAACGGCTGGAGTCCTCAGGCGAAGCCGAACAGGCCCGATGCCGCCACGCGGAATGGGCGACCGCGCTGGCTGAGGAGGGCGCGATCGGGCTGGAGAACGCAGGCCAGGTCGCGTGGCTGGAGCGGCTCGACGCCGAGCAGGACAACATGCGGGCCGCGCTGCGCTGGGCGGTCTCCCGGGAGCAGGCCGCGATGGCCGCCCGGCTGGTGGGAGCGCTGCAGTGGTACTGGCTGCGCAGGGGCCTCCATCGGGAAGCCCACGCCTGGTCCGGCGCCGTGCTCGCGCTGATCGAACTGACCCGGCCCGGACCCGCCGTCCGGGCGACCGCGCTGCGGGCGGCCGGCTGGCTCGCGGTCCAGCGCGGCGACCACGAGGCAGGCCGGCCGCTACTCGAGGAGGCGGTCCGGCTCAGCCGGACGGCCGGTGACACCAGAAGCCTGGGCCTGGCGCTGACCGGCCTCGGCCTTGCCGGGTCATGGGGCGCCGACCCGGACACGGACCGCGTCACGACCCTGCTCACCGAGGCGCTGGACCTCTGGCGCGCCATCGACTGGCCGGTAGGCCAGCACATGGCACGGGTCAACCTCGGCATGACCGCCTATCTCGCCGGCGACCTGGACGCCGCCGAGGCCCATCAGCGGGCCGGGCAAACGATCGCGGAACAGATCCAGGCACCCTACCGGCTCGGTGTCTCCGACCTGATGGTGGCGCAGATTGAACTCAGGCACGAGAACCCGCAAACTGCCGCACGGCTGATAAGGCAGGCACTGCGCCAGTTCGAGCGCATCGCCGACCCCCTCATGACGGCCAACTGCCTGGTGGGCTTGGCCATAGCAGCAAGCCAGGAAGACGACTACGCGCTAGCCGCGACCCTCCTCGGCGCTGCCGCCGCTCGCTTCGACGCCAGCGGCACGAAGATCATCGCCGCGGTCGACCCCGAGCACCAGGCACTAGTCGCCACCACCCGCACGGCGCTCGGCGCCAGCCGCTTCGAGGCCGAACGCCGCCGCGGCGCCGCCCTCACCGCCGCCGAAGCGCTGGACCTCGCGCTCGGTTGAGCGTTTAGGTGCAGGCGCCGGTCAGCCGGTGGTGTCCGCCGCGAGCGTGTTGTAGCCGCCGGAGGAGGGGCTGGTCCAGCCGACCGCGTTCACGGTGCCGCCCGGGGTGGTGGCCGCGCCGACGAACATGCTCTCCGTGCCCTCATCGGGGCTGGACACGACGGACCAGGCGCTGCCGTTCCAGCTCAGGCTGAAGGTCTGCGGCTCGGACTGTAACCCCGCCCGTCCGCACCCTTTGAAGACAGGCTCTATAGGTGGATTTTGTTCTTCTTCGCGTCGACTGCCATTTGCTTGCCCGCGTCACCAGTTGGCAGGCTTGCTCAAGCAGTTACTTTCACGGCCGGTCACAGCAAAAAGAATGCAGGACCGGCGCCGGTGCCTGTTCTTCACACCCGGAAGGCTTCGGTGCGCCTATCCCGTCGTAGTGGCGCAGATGGTACAGGGTGGTCCGGCATCCGAGCTGCCGCGCGACCTCCGCGATGTTGTGATCCCGCAGCACTCGCTAGCGGCGGACCGCCCACGGGCGTTACGGTCGGGCTGCATGGCGTTCCGACGGTCGATAGCCGGTTCGGAAATTCCTCCATTTCTGAACAGGATCCCGACGTTTCTGAACAAGATCCCGATGTTGCCGACATCCTGGCGGGGGCGCGGGACTCCATGGAACGGCGACGAGCTCGGCCCTGGTCGCAGCGCCTAGGCGATGCCGGGCGGCCGCGAAGTGATCCTCAACGGTGCGCCTGGACAAGCCCAGGCACCGGGCGATCTGCTTGCCCGATAGGCCCTGCGCAGCGAGTTCTATGACCTGCGCCTGGCGTCGGGTCAGGCGGGTAGACACTTGAATGCCGGGGGCATCGTCCATGGCGTAGCCGTCTCCTGCAAGTCGGCCGCGGGCTCCGAGTACCGCATATCCCCCCAGGCATCTTCGATCAGCTTACCGTACCAGTAGAGACCGACCACGGACACCGAATAGCCGGTCTAGCCGCGGGCTTCATCCCCGGTGACGTTCCGAGCGCCCCCAGGTCGACTTCGGCGGAGTCCGACCCGAGCGCCGGGTCAGCATGTTGAGGACCGCGGGGGTCGGACGGCTCCGATTCCTGGACCGCGGCGCGTCACCTTGTGGACCGGCGGGCCGTTCCAGCCTGCTTCCCTGATCTCGCGCGGGAGACGCACTGGTTCGCTTCCGCTTCGGTGGAAGCAGGAGAGGCTCAGAGCGTCACCAGACGCCGTCTTCCCAGTACTCGAAGGTATCGACGGTCTGCGTCCAGGCAACCACCGCGACCTCGGTGCCCGACGAGAGCATCCGGGCCACGTTGTCGCGGCGGTCGGGTCATGTCAAGGTCGGTGAGGCTGAGTGCAAAACCCCAGTCGCCAAACGTCCCCGCTCGTATCCACGGGTGATCCTCATCCCACAGCGGATGGCTCAGGGCCCCGGAAACGCCGTCCGCCGGCACGAGTCGCGCTGCTGCCGGATCCATGCCGAATGCCTCGATGATGCGCTCGGCCGGACCTTGCGGGCGAACATCAGGGAGCCCACGATCCTGATCTGATCGGAGCCCATCCATTCCCATCCCGATGCGAGAGGAACGTCTTCTGGCCCTGACACAATTGGCACCTTCCGTTCGAGTGCCGTGAAGTCCTCCGCGTCGCCCGCTGCGCCGAGGATTGCCGGGCGGGCGGCACGGAGAACCTCGTCGGCGGGGAATTACGCGGTCACCGCCACCCAGAACTTGCCGCTGATAAGAAGCCTGTTTGCCTGGATGAACCTGATTGTATGCACCCCCCGCTTTCGAGTTGAGGGCGAGCGGGACGTGCCCGGCACGCAGTTTTCTGTGAGGGTCGGTGTCCCCGTCGGCGTTACGCCAGCCCAGTCGGCGGCCTCGTTGTCCTGGTTGTTGGTGGTCCCGGTCTGTACCACCGTAAGCTGCGCGCACGCGGTACCGCTGGTGACGCCGGTCTGCGCACCGCTCTGATAGGTAGCGGCGAAGGGGAACTCGTCGCAACTATCCTGGTCGTCGTACGGGACCAGGGCAGTGTTGAGGGTGGGATCCGCGGTGAAGACGCTTGCACCGCAGATCTTGGTCCGATTACTCCGCTGCGTTGCCTGGTTGGCTAGGCGCGTGAGCGGCTGGCCAACGCCCTGCAGGCCCCAGTGGGCTGACTCGTTCACCTGCGCCCACTGGACCAGTGCCGCCGACGATCCGTAAGGGCGAGCGACAGGAACAGCGTGGGGATGTTGTTCTGATCGACGCATCCGGGGCCGGTGTCGACGGGCGGCACCGTTGAGTCGTCACCGGGGTCGCCGACGTCTGTCTGCGCTGCGTTGTCACAGCGCTCGTCGAGGGCGCCGACGTCGGTGAAGCTGGCTGTCTGGCCCGCTGCGGCGATGTTCCAGTCGACCCCGAGGAACGGGTTGAGCGTGTCTACCGCGCCGGCCTTGGTCAATGCCGGGCCGGTGTCGCTCTCGTCCCAGCCGAAGTTGTAAATGCCGCCGGGCACGATGGCCACCGTCTGCGGATCGGCTCGCCCAGGCTGGCGTCGGAGCAGATGCCTCGGCCAGGAAGCAGCCGGAGTACATCTCACCGCTGACCCCGTCGGCCAGGTCGCCGAACGCAAGCCGGTGTAGCCGAGCACCTGCAGGCCGAGCGTCCAGGTCAGGCTGGCGGCCGACTCATCGATCCACTGCTGGTCCTCCCAGAAGAACTCGCCGAGCAGTTCCGGGAACGGGGAGATCTGGAAAACGGTCAGCGACAGCAAGGAGTCAGCGCACGACAGGAACCGGCTCGGGCTCGCGGTGAACGTATTCGCGAACTCTGTGGTCGAGAAGCCGCACTCCGCGGGGGCCGTCGGCAGGGCGGTCGCGGATGCCCGCGTCTCCTGGGGCGCACGGGCCATCATGCTCTGCCGTTCCGCGCTCTGCGCTGATGTGAGGTACTTCAGGGGCAGGCGCTGGACCTGCACACAGCGCTCGCTGTTCCCGGTCGTGGTCTTGACGGTCGTGCACTTGGCTGTCTGCGGATTGAACGTTGTGCCGTTCGGGAGCTTGAACGTGCTGGGGGGCGCTGGCGCCGGCGCCGCCAGCGCGGTAGCGGGCGAGAGCAGCGCGATCGCGGCTGCCCCGGCCAGCGCGAGCGCGAGCCTGCGCATTTTCACGGACTACCACCTCCTGCAGAGACGAAAAAAGACGAGAGAACCCGAAGGTTGCAGAAAATTTCCTGAAGAAATACTCCGCGTTTTTACGGGCCGCCCGCTTGCCGGAATCTTGAGTAATTCTTCTTTTTCGTTTTCTCCGTGGCGAACAAGACGCAAAGAGGCGGAAGTGACCAGGCAGACGCGAGTCGCGCGTCAATTCTGTGTTCAGAAATCGGTGGCATTTCCGAACGCGATCAGGGCGTGGAGATTTCCTGGGGGCTGGTCCAGCCGACCGCGTTCACGGGGTCGGCGGAGCGGAGCCCGGGGAGGGGCGACCCGCCGCGGGTGCCGGCGATGAAGCTCAGGTGGATGACTGCGAGCTTGCGGGTCCCGCCTTCGCTGACGATGACCAAGGTGGCCCGGGCGGCCAGGAGGAATTCACCGGCCTGGACTGGTGACCGACGAAGCCGCGCTGCGGGCCCAAGGTCGAGGAGAACCTTGAGGTCCCTTTCGCGACCACGGTCCTCGGGGTCATGGTGACGTGACGGGCGTAACTCACACATCGCACGGCCTTGTCGCGGACTGCGTTGTGGCCGGCACAAGCAGGCGATCCACCTCCTGGACCGCCGCTGCCCGAACCGCCTCCGAAGGGCGCCGAGTGGATCGCGGCGTACCGGCACTGGGCACGGTAGGGAGCCCGGCAGATGAGCGAGTACCAGTATTACGAGTTCCTCGCGCTAGACCGGGCGCTGACCAGCAGGCAGCGCGAGGAGCTGCGGCAGCTGTCGACCCGCGCGGAGATCACCGCGACCCGGTTCACCAACGAGTACCACTGGGGCAGCTTCCGCGGCGACCCGGAAAAGATGATGGCGAGCTACTTCGACGCCTTCCTCTACCTGGCGAACTGGGGAACCCGGCACTATGTTCCGCGTCCCCCGGGTCGCGCTCGACACCGAATACGCCGAGCAGTACTGCTACACCGACGCCGCGCGCCGTGGAGACCGACGATCACTGATCATCTCCCTGTGCGCCGACCTGTGCAAGGTCTGACCACTACTGGGACGAGGCCCCCGGAGGGCTTGGGGGCATGGTCGCTGCTCGGTCGGAGCTCATGGCCGGGGACCACCGGCTGCTGTACCTGGCGTGGCTGATGGGCATCCAGTGGGACCACGTGGACGACGAGGACACCGAGCCCCTGGTCCCGCCTGGCTTGAAAGACCTCAGCGGCCTGCGCTCCACGCCATCGCGGATTCCTGGAGATAGATCAAGACCTAATCGCCGTCGCCGCCGAGGCTCGGCCCCACCGCCACGGAGGGGGTCCGCCGCCACCCCAGCCGACTCGCTCGCCCGCCGCCGGCGGCCGCAAGGACATGTTCCTCACCATGGTCGCCGACGCCTAGTAGGCCACAGGTCCAGGCTGTGCTACTGCGACGATCCCGTGCACCCGACACCGAACGCCGCCGCTTGGCCGCCCGGAGTGCAGGAGAACTGTGGGCCGCGGCGGGAGTGCGCAAGGCAGCCCGTGAGGCAGCAGAGGCAAACAGGCGGCTGCCGAGGAGAGCGCCAGGCGACGGTCAAGGGCGCCGCTTACAGCAAGCGCCTGGACGATCTAGCCAGTAGGGGCGAAGCGGCCTGGCAGGAAGCCTGGACCTGATCGAGACGAAGAAGCCGCGTCGACTACGATCCTAGCGGCCTCACTGCATGCGCGACCTGTCCGCCCTGGCCCGCCGAGAGGGCGAGCACGACTCATTCACCAGCCGCTTCCTGGAACTTCGGGCCACGCACGAGCGCAAGCCGTCACTCCAGGAGCGCTTCGACAAGGGGACTCCCCCGCCGCCCCGAACGGCGCGTCGCAAACGGTCGCGGGCCCGATAGCGTGGTCTGCGTAGCTGAGCCGTGAAACGGTGGAAAGCAGACGATCGCAGTCGCCGAAGGCATGATCAGCGGGTCAGAAGTGCACTCGCCGTACAGGAAACGGCAAAACAGACAGGATAAATAGAATATATTATCCCATAGTTGATGCCTGGTTCATGATCGCGGGTCAGAAATGGCGATCTAGCCACTGATGACCCGCGATCATGCGTTGGCCCGGGCGTGGTGGCTGGCGGCAGTGCCGCTATCGTCACGAAATACGGGGGGGGGGGGGGGGGGGGGGCCGGAAAGCTGACCCGGCCGCGGGAACTTTTTTTTTTTTTTTTTTTTTTTCCCCCCCCCCCCCCCCCCCCCCCCCCCCTACGCGACGGAGCCCCTGGGCAGCGTAATCAGTTAGCTGGTTGGGTGCGAGTCAGCCGGATGAGCGGGATCTCCCGGCTGGTCCGCCGCTGGTAGCCCCGGCGTACCAGGGGGCTTCGGCGTTGATCCTTTCCCACATTGCCCTGCGTTCGCCGTCGGCCAGGATTTCCGCCTGAGCGGGTCCGGAGTCGGCGAGGTACTGCACGGTGACGCGCGGGTTCGCGATGAGGTTGAGCACCCAGGCTGGGTGACGTTCGGCGCCGGAGGCCGACCCGATGACGATCATGGCGTCGCCGTCGGCGAGGTACGGCAGCGGGACGGTGTGCAGCCGGCCGCTGCGGCGCCCAGTGGTGGTGAGCAGGAGTGTGGGGTTGCCGCGCATCCGGGACAGGCATTTGCCGTTAGTGCGCTGGTACACCCAGCGGTGAAACCTCGTCCACGCCTTGAGTACTTGGGCCTGAGGCAGGCTGGGTCGCGCTTCACCCACGAGGTGCCTCCTTCAGTGGTCC
Source organism: uncultured Actinomycetota bacterium (assembly GCA_963850115.1). Classification (GTDB taxonomy): domain Bacteria; phylum Actinomycetota; class Actinomycetes; order Streptosporangiales; family Streptosporangiaceae; genus Trebonia. Next base: position 177,470 of record CAWKKG010000017.1, read on the forward strand.
CGATCGGAGTTGGGGCGTATCCGCCGGCATGGCCGGGCCAGCCAGGCCCTCCGGGCGCGGATCGCCCCAGGGGATATCAACCTAGCAACATGGCTGTCGCCGAGAATCCAACGTTGCTTTGTCATCAGGCAGGCAGGGTCCCAGGCGCCACCCCGACGCCGGCCAAATGACCTTTCCAGGTCTCGAGGCCCCGCGGCGCACCTCGCGCCGAGCGCGGACACCCCCCCGCCCTCCACTACCGTGACCTCTCCCCTCATCATCGAGACACTACACCTGATGCCGGACCCCACAAAACCCATCACTCTCCCTATATATGAGTAATCAACAAAAGAACGCGGTCAGCCGAGGACGTTGATGGCGAGGGAGAAGTTGCTGTCCTTGACGGCTCCGCCGATAGCCAGGCGCATCTCAAGCAGGCCCGCTCCCTCCAGCCAGCGCGCCATCCTCAGGAATCCGGCTTCCAGCGGGCACGGGGCCACGCTGTCGGCGAACGATGACACGCGCGCCTTGGCCCCGGCGTCGTCGCCGGCGATGAACACGTCAAGCGGCCGGTCCCCGGCCCGGCGGGCGGCCAATTTGGCGATATCGGCGATATCGTCGAAGCGATCGCCTATCTGGAGACCGCCGAGTTCGTCACCGGCGAGATCCTGCACGTCGACGGCGGCCAGAGCGCCGGCCACTGACCGGCCCGGCGACAATGGCTCATGACCGAGCTACCCGGGGGAAGGCCCGTGCCCGGCCGGGTACGGGCCGCCCGATAACGTAAGGAGATGACGATGGAATTCCTGGTCGACATGGTGACCACGGTGCCGGATGGCACCACGGACACGGAGGTCGACGCGATCCGGGCCCGGGAGGCGGCACGATCTCGGGAACTGGCCGCGCAGGGGCACCTGCTACGGCTGTGGCGCCCGCCGCTGAACCCCGGCGAGTGGCGTACCTGGGGCCTGTTCCAGGCCGCGGACGCGAGCCGAACTCGAAAGGTGCTGGCGTCGATGCCCCTGCACGTCTGGCGCCACGACACGGTAACGCCACTGACCGCGCACCCCAGCGACCCCGGCAGCGCCGACGTCACGGGCAACCAGACGGCAGCCGACGAGGCGGACGTGCTCGACGCGGTCCTCACCCGGTGGAAGGCAGCGGTCGACGCCCACCAGCCGGAACAGGTCGCCGAGTTGTTCACGACCGACGCGATCTTTCAAGGCCTGCATCCCTATACCGTGGGGCGGGCGGGCGTCGCCGAGTACTACGCCGCCCAGCCGATGGGCATGACCGCGGCGTACACGCTGCGCGAAACCCGCACGCTGAGCGACGGCCTGGTGCTCGGCTACCTCACCGTCGACTTCAGTTTCACCGACCGCGCCACCCTCACCGTGTACCTCAGCGTGATCATCCGCAAGGACGCCGACGGCTGGCTGATCACCCACTACCAGGTGTCGCGCCTCGACTGAGGCCGCCCAGCCGGAACCGTCCCGTCCCCTCGGCACTTCCTTCACTTGGTGCTCGCCTTGGCGAAGAGCCGGATGGCGCCGACGATGATCACCAGGGCGTAGAGGGCGAGGACGGCGAGAGAGAGGGCCGCCATCTGGTTGTCGTTCGACAGGCCCCAGATGTTGTGCAGGGCCTGGCCTCCGTTGGCGGTAAGGCCGAAGCGGAACAGGGCCAGGGCGTGGGTGAGGGGAAGGACCTTGGCCACGTCGGCCAGCCAGGTTGGCAGCGAGGTGATGGGGTAAAGCGAGCCGGCGAAGAAGAACGGCACGATGGCGATGGCGGGAAGGGCGCCGGTGTACTCCTCGGCGCTGGTAAGCCGGGTGGCCAGGATCTCGGCAATGCCGTACGTGACGACGATCAGCAGGACCGCGCCGGCGACGAACCATGCCAGGCGGATCGAGCTGTCGAAGCTGGCTCCCCGGGCGATCGATGCCGCGATGAGCACGACGAGCTGCATGGCGGTGATCAAGGTGGCGGAGGCGAGGTTGCCGAAAACGATCGATGACCGGCGGATGGGAGCGGCGAGCAGCTCGCGCAGCGCGCCGTGCTGGCGGTCGATGATGACTCCGAGACCGGAGAACATGCAGTTGAGCGGGATCAGCAGTCCGGCGGTGGCGACGCAGAAGAACGTCATGTAGGTGTTGCGCTGGGCTGGCGCCGACACGGCGCTGGCGAGCGCGGGCGCGACGACCAGCGCGAACAGCACCGGGGCAAGGAGCGGAACGAGCACCGCCCGCGGCGAGCGGATGGTCAGCGCCAGGCGGCGGCCGGTCAGCGTGGGCAGGACGCGCGCGCTGGAGGGCGGGGCCGGGGTCTTGGTCACCGGGCGGGTTGCGATTGTCGCGGTAGTCATCGGTGGTCTCCTTTAGTCGTTCTTGCCGGCGATGCGGTCGCCGGTGAGCCGGAGATAGACGTCGTCGAGGGTGGGCGGCCGCGTGGTCGCGGAGCGGGCATGGATCGAGTGGTCTTCGAGCAGCCGGGTGACCTGGGCCGCGGTGATGTCGCGCAGGGAGACCGTGGCGGTCTCGCCGATGACGAGGATGTCGTCGTCGGCGACGCCGTGATCGTGAGGAGGCTGCGAGTTTGCCTGGTTCATCGAGGCGGAGTTCGAGCACCGCGGACCCGATTGACGCGAGCAGCCGCGCGGGGGTGTCGCAGGCCACCATCTGCCCGGAGTCGATAACCGCCAGGCGGTCACAGAGCCGCTCGGCTTCGTCGAGGTAGTGGGTGGTCATGATGATCGTCACCCCGGTGCGTTCCCGCAGGGTGGCGATGACGTCGAAGAGGTCATAGCGGATGCGGGTGTCGAGGCCACGGTGGGCTCATCGAGGAAGAGCACCCTGGGCGCCGACAGAAGGGCCCGGACGATCTCGGTGCGGCGGCGCTGGCCTCCGCTGTAGGTGGCCACCGGCCGGTCCAAGATGTCATCGATGCCCACCGTCTTGGTCAGCTCGGCCAGGCGCGGGCGCCCCTCATCCGGGCGCACGCCCCACAACCGCATGTGCAGTTCAAGGTTCTGGCGGCCGGTCAGCGGGTGGTCAACGACCGCATCCTGGAACACGACGCTGCTGATGGCGCGCGCCCCGTTCGGGTCCCTGGCGACGTCGTGCCCGGCGAGCAGAGCCCGGCCCGAGGTGGGGACAACCGCCGTGTTCAGCATGCCGATCGTGGTGGTCTTGCCGGCTCCGTTCGGTCCGAGCAAGCCGAACGCCTCGCCGGCGGCGACGTCGAAGCTGACGCCCCTGACCGCCTGCACGTCGCCGGGATAGGTCTTGACCAGTTCCTCCGCCCGTACGGCAGGCCCGGCGCCCAGCCCCGCCCTCGTCCGGCCTTCCAGCACAGTTCTCATGGCTTTTCTCCTGCGATATCGGTCAGGCAGCCGTTCCCCGGCTGCATTCCGGCCTTTCGCAGGGGAGGACGGGACACGGCGCGGGAAAGTGACAACGCCTGGGCCTTGTCACTTTCCCGGCCGTTGATTCGTCCTCAGGTAATGACAGGGGGATCGGCCTCCGGCCATTGACGATTTAGGTTGGGATTCCGGCATGGGAACAAACGACACGGCGAGGGGCGCCCGTCTCGCCGAGGCATGGCGGGCCAACTGGTCATATCTCGTCGGTCTCGCCTTCGGGATGCTTGGCGACATCGGAGCGGCCGAGGACGCGGTCCAGGAGGCATTCGCCCGGCTCGCGAGCGCGGAGCCAGACCAGGTCGACGACGCGCGGGGATGGCTGATCGTGGTCACCAGCCGGATCTGCCTCGACCAGATCCGTTCCGCGCGGTCCCAGCGCGACCGGCCGCACGACGCGACCGCCATCGAGTCCGCCGGCGTCCCGGCCACGCCGGCGCTGCCGGTTGACCCAGCCGACCGGGTTACCCTCGACGATCAGGTCCGCCTCGCCCTCCTCGTTGTCCTTGACCGCCTGACGCCGGCGCAGCGGGTGGCGTTCATCCTCCACGATGTCTTCCAGATGCCTTTCACCGCTATCGCGGAGACGCTGGGCAAGCCGGCGGCCACCTGCCGTCAGCTGGCCCGGAGGGCCAGAACGAAGATCCAGTCGCAGAGCCCGCGGCCAGCGGTGCCGGCCGACACGAGCCAGCACCGGCAGGTAACCGAGCAGTTCATCAAGGCCTGCTCGGGAGGCGACCTCGAAGCCCTACTCGGCCTGCTCGACCCCGACATCTGGGGCGGCATCGACCTCGGGCCGCTTGACCCACGAACCGGGCAACGCACCAGCGGGCCGCTCCAGGTGGCGACGAACCTCCTTCGCTACTTCGGAGGCACGACCACCCTGGTGTCGAACCCGGTCGCCGAACCCGCCGTCGTGCTCGCGTTCGCCGGGCAGCGACTCGCCGCCGTCATCCTGCTCACGATCGACGGCGAGCGAATCAGGAAGATCCACGTCATTGCCGACCCGGCCAAGGTCAGCTTCCTCAGCTCTCAGCTGGACACCGCCTTAGGGCTTCTTTAGCGTGAGCAGGCCCCGCGAAGACTTGCATATGGCGCATTGCCCGCTGTCCCCGGGTTACGATTGGCCCGGTTTGCCGCAATGACCCATTTCACGCCGATAGGTGCGCCTTATGACGACGCAGGCAACGCGCGAGGAAACGACCGTCGCGATCGTGGGCGGGGGTGTCGCCGGGCTGACCGCCGCGATGCTGCTGCGGCGGAGCGGCATTGACTGCGTCGTCTTGGAGCGGCAGTCGCGCGCCTACGTCGAGCAGCGGCAGCGAGCCGGCCTGGTGGAGTACCGCGGGGTGCGGATGTTCACCGAGCGGGGGCTTGGCGACCTGCTCGGCACGTTCCCGGCGGACAACACGATAGAGGTCCGGGTTGACGGTGAACCGGTCTTCATCGGCCGCGACGCCCACGCCCAGGAGTACGTCGGGGTGCTGGCCCCGCAGCAGGCCCTCGTCCGCAACCTGATCGCCGCGTTCCTCAATGACGGCGGAGACCTGCGGTTCGAGGTCGCCGACGTGGCCATGAGCGGCCTGGACTCGCAGCGGCCGGTCGTCTCCTATACCGACCGCGAGGGCGCCGCCCATGAGATCGGGTGCGACCTCATCGCGGGCTGCGACGGGGACCACGGCGTGAGCCGCGGTAGCATTCCCGCCGGCGTGCTGACGGCTTACACCCGCGACTACGGCGTGACCTGGCTGGCCGTCCTCGCCGACACCCCGGCCCCGCGCTACCCGTCCTTCGGCATCGGCGCCAGAGGCTACGCGGCTGCCTTCTCCCGGGGGCCGAAGACCGCCCGGTTCTACCTGGAAATCCCGGCGGGCGACACGCAAGCCGACTGGCCACCGGAGCGGATCTGGTCGCAGCTGCGCGAGCGCTTCTGGCGGCCGGACCTCGCCGTCGGCCCGATCACCGAGACCGAGGTCGTCCGGCTCCGCAGCCAGGTCTTCGAGCCGATGAGCTACGGCCGGCTGTACCTACTCGGCGACGCGGCGCACGTGATCTCCCCGATGGGCGCCAAGGGCATGAACCTGGCCCTCTACGACGCCGAGACATTCGTCAACGCGGCCCGCGACTACGTCCAGGCCGGTGACGACAGCGGCCTGCGGGCCTACTCCGGCACGTGCCTGGCCCGCACCTGGCGGTACCAGGAGTACGCCGACTGGTGGTCGCAGATGTTCTTCAGCCGCTGCGGTGAGCACGCCGCCGCGGACCCCTACGCCGCCCGGGTGGCCGAGGCCCGGCTCGCCCGGTTCACCCAGCCGTCGTCGGCGGCGGCCCTTGCCTGGGGCGAGCTGATGACCGGCCTGGCGTAGCGCGGCTCCCCTTAGCGGCGGGCGAAGCAAGGGTCATTTTGCAGTGGCGAGATTACGATATATCTTGAAGGACAGAGCCGGGAACGTCCGCCGAAGGCGGCCGGGCGCCCTGGTCGATCCAAGGAGGGCGACATGACTCTCGTCATCATCGTCATTATCGTGCTGTTCGCGGGATACCTGGCAATGCGCAGGCGCGGGCGGCGGTAGCGACCCGGAGCAGAAGCGGCTCGCATTCGTCTTCGCAGCCCGGGCCAGCCGCGCGCGGTGCAGGACGCATGGCCAGGCGCCCAAGCCCATAGCCCGGATCGCCTAGCTGTAACCCTCGGGTCAAGGTGCCTGCGGAGCCGCTCTTATCCGCGGGTTCGGGGTTGGGCGCACCCGTTCTGACCTGGCTGCGTAGCCTTCTGGCGGAGATTGCCTTATGCGTTCTCGATTGCCGTTGCCATTACGATCGGGAATACCTCGGCGGCGGCCCTTGCCTGGGGCGAGCTGATGACCGGACAGGCTCCGTGCTCACGAACGCCATCCGGCGCGTGACCTCCCCGGTGTGGCGGTCAGGGCGGGGTCAGCCGCTCCCCCGCGTTGACTGGCACGTCGATAGTGTTCTCCGCGGGTGCCAGCGGGCACATCCAGCGCGGGTCGTACCGGCACGACGGGTGGTACATGAAGTTGAAGTCGATGACGATCTGCTGGCCGTCGGATCCGAGATCGGCGCCCTTCGCCGTGTCGAGCAGGTAGCGGCCCCCGCCGTAGCTGGTGCGGCCGGCGGTCGCGTCCCTGACCGGCAGGAAGAGGCCGCCACCGTACTGGTCCAGCCACCACAGCGCGAGCCGCCGGCCAACCGGGGCGGGAATCGTGACCCAGCCGACCTGCTCAAGGCGGGTAACGCCATCCTGGCCGGTGTCGATCTCGAGCCGCTTGGATTCCGCCGCCGGTTCGACGGGCAGGGCGAAACGCAGCGCCGGATCGTAGGGCCAGTAAGGCACGCCAGTGACCCGCAGCGGGTCGCCTTCGGGCAGCGCGCTCTGCGGATGCGAACTCATCAGCCCGTCCCGCCCCGCTCGCCACAGCGCGTGCGCCGCAGCGGGATCCGCCTGCTCCCGGACGCGTGCGTACAAGTCGGCGGTCGCGCGGCGCCAGTCCGCGAGCTGCAAGGCCGTTACCAGGTCCACGACTACGACCGTACCGGCCCGGGCACCGGTCCCAGGCGGCGTGCGCGGATGAGAGGAAGCCCGCCCCGTTCGGATGGATGCTGTTTTTGATCATTCCGAACGGAGGCGGCTGACTGCCACCGCCATCACTCGCTGCCAGGGAGCGGCGGCCGCGCGGTCACGAGTGCGATTAATCCGGCCGCCCGGTAGCGTCTTTACCGGTGACAATGACGTCGCAATGAAGGGGGCACGTAATGCGCGCACGGGATATTTCGGCGGGGGCACCCTGCTGGATGGACCTCAGCACGTCGGACACCGCGGCCGTACGGTCGTTCTATACCGGCTTGTTCGGCTGGACCGCCGACGAACCGCAGGAGGAGTTCGGCGGTTACTTCATGTTCAACGGGGCCGGCGGCCAGCCGGTCGCCGGGCTGCATGCCCGCCATGGAAGGCGGGGCTCACGACGTCTGGTCGGTCTACCTGACGGTGGAGGACGTCGGCAAGACGCTCGAGTCGGTGTCCGGGCACGGCGGGCAGGTCATCGTGCCCGCGATGCAGGTCGGCCAGGCCGGGACAATGGCGGTCGCGCTCGATCCGGGCGGTGCCGCCATCGGCCTGTGGCAGGCGGATCAGTTCGGCGGCATCGACGAACGCCGGCGAGCCAGGCCTGCCGAGCTGGTTCGAGTTGCAAGCGCGGGCGTACGACGCGCAGACCGCGTTCTACCGGGACGTCTTCGGCTGGAACGTCCAGCAGCTCATGAGCGAGCCGTTCCGCTACTCGGTGCTGTCGCACGGAGAAGACCAGCTGGCCGGGATCATGGACGGCGGCGAGGACTCCACCTGGGCCGTCTACATCTGGACGAACGACGCGGACGCCACCCTCGCCCGGGCCGTGGAGCTCGGCGGGAAAGTCATCCGTCCCGCCGAGGACACCCCGTACGGACGGCTCGCCACGGCCGAGGACCCGTGCGGCGCGCGGTTCAAGCTGATGGCACCGAACGCCCAGATGCCGGGCGCCTGACGAGCACCACCGATCCCCGGCCAGCGTGAGGCCTGGCCGGGGATCGGTGGTGGGTAGAGCGGGTCAGAACTTTCCGGCGGCGATGTCGGCCAGCTTGACCCGGGTCACTACGTAGGTGACGGTGACGCTGACCTTGCCGGCCGGGCCGCCGACGAACCCCAGCGGGATGCCGGTGTCGGCGTTGATGGTGATCGCCTCCTGGTAGGCCGGCCCCGTTTCAACCTTGGGGTCGGCCTTGTCGACCCCTGTCTGACCCAGTTCGGCCGCGCCGGCGGTGAGGGTGAGCGTGGGCTGGCCGTCAACGGTGCCACGGGTGACGGTGATGCCGGGCAGCGCGGACACCAGGCGCAGCACGCCGGCCCGCACCTGGGGGTTGCCGGAACCCGCGACCAGCACGTCCTCGCAACCCTCCCAGACGTAGTTGTCGATCTGCAGGCCGCCGGCCGACATGTTCTTGACCTGCGCCGAGAGCCAGGCGGGGACCGGGGTTGTGTTGCCGGCCCAGGCCATCTTCAGCGCGGCGGTGTCCAGGTTGCCGGTCACCGCGTAGGTCGCGGCGGCGATCTCCTGTGCGAACAGGCCGGCGCCCTGGTTGTTGTCTTCCTGGACCTGGGCCGGCAGGCCGGCCTCGGTCTGCGAGAAGAAGTAGCGGCCGTCGTCGGTGTACAGGTCCCAGACGTTGATGGTCTTCTGACCCGGATAACCCGTCTCGCGTTCCACCAGCGTGGCGTCGCCGGCCGGCCGCGGCTCGGCGGCCACGTCGGCGGCCAGCGTCATTAGCCGCGGCGGAGCATTGGTCGATCCGGTCGGCGAGGCCGACGCTCGGGTGCTCGCCGGGTGCGTGCCGCTGGCGGTGCCGACGGCCGACGGCGCCGCTGACCGGGGTGCCGACCAGGGCGCCGACATGGCGACGACCACCACGGCGGCGGCTCCCACGGCGACGGTCCCGGCCGCGCCCGCGAAGCGACGGCGGCGCCGCTGCCTCAGGGCCCGGTGCCCGCGCGCGACATCGGCCGCTGCGAGGTCCGGCCCGGCCGGACCCGGCGTGACCGCGGGCGGCAGCGCTTGCAGCATGTCGACTATGTCTGGCATATGAATACTCCTTCGAAAGCTAGGTCAGGTATCAAGTGATGCTGCGCGCCCGGGGCCACGAGCCCTGGGGCATCGCATCCCGCAGCCGTTCGAGACCGCGCGCGCTCTGGCTCTTGACGTTTCCCTCGCTGCACCCCATGGCGTCCGCGGTCTCCGCGATGCTGAGTCCCTCGACGTACCGCAGCACGACCGCGGTGCGCATGCCGGCCGGCAAGGTGGCGAGCAGCGCCACTACCGCCGTCGCGTCGCGCTGCGGATCGACCGCGGCGAAGTCCGGCAGCTGCGCCGAGACCTGCTCGCGCTTGCTGAACAGGCTCCGGCGATCGTCGACCGCCGCGTTCACCACGCAGCGCCGCGCGTAGGCCCCGGCCGTGTCCGACCGGACCCGCGGCCAGGCCAGGTACAGCTTGGTCAGCGCCGTCTGCACCACGTCCTCGGCCTTGGCCAGGTCACCGGAGACCAGCAGCGCCGCCACGCGCACGAGCGCGGCCCGCTGTCCCATGACGAACTCGGTGAACTCGCGATCTCGATCCGCAGGCCACTTCACAGGCACCCTGACCTTTCATTGTCGGCACTTGCACTTAACACCCACGTGGACACTCCTCATACGGGGATCAACAGCCTCCACGTTGCATGCCGGACAAGAAGGGGGTCTCTCTCGTATTCCGTGACGGTGACGGCACTACCCGCCAGCCCGATCACGGGCCTTCGGCGGCTGGGACCTTCGCAGAGTAGGCCCGGGGCGTGGCCTGCCCGGTGCGCTGCGCGGGGTCAGGACGGGCCGAGAGTCCGGCGGCTAGCCCGCCCGCCACGACCGCGATCCCGGCCCACATGAGGGGGTCCGGTGCCCGGCTGCCCAGCGCGATCCCGGTCATTGCCGCCGCGACCGGGGCGATGCCCGTGATAAGGCCCGCGCGCCCCGGTCCCAGGGCGGCCACCGCCGAGTACCACAGGACGAACGCCGCGACGGTGACCAGGACGGCCAGGTACGACGCGGCCAGGAGGTCCGATGCGGTCAGCCGGGCCGCGGCGGCCGGCCCGTCGGCGATAACGACCGAGCACGGCGAACATGACGGCACCCAGCCACACCGCGTGGACCGAGACTCCCCAGGCTCCGTGACGCGCGAGCAGGGGGACCGCCAGCAGGGTGAATGCCGCCTCGCAGGCCAGGGCCACCGCGGCCCAGGCGATGCCCGCCGCGCTGGCGTGGCCGGCGCCTTCGACCAAGACGGCGCCGACCGTGACGATGGCCGCGGCCGCAACGACCGGGAGGCGCGGCCGCTGGCGCTGCATCAGCGGTCCGACCACGCCGAGCAGGACCGGCACGCAGGCCACCGCGACGGCGATCATGGCCGGCTGGGCGTGGGCCACGCCGCGGACGATCGCCACGTTGAACAAGACGAGGCCGGCCGCGGACAGCCCCGCCAGCAAGAGCCACTCGCGGCCCCGGGGCCGCACGATCGGGATGCGCAGGCGACGGGCGGCGGCCACCAGGATGACGGCCGCCAGGCTGTAGCGGATCGCCTGGGCCGTGCACAGTGGCGCCGCGGTCAGGGTGCGGGAGACCGCGACACTGCTGCCGACCAGAATCATGCCGGCCGCGCCGAAGGCGATGCTGCGGGCGGCAGGCCGGCCCGGTCCTGGAGGTTTGCTCATGCCTTGACCTTGTCGCAACAATGGACCAATGAGTAGGTCCAATGGGCCGATAGATCACCGGTCCATAACTGGTGCCGACTTCCTGCAACTCGACCGGGCGGACGCCCCGGCCGGCGGGCTGACGGACTGGCTCGCGCGGCAGCTGCGGAGTGCCGTATCCGACGGCCGCCTGCCGGCCGGCAGCAGGCTCCCGGCCAGCCGGGTGCTGGCCGCTGAGCTGCGCGTGTCGCGCGGGGTGGTCACCGAGGCCTACCAGCGGCTGATCGAGGACGGTCAGCTTGCCGGGCATGGCCGGGCCGGAACGAGAGTGGTGGCCGCACCGCCGCCCGACAGGTCCGGGCAGGCGCCGGCTGGGGCGACCGCCGCGGCAGCAGCCAGCGACGGCCCGGCCGGCCGGCGGCCGCTCGCGGCCGCTCGTGACATGTTCCCGAGCGCGCCCGGTGCCGAGGCGTTCGAATCCCTTCGGGGCGCGCCCTGCCGGATCGACCTGTCGCCCGGCGTCCCTGACCTGGCCGCATTCCCGCGCACCGCGTGGCTGCGGGCCGAGCGCACCGCGCTCGGCGCGATCTCCCCGGCCAGCTTCAACTACAGCGACCCGCGCGGGGCTCCGGCTTTCCGGGTCGCGGTGGCCAACTGGCTTGCCCGCAACCGCGGCATCATCGTGAGCCCGGAAAAGGTGGTCATCGTCGCCGGCGTGGCCCAGGCCCTCACGCTGCTGGCCCGGATCTTGCGCCGGTCCGGCCTGACCGCGGTCGCGGTGGAGGACCCAGGCTCGCTCGGGACCAGGCAGCAGCTGCAGAGCTGGGGCCTGGACACGCCGCCGGTCCCGGTCGACGCCCGCGGGCTGCGGATCGACGAGCTGAGGGCGAGCGGTGCCGCGGCGGTCATGCTCACCCCCGCGCACCAGTTCCCTACCGGTGTCGTCCTCGACGGTGGCAGGCGACGGGAGCTCAGGGACTGGGCCGCCGACGGCGGACTGATCATCGAAGACGACTACGACGCCGAGCACCGCTACGACCGGCCCCCGGTCCCCGCGCTGCGCTCCGCGCTGCCCGGCCAGGTCTGCTACACCGGCAGCGTGTCCAAGCTCCTTGCCCCGGCGCTGCGCACGGGATGGCTTCTCGTCCCGCCGGGCTACCACGATGCCGTCGTGGCCGCCAAGCGGGAAGCCGACCTCGGCAACGCCATCCTGCCGCAGCTCGTGCTCGCCGAGTTGATGGCCTCGGGCGAGCTTGAACGCCACCTGCGCCTGCTGCGCAAGCGGCACGTCCGCCGCCGTGACTCGATGATCAGCGCGATCGCTGCCCACCTGCCGCAGGCCCGGGTCCACGGTGCCGCGGCCGGGCTGCACCTCACCCTCACCTTCGATGCCCTCCCGTCCCGCACGGGCCTGGACGTCGACCTCGCCGCCGCCGCCCTGCGCCGCGGGGTGAAGGTGCAGCCGCTGTCATGGCACAGCCAGCGGCCGCACCAGCCTGGACTCGTCCTTGGCTACGCAGCGCGGACCCCGGCCGAGATCAACGACGGTATCGCCGTCATCGGCAGCGTCCTGCGGCATCAACCTAGATGACTCACAGGCTGCGGGGTGGCCCTGCCCTAGGGCAGGGCCACCCGCTGGGGTCAGGCGAAGGTGAGCTGGTGGATGTTCCAGCCGCCGTTGTCCTGGTCGATGGTCAGGGTCTGCTGGCCGGCGGAGGGTGACCGTCACCGTGACCGTGGTCCAGGTCTGCCAGCCGCCGGTGTTCGGGACGTTGATGTTCCCGGACAGGTTGGCCCCGGAGGAACTAGCGATGTGCAGGCCGTCGGTCACGCCGCTGGGCGAGGCCAGCCGCAAGGTCACCGTGTAGGCGCGGGCCGTGGCCACGTTGACGGTGTACTTGAACCACTGCCCGGTGCCAGTCCAGCCGATGTCGTACCCGCAGCCGGTGTCGGTGCAGGTCTCCAGGTCCACACCGTCGGCCCGGTAGGCGGTGCCGTTGCCGTTGACCGAGGTGACGTTGTACGCCGTGCCCTGCCCGCCGGTGTCGTAGTTCGCCGCCTGCACCGTGCCTGGAATCGCGGCGGGGGTACCGCCATACGGACCCTCAGGCAAGGTGAAGGTCAGGTAGCGGATGTTCCAGCCGCCGTTGTCTTCATCCAGGGTCAGGGTCTGCTGCCCGGCCGGGAGGGTCACGGTCGCGTTGACGGTGGTGTAGGTCTGCCACCCGCCGGTGCTCGGGACGTTGATGTTGCCTGACAGGTTGGTGCCGGAGGAGTTGGCGATGTGCAGCCCGTCGGTCAGCCCGCTTGGCGAGGACAGCCGCAGGCTGACGGTGTATGTTCCGGCGCTGGCGACGTTGACGGTGTACTTGAACCACTGCCCGGTCGCGGTCCAGCCCAGGTCATAACCGCAGCCGGCCGACCCGGTGTCGGTGCACGACTCCAGGTCCACCCCGTCGGCGCGATAGGCGGTGCCGTTGCCGTTGACCGAGGTGACGTTGTACGCCGTGCCCTGCCCGCCGGTGTCGTAGTTCGCCGCCTGCACCGTGCCGGGAATGCCCGCGGCGGTGCCGCCATACGGACCCTCAGCCGGGCCGGAGCCGCCGCCGAGCGACGGAGGTGCGTTGCCGTTCAGTCCGATCGACACGCTGCCCAGGTGCTTGGCCCCGGTCGGCTCGGACCCGGTGACCTGCGCAAACGGCAGCGACGTGGTCGGTGAGGACACTTGCTCGACCAGGTAGGTCGACCCGGCGGTCACCGGCACGCTGAAGTTCGTCGCGGTGGTGGAGCCCACCACCGTGGCGCCGCTCGAGCCGTTGACGACCTCGGCCGCCTGGCCCGGCCACGGGTTGCGCACGGTCATCGTCGTGGTAGAGCCGGCCTGGATCGCGGCGGTGGCGATGACGCCGCCCTCGACCTGGACGTCGACCTTGGACCCGCCCTGGACGTACACGGTGCCAGAGCCGTTCCAGCCCGAGGGCCACGCCGGGGCGAACCGCAGCGTCCCGTCGTAGTCGGTGGCCAGCGCCTCATCGAGCGTGGTCGCGACGTTGGAGGCCTGCTCGATGTACGGCTCGTCGGGAGTGCTGTCGAACTCGGCCAGGCCGGAGATGTAAGCCTGGTACTTCTCCGTGTTGGCGACAAGATCCGACGATACCTGCGACCCCATGTCCAGGCGGGCCGCGTCGACCGCGTCGTAACTCCAGTCGTTGCCGTCATTGGTCGGCCGGGAGTTGTAGGTCCGGTCGGCCAGCGCGGTCAGGTTGTCACCGTTCACCGTCGTGGCATCGCCGATCACCCCGTACGGCCATACCGTCTCAAGTCCGATGTTCTCGTCGTTGTGTGTCGGCGCCGAGGGCTGGTAGGAGTCACCGATCACGTCGCTGCCGCCGGAATCGGCACTGGCGGCCGCCGACGCCGAGGTCGGCTGCGAGTTGAGCAGCTGGGTCAGGTTGGACTGGCTGACCCGGGGAAGCGGCTCGATCTGGCCCTCGGCAGTCTTTAGCTGCGACACCAGCGAGGAGTCGGTGTTCAGCAGCGTCGCCGCGCTGACCACCGCCGGGAACAGCGCCTGGTCCGCGACCAGGTCATCGGTCGGGTCCTGCACCGCCCACTGAGTCTCGTGCGCGTTCGCCACCGCGTGCAGGAAACCATCCGAGCCGACGCTCTGGTACGCAAGCAGGAAGATGGCGGACTGCTCCATCACCGGGTAGTACTTCTGCAGGAACGAAAGACTGCCCGTGTCCAGGTACTGCTGCCAGATGTCCATCGAGATCTCGGCACCGCTGGCGACGTTCAGCGCGTTGTAAGTCGGGCTGGACGCCTGCGCGCACGAGGCGCCCGAGCTGGGGCCACTCCCGTTGTAGTCGCCGTTGCCGTTGAACCGCATCGTCTCAGGCACGCACGCTCCGGACTTGCCGCCCATCTGCGCGCTTGTCCACGCCTCGATGTTCGACAGGTCGTTGAGGTACATGTCGAAGATCGGCACGTTGTTGTTGAAGTTGCCTGACGACATGTTCGCGGCGATCTGCCCGCGCAGGTTCCACAGCCAGTACCCGGCCGGGTACCAGTCCTGCTGGTCCTGGTCATAGGCGAACATGTCCGCGACCCCGGCCTGGCTGCCCGGGTAGTCCCCGCTGTGCATCGTGCCGGCCTCGTCATACAGGTACAGCGTGCGCAGGTTCTCCATGTACTGCGCCGACCCGTCGGAAGAACTCGCCTGGATCAGGCCGCTGTTGGCCCAGTAGCTGTTCCACCACGACGCCTGGGTCGCGAGCAGCGAGGACGAGGTGGCGGTGGTGTCGCTGCCGATGATGCTCGACGCGGTCGATGACGGGGTGCCGCCGGTCCACTGGGGCGACGCGACGATCACCCGGAACGTGCCGTTGGAGTTCGCGTTGAACGACACCTTCACCTGCGTGGAGTTGACCACCGAGGCGGACACGTTCTGCCCGCCCGCGGTGATCGCCGCCATCGCGCCGAACGTCTGACCCGAGTTGCCTGTCTGGGTGTCCGTCCAGGTCTGGGCCAGGCTGCCAATCGCGCCGGACGCCGCCGCTGACGGGGAACGGCCGCTCCACAAGCTCAGCGTCGCGGTCTCCGCCGCGCCCGCGCTCGCCCCGGTCACGTCGACGACCAGCTCGTCCTTGCCGGCCGGCACCCACGCCTTCATCGACATCCCGCCGCCGGTCTCGTACAGCACCCCGTCGTACAGGTCAAGCATGCCGCTGAAGTTCGACGCCGAGGTCATCGTCGACAGGCCGGGAATGTTCACCTGACCGGGGGACAGCCGGTACGGCATCGTGTCGCTGCGGTTCAGCTGCGCGGTGAACCCGTTCGCGGCCCAGGCGGCCACGCCCAGCGACCCGTTACCCAGGGGCATCGACTGGCTGGCCGCGGTGTTGGCCGCGCCGAGCACGATGTCGGATTCTGAGACCACGCCGGACGGGTTCAGCGCGAACGAACCGTTCTGCCAGGCAGTAGTGGCGGTCGCGGCGTCAGCGGGCTGGATCGAAACGGCCACGATCATGGGCGCGGCGATCGCGAGCCCGGCGGCCACGGCCAGGAGGCGGGACAGCTTGAACCGATGAGACATGGGGCCTCCTGGACACGCCGTGTTGCGGGGT
Source organism: uncultured Actinomycetota bacterium (assembly GCA_963850115.1). Classification (GTDB taxonomy): domain Bacteria; phylum Actinomycetota; class Actinomycetes; order Streptosporangiales; family Streptosporangiaceae; genus Trebonia. The sequence goes on from CAWKKG010000017.1 coordinate 193,258, forward strand.
TTGGTCGTGAAGGCAAATTTCACGTAAAGACATCGGATGTGTTATACCGCCGACTGGAACGGTCGTCCAGACTTTGGGCCGACTTCTGGGGAAAGTTTCTTGATAGACTCGTCGATTCATCGGATCTTTGCCGGAAACGCCTCGCCCTGCCGGGGCCGCGCCTGGCAGGCGCGGCCCCGGCAGGGCGTTGCCGGTTTCGTCCGGCTACCGGGTTCAGGCGGTGCGGGTCAGGGCAGGTGCCACTGCTGGTTGGTGCCGTCGCCGCAGGACCAGATCTGGACCTGGGTACCGGAGCCGCCGAAGCCGGTGTCGTCCAGGCACTTGCCGGATTCGGGGTTGACCAGCTCGCCGTTGGACTGGGCCTGCCACTGCTGGGCGCCGGTGCCGTTGCAGGTGTACAGGTCGACGAGGGTGCCGTTGGCCGTGCCCGCCCCGTCGACGTCGAGGCACATGCCGAGCACCTCAAGGGTGCCGTTGGACTCCACCGTCCACTGCTGGGCGCTGGTGCCGTTGCAGGTGTAGACCTGGATCGGGTTGAACAACGCGGTGCTGGCCGACCGGTCGTCCAGGCACAGGCCCTCGTACCCGGTGATCGTCCCGGTGGGGGATGCGGTGCCGCTGGCGGTGCCGGCCGAGACGGTCCACACGAAGCTCTGGGCGGCGGAGGCGCCGTTGCCGTCCTTCGCGGTGACCGTCACCGTGGTGGTGCCGTCGGTGGTGGGGGTGCCGGAGATGACGCCGGCGGAGGAGATCGACAGGCCGGCCGGCAGGCCGGCCGCCGAGTAGGTCAGCGTCTGGCCGCTGGTGGCGTCCTTGCCGCTGAGCGTGACCGCGGAGGCGGCGCTGCCGGCCAGGCTGGCCTGCGGGCCGGGGTTGGCCAGGGTGACGGGGGCACCGAGCTGGCTGGAGGCGACGGCCAGGGTGCCGGTCAGCGGCAGGCTCGCGCTGGAGTCGCCGACGGAGACCGTGTAGTTGCCGGCGGGCGTGGCCCAGGCGTTGGAGCTGCTGTTCCAGTACTGCAGGTTCTGCTGGGTCAGGGGGAAGGTGACGGTGGTCGATGCCCCGGCGGCCAGGTTCACCCGCTGGAAGCCCTCCAGCTGGAGCGGCGGCTGACCGGAGGCGGACGGGTCGGTGACGTACAGCTGGGCGACGTCCGCGCCGGAGCGGGAGCCGGTGTTGGTCACGGTGGCCGTCACGGTGGCCGTACCGCCGGCGGTCAGGGGGCCGACGTTCAGGTTGCTGAACGAGAAGGTCGTGTACGACAGGCCGTACCCGAACGGGAACAGCGGCGTCAGGCTCTTGCTGTCGTACCAGCGGTAGCCGACGTCGATGCCCTCGGAGTACTGCACGGTGCCGCCGGTGCCTGGCCACTGGGCGGTGGTGCTGGCGGGAACCTGCGACAGGGAGGTCGGGAACGTGACGGTCAGGTGCCCGGACGGGTCGTAGCTGCCGTACAGGACGCTGGCGATCGCGGTGCCGTCCTCCTGGCCGGGATACCAGGCCTCGAGCACGCCCTTGACGGAGGACAGCCAGGGCATGGTGACCGCCGAGCCGGTGTTGAGTACCACGATCGTGTTCGGGTTGGCCGCGGCCACCGAGGTGATCAGGTTGTCCTGGGTCGTGCCCAGGTCGATGCTGGTCAGGTCCGAGCCCTCGGACTCGCCCAGGTTGGCGAAGACGACCGCGACGCTGGCCGCGGCGGCCGCCGACGCCGCCGAGCTGTCGGAGGAGCCGTTGTTGTAGGTGACGGTCGTGCCGCTGGGGGCGGCCGCCTGGATGCCCTGCAGCGGGGTGACGGTGCCGCTGGAGTTCACCCCGGCACTGCCGCCGCCGTCGGTCTGCGGGCTGGTGGAGGCGTCCGCCCCGATGACCGCGATCGACTTGTCAGCGGAGGTGAGCGGCAGGATGCTGCCGGAGTTCTTCAGCAGCACGGTGCCTTCCTCGGCCAGCTGCGTCGCGTCCCCCTGGTCGGTGGAGTTCGTCGCGACCGCCGACGGTGACCCGCTCGGCGCCTTGTCGAACATGCCGAACGCGAACATCTGGGTCAGGATGTCCGAGACGGCCGAGTTGATCGTGGCCTGGCTCACCTGACCGGAGGTGACGGCGCTCTGCAGCGCCGAGCCGTAGAACCCGTCGTTGCCGGGCATGTCCATGTCCAGGCCGGCGTTCGCGGAGGCGGCGGTCGAGTGCGTCGCGCCCCAGTCGGAGGTCACGAAGCCGGTGTAGCCGAACTGCTGGCGCAGCACGGTGGTCAGCGTGTACGGGTTCTGGCAGGCGGCGGTGCCGTTGATCCAGCTGTAGGAGCACATCACCGACGAGGCCGCGCCCTGCTGCACCGCGGCCTGGAAGGCGGGCAGGTAGATTTCCTGCTCGGCCTGGGTGCTGACGACCGCGTTGTCGGTCGAGGTGTTGCGGTTGGTCTCCTGGTTGTACACCGCGTAGTGCTTGACCTGGGCCATGGTGCCCGCGGACTGCACACCGCGGATGTCCGCCGCGCCCAGCTGCCCGGCCAGGTACGGGTCCTCGCCGATCGACTCGAAGGCGCGGCCCCAGCGCGGGTCGCGCACGATGTTGATCGTCGGGCCCAGGTCGACCGTGCTGCCCTTGGCGGCCTGCTCGGCGCCGATCACGTGGCCGTACTCCTGCTCGGCGGCGGTGTCCCAGGTGGCGGCGACGTCGACCGGGGCGGGCAGCTGGGTGACGTTGCTCATCCCGTCGCCGACGCCGGCCGGGCCGTCCTCCAGGTTCATGGCGGGGATGCACAGGGAGCTGATCGCCGGGATGTTCCCGACGTAGCTCGAACCGGACGCGCCGGTCATCAGGGCGATCTCCTGGCTGAGCGACATCTGCGCCATCAGCTCGCTGACCCGCGTGGAGATCGGCGCGGCCGAGTTGACCCACGGGCAGGTGGTCGCCGCGGCCGCGGGCGGCGCCGCGGCGGCGGAAACCGCGGCGAGCGGCGCGGCCACGATGGCGAGCGCCACCGCGGCGGTGCGCGTCCGTCTCAGGCGCCATTGGAAATGAGGTACGCGCACAGGGGACTCCTTACAACCAGAGACATGAATTCCTACTGCGGGCATGCGCAATGCACCGATCGCGGCCGACCGCGCAAGGCGGACGGCGGCACGGGGAGTGCCAGTCGTATTCCTGCTGCTGGCAACCGAGATGAATGGTTTGTCACCGGCATGGAACATCGCGGAAACAGGGCTGTCAATGGCCAGGAATCCTGCGAATTCACGCGCCCGGCCCGTTCTGTTTCATTGCCCCAGGACACTCAGCAGGCATTTTGGCTGTAACACGGACGCGCAGATTGCCCTGCAGGAGGTGGCCGTTTACGAAATATTTATGGAGCGGGCCGGATGTTTACGGTTCATTAACTGCTGGGCCCTACCTATCCGCAATGGAGCCGAGAAGAAAGAGATCTCACCTGCGGATTAACCGGTGCCCGGCGAACAACTTCACTGGACAACGCCATCCGTTTCCCAGGGCTGCCCACATGTCCGGGTTTGTCATATTGTGGCGGTACGCGCCGGGATGGGTGCGCGGGGTGACTCCAGGGGAGGCCGACAGTGCCGGGTGTTCTTCATCGCCGCGGGCGGGTTATGACCCGCTTACCGGGGCGGGGTCGGCAGGCTCGAAGGCCGCGGAGAACAAGTAGCTGGTGGCCAGGCTGCGGTAAGGCCGCCACTTCTCGGCGATCGCCAGGACCTCCTGCTGGCTGGGCAGGTGGTCGAGCTGGTAGCTGGCCCGGACGGCCTTACGGAGCGCCAGGTCGCCCGGCAGCACGACGTCTTCGCGGCCGAGAGCGACGAGCAGGGCACCCTGTACCGTCCACGGGCCTATCCCGGGGACGGTAGTGAGCACGGCGATGATCTCGTCATCGGGCAGGCCGCTCAGCGCCTCCTGGTCCAGGCGGCCGTCCGAGAGCCGTTCGGCGAGGTCGCGGAGGGTGCCGACCTTCCGCCAGGACAGCCCGGCCTCGCGGAGCTGGGCCGGCTCTACGCCGAGCAGCTCGACGGGGGACGGGAGATGGCCGCCGAACAGGGCCTGTATACGGGCCACGGTCCGGCGGGTCGCCGGCACGGACAACTGCTGGCCGATGACCTGGAACAACAGGGCACCGAACAGGTCCATCGGCGGCAACTGAGTTATCCACGCCCGGGGATCGAAGTCCGGCCGGTCGTCGATGAGCCGGGCCAGTACCGGATCGGCGCCGTGCAGGTAGGAGCGGGCGGCGCGCAGCCACGCGGCGCGGCCGGAATCCTCGGTCACCGAATCGCTCCCTTCGCCCGCGGATACGCGGCGTTTGGATACGTCCGAGGCTAACGGTCGTCACGGCGGGTCGTCGTCACCGGATTCGGGTGATTACTTCCCGGGTACGGCTCGATGGCGCGGCCCAAGAGAACTCGTGCGACGGCCAGAGCGCGGGGCGGGTAGTCTAGGTCAAGCACGGGGTCGGGAGGCCGGGGACCGCGGTAACGAAGCGCTCGTCCACCCCGTAGTCGCGCAGGGCCCGGTGCAGGAACCGCCCGAACGGGTCATCGCCGGTGCGGGTGATCACCGCGGACCGGCGGCCCAGTCACGCCGCGGCGACCGCGACGTTCGCACTGCCGCCTAGGTACTTCCCGAACGACGTTACGTCAGTCGCGTGCCAACCTGCAGGGGGTAGATGTCCACGCCGATCCGGCCCATCGTCAGCACTTCGTATGGGCCGGTCATCGGCGCAGCTTATCCGGCCCTGGCAGGGCTCGTCGCTCAAGCCGGTACGTCACCCGGTCAGGTAACCAAATGGTCAAGAACGGAGGAACCGTGAGCTCTGAACCAGCGGCCACCGCACCGTGGTGGACCAGCGCGGTCGTGTACCAGGTGTACCCGCGGTCCTTCCAGGACTCGGACGGCGACGGCGTCGGTGACCTCCGGGGGATCCTGCGGCGGGCGGGGTACCTGGCCGAACTGGGCGTGGACGTGGTCTGGCTCTCGCCCGTCTACCGCAGTCCCCAGGACGACAACGGCTACGACGTCAGCGACTACCAGGACATCGACCCGTTGTTCGGCAACCTCAAGGACCTGGACCTGCTCATGGCCGCGCTGCACGAGCGCGGCATCAAGGTCATCATGGACCTGGTGGTCAATCACACCAGTTCCGAGCACCCGTGGTTCACCGAGTCCCGGTCCTCGAAGCTCAGCCCCAAGCGGGACTGGTACTGGTGGCGCCCGGCCCGGGACGGGACGGAGCCGGGTACGCCGGGGGCCGAGCCGACTAACTGGGGCTCCCTGTTCTCCGGGCCGGCCTGGGAGTACGACGAGGCGACCGGCGAGTACTACCTGCACCTGTTCGGCCGCGGGCAGCCCGACCTCAACTGGGAGAACCCGGCCGTCCGCCGGGCCATCTACGCGATGATGCGCTGGTGGCTGGACCGTGGCGTCGACGGGTTCCGGATGGACGTGATCAACCTCATCTCCAAGGACGTCAGGGCGGACGGCTCGCTGGCGGACGGCCCCGTCATTTCCGGCCCCTACGGTGACCTGGCCCAGGGCACGATCAACGGTCCCCGGGTCCATGAGTTCCTGCGGGAGATGAACCGCGAGGTGTTCGCCGGCTGCCGGGACGCGGTGCTGCTGGTGGGCGAGACGCCGGGCGCCACGGTCGAGGACGGGCTGCTGTTCAGCGACCGGCGCCGGGGCGAGCTCGACATGGTGTTTACCTTCGAGTACGTCATCCTCGATCAGGGCCTCGGCAAGTTCGACCGCATTCCGCTGGACCTGCGCGCCCTCAAGGCGACGCTTGGCCGCTGGCAGGCGGGCCTGGCCAAGGCCGGCTGGAACGCCTTGTACTGGGAGAACCACGACCAGCCGAGGATCGTCTCCCGGTTCGGAGATGACGGCGCCTACCGCGTGGAGTCGGCCACCATGCTCGCCACCGTCCTGCACCTGCACCGCGGCACCCCGTACGTGTACCAGGGCGAAGAACTGGGCATGACGAACGCCCACTTCACGGCCTTCGACTCCTACCGGGACATCGAGTCCCAGCGGCACGTGGCGCAGGCGCGCGAGCTAGGGCAGCTGAGCGACGACCAGATTCTCGCCAGCCTGGCCGCGTTCAGCCGGGACAACGCCCGCACCCCGATGCAGTGGGACGACTCCCCCAACGCCGGCTTCACGACGGGGACCCCGTGGATCGCCGTCAACCCGAACTACACCAGCGTCAACGCCGAAGCCCAGCGCGGCGACCCCGGCTCCGTCTTCCACTACTACCGGCGGCTCATCGCGCTCCGGCACAGCGACCCGGTCGTCCGGTTCGGCGACTTCACGATGCTGCTTCCCGAGCACCCGCACGTGTACGCGTTTACCCGTTCCCTTGGGGAAACGCGGTTGCTCGTCCTCGGCAACTTCAGTGGCGACGAGCAGAAGGCGGGCATCGGCCGGCAACTGGACGGCGAGAGCGAAGTCGTCATTCACAACTACCCTGACCCTCCGCTCGTCGCGGCCGGAAACATCACGCTGCGGCCCTGGGAGGCGCTTGTCCTCCGCGAGCGGGCTTAACGGGAGGCCCGGGGCACCCGCACTCTGACCGGAACAGTTCCGATCACGGTCAGGGGCAAGGTGCCCCTGGTTATCCCCGGCCGGAGGTCCTGCCAGCCGCGCGGATGGCGCCTATTTGCACGGCGATGAGGACAAGCAGGCCGAGGGGCAGGGGAAGGAGAAACATTCCCCCGTTCCCGCTATGCGTGCTCAGGGCTTCGGCGAACACGCCGGAATACAGGCCGTAGATGACGATCCCCGCCGCTGGCCAGGCAACCAGCCCGGCGGTCTTCGACCGGTAGTTGCCGTAACCCCGGAGGCCGTGACGTATCGGAACCCTGGCGTCGGACGGAAGCGTCAGCCATCCGCGAACCGACACAGCGGTCATCGCGAGCACCAGCAATCCGCCGACTGCGAGCCCTAGAGCGGCCATGGGATGTAGTTTTCCCGATCCGGACGTGGCCGCAGGGCGGAAAGGCTCCCGCGTAAGCATCCGGTAATGCCGGGCCATCCACGAGGAGGCACTCGCCGCCATAGACGCCAGCCTGCTGCTGCCCGGCCACGGCGAGCCCTTCCCGGGCACGCCCGCCGACGCCGCCGACCAGGCCCGCCACGCGGGCCTGCGCTGACCAGTCCGGACGGAACGCGACACCGGATGACCTGAGAACGCGCTAGTGATCGGTAACGTGTCGGCGATGCCCCCGGCCTAGGGCTGCTCGGCGGCGGGCGACGGCTCGGCGGCGCCTGCGTGGCGCGTGCGCGCGGCGCCGATCATCAGAACCGCTGTGTTGAGGACCGCCGCGGCCAGCATCACCACGACCAGCATCCAGAACACCCAGACGGGCCAGCCGTAATGCCGGACGATCTGCCAGGTCTCCCCTGCGGCCAGCAGGGTAGCGCCGGCCGCCACGGTGAACCACCCGGCGCTCTTGCTCTGGAAGCTGGCCATCTGCTCACGCTGGGCCTGGGTGAGCTGCGGAAGAACCGCCCGCTGCACCGCCTTGTACCATCGGCGCTGCCGCACGTACATGACCGGCGGCAGCAGCCACCACCACGCCGACGGCCGGTCCTGCGCCGCCAGGGCGACTGCTGCCCTGCCTTGGATGCCCTCACGGTCAAAATTCAGCTCGACGAGCTCGACCGAGCCCTGGTAGAGGGGCCCGGCTACTAGCAGCCACGCGCCGGAGAACGTGGCCCACAGGATTACCTCGTCCACAGGGCTCGCAATCCTGGTACCCCTCCGGCGTCCGGGCGGTCACCGAGGTGGGTGCGGGTGAAGCGGTCAGTCGTCATGCCAGCCCCTCGGACGTGTCCTTCCACCCCAGCAGGGTGCTGCCGAGGGCGTGGACAAGGCGGTCGAAGCTGCGGTCAATACTGGCGGGAAAGGCGAAGCCGCCGTTGCCCTCCAGGGATACGAATCCGTGCAGGGCGGCCCGGTAGGCCCGGATGGCGTCGATGGCGTCCTCGCCGCGCAGGCCGTAGCCGTCCATCACCGCCGCCAGCACCTCGACGGTCCGGCGGGAGACCTCCTCGTGCTCGGCGTCACCGGGGGCCGCACCCCGCTCCGCGGCCTGGTAGCGGCCCGGGTGGGCCAGCGCCCAGGCGCGCCAGGCGTGCGCCATCGCGACCAGTGCATCATCGCGCGCCCGGCCGATGGCAGCCCGGCCCAGCACGTCGCCGAGCTCGGTCTTCCCCCGCATGGAGATGAGCCGCAGCAGGGCATCTAGGCTGGCGACGTGCTTGTACAGCGACGGCTGGCGGACCCCGAGGCGGACGGCGAGCGCCGCCAGGGTGAGCCGGTCCAGCCCCACCTCGTCGGCCAGTTCCATCGCCTCGGTGACCACTCGGTCGGTGCTCAGCCCGGCCCTAGGCACCGGCGACGCGCTCCCGGAAGAAGCTCGTGGTGAGCGTGGCGACCTCATCGGGGCACTCTGCGTGCGGGTAATGCCCGCGCCCCTTGAGCATCGCGATGGTGCCGAGTCTGGCGGGCATCTCGGCGACGATCCCCTCGGCCTCGGCCCGGGGGTCGGCCCAGTCGGGGTCCTCCTCGCCCATGATGACCAGGGCCGGGCAGGAGATGCGGGGCAGCGCGTCACCCGCGTCGGCCGGGGAGGACTTCATCGTCTTGAGGAACTCGGCCATCCGGCCGGGCTCGGACAGCTTGGCCCGCAGCGCCGCCATGTAGGCGGCGTAGTCGGCCGGCTTCTCCGGGTAAGCGACGTCAAGGTAGCGGAACCAGCTCCTCATGCTGTGCAGCAGAATCACGCCCATCATCCCCATCGTGCCTCGGCGGTAGCGCCGGATCCGCACCAGCCCGCCCAGGCTGTACTGCACCTTCCGGGTGAACGGGCCGATCTCGACGACGCCGCCGACCAGTTCCGGTGCCGTCGCGGCGGCGATAGTGGCCGCCCCGCCCGACAGGGAGTGCCCCACGATGACGGCCGGGCCGCCACCCAGGTGCCTGATCAGCGCGACCAGGTCGCCGGCGACGTCGGTCCGGGAGATCGACTTCCAGTCACCTTCGCTCGACTCACCATGCCCGCGCATGTCCGCCGCCACGACCCGGAACCCGGCCCGCACCAGCTCCGGCACCAGGAACCGGAAGGCCTGCCTGCGGTCGCCGATGCCGTGCGACAGCACGATCAGCGGCCCCTCCCCGGCTACGTCGTAGGCGATCCGCGGGCCGCCCTGGATGTTGAGAAACTCCGTCATGCCGTCCTCCAGAAAGCTAGAGACAATAGCTATTAGGCTTACTCCTATAGCATAGCGCTGTGTCGGGCGGGCAAGGGCAGGCTGTCGGTGCGTTCCCGGTAGCGCGGGATGGCGGCCGCCGCGGGGTGGCGGACGCGAACGGACGTCATGAGCCGATACGGCGTCAGCGGTTCCCGGGCTGGCCCGCGAGCAGGTCACGGGCGCGCAGCGCCAGCCACCACTGGGCGATGTGGTCGGTGCGGCTGATCCCCCGGCCGGTGAGCTGCTCGATCTTCCGCAACCGGTAGCCGAGGGTCTGCCGGTGGACGTGCAGTTGCTCCGCGGCGTCCCGCCACGACCGGTCGGCTTGGAGGAAGACCCGCAGCGTGGCGACGTAGTCGGTCCCATGCTGGGCATCGTGCCTAATCAGCGGGGCCAGGATGCGGGTCACCAGGACCCGGGCCTCCGCCGGGGTGCGGGGCGGCAAGGTCATCGACTCGTCCCCGTAGTGGACGGTCCGCTGGCCGCTGGCGGTGGCGACCGCGAGGGCCCAGCGGGCCTCCTGCGCCGCGTCCGCTACCCGGCTGGGCACCGCGATCCGGTCGCTGACCCCGAGGCCAGCCGGGCCGTCGGCGGGGCTTGGCCAGGTCTCGGCGGCGAGGGCCGTCGCGGCGGACGGGGCCGGCAGCAGCAGGTACACGGCGCGGTCCCGGTGCAGCAGGGCGTGCGGCACGCGCGCCGCGGCGAGGCGGCGGTGCACCGGAGTCCCGTCCCCGGCGGCCCGCGCGGCGATGAGTACGCACTCGGCCAGGTCAAGGCCGAGCTCCGCCAGCTGGAGCTGCGCCGCCTGCGGGTCGATGCGCCGGTCGAGCAGCCGGGTCAGCAGGTTCGCGCCAAGCCGCCGTTCCCGTTCCTGGGCTTCGGTGAGCCTGGCCAGTTCCAGGGCGCCGCCCACCGCGACGTGGTGCAGCAGGACCGTGCTCGGCAGCTGGCCGTCGGTGAACTCGACGACGAGCGCGGCGGGATGCTCGCCCGGCATCGCGACCGCGACGGCGGAGACCGCTCCCGGCTCGGCGCGCGGGGCCGCGCTTCGCAGCGGGAGCATCGCGGGGAGCTCGTTGCCGTGGGACGCGTAGCCGGCGGCCAGCTCGGCCGCATAGCCGCATTCCCCGTCGCCGAACAGCGAGTGCCCGGTCGCCGGGTCCACGACCGACAGCCGCACCCCGAGCTCGTCGCCGAGCTTGCGGAACAGCTCAGGACCGGAGTTGCCCGCCGCGACCGACATGCGCAGCAGCTCGTACAGCCGGGACACCCGCCACAGCTGCCTGGACTCCTCGCGCGAGTTCGCGTCGGCGACCGCGCGGACGACGGCCGTGAACGGGGTGCTCAGCGGGACGGTCAGCAGCGGCAGCGCCAGCTCATCGGCCCGGCGGAGCGCGCCGTCGAGCAGCGAAGGGCCGGACAAGCCAAGCCCGATCCCCAGCCCGCTCGCCCCGCACTCGGACAGGCGCTCGACGAACTGGACCTGATCCGGCTCCCCCGCGGGCAATCCGACGGTGTTGGTGAGCAGCAGCTCCCCCGCACCGTGCCAATTCCAGGGCTCACGGCAGGTCAGAGGTGTGCACCCAGGTCACAGGCCCGTGATCGAGGCCGCCTCCCCGCGCGACCACGCGTGAACCGCAGGTGCGGCAGCCGACGAGATCGCGAACGCGTTATCGGCAACTTGCGGTTCACACATACGAAACAATTCCCAGGCCACGACGGTTTTCCTCATACCTCAGTATGAATCGCCGCGCGGTCTTTGCCTCTGGTCGCATTCACCTTCTCGACTCTGCCCCGTCGATCCTTTCCCTAGCGAAAGGAGACGACCGCTTGCCGGACAGGACTGGAGCAGCGCCACTCCCCCGGCGCCGGTCTTCTGGCCCGCCGGGATCCAGGCCGCTGCCTGCCTGCACCTTCGACATCGACGCGGAGTCGGCGGTGCTGCGAGATCCCGACCGTATCACGTCAAAACGCCGCGCAAGTCTAGTGCTGAGCGCCACCAGTCCTTACGGCCGGTCGGCCTCGCGGGCCTTCAGCGGCGCGACTGCCGGCTTGACGTTCTCCGCGCCGGGCCTACACCGCGCACCGCTTCCCGTCGGTGGTCCGCTCCAGCGCCGGAGTCGCCGTGCCTCGCGCGGGGATCAGCCGGGCATCACAGCTACTTTCACGAGAACACGATCGGGATGGACGCGAAGACCGAGGCGGCCATGCTCGACCTCGGCCTCAAGGCCCTGTGGGACGTCGCGGGGTCGCCCGGCCGGCTACCGGGCGCCCGATGTGGGAGAATGAACTACCACACGCCGGCGCGCTGCGGGCGCGACGCGCGGCTTCCTGTACGACTCCAGCCTGATGGACTCCGACCACCCGTACCCGCTGTCGGTCGACGGCGGGCAGGTGCTCGGCCGAGGTGCGCGGTCGCTGGGGGCTTGACGACTGGGAGCAGTACGCCTTCCTGCCCGGCCTGATGGGCTCCGGGGTGATCGAGAGCCCGCCAAGGCGCTGGCTGTGGACCCTGGGACTGCCAGGCGCTGCACCGCCTCGGGGCCGTCTTCACGCTGTGCTGCCATCCCTTCCTGACCGGCCGCCCGTCCCGGGCCGGAGGCCCTGCCCCCTGATCGAGCGCATGAAGGCGCTGCCCGGCCTGTGGATCGCCACGGTCGGCGAGGTCGCCGCGCACACGATGTCGCTGGGGCTTGCGCCCCGGTCCTGCCCGCAGCCCCAGACTTCCGCACGACGCCTACTGGGTGACCACCGAGGAGCGCACGCCGTGACACGAAACCACTGTCCCCGTTGACGAGAGCCCGCAGGCCCGCAAGCCGGTTAAGGAGTTCGGCCTGCGCTCGGCGTTCGCCCTGTCCTTCGCCGACCTGTCGCCGATCGTCGGCATCTACACGGTGTTCGCCATCGGCATCGTCGCCGCGGGCCCGGCGTTCCTCTGGGCGTTCCCGCTCGTCCTCATCGGCCAGTTGTTCGTCTGCGGCGTCTTCGGCAACCTGGCGTCGCGGTGGCCGCTGCAGGGCAGCGTGTACGCGTGGTCGCGGGAACTGATCGGCCGCCGGTTCGGCTGGCTCACCGGCTGGGCGTACATGTGGGGGCTGACCCTCGCGATCGTCGTGCTGGCGCTGGCCGCGTCCCCGTACCTGCTCGGCGCGTTCGGCGACAACGCGCCCGCCCAGCTGACGACGGAACTGGTCGCGGTGGCCATCCTGGTCTTCGGCACGGCGGTGAACCTGTTCGGCGGCCGGGTGCTCAAGACGCTGATCTACATCGCCCTGGCGTGCGAGCTCATCGCCTCGGCCGGCATCGGCATCGCGCTGCTCATCTTCCACCGGGTGAACTCGCTGTCGGTGATCTTCAGCGGCGGCGGCACCGCGCACGGCCCGCACTGGCTGATCAGCGCGTTCCTGCTGCCGGTGGCGTACATCGCCTACTCGTTCATCGGCTTCGAGGCGTCGGCGTCGGTCGGTGAGGAAGTCCGCGACGCCCACCGCGCGGTGCCGAAGGCCCTCATGCTGGCCCTGACCTCCTGCGGCGTGCTGGTCATCCTGGCGGCCCTCGGCCTGGTGCTGGCGATCCCTGACCTGCCCGCCGTGCTGTCGGGCAAGGACACCAACCCGATCGCGACCACGCTCGAGCACAGCTTCGGCTCGGCGGCGGGCCGGGTCACGCTGGTCCTGCTCGTGGTGGGCTTCGCCTCCAGCATGATCGCCGTGCAGACCGCGGTCAGCCGGGCGATCTGGGCCAGCGCCCGGGACAAGGCGCTGCCCGGCGGCGCGCTGCTCGGCAGGCTGTCGGGCCGGGAGGCCATGCCCAGGTACGCGATCGGCCTGACGTTTGTCGTGGCGTGCGTGCTGGTCTTCTTCGGCACGACCAAGGCGTTCGCGCTGCTGGTCTCGTTCGCCTCGTTCGGCTTCATCCTGTCCTACTACATGCCGATCGTGGGCCTGGCCTACCGCCGGCTGCGCCGGAGCATCGACCTGTCCGGCACCTGGGGCGAGCGGTGGATCGGGATCGTGACCGGCGTGGCCGCCGTCTGGCTCACCGCGGAGATCGTCAACCTCGTGTGGCCGCGGGCCGTCTATGCCGAGTGGTACCTGAACTGGGGCGTGCTGATCATGACGGGCGTGCTCGGCATCGTCGGCGGCCTGCTCTGCTGGCGGGTGTTCCCTGGCGGCGCCCCGACTCGCCGAGCGACCGTCGAGGCACCCCGGGGAGTCGGCGTGACGACGCTCCCGTCGCGGTCATTACCGGGGCGGCCAGCGGCATCGGCGCCGCCTGCGCGCGGTTGCTGCGGGACCGCCGGCTGGCGGACGGCCGGCCTCGACCTGAACGATTCCGACACCGACCTGCCCGTGCGCCTGGACGTGACCGACGCCGGCCGGGTCCGCGCGGCGGTCGACGCGGCGGCGGACCGCTTCGGCCGGCTGGACCTTGTGGTCACGGCGGCGGGCTACTACGAGGAGGGCATCGACGTCGCCGAGATCTCGCGGGCGCAGTGGGACCGGATGCTCGCGGTCATTCTCGGCGGCACGGTGAACGCGTTCCAGGCCGCCCTGCCGCACCTGCTGCGGCGCGGCACCGGCGGGCTGATCGCCATCTCCTCCGAGCTCGCGCTGGCGGGCAGCGCGACCGACCTGCACTACGTCGCGGCCAAGGGCGCGGTCCTCGGCCTCGTTAAGTCCCTGGCCTTGGAGGTCGCCGGCACCGGCATCCGGGTCAACGCCGTGGCGCCCGGCCCGACGGACACCCCGCTGCTCGCGCCGGACTCGCTGTGGCGCGAGCGCGGCTACCTGGCGACCCTGCCGCTGCGCCGCCTGGTGACCCCGGAAGAGGTCGCGAGCACCGTCTACTACCTGGCCACGGAGGGCGGCATGTACTGCGGGGAAGTGCTCTCGCCCAACGCCGGGGCGGTGATCTGAGCCGTGGGCGACGCACTGGTCGCGCTGGTCACCGGGGCCGCCGGGGGCGTCGGCGCGGCAGCGGCCCGGCGCCTCGCGGCCGACGGCCACCGGGTCGCGGTCAACGACATCGGCCGGGAAGGGCGGCTCCGCGAGCTCGCCGAGGAGATCGGCGGCGTCGCGGTCCCCGGTGACATCGCCGACCCGGAGGCAACCGCGGCGATAGTGGCGGAGGCAACCAAGGCGCTCGGCCCCGTGCAGGTCCTCGTCGCGAACGCCGCCGACATGGCCATGAGCCCCTTCCTCGATGCCGACCCGGCGCGCTGGTGGCGGCAGGTCGAGGTGAACCTGTCCGGGCACTTCCGGCTGATCCAGGCGGTCATCGGCGGCATGCGGGCCCTCGGGCACGGCCGCATCATCGTCATCGCCTCCGGCTGGGGCGTGATCGGTCACCCGAACGCGACCGCTTACGCGGCGTCCAAGTCCGGGCTCATCGCGTTGACCAAGGGCCTGGGCCGGGAGCTCGGGCCTGACGGCATCCTGGCCAACGCGATCGCGCCCGCGTTCATCGACACCGAGCAGTTGCTGGTGGACGCGGCGGACGCGGGCATCTCGCTGGAGGAGATGCGGCAGCGCTACCGCGACCTCGTCCCCGTCGGCCAGCTCGCGACGACCGACGACATCGCCGCCGCGATCTCCTTCCTGGCCGGCCCGGGGGCCACCGGCTTCGTGGGGCAGGTGCTGCAGCCCACCGGCGGAGTCCGACGCGCGCCGAACGCCGCCGCCGGTGGCGAAAAAGCGGCGCGGCGGCCCGCATCAACGGCGGGGAAGCCGCCGATTGATTTGCCGCCAGCATCCCTTGGGGCAGCGCATGGCCCGGGTGGCGGCGCACGAACCCGTTCGGAATCAAAAAGGAGTTGCCTTTCATGAGTGACGTCATCGGGCCGGTCGACGGCCGGGTCATGCCGCGCTTCGCCGGCGCCGCCACCTTCGCCCGGCTGCCCGAGATCGACCGGGTCACCGACTACGACGTCGCGGTGCTCGGGGTTCCCTTCGACAACGGGACCTCCTACCGGCCGGGCGCGCGGTTCGGGCCGATGGCCGTCCGCCAGGCGTCGCGGCACCTGCGGCCGGGGCATCACGTGGAGCTCGACTGCGCGCCGTTCGGCCTGATCCAGGTGGCCGACGCCGGGGACGTTCCCGTCACCCCCTTCTCCATCGACGGCGCGGTCGCGCAGATCGCCGCGCACGCGGGCGACGTCATGAGCGGGGGCCGCACGGTCATCGCGATCGGCGGGGACCACACGGTGGCGCTGCCCATGCTCCGCGCGGTCGCCCGGGCGCACGGCCCGGTCGCGCTCGTCCACTTCGACGCGCACCTGGACACGTGGGACACCTACTTCGACGCGCCCGTCACCCACGGGACGATGTTCCGGCGCGCGTTTGAGGAAAACCTGCTGGTCGAGGACCACTCGATCCACGTCGGGATCCGCGGTCCCGTCTACGGCCACGCGGACCTCGCCGACGACAAGCGGTTCGGGTTCCGCACCATCCGGGCCAGCGACATCGACGACCTGGGCATCGGCGGCACGATCGAGGCGATCACCGAGCGCGCCGGGGACCTGCCGGTGTACCTGTCGGTCGACATCGACGTGCTCGACCCCTCCTTCGCGCCGGGCACCGGCACCCCGGAGGTCGGCGGGCTGACCAGCCGGGAGCTGCTCCGCGTGCTGCGCGGCCTGACCGGCCTGCACCTCGTCGGCGCCGACGTCGTGGAGGTGGCCCCGGCCTACGACCACGCGGAGGTGACGGCGCTCGCCGCCGCCACGGTGATCTTCGACATGATCACCCTGCTCGCCCGCCGCGGGAAGGGCTAGCGAGGGGGCAGACCAAGTAAGCCCGAAAGACATCCCGGGGCTGTCTTTCGGGCTTCTGCCCCTACCGGGGAGAAAGCCAGGGAAAGCCGAGGAAAGCGAGAAGACTAGAACGCGGTCAGCCGAGCTCGGACCGCAGCTTGCGCAGACGGCCCTGCAGGAGGCGCTGTTCGACTTCGCTGGGCGCCAGGGTCACCGCGGTGTGAAGTTCTCCGGCCGCGTCGCTCGTGCGGCCGAGCCGGCCAGGTTGTCCGCCAGGGCAGCGTGCCACAGGTGGGAGTACTCCAGGCCGGCGATGGTCTTCAGGGCCGCCAGCCCCGCCGCGGGGCCGTCGCGCTCGGTAACCGCGACCGCCCGGTTGAGCGCCACCACCGGGCTGGCCGTGATCGACCCGAGCAGGTCGTAGAGGCCGACGATCCGGTCCCAGTCGGTCTCCTGCCAGCTGGGAGCGGTGGAGTGGGCCGCGGCGAGGTGAGCCTGGACCTGATAGGGCCCGGCGACCCCGCCGGACCGGGCCGCCGCCTCGGACAGCCACGCCGAGCCCTCGGCGATCGCGGCCCGGTTCCAGCGGGTGCGGTCCTGGCCGGCCAGGGTCACCGGGTTACCGTCGGCGTCGGTGCGGGCGGGGGTGCGGGCCGAGGTCAGCAGCAGCAGGGCGAGCAGGGACAGCGCCTCGGGCTCGTCGGGCATCAGGCTGGCCAGCAAGCGGGCCAGCCGGATCGCCTCGGCCTCGAGGTCGACCCGGGCCACCGCGTCCCCGCCGGTCGGGGCGTGGGCCTCGGTGGCGATCAGGTACACCACTGCCAGCACCGCGGCCAGCCGGCCGGGAAGCTCGGTGTCGGAGGGGATCGCGTAGGGGATGCGGGCGGTGGTGATCTTGGCGCGGGCCCGCACCAGGCGCTTGGCCATGGTGGCCTCAGGCACCAGGAAGGCGCGGGCGATGGCCGGCACCTCGAGCCGGGCCAGCGTGCGCAGCGAGAGGGCCACCTGGGCCTCACGGCTCAGCGCCGGGTGGCAGCAGGTGAAGATCAGGCGCAGCATGTCGTCGCGCAGAGACGTCTGCGGCTCCATCGCCTCGATCGCCTCCTCGATCTGGTCCGGTGCGGCCCCGGTTCCCCACCGGAACGCGGCGGTCTCCTTGGCGGCCCGGGCTGACTCGCGTCGCAGCAGGTCAAGCGCCTTGCGGCGGGCGACCACGGCCAGCCAGGCCCGCGGGTTGTCAGGGATCCCCGTTCTGGGCCAGGCCTCCAGGGCGGTGATCGTGGCCTCGGACAGCGCGTCCTCGGCGACGGCCAGGTCGCCGATGGTCCTGGCCAGCGTGGCCAGCACCCTGGGACCTTCGCCCTTCAGCACCTCGGCCAGAGTCCCGGCGGCATCCATGCCAGGTGCCTAGCCGTGGGCAGGCGCTACCGGGCGCAGCTCGACCTTCCCCCGCCAGGCAGCCGGGATCCGCGCCGCCCACGCGATGGCCTCGTCGAGGTCGGCCGCCTCCAGCAGGAAGTACCCGGCCAAGACCTCCTTCGCCTCGGCGTAAGGGCCGTCGGTCACCAGGACGTCGCCGCCCTTGCCGCCCGAGACGGTGACGGTCGTCGACATGGTCACCGGGTGCAGAGCCTCGCCGCCGCGCATGACCCCGGCCTCGGTGGCCCGCCGGGCGAACTCCGTGTACTCGGGGGTGGACTCCGGTCCGGCACTCCTCCCATGGCTGGTCCCGGTCGTAGTAGCACAAGGCCACATACAGCGCCATCGGCAAGGCTCCTTCCGTTCGGCGGACCAGGTCCACACCGTTTTACTCTGGCGATCACGACCGTGCCAATGCTGTTGCGGACCGGCAACTGTTCGGATCCGGGTGCGGGGCGGCTCCCTGGAAGGGAGGCGCCCCGCACCCGGAAGATGACACCCTAGCTGGCGGGGCTGTTGTGGTAGGAGGCGATGCGCCAGCCGCCGTCGCGCCTGACCAGTACCCAGGTCGCGCGCACCAGGCGCTCGCTCGCGACAGCGTCCTGCCCGGGGAAGATGATCCCGTCCTCGCTGACCACGATGGCCGTGTCGCCGGTAAGAAAGCGGACGTCCACCGGGCGGGCGGCCACCCGCGACCCCTTGAGCGGGCCCGCGAACGCCGCGGCCATATTCGTGCGGATCTCCTCGCGGTCCTTCTCGTAGACGCCGGGCTGGATCACGCTGGCGTCCTCGGTGTAGTCGGCCACGAACGCCTCGGCGTCGCCGGCTTCCCACGCCTGGTACACGCGCGCGAGCACGCCGAGAACGGCCTGCCGGCCGGCGTCGGACCCTGCCGTGGTGGTCTTGCTGGTCATCGGTCTCCTCGTTTCTCTCCGCGTGGTGGCGAGCGCCACCCGTGAGAAGGACGGACGGGCCCGCCCGGAGAGGACACCCCCGCGGCGCGAAGCCGGAAAAAATTTGAACCACCATTTCCGCGCCGGGGCTTGATCAGACACCAGCCGGGGCCGGCCCGCCAATGTCGCAGCTGTTGGGTGTGACCGAGTCTTTTAGTAGGCCACTGGGCATCGATAGTTGGCCACTGCGGGCCATCGCGAGGACGCAGCGGCTCAGCAGGCTTTTCGCCGCCTGGGTCTGTTCTTCAGGCAGTCAGGCGGGTGCGCAGCGCGGCGAGTTCGGTGCCGGACAAACCGTTCTCGAGGAGGAAATCCGGCATCGTCAGTGACGCGATGGTTGAGGTCAGCGATGCTTCGATGGTGGTGCCGCGGCTCGCGAGCAGCTCGTTCACCGCGGTGAGCTGGTCGCGAACACCGATTTCGTCGTACCGCTGCTTCATCCGGTCGTAGCTGAGCAGGTAGTCGGCGATGATTTCCTCCGGCGCCGCTCCGGCCAGCGCGAGCAGCACCAGGGCCAGCAGCCCGGTCCGGTCCTTGCCGGCGGCGCAGTGGAACACGACGCAGCCCGGCGCGGCGTTCACGATCGCCCGCACGGCGGTGACCAACCGCTCCGGGTGCTCGGCCAGCATCGCCGGGAAGTACAGCGGCGAGGCCAGGTTGTCGATCTTCGCCCAGTGCTCGTAGAACGGCGTCCCGACCGGGTCCAGCGGTAGCCGCACGGTGGTGATGCCCGCCGGCCGCGGCGCGAGTTCGGGCTCGTACTCATCGGGATCGCGCAGGTCGACGAAGGTACGGACGCCGTAGGCCCAGGCCGCCGCCCACCCGGCCTCGGCTCAACCGCCGCGGTTGCTCCATCCGGACCACCGCCCCCGGCCTGACCTGCCCCAGCCCGCCCAGGTCACGAGCGTTGACGCAGCCGTCCCACGAAAGCTCCCTGCCATTCAGCTCCACCGCTTTCCTGACCTCTCATTCTCTGGTCTTCGTGGCCGCGCGGTCACTGCGATCGCCCTGGCAAGCATGCTGCGGCTTGCCCCAGGAGCAAGGTCAACAAACCGGGAAAGAAGCCGGCCAGGCCCTCACTACGCCAGCATCTGGCCCACTCGGGCAGCCGACGATCACGCCGTCCAGCCACCCACGATAACTGGTGGCCGCCATCTATTGCCGGGGGTCGCATCGCCGCGTCCTCGCGATGGTCCGCAGTGGCCAACTATCGATGCCCAATGGCCAACTAAAGACTCGGTCACATTGGGGACCGGGAGAAACCGTGGGAGGTCAGGCAGCGTCGACTAGCTGTGATGTCTCATGAGGTTGGTTACACGTCGGCGGCCGGGTCGTTCGCCTGGCGGGTTTCAGAGGGGGCCCGCACGGCATTCGGTGCAGGCGTAGATTCCTGGCGCGTGCGGGCCGGGCGCGGTGTCGTATGTTCCGTGCCGTCCGCGGCGGCGGTAGAACGTCCGGGCCGACGTCCACTCGCGGTTCATGCGGCTGCGGTCGTCGGCGATCACCTTCGAGCCGCATCCCGCGCATTGCCTGTAGGCCAGTTTCTCGTTCACGACCCATGCCGACGGGTCGCCGGGGTCGGCGGCGGGCACCATTCCGGCCCGGGGCGTGAACGGGGACCCGCGGGCCGGGTCGAGTTTCTCGCTGAGGAGATCTCGAACTACGGCGAGCGCCACCGCTGCGGCGAGCCGATCTCCACCGCCACCGCCGAGGGTGCCGTCAACCGGGTCGCAGTGCCAGGTGCCGACCGCTGATTCCCGCGACGGTCGCCGCGGGAATCAGCCCTGGAGCGTGATCACCACGCCGGTGTCTGCATAGGGAAAGGGGCCCTTGCCCAGGTGTCGCACACTGTCCACTAGCCGCATGATGGGCACCATCAGGCCGTACTTGGCCTTCACCGTGGACGTGATCGCCTCGAAGTCCGGACCGGAGGTCACCAGCTCAACGGTGCCGGCCACCGGCGTGGTGCCGGCTTTGACCCGGCCTCGGGCGTCGCTCGGCTGCAGTGTCACGCTCGGGTTGTTCCGCAGCCGCTTGGCCTTGCCGGAGGCCGAGGAGGTCAAGAGGCCGACCCGGCCGCCGTCGAGCGGGACGATCCAGATCGCCGTTGCGACCGCCGCCCCGGTCTTGCGGAAGGTGGCCGCGGACACGTACTTCTCTTCCGAGATCGCCTGTTCGGCGTTGCTGCCAGTCATCTGCTTCTCCTCTCCAATGTGATCTCCGAGATCGGGACCTGCGTTTAGTGAGAGGACGAACGCCGAAACCAGTAGAGGACACCAGCAGCCCTGGAATCTGTCAGTCTGGCGCAGGTGCCTGCCGTCCGGGGCGGCTGACTGACGCGCGGATCTGGGTGATCTGCGCGTCCATCGGTCAGCCGATCGTCCGTTGCCGTCAGCTCTGGCCC
Source organism: uncultured Actinomycetota bacterium (assembly GCA_963850115.1). Classification (GTDB taxonomy): domain Bacteria; phylum Actinomycetota; class Actinomycetes; order Streptosporangiales; family Streptosporangiaceae; genus Trebonia. The sequence goes on from CAWKKG010000017.1 coordinate 214,043, forward strand.
TCCGCTGCCCCCTTGGCCTCGTCGGAGGTCAGGCGGTAGCTCCGCAGTTCCCGTATCCGCTTTAGCAACAGCGGGGTGAGGAGACGGCTGATCAGCGTGGGGGCGATCCGGTAGGCGCGCCAGACCCAGCGGATCAAGGCCGGGAAGACGATCACCGCCTGGTTTTTTTCGACACCGTCGAGGATTACCTGTGCGGCCCGCGGCGGCTCCACCATCCTGGCCGGGAGCCCGGAGCTCGATCTTGTCCTGGGGGATGTTCACCGTCACGGCGGTCTGGTAGATGCTGGTCCGGACGAAGCCGGGGCAGACGACGCTGACCTTCACCCCCAGATCGGCCGCTTCGATGCGCAGGGACAGGGACAGCCCGACGACGGCGTGCTTGCTGGTGTTGTAGGGGGCGTTGAACGGTCCGGGCAGCAGCCCGGCGGCTGATGAGGTGTTGACGATGTGGCCGAATCCTTGCCGGGTCATGATCGGGTAGGCGGCGAGCGTGCCGTAGATGACTCCGAACAGGTCCACGCCGAGTACCCGGCGCCAGTGCTCGGAGGTGAGGTCACGGGCATCGCCGCCGATGCCGATGCCGGCGTTGTTGAACAGGTAGTCCAGCCGGCCGTAGCGGGCGGCGGTTTCCTCGACCATCTGCCTGACGGCGTCTTCGCTGGACACATCGACCAGGCGCGCCTCCGCCCGGCCGCCTGAGCGCCCGATCGCCTCGGCGACGCGCGACGCGTCGCCGGAGTTGATGTCGGCGACGACCACTGTCGCCCCGCGGCGCGCGAGCTCCTGGCTGATAGCCTCTCCGATCCCGGATCCTCCGCCGGTTACGATGGCGATCTTATCGATCAGGCTAATCACTGCCTCCTATGCCGATACCAGTCATGTCCCGCCTCTTGGTCAGCCAAGGCTGCCCGAGCCCGCCGGATACGCTGGCCCCGGTTGCCGGCGGCTTGACGGGGCGTCTCATCTAGTCCTCCTGCGCCGCCAGGCCATGTTCACCAGATGAGCGGAACGAGCCGCTTGTGCCGCGAGGCGTAGGCGCGGTACCGGTCGCCGAGCGTTGTCATTAGCGCGTTCTCCTCGATGTGGATGCGCCACAGGATGACCGAAAGCGGCAGCAGGGCCATGGCGGCCAGGCCGGCCCAGTTCGCCGACGCTAGGCCGACCCCGGCGCAGGCCAGCAGGAGCCCGGTATAGCTGGGGTGGCGCAGCAGGCGATACGGGCCGTTTGCGACCACCGGCTGGTCAGTGCTGACCATGACGGTGAAGGTGAAGTACTCGCCCAGCGCCTTGAACGACCACCCGCGCAGCACGAGCCCGGCCACCAGGATCGCCATCCCGGCGGCGAACGCGACGGCGCCGGGCCGGATCGCGGCCGCCGGGACGATGCGCGGGGCCAGATTGAGGCCGACAGCCGCGGCAGTCAGGCAGGCCAAGAAGACCGCCCGCGAGGTTGCTCCGCCGACCTTGGTGGCTCGCTTCCTGGCTTCCAGCCCCCGGGAGAACTGGCTGAATTCCATCGCTCCCCAGGCCAGCAAGACAACCAGGAGCAGCGGGCCGGCGATGTGATTGGTGTCGAAGTAGGGCTTCATCTCTCCTCCAAGGCGATCAGATGGGTGGTGCCTGGCCCGGCGCGATGGCCGGGCCGGCGTCGGGGTCCAGGCGGGCCGCGCGCTCGAAGAGGGCCGCAAGTTCGGTGCCGTAGGCCTCGATGTCAAGGTCAGGGTCGGCCGCGAACTGGGTGAGCAGGTCGTCCAGGACAGCCTTGAGGCTCGCTGCCATGACCCGGGCGGAGAAGGCTCCCAAAGGCCCTTCGCCTGCCCGAGCGTCAGAACCTGCTCGACCGCGGTCACCTCGTCCGCGCGCACGTCGAAGGCCGGGTTCGGGCGCCCGGCCTCGTCCCGGAAGCTGTTGTAGATCCTGACCAGCGCGATGACTTCCCGGGCGTGCGTCCGGAAGTACTCGACCCAGGTGCCGATGTACGCCGCGATGAACTTCTCGGGGAACTTCAATGGCTCGGCGGCCAGCAGGCGCGGCTGCACGTACTCCGTCATCGAGCCGAGTAGCTGCGCGATCATGGCGCTGATCAGGTCGTCCTTGGCCGCGAAGTGGTAGGTGACCACTCCTTTGCTGACCCCGGCCCGGCGCGCAACCTCGGCTACCGAGGTGCGCGGGAAGCCGAGCTCGGCGACGGCATCGATCGCGCAGTCCACGAGCTGATCGTGGCGCTTGAGCTGGGTGAAGGTGCTCGACCCGCCCTCAGCAGCCCTCCGGTTAGTACTCATAGAATGAGATTAGTACGATCGTACTGTTCAGTCAAGTGCCGGCCCCGGGGCGGGGCGGCCACCTTCACGCCGGGCCGCCCGTGATCGCCCGCCTCAACGTAATCCGGGTGTGATTACTTACGGCCGGTTCCCGGGCGTTAACGAATTCGCAAAACGCGGCTGGTCGGCTGCGTGTTACTCGGGAATGTTTTATGCGATTTCATTTGCACTGTGCATTTGCACTGTGCAGGAGTGGTTGGCTTTCCTTGCCAGGAAGCCTCAAGCGAGTCAGTGGCGCAATTGCGGGCGATCCGGTATGAATATCCATGTCATACCGGTTGGGTCGGGGACGGAAAGGGGCGCGGCGCCATGCCCGCCCAAGCCGTCGGTAACCTCGCGGAGCACATGTCAACTGCCATCGGAGCGGTAATGAGTACTCGCGCGCCGGGTATCGGACGGCCAGAACCCGGCACGGATGGCCAGCCGGCCGGCGGGCTCGTCCTGCGCCTGCTGCTCGGCGCCCAGCTGCGCCGTTTCCGGGAAGCCGCCGACATTACGCCGGATCGCGCCGGTTACGAAATCCGGGCATCCCGGTCCAAGATCAGCCGGATAGAAACCGGCAACGTCGGCTTCAAGACGCGCGACATTAACGACCTGCTCACCTTGTACGGCGTGACCGATGAGGAGGAGCGGTCCAGGATTCTGGCCATTGCCGAGCAGGCGAGCCAGCCCGACTGGTGGGATCGCTACAGCGACGTCCTGCCCGGCTGGTTCGAGAACTACCTCGCGCTTGAGTCGGTCGCCGCGGCCATCCGGAGCTTTGAGATCCAGTTCGTGCCGGGCCTGTTCCAGACCGAGGACTACGCCAAGGCGGTCACCGAACTGGGTCATCAGGCCTCGTCCGCCGGTGAGATCGAGCGCCGGGTCGGCCTGCGCCTCAAGCGGCAGCACCTGCTCACCCGGGCCGCGCCGCCCAGGATCTGGTCGGTTATCGACGAGGCGGTGCTGCGGCGGCCGATCGGCGGTCCGGCGGTGCTGCGCGCCCAACTCGAGCACCTCATCGAGGCGGCCGCCATGCCGCAGGTGACCCTCCAGGTCGTGCCGTTCTCCCGCGGCGGCCACGCCGGCGCGAGCGGGTCCTTTACCATCCTGCGCTTTACCGAGCAGGACCTGTTGGACGTGGTCTACGTCGAGCAGCTCACCAGCGCCCTGTACCTGGAACAACGCGCGGACGTCGAGCACTACCTCGAAGTCATGGACCAGCTCAGCACCGAGGCGCTGACGCCGGCCGACACGGTTGGCTTCATCGAGCAAATCGCCAAAGAGACATGAGCCAAAGAGACATGAAAGGCACCAAGGAATGACCAGCAGCGAGGCAGCGTCGCCGGGCGGCGACAGCACGGTCAGCACTGGGAGGCCACTGCCGTTCGACACCAGCGTGGCCCACCAGGCCCGCGTTTACGACTACATGCTCGGCGGCATGGACAACTACGCCGCCGACCGGGCCGCCGCCGAGGCAGCGATCAAGATCTGGCCTGACATAGCCCTCGGCGCCCGGGCCAACCGGGCGTTCCTCGGACGCGCCGTCCGCTACCTCGCCGGGGAGGCGGGCATCCGGCAGTTCCTCGACATCGGGACCGGCATCCCCACCGCGGGCAATACTCACCAGGTTGCCCAGGCCATCGCACCGGAGTCGCGGGTCGTTTACGTCGACTATGACCCGGTCGTCCTCGCCCACGCCCGCGCGCTGCTCACCAGCACCGAGGAAGGCGCCACCGAGTTCATCGACGCCGACCTCCGTAACACCGAGACCATCCTCACCCGAGCCGCCCGGCTGCTGGACTTCAGCAAGCCGGTAGCGGTCACGATGCTCGCGATCCTGCACGCGCTGCCGGACTCCGATGACCCCTACGCGATCGTGGCCACGGTAATGGACGCCGTGCCGCCCGGCAGCTACCTCGCCATCTGCCACGCCGCAGGCGACCTCCTCGACCCGGAGATGCTGGAGAACATCAAGGACGCGTGGCGCGGCAAGATGCAGCAGCAGATCATCTGGCGCACCCGCGAGCAGGTAGCACCGTTCTTCGCGGGCACGGACCTCGTCGACCCGGGGCTCGTGCCTGTCGAGGAATGGCGGCCAGACCCGGGCACTGCGGACGGGCGGAAGTTCTCCGGATGGGCCGGGGTGGGCCGTAAACGGTGATCCAGCGGCCGGATACCCTGCCTGCGGTGCCTCGAAAGGCGTGACCGGAGGAGTCGATGCTGGGATGACGGCAGGGCGGCCGATGCCCAGGCAGGACGACGTGCTCGGGTACTTCAGCACGCTGTCGAACTGGGGACGGTGGGGCGACGAGGACGAGCTCGGAACTCTGAACCACATCACCGACGACGTCCGGCTGGCGGCGGCGCGGGCCGTGCGCCACGGCAGGAGCGTGTCCTGCGCATGGGAGGTCGCCGTACCGGAGGACATGGAGCGGTCGACGACGACGTGCCCGATCGCCGCCGACATGCCGGGCGCCGAGAACATGCCGGTGCCCGGCTTCCACGCTGACCGGCGCTGGGGCTTTTCGTCGGAGCGGCTCGGCATCACGTTCCACGGCAACACCCTCACCCACGTCGACTCGCCGTGCCACATTTTCTGGGACGGCACGATGTACAACGGGCGGCCGCACTCGCTGGTCGACGCCTCAAGGGGATCGGCGTGGGCGGCCGTCACGGCGGCGGCCAACGGGATCATCACGCGCGGTGTCCTGCTAGACGTCGCGAGGGCCCGCGGTGTGCCGTGGCTGGAACCGGGGCAGGGCGTGTTTCCCGACGATCTCGAGGAGGCCGAGCGCCGCCAGGGCGTACGGGTCCGATCCGGCGATGCGGTGCTCCTGCGGACCGGCCGTGGCCGCGTCCGGCACGAGGCCGGTGAGGCCAGCGGTTTCACGCAGGCCGGCTGGCACGCGTCCTGCCTGCCGTGGCTACACGAACGCGACGTCGCGCTGATCGGCGCCGACACCCCCCAGGACGTTCAGCCGTCGGGGTACGAAGACGTGCTGATGCCGGTTCACGCCGTGAGCCTCGTCGCGATGGGCCTGTGGCTGCTCGACAACTGCGACCTGGAGGCGTGCGCGGCAACCGCTGCCGAGCTCGGCCAGTGGGACTTCCACCTCGCGGTCGCGCCGGTCCGCTTCGCCGGCACGTCCGGCAGCCCGGTCAACCCGATCGCCACATTCTGACGGCGGGTTCACAAGGGGGCACGGACGCGGGGGACCCTTAAAGCGGGGCGGGCTGACGGTGGCCGCTGAGCGGGGTGTCCAAGGCTGTCGCCAGGTTCTGGCATGCCTCCCGCACGGTGCGGGCGAGCGGTATATGCCGGTCCAGGCCGGTGATGGCGAACAGCCGGCGGACCTGGCGCCGATTGCAGACCGCATGCAGACTGCCCCCGCACGCGGCGGCCCGGTTGGCGGCGCCTGCCAGCGCCCCCAGCCCGGCCGCGTCGATGAAGGTGACGGGGTCCAAGTCGACGATCAGCGGCCGGCCGCTGGCCGTCGGCGCGGCGAGCCGCTCCCGTAGCCGCGGCAAGGTGGCGATATCCACCTCCCCGGCCACCGTGACGAGCACGTGGCCTGGTTCCTGACGGACCTCGATGGTCAGCCCGTAATCATCCATGACCTGCTGGCCCCCCAGGCCAGACTGGTAGGTGCGCATGGCGGTGCTCCTTCGGGGTCCGGTAACTGGCCGGGCCCGGCTCATGGGGTGGGAGGCTGGTTAGCGGGGGCGGCTGCACTCGGGGGCGCGAGACCCGGCGGACCTGGCCTTCGCGGCCCAGCTGGTGGTGCGGGCCCGCGCACCATCGGTCGGACTGCGCCCGGCGGCGTTGCCGGGGCCAGGCAGCAGTAGTTTCACTTTCAACTACTAATACGTTTCGTAGTAATGAGGTGTTCAGTAGCACCGGGTTGCCCGGCGCGGCCCGCGGTTGCCAGGACACCCACCGCCACCAGCACTCCAAGGGCGGCGGTCGCCCCGTCGGGGATCGTGTAGGCGGCGCTGAAACCGAACGCGGAGGCTTGCGGGGCGGACGCCGCACCGATGAGAAAGGCGGCCAAGCCAGACCAGCGCGCGCCGCGCCGGCAGCCGCGTGCGGTCCAGATGGTCACCGCGGCGGCGGCAAGGCCGGCCGACATCGGCATGACGGCTTCCCCGCCTGCCTGACGGTCGCCGCGACAAGGCCGCACCGGGTCAGGTCCAGGGCAGCCGCGGCGAGCAACAGCATGGCGGTCACGCGCCGGGCGGGCAGCCTGGCCGCGAACGGTCCCGCCGCACCGCCCGCGGCCGCCGCGGTGGCATCCGCCAGCAGGCAGCCGTTCTCAGCAGCCGCCGCTTCATGAGCGTCTAGCTGGCCGCGGAGCGCCTGCAACGCATAGTGCAGCCGTGATCTGGCCGTGCCGTGCGGTATCCCGAGCTGGCGGGCGGCCCGCGCGACGCTGTCTCCCCCGTAGAAGACCTCCACCAGCACGGCACGGTGCGCGGGCGACAGCTGCTGAGGGCGTCGGTAACCAGCTGCCGGTCCAGGACCTGGTCCAGTCCCGTGTCGTCGCGGCCCTCCTGCGGCTCGGCTTGCACGGTGGCGGGCCGTGACCGGGCCGCCCGGTCGGCGTCGATGAGCAGGTTACGGGCGACGCGGAACAGCCATGGCCGGACTGGCCGGCCGTCGGCGCTCAGCTGCGGCAGGTGCCGCCAGGCGCGGATGAACGTTTCCTGCACGATGTCGTCGGCGCTGGCCCGGTCAGGACAGAACCGGCGACGTATCCATGCAGGGCCACGGAATGACACGCGTACAACTGGCGGACCGCGGCATCGGCCGCACGGGCGGACTCGTCGCGGGCCGCGTTCTGAAGTGGCTACCATGATTACTAACACGGATAGTAGAGCTGGGATCGTTCACCGCCCGCCCGATCCTGCTGAGATGCGGACGGACGTGAACCAGCCGCATGTTCTATCCGTGTTAGTAAGTAGCGGTGAACGCGCCGCTGGGCGAAGGCACGTCCGGGAGTCGAAGATGCGTCAGTTCGGTGAGCTCGAAGCCGTGATCATGGACCGGCTGTGGGAGTGGGGCAAGCCCGCGCTGGTCCGGGAGCTGGTCGATGATCTGCGCAAGGACAGGCCGCATCGCCTACACGACGGTGATGACGGTGATGGAGAACCTGTACCGCAAGGGGTGGCTGCGCCGCACCGGGACGGCCGGGCCTGGCGCTACGAGCCGACCGGCTCGCGTTCCGGGTACACCGCGTCGCTGATGAGCGACGCGCTGGACACCAGCGCGGACCGGCGCACCGCGCTGGCCCACTTCGTGCTGCAGATGAGCCCGCACGACGCCGCGCTCCTGGAGCAGGCGCTCGATCAGGCGCGCAGCGCGCGCGGGGAAGGCGCACCCCGGTGACCGTCGCCGCCGTACTCGTCCTGTACGCGGCCTGCGTCGGCACGCTGGGCGCGCGGATGCTCGGCCGGGCCACGTGGCCCGGCCGGGCGCCGCTGCTGGCGATCGTCACCTACCTGGCCGCCGCCTGGTCGGTCGCTGCCGCGCTCGGGCTGGCCGGCCTGACCCTGGCGATCCATGCAACCGCCCTGGCCGGCGGGCTTAGCGGCCTGATCGGCGCCTGCGTGCTGCGGCTCCGCGACGCCTACGCCACTCCGGGGGCGCCATCGTCGCCGGGCTCGGCCTCACCCTCACCGGGGCGGTAGTGGCCCGTACCGCGGTCGCCGCGATCACGCACCTGCGCGCCGTCCGCCGGCATGCGCTCCAGCACGCGGAGACCGCCCGCCTGGTCGGGCGCCGCGAGCCGGCCCTGGGGGCCGTCCTTGTCGACCACGCGCAGCCAGCCGCCTACTGCGTCGCCGGTCCGCAGCCGACCGTGATCGTGACCACCGGCGCGCTGCAAGCGCTGGACCCCGGCCAGCTAGACGCCGTGCTGGCGCACGAACGAGCGCACCTGGCCTACCACCACCACCGGCTGCTGGCCATCGCCAGGATCGCATCCCAGGTGCTTCCGTTCATTCCACTGGCGCGGGACGCGGCCACCCAGATAGCGCGGCTGATCGAGATGCACGCCGATGACGCGGCGACAGGCGCGCGCGACGGCGAGGTGCTGGCCACCGCGCTGGTCGCGCTGGCCAGCACCGCCAGTCCCGCGCCCGGGCTCGCCGCGGCCGCCACCGACGCGGTGCAGCGGATACACCGGCTGCTCGGCCCGGCCGAACCACTAGGCCGGGTCCGCCGGCAGCTGCTGCGCGCCGGAGCCTGCGCGCTCGCGCTCGCCCCGGTGCTGCTCGCGCTGGCCCCGGCCGTGGTCGCGCTCGCACTCGGACGGGTCCCAGCCGCCTAGCAGACCCGGCTCCAACGATGAACACCGCTTTCTACTATCCGTGTTAGTAGACAACGGCGATTAGTCGGGAGCCATCTGTGCGACACGCAGGAATTACCGCGGGTACCAGCCCAGCATCTAACGGGCGACCCTCCGCTGGGAGGCCGAGATGACCCAGGAACACGTGCGGCCATCGCGGGCAGCAGTTCAGCACGAGGAACGGCCGGTCCTCCCGGCTGGAGGGGTCCGGCGCGCCACCCGGCTGGCCGCGTTGCCGCTGCGGCATGCCGCGCGCACCGCCGCCGCCGCTACCCGGCTGTCTTGGGCCGCCGACCAGGTTGCTGCCCGTACCGCTGAGCAGCTGTTCGGCACGCTTGGGGAGCTCAAGGGCGGGGCGGCGAAGCTTGGGCAGGCGATGTCGGTATTCGAGGCGGCGATGCCGGAGGAGGTGGCGGCGCCGTACCGGACGGCGCTCCGGCGGCTCACCGACGCGGTGCCGCCGATGCCGGCCGAGGCCGCCCGCCGGGTCGTCATGTCCGATCTGGGCGCCGCCTTCGGGCCGGGCTGGCGGGAGCGGCTGGTGGATTTCGACGACATCCCGCTCGCCGCGGCCTCGATCGGCCAGGTGCACCGCGCGCGGTGGCGCGACGACCGCGGCCGGATCGTCGAGGTGGCGGTCAAGGTGCAATACCCGGGTGTGGGCCAGGCGCTGCGCTCTGACCTGCGGCAGGCCCGGCTGCTGGCGCGGGTGATGGCCCGACTCACCGGGCTGAACGTCTCCGGGCTGGCCGACGAGCTCGCGCTGCGGGTTGTGGAGGAGCTGGACTACGTGCGCGAGGGGCGTATCCAGCATGAGGTTGCGGCCGCGTTCACCAGCCGCGCTCCGCAGCCGCTCGCCGAAGCCCGCGCCGCCGGGCGTGCGCGAGCCGGAGGGCCGGACGAGGATCACGGTCCCCGCCGTGTACGCAGCGACACCACGAGTGCTCATCACCGCGTGGCTGGACGGAGCGAGCCTGTCCACGCTGCTGGACGGGCGCATGGACCTGCTTCCGGCGGGCTGGCGCGAGCTCAGCCCCGGCGACGCGGCGGACGTGGCCGCCCGGCTGCTCGGGCACGCCATTTACGCGCCTGCGGCATGTACCGGCTGGATGCACGCTGATCTGCACCCGGGCAACTTCCTGCTGCTGCCGGACGGCGGGCTCGGCATGCTGGACTTCGGCGCGGCCGCCGCCGTGCCCGGCGGCATCCCGGCGCCGTTCGGGCGGCTGGCCGCAGCGGTGCTCGCAAGCGACGGGCCGATGGCGGTGCGGCTGGCTCGCGAGGTCGGCGTGCTTGCTCCGGACCTTGCGCCGGACCCGGGCCTGATTCTCGAGCTGCTGCACCCCATCGTCGCCACGGCGGCCGACGAGAGCTTCACCTACTCGCGGCCCTGGCTTCGCGGGCTCATGACCCACTTCACCGAACCCCGTTTCGCCCCCGCGCTGCGGAAGCTGACGCCGCCACGCGAATACGCGCTCGTCTGGCGGTCGACGCTCTCGGCCGCTGGACTGTTCTCGCAGCTAGGCGCGACCGTGCCCACCCGCGGGTTTCACCTGGCCTACTCCCCCGGGTTCCGCGACCGCATCCTCGGCGTAGGCACCCCATCCTGAACTCTGGGGTCGCACTGTGCTGGCCGCTCAGGCGAGCGTGGCCGGGTCGGTGTTGGCGCCGCACAGGACCACCGCGATGCGCCCGCTTTCCCTGGGCTGGTAGGCGCCGCTGAGGAGGGCGGCGAACGCGGTCGCGCCGCCGTGTTCCACGGCCAGGCGGTACTTGTCCCATAGGGCACTGCGGGCCGCGACGATGCTGGCATCGCTGACCAGAACGGAGTGCGCTCTGGTGCGCACCGCGACGGCGCTACCCTACGCTTTTGCCTGTCTGGCTATGATCCAGAAACCGAGCGCCGGGAGCATCCGCGCGTCGATCAGCGCGTGCTCGATCGCTTCTAGGTCATGCCGCCCAAGCATTCGTGCCAGATAAGGTCTGCGGATCTCGAGGACAGGCTCGAAATGAGCGTAGAGCGCCCTCTTTATCGTGGCGCTTGTGTGCAGCCTGCGGTGTTCGTGCCACCAGCCAGGTACGGAGTTGTCGGCGGCGGACTGATCGTGCTTTGCGAGCCAGGCGGCGGCCCGGTCGTCATACGCATCCCAGGAGAACTCATACATAAAGAACGACCCGCGCGGGCGAAGAAGTTTGGCGAGCGCGGGCACTACAGCCTGAAGCTCGGCATGGTGCAGTGACATGACGGCGGTAACCGCGTCAAACCCGCCCAGGTGTTGCGCGTCCTCAACGCGCTGCCTCAGCAGGCGGCGATGGGAAGGAGCGGCAGGATCCACCCCGGACGCGTCGAAGCCAAGCTCGACCAGGCGGTCAACCAGTCCGCCGTCACCACATCCGACATCGAGGATGCGCGAGCCCCCAGGGACCGCCGCGTCCAGGACTACGTCGAAGTCCTTCCACCACCGTGAATCCGCCATTACACCAGAACGTATCAATCTGCCCCGAGTGAATGGGCTGCCCCCGGGCACGTCTCTTCAGGCCGGTCCGTCCCTCGATAGATGGCTGTTGCCTGGCGAGCGGTGCGGGTATCATAGCTGGGCGCAGCCAATCGCGCTGTGACGGCGGTCGCTCGTCGAACCAGGCCCGCTCGCGTAACGGGCCGCTTTACAGCGTAAAGAAAATTGTCACAGATCGATCAAGCCGGCATCAAGCCGACACCAGATCGCCGCGCTCGGGCTCGCGAGTGTGATTACTAGCCGAAAGTACGATTACGTACTGGGCGGATACTTCCTCTATGCACACACTAGTCGGCGGGCTAGATGTCGTCCAGGCGACCGCGCGCGGACACGTCCTCGATCCAGGCCTGCCAAGGGCCGCCGGGTGGCCCGGGGGAATCTCACTAATAAATAACTCCGGAGTTCCCTGTGGGCTCCGTGGCTTCTATAGTCGCTGGACCTGGGCTTCTGTCCTTGATCTGTCGCCGTGCTGGCTTGTGATGGTTTCTCGGGTTTCCTGAAGGTCTATCGTGTCTATCGCTGGTGTTTCTGGATCAGTGAAGGCAAGGGAGGCCAGGGCTTGGGCCTGGCCGTCGTGAGAGACCTGCGTGAGGCGCGCGTTCCGGCCGGGCCGGATGAGCTGCTGGCGTTCGAGACCGATGTGCTGGCCGGGTTCGTCCTGGCCCGGGCGGCGGCGGGCCTGTCTGATAACACGATCCGATCGCGACGTGCTGCACCTGGAGCAGCTGCGGGCGTGGTTCGGCGGCCCGCTGTGGGAGATGAGCCGGCGACGCCGACGCGTACTTCGGCCAGGTGCTGCGGGATGCGGCGAAGGGCACCCGGCTGGCCCGCTCGCAGGCGCTGAGGACGTATTTCGTGTTCCTGGAGCTCCGGTATAAGGTCGCGATCCACCAGATGACCGGCCGGGTGGCCGAGTGCCCGGTCGATGAGATGAACCGGCCGGGGGGGCGGGCCGGGCGGCGCTGCGGATCCCGCCGTCGGCCGTGCAGGTGGGCGTCTGTTCGGCGGGTGGCGGGCGGAGCTGGGGACGTGCCGGAAGTTCGCCCCGGCCGCCCGCAATTACGCGGCAGCCCGGCTGATGGCCGATGTCGGGCTGCGGGTGAACGAGGTCCGCCACCTCGACCTGGCCGACGTGAAGTGGGACCTGGGCGGTTCGGCAGGCTGCACGTCCGCGTCGGCAAGGGCGCCCGCGGGTCCGGGCCGCGGGAGCGGATGGTGCCGCTGATCAACGGCGCCGGGACGACCCTGCGCTGGTTCATCGAGGACGTCTGGTCCTGCTTCGACGACGATCACGCCCGGCCCGGTGCCCCGCTGCTGCTGCTCCGAGCGCCGCAACGCCGACGGGAGCGCGGCCCGGGCCGGCAACGAGACGCTGCGGTCGACCTGGCCGCCGCCGCGGCGGCGCACCTGCCGGAGTGGCCGGAACGGGTCACGCCGCACGTGCTGCGGCATTTCTGCGCCTCCCAGCCTACCTCGGCGGGATGGACCTGGTCGCGATCAGGAGACCCTCGGCAGCCTGGGTCGCGACGACGATGAACTACGTCACGTCCACGCCACTCATGTCGAAGACGCCTGGATCGCCGGCCAGCAGCGGGCGGCCGGACGACTGAAGGGACTAGGGCCATGAAGTGGAACCTGCGGCTCGCCGCCGCCAACCGGGGCATCTGGACGGCCGGCGAGCTGCGGCGGATGCTCGCCGGGGCGGGCATGAGGATCAGCGCCGGGAAGATGTCCGGGCCTGTGGTCGGGCACCCCGGCCAGCGTAAAGCTCGACGACCTCGACGTCATCTGCGCCGTGGTGGGCTGCGGGATCGGGGAACTGCTCATCCCCGAACCCGACAGGGTCGGCCAGGCCGGGGAACAGCATGATGAGCAGGCCGTGGCCTCCCCGCAGGCCGGGCCCGCCGTCACTCCCAGGCGCCGTGACGGGCGCTCGCTGCCCGCCCGCCTGATGGCCGCGCG
>CAWKKG010000018.1:0-87075 GCA_963850115.1 uncultured Actinomycetota bacterium
TTAAAGAGGGCCGACCCATTTTGGGTCGGCCCTCTTTGTGTTTCTACATGACTCTTTACCCGGTTGATGATGCGCGGGGCGGCTGAGATGCGCCCCCGCGGTGGCGCACCCGCCGCCGCCCCGCCGGTGGTTAACGCGCAGGCTCCGCTTAACGGGAAGACTTGCCGCAAGCGGAACGAGAAGCGCCACCCAAGCCAGATGCCTTCACGAGATGGGGGCAGATCCGCAAATGTGGCGCGCGTTATGGCTTTTCGGCGATGCCGCACCAGATTGAGGAGCCGCCAGGGGAGGACGCGGGGGCGGTGTCGGGGTCGGGGTGCCAGTCGGCCGTGTGGCTCAGCTCGCGGGAGTCGTCGCCATCAGGGCGGACACGATCCCCACGGGGTCCTCCGCGTCCGCCACGAAGTGCAGGATGGCGACCAGCAGCACCGCGATCGGCTGCTCGAAGTCGAGCATGGCCTGGACGCCGGGATCGCTGATGATCGATAGCGGCTCACGGAGGTCGTGCTTGGTAATCATGGTGCCCGGGAGGCCGTGCAGCATGTCACGCGCGTGGGCGAGCACCACCGGGTCGTTGTCCACGTAGACCACCCGGCTGTCCGGCGCGATCGACTGCGCGACCTGGTGCACGCTGTTCATCGTGGGCAGGCCGGTGCCGATGTCGAGGAACTGCCTGATGCCCAGGTCCGCGGTCAGGTGCCGGACCGCGCGCATCAGGAACTTGCGGTTCTGCACTGCCGCCGTCCTGACCACGCCGTTCGGCATCGAGGCGATGATGTGCTCCGCCGCCGCCCGGTCCGCGGGATAGTTGTCCTTGCCGCCGAGGTAGTAGTCGTAGATCCGGGCGGTGCTCGGTATATCCGGTCGGAAGTCGTCAGCCGCCTGAGCCACGATCAGATTCTGTCACTTCATGACCACGCTGTCATGAAGTGCCACGTGGCGGCCGCGCTCCCACCGGAATGTCAGCGCCGGGAGTTTACGGCGAAAACCGGCCGGTTAGCCCTATCGTGGAGTAACGGGTTCGGAATCCCGACGTGACGTCAAATCGGTGGGCGGGGAGTGAGGCGATGGCGCTCTTTCGCGGGCGGCGGGTTGACGCGCTGGTGATTGCCGTGACCTGGACCAGGACTGTTCAACTTGAGTGGCTGGAATGGGTGGCCAAGCGAAGCGACTGGGGTCCGCCCGCCGGGGCCAGGAACGTCAAGCAGCACACGGAGACGTACTGGGCCTCGCCGACTGACCCGATGGTGCCCAGTGCACCCACCATGACCGGGGGCCCGGGGGCGGGCGTGTCCCCGACGCGGACAGAGCTGCGGACCCGGGTGTATTACACGTACGAGGCCCAGGAATGGCACAAGGGCCGGAGTCTGCGCGCGTCGGGGGGCGGGCACGGCGACGTCAAGTGGCCGGACTACACCCTGGAGCCAGGGGAGCGGGCCAGGGACAGGCGGGAGACCTACTCGGTGACCTTCGCGGCCGATGGCAAGCAGTACGAGAAAACATTCCCCGAGCAGGAATGGCGTGCCTTCTCGCCCGGTGACGCCTGCCACCTCGGCCTCGGCCTGCTTGGCGGGGTGAAGAACGTCACGCAAGTTCGCGGTCAGGCGGGCAGGTAGCAGCCGGCCCCGCAGGCCGGCATCCGCGCGTTCACGCCGGGAACTGGGGATAATCGCCCGTGACCGGATGCCCGTGAACGGAGGGACGACCGTGACCCATCCACTCGACCCGCTGTCGGCCGAAGAGATCCGCCAGGTTGCCGCGATCGTCCGCCGTGACCGCGGCGTCGGCAGCGGCTGGAGGTTCGCCTCGATCGAGCTGAGAGAGCCGTCCAAGGCGGACCTGTCGGCGCTTGAGTCCGGGGAACTGGCCAGCCGGGAGGCCACGGTCGTCTGCTGGAACCGCGCCGACGGCCAGGCGTACCAGGCCACCGTGTCGCTGACCGGGGACGAGGTCAGCTCATGGAAGCACCGGCCGGGGCAGCAGCCCAACATGACCGTCGATGAGTGGCACGAGTGCGACGTGATGCTGCGCTCCCACCCGGCGGTCGTCGAGGCGCTGGCCAGGCGGGGCATCACCGACATGTCCCGGGTGCTCTCCGACATGTGGGCCTACGGCGCCGCCCTCGTCCCCGAGCGCTACGCCGGCCGCCGGATCGGCTGGTGCGACGTGTGGTACCGGGACAGCGAGCGCGGCAACCCCTACGCCCACCACCTGTCCGGGCTGCACCCCGTCGTCGACCTGAACGCGATGGAACTGCTCGAACTCGAGGACAGCGACGGCGGCGGCCAGGGACTAGAAGAAACGGGTTCAGGGGTGCGGGGAGAGTACCTGCCGGAGCTGCTGCCGATGCGGCTCCGCGAGGTAGCGCCGTTGCAGGTCAGCCAGCCCGAGGGGGTCGGCTTCACCATGGACGGCACCCTGCTTAGCTGGCAGAACTGGCAGCTCAGGCTCGGCTTCAACTACCGTGAGGGCCTGGTACTGCACCAGGTCGGGTTCCGCGACGCCGGCCGGCTCCGCCCGGTGGCGCACCGGCTCTCGTTCGCCGAGATGGTCGTGCCCTACCGCGACGCGAGCCCCGACCACTACCGGCGCACGGCGTTCGACATCGGCGAATGGGGCCTCGGCTTCATGACCACCTCGCTGACGCTCGGCTGTGACTGCCTCGGCGAGATCACCTACCTCGACGCGGTGGTGCACGACTCGGCGGGCGAGCCGCAGACCATCCAGAACGCGATCTGCGTGCACGAGGAGGACAGCGGTGTCCTGTGGAAGCACGTGGACGAGCGGGCCGGGGCCGAGGTGCGGCGCGCCCGGCGGCTGGTGGTCTCCTTCCACGTGACCGTGGCCAATTACGAGTACCTGGTGTACTGGCGGTTCTACCAGGACGGCAGCATCGAGTGCGAGGTGCGCGCGACCGGGATCATGGTTACGTCGGGCACCGCCGCGCCCGGCAGCCGCCCGGCCAACGGCACGGTCGTCGACCAGGGCATCTACGCGCCGTTCCACCAGCACTTCATCGTGGCCCGGCTCGACCTCGACGTGGACGGCACCGGCAACACGGTTTACGCGACCGAGTCCAAGCCCGCCAAGCCAGGCCCCGACGACCCCTACGCGCTCGGCCTGACGGTCGAGAGCACCCCGCTGCGGACCGAGGCAGAGGGCAAGCAGGACTACGACTGGAGCGTCCAGCGCGGCTGGAAGGTCGTCAACGAGAACGTGGCCAACGGCCTCGGCGCCCCGGTCGGCTACAAGCTCATCCCGTCGGCGGCGTTCCCGCCGCTGCTCGACCCGGCCTCCCCCGCCTTCCAGCGGGCCCAGGTCATCGGCCACACGCTCTGGGTGACGCCGTACCGGGAGGACGAGCGCTGGCCCTGCGGTGACTTCCCCGTCCAGGCCGAGCGCGACACCGGGCTGCCCGAATGGACAGCGGCCAACCGGAGCATCGAGAACACCGACGTGGTGCTGTGGTACGTGTTCGGCATCCACCACCTCACCCGTCCGGAGGACTGGCCGGTGATGCCCGCCGACATCGTCTCGTTCTGGCTGAAGCCGTTCGGCTTCTTCGACCGCAACCCGGCCCTGGACGTCCCGCCAACCCACGAGTGCCGCTAGGTCGCTGCCTAGGCCGCGGGCTCCTCCACCGGGGTGCCGTTCGGCGCGGTATAGCCGCGGAAGGCGGGCAGCGCCGCGACGACGCCGGCCACCGCGGCGACACAGGCGAGGCCGCCAGCGGTCAGCGAGAACCGGACGCTGGTGACGGCCGCCACCGCGCCCGAGCGGAGCTGGCCGGCGGGCGGTCCCGCCGCGTAGGAGAGCAGTTCGATGCCGGCCATCCGGCCGCGCAGGTGGTCGGGGATGGACTGCTTCCACATCGTGTCCCGGAACACCGCGCTGCACTCGTCGGCGCCGCCCGCCACCGCCAGGCAGGCGAGGGCGAAGTAGACGTCGGGCGCGAGGCCGACCAGGGCCATGGCGGCGCCCCAGCCGGCCGCGGCGACCGCGATGGCCAGGCCATGCCGGCGGACGCGGGGCATCCAGCCGCTCGTCGCCGACACCGCGAACGCCCCCGCGGACGGTGCCGCGAACATCAGCCCCGTTGACCACGGGGCGTGCAACTGCGCGGCGAGGAAGGGGAGCATCGCGTTGGGGTAGGCGAAGATCATCGCGGCGAGGTCGGCCAGGTAGGAGCCGAGGAGGTCACGCCGGCTGACCGCGTACCGCAGGCCAACCAGGATCTCCCGCAGGGCCGGGCCGCCGGCGGGCGCGCCCGGGTCCGCATCGCCGCCGGGAGACACCGGGACGGGGGGCAGCCTCGGCAGCCCGCCCAGCATCAGGAACGAGACCGCGAACCCGGCCGCGTCGAGCGCGTAAACCAGCCAGGGCCCGGGGGAGGCGGCGAGCACGCCGCCCAGCGAGGAGCCGACGAGCACGCTCGCGTTCGTGGACAGCGACATGATCGCGGCGGCCGCCGTCAGCTGATCCCTGGGCACGATCCGCGGCGTCGCCGCCTCGAACGCGGGCCGCTGCAGCGACGCGATCGCCATCATCAGCCCCGCGATCACGTACAGCGGCCACAGCAGCGGATGCGGCAGCAGCGCGTTGAGCAGCAGTAGCACCGCGCACACGGCAAGCCCGGGCTCGCACCAGCGCATCAGCGCGCGCCGGTCGAACCGGTCGGCGAGCACGCCCCCGTACAGCCCGAATACCACGAGCGGCACCAGCTCGGCCAGCCCGAGCGTCCCCACGACCAGCGGCGACCCGGTGATCCGCTGCGCCTGGACGAGCAGGGCGACCTCCGCCCCCTGTGACCCGAGGTACGCCACCGTCCTGCTGGTGAACACGGCACGGAAGCTGCGTGCCCCCGGGCCGCGCAGCGGTGTCACGTCCGGAACCAGCGCCGTCCAGCTCACCCGTGCCCCGTCAACATCACCGGCGACGCTATCAGGCGGTTGTCCTGCCTCCGAATGATTTACGCCGGGCCTGCCTGCAGGATGATTCCGAACGGGTGCGTGCTCAGCTCGTGACGTCCGCGGCTCCTGATCGGCAGCCTGGCCAGGTAGGGTGCGCTTTGTGACGGCTACCCCGGCATACCCCCGCGACGGGGAGTTCCATGTCCTGGAGGAGATCCACGCGGCGGCGCTCGACCGGCTGCCGCAGGACGCGGCGACCTACCTGGAGAGCGGCGCGGGGACCGAGCTGACACTACGCGCCAACCGGGAGGCGTTCGCCCGCTGGGTGATCAGGCCGCGCCTGCTGTCCGGGGTCGCCGACCCGAAGACCAGCACCGAGTTCCTCGGCATCCCGCTGTCCGTGCCGGTGCTCACCGCGCCGTTCGGCGGGGACGCCCTGTTCGCGCCCGACGGCCACCTGGCCGTGGCCCGCGCCAACGCGGCCTGCGGCATCGCCTCGATCGTGCCGGAGCTCGGCAGCTTCTCCTACGAGGAAGTCGCCGCCGCGGCGCCGGCCGCCGCGCGGATCGCCCAGCTACACCCGTACGACTCCTTCGACGCCGTGACGGCCCGCATCAAGGCGGCGGGCTACGAGGCACTCTGCGTCACCGTGGACTGCCCCGTCGTCGGCTTCCGCAGCCGGAACCGGATGGCCCGCTTCCACCCGGACCCGGCGATCTGGTTCGGCAACGTCGTCCACGACGGCTCGCCGAACGTCGCGTCCACCTACGGCTCGGGGATGGTGCCCGTCTGGACCTGGGAACAGCTCGCCGACGCCACCGCGCGGCACGGCATGCCCTGGATCGCCAAGGGCATCCTCACCACTGAGGCCGCCGAGGCCGCCCTGCGCGCGGGGGCCTCGGCGATCCTCGTCTCCAACCACGGCGGCCGGCAGGTCGACCCGGCCCCGGCCTCGCTCGACGTCCTGCCAGAGATCACCGCGGCGGTCTCCGGCCAGGTTCCGGTCCTGCTCGACAGCGGCGTGCGCACTGGCGCCGACGTCTTCCTCGCCCTGGCCCTCGGTGCCTCGGCGGTGGTCATCGGCCGCCTCGCCGCCTACGGCCTGGCGGCCGCGGGCGAAAGCGGCGTGCTCCGCACCACCGAGCTCCTCACGCAGGAACTGCGCATCCTGATGACCCTGGCGGGCGTGCCCGACATTCCCTCGCTCACCGGGGACGCGGTGGCCCGCCGCTAGCGCCCGTCAGCCGCGCCGGCCGCCAGCCAGGCGTCGAACGTGGTCGGGGCAAGCCGGGCGTCGTCGCCGGGCAGCAGCACCTCGCCCGCCATGTCGGGGCCGAAGGCGCCCCTCCAGGTCGGGATGAGCCTGATGTCCTGCCCGCGGGCGGCGAAGGTACGCCTGGCCATGTCTACCAGGTCCTGTGTCTCCGGTCCGGCGATGTCGAGCCGGCCGCGCAGCGGCGCCCCGGTCGCGACGTCGGCGAGGATGGCCCCGACATCGGCCTGCGCGATCGGCTGCACGAGCAGGGGCGCGATGGTCGCGGTCCCGTCCTTCTGTGTCCAGCCGGCGACCATGGCGGCGAAGTCGAGGAACTGGGTCGCCCGGACGATGCTCCACGGCACCGGGCCGCCGGCGACCAGGCGCTCCTGCTCCCGCTTGCCCGCGTAGTGCGGCGCGCGCGTGTTGTGGTCGAGGCCGACGATGGACAGTAGCACGTGGTGCCGTACCCCTGCCCGCTCCCCGGCGGTGAGCAGGTTCTTCGTCGTCGTGCCGAAGAAGTCGACGATCTCCGCCTTGTCCTGTGACGGATTGTTGATGACGTCGATGACCGCGTCGGCGCCTGCTAGGGCCTCCGCCAGGCCGCTGCCTGTGTACGCGTCCACCCCGTCGGCCCGGCTGAGCGGTACCGCCCGGTGACCCGCTCCCTCGAGGGCGGCGATGGTGTGCCGCCCGATCCTGCCGGTTGCACCCGCGACCGCGACTCGCATGAGTCCTCCCTGGACCTAATTGAAGCTATTGAGGATGCTTGATGTCCGTAATAGCGCTAGGCTAGCACGCATGAAGCTGGCGGAGAGTACCGAGTGGGTGTTGCACGCGACCACCTCGCTCGCCCAGCTCGGCCCGGGCGGTATCGCGTCGGCCGCCCAGCTGGCCGAGCACTACGACCTGCCCGCCGCCTACCTGTCCAAGCAGCTGCAGGCCCTGGTGCGGGCCGGGGTGCTCAGCGCCGTCACCGGCCCGCGCGGCGGCTTCCGGCTGGCCCGGCCCGCGGACCAGATCACGATGCTGCAGGTCGTCGAGGCGGTGGACGGCGGGTCGTCGTTCTACACCTGCAACGAGATCAGGCAGCGGGGCCGGGCCGCGGCGCGGCCAGAGAACTGCCGCGAGGCCTGCGGCCTGGCCGCGAAGATGGCCGTGGCCGAGGCCGCCTGGCGCCAGTCGCTGAGCACGGTGACCATCGCCGACATCGTCGCCTCGCTGCCGCGCGGCGTGCCCGAGCGCACCAGGGAACTGCTCGCCCGCCCGCGCTAGCGGCCCGTGCCGAGGCTGCTAGCGTTGTCGCGTGGCCAGGCAAATCGCGACTAATACCGTCGTCGGCAGAGACGAGCTGATCGAGTTCATCAGGGTCAGGCATCACGCGATCGTGATCACTGCGCGGCGAGGCGGCGGGCCACAGGCCTCGCCGGTCACCTGCGGCGTGGACGACCAGGGCAGGATCGTCATCGCGACCTACCCGGAACGGGCCAAGACCCGCAATGCCCGCCGTGACCCGGCGCACGTCAGCGTCATGTTCCTTTCCGATGACTTCGGCGGCCCGTGGGTCCAGGTGGACGGTACCGCCGAGGTGCTCGACGTGCCCGAGGCCACCGATGCCCTCGTCGACTACTACCGCTCGATCTCCGGCGAGCACCCGGACTGGGCCGAGTACCGCGAGGCCATGGTCAAGCAGGGTAAGTCACTGCTCCGCGTCACCCCGGTCCGCTGGGGCCCGATCGCGACCGGCGGGTTCCCCGCGCGGCTCGCCGGCGAGCGGGTTGCGCGAGCGCCGTGCAGGCTGGCGGCGCTCGCCTCCTCGAGCCACAGATGCTCTAGCCCGCGCAGCACGGTGTTCGGCTTCCACTCCGGGTCGCCGGAGATCCGCAGCCGGGGCAGGAGCGGCAGCAGCTGCCGCAGCGCGATGGCCGCCTCGAGCCGGGCGAGCGGCGCGCCGAGGCAGAAGTGGATGCCGTGACCGAACGCCAGGTGGCGGCGGGGCTCGCGGCGCACGGCGAACACGTCGGGATCCGCGCCGGCCGCGGCGTCCCGGTTGGCCGCCCCGACCAGCATGAGCACGAACGAGCCCGCCGTGACCGTCACCCCGGCGACATCCGCGGGCCGCAGCGCGAACCGGGTGAGCATCTGCACCGGCGGGTCGTACCTGAGCACCTCCTCCACGGCCTGCTCGGTAAGCGACGGCTCGGCCGCGAGGACGGCGAGCTGGGCGGGATGGCGGAGCAGGGCGAGCACGGCGCCGCCGATCAGGCTCCGGGTCGTCTCGTGCCCGGCGATGAGCAGCAGCATGCACATCCCGATCAGCTCGTCCTCGGTCAGCGACCCGGCGGAGTCGTGGACCCCGATGAGCGCCGAGATCAGGTCGTCGCCGGGGGAGCGGCGGCGCGCGGGCAGCAGCCCGCGCAGGTAGGCGGCGAAGTCATCGCGCGCCGCCCGCTGCCGCAGGCGCTCCTCGTCGGTGATCAGGAACCCTGGGTCCAGGGCCCGGGTGAGCGCCGCCGACCAGGCGACGAGCCGCGGCCGGTCATCTGGCGGGATGCCGAGCAGTTCGCTGATCACCGCGACCGGAAGCGGCAGCGCGAGCCCGGAGATCAGGTCGAAACGCGCTCCGGGGCCGCCGCGGGCCCCGCCTCGGGCACTGCCGAGCAGCTCCGCGGTCAGTGCCTCCACGCGCGGCGCGAGCTCCCGCACCCTGGCCGGGGTGAAGGCGCGCGCGACGAGCCGCCGCAGCCGCGTGTGATCGGGCGGGTTCAGCCGCAGGATCGAGCGCGCGTTGGGCCCCCTGTTCGAAAACACTGGCGCCTGCGCCTGGCCGGGTGCCAGCCGCGCGTCGTCCTCCTCGATCCGCCCGAACGCGGGGTCCGCGAGCACCGCCTCGCAGTCCGCGAACCTGCTCAGCACGTACAGCCGCTCCCGCGGCCGGGCGACCGGCCGTTCCGCGCGCCACCGCGCGTACGCCGGGTACGGGTCGGAGACGATCCCGGGCGCGAACAGCGTCGCGAGCGCCCGCAGGTCGGCCTGGCTGACCGGCAGCTCGCTCATGCGTCACCTCCGCCACCAGTATTCCTAACGGGCGCGTCCGGCACGAGGGGCGGCCGCGCACAAGGCTCGCCAGGAATTTTCGGCTGCTCGCGCGCCGCGACGAGGCCGCGCGCGAGTTCGGCGGCGTCATCCACCTCCGCCCGCCCGGCGGCGACCTTCGCGGTCGGGCAGAACCACCCGGCCACCGGGTGACCGGCACTGATCGTGGATGACGCTGTTCGCGCGATGATGACGCACATGGGCGCGAACGACGTCAACCTGCTACAATGACGTTCATGACGCCGCTAGTTGAAGAACGTTCCGCACCGGGTCCCGCGCGCAAGGTGCCGATCAGGCAGCTGCAGCAGCACGCCGCGAAGGTCATCGACGAGCTGGCGGAGGCCGAGGAGGTCGGCGAGATCACCAGGCGCGGTCAGGTGATCGCGCGCCTCATCCCGGTGTCGCCCGCCGAGCGGGCCTTCGCCGAGATGCTTGAGCGCGGTCAGGTCATCCCCGCGAAGGACTCGGCGGGACTGGCCGGCTGGCGGCCGCTGCCGCCGAGAGACGACGGGGTATCGCTGTCCGACGCGCTCGTCGCGATGCGCGATGAAGAGCGCGGATGATCTACTTCGACACGAACGCCCTGCTCAAGCTCATCCGCGAGGACGCGCAGAGCGGCGCCCTCGGCGCGTTCATCGACAAGCGCCCAGCGACGCGGTGGTTTGCGTCGGAGATCGCCAAGACCGAGCTTGCCAGGACGGTTCGCCGCGTCAACCACGATGACCGCGGGCGGCTCGTCGACGAGCCGCGGCTGCGCGCGGAGCTTGGCCATGCCGAGCTCATCTGGGAGCGGCTGGACCTTATCGCGGTCAGCACCCGGGTACTGGACGCGGCCGCCGCGATCGAGCAGCCGTTTCTCCGCACCCTGGACGCGATTCACCTGGCGGCGGCGATGTCGCTGCGAACGAGCCTGTCCGCGTTCGTCACGTACGACAAGCGGCTCGCCGCGGCGGCCCAGGAGATCGGCCTGCCAGTCCGGTCGCCCGCCTAGGCCATGGCCAGCGCATCGTCGCCGATGGCGGCCCGAACCTGCACGCGCGCCTGGTGCAGCCGGCTCTTAAAGGCAGCCTGGCTGACTCCGACGATCTCGGCGGCCTCCTGAGTGGAGAAGCCCTCGACATCGCGCAGCACGATCGCGGTCCGCAGCGGGGGCGGCAGTCCGGCGAGGGCACCGGTCAGTGCCAGTCGCAGCTCGTTGTTCTCTGCCTGCCGGGCGGGGTCATCGACCGGAGAGGCCGGCAGCTGCAGCTCTTGCGGTCCGATCGAAACGCTGGCCGGCCGGCGGTCCCGCTTTGCCAGTGCGCGGTTGGCCTCGTTCACCGCGATCCGGTAGAGCCAGGTGAAGTAGCTGGACCGGCCCTGGAACCGGGTAATGCCCCGCCAGGCGCGCAGCATGACTTCCTGGGCTACCTCCCCCGCCTCGTCGGGGTCCCCAAGCAAACGCAGCAGCAGCATGTACAGGCGATCGGCATACGCGCCGGATAGCTGCTCGAAGGCATCGACGTCCCCGGCTTGGGCCCGGGCGAGGAGATTCGTCTCGGTCGCGGCGTCGGCGGCCGCCGGCCCCGCGGAACGCCTGCCGCGCGACGGCGGCATCACGCGTTCCGCAGCGCGGGCGAGCCGCCGGTGCCGGCCGACCGGACCCGGTCGAAGATCGTGGCGGGCGCGCGAACGCCAGCCAGCGCGTCGAGCCCGCGGACCGCGCGCACCAGCGCGCGCATGGCGCGGAGGCCGCGCCCGCAGTCCGCGCAGTCCCGCGCGTGGCGGTCCAGGCGGCGGCGAGCGCGGGAACTCAGATCCCCCTCGACGTAGTGCGAGAGATGGCGCTGCGACCACTGGTGGTCCTCGGCATAACCCATCGCATCTCCCGTTGCCGTCCAGGACTGGCACTGCCTTCCTTCTCCTAGCTTGCCGCAGGCTCGAAGGCAAGCGAGCAGGAGTTGATGCAGTACCGGTCGCCGGTCGGAGTCGGCCCGTCGTCGAAGACGTGGCCTAGGTGACCGCCGCAGCGACGGCAGACGACCTCGGTGCGGCGCATGAACAGGCTGTTGTCCGGCCGCAACTCGACCGCCTCGGCGACGGCAGGCTCGGAGAAACTCGGCCACCCGGTGCCCGAGTCGAACTTGGCGTCCGAGCGGAACAGCCCGGCACCGCAGCCGGCGCACCGGTAGAAGCCGTCTTCGTGGTTGTGGACGTACTCACCGGTGAACGGACGCTCGGTGTGGGCCTCACGTAGCACGCTGTACTGCAGCGGGGTCAGTTCCTGGCGCCACTGCTCGGCCGGCTTGCGGACCTCGCGGGCGGCGGACTCGGTAGTGCGGGCCTTGCTCATCTTTGGTTCCCTTCTATTGCCCATCACCCTGTTAGACCCGTGTCACGGCAAAACGATTTCGGGCCAGGGCAGGCGGACACGCGCGGCGTGCCGTGATGGCGGGGTAGGACCGCTTGTGAAAGGGGAACGCCCATGACGGAACACCGCTCCGGCCGTGTCTATCACGACGACTCGGCCTGGCCTCATCTCGAGCTCGGGCCGCAGGACGATCGCCGCTACGTTGAACAGCTCATCAAGGCGATCTTTCAAGCCGGACTGAGCTGGGCGGCCATTGAATCGCACTGGCCGGGCTTCAGTGAGGTCTTCCACGGCTTTGACCCGGTCAAGATTGCCGCGATGACCGAGCAAGACATCAACCGGGCCGTGCAGAACGCGCAAATCATCCGTAACCACCGGAAGATCAGCGAGGCCGTCGAGTCCGCCGCTGTCGTGAACGAGGTCGTCGCGCAGTATGGCTCTTTCGACGCGTACCTGCGATCGTTCGGCTCGCCCGAGGAAGAGATCGCCGGTCTACGGCACCGCTTCCCGGGCCTCGGCGACTACTCGGCGTGGTGGTTCATGCAGTCGGTCGGCCTACCTACACCGCCGACCCACTGATCGGCACGCAATCTCAACCCGACTGTTAGGCTGCCCGACTAGAAGCCGTAAGCGGTCGCCGGGTCCGATGGCGGGTTGTTGTGGTGGAGGGGTGCGTATGCGAATCGTGCGATCGTCGCGCCGTCCGTCGCGGCGCCGATGCCGATCACCCGTCCGGTAAAGCCGCCGGCGACCTCGGTTGAGAAGTAGCGGCCATCTAGCGCGGTGAGTGACCGGAACACGCCGCCGTCCATGAGCCCGAACGCCAGTCGATCCGGAGGGCCGGAGATGCGGCCGGCCTCCGCCACGGCTCGCGTCGCGCGGATTGCCAGCGTGACACCGCTGCCCGTTTCGACGGGAATCTCGGTAAGCGTCTGGCGAATGTCGCCGAGCGCGACTTCCACGCGGACCGCGTCCGGATAAACGCCGACGCGGGCCCAGTGCCAGGTGTCGAGCCACAGGCCGTGCCCGCGTGACTTAGGACACGTAGGCGGCGAGATTCCACTTCGTGCCGGCTGTCTTGAGTACGGTCGCGGCGAGGGCGTTGCCCTGGTACGGCACGCCGAGCGTCGCGACACCGGGTCCACTCCAGGTCCGGGTGTCGTTGGTGAGCTTGGTGGCGCCCGTGGCGAAGATGACCGGTTCGCAGCCTTCCAGCTCGAGCATGGCGGTCGCGAGGACCCTCCCCTTCGGGGCCGCCAGGAACGTGAGCACGAGAGCCGCCGTTCCGCCGGGGCCGCACTCGCGCGGGCCGGGCGGGAAGACCGGCAGGGAGTTGACCATCGCGGTGACGCGGCGGACCGTCTCCAGACTGGTGACGGTCACCGGCTGCGGCGGCTTGATGTTCAGGTTCCCGTCGGGGATCACGCTCATTTCGATCGCGGTCGCGGCAGCCGGGACCGTCTCGCTGGCTTCGCGGGCCGGCAGCCAGGTGACCTGGGCGTCGACCCGGATAGCGGTCTGGCCGTTGCCCGCGTCCGCCACCTCGACGGTCAACTCTCTCGTGTCCTCGACGGCGGGGACGGGCGGGAGCGCGTAGTCGCGTTCCCAGACGGTCTCCGGGCGGCCTGAAACGGGAAAGTTGGTCATCAGCCCGCCGGAGGTGTGGCTGCGCCCCACATGGCTGGCCGTCCAGGCGAGCACCTGCTGGGGATCGCCTTTCACCTGCCAGAACCCGGTCTTGTCGATCCAGTTGGGCGACGCTGAGGACCCGGTGATGTGCTTCAGCTCATTCGCCTGCCCGGTTGGCGGGCCCGGGAGCTTCCGCGCGCCTGGCGGAGCCACGAACGCGGCGAGGATCGCGGCGGCGTCCGCCTCGGCCCGCTGCTCGGGCGGCAGCGCCGTCGCGGCCGCCGGGTGCGCGGTTGTGGCGGCCGCGTGGCTTGCCGCCGTCGCGGACGGGTGCGCGACCGCGCAGCCGGCCAGTGCGAGGGCAGGGGCGAG
This sequence comes from uncultured Actinomycetota bacterium, assembly GCA_963850115.1. Taxonomy (GTDB): domain Bacteria; phylum Actinomycetota; class Actinomycetes; order Streptosporangiales; family Streptosporangiaceae; genus Trebonia. Next base: position 13,613 of record CAWKKG010000018.1, read on the forward strand.
CACGGTACCGAGGAGGCGGACGGCCGTCAGTGTCATGTTCATGAGACGGCGCGCGCGCCTCGCCGGTTCCAATCCCGGCCGAGAGCAGGTCACCCGTCAAGGGGGATGCCGGCGGACGACGGCAGCGCTCAACTTAAAGCCTCACCCAGCTGTGGGACGCCGACTCGGTCGTTCCGCACTGATAGCGGGAGGTTCCGTGAGTACTGACACGCCCGTCCTCGACACAATCGTGGACATCACGACCGTATCGATCGAGCACAATTCCGTTTCGCCGCGCGATTTCATGCTCGCGCGGCTGGCGGCCCTGATCGCGGTGGACGCGCCGCCTGCCTCCTACCTGGCCAACGCCTCGGCCGTAGAGCGGGCCGGGCTGACCGCCACGGACATCGAGGGCGTCATGATCGCCGTCGCGCCAGTCGTGGGCACGCCGCGGGTAACGTCGGCGGCCGGCCATATTCTCCGGGCTCTCGGTTTCGCGATCGCCGTGGGTGACGCCGAGATGGGCGGGCAAGCCGATTCTTAGCACCCCCGGCCTAGGGACCTGACCCGCCCCGGGGAGATCATCACGGCCCCCGGATGCTCGGCGACGCGACCTGACCAACACCGGCGCCGCCAAGGGCTTTAATGTCGATTCATGGACCCTGCACAGCCCGCCACCGCCGCCCTGGTGAACGCCGCCGGGCTCATCAGCGCGCTCGGCCGGGGACTGCCTCGGCGACCGGCTCGTCATCGATGCCGACGTCCTGGCCGCGATCTCGCACGACGACGCCGAGTGGGCGCCGGTCGGCCGGGCCGTGGCCGGGGTGCGGGCGCGGACCGAGGACGAGGTGCGGCATGTCGTGCGCACTTGCGCGGAGTTCGGCGCGCCCGTCGTGCCCCGCGGCGCGGGCACCGGCCTGTCCGGCGGCGCCAACGCGACCGACGGCGCGGTCGTGCTTGACCTGTCCCGGATGAACCAGGTGCTTGAGATCGACAGCGACAACATGACCTGCGTGGTGCAGCCGGGCGTGGTGAACAACGACCTGAAGGCGGCCGTCGCCGCCCACGGCCTCTGGTACCCGCCCGACCCGGCGAGCGCGCCCTGGTCGACGATCGGCGGCAACGTGGCCACCAACGCCGGGGGACTGTGCTGCCTGAAGTACGGCGTCACCCGCGACTACGTGCTCGGGTTGCGGGTGGTCACGGGCGCGGTCCCGGACGCCGCCGGCTACCGGACGGCAGCGCTCGGCTACGGCGACGTGGTCAGGCTCGGCAGAAAGACCAACAAGGGCGTGGCCGGGCTGGACCTGACCGGCCTGCTCGTGGGGGCGGAGGGGACGCTCGGCGTCATCACCGAGGTCACCCTGCGGCTGCGGCCCGCTCTCACCGGGACGCCGCGCACCATCGTCGGGGCGTTCGGTGACCTGGTGACGGCGGGCGAGGCGGTGTCGCTGGTCACCCGCCGCGGGCTGACCCCCTCGGTGCTTGAGCTACTCGACCGGGCCTGCCTGACCGCGGTGGAAGAGTGGAAGCACCTGGGACTCGAGGCCGACGCGGCCGCGCTGCTGCTCGCCCGGGTGGACACGCGCGGCGACGCGGGCAACGAGGAGGCGGACGCGCTCGCCGTCGCGATGACCGACGCCGGGGCGCTGTGGGCGACCCGGTCCACCGACGACACCGAGGCCGAGGCGCTGTTCGACGCGCGGCGGCTGGCATACCCGGCGCTGGAGCGGCTCGGCCCCGTGCTCACCGAAGACGTCTGCGTTCCCCGGTCGGCCGTGCCCGCCATGCTCGCGCGGATCGAGGCGATCGCCGCCGCGCACGGCGTGACGATCGCGACGATCGCCCACGCCGGGGACGGCAACTTGCACCCACTGATCATCACCCCGCCGGGCGACGAGGCCGCACGGCTCGCGGCCCAGGCCGCGTTCACGGAGTTCCTCGACGCGGCGATCGAGCTCGGCGGCACCGTGTCCGGCGAGCACGGCATCGGACTGCTCAAGCGCGACGGCATGCGCCGTGAGCTCGACCCCGGCGCGCTCGCCATGCAGGAGGCCGTGCGCCGCGCGCTCGACCCGCTGGGCATCTTCAACCCGGGCAAGGGCTAGCCGCCGTGGCCATGCACGCCGACGAGCTGCCCGTCTCCGCCGGCCTCGTCACTGAGCTGATCGACGCGCAGTTCCCGCGGTGGCGGGGCCTGCCGGTCAGCCGCGTCGACTCGCCCGGCACGGTCAACGCCATCTTCCGCGTCGGTGACCGGCTCGCGGCGCGGCTGCCGCTGCGCGGCGGCGATCCCGCCGCGGCCCGCCGCGCGCTTGAGTCCGAGGCCGCGGCCGCCAGGGAGCTGGCGGGCGCCACCCGCTTCCCCGTGCCCGAGCAGGTCGCCCTCGGCGAGCCGGGACCTGGCTACCCGCTGCCCTGGTCGGTGCAGCGCTGGCTGCCCGGCCGCACGGGCGACGAGGACGATCCCGCCGGCTCGGTTCCCTTCGCCCGCGACCTCGCTGAGTTCATCGCCGGGGTCAGGGCGATCGACCCGCGCGGCCGGAAGTTCAGCGGCCGCGCGACGCGGCGGTGACCTGAAGAACCATGACGCGTGGATCAGCACCTGCCTGAAGGAAAGCGAGGGGCTCCTTGACGTCGGGCGGCTGTCCCGGATGTGGGCCGCGTTCCGTGACCTGCCGCGCGAGGCCCCGGACGTGATGTGCCACGGCGACCTGACCCCGGGCAACGTCCTGGTGGCGGGCGGGCGCCTGGCCGGCGTCCTCGACGTGGGCGACCTCCGTGCCGCCGACCCGGCCCTCGACCTGATCAGCGCCTGGAACCTGCTCGCGGAAGGACCCCGCCAGGTGCTCCGCGACGCTCTGCGGTGCCCGGACCTCGACTGGGAACGGGGCCGGGCGTGGGCCTTTGAACAGGCTCTGGGGCTTGTCTGGTATTACGCCGAGACCAACCCGGTGATGAGCAGGCTCGGCCGGGTCACCCTGGACCGAATCCAGTCAGCCGATGCGGCGTTACCCGCTATTATTTCAGGTTATTCAAGACCAGGATGTCCGGCCTGGCGGCTGGAAGCGGACCGCGGTCACTAGGTCCCAGATACTCAACTGCATGCCATTTACAGCGGTTTCGTCTGGGCAGTCTCGGTGGATCTGCTTCTCGCAGGCCGGGCGGTGTCAAGCGACAGGCGGTAAATCAGTCCAAGATGGTCGGGCTGGGTGAGGGCGGAACGGGGGTCGCAGTCACTCACCCGACCTTGCCTCCCGGGCCGCACCCGTCATCCTGGCCATTTGCGCCCGGTCCCCGGCCCGCTTCCCGCCGACGGCTAGAACGGCGATCCTGCCGAACCACAACTTGGCCGTTGACGATCTTCCTGCTGGATGATCGTGGCTTGGCGTCGCCCGGCGGCTGTGGCTGTTGGCTCCCCGTTGTGTCCGCCTCACCGGCGTTCGAAAGACGCGAAAACAGTACCGGTTACGCGCTTTCGATGGCGCCGCGTTCCGCGTGCTGAGCCTGGTTGTCCTGGCCAGCGTGCCGTCCCGGAATAATCCAGTGATGGGGGGTGTCCTATTTACTGGCTCGGCGGGCGAGATGCCCGCGGGCTGGACCTCCGGCCAGAGCCGCCAAAGCCGCCCCCGGAGCAGATGGCGAAGGTACCCGGGTTCCTGGGCGATGGCGAGGTGACCTCATTGTGACCGACGATCGGCCGCGGGAGTTTCTGCAGCTCTCCGACGGCAGCTACGTCCGGGTCACCAGCACCGACGACGGCGAGCTGATGCCGGTCGAGGAACCGGTCAAGCCGCAGCGAGCTCGCGGCGGATCAGCGTCCACCGCGGTCGCGTTCAGTTCGCACGTGGTCGCCGACGCGCCCGGCTGCGGACTGTGCACCTGGTCGCCGCGAGACGGCAGGTGGGCGCTGAAGTTCGTCAACCAGGCATGCGTGCTGCACCGAGACGACCAAGTCGAGCATGACTGACTGCCGACTCTGCCCGGCTGGTACGGCCGCCCTTCAAGCTGGCGTCAGCGCTGGTGGCGGAGGCAGGACGGGAATCGAACCCGCCAGCGACGCGGCACGCCGCTCTCTGGTTTTGAAGACCGGCGATAGCTAGGACGACTGTGCAGCGGGAACCACGCCCTGGGGTTGCCCTGGCGTGGCTTTGCGACCCGTGCGCGGACGGCCGCCTGGCTACGGTTCTTCCCGCCCTAGGGGATTTGCGTCGGCTGGGGTTTCGGGTTGTCGGCTGGCGCGGGTTGTGCGCTCACGACTGCGCGGTTGCGGTCTCCTCGGGCCGGGCGCTCGCGGTCCTCGCCCGTTCCCTCCGCTCCAGGCGCGGGGCGCCCTCCGCTCCCGGGAACGGGCGAGGACACCCGCCTGACCAGGCAGCCGAAGACCGTCCGCGGCCGCCCGCCAAGCCGGTACTCACCATCGCTCAGCTACGGTTAGAAGGTGATGTCCACGGCCGATAGGGCGAGACTCTTCGAGATCCGCAGCGGGGTGAACTTGCCGTGGCTGATCACGCCGGACTGTGCGTTGGTAGGCGGCACGAGTTCGCTGCCGCCGAAAACCCATTGCACGATGAACGCGTCAGCGGACGGGCTGACCCACAGGAAGTTCGTCTCGAGCCAGCCTCCCATCTCCACCTGTGTGCCTTTCGCCTGGTAAGCGACGCTGGGCCTATTGCTGCCCGTAGTCCCCGTAGCGAGCGGCTCGGTGTCGAAGCTCAGTGATCCCGGGCCGATGTCGGTGACGCAGGTGATCACGCCGCCGCCGGCGCTGAGCTGCGGGGGCCAGTCCGCACCGAGGCATCCGCCTGCCCCGGAGAGCGTCCCCGACCAGAGGACCGTGCTGTCCGCTATCAGGCTGCCGCTGGCCGGCCCGGCGACGTTCAGGCGGCGTACCAGCCCGGTCACCGTCTTGGATCCCCCGGCCTTGGTTTTCGCCGCCTGGTAGGAGGTGGCGAGCGCGAGCGCCTGGTCCCCGTCGATCCAGGTCAGGTCCGGCGTTCCCGGTGGGATGCCGGTGAACGTGACATCCACCGCGGTCGAAAGGTTGGACGTCGGGTCGTGCCCGGTCCAGTCGCGCAGCAGCCGGCCAGTGGCGGTCGAGAAGACCTTCACCTCCTGCCAGTCCCTGGGTGACGCGCTGGCCGCGGGAATGTCGGGGATATCCGCTACGGCGAGTTCCTGCCCGGACTCGGACAGCGCCGTGGCGAAGATCTGCCCGGGCCGCGGGTTGATCTCGGGGTGGCCTGCGGTAGCCCAGGAAACCGTTTCGATGGGCAAGCGGGTCAAGGTTGCCGGGTGCGCCGTGCCCGGCGTGAGGCGCACCTTGTACCAGCTCGCGGTCAGCGTGGCGTGGCCCGCGATGAACCCGAAGCTCCCGGTGGAAGACGTCAGCGCGACCACGGTGAACGTCCGGTCGTCGGCGGCCGCGGACACGTCCTGGAAGGTCGTGTTGGCGGGCGGCGCGAAGGTCGCCAGCGTCTTGCCGGTGACGGAGTCACCCACCACGATGCCGTACCGCGCGCTTGCGCTATCGAATTGCTTGAGCGCCAGGTAGTAACGCGGGACGCCCCCCGTTCCTCCGGTGTAGCGGGGAATCGTCACTGGGGCGGCGGCCGAGGCGGTCCCCTTTCCAGGAACGGAGGGACCGTTATGAATGTCCCTGACGGTCACCAGGGAGACGGCGAGCGCGACGACCGCCGCGGCCGCGGTGAGCGGTGCCCCCCAGCGGATCCAGCGGCGCGGCGGGCGAACGTGGCGTACCAGAGAGGACGGCTCGGGCGGCAGGCGCAGGGGCGGTGCGCTCGGGATCTCCTCGGCGGCCAGGTCCGCGGCCGCAGCCATGGCCGCGTGGATGCGATCCTCCACGGAGCTCACAATTCCTCCTTGAGCGTGCGGGCGAGCGCAGAGATGGCGCGCGATATAGCGGATTTCACGGTGCCGCTGCTGATCCCCATGACCCGGGCAGTGTCGTCGGTGCTTAGGCCCAGGTAGTAACGCAGCATCAGCGCTTCTCGCTGACGGTCGGGGAGCTTGCGCACTGCGGCGAGGACCTCTTGGTGTTCCTCGGACAGCAGGACGGTCGCCGCAGTGTCGTCGAACGGCAGCTGGGCGTCCCGCGCGGCCGCCACGCGGTCCCGGCGATCAGCGCGGGCCTTCGTGCGGAGGGCAGCGCGGCAGCCGTTGATCACGCTGGAGCGCACGTAGGTCAGCGCGTTGGCCGAGTCATTGAGCCGGTCCCAGTTCCGGTAGAGGCCGATGAACGCGTCCTGCACCACGTCCTCAGCCATGCCCCGGTCCCCGAGCATGACGAATCCCAGCCTGATCAGGCCGATGGCGTGCGCCGCGTAAAGCGCGGTCACACCATCGGCCGCCCCTGTACGCGGCCGGGCCCGCCGCGAGGCGTCGGTGTCCAAGGAGTCCACGATTCAGAGATGCCGCCGAACTCTTCAGGTTGTCACTCCGAAGGATATTTTCCGGCGCCGGCCATAAAGCGGTTCCTACCCAGGCAGATCACCACCCTGGCACGGAAGCGATCCCGAGTAAGCCCTTCAATGCCCCGCGGGAGGACGGAGGTCGGCACTAGCCGGTCCCGGAAACGTCATCTTCTCTCTCCCTGCTCCAGCGGGTGAGTTCGTGACGGGTGTCGAGGGTATGCGGGTGCTGGGCACCGTGGACTCGCTCGTAAAGCGGGAGCAGGGCGGCGAACTGGTCGCGGGCGCCGGCCGCATCCCCCGCGACCCCGGTCCAGCGCGCGAGGTCTGCGCGGGCAGCCAGGGTGTAGGGGTGTTCCGGGCCCAAGACTCGCTCGCGGATCGGCAGCAGGGCGGCGAACTGGTCGCGGGCGCCGGCCGCATCCCCCGCCGCTCCGGTGAAGTAGCCGAGGTTGGCGCGGGTGGTCAGGGTGTCCGGGTGCTCGGGGCCTAGGACCTGTTCGCGGATCGGCAGCAGGGCGGCGAACTGGTCGCGGGCGCCGGCCGCATCCCCCGCGACCCCGATCCGGCGGGCAAGGTTGCCGCGGGTGGTCAGGGTGTCCGGGTGCTCGGGGCCTAGGACCCGTTCGCGGATCGGCAGCAGGGCGGCGAACTGGTGACGGCGCCGGCCGCATCCCCCGCGACCCCGGTCCAGCGCGCGAGCTCGTGCCGGGTGGCCAAGGTGCTGGGATGTTCGGCGCCCAAGACCCGCTCGCGGACGGGCAGCAGGGCCGCGCACTGGTCGCGAGCCGTGGTCGCGTCTCCTGCCCTCCCGGTCCAGTAGGCAAGCTGGTGGCGGGCGTCGAGAGTCCCCGGATGCCCAGGCCCGTGGGCATCGTCTTCCATGCGGGCGTCAGTGATCAGCTGGAACAGATCGCGCGCGGCTGTGTAGCTGCCGCTGGATCCGAGATATCTCGCGATCTGCGACATGCCGTCGCTGGCCGGGTGCAGGACTGCCCGGGCGTGCGGCAGCAGCGCCGCGCACGCTGGCCATGCCGCGGGCAGCCTCGGCTGGTCGGGGACCGCCGCTTCGACCAGGCTTGCGGCGGCCTGCTCCCACAGTTCAGACTCGTCCGCTGTCAGCTGGGCACGGGCGACGGCCTGCACTAGGCGGTGCACAAGGACCAGTCCAGGCCCGGCAGGGGTCACCAGCGAGTAGCGGCGAAGTGCCGTGACCGCGTCCCCCATCGCCACTGGATCGCCAAGCATCGTTGCCACCGCCTCCGTCGCCGGGCCGGGCAGGCTAGCGACCACCCGGTCGGCAGCGAATAGCAGGGTCAGCGGCACCGGCTCGGGTGCCATGAACGACAGCAGCCGCAGCAAGCCCACCGCCCGGGGATCGGCGGCCAGCCGTGACAGGGCCAGCCCCAGGCTGGCGGCCACGTCCGCGGGATGCCCCGCTGACTCACCACGGGCCAACAAGTCGGCTTGCCGGATCCTGAAAAGCCGCAGGTACTCGGCCAGCGAAGTCCCAGTGGCCTGCATGTAAGCGGCCGCCTGCTCCAGTGCCAGCGGCAAGCCGTCCAGTTCCGAGGCAAGCTCCCGGGCCGCTGCCTGGTCCGCGTCCCCTGTCCGGGTCAGCAGGAAGCCCGCCGCTACGTCAGTGTCAAGCGCCGGGACGTCCAGAACCTGCCCCGGCGGCCAGTGCTGGTTCTGCGTGGTGATCACTATCCGCCCCGATCCGGCGGGCGGCAGGAAACCCGCGATCGACGTCCGGTCGCGCGTGTCGTCGAACAGCACCAGCCATCCGGCTTCCTGCCTGGCTAGCACGCCGTGCACCCAGGCCACCGGGTTCCCCGCGCCCGTCATGCCAAGCTGCGCGGCCAGCACGGCGAACTCCGCCGCCAGTACCGCCGGGTCCTCGGCCGCGAACTGCCAGCACACCCCCACCTCACCTAGGCGCTGGTGCGCGTACTCCACAGCCACGCTGGTCTTGCCCGCCCCGCTCAGCCCGCACAGCACCGCGATCCGCGGCCCCGTCTGGCCTGGGGCCCCCGCGAGCCGGGCATCCAGCTTTGCGAGCAGGCTGTCCCGGCCCGCCAGGAACTCCGGCCTCGGCGACAGCCGAACCGGCAGGAAAGCGGCGTCGCTCTCCCTGTGCTTCGCGGCCAGTTCCCGCAGTGAGCGCTCTGCCAGCTGGCCCAGCGTTCCTGGGTCGGCGAACAACCCCGTCCCAAGCTCCGCCTGCACCCGCCGGCGGAATGCCTCCTGACGTGCCCCGAACTCCAGGTCAATCAGCCCGGACGGCGGGATGCCCGACGTCTCCGCCTCGGTGTCGAGCATGAACACCAGCCGGTGCAGCCCTGCCCTGGTGGCCGCCTCGAACTCCAACTCGGTGTAGGACACCATCGGCCTGTCCCGCACCGGCGACCCGTACCGGGTCCCCAGCAGCCCGATGTAAACGTCGCACGACTCCACCCGGTCGGCACACAGTCGCGCCGACGGCAGGTCCGAAGCGGGGAAGTCGGCCATGTCCACCACCACGTGGCCGCACGCCGCGACGGCCCGCTCCACCGCGGCCACATACGACCGGCCGCGCGGAAACTCCCGCAACTCCGACGTGTGCGACAAGAACACCCGCCACCGCGCGCCCGCGCGATGAGCGCCCCTGTCGGCCACGCAGCCACCCCCGCCCGACCCGGGCACCTGCCACTCAGTAGCACCCAGCGTAGACGTCGTTAATGGAATCCGCCACAATGCGCCTCATAGGCCGCAATCCTTATGAAGCGGCACCATTTCCGTCTCCGGAGCAGATCGCGAAGGTACCCGGGGCGATGGCGAGGTGACCTCATTGTGACCGACGTTCGGCCGCGGGAGTTTCTGCAGCTCTCCGACGGCAGCTACGTCCGGGTCACCAGCACCGACGACGGCGAGTTGATGCCGGTCGAGGAACCGGTCAAGCCGCGGCGAGCTCGCGGCGGGTCAGCGTCCACCGCGGTCGCGTTCAGTTCGCACGTGGTCGCCCACGCGCCCGGCTGCGGACTGTGCACCTGGTCGCCGCGAGACGGCAGGTGGGCGATGAAGTTCGTTAACCAGGCATGCGTCCTGCACCGAGACGACCAAGTCGAGCATGACTGACTGCCGACTCTGCCCGGCTGGTACGGTCGCCCTTCAAGCTGGCGTCAGCGCTGGTGGCGGACGCGGACGGGAATCGAACCCGCCAGCGACGCGGCACGCCGCTCTCTGGTTTTGAAGACCGGCGTCAGCTAGGACAGCTAGCTTGCTCAGCGCTGTCATTTGGCCAGGTCATCGGGGATCTAGCGGGATCGGCAGGGACGGGACGGGACGGGACGGGATCGCTCGTGCACGGTACGGGTGTTCCCATCCTGTTCCCATCTCAGGAGACGCGCAGATCCAGCTAGTGCCGTAGCAAGCTACGTTTGCCCGTGGTTTTCGTGTCTGAGGCGGCCGGGCCGGTAGGGGCGGATGAGCGGATTGATCTCACCGTCGGTTATCTCCTGAGCGAGGGCCTCGCCGATGATGGCCGCGAGCGTGATGCCGCTGTGCGCGATCGCCTCGTAGTAGCCCGGCATGTCATCGAGCGCGCCGACGGACGGGAACCCGTCGGCCGGTATCGGCCGTGACATGGCCCTGACGCCGGCGATGGCCGACCCGGTCAGCGCCGGGAGAACGTCGAGCGCGAGAGCACGGAGGTCCTCGGTCAATGCCGGGGGGAACTGCTCGTGTGACGCTAGCCGGCTGTCGATCTCCCGGCTGTGCAGCACGAGCTGCCCCTGGCCGTCTGGCCGTAGTCGATATGCGGGGTGTGCATCACCCGCTGGATCGGGACATTGCCGCAGCGCAGCCTGGCGACCAGCCCGGGCTCGTAGCGCATGGGCAGGGCCCGGCCGGCCAGCGCCGCGATCTTGCCGCCGTCCGGTCCCGCCGCGTTGACCACGGCGTCAACCCGGTGGCGCTCCTTGTCTCCGGTTACGACGGCGGTGACGCGTCCCCGGGCCGTCACGATGTCACGGGCGGGAGTTCCGAACAAGGCGCGCGCGCCGCGCCGCAGCGCGCCGCCGACGAGCGCCGCCGTCAGCGCGCGGCCGGCTATCCAGCCCTCGCGGAAGTAGACCGCCACCGGCGTGTCGTCGGCGGGAAAGCGGACAGCCGGCTCGAGGAGCCGCCGCACTCTCTCGGCCTCCCACAGCGTCACGTCGTATCCCCATGACGTCAGCAGGCTGACCTTTGCCTGCAGTGCCTCGGCGGTTCCGCCGGCGCTCGCCCAGCGAAGATGGCCGTTAGGGTGCCACCAGCCGTCGGCGCCGATCTCCGCTGCCAGCCGGTAGTGAGCGGACATCCCGGCGACGGAGAGGTCGAAGTAGTCACGCGTCTGCGTCTTGTTGCTCGCGTTCACCCATGAGAACGTCCAGTCCGTCACGCCCGCTCCGGGCTCGCCCCGGTCCAGGAAAAGCACGTCGGCGCCGCGGCGGGACAGGTGCCAGCCGACGGCCGCACCGATGACACCGGCACCGATCACCGCCACCTTCATGCGTCCTCCTCCTCCACTGCCAGTATCGGGTTTGTGTAGCTAAAGGTGTTTCCGGCATGGCCCCGCCGCGAGCGGGTTCCCGTCCTGGCCCGGCTCCGCGCCGCCGGCCTGCTCAAGGGGGCCTCCGGGCAGGTCCGCACCCCCGGCGACGGCCTGCACGTCTACTTCGCCGGCTCCGGCCAGCGCACCGGCCACCTGCCCGCCTGCCACGTCGACTTCCTCGCCAAAGGCGGCTACGTCATCCTCCCGCCCTCCCAGGTCAACCCGGTGATGAGCAAGCTCGGCCGGGTCACCCTGGACCGGATCCAGTCAGCCGATGCGGGGTTACCCGCTCTCCAGCCTCCCTCAGGGCTTTTGCCAGACCGACACGTGCGTGGTGCTCTCTGACGTGAATACCGAACGGTCCCAGCCCGCCCAGCGGTACTTCAGGCCCAGTCCTGCGATGCGCGCCATGAGGTCCATCTCGGCCGGCCAGGCATACCGGAACGGGATGCGCCGGAACCGCCCTTTTCCGTTTGCCGACACCGTGACGTGGTTCGACGTGAACTGCTGGGTCGCGGTGTCGTACTGGTCGAACCCTAGGTAGCCATCGCCATCGCGGCCGGGCGCCACCGTGAACGGGACGGTGTCCTGGCCCGGCGGCAGGCGTCGCAGGTCCGGCACCCCCACCTCGATCAGGAACAACCCGCCCGGCCGCAGGTGCGCGGCCGCGTTGCCGAAGACGTCGACCTGCCCGTCCTGCGTGGTCACGTTGCTGATCGTGTTGAACACGAGGTAGACCAGGGAAAACCGGCCAGCCACCCGCGTCGTCGTCATGTCGCCGATCGTGACCCCGACCTTGCCGCCGCCTGGCTTGCCGGCGATCCGCGCAGCCATCGCCCGGCTCAGCTCGATGCCGCTCACCGCCACGCCGCGCGCCGCCAGCGGGGCGGCGACCCGCCCGGTTCCGACGGCGAACTCAAGCACCGGACCGCCGTCAGCCAGGTCTTCGAGGACGTCCACCATCGGCGTCACCGCCTCGGGCGCGTTCGCGCCGCCCGGGGAGTCGTAATCGGCTGCCACGCTCTCCGGGAACCAGCCGTCGGCGAGATCGTCTTCCTCCACAAGCCGCTACCCCACCATCCGAAGGAAGACGCGTCAACGTAATTTCCCGGTCCTTCCGCGACGCAATGGCCCTGAATAATCAGTGGGGGACTGCCTGGCGGAGTTGGGGTGGTGGGAGGAAGCACAGGCGGCGGCGGATGGCGCGTCGCGGTCAGGCATGGCTGCGCGACTTGCACGCACAGTCCGTTAGCCGAGATCGTCCCGCCAGCAGCCAGGCTGTTAAGGCCGATTGGGCGCCGCTTTGGCAGGCAATTTTGCCTTGGGCGTCGGTGGATGTCGGCGCATCGCGTCGAGCGCTTCCTTGAGCGCGGTCTCCAGGTAGCTGATGCGGTCGGTGGCCTGCATCATCACCACGCCGCCTTGGATAGCGGCCAGCACCGCGGTCGCGGTCGCGTCGACATCGGTGCTCGCGTCGATCTCGCCGGAGTCCTTCAGGGCCTGGACTCCGGCGGCTAGGTGCTGGGACCAGGTGTCGTAGAGGGTGCTGACGATCTCGCGCGTGACCGGTGTCGCCTTGCCCATGTGCGTGGTCAGTGCCGTCAGCGGGCAGCGGTCGCGCTGCATGTCGTACTTCTGGATCACCAGTCGCCGCCACGCCTGCCACTTGCGCCAGGTGGTCAAGTCACCGAGATACGGCTGCTGATCGGCGATGACTTGTTCGGCCTCGTGCACCGCGACCGCGTACAGCAGGTCGGTCTTTCCCCCGGGGAAGTAGTGGAACATCTGGCTCTTGCTGGTCGCGGTCGCTGCCCCGATGTCGTCCAAGCCGGTGTCCGCGACGCCCCGCTCGCGGATCAGCGCCGCTGCCGCCTCCACAATGCGCTGCCGGGTCGCCGCTCCCCGCGCCGTCAGAACCCGCTCCATGCAGCCAGCATAACGGATGATCTGGCCTGTCCGGTCCAGCCTGCCGGTTGCCGTCGCGTGCTGCGTCCGTGCCGCGGATCGAGCAGTCCCCGCTCGTTTCCCTGCTATCCCTGTTCTTGCGTCGGCGGCCGCCATCGGCGATCCCGCCGTCCGCTCACCAGCCTCTCTATGAATTGGACTTGCTAGTCCAGTTTATATGCGGCATAGTTGGACCCGTCGGTCCAGCAGGTGCGCGTGGCACAGGAGGCGCGCCGGTCAAGGAGGCAGCGAGATGAGCAATGACGCAGACGTGATGGCGGACATCGAGATGCTGAAAGCAGTGGAGGAGATCCGTCAGGTGGAGGCCCGCTACGCGCGCTACGCCGACGAGAAGCGCTGGGCCGACCTGGCGGGGCTGTTCACCGTCGATGGGACGTTCACGTCGCTGGACGCCGGCGGGGAACCGCTGGCGGTCATGTCCGGACGGCAGGAGATCGCCGACCGCCTGACCGCCGTGACCGCCCGCGCAACCCCCATCCACATGCTGTTCACGTCGGAGATCGAGATCCTGTCCCCAGCCACCGCACACGGGACCTGGGCGATGGCCGACCTGATCTTCCGCGACGACGATCCTCCGGCTCAGCCGGAGGCCACGGGCAACGTCCCGCCGTTCACGACGATGCGCGGCTGGGGCCACTATCACGTCGACTACGTCAAGGTCGACGGCGCCTGGTACTTCAGCAAGCGGGTCCAGACCCGGACCCGGCTGGAGTTCAGCAACTAGACCGGGACCGCGTTGCGCGTAAGCCCGATCCCTGGCTCGCTGCCCGGACCTGACGGTCCAGCAGCCCACGCGATACAGCGAACTCTTCTTTCTTTACTGGAGTGTCATGACTGAGAACAGCCCGTCCCTGGAGCCGTTCGTGATCGCGGTCCCCGAAGAGGACCTGGCCGACCTGACCCGGCGGCTGAAGGACACCCGGTGGGCCCGCGACCCCCGCAACGAGGACCAGATCTACGGCATCAGCACCAGCTACCTGAAAGACCTGGTCGGCTACTGGATCGACGGGTTCGACTGGCGCGCCGCCGAACGCAAGCTCAACGAGTTCACCCACCACCGCGTGAATATCGACGGGGTGCCGGTGCACTTCATCCGCGAGCCCGGCCGGGGCCCGGCCCCGATCCCGATCATCCTCTCCCACGGCTGGCCATGGACCTTCTGGTTCTGGAGCAAGGTGATCCGCCCGCTGGCCGATCCGGCTTCCCACGGCGGCGACCCGGCCGACGCCTTCGACGTCATCGTGCCCTCGCTAGCCGGCTTCGGATTCTCCACCCCCACCGCCGGGGACATGAACCACTGGAAGATGGCCGAGCTGTGGAACACCCTCATGACCGACGTCCTCGGCTACCCCAGGTACGCCGCCGGCGGCTCCGACTACGGCTCCTTGGTCACCGCCCAACTCGGTCACAAGTACGCCCGGAATCTCTACGGCATCCACCTGGGCGCGGACCTGCCGCCGAACATGTTCAACCGCGACACCTACTGGAGTCTCGGCGAGGTCCCCGACGGCGTAACCGGCGACATGCGGCAAGAGGTGATCTCCCTCTTCGAGACTTACGCCTCGCACGTGGCCGTGCACATGCTGGACGCCCAGACCGTGACCCACGGCCTGAACGACTCCCCGGCCGGCATGCTCGCCTGGATCCTGCAGCGCTGGCGCAAATGGAGCGACAAGAACGGCGTCTTCGAGGACGTCTTCGACCGCGACTTCATCCTCACCAACGCCACCATCTACTGGATCACCGAATCGATCGGCTCGTCCATCCGCTCCTACCGAAACGCCAACCGGTGGCCCTGGCAGCCCTCCCACAACCGCACCCCCGCCATCGAGGCACCAGCCGGGTTCACGTTCCTGTCCGGCGACCACTACCCGCCCGGCGCCACCGTCGACACCCGGGTCGCGTTCTTCGAGAACGGCCCGACCCGCGACTGGTTCAACCCGGTCTACCTCAAGGCGCACGCCCGCGGCGGGCACTTCGTGCCCTGGGAGAACCCCGAAGCCGTCATCGACGACGTCCGCACAACCTTCCGCAAACTCCGCTAACTACTCGCGCCCCGGGCCCGGGCGGCCAGACGGTTGGGGACGGGGACGTCACCCCACGAACGCGCCGCCGACGCGGCGGCGCTCCCAAGCCGGAGCTGGCGGGCGCGCGTATCTCAGTGCCGTGCCGACGCCAACGCCGCGCGGACCTCGGCGGCAGGGGCGGGGGCGGCCGGCTGGGTTCTGTACTGGTCGTCCTTGGTCACCGCGTAGGGCGCGCAGAAGACCGGGGTGCCCACTTGCGAGCGTCAGCTCTCGGCGAGCGGTCCCATGTCCACGGAGTCGTAGCCGAGCAGCGAGAGCAACTCGGCCGGCTCACCCTGGACCGGATCCAGTCAGCCGATGCGGGGTTACCCAGGGCGCTCGTTGTAGATCAGTGGCTCAGGCGGGGCGCTAGGGAAGCGTGGCCGTCAGGCCGAACGCGGGGAACAGCTCCGGCTTGAGGAAGACGACGATGCGGGTGATCGAGCCAGCTGACTGCTCGAGCAGGTGGATGCCATGCGCGCGGAAGCAGCGCCCGTCGTCGCTCGTGTACATGCCCAGGGCCGGGTAGCCGTTCGCAGAGGTCAGCAGCGCCGTGCGCGGGCGGGTAAAGACGCGCCGGTTGTGGTGGTCGAGGACGGCCGCGCGTCCGCTGAACCAGCCCGCGATGGGCGGCATCTCGTAGGTGACATCGGCGCGGAGCAGCTCGGCCAGCTGATTCGCGTCACCGGATTCGAGGGCGGCGAGGTAGCGGCGCAGCGTTTCGCTGTCCAGGTCGGGCGGGGCGACGACACTGTCCTGGTCGGGCAGGGCAGTGGCGATGGCCGAGCGTGCCCGCTGGAGCAGGCTTCGCACGGCGGTGACCGAGACGTCGAGGAGGCCGGCGACTTCGGCCGGGCTGAACGCGGCGACGTCGACGAGGAGCAGCGCTGCGCGTTGCCGAGGCGGCAGGAGCTGGTACGCGGCAACCAGTGCCAGCCGCGTGCTGTCACGCAGCGCGACGATCGCGGCGGGGTCGTCGGCCTGGTCGAGCAGCCCGCCGGTGGGCGCGGGCTGCAACCAGGGGGCCGCGTCCAGCCTTGGCAAGACGGTCTGCCCCGAGTCGACGGGGTTGCCGAGACCCGATGGCAGGATCCGTCGCTCGGCGCTGGCCAGGGCGGTCAGGCAGGCATTGGTGGCGATGCGGTGCAGCCAGGTCCGCACCGACGACCGCCCGTCGAACCGCTGGTAGCCGCGCCAGGCGCGCACGAGCGTCTCCTGGACGAGGTCTTCCGCGTCCTGGTACGAACCCAGCATCCGGTAGCAGTGCGCGAGCAGCTCACGCCGGTACACGTCGGCCAGGTCGGCAAACTCGGCCGACTCAGCGGACTCGGCGACAGCGGTGCCGTAGTCACCCGACACTGAACCCCTCCCAACGGGCAAAAGACCTCGGGCAGCAACCCGGTTGCCAATACTGACTCCGGTAACGGCCCGGGTTCACCGGTCGCCGCGGGCCGCCGGGAATTCGGCCGGCGGTCCTGCCGCCGTGAAGTCTCCTCGCTAAGTCCGGTTAACGCCGGGGTCGGGCCTGGTCAGTACAGGCACACATCCCGACCGGGAGGATCTGGTGACCAGAACACAGAAGTGGGTGCTGGCGATCACGTCGACAGCGGCCCTGATGGTGGCCCTCGACCAGCTCGTGGTCTCCACCGCGCTTAACGCGATTCGTAACGACCTGCATGCGTCCATCGCCACGCTCGAATGGACGGCGAATGCCTACAGCCTCAGTTTCGCGGTCCTGCTCGTCACCGGCGCCGCGCTCGGTGACCGGTTCGGCCGCCGGCGCATGTTCGTCGTCGGGCTGTCGGTGTTCTCGCTGGCGTCGGCGGCGTGCGCGCTTGCCCCGGGCACCGGGGCGCTGATCGCCGCGCGGGCCGTGCAGGGCGCGGGGTCGGCGCTCGTGATGCCGCTGGCGGTGGCCTTGCTGACCAGTGCCTTTCCCGTGGAAAAGCGAGGTCGCGCGCTTGGCATCTTCACCGCGCTGAGCGGTCTCGCGGTCGTCGGCGGCCCGTTGGCGGGAGGCGCGGTCACGGAAGGAATCTCGTGGCAGTGGATCTTCTGGATCAACGTGCCGATCGGGGCGGTCCTTGTCCCGCTCGCGCTGATCCGCACGAGCGAGAGTCACGGGTCCCGGGCCCGGCCCGACCTGCTCGGCCTGGCCCTCGTCTCCGCCGGGATGCTCGGCCTCGTCTGGGGGCTCGTGCGCGCCGACGCGGCCGGCTGGGGCAGCGCCGAGGTCGTGGGCGCGCTGGCCGCCGGCGCGGCGATGACCGTGGCGTTCGCCGTGTGGGAGACCCGGGCCCGTGAGCCGATGCTGCCGGTCGGGCTGTTCGCCGATCGCGCCTTCACCGGCGGCAACATCGCCATGTTCCTGTTCACCGCCACATTGCTCAGCTCGGTGTTCTTTCTCGCCCAGTACCTCCAGATCAGCCTGGGTTACAGCCCGCTCGGCGCCGGCTTGCGGTTCCTGCCGTGGACACTGCCGCTATTCGTCGTCGCGCCGGTCGCCGGACGTGCCCTCGACCGGATCGGAAGCCGGCTGCTGCTCTCGCTTGGCCTGCTCCTTCAGTTCGCCGGGCTGGGCTGGGTCGCGTTCACCATCGCCGGCGGGCGCTCCTACGCCTGGGCGGTCCCCGCGCTCGTGATCGCCGGCTGCGGCGCCAGCATGGCCATCCCCGCCGGGCAGAACGCCGTCATGAACGCCGTGCCACGCGACGCGATCGGCAAGGCATCCGGCGTCTACAACACGGCCCGCCAGCTTGGCGGGGCATTCGGGATCGCCATCCTCGCCGCCGTCTTCGCGGCCAGGGGCGGCTACGCGAGCGCCGGCGACTTCCGCGCCGGCGTCGGACCCGCGCTCGGCGTCGCGGCCGGCATGTCAGCGCTCGGCGCGATCGCCGCCCTCCTGATGCGCCAGCGCCAGGCAGCAGGGCGCACTGCCCGCCCTCTCACCAGTCACCGCCGACGTGGCGGACGCCACCGCCCCCTAGCCGCCACCCGGCCGGCCGCGCTCACCACTACGCGATTACCCGACAGGGAGACAATCAACGCCCGGGGATGACCTGGCTGAAGTGGCTCGGCTAGCGGAAAACCACTCGACCGGCGGGCCCCGCGGGGGGCAGGATCGCTGGCGTGACCCCGCGCTTCGTTCCCGGGCTCGAACTCGCCCGCGACTTCTACGCAACCGTGGTCCGCCCGCTGCTTGACGCGGAGTTCCCCGGGCTCGCGTACGCGGCGGCGCTGATCGGGCCGGGATCCGACGTCGCCGGGTACGACACCGAGCGCTCGACCGACCACGACTGGGGGCCTCGCCTGCAGGTCTTCCTTACCGGCGGCGCCAGTACCGGCGAGGAGGGGGCCAGCGGCGAGGGCGCGCGCCTCGCGGCGGGCATCACGGACACGCTCGCTCGGCCGGCTGCCCGCGGAGTTCCGCGGCTACCCGGTCAGGTTTCCCGTGACCAGGGAGCCCGACGGCATCGCGCGGCACCGGGTCGAGGTCATCGCCCTCGGCCCCTGGCTGAGGGCGCGGCTCGGCTTCGACCCGCTTCCCGCCGTCACCCTGGGCGACTGGCTGGCCACCCCTACGCAGCGGCTCGCCGAGCTCACGACGGGCGCGGTCTTCCACGACGGGCCGGGTGAGCTGACCCGTGCCCGGCAGCACCTGGCCTGGTATCCGGACGACGTATGGCGTTACGTCCTGGCCTGCCAGTGGCAGCGGGTCGACCAGGAGGAGCCTTTCCCCGGCCGGTGCGCCGAGGCGGGCGACGACCTCGGGTCGCGCGTCGTCACCGCCCGGCTGGCCCGCGACCTGATGCGGCTGTGCCTGCTGATGCACCGGCGCTACCCGCCGTACAGCAAGTGGCTCGGCACCGCGTTCGCCAGGCTCCCCGACGGCGCCGGGCTCGCCGCCGCCCTGGCGGCCGCGATATCGGCCGACGGCTACCAGGCCAGGGAGCGTCACCTGACCGGGGCGATGGAAGCCATCGCCGCGCTGCACAACGGGCTGCGGCTCACCCCGCCGCTGGACACCAGCACCCGCCGCTTCTTCGACCGGCCCTACCGGGTCCTGGGCGCCGCCCGGTTTAGCGCGGCGCTGCGCGAAACGATCACCGACCCGCAGGTCAGGCACCTGCCGCTGGCCGGCGCGGTCGACCAGTTCATCGATAGCACCGACGCCGCCGGCGACCCGGGTTTCCTCCGCGCCTGCGTCGGCGGCGCCCGCCTGACCGCGCGCCGCTAGCACGGCGCCGCTAGCGCCACCCGGCGTCATGACTTCGCCGGGGGAGCAAGCCGCGGCCGTTCGGGAGCAGAGGTTTTGAATTGGTCCGAACGAGTTCGGGTTATACCGGTCCGGCGCACTTCTCCGCCGTCGTGGCGGCCCCGAGGTTGCTGGTCAGCCTCCCGTTACCGCATGCGGGACGTCGCTGTCAGCAAAAGCGTTAGATGAATTACGGCATTATTCACCGCGAACTGACAGCGCTAGGTACCGTCATATCGTGACGAGCGACCCGAGGCAGAGCTCGCCCGACCCGTGGGGGGCACGCGACGAACAGCACAACCCCCCCGCTCCGCCGGCCCCGCCGGCGCAGCAGGGCGGGCCGGGCCAGTACGCGCAAGGCCAGTACTCGCAGGGCCAGAACGCGCAGGGGGGCGCGGGCCAGGGTTCGTACCCCCCGGGGCAGTACGCGCCTGGCCAGTATGGGCAGGGCTCGTACGGCGGCCAGGCAGGCCAGGGGCAGCAGGGCTCGTACGGGCAGCCAGGGCGACTCTACGGGCAGCCAGGGTCGTACGACGGCGGGTCTTACGGGCCTGGCCAGGGCGGCCAGGGCGCGTACCAGCAGGGTTCCTACGGGCAGCCGGGGCCAGGCTACGGCCAGGGGTACGGCCAGGGCAGGCCGGGCAGGGCTCCGGGCAGTCCGGGTACGGCCAGCAGGCTTACGGGCAGCCGGGCTACGGGCAGCAGGCGTACGGCGGTCCCGGATACGGGGCCGACGGGTACGGCACCCAGGCAATCCCGCCGGGCTACGGGCAGCAGGCTACGGTCAGCAGGGATACGGAGAGCAAGGGTACGGCCAGGCGGGCTACGCGGCACCCGGGTATCGACTCGCAGCAGCCGCAGGGACCCGGCGGACCGGGAGCGGGCCCCGGCGGGAGGCGGCGGGCGCCACAGGCAGCGGGCCGAAGAAGCCCGCAAGGTCCTCCTCGCGTCGCTCGCCGGCGGCCTCGCCGTGGTGGTCGCGATCGCGCTGACGTACGTCTTCGTGATCAAGCACGGGCCCGGCGTGCCCGTCACCGGCATGATCCCGACCGGCTCGACGCCGCAGCAGGACGGCCAGGCAGGTCGCGTCCGCGTTCCTGACCGACTGGGAGAAGGGCAAGCTGTCCACGGCGGCGAACCTGACCGACCACCCGGCCGCCGCGAGGGCCGGGCTCGCCGCCTACGCCAAGGACCTGGGCCTCGGCAAGGTCTCGTTCGGGCAGGGCGGGGTCGCCGACGCCGCCGGGTCGACGACGACGCAGCCCCGCGAGACGGACACGTTCGCGGTCACGGCCTCGGTGTCGGCGGGCACGGGCACGACCGCGCTGCACGGCACGTGGCGCTACCATTCCTCGCTTCGTCGCCTACCAGCAGGCGAACTCGAGCGTCTGGTTCGTGGCGTGGCAGCCGACCGTGATGGGGCCGAACCTCACCGCCAAGACGCACCTGGCGGCCGTCGAGGTCCCGCCGAGCGTCGAGATGGTCGGCGACGCCAACAACGGGAACCTGACGTCGTACGGCGACGCGGGGCTGACCAACATCTCGGGCCTGCTGATGAAGGCGGCGCCGGCCGGGCAGGGCAAGCCGGGCCTCGACGTCCAGGTCGAGAGCCACGAACGGCACGGCGGTCAAGAACAGCCAGGCGAGCATCCTCGCACCCGGAGAACGTGCAGTCGGTCGATACCACGATCGACCCGTCGGCCGAGGGCGCCGCGCAGGCCGCGGTCAAGATGCACGCCGAGAGCTCGATGGTCGTCATCCAGCCGTCGACCGGCAAGATCCTCGCGATCGCCAACAACGACGGCTTCAACGACTTCGCGCTGACCTCCGACGTCTCGCCGGGGTCGACGATGAAGATCATCACGTCGACCGCGCTGTTCGACGCGGGGGTCCTGAATCCCCAGTCGCCGGTGACCTGTCCCGAAGACGTTCACCGTGCAGGGGATCACCTTCCACAACGACCAGGGCGAGACCGAGCCGGCGGGCACGCCGTTCATAACCGACTTCGCGCAGTCGTGCAACAACGCGTTCACCACCCAGTACGAGCACCTGTCAGGGGCGCTCGCGAAGCACGGCGAAGGAGTACTACGGCCTCGACCAGAAGTGGGACATCGGCATCTCGGGGATCTCCGCGTCTTACTTCAACGCCCCGGCCGACGCCTCCGGGGCCGAACTCGCCCAGGAGGCCTTCGGCCAGGGCGAGCTGGTCGCCTCGCCGCTCGCGATGGCCTCGGTCGCGGCGACGGTGGACACCGGGTCGTTCGAGCAGCCGTACCTGGTTCCCGGCACCAAGCAGGTGACGGCCACGCCGCTGCCCACCTCGACCGACGCGGGCCTCAAGGAGATGATGCGCGCCGTCGTCACCAGCGGGACGGCCGCCGGCCTCGGCTTCGGGCCGGACGTCTACGCCAAGACGGGCACCGCCGACATCGAGAACCAGGGCAAGCCCAACAGCTGGCTGGTCGCCTTCGACGCCGGCCAGAACGTCGCGGTCGCCTGCCTGGTCCTCGACGCGGGCTACGGCGCGCAGTACGCGGCCCCCGAGGTGCAGAACTTCCTCAGCCACTACTAACCGCGGCCTTACGACGGCGGTCTCGACGGCGCGCAAAACCGGCACTTGACGGCATAATCGACGTGTGGCGGAAGAACCTGAGACCGGTGACCTCGTGGAGCTCGGCGGGCGGCAGCTCCGGCTGCCCGGCTGGGTCTCGTCGCGGCTGCCGAGCTGGCGGCCGCCGAGCTGGCGGCCGTCACGGGCGGCGGGCGTGCTCGCCGCCGCCGCGCTCGTGGTCGGGCTCGCCGCCGGGTACGCGGCGGGCCACGACGCGCGCGGCGGCACCGCGCTGCCGGCGCCGTCCGGCTCGCCCACGCCATCCTCGCGTGAGTCCGGGCCCGCCTCCGCGTTCTCGCTCGCGGGAGTGCCCGCGCTCACCCAGGACACCGGCGCCTGCTCGGTGCAGCAAGGGCACGACCTGGTGCTTGGCGTCCAGCTGACGAACGAGTCGACGCAGCCGGTCACGCTCACGACGACCAAGGCGGTGCTGCCGCTGGGCGGGCTCAAGCAGGTCACCTGGCAATGGGCGACCTGCGGGGCCGTCGCCGGACTGCCCGCCCAGGCCGATGACATCCTGCTGCCGGGCGAAAGCGCCTGGATGGCGGTCACGTTCACGGTGAAGGAGCAGTGCCCCGGCCCCCTGCCCGTTCTGTTCAGCGTCGGCTACCTGGTGCAGGGCAAGCCCGCCACCGCCAGCCTGCCGGGCTTCCCCGACCTCAGCCAGGTGCCGTACAGCGGCTGCGGGACGACGACCGCCGCCAGTGCCCCGCCGCTCGCGCTGATCAACTGGCCCGCGTCGCGCTGACCGGCCGCACTGCTCAGGCGAGCTCGTGCCGGGCGATTTGCACGCCGACCTGCTCGAGCAGCGGGCCCGCGTTGGCCATGGAGAGCGCGGGGTCAGGCTCGATCGCCGCGAGCGTGTAGGCGCTGCGGATCCCGGCGGCCGCCAGTCCTTGCCGGGCCAGGGTGCAGCGTCCGGCGGCGGCGACGACGGGCACGCCTGCCCGGCGGGCGAGGTGCGCGACGCGCGCCGGCCCCTTGCCGCGGAGCGTCTGCTCGTCGAGCGAGCCCTCGCCGGTGATGACGAGGGTCGCGCCGCGCACCCGGTCGGCGAAGCGCACGAGGTCAAGCACCATGTCGGCGCCGCTGGTCAGCGTCGCGTTGAGCATCGTAAGGCCGGCGAAGCCCACTCCTCCGGCGGCGCCGGACCCCGGTGCTTCGGCCGCGTACTTGCCGGTCGCGGCGGTGACCGCGGCCGCCCACAGGGACAGTCCCCGCTCAAGCACGTCAATGTCGTTTCTCGAGGCCCCCTTCTGCGGGCCGAATACGGGCGCGGCCCCGTTGGGGCCGAGCAGCGGGTTGTCGACGTCGCTCGCGATCACGAACTCGACGCCGTCGACCCGCTCCTTCATGTCCGCGAGCTCGACCTGCTCGACGTGCGCCAGCGCGCCGCCACCGCGCCCCAGGAGGTCGCCGCGCGCGTCGAGCAGCCGCGCGCCCAGCGCCTGCACGAGGCCCGCACCGCCATCGGACGTCGCGCTGCCGCCGATCGCGAGCACGACGGTGCGGTTCTCCCGGGAGATCGCGTCCGCGATCAGCTGGCCGGTCCCGTAGGTCGACGCGGCGAGCGGAGCCAGGGCGCCGCCGGGCAGCCGTCGCAGCCCGGACGCCTCGGCGAGCTCCACGAACGCCACCCCGCCCCGCTGGGCGTACGAGGCGAGGATGTGTTCTCCGGTGGGCCCCTCGACGTTGACGTAGGTGCGGCGGAACCCGGCGGACACCGCGATGTCGAGGGTGCCGTCTCCTCCGTCCGCGATGGGGCAGGAATCGATGTCCAGGCTCTTCCCGTACCCTCGGCGCAAGCCCGCTGCCAGTGACTCCACGACTTCGTCGGCGGAAAGAGATCCCTTGAACTTGTCGGGGGCTATGAGCAGGTTTGGAGTCATTTGCGTCTTTCTCGGGCTTTCGGAAAGTAAGGGATTGAGCCTTCCCAACCCCGGCGGAAATCCTCGTCGAATATATGCCACAGGTCCGGGCAGGCTTCCTTGCGCACTTCGATCATCGGGCCGTCCACGGAGGACACGTGGCTCAGGTAGAAGCCGATGAACATGACCTCCTCGCCGATCTTGTAAATCGGGCCGAAGGGCAGGAAGCTGTAGAGCCTGATCTGCAAGTCGACGGTGCCGGGGGAGTCGCCGTTCCTGGCGGCGGCGCGCAGTGCCGTGTCCACGTTCCGCTTCAGCCTGCCTATGTTTTCAAGGCTGGCCGTGACGTGCCCGACCGCCCTGGCCCGATCGATTCCGCGCAGTTTCACCCGGGCGGCGAGGACGTCCATTTCGCTCTGGCCGTTCGGGTCAATGATCATGACGCGCAGGCGGAACCGTTTATTATGGGCCTTGTAGAGGCGCTCGAGGCTCGTGACGAAGTTCTCCTCGGGGAACCAGGTCTGCAGGATCTGGATGGTCGCCGTCTCCGGGGCGCTTTCCAGTGCCCGGATGACTCTCCGCAACGACCATTGATGATGAATGACCGGACCTGATTTCCTGAAGGCCACGAGGCCGTAGACCGTCACCAGGATGCCGGCGGCGAAGCAGATTCCCGCGATGATCCTGGTGCCAGGGAAGAAGCCGAACAGCCCCGCGGCCAGGGTCATGATGACGCCGCCGATGGTAACGTGCACTACTTGAAATCTAAAAGAAAGTCTCCACATCGGCGTCCCCTTACGGCGATCCTGCCCCGCGCTTTCATCGTCACACCATTGTTAGTGCCCGGGCCCGCCATTCTCGGGAAACGCGCTCTCTCCCTCCGTTCACAAGTTTTCGAAAAAGAACAAAAATCCTCAGGATTCGCCACGACATATTTGCTGGCCGTCGGCCAGTCTAATCGCGGTCAATGCAATCAGGGTGCGACGTATCGTATCGCGCCGGGGGTCGCGGTGCCTGCGCCCGTAAAAGAATCTATGGGTACGTGACAAATAGGATAGCAAATTCCACCACCAGATGGATTTGCCGAATCCCGGCACGGGACCGATGATCTTCGATTACGTCACGAAAAGGCATCAGCGGCTCTCCTGCCTGGCCAGCAAGGCGACGTGCAGCGAGGCGCGCGACTCCGGGTCGGCGAGGCTGACGCCGAGGACGCGCTCGATATGGCGCGAGCCGCTGGTAGAACGTGGGCCTGGCCAGGTGCGCGCGGGAGGCGGCCAGGGCCTTGTTGCCCCCCGACTCGAGGAAGGCGGCCAGGTCGGTGACCAGGGTGGTGCCGTGCTCGGCGTCGTAGGCGAGCAGCGGGCCGAGTTCCCGCTCGGCGAACGAGCGCAGCCGCGTGTCCTCGCGCAGCAGGTGCAGCAGGCCCCGCAGCCGCAGGTCGGGCAGCCGGTAGTAGGCCCGGCGCCCGCTGCCGTGAGGACCCTGGCCATCGGGATGCTGGACGCCGGGGTCCGCGGCGGCCAGGTCGGCGACCTCGCGGGCCTCACGGAACGCGTCACGCACCTCCCCGAGCGACCCGGCGGGCCGGCTGGCCCCGATGACCGGACCGGGCGGGGAGGGCCGAGCCGAGCCGGGCCGCCAGCGCGCGGAGCGGCTTGTCGTCGTCCGCGCCTGGCGGCAGCGAAAGCAGCGCTCCGGCCCGGACGTCATCGAGCGCCCCCGCCAGCGCGGGCACGCCGGCCGCCAGGCAGGCACTCGCCATCGCCTCGGCGGCACTGAGCACGCCGGGACTGGGTACCCCGGGAGCGCGCCTGCCGGAAGCGGGCCCGTCGCCCCGCCCGCCCGCGTCGGGCAGCTTGGCCACGACGGCGACCAGGTCCCTGCCGGTCACCTCCACGCCCATCGCGCGCGCCCTGGCCGCCGCCTCGCCGCCGTCGCCGGCCGCGGCGCCCGCGAAGCCCTCGATCAGCGCGCTGATCAGCGTCCGGTGGGCCTGCCGTTCCAGCGACTCGGCCCGGGAGGTGAGCAGGTGGCCGAGCGCGAGGGTGGCGGCGGCCCGCGACAAGAGCAGTTCGTCGATGATCCGCGCGTGCACCGCCTCGGTGATCTCGATGAACGCCACCTCGCGGCGCAGTTCCACGAGCGGGACCGCGCGCTCCTCGGCGGCCCGCACGAGCGCGGCGGGCAGCGCCCTCGTGTACCGGCGGCCAAGCTCGACGGCCAGGCCCGCCACGCCGACGTGAGCCAGCGACGCGACGTACCCGGCGAGTTCCGCGGGCGATTCCGGCAGCGCGATCCCGGTGGAGAGCACCAGCTCGCCGCCGCGCAGCAGCCGCCCGACGTCGGTCAGCTCGATCGCGTGCACCCAGCGGACGGGCACGTCGAGCCGCGCGGCGCCCGCCACCACGTGCGGCGCGCCGCGGCGGACGACGTCGAGGTCAAGCACCTCACGCAAGGTAAGCGGCACTGCTCGTGACCTTACAACATGTAAGGAATCAGCGGGGATTTGTGGCAGCCTGTCACTAGGCCGGCGAGCCAACCGCGGGCAGACTGAGACCATGTCTGATCTCTACGCCCGCCACCGCGCGGTCATCCCTGCCTGGGTCGGCGTCAACTACAGCGAGCCGATCGAGATCGTCAGCGGCAAGGGGTGCCGCGTTACCGACAGCCAGGGCAACAGCTACCTCGACTTCTTCGCCGGCATCCTCACGAACATGCTCGGCTACGACGTGGCGGAGGTGCGCGAGGCGGTCGAGCGGCAGATCGCGACAGGGATCTACCACACCTCGACGCTTTACCTGATCCGCAGCCAGGTGGAGCTCGCCGAGAAGATCGCCAAGCTCTCCGGCATCCCCGACGCCAAGGTGTTCTTCACCAACTCCGGCTCGGAGGCCAACGAGGCCGCCCTGGCGGCCGCGCTTTCCCACCGCAAGGCCAACCAGGTCCTCGCGATGCGCGGCTCCTACCACGGCCGCACCTTCGGCACGGTCGCCATCACCGGGAACGCCAGCTGGAAGGCGAGCAGCAACGACCCGTTCGGCACCCACTACCTGCACGGGACCGACCGGGAGCTGGCCGCCTACCGCAACCTCGAGCGACGAGGAGTTCATCGCGGCCTGCGTCGGCGGACCTCCGTGCGCTGCTCACCGCCGCGGTCCACCCCAGCGACGTCGGCGCGCTCATCGCCGAGCCCATCCAGGGCGTCGGCGGGTTCACGATGGCGCCGGACGGGCCTGTTCAAGGCGTACAAGGAAGTCCTCGACGAGCACGGCATCCTGTTCATCTCCGACGAGGTGCAGACCGGCTGGGGCCGGACCGGCGAGACGTTCTGGGGCATCCAGGCGCACGGCATCACGCCGGACTTCATGACGTTCGCCAAGGGCCTCGGCAACGGGTTCGCGATCGGCGGCGTGGTCGGCCGCGGCGACCTGCTCGACGGCATCCGCGGCAACGGGATCTCCACCTTCGGCGGCAACCCGATCGCCACCACCGCGGGCAACGCCACCCTTGACTACGTCCTCTCCCACGACCTGCAGAAGAACGCCGCTGCCTGCGGCGCGATCATCATCGACGGGCTCAGGGCCGCGGCGGGCGACCTCAAGGCCGTCGCCGACGTGCGCGGCAAGGGGCTCATGTTCGCCGTCGACCTCGCCGACCCGGGCACCGGCAAGCCGTCGCCCGCGCTCGCCGCCAAGGCCATGGAAGAGACCAGGAAGCGCGGCCTGCTCGTCGGCAAGGGCGGCCTCTACGGCGCGACGCTGCGCATGGCGCCGCCGCTGACGCTCACCGAGGCGGAGGCGCGCGAGGGCCTCGGCCTGCTTACCGACGCGCTCACGGCCGTCGACGCAAAGGCGGCCGGGTAGCCATGACCAAGCACGTTACGCACTGGATCGGCGGCAAGCCCTGGACGGGCACCGCGGAGCGCCAGGGCGACCTGTACGACCCGGCCACCGGGGAGGTCACCGGCGCCGTCGACTTCGCCACCCGGGCCGACGTCGACGACGCGGTGGCGGCCGCGAAAGCAGGCCGCGAAGTCCTGGGGCCGGGTCTCCCTGGCCAAGCGGGCCACGGTGCTGTTCGCCTTCCGCGAGCTGGTCAAGAGCCACACGCGGGACCTCGCCGCGCTGATCACGAGCGAGCACGGCAAGGTCGCCGCGGACGCCGCGGGCGAGGTCGCCCGCGGCCTTGAGGTCGTCGAGTTCGCCTGCGGCATCCCGCACCTGCTCAAGGGCGGCTTCAGCGAGAACGTCAGCACCGGCGTCGACTCCTACAGCATCCGCCAGCCGCTAGGCGTCGTCGCCGGGATCACCCCGTTCAACTTCCCCGCCATGGTCCCGATGTGGATGTTCCCGATCGCCATCGCGACTGCGGTAACGCCTTCGTGCTCAAGCCATCGGAAAAGGACCCCTCCGCGTCCGTCCTGCTCGCCAGGCTCCTGGGCCGAGGCGGGGCTGCCCGACGGGGTGTTCAGCGTCGTGCACGGCGACAAGGTCGCCGTCGACGCGCTGCTCGGCCACCCGGACATCGCGGCGGTCTCGTTCGTCGGCTCCACGCCGATCGCCCGCTACGTTTACGAGACCGGCACCAAGAACGGCAAGCGGGTGCAGGCGCTCGGCGGTG
The DNA here is from genome assembly GCA_963850115.1 of uncultured Actinomycetota bacterium. Lineage (GTDB taxonomy): Bacteria > Actinomycetota > Actinomycetes > Streptosporangiales > Streptosporangiaceae > Trebonia. Next base: position 41,984 of record CAWKKG010000018.1, read on the forward strand.
CGAAGAACCACATGGTCGTCCTGCCCGACGCCGACCTGGACCTGGCCGCCGACGCGGCGGTGTCCGCCGGGTTCGGCAGCGCGGGGGAGCGCTGCATGGCCATCTCCGCGCTGGTCGCCGTCGACCCGGTCGGCGACGAGCTCGTCGCGAAGATCAAGGACCGCGTCGCGAAGCTGACCGTCGGCCCGGGCAGCGACGAGCGCTCGGAGATGGGGCCGCTCGTCACCGAGGCACACCGCGACAAGGTCGCGTCCTACCTGGACTCGGGCGTCCGCCAGGGCGCCAGCCTGGCAGTGGACGGACGCCGGCACCCGGTGACCGGCGGTGAGCCTGGTCAGGTGAGCGCTGGCGGGTTCTGGCTCGGGCCGTCCCTGCTCGACCACGTCACCCAGGCGATGGACGCCTACCCGACGAGATATTCGGCCCGGTGCTCTCCGTGGTCCGGGCCAGGTCCTACGGGGAGGCGGTGGACCTGGTCAACGACAGCCCGTACGGGAACGGCGTGGCCATCTTTACCAATGACGGCGGCGCGGCCAGGAGGTTCGTCTCCGAGTGCCAGATCGGCATGGTGGGCGTCAACGTGCCGATCCCGGTGCCGATGGCGTATTACTCCTTCGGCGGCTGGAAGGCGTCCCTGTTCGGCGACACGCACGTGCACGGCACCGAGGGCGTCCACTTCTACACCCGCGGGAAAGTGGTCACGTCGCGCTGGCTCGACCCCAGCCACGGGGGCGTCAACCTGGGATTCCCGGTGAACTCGTAGCGAGCGGGCGAGCCGGCACCTGGTCGACCCCGCGCGGGGCTTCGGCGGCTTCTACGAGCAGCTGCTCGACCTCGGCTAGCGTCGCGCCGGGCGAGCTGCCCCGGCGCGGCCTCGAAGGCCGCGCCGGGGCAGCGGGATCTAAAGGGGCGGCGCTCAGCTGGCGGCGGCGGGCGCCGCGGGACCGGTTCCCGCGCCGGTGGCGCGGACGGCTGCGGCGATGTCGGCCAGGTCGTCGTCCTTCAGTTCCAGGCTCGCGGCGGGCAGCCAGCCGTCCACCTGGCGGGGGCTCCTGGCGCCGACGATCGCGCCGGTCACCCCGGGGAAGGCCAGCGTCCAGGCGACGGCCACGGCGGCCGGGGTGACGCCATGCCGCTCGGCGACCGGGCGCAGCGCGTCCGCCAGGGCCAGGTTGGCCGACAGGGCGGGCGCGGTGAAGTCGGGGTGGCCTGCCCGCCAGTCGCCCGGCTGGAGGCCGGCCGCCCGCGCGGCGGTGAACGCGCCGGTCAGCAGGCCAGAGGCCATCGGGCTGTAGACGATGACCCCGGCCTGGTGGTGCTCGGCCCACGGCAGTATGGCGTCGGCCGCGCCGCGGTGGATCAGGTTGAACGGGGGCTGGATCGCGTCCACCGGGGCGACCTGCTCGGCGGCCTCCAGCTGGAGGACGTCGTGGTTGGACAGCCCGGCCGCCCGGATCTTGCCCTCGCGCTTGAGGTCGGCGAAGACCTGCCAGTACTCCTCGAGCGGGGTGCCGTCCTCGGCCGGCCAGTGCATCTGGTAAAGGTCGACCCGCTCCACCCGCAGCCGCCGCAGCGAGGCCTCCACCTCGGCCCTGAGGCTGGCGGGCGCGCCGGCCCGGCGCGGCGCCGCGGAGCGGTCGGCCGGGTCCCAGACCAGGCCGCCCTTCGTGAAGACGTAGGGCCGGTCCGCCTCCGGCAGGCCGGCCAGCGCGGTCGCCACTACCTCCTCCGAGTGCCCGAGGCCGTAAACGGCGGCGGTGTCGATCCAGTTGATCCCGGACTCAACCGCGTGCCTGATGGCGGCCACCGACGCCGCGTCGTCCTGGTTACCCCAGGCGAAGGCCCAGTCGCCGCCGCCGATGGCCCACGCGCCGAAGCCGGCCCTGGTCAGCCGCATGCCGGTCCGGCCAAGCTCGGTGGTGGGAAGTGAGGTCTTCATGGTTGTTCTCCTTGTCATTCGTGGTGAGCGCGCGGATTCCGCGCGCACGGTGTGGGTGTGTTCAGCCCGCCGCGAGGACGCCAAGGCCGGCGCTCAGCGAGGCGATGATCGCCCCGCCGACGGCGACCGCGACGAACGACCGGGCGAAGCTGGTCTGGAAGAACCGGTGCCGCAGGTAGGCGAGGGTGAGCAGCTCGGCGGCGACGACGACGATCGCGGCGGCCACCGCCGGGCCGAAGCCGGGGATCAGGAACGGCAGGGTGTGGAAGATGCCGCCGAGGAACGTCCCGCCGCCGGTGATCGCGCCGCGCAGCAGGGGGCTCCCGCGCCCGGTGAGGTCCCCGGTGTCGGACAGCCCCTCGGAGAAGGCCATGCTCACGCCCGCGCCGAGGGCGGTCGCGGCGCCGGTGAAGAAGGCGGTCAGCGGGTGGTGGGTGGCCAGCACCACGGCGAATATCGGGGCGAGGGTCGACAGCGAGCCGTCCATCAGCCCGCTCAGCGCGGGCTGGACCCGCTTGAGCAGGAACGACTGGTTGTCGGGGGCGGCCGGTGCGGCCGTCGTGACGGTGACGGTAGTCATAGCGGGTCCTTTCATTTCGTTCGACTTGGCCTAGCGTCCCCGTCGGCCGGGTGAGGCGGCGTCACCTCGGCGGGTGATTCACCGCCGCCCGAGCCCGGGACGCGGCGGACCTCGAGCAGTTCCAGGCCGAGCGCCTCGACCCGGGCCAGCACGCCGAACAGCGCGGCCTGGTCCGGCAGGACGCCGCTCAGCACCGTGTCCCCGCCGCGGGCCCGCGCGTGCAGCCCAGGGAAGGCGGCGCGCATCGTCCGGCCGAGGCGGCCACGGACGCGGATCCGGTAGTTCACCGGGCACCGCGGACGACGAAGCGGGAGATCGAGAACAGGCCAAGGGCCGCGAGCAGCACCGAGAAGGTCAGCACGGCCGTGAATGTCCCGGTGAAGCCGGCGAGCACGCCCACGCCGACCACCGGGATGATCAGCCCGGCGTAGCACGCCACGAAGAAGGCGGACAGTGTCTGGCCGCGCCGGTCGGCCGGGGCCAGCCGGTTGGCCGTGGCCACGCTGCCGAGGAAGACGGCTCCGGTGGCGCCGCCGCCCGCGACCGTGCCGGCCAGGAACAACGGCATGGCGGCCGCGGCCAGGGCGGCGACGATCAGCGCGAGCGCGGCCACGAACAGGATCAGGCCGGCCAGGATCACCCGGCGGCTGCTGAACCTGGACAGCGCCACCTGGGTGACCGTCCCCACCGCCAGCAGCAGGAACACCACGGCTCCCTGGACGGCGTGACTGCCCTGATGCAGTTCGCCGGCGAGGAAGCCGGGCACCAGCGAGGTGAACAGGCCGAGCAGGGCGAAGGCGGCGAAGGCGGCCACACTCGCGGCGATGAACTCACCCCGGCCTTGTTCCGGGATGCCAAGCCCGGTGAAGTGCAGGGCGGGCCGGGTGCGGACGGGTACCGTCTCCGGGACAAGCAGCAGGGTCACGGCCGCGACCGCGAGCACCGCCAGGTACACCTCGAACACCAGCCGCGTGGGATCCGGCGCGTACTGCGCGAACAGCCCGGCGACCAGCGGGCCGAGGCCCAGCCCGGCCATGTTCGCGGCCGGGGCCACCAGCGACGCCCGGCGGCGGGCCGAGGCCGGGGCAAGCTCGGTCAGCGTCGCCGTCGCCGTGCCGGTCACCAGGCCGGCCGACAGGCCGGACACGATGCGGGCCGCGATCAGCGCCCCCACGTCGGGCGCCAGGATGAACACGACCGTGCTGACGCGCGCTCGCCCCGAGGGCGGCGGCCAGCACGGGCCTGCGCCCGGCCTGGTCGGAAGTCCGCCCGGCCAGCAGCAACGTGGTAATCACGGCCGCGGCGTAGACGGCGAAGGTCACCGTCACGATCGCCGCCGAGAAATGCCAGCGGCTCTGGTAGATGTCGTACAGCGGGGTTGGCAAGGTGGTGCCGAGCATGGTGACGGTCAGCACCAGTGCCAGCACCCAGAAGGCCGTACGCCGCGGCCGGGCCGGACCCCTCCGTACGGTCGCAGGCCGGCCGGGTACCCGCCGTGGCGCTTCGATGGTGGTCATGTCTGGCTCCTTTCTGGTGTGCGAGTTGGCTAGCACCAAGCTCGCGCCTGGCCGGGTGAGAGCGCGTCACACCTCGGGGTGATCCCCTGGGCCAGCCCCGGCCGTCGGTGGCGAAGACGTAGGGTTAGGAGCGGTGCCTGCCGAGGAGGGCCGCCGTGGAGCCTGCCGCCTTGTCGGGGGCTGCCGACGCTCCGGCCGTCCCCGCCGTCCGCGCCGGGGTCGTCGCGCGCCCTGGGCTGTTCGAGCGGCTGACCCAGGCGCGGCGCGTCGTGCAGGTGTCCGCGCCGGCCGGGAGCGGGAAGACGGTCCTGGTCCGGTCCTGGGCCGCCGAGTCGGGGCTGGCCGAACGCGTCGCCTGGGTGTCGGTGTCCGGTGAGCGCGACCCTGAGCGCTTCTGGATCTCGGTGGCCACCGCGCTGCGGGGCGCGGCCGCCGGCTCCGCGCTGGTCCGCGGGCTCACGGCGGCACCCGGCCTGGACGCCTGGACGCTGGTCGAACGGCTGCTCGAAGATCTCGCCGCGCTCCGTGACCCGGTCTGGCTGGTGATCGACGACCTGCACGAGCTGGACTCGGCCGAGGCGCTGCGCCAGCTGGAACTGCTGATCATGCGCGCGCCCCCCGCCCTGCGGTTCGTCCTGGTCACCCGCCACGACCTGCACCTTGGCCTGCACCGGCTGCGGCTGGCCGGCGAGCTTACCGAGATCCGCACGGCCGACCTGCGGTTCACCCTGCCTGAGGCGCGAGCAGTGCTTGACGCGGTCGGCGTGTCGTTGTCCGAGGCCGGGCTAACCCTGCTGTATGACCGGACCGAGGGCTGGGCGGCGGGACTGCGGCTCGCCGCGCTGTCGCTGGCCGGGCTACCCCGATCCCGAACGTTTCGCGGCCGAGTTCGGCGGCAGCGAGCGCACGGTCGCCGAGTACCTGCTGTGCGAGGTACTTGAGCGGCAGAGCGAAGGGGCCAGGCGGCTGCTGCTGCGGACCTCGATACTCGAGCGGGTCAACGGCGAGCTGGCCGACCTGCTGACCGGCGGGTCGGGCGGGGAGCGGGTCCTGCAGCAGCTCGAGGAGGCGGGCGCGTTCGTGGTCTCGCTGGACGCGCGGCGGTCCTGGTTCCGCTACCATCAGCTGTTCGCCGACCTGCTGCAGCTTGAGCTGCGGGGGAGCGCGCCGGGCGAACTGCCAGGGCTGCACGATGCCGCCGCCGGCTGGTACGCGGAGCACGGGTACCCCGTCGAGGCGGTCCGCCACGCGCAGGCCGCGGGGAACTGGGCCCTCGCCGCCCGGGTGCTCTCCGATCAGTGGGTCGGCCTCGGCCTGGCCGGGCTTGGCGGCACGGCGCACGAGCTCCTCGGCCGCTTCCCCGCCGACATGGTCGCCGCCGACGCCGAGCTGGCGGCCCGGGTGGCCGGGGACCAGCTGGCCAGGGGATCGATGGACGAGGCGGAGCGGCACCTGGCGCTCTCCGCCCGGGCCCTTGAGACGGTTCCCGCGGCAAGCCGCGGGCGCGCGCAGGTGATACTCGGCGTCGTCCGGCTGCGCCTGGCCCGCCAGCGCGGTGACATCACCGCCGTGGCCGAGGAGGCCCGGCGGCTGCTTGCCCCCGCCGTGACGACGGACCTGGCGGAGCCGGGGCTCGGCGCGGAGCTACGGGCGCTCGCGCTCATCAACCTGGGCATCGCGGAGGCCTGGGCGGCGCGCCTGGACGAGGCGGAACGGCACCTCGAGGACGGCGTCGCCCTGGCGCGCCAGACCGGCCGGCCCTACCTGGAGGTGACCGGCCTCGTGCACTGGGCCCAGCTGGCGAGCTGGCGGTCCTTCGCGCTCGGGGCACGGCGCGCCCAGCAGGCGATCGAGCTGGCCGAACGGCACGGCTGGGCCGACGAGCCGGTCACCGGGCTCGCCTACATCGCCCTCGGCGTGGAGATGGTCGTCGAGGGGCGCCTAGCGGAGGCGGAGCAGGCGCTCGGCCGGGCCGAGCGCACCGTCCGGGCCGAGCTCGAGCCGGCCGCCGGGATGCGGCTGCACTACGGCCGCGGCATGCTCGAGTTCGTGAGCGGCCGTCACGAGGCCGCGCTGAGCGCCTTCCGCCGGGCCGAGCGCCTGGCCGCGATGCTCGTCACGCCGCACATCCTCGCGCCCCGGCTGCGCTCGCACCTGCTCCAGACGCTCACCCGCGCGCGGCGAGACGGAGCGCGTCGAGCAAGCCCTCGCCGCCATGGACAGGCCGGAGCGGGAGCGGGCAGAGATACGCATAGCCGAGGCGTCGCTGCGGATCGCCCAGGGAGACCACGAAGCGGCGATCGTCGTGCTCGCGCCGGTCACCGACGGCACTGCCCCGCTCCGGGACGCCCACCTGTGGGAGGTTCAGGCGTTCCTGCTCCAGGCGATCGCCCGCGACGCGCTCGGCGACGCCAGCGCCGCCAGGCGGGGACTCGAACGGGCGCTTGACCGCGCCGCGCCGGAGAACCTGCTCTTCCCGTTCCTGTACGACCCGGCGCCGGAGCTGCTCGACCGCCATCGCCGGTCGGGCACCGCGCACGCCGGCCTGATCGCCGAGATACTGAACGTGCTCGCCGGGAGCGAGCCGGGCTCCCGCCCGTCAGGGCCAGGGCGGCTGCGCGAGCCGCTCAGCCACGCCGAGGCCCGGGTCCTGCGGTACCTGCCGACCAAGCTCGCCGCACCGGAGATCGCCGACGAGATGTACCTGTCGGTGAACACGGTCAAGACCCACATGCGGCACCTGTACGACAAGCTCGGCGTGCACCGCCGCCACGAGGCGGTGGAACAGGCCCGCGCGCTCGGGATGCTCGCCCCGCCACCGCGCCGCCCTTGAGAAATCCCCGGTCAGGCCGGGACCACGGGCCGGCCAAGGCCGTCGCCGGCGTCAATCACCCGGGGGTGTGACGCCGGCTCACCCTGACCCGCCCGAGGCTTGGGCCGTAAGACATCAGCCGACCCAAGCACCGGAGGCGCGACATGACCACCACTGAGCCTGAGGCACCGCCCACCCTCGTCCCGCCGCGCGGCGACGGCGCTGTGCTGAAGAAGGCCGTGCAGAAGAAGGGGGCGACCCCGGTCGTCGCCTTCCTCGGCACCGGTCGCATGGGCGGGCCGATGGCCGCCAACCTGGCCCGCGGCGGCTTCGGCGTGCGCGCGTGGAACCGGACGAGGAGCCGGGCGGAAGCGCTGGCGGCCGACGGCGCGGTCGTGGCGACCAGCCCGGCGGAGGCCGTCCGGGGCGCCACGATCGTCATCACGATGCTGGCCGACGGGCCCGCGACCGAACAGGCCGCCACGGGGCCTGACGGCTTCCTCGCCGCGGCTCCCGGGGCGACCTGGGTGCAGATGGCCACGATCGGGATCGAGTGGACCGGCCGGCTCGCGGGCCTCGCCGCCGCGCGCGACGTGGTTTTCGTCGATGCCCCGGTCTCCGGCAGCGAGGGCCCGGCCAAGGCCGGCCAGCTGACCATCCTCGCCAGCGGCCCTGACCAGGTCCGTGACGTCCTGGCCCCGGTGTTCGGCGCGCTCGGGCGGGCCACCGCCTGGCTTGGCCAGGCGGGCCAGGGCAGCCGGGCCAAGCTGGTGCTCAACAACTGGCTCGCCGACCTGACGGAGACGACGGCGGAGACGCTGTCCTTTGCCCGGCGGCTGGGCCTGGACCCAGCCGACATCGTGGACCTGCTGCAAGCCAACCCGCTCGGGGCGCCGTACGCGGTGCAGAAGGCGCGGGCGATGCTGGCCGGGGACTTCACCCCGGCGTTCGCGCTCAAGCACGCGCTCAAGGACGCCGAGCTCGCCGCGCAGGCCGCGCAGGCGAACGGGGCCGCACTCACGCTCACCAGCGCGCTGCTGCCGCGCTGGCGGCTCACCGCCGCGAGCGGCCACGCCGACGACGACCTCGCCGCGGTCTACCTCACGGCCTGACGGGTCGGCGGCCGGAACCCTACGGGTTGCCACCGCCCGACCCGCCGCCGTTCTGCGTGGTGTCGGTGGGCGTCGCGGTGGCCGCCTGGCCGGTTGTCGTCGTCGCCGAGGTGAGCTGCAGGGATGAGACCAGCGCGGCGATGTTGTCCTCGTTGAGGTTCTGCGGGATCGACGTGAAGAAGACGGCGGGCTGGCTGGATCCGTTGTCGACGACGACGACGGCGGCCTGCTCGTCGGTCCAGGTGGCCCCCTGGTCCGAGGCGTCCGTGTAGGACACGTCGTAGGTGACCTCCCAGCCGGCGTGCCCGCTGACCTGGAGCGGCTGGTCCTCTTCGGCGTTGACGTTGTGGTCGAGGTCGTCGTAGTACGCGTTGCTGAAGGTCTGCGCCAGGTTTTCCGTGGTGCTCTGCAGGCTGGCGGTGCCGCTGTAGCCGTACTGCTGCGGGAGCAGCCCCGAGCACGCCTCGCCGTACCAGGTCGTCGACCCGCCGTTGATCTGGCCGGCGACGGCGTACTCGCCGGCCGTCCACGGGAACGCCCCGTTGTCGAGCGTGCTCGGGCAGGACGCCCCTTGCCAGGGGGTGGACAGCTGCGTGTACGACAGTCCCGCCTGCCCGTCGGTCAGCAGCGACCCGGTGGCGGTGGCGGTCGGCGACGGGGAGGTGGTCGGCGACGCTGCCTGGGTCGGCGTGGGCGCGGCCGCCGAGGTAGTCGGGGCGGGCGGCGCGGCCGTCGTCTGGTCGGCGACCGGGGTAGCCGGCGAACTGCTCAGGGTGGTCGCGATCACCACGATCGCCGCGACCGCGACCGCCGTCCCGGCGCTGAGGCCGATGATCACCCGCCGTCTGTCGCCGCTGCGCCTGCATGTATCCGTACGGGTTGTTGCCCTGCATGGGCCCCCCGGGCGCCTGCCACGCGTCGCCGCCGAAGAAAAGCACCTGCGTGCCCTCGCCGCCGCCCGGCTGCCCGGCCATGGGCGGGAACGAGCCAGGCTGCGGGTACCCCGGCTGCACCGCGGTTGGCTGCATGCCGCCGCCGTGGCCCATTGCCACGGTTTGCCGCCATTGCCCCGGCTTGCACCGTCGTGACCGGCGGCTGATAAGCGGTCGGCGCCACCCCGACGGCGGCGCCCGGGTACTCGGGCAGGGCGGGCTGCGGCGCCGTCGGCCGCCCGGTGGGCGGCTTGGTCCGGCTCAGCCACTCGGCGGACGGCCCCGATTGCCCGGGCCGCGTGGCTGACTGCACCGCCGTCGCCTGTACGTGCCGCGCCCTGGACGGCGGTGGCCTGCGCCGCCGCGGCCTGCACGGCGGTCGCTTGAACGGCGGTTGACTGCACCGCGGTCGTCGCCGGGGCACCGCCGCTGCCGCCTGCCCCGCTCGCGCCCGCTGTGACGTCCGGGTGGGTGTGCTGGGTCCAGCCGGACCCGTCCCACCAGCGAAGCAAACTGGGTGTCCCGTACGGGTCCGGGTACCAACCTGAGGGAGGCAAGTCCATGGGCCAAGGGTAGAAGAATGTACCGCTGTAGAACGTGCGAATCGGGCGCGTTACCAGTTCGTTGACTGCGGAGAGGTTTCAGTTGACGCTGAGACGTTAGCGACCACGTCGGCCGCACGGGTCACAGCGGCCACGGCGGCGTCGGTGACGACCGGCGCGCCCGCGGCGAAGCGCCGCAGGTCCTCGCCCGCGACCAGCCGCGCGGGGAAGGGGTCGCCCGCCACTGCCCGGCCGAGCGCCGCCTCGGGCAGCGGCTGGTCGCTGCCGAAGATCACGAGGTTGCCGCGGCGCCGCCCGCGCAGCACGCTCGCCTCCGCGATCATGCAGGTCTCCTGGTATTCCGAACGGATGGTGGCAACCGCCGACCGCGCCTCGCTGAGCCCGTCCCTGGCGGCGGACGGCCGCGGGCCAGGGGGGACGAGGGGCAACTGCCCCGCGGCGATGTTCACCGCGTACACCCCGCCGGGCCGCAGGGCGCGCGCGGTCGCGGCGGCGAACTCCGCGGTGGTCAGGTGCGCCGGCGTCACCGCCCCGGCGAACACGTCGGCGATCACGAGGTCGTAGCTCGCCGGCCGGACCGACTCCACGACGGCGCGGGCATCGGCGGCGCGCACCCGGATGCGGTGCCCGGCGGGCAGCGGCAGGTGCTCGCGGACCAGGCCGGTGAGCTCGTCGTCCAGCTCGGCGACCAGCTGCCGCGAGCCGGGCCTGGTGTGCTGCAGGTAGCGGGGGAGGGTCAGCGCGCCGCCGCCCAGGTGCAGCACGCGCAGCGGCACCCCGGGCGGGAACGCCAGGTCGGCGACGTGCCCGATCCTGCGGACGTACTCGAACTCCAGGTAGCCCGGGTCGGCGAGGTCGACGCCGCTCTGCGGCACGCCGTCGATGAACAGCAGCCAGGAACTCCGCCCGGTCGAGGTCGGGGACGAGTTCCGCCGTGCCGAGCCGCACCTCCCGGTGGACGGCCACCCGCGCGCCGCCCGGCCGCGCGGGCCGCGCCTGCCTTGGCGACTGCGCCGGCCGTCGCCGCCCTGAGCCGTCAGCCACGCCTCATTATCTCCTCCGCGTCGGCCCCGGAACGCCGCTGCCCGCTAACTGTTAACGAGCTCGTTAACAGTTAGCGGGCAGCGGCAGCGAGGCCTGGCTCAGCCTGCCGAGCCGGCCCTGGTGATCCGGTCGACGATGACGGCCGCGAGCAGCACGAGCGCCGTCCACATCAGCTGGGCCGCGGCCGACAGGCCGAGCAGCTCAAGGCCGTTGTAGATGACGCCGACGACGAGGCCGCCGAGCACCGCGTGCAGCATCTTGCCGCGCCCGCCGAAGAGGCTGGTGCCGCCGATGACCGCCGCCGCGATGGCGTACAGCACGTTCTGGCCGCCGTCGACGCCGGTGGAGATCGACCCCAGGTAGGAGGCGTAGATGATGCCGGTGGCGCCCGCGGTCAGGCCGCACAGCATGAACGCGAGCGTGCGGACCCGCACGATGTTGATGCCCGCGCGGCGGGCCGCCTCGGCGTTGCCGCCGATCGCGTACAGGTAGCGGCCGAACCGGGTCCGGCCGAGCAGCACCGTCCAGATGAACAGGATCGCGAGCACCACGAGGACGCCCCACGGCAGGCCCTCGAGGACGATCAGCCGCCCGCGGTTGATGTTCGCGACCCACGCGATGACGACGGCGGCGATGACGATCCCGGCGATCTTCAGCAGGGTGACCGACACCGGCGGGGCGACCAGGCCCGGCCGTGCGGCGGCGGAAGTCGCCGTAGAAGATGACCGCGCCGGCCAGCGCCGCGATGACGATCATCACGATCCAGGTGGCGGTCGGGGTGAGGTAGCCGCTCTCGATGTCGTTGATGACCGAGTTGTGCAGGTTGATCACGCCGCCGACGCCGATGTTGCCGGTCGCGCTGATGAGGTAGAGCAGCACGCCGGACAGGCCGAGCTGGCCGGCCAGGGTCACGACGAACGACGGCAGCTTCAGCTTGGCGATGACGATGCCCTGCAGCGCGCCGTAGGCCGCGGAGGCGGCGAGCGCGGCGAGCACCGCGGCCCACAACGGGTCGCCGAGCGCGAGCATCCACAGCGCGACGACGGCGCCGCAGGCGGCGGTGAAGCCGGCGGCGAGGTCGATCTCGCCGAGCAGCAGCACGAAGACCTCGGCCATGCCGAGCGTGATGATGAACGACGACTGCGCCATCAGGTTGACCAGGTTGCCCGCCGACAGGAACAGCGAGTTCTTCACCTGGAAGATGATCACGATGACGATCAGGCCCATGATGACGGGCAGCGCGCCGCTCTCGCCCGAGCGGACGCGCCTGCCGACGATCTGCAGGTAGTCGCCGAAGTTGTTGGCGAGCAGGTCGGCCGACGCGTCCGGCGTGGTGATGATGTCGGACTCGCTCGGCGGCGTCGGCGTCGGCTCTTGGTTCACGGACGTCACTGCTCAGCCCTCCGTGGCTCTGCGGTGTGGCGACACGGCCGTTGGGGGCGGTGCCGGTGGTCATCCAGTGCACCGTCGAGTTGGTGTCGTAGTTCGCGACCGGGCCGCTCGACACCATGCGCCCGAGGTAGAGGACCGCGATCCGGTCGGCGACGCGGAACACGTCGGTCAGGTTGTGCGAGATCACCAGGACGGCGATGCCGCGGCTGGCGAGCTGCTCGATGATGTCGAGCACGAGGGCGGTCTGGGAGACGCCGAGCGCGGCGGTGGGCTCGTCCATGACGACGAGCTTGGCGTCCAGCTGGACGGCCTTGGCCACGGCGACCGCCTGCCGCTGCCCGCCGGACAGCGAGCCGACCGGCTGGCGGATGTTGCGGACCGTGGTGACCCGCAGGTCGGCGAGGGTCTTCTTGGCCGCATTCTCCATCGTGATCTCGTCGAGCAGCCCGGTCCTGAGCGTCTCGTGCCCGAGCATCATGTTCTGCACGATGTCGAGGTTGTCGGCGAGCGCCAGGTCCTGGTAGACGGTGGCGATCCCCGCGTTCGTGGCGTCCTTGGGCGAGTGGAAGTGCACGGGCTTGCCCTGCCAGATGATCTCGCCGCTGTTGGGCTCCCAGATGCCGGCGATCGTCTTGATCAGCGTCGACTTGCCCGCGCCGTTGTCGCCGACCAGGGCGGTGACCTGGCCGGCGGGGATGTCTAGGTTGATGTCGGTCAGCGCGTGCACGGGCCCGAAGTTCTTCCCGATGCCACGCAGCCGCAGCAGCGGCTCAGCGTCGTTCACGATCACATCCTGCCTGATGACCTCGTTCGGGGTGCGGGCCGGGTCGCCCGCACCCCGAACGAGCGGTGTGCTTTCTTCATCCGATTTACCCGGAGATCCCGGCGGCCGTGCAGGCGCTCGCGTACGAGCCCGCGCAGAGCTGGCTGGCCGGCACGAACTTGTCGGCGATGACCGTCGAGTTCATGTTGGCCGTGGTGACCCACTCCGGGTTCAGCAGGACCGAAGGCACGCTGACGTTGGCCGTGGTGTCCTGCGGTCGAGCCGTTCACCAGGGACGACGGCGGGGTCTGGCCGGCCCGCACGTAGAGCGCGAGCGCGGCGGCGGCCTGGGCCTCGAGGTAGATCGGCTTGTAGACCGTGCCGCACTGGTAGCCGGTCAGGATGTTCTGCAGGCCGGTCAGCGTGGCGTCCTGCCCGGTGGTCGGGAAGGTCTTCGCCTTGATGCCCTGGCCCTGCAGGTAGTGGATGATCGGGGCGCCGTTCTCGTCGTTCGGGATGAGCGCCGCGTTGATGTTCTTGTGCGCGGTGTACTGCTGCTGGAACTCAGACAGCGCGACCGACGGGGTCCAGGTCCCGGCCGGGCTGGCTGACGTCCTTCCACTTGCCCGAGGAGAAGTACGGGGCCATGCACGCCGTCGTAGCCCTGGGCGAACAGCGTCGCGTTGTTGTCGGTCGGGGCGCCCTTCATCACGATGACGTTGGGGCTCTTGACGCCCCAGGCCGTGATGCAGGACACGAGGCCCTGGCCCATGACCTGGCCGACCTTGACGTTGTTGAAGGAGACGTAGTACGAGCGGGTGCCGCCCGAGGGTCAGCCGGTCGTAGTCGATGACGGCCACGCCGTGCTGCTTGGCGTAGGACTCGATGTGCGCGCCGACGCCGGAGTCGAGCGGGTCGACGACGAGCACGCTGGCGCCCTTGGTGACGGCCGACTGGGCCATGGAGAGCTGCGTCGCGTCGCTGCCGAGGGCGTTCTCCACGGTGAAGTCCGAGGTGGACAGCCCGGCGGCGGTGAAGGCCTGCTTCAGGTAGGGCGCGTCGAACTCGACGTACCGGGTCGAGGACACGGTGTCCGGCAGGATCACCGTGACGCTGCCCTTGCCCGCGGCGGCGACCGACTTGAGCTGCGCCATCGCGGAGAAGGAGTTGTTAAGGTCGCTGACCGAGATCGACGCGCTGCTCGCGCGTCGATGACCCGGTCGCGGACGGAGACAGCTCGAACTCGAGGTGGCCGGCGCCGAGCTGCTGCTTGAGCTGCTCGAGCTGCTACAGCCGGCGGCGACGAGCACCGCGGCCGCCGCGGCGGCCGCGGTCAGCCCCGCCTCTTGCTGATACGGAATACAACGGTGTACCTCGCTCATTCACTCAGACATGCCGCAAACGGCATGTGCGAGACCAGATCCGTATAACCCGGTCACAATTGACCGGGCTATTGGCGGAAATGCTAGATCTGCGCGGAGAAACGTTCCCGTTAACACTTTCGTAAAACCGTTAAAAAAGCGTTAAAACGCAGATCGGTCGCAGCTATGTCACGGTAATCTTCGAGACCATTTTGTGACATTACTGTTTCCCCTGACGTTAATCTGGCAGACGCAATCCGCTTACGGTACGATACACCAGTGTCGCTCTGTGTAGCATCCTCACTCGCCGGCGATCCGGTAGCCGGCCCGCGGCTGCGTGATGATCAGCGGCGGGCCGCCCGGCTGTTCGAGCTTGGCCCGCAGCCGCCTGATGTACACCCGGACGTACTCCGTCTCCGTCTCGTACCCGCGGCCCCAGACCCGGCGCAGCAGGTGGGCGCGGGACAGCAGCTTTCCCCGGTTCAGCGCGAGCTCCCGCAGCAGCGCGAACTCGGTCGGCGTCAGGTGCACCTCCTCGCCCGCCGAGGCGGACGAGCTGGCCGACGAGGTCGATCTCGACGTCACCGATCGTGATGACGGACGGCGCGGCCTCGGTCGTCCGCCTCGGCGGGCCTGGTCCGCCGCAGCGTGGCCAGGATGCGCGCCAGCAGCTCCTCGATGCCGAACGGCTTGGTCATGTAGTCGTCGGCGCCCATGTTCAGCGCGGTGACCTTGTCCCGCTCGCCGCCGCGCGCGGACACCACGATGATCGCCACGTTGGACCGTTCGCGGATCTGCCTGCACAGCTCGAACCCGTCGACCTCGGGCAGCATCAGGTCGAGCAGCACCATGTCGGGCTCCTCGGTCTCGAGCAGCGTCAGCGCCTTGCTCCCGTCGGACGACACGAGCGTGTCGAAGCCGCGCACCGCCAGGTTCGACCTGATCAGGTCGACGATGTTCGGGTCGTCCTCCACGATGAGCACGCGGGTCGGTATGGCGGGCTCAGTCACGTGCCTTCACTCCACGGGGTGGTGTCGTCGCCGCTGCATGCGGCCTTGCCCGGACCGGCTTCTCTACCGGCAGCGTAACCAGGAAGCAGGTGCCGCGCTCGGTCGGCTCGAGCTCAAGGCGGCCGCCGTGCGCCGCCACGATCCCGCTGGCGATGGACAGCCCGAGCCCCGCACCGGAGCCGCGCCGCCGCGGCCGGATGATGCCGGAGGCGAGCACGTCGTGCCAGCGCGGGTCGCGCTGGCCGGCCGCCTCGGTGACGGCGCGGGCCAGTTCAGGCGGCAGGCCCTCGCCGTCGTCGGCGACCCGCACGGTCACCGTGCCCGGATCGTCGGCCGCGGCGCGTGACCATCACCTTCGTGCCCGGCGGGTTGTGGCCGAGCGCGTTGCCGATGAGGTTGACGAATACCTGCTCCAGCCGGTCGTGGTCGGCCCAGATGGCGGGCAGCCCCGGCGCGCTGCGCTGGCCGACATGGTGACGGTCACCTGGGACGCGGCGTCCGGGGGGAGCACGGCGACCGCCGCGTCGAGGACGAGCGGTATGTCGCACCAGTCGCTGTTGAGCCGCAGGATGCCCGACTCGATCGTGGAGAAGTCGAGCAGGTCGTTGACCAGGCGGCCGAGCCGCGCCGACTCGGCGGCGATGCGGGAGAGGAACCGCTGCTGCGAGTCCGCGTCCCAGGTGACGTCCTGCTGCAGCAGGCTGGTCGCGTACCCGGTGATCGCGGTGAGCGGGGTGCGCAGCTCGTGGCTGAGCCTGCGCAGGAACGTCCGCTGCAGCTCGCGTGACTGCCGCAGCGCCATCGCCTCCTGCTGGGCGAGCAGCGACCGCTCGCGCTCGAGCGCGAGCCGCAGCGAGTTCGCCGCGTCCTCCAGCAGGTCGGTCGCGTCGTCCGGCCTGGTGCCGTCCCGCCAGCCGGCCAGCAGCACGGTCCGCCCGTCGGGCACGGCGAAGGTGACCGACAGGTGCCTGCCGCCGCCGCGCCGCCGCCCGTGCGCAGGGTGCCGAGGCTGGCCTGGCCGGTGACCGCGACGCCGTCCGGGTCGCCCGGTCGAGTACCGCGCCGACGGCGGCGAGGGTGGCCTCGGGCACGGTGAGCTCGCTGCCGCCGTTGCGCCTGGCCGGCGGGTGAGCGGCGCTTTCCCGCCAGTCGGTGACCGTGCTCGAGTAGCCGCGGCAGAGCATCGCGCCGTCGTGCTCGGCGGCGACCAGGACCACCTCGTCCGCGCCGAGCCCGCGCCGCAGGGCCTGCAGGGCGATGCGCAGCGCCGTCTCGACCGGCACGGGACCGGCCAGGGTCTGCAGCATCTCCCTGATCGTCTCCAGCAGCCGGTTGCGCGCCGTCAGCTCGTCGAGCAGCCGGTCCCGCTCGATGGCGCTCGCCGCGTACCCGGCGTAGAGCGCGGCGAGGTCCAGGTCGTCGCGGCGCGGCTTGCCGGGCATCGCGCGGAACACGGTGATCACGCCGAGCAGCCCGCCCGGCCCGAGCACGGGCACCGACCAGGAGCTCGCCACCTTCGCGGGCCGGGCCAGGTTGCCGAAGACCTGCCAGGAGCCGCCGCGCCGTCCGCAGGTTCTCCTCGATGACGGGCACCTGCCGCTCGGCGGCGAGCCCGACGGGGCCGCCCGCCGCGCCGACGGGCAGCCGCTCCCAGGCGTCGAGCAGCGTTTCCGGCATGCCGAGCGACGCGGCCCGCACCAGGGCGCCGTCTTCCAGCAGGTGGATGGCCAGCCGCTCGCTGCCGAGCGCGGCGCCGAGCGCGGACAGGATCAGCGAGAGCGACGAGGACGGGTCGGCGGCGACGAGCCGCCCGGCGAGCCCGTGCAGCCGGGTGAGCTGGCGGCGCGCGGAGGAGTCGACCGACTGGCCGGAGACCAGCGCCACCACGTCGTCCGGGTGCACCTCGCTCGGCAGCACCTCGGTGACCACCCGCCCGTGCCGCAGCACCACGATCCGGTCGGCGAGCCGGAACATCAGCTCCGTGTCGTGCCCGGACAGCAGGATCGTCGTGCCCTGCGCGCGCAGCCGGGTGATCAGCCGCTCGACGAGCGCCGCCTCCCGCACGCCGAGCGACGCGGTCGGCTCGTCGAGCAGCAGGATCCTCGGGTTGTGCGCCATCGCCCGCGCGACCGCCACCATCTGCCGCTGCCCGCCGGACAGCATCTTGACGGACCGGGTGGTGTCCCGCAGCGGGATGCCGAGCCGCTCAAGCAGCCGGCGCGCGTCCTTGTGCAGCGCCACCTCGGAGAACAGGTGCCTGCGGCGCTCGTTGCCGAGCATCACGTTCGCGGCGACGTCCAGGTTGTCGGACAGCGCCAGGTCCTGCCAGACCACGCGGACACCGAGCTTCGCGGCGGCGGCGGGCACGGGCGCGACGGCCTGCCCGCCCACCCGGATCACCCCGGAGACCGGCGTGACGTCGCCCGCGATGGACCGGATGAGCGTGGTCTTGCCCGCGCCGTTCTCCCCGGCCAGGGCCACCACCTCGCCGGCCCGCAGCGCGAGGCTGACCCCCTCGAGCGCGGTGAGCGCGCCAAAACGTACCGTGAGGCCGGACACCGAGAGCTCGGGTGTCCCGCTCACGGTGTCGCGTTCCGCGCCGTTTGTCACACTCACCATTGTTATCCAGGCTGGGGAGTGACCGCCCCATCAACGGTCAGGCCGGCTGCCGCCAGGCTGTTGGGGCCGCCGAGGGCTGGCCGTATCCGCGGTGGGGTTAACCTAACCTCGCTTCGGTGGGCGCTCCGCCTGGCCGCGGGCCGCCGTTATCGCCTAGCGTCGCTGTTATGTCGCTCATCCGCGGCCTGGTGTCGGCGCGCACCTGGCTCGCATTCGTCCACCACGTGGCCGGCCTCGTGCTCTCGGTCGCCTCGTTCACGATCGTCGTCGCCGGACTCGCCGTCGGCCTCGCCACGACGCCCCTGGCCCTCGTCGGCCTGCCGGTCATCGGCGTGACAACCCGGTTCTCCGCTGCCTTCGCCGCCGTCGAGCGCGCCCGGTTCAAGCTGCTGCTCGGCGATGAGCTGCCGCGCTGGCCAGCCGACCCGCGGCGCGGCTACCGGTGGCTGGTCGTGCCGACCAGGTCGCTGCTGGCGACCCGCGCCACCTGGGGACAGATCGGCTACGCCCTGCTCCGCCTGCCGGTCAGCGTGTTCAGCTTCACGCTGACGGTCACGTTCTGGAGCGCGGGCCTGATCGCCGCCGCCCTTCCGCTGTACGCCAGGCAGCTGCCGGGCGGCGGTCCCAACGTCGACGGGCACTACTTCCTCAGCGGCAAGGAAGCGCTCTGGCTCGCCGCCGCCGGCGGCCTGGTGGTCCTGCTCGCCGCCGCGCCGCTCACCCGGGGCCTCGGGACCATGGACGCCGCACTCGCCCGCTGGCTGCTGTCCCCGCCCCGCGACGCAGCAGCTCAAGGAGCGGGTCACCGAGCTCGAGGTCAGCCGGGAGCGGGTCGTGGACGCGGCCGAGGCCGAGCGCAGGCGGATCGAGCGCGACCTGCACGACGGCGCGCAGCAGCGGCTCGTCGCCGTGGCGATGGAGCTAGGCCGGGCGAAGGCGAAGTTCTCCGACGACGTCGACGCCGCGGCCGCCCTCGTCGACCAGGCGCACGCCGAGGCCAAGGCCGCGCTCATCGAGCTCCGTGAACTCGTCCGGGGCGTGCACCCGCCGGTACTCACCGACCGCGGCCTCGACGCGGCGCTGTCCGGCCTCGCCACCCGCTGCTCCGTCCCGGTCGCCGTCCAGGTAGACGTGCCGGTCAGGCCGCGGCCCGCCGTCGAGGCGGTCGCCTATTTCACCGTTGCCGAGGCGCTCACCAACATCGCCAAGCACTCCCGCGCCAGCCAGGCGCGGGTGGTCGTCGACGGCGGCCCCGGCCCGGCCGGCACCCTCCACATCGTGGTCAGCGACGACGGCATCGGCGGGGCCGACGCGGCGGGCGCGGGCCTGTCCGGCCTCGCCGACCGGATCGCCGGCGTCGACGGCTCCCTGTCCGTCGAGTCTCCGCCCGGCGGCCCCACGATCATCTCGGCGGTGATCCCGTGCGCGTAGCGATCGCCGAGGACTCGGTCCTGCTCCGCAAGGGCCTCGTGCTGCTCCTGGAGGAGGCGGGTCACGAGGTCGTCGCCACCGCGGGCGACGCCGAGGGGTTCCTCCGCGCCGTGGCCGACTCGCGGCCCGACGCCTGCGTGGTCGACGTGCGGATGCCGCCGACGTTCACCGACGAGGGCCTGCGCGCGGCGCTGCTCGTCCGGGACCAGTGGCCCGACGTCGGCGTCCTCGTGCTGTCCCAGTGGGTCGAGGAACGCTACGCCACCGAGCTGATCGCCGGCCGCCCGCATGGCGTCGGCTACCTGCTGAAAGACCGGGTGGCCGACGTCGCCGAGTTCCTCGACGCCCTCGACCGCGTGGCCGCGGGCGGCAGCGCGCTCGACCCCGAGGTCGTCGCCCAGCTCCTGGCCCGCAGCCGTCACCCGCTCGGCGACCTCACCCCGCGGGAACGGGAGGTTCTCGCGCTCATGGCCGAGGGCCGCACGAACGCCGCGATCGCCGCCGCCCTCGTCGTCGGGGCAGGCGCGGTCGAGAAGCACATCAACAACATCTTCACGAAGCTCGGCCTCGCACCGACCGAGCGTGACCACCGCCGCGTCCTCGCGGTCCTCCGCTACCTGGGAACGAGCTGATCTGCGATGGCCTCCACCGCCACGTCCATCGCCACCCCCGCCTCCGCCCCGTCCTTCCCGATGACCGGCGGCCGCCGCGCCGCACTCCTCTTCGGCGTCCCCGTCTGCCTGGCGCTGGTCGCGGGCCACCGGCTTCAGCCTGGTCGGCGACTTCGGCGAGGGACAGGTACCCCGTCAGTTACACCGTCCCGGCGAGCACCAAGGCGCTGACCCTGAACGTGGACGGGCAGCTCACGATCAGGCCGACGACGGCAGGCCAGGCGACGCTCACCGGCACCGCCAAGTACAGCCTCGCCCGCTCGAAGGTCACCGAGAGCACGACGGGCAGCGGAACCACGATCGGCTACCACTGCCCGATCCCGACCGGCGACTGCGGACTCGACGCGACGGCCACCGTCCCCGCCACGGTCACCACGCTGACGGCGAACAGCGGCGCCGGCGACGCCACGGTCACCGGCATCACGGGCCCGGTTAAGCTCTCCACCGGCGACGGCGACCTGTCCGTCAGCCACGCGTCGGGCCCGCTGACCCTGAACACCGACAGCGGCAGCATCGCAGGTGAGCGCCATCAAGTCGGCCACGCTGTCCGCCTCGTCCGGTGACGGCAACATCCAGGCCGACTGGGGTCACGTCCACGACGATCACCGCGAACACCGACAGCGGCAACATCTCCGGGTCTGGCATCGCCACGGACACGATCACCGCCTCCAGCGGCAACGGCGACATCCAGATCACGTTCACCAGCGTCCCTGCGCAACGTCCGGGTGAACACCAACAGCGGCAACATCACGCTCGTCCTGCCGCCCGGCCGCACCCGGTACGACGTCACCGCGAACACCCTCAGCGGCAGCGTCAGCGATCCCACGGTCCTGCGAATCGTCTTCCCCCAACACTGATCACCGCGTCAAGCGGCAGCGGCAACATAACGATCATCCAGCAATAACCGGCAGGTCACGTAAACGAAAGCGCCCGCGGCGCGCAATGCGGTTAACCGCGGCAACTCCGCCCTCCGCGTCGCGCCCGTTCCGCCCGGAAAATCCCAAGACGGCCTCGCCTCCGCGACCCGTGCCCGATGCCGTTGATGTCGGGCGCCTCGGCCAGCTGCCCGGACTGTCCTTTATGGCCGGTTCGTCGCGCGCCCGCCCCGCCGCCTTTGGCAACGGAAAATTTATTACCGCGAATCCTTTCGTCGGCAATGCCGATTCGTGGACCAAGGTGTACCGAGAATTAGTCAAAAACCCGTCCGATTGGCCTGCTTTGTCCCACCAAATCCAGTACACCTGTCAAGATCGCCTGCGTTCGGCCGGGCGAACGGCGGTGCCGCGCTTGGGGCGGTAGGGAGACATGGTGCTGGTGGTTCTTCTGGGACGCTGGGAAAGATAAGCACCGCGGCATCGCGGAATATTCCGCGCGGCGACAAAGGGACTGTCGCGGCCCGGGCGCGGTGCGCCGCCAGCGCCGGGATTGCCCTGTCGCCCACGAGGCCAGGACCGGATCTGTCTGAGTGCCGCAAGGTCAAACGGTTGGCAGCCGGAGTGACTCAAGGCCAGTAGAGTCGCGCGTGAGTGCCACAAGGCCAGAATGTTCTGTCCCGGTGGCACTCAAGGCTAGGCGCCGGACGGGGCGGACATGCCGAAATGCCGGTATGCCGAGAATGATCCGCGCACTTCCGCGCTACTGCCGGGTCACGCCCGGCTGCGGCGGCGTGGATCCCGGCGGCGTCAGCGTGAAGCTGGCCGGTGTCTGGTTCGGCGGGCGGCCGGCCTCCCAGGTGACTGTTAGCCGGCTGAACCACTCGAGGTGGCCGCCGTCACGGTCGTCGGTGACGCGGCCGTCGGCGAACCGGCGCCGGGCTGCCCGGCCGACGCTGCCGGTCCCGCCGATGAGGCGGTCGCCGTCGGCGTCGCGGCGGCGGAATCGCGCTGGCTCGCCTGACACCCCGCGACCGCCACGCCAAGCACCGTCACGCCAAGCGCCGCGAGAGAGCAAATTGCTGAAGGTGGGCCTCATGCCCTTAAGACGATCTCGCGCCAGACGGTTGTCCAGGCGGGCGGCGCGGCCGGATTGTGCCGCCGGTGACCGAGCCGGCATCGGCGGGGTCGAGGATGTTCACGAGGGAGCGATGAACGATCAGCCAGGCGAGGCACCCGGGCCCGCCGTGACCGGGGTAGACGGCTGTGCTAGGGGCTGGGTCGCCGTCACGCTGGGCGCCGCGCACTCGGTGGCCGTCACGAGCGTGACCGTCGCCGCGAGGCTCGACGGGCTGCCGCTCGCGGGCGTCACCGGGATCGACATGCCCCTTGGCCTGCTCGCCGCCGGCTGGCGGGACGCCGACGTCCTCGCCCGCCGGGCGCTCGGCAGGCGCGGCGTGACCGTGTTCGCGATCCCGCCGCGGCCCGTCTGGGAGTGCGAGACCTACGCCGACGCGAGCCGCGCCTGCCGCGACCTGACCGGCAAGGGCTTCTCCGTGCAGGCGTGGGGCCTGCGCCGCAAGATCGCCGAGGCGGACGAGTACCGTCGCCGCGCCGCGCTCGCGCCCGCCCTGGTCCGGTTGTTCGAGGTCCACCCCGAGTTGTCGTTCGCCGCCATGGCGGGCGCCCCGCTGGCGGACGGCAAGCACACCAGGGCGGGGCTGGGCATCCGCCGCGAGCTGCTCGCCGCCGCGGGCATCACCCTCCCGCCCAGGGTCGCCGGCGCGGCCGAAGACGACCTGCTCGACGCCGCCGCCGTCGCCTGGTCGGCCCGCCGCATCGCGGCCGGCCGGGCCGTGATCCTGACCAGCCCGGCCCAGCGGGCCGACGACGGCGGCGAGATCGCGATCCGCTACTAGGCCAACAATAGGCGCCGCCATTAACGGCAATGATTGGCAACCTGTTGCGTTGCCAATCGCAACCAATTGCAATTTGCGCTTTGCGAAAACCTCGCTATCTTTATCTGCGAGAGTGAATGGAACCGCCGAAAGGAGGACGGCATGACTGCCGCACTTGAGGAATTCAGGCCGTGGAAGGACACCGTCGAAGCGCGGCTGGATAAGACTGGAGACCGGTGACCAGTTCGATGGACGAAGGACTTCAGCAAGTTCAAGTGGAGTTCCGTGCCACGGACATGGCAGGCTCTGCATGCACGCAGAGCGAGCAAGACCTGCGGGCGAAGCGGGGCGCCGACAACCTGACGCTGTCCGCCATTAGGGAGACCCAACTCGATCACGGCAGAAAGCTCAACGTGATCGAGGCCAAGGTCGACGACCTTGGCCGCGGCCAGAAAAGGCTCGATCGCGCTGTCGAGTCCCTCCAGGGTGACATGGGCATGGTCAAGGGCAGGCTCGGCAAGGTCGAGGACAAGCTCGGCAAGGTCGAGGGCAGGCTCGGCAGGACAGGCTCGGCAGGGTCGAGGCAGGCTCGGCAGCGTCGAGGCCAGGCTCGGCAACGTCGAGGTCGGCATCACGATCATCCAGGACAAGCTCGACCTCTGATCGGCGACTCATCGAAACCAGCTAGCGGCGACAATTAATCGCGTTCGGAGTACGGCGGGCCAGGCAGGAACAACCTGTCTGGCCCGCCGTCTGCTTATTGCGGTAAGGGACGGGCGGCGGGAACCACGCACCCGTTCGGAATAACGATCTTGATTTAATTGCGCGGAGAATTACAGCGACGCGAACGCGTCTTCCAGGATGCCGAGGCCCTCTTCGAGTAGGTCCTCGCCGATGACGAGCGGCGGCAGGAAGCGGAGCACGTTGCCGAACGTCCCGCAGGTGAGCACCACCAGGCCGCGCCTTGTGGCAGAACGCGGCGACCGCGGCGGTGGACGCCGGGTCCGGGTCCAGGGTGCCCGGCTTGGTGAGCTCGACGGCGACCATCGCGCCGCGGCCGCGCACGTCGGCGATCACCGGGTGGGCCTCGGCCAGCTTGCGAAGGCGGGGGAGCATGATCTCGCCGATGCGGCGGGCCTTGCCCGCGAGGTCCTGCGTCGCCATCGTCTCGATGGCGCCGAGCGCGGCGGCGCAGGCGACCGGGTTGCCGCCGTAGGTGCCGCCGAGGCCGCCGGAGTGGACCGCGTCCATGATCTCCGCGCGCCCGGTCACGGCGGCGAGCGGGAGACCGCCGGCGATGCCCTTGGCGGTCGTGACCAGGTCGGGGACGACGCCCTCGTGCTCGGAGGCGAACCAGTCGCCGGTCCGGCAGAAGCCGGACTGGATCTCGTCCGCGATGAACACGATGCCGTGCTCTTTGCAGAACTCCGCGAGCCCGGGGAGGAACCCGTCGGGCGGGACGATGAACCCGCCCTCGCCCTGGATCGGCTCGATGATCACCGCGGCGACGTTCTGCTCGCCGACCTGGGTGTGGATCAGCGACTTGACCACGTCGAGCGCCTCGGCCTTGCACGCCTCGGGGCCGTCGGGCCAGCGCAGCGGGTAGGCCATCGGCACCCGGTAGATTTCTCCGGCGAACGGGCCGAAGCCCTGCTTGTACGGCATGTTCTTCGCCGTGAGCGCCATCGTCAGGTTCGTCCGGCCGTGGTAGGCGTGGTCGAAGGCGACCACGGCGGAACGGCCGGTGTAGTGCCGGGCGATCTTGACCGCGTTCTCGACGGCCTCGGCGCCCGAGTTGAACAGGGCCGAGCGCTTCTCGTGGGTCCCGGGGGTGCGGCGGGCCAGCTCCTCGCAGACCTCCACGTACCCCTCGTACGGGGTCACCATGAAGCAGGTGTGCGTGAACTGCGCCACCTGCGCCTGCACCCGCTCAGCCACGGCGGTCGCCGCGTTGCCCACCGAGGTGACCGCGATGCCCGAGCCGAAGTCGATGAGCGAGTTGCCGTCGGCGTCGAGCAGCACGCCGCCGCCAGCCGCGGTGACGAAGACCGGCAGGGTAGTCGAGACGCCGCGGGCGACGGCGGCCGAGCGGCGCTCCATCAGCGCGCGCGAGGCCGGGCCAGGGATCTCGGTAACAAGGGTACGGCGTTGCGGCAGCCCAGGGCCGCCGACGGGAAGTGCGGTCATGTTCGGACGATAACATCCGGGCATGCCTGACCAGAATGGCGGATCAGTTACGGCTGTGAATATGACGGGCGACCCGGCCCCCTCCGGGCTCTTTGACGGCGTGTTCGCGCGCGGCACCGTCGCGGGCGGCGGCGCGGCCGCGGACGACGCGGCCTGGCTGCGGTCGATGCTCGCCGCCGAGGCCGCCCTCGCCCGGGCGCTTGAGCGCGCCGGGCTGGCCCCGGCCGGGACGGGCGCGACGGTGACCGAGGCGGCGAACGCGAAGGCGTTCGGCCCGGCCGAGGTCGCGGAGCTCGGCCGGGCGACGGTGCTGACCGGCAACCCGGTGCCGGGGCTGGCCCGGGTGCTGACGCGGCGGGTGGCGGACCCCGCGGCCCGGTCGGCCGTCCACCAGGGCGCGACCAGCCAGGACATCATGGACACCGCCGCGATGCTGCTGGCCAGGGACGCGCTCAGCGCGGCCGTCAGCGACCTGACGGCGGCCGCGAGCGCCGCCGCGCGGCTGGCGGACGCGAACCGCGGCACGCTCATGATCGGCCGGACGCTGCTGCAGCAGGCGGTGCCGACCACCTTCGGCATGGTCGCGGCGGGCTGGCTCGCCGGGCTCGACAGCGCGGTCGAGTGGCTGGCGTTCGTCCGTGACACGCGGCTCGCCGTGCAGTTCGGCGGCGCGGCGGGCACGCTCGCGTCGCTGGGCGACGCCGGCGCCCGGGTCAAGGCGCTCATGGCGGAGGAGCTTGGCCTGGCCGACCCGCCGCTGCCCTGGCACACCGAGCGGCTGCGGATCATCGACGTCGGCACCGCGTCGGCCCGGGCCTGCGCGGCGCTGTCCAAGGTCGCCCGCGACGTGACCCTGCTCGCCCAGACCGAGGTCGGCGAGGTCGCCGAGGGGGCAGGCGACAACCACGGCGGCTCCGGCGCGCCCCGCCGGGGCGGATCGTCCGCGATGCCGAACAAGAGCAACCCGGTCGCCGCGGTCGCCGTCCTCGGCTGCGCGAAGCAGGCACCCGGGCTCCTCGCCACCTTGCTGGCGAGCGCCGAGCAGGAGTACCAGCGCGCCGCGGGCGCCTGGCACGCCGAGTGGCAGCCGTACGGTCACCTGCTCCAGCTGGTCGTTTCCGCGGCCGCCTGGGCGCGCGACCTCCTGGAGAACCTGAACGTCGACAAGGGGCGGATGGCCGCCAACCTGGCGGAGGCCGGCGGCCTGCCGCTCGCGGAGCGCGTCACCGCGCTGCTGCGCGGCTCGCTCGGCGCCCCCGCCGCGCATGACCTGGTGGCGGTCGCCGCGGCCAGGTCCGCGTCGTCCGGCGTCCCCTTCCGCGACGTGCTGCTCGCCACTCCGGAGATCGAGGACAAGCTCACCCAGGCGGGGATAACCCCGGCTCAGGTCGAGCAGGCCCTGGACCCGTCCGGTTACCTGGGCGCGTCCGACGCCTTCATCAGCGCGGCCCTGGCGGCCCACGCGGCAGCGCCCGGTTCATGACCCGCCGGCCCGTGCGGCCGCCCCGTGCGGCCGGCGTTTCAGCGGATAACAGCAAGAAGCGAGAGCGGAGTAGCGTCACCGTGAACGATGAGCAGCGCGCCGAGCAGGGCATGCGGGTCCGCCGGGCCGTCCTCGGGGACGCGCACGTGGACCGGGCGGTCGCGCAACACGACCGAGTTCACCGCGCCGTTCCAGGACTGGATCACCCGGTACGCCTGGGGCGAGATCTGGTCGCGTCCCGGGCTGACGCGCCCGGAGCGGTCCATCGTCACGCTCACCGTCCTGGCCGCCCTGCAGCACGAGGACGAGCTGCACATGCACGTCAAGGCCGCGTTGCGCAACGGCCTGACCGAGGAGCAGATCCAGGAGGTCCTGCTCCAGGTCGGCCTCTACGCCGGCGTGCCGGTGGCGAACCGGGCGTTCGCCATCGCCGGCCGGGCCATCAAGGAGTACCGGGAGCAGGAAGGCTGATAACAGCAAGGCTGATAACAGCAAGGTGCGCGGCGTCGGAGCCTCGCCCCGCACCCCGCGCCCGCCCCACGATCATGAGCATCCCGAACGGTAGCGGGCTTCGCCGGTCCGCCCGCCATGACTGGGCGGCGCCCCCGAGGCTGGCGGCGGGCTTCGCCGCCAGGCGACCGGGCATGACGAAGTGTGGCGCACGACGCACCTGCCGTTGTTCTCATCCCCAAGTGCCCGACCTGCGGTTTTGGGGGAGAACACTACGAATTGCCGGTGCCGCGATCGTCCGTGCCCTAGGCGGGAATCGCGGCCGGCGGGCGATGTATAACTCATACATACGGAGCCCGGGCGGCGTCTCGCCGGGCCCTCATTGACCCGCCGGACTCGTCAGCCAGACGGGCGCCCGCCGCGTGAGTCGGCAGTCATGCGAAGGAGTTAGACCACTGTGACCGTGTCCGATCAGGGGCTGATCGTCCCGGACTCTGGCAAGTTCGACTTGCCGGAGTACGTCAAGCCGGCGCCGGGTAACCATCCGCCGCTGGATTCCCCGGCGTACAAGTCGACCGGGCTGCGGCACCCGCGGCAGCCGCTCGTGCTCCTCCCGCAGCGGCTGACCGAGGTGACCGGCCCGCTGCTCGGCGACGGGCTGATCACCATGGGCGACGCGGACCTGACCACCCAGCACGGCGGGGAGCCGCAGGGGCAGCGGATCATCGTGTTCGGCCAGGTCCGCGACTCCGGCGGGCGGCCGGTGCCCGACACCCTGGTGGAGATCTGGCAGACCAACGCGGCCGGCCGCTACCGCCACTCCCGCGAGCACCACCCCGCCCCGCTCGACCCGAACTTCGACGGGACCGGGCGGGCGATCACCGACTCCGGCGGCCGCTACCGGTTCATCACGATCCAGCCGGGCTCCTACCCGTGGGGCAACCACCACAACGCCTGGCGGCCGGCGCACATCCACTTCAGCCTGTTCGGCCGCGCCTTCACCCAGCGCCTCGTCACCCAGATGTACTTCCCCGGCGACCCGCTGCTGCCCTATCGACCCGATCTACAACTCCGTCACCGACGAGCGGGCCAGGCTGCGGATGGTCGCGGAGTTCTCCCTCGACGACACCCAGCCCGAGTGGGCGCTGGCCTACCGGTTCGACATCGTCTGCGCGGCCGCCGCCAGTCCCTCTTCGAGGAGCCCCACGCATGAGCGAGCTGCTGACCCCGTCGCAGACCGTCGGCCCCTACTTCTCCATGCGGCTGCCCTGGCCGGAAGGCCCCTACGTGGTCGCCGAGGGCGCGCCCGGCGCGGTCACGATCTACGGCCGCCTGCTACGACGGGGCCGGCGACCCGATCCCGGACGGGCTGATCGAGACCTGGCAGGCCGACCCGGCAGGCCGGTTCGCCCACCCCGCCGACCCGCGCGGCCCGGTACCGGACGGGGACCTGACGTTCCGCGGCTTCGGCCGCTGCGCCGACCGGCCACGACGGCACCTACAAGATCGTCACCCTCAAGCCCGGCGCCGCTGCCGTCCGGCGACGGCCGCACCGAGGCGCCGCACATCGACGTGTCGGTGTTCGCCCGCGGCATGCTCGACCGGTCGGTGACCCGCATCTACTTCCCCGACGAGCCCGCCGCCAACGAGGCCGACCCGGTCCTGCAGACCGTCCCCGCCCGCCGCCGCGCCACCCTCATCGCCGCCCCCGCCGGGGACAACCTGCTCCGCTTCGACATCCGCATGCAAGGCGAGGACGAAACCGTCTTCTTCGACCTCTGACCAGGCCCGGCACGGCCAGTTGGACTAACGGGCCACGTTCGACCCGGCGTACTCGCTAAGATCCCACATCATGGCCCAGGCCCCGCCCGGCGGCCGCGACCGGCAAGATAACAGCGAGGAGCGGGCGGCTGTCACGTCCCGCCGCCCGCTTCCGGATCATGGTGGATCGTCAGGCGCGCTATGGTGCTCCTAGCGATCCACCACCTCGGCCTGACCCGCCGCCCTCGCCGCCGTGGGATAACAGCAAGAGGCGCCTCGCGCCTGGCCACGACAACCTGGGGGTTCCGCAGTGCCCGCGCAGCAACTGGTCTCGTCCATCGAGGGACAGAACGAGGCCCCCGTGCTCGTGCTGGGCAACCCCATCGGTACCAACCGTGACGTCTGGTCGCATCAGGTCCCGCTCCTATCGCGCTATTTCCGGATCGTCCGCTACGAGCCTCGCGGTCACGGCGCCCCCGGCGCCCAGTCCCCGGCCCCGAAGGGCCCGTACACCATTGCCGAGCTCGGCGCCGATGTCCTCGCGACGCTGAACGGCTACGGCATTGAGCGGTTCGCCTTCGCCGGCGTCTCGCTCGGCGGCATGACCGGCATCTGGCTGGCCGCCAACGCCCCGGAGCGGGTCACCTCCCTGGCCGTCTGCTGCGCGGCGCTGACGCCCATGCCGGACGCACAAGCCTGGCACGACCGCGCCGCGCTCGTCCGCGGCGAAGGCATGGCCGCGCTCGCCGGCATGGTCGTGCCGCGCTGGTTCACCCCGCGGTTCCTGGCTACCGAGCCTGAGCAGGTCGAGACCGTCGTGGCCATGCTCAAGGGGACGAACCCGGAGGGGTACGCGGGCTGCGGCGAGGCCATCGCCGGCCTGGACCTGCGCCCTCGGCTCGGCAGCGTCAAGGCTCCCACGCTCGTGATCTCAGGCGCGGAAGACGTCGCCGCGCCGCCCTCGGTCGGCGCCTATACGGCGCGCAACATCCAGGGCGCCCGGCTGACCGTCATCCAGGCCGCTTCCCACTTCGCGCACTACGAGAAGCCTGGCCCGTTCAACAACGCGCTCCTCGCGCACCTCCAGGCGTCCCTGGCCTAAGCCCCGCCCGCCCGGCAACCGCGCGGTCAGGCGGTCGCGCTCACCGGCTTTCCCGCGCCGACGGAGACATCGCAGATGACCGGCGCGGTCGAGGTCGCCGGGGCGGGCAGCACGCCGTGCGCTCGCAGCGCGGCCGCGACCGTGCGCGCGATCCACGCGTCACCGGCCGACGTGGGATGCAGGCCGTCGCCGGCCCGGGGATACGTCCACCGCCCGGTCAGCGGGTCCATGACGATGGCGCCGGGGTCGGCCGCGGTCCCTGCCGCCACGATGGCGTGGTCGGTCTGCCACAGCGCGGGCGAGCCGCCCGGCGCGACCGCGAACGTGGTGAGCAGCGCGATCCGCGCCCCCGGCGCCGCCGCGCGGATCAGGTCCACGGCCGCGCGCACCCGCCGTCCTTCCAGCCCGGGCGGTCACGCCGACGTCGTCGTGCCCGGCCTGCACGATCACCAGCGCCGGGCCCAGGTCGCGCAGTTGCTCCTGGCTCAGCATGCGGGACATCGGCCCGCGTCCGCTGGCGCTGGTCCTGACGTAGCCCGCGCCGGGTACCCCGTAGATGACGGCGTTCCAGTGCAGCAGCCGGGCGAGCCCGACCGCCCAGGAAAGCTCCGGGTTGCCCGGCCCGATGCCCGCCGTGTAGGAGGCGCCGACGATCGCCACGGTCGGTAGCCGGTGCGCCTGGCGCTCGATCCGCTCCTCGCACGCGGCGAGCGGCGTGGCGACCGAGAGCATCGTCGGCCGTTCCTGCGGCCGCCCCCTTGGCGGCGCGGGGGAGTGCTGGCGCGGCTCAAGCAGCACGGAGGAAACGGCCCGCGACGCCGGCTTCGTCGCGATAGCGGACGAAGACCCAGACCGAGAACGCGAGGCAGCAGGCGACCAGAGCCGCCGCCACCGCCACGATCCGGTGCCGCCGCTGAGTCACAGCCCAGTGCCGGCGGCCGGCGCCGGGTCGGCCACAAACGGCATATGTCCCCCGTATGAATGCATAGCCTGCCGTCAGATACGCGCTGCCGTGCCACGCGAAGCACGCCACCGTTCGGGATAACGCTCGAGAGCGGACCTTTGTCCCCGCGTCGACCCAAGGTGTGCCAATGCCGGCGGAAAGGGGGAACGAGCCTCCCGCGGGCATCAGGGACGAGCGTCGCGGATCAGGAGTGCTCGCGCTTCCAGAGGTAGACGAGCGTCGTGATCATGGCGACGAAGAGGATGGCCGCGATCAGGTATTCGGTCATGGCACGTACCCCTTAGCTGCTAACAGCGCGTTTACGGGAATTGTACGGTACGACCGCCCGGGGGCGGGGAGGGGACCGGTCTGCCGGGCCAACGTTGGCCTCGTTACTTACGGGGTATCAGCCCAATGTGACGTCACCAGGAGAATCGTCGCCAGCGCCGCACGTCCCGGCTCACCCCGCGGCGGCACCGTCAACGACGCAGTCGACGGCAGCGCCGTCGCCGGGGACATCGCCCGCCGGGGAACCACCAGAGACCGGCCAGCACGGCCAGAAGCTGCTGGTCATTTACGGCGCGCTGATGCTCGCGCTGCTGCTGTCGGCGCTCGACCAGACGATCGTCTCGACCGCGCTGCCGACGATCGTCAACGACCTCGGCGGCCTGTCCCACCTGTCCTGGGTGGTGACGGCGTACCTGCTCGCCTCGACCGCGACGACGCAGGTCTGGGGCAAGCTCGGCGACCAGTACGGCCGCAAGTACCTCTTCCTCGGCGCGATCGTGATCTTCCTGATC
Organism: uncultured Actinomycetota bacterium; assembly: GCA_963850115.1. Classification (GTDB taxonomy): domain Bacteria; phylum Actinomycetota; class Actinomycetes; order Streptosporangiales; family Streptosporangiaceae; genus Trebonia. The sequence goes on from CAWKKG010000018.1 coordinate 73,226, forward strand.
GGCTCGGCTCTCTGCGGCCAGTCGCGCAACATGGGCGAGCTCATCGCCTTCCGCGCCGTCCAGGGCATCGGCGGCGGCGGCCTGCTGGTGCTGACCCAGGCGATCGTCGGCGACATCGTCCCGGCCAGGCAGCGCGGCCGGTACCAGGGCGCGTTCGGCGCGGTCTTCGGCGTCGCGTCCGTCATCGGCCCGCTGATCGGCGGGTTCTTCGTGGACAACCTCAGCTGGCGGTGGGTGTTCTACATCAACCTGCCGATCGGCGCGATCGCCCTCGTCGTGATCGCCGTGGTGCTCCCCGCGACCGGCACAAGGCAGCATCACAAGATCGACTACCTCGGCGCGACGACGCTCGCCGCGTTCGCCACCTCCATCGTCCTCGCGACCTCGTGGGGCGGCACCACCTACGCGTGGTCTTCGCCGGTGATCATCGGACTGTTCGCCCTCTCGGTGCTGATGCTCGTCGCCTGGTACTTCTCCGCCCGCTACGCCGCCGAGCCCGTCCTGCCGCTCCGGCTGTTCCGCAACTCCGTCTTCTCCGTCGCCGCCGCGATCGGCCTGGCGGCCGGCTTCGCGATGTTCGGCGCGCTGTCCTACCTGCCGCTGTTCCTGCAAGTGGTGCACGGCGTCTCACCGACCATCTCCGGCGTCTACCTGCTGCCGATGGTGCTCGGCCTGCTCATCACCTCGATCGGCAGCGGCCAGCTCATCGCCAGGACCGGCCGGTACAAGATCTTCCCGATCATCGGCACGGCGGTCATGGCGGTCGCGCTTTACCTGCTGTCCACCCTGGACGAGACCACCCCGACCTTGGTGATGAACCTGTACTTCTTCCTCCTCGGGTTCAGCCTCGGCCTGATCATCCAGGTCCTGGTGATCGCGGTGCAGAACACGGTCAGCTACGCCGACCTCGGCGCCGCCACGTCCGGCGCGACGTTCTTCCGTACGATCGGCGGGTCGTTCGGCGTGTCGGTGTTCGGCGCGATCTTCGCCAACCAGCTCGCAGCGCAACTGCGGGGCGTGTTCACCGACCCGAAGTTCGCGGGCAAGATTCCGCCCGGCTTCACCCCGGCCGACGTCCAGGGGAAGTCCTCGGTGCTCAAGGCGCTGCCCGCCGACCTGCGCCAGGCGATCCTGCACGCCTACAGCCTCGCCCTGCACCCGGTGTTCCTCACGGCGGTCCCGATCGCGGTCGTCGCGTTCATCCTCGCCTGGTTCCTGCGCGAGGTGCCGCTGCGCACGACGGCGGGCGATCCCGCCCCGGCGGCGGAGACGCTGCGCGGCTCGGCCAGCGCCGCCGACCTCGGCGAGGCCATGGGCGGCGCGCCGACCTTCAGGACGTCCGCCCAGGAGGCCGAGCGCGTGCTGTCCCGGCTGTCCGCCACCGAGCTGCGCCGCTTCGGCTACGCCAAGCTCGCCCGCGCGGCCGGCCTCGACCTGCCCGGCGGCGCGTGCTGGATCCTCACCATGCTGGCCAAGCAAGGCGCGACCCCCGGCCCCGACCTGGCCAGGCAGGCGGGCGTGACGGTGGAGGAAGGCCACCCGAACGCCCAGCTGCTCGTCGACCGCGGCCTGGTGACCCGGACCGACGGCGTGCTCGCGCTCACCCCGGCGGGCGCCGAGACCGCCGACCGGCTCTTCGCCGCCAAGCACGACTGGCTGGAAAGCCAGCTCGCCGGCTGGTCACCGGAGCAGCACGCGGAACTCGAGCACGTCCTCGAAGAAACTGTCCCGCGCCATGCTCGGCGACGAGTCCGACCGCCACCTGGCCGACCGCTGACTAGCAAAGCGCGCCGGATTTCGCCCATCCGCACCGCGCGACCGACTCGGGGACCTACGGCTAGGCGGCATTCGATCGTGGTGAGTCCTGGTTAGACGGCGTTACTGCCGGCCGGGCGGATGGGGCGCTAGTGCCGGGTGGCGGAGTTCGAGCTGACCGCCGCCGTTCAGGAAGACGCCGAACCTGATCAGGCCGGCGTCCTCCGGGACCTGGGCGGTGACCTCGTACTGGGTCCACGCGCCGGTTCCGGTGGCGAAGGCGATGTGGCCGGCCGGGTCTTCCCCGGGATCTGGGCTGGCTGCCTGGGGTGACATGGACCGGCCGAGCCTGGTGACGCGGAGTGCCAGCCCGGCGCGGCCGTCCGCCTTGGCGGTGCGCAGTTCGCCGCGGAAGGTGACGGTGCGGCCGCGGTAGTCGTCGGCGTCGATTTCCTGGGCGAGGAAGGCGAATCCGGCCGGCTCGGGGCCGGCCGCGGCCAGGATCGCCCGCCCGTCCTCGGTGGTGGCGGAGTAGTCGTACCCGGTGCCCTGGTGCAGGAAGGTGCCGCGGAGCTGCCAGTGGTCCAGGCCGTCGGTGAACGCCATGTTGCGGGGCTCGAACCGCCGGCGCAAATCCCTGGGGGATGTCTCCTGGCCGCGGAACTGGCTGAGCAGGTCGGGGCCGGTGACGGGCCGGGCGAGCCGGTCCATGACCGGGTCGTCGACGGCCAGCGGCGCGCCGGCGATGACGGCGAGGGTCAGGCCGTCGGCGAGGCTGGCGGTGACCTGCCCGGTTCCGCCGGGCCCGGCGACGCCTATCCGGGTGGCGGTCACTCCCGGGCCCAGGTCGGTGACGGTCACGCCGGTCAGGGTGACCCCGGCCTCCCGCAGCAGCCGGCCGGTCGTCTCCTCGCGCTGATCGTCTAGGCGCTCCTCGCCGCGGTCTTCCTGGCGGGTGAGCAGGACCCAGAACCGGGCGTCGTGGCGGGGGAGCCGTACCGGCAGCGCCCGGTGGCCAGCGCCTATCAGTAAGCTTTATCAGGCACAGTGTCGGCGAGGATCACGAGCACGTGGTCGATCGCCGTCCTCCCGTCTGGTGTGCGTCCGGGCCAGGGGCCGGCGTGCGCGATGCGAACAGCGGTCATGGGGATCCTCCGGGAGACGGCGGGGATGAGGTCGGGGCGGTGCGCGGTGATGTACTCGCGCAGCCGGCGGCGGGCCTTGTGCAGGCTGGCCTTGGCGGCGCCGGGAGTGGCGGCGACCTGCCCGGCGGGCTGGTCGGCGTAGTAGTACTGGGTGACGGCCTGCCGCTGCCCGGGGGGCAGGCCGGCGACCGCGCGGCTGAGCACGTCGGCGCGGTCCAGGTCCTCGGCCGACGGCAGGCTGCCGTCCGATGCGGGCTGCAGGTTCTCTGGCCAGTCGCCGAGCAGGGTCAGCGGCGCGCGGCGCCGCTGGGCGCGGCAGACGTTGGCCACGATGCCGCCCAGCCAGCCGGCGAACTGGTCGGGGTCGCGCAGTCGGTCCAGCGCGAGGAACGCCTGCAGGAACGCGTCCTGCACGGCGTCGTCGGCGTCGTCGGGCTGCGGGCACAGCCGGGCCGCGCGGGCGCGGGCCATCGGCCGGTGCCGCTCGACCAGCAGCCGGAACGCGGCCGGATCGCCGTCACGGGCCAGCCGGACCAGGTCGCCGTCGGGGATGTCCATGCTTGGCTTTACTCCTGGGTTCCCGGCGGCGCCGGGGTGAGTTCCGCGCCGCGCAGCTCAATGCGGCCGGCGCCGGCCAGGGAGATACCGAACCGGATGGCGGTGGCCTCGCCGGGGACCGGCACCGTGACCTCATGCCAGGTCCAGTCGCTGCTGCCCGGGGCGGTCAGGCTGCTGCCGTGGCCGAGCAGCGGCCTGGTAGCCATCGATACCGACGCCGGCCCGCTCACGGCCAGGTGCAGCCCGGCCTGGCCGGCCACGCCGGCGGCGCGCAGCTGTCCGCGGAAGGTGACCGTGCGGCCCTGGTAGTCGTCAGCGAAGATGGCCTGGACGAGGACGGCGGCAGCCGGCGGGCTCCGGGACCGTGGCGGCCAGGACCGCGGACTGGTCCGCGGCGGCGCCGGAGTAGCCCGGCCCGGCCGGCTGGCCGTCATCGGAGAAGCTGCCAGCCAGTTCCCAGTAGTCCAGGCCGTCCGTGAACGCCATGTTCCGCGGCTCGAAACGCCGCGCCGGGCGGCCCGGCGGGCGGTCGTCCGCCGCAGGCAGGAACGGCGCCAGCACGTCCTCGCCCGGCACCGGGACCGCGAGCCGGCCCATCACCTCGTCGGGCACCCGGACCGGCGCCCCGGCCGCGGCGGCCAGCGCCAGGCCGTACTCGGCGCTGACCGTGACCGGCCGGGTTCCCGTGGCCGTGGCCAGCCCGACCCGGGCCGTGACCGTGTCCCAGCGCAGCTCGGGCACATCGTCGCTTACCGGCTCGATGTCCACGGCGCTCACTGCCGTCCCGGCCGTCCGCAGCAGCCGGGCCGCTGTCTCCAGCAGGCCACTGGCCACCTCGGCGTCCGTGGCGGGCTGGCTCAGCCGGCTCAGCAGGTCCTTCTGGCCCCAAACCCGCAGCCACAGCGGCACCGCCCGGTGGCCCCCGTCCTCGGCAGGCACCGTGTCGGCCAGCACGATGAGACGCTGGACCAGCCGCCAGTCGGGCACGTCACTCCCGTCCGGGGCCCGTGCGGGCCGGTTGTGGCGCAGCACATGAACGACGCGGACAGTAGTCACGGCGGTCCTCCAGCAGACGGCGAGGCAGCGATTCTGCTCCCACTCGTTAGTGTCCGCCGGCCCGCCACCGGTTACCCGCCTGCCGCCGGGCCGGGTGAGGAATTACTGATCGCGATGCCACCGCTGCCGGGCACACCTGACCGATCTGGTGTGACCGGCGCGCGGGAGCTGACGGCAAGCGCTCGACGCCCCCAGGAGCTACGCTGACGTCCATGTGCGCGCTGCCGGACATTGCCCGATGAAGGTGCTGCGAACGCCTGAGGGGCGTTTCTCCGGCCTTCCTGGCTTCGGCTACGAGCCGCGCTACGCGGACGTCGGCGGCCTGCGGATGGCCTACGTGGAGGCCGGCCCGGCGGACGGGGAACCGGTGCTGCTGCTGCACGGGGAGCCGAGCTGGTCGTTCCTGTACCGGAAGGTCATCCCGGTGCTGGCCGGGGCCGGGTTGCGGGCCATCGCGGCCGACCTCGTCGGCTTCGGCCGCTCGGACAAGCCGGCCGAGGTCGCCGACCACAGCTACGCCAGGCACGTGGAGTGGGTCCGGGCGCTCGCCTTCGACGCGCTCGGCCTCAGCGGCGTGACCCTGGTCGGGCAGGACTGGGGCGGGCTGATCGGCCTGCGGCTGGTGGCGGAGCACCCGGGGCGGTTCGCCCGGGTGGTGGCCGCCAACACCGGGCTGCCGACCGGCGACCAGCCGATGCCCGACGTGTGGCTGCGGTTCCGCGCGGTGGTCCGCACCGCCCCGGCGCTGAGCGTGTCCCGCCTCGTCCAGTCGGGGTGCCAGTCGACGCTGTCGCCTGCGGTCCTCGCCGCCTACGACGCGCCGTTCCCCGACCCGTCATACGCCGCGGCGGTGCGGGCGATGCCGGACCTCGTCCCGGCCGACCCGGACAATCCCGCGTCCGGGGCCAACCGGGCCGCCTGGCGGCAGCTCTCCGCGTGGGACAAGCCGTTCCTGGTCGCGTTCAGCGACCGGGACCCGATCACCGGGCCGATGGCGCCCGTCCTCCAGCGGAACGTGCCGGGCGCGACGGGGCGGCAGCACCCGGTGCTGCGGGGCGCCGGCCACTTCCTGCAGGAGGACGCGGGAGAGGAACTCGGCGCGATCATCGCCGCGTTCGTCACCGAGACCTGACCAGCGTGTGCCGATGACCCGCCTGCGCTCAGGCCAGGCTCCGCGGCGTTCCGTCTGGCACCGCCGCGTCCGGGACCGCCGCTGGACCGGCTGCCGGCGGCACGAGCGCGGGGGAGTGCGGGAGCCGGGCGAGCACGGCCGGCGTGACCCGGCGGTAGGCGGCCGGGGCGACCGGCATGAGCCAGTGCCAGGCGCGCACCGCGGCGCTGATGTTCAGGCCCAGGTCGCCGAGCACCTCGTCCACGTTGTGCATGGAGAAAGGGATGATCTTCCCGCCGTGGCAGTGGTGGGTGTCGGTGGCCGCGTCCATGAACGCGAGCTGCTCGGCGCTCTTCCGCCTCATCTCGGCTGGCTGGGGCAGCGTGACCGCGCCCGCCAGGTCGGCCGCGATCCAGACCGCGGCCATCTCGGCATTGAGCGGGCTGAAGAACGATGAGTTGTACCCGTTGAAGTACAGGCCGGGCACGTCGGCCGGGCGGATCTGCCGGTAGAGCAGGAAGTTGCCCCGTTCGTCCAGCACGCGCCCGGTCACGTCGGCGGGCAAGAACGGCACGCCCTGGGTGAATCCGGTCGCGCAGACGACCAGGTCGGCGGGCAGCCGGGTGCCGTCGTCTAGTTCCGCGGTCGGCACGCCGGCCGCGGACAGCAGGCGGACGATGGTCCGGTTGGCGTGCACGGTGATGCTTCCGTCCGCCACGCCCTCGAAGAAGCCCTCGGTGGCGAGGCCGATCGCTCCGCGCACGATGTCCTCCATCTGCCCCGGAGGCACCAGGCCGACCCGCTTGAGCCCGAATTGGCGAACGGACGCCGAGCCGATCGAGTTGATCATGTTGGCGCGCACGGCGTTGCCCGGCCCGTGCAGGAACTTTTCCACTCCGCGGGGACGCAGGTACTTGAACAGCGCCTCGCCCATCCGGGTCAGCAGCAGGAGCTTGAAGTTCAGGAACCCGCCGATGCGCCGCGGCACTTTCCACAGCAGGTGCCGGGCGATCACGTCGGTGCTCGCCGCGACTTTGCTCAGCGGCACGGTGACGTCGCAGGCCGACTTGCCGTAGCCGACCACGAGGACCCGCTTGCCCCGGGCCCGTTCCTCGTCGTGCAGTTCGGTGCCGGCCATGACCCGGCCGCCGGCCGCGGTGAACTCGGCCTCGCCCGGGTAGCGCGGCACGGCGGGCTCGCAGAAGATCCCGTTGGCCACGACCAGCGCGCCGACGTGCTCGGTGCGGCGGTCGCCGCTGGCGCTGGCCGCGGTCACCGCCCAGCCACCGTCGGGCACCGGCGCCGCCGCCGTCACCTCGGTCGACAGCCGCAGCGCGGGCTCGAGCCCGAAGTGGCTCGCGTAGGCCGCGAGGTAGGCCTGGACCTGTGCTCCGGTCGGCCACTCGGGATAGTCGCGCGGCATGGGAAAGTCCGACAGCGAGTACTGCGCCTTCGGGCTCTGCGTGGTCAGCCCGGGATACCGGCGGGTACTGCTCCACACGCCGCCCACGTCGGGTGCCTTGTCGTAGACGATGACCTCATGCCCCGCTTGCTTCAGCACCTTCGCGGTGGTCAGCCCGGCGACCCCCGCCCCGATGATCCCGACGCGCATGGTCAGCGCACCTCGGGCGGCAACTGCAGCACGAGTCCGAAGTCCGCCATGATCTGCTTGATCTTGCTGATGTCCTTCGGCCCGGGCGGCATGCCCGCCAGCGCCTGGTAGTAGCCTTCGAGCCCGGCCGGCGAGACGACCGAGATGACCCGGGCCTCTTCGTCGTAGGTGTTGCGGAACGTGTGCACCACGTCCCGCGGCAGGAACAGGTAGTCGCCCTGGCCAATGGTGAAGTCCTCGCCCCCGAGGTGGACGTCGAGCCGGCCGGCCAGGCAGACGAACGACTCGTCCTCGCGGGTGTGGATGTGAGCGGGCGGGCCGTCGGTGCGCGCCGGGATGGCGTACTCGAACAGGGAGTACGCGTCGCGCGTGGACTTGCCGTTGGTCTTCACCGTGATGCCGAGGCCGATCGCCGCGATCTGCTGCCCTTCGCGCGATGGCAGCATGTAGCCGCCGCCGAGAGTCATCGTCGCCTCCTTGTCTCGCACACCGCGTCATTCGCACGGGTGTAATGCCACAGCGTGCGTTGGCACGGCCAGCACCGCAACGATGAGTCTCACTCAATGGGACGCTGGCTCAGCGCGAGGCGACCCGGGGGCGGCTGTAGGCGCGCGACGCCGCGGCGGCCGCCATCCGCACCGCGGGGCCGATGCGGTCGGCACGCACAAGCTGACCAGGGCCGGTGACGGACAGCGCGGCCGCGACCTCGCCGAGCGGCCCGAAGATGGGCGCGGCGACGCAGCTGACCCCGATGTTGCCCTCCTCGCGCTCGGTGGCCCAGCCGCGCTCGGGTACCGCGGTCAGCTCCCGGATGATGGCCACCTTGCTGGTCAGGGTGCGCGGGGTGCGGGCCGGCAGCGGCCCCGCGAGGGCCGACTCGATCACCGCGGGCTGCGAGTAGGCGAGGATCGCGCGGCCGAGGGCCGAGCAGTACGCCGGGATCATGCCGCCGACCTGCGACAGCATCGGCATGGCCCGGTGCCCGGTGATCTTATCCACCACCAGCACCTGGGTACCTTCGAGCACGCCTAGCTGCGCTGTGAACTTGGTGGCCTGGTGCAGGTCCTGCAGGAACGGCAGCGCCGCCTCGCGCAGCTCAAGCCGGATCGGTGCCAGGCTGGCGATTTCGAACAGCCGGTTGCCGATCCGGTAGCGGTTAGCGGGCTTCTCCAGCCAGCCCAGCTGAATCATCCGCGCCGCGGTCCGGTGCGTCGTCGAGCGGGGCAGCCCGCACCGCGTGACGAGCGCCGCCAGCGTCAGCTCGCGGTGGGCCGGGTCGAACGCGCCGAGGATCGCCGCGGCCCGCTCAAGGCCGCTGTCGGCGGGCGTGCCGTCCCACTGGGCGAGACTCATGGTTGGAATCCCGAGGTCATACCAGTCAGGCTAAGCCCAGAGGCGCACCGCGCACGAGACCGTTTACGGGAGGCCATCATCACAGCGACCCGTCCTGCCCGGACTGCCCTGGTGGGCGGCGGCGCGGCCGGCATCGGCTTCGCGATCGCTGCCCGCCTGGCGCCGGCCCACCGCGTCGTGATCGCCGGGCGCGGCCGGCCGGCCCTGGAAAAGGCCGCCGCGCGGCTCCGCGAGCAGACCGGGGCCGAGGTCGGCACGCTGGCCGTGGACATTGCGGCGCCCGGCGCCACGACGGCGGTGGCGGCGCTGCCCGTCGGCTACGGGCCGCCTGACGTGCTCGTGCTCAACGCGGGCGGCCCGCCGCCTGGCCGGATACTCGATGTCGGCGACGACGCCTGGCGGGCCGGCGGCGAGCTGCTGCTGCTCGGCCCGCTGCGGCTGGCCCGGCAGGCCCTGCCGGGGATGGCCGACCGGGGCTTCGGGCGGCTGGTGTTCGTGACCTCGACCGTGGTCCGCCAGCCGCAGCCGGACCTGGCCGTCTCGGTGGTGCTGCGGGCAGCGGTCACCGCCGCGGCCAAGCTGCTCTCGGCCGAGTACGCGGGCCGCGGGGTCACGGTGAACTGCGTCGCGCCCGGTGCCACCGACACCCAGCGACGCCGGGACATCCTGGCCAGCCGGGCCGTCCGGGCCGGGCGGCCGGTCGCCGAGCTCGACGCGGAGGACACGGCCGAGGTCCCGGCCGGCCGCCCGGGCACGCCGGACGAGATCGCCGCGGCGGTCGCCTTCCTGGCGTCGGACGACGCCAGCTATGTCAACGGGACCGTGCTCACGGTCGACGGAGGAAGGACGGAGTCATTCTGATGGCACTTTCTGGCGAGGGCTTCGGCCTGGCCGACTTCCTCGGCGCGATCAGCCCCGTCGTCCGGCCGGGCACCGCCCGGCCGGTCGTGGTGCACGCGGCCGAGCTGGAGACGCTCCCGGCGGGGGAGGTACACAACCCGAGCACGCTGGCGATCGCGGGGCGGCTGCCGACCGTCACCTTCGAGCTGTTCAGGCAGACGATCCCGCCCGGCCAGAGCTCGGACATGCAGCGGCACTACCACGAGACGGTGCACTACGTGATCTCCGGCGAGGGCCACAGCGACGTCGAGGACGACAAGGGGGCCTGGTCGGCCGGCGACTTCATTTACACGCCGCCGTGGACCTGGCACCGGCACTACAACGACTCGGCGACCGAGGCGGTCGAGTTCCTCACCATCGAGAACTCCCGCCTGCTGCAAGCGCTCGGCATCACCCGCCGCCAGAGCGCGGGCCTGTGCACCGTGGCCGAGGCCCGGGCCCGCTTCCCCGAGGAGCCGGCCGCCCGGCCCGGTCTCGCCGCCCAGCCGGACCTGGAGGACCAGTCGTGAATGACCTGCCCGAGCACATCAGCATCTGGGGCGAGCTGGCCGACACCGACCACGAGCTGCGCCACGTCAACGTGCGCGGTGTGCGTACCCGCGTGCTGCGGGCCGGGTCAGGGCCCGACCTGGTGCTGCTGCACGGCACCGGCGGCCACCTGGAGGCCTACGCCAGGGACATCGCCGGCCTGGCCGCCGACTTCCGGGTGACCGCCTACGACATGGTCGGCCACGGCTGGTCGGACCTGCCGGACCGCCCGTACACCACCGACGTGCTCAGCGACCACCTCACCGGGGTCATGGACGCGCTCGGCATCGAGTCGGCGCACCTGTCGGGGGAGTCGCTCGGCGGCTGGGTCGCCGCCTGGACCGCGGCCCACCAGCCGGACCGGGTCGGCCGCCTGGTGCTCAACACGCCCGGCAACATCGCCAACAAGCCCGAAGTGATGGCCCGGCTGAAGGAGAGCACGACCGCCGCGGTCCGCGACCCCAGCGACGCCACCGTCCGCCGCCGGGTCGAGTTCCTCTTCCACCACCCCGAGATGGTCACCGACGAGCTGGTTAGCCTGCGGCGCGCCGTCTACAGCAGGCCGGGCTTCCTGCGCGCGATCGGCAATACGCTGGTGCTGCAGGACCCCGAGGTCCGCAAGGACTTCGCCTGGGACCCGGCCTGGGTCGGCAAGGTCACCGCGCCCACGCTGCTGCTGTGGACCGACCACGACCCGACCGGCGGCCTGGACGAGGCCGAGGTGCTGCTCGACTGGCTGCCGGACGCTCGGCTGCACGTCATCGGGGACGCCGGGCACTGGCCGCAGTGGGAGAAGCCGGCCCAGTACCTGCGCGTGCACCGGGACTTCCTGCTGCGCGGCGCCGTCGAGGAGAACGGGGCCGGGTTCGGCGTCGCCGGGCGGCCGGCGCCCGCCACGGAGACTGCGCCGTGAGCGAGATCGTCGGCCTCGTGGCCATGTCGCACTCGCCGTTCGCGACGATGCTTGACCGCCCGGCGCCGGGCGCGCCCGGCAGCCGGTTCCTGGCCGACGCCGCCCGCGTGGCCGCCGCGGCCAGCGCGCTGCGGCCGGACGCCGTCGTCGTCATCGGGCCCGACCATTTCCACGCCAACTTCTACGACGCGATGCCGCCCTTCGTGCTCGGCGTGGCCGAGGCCGAGGCGTTCGGTGACTTCGGCAGCCGCCGCGGCCCGCTGCCGGTAGCGTCCGCGCTCGCCTGGGCCGTCCGCGACCGGCTAGCGCAGGACGGGTTCGACATCGCCCTGTCCTACGCGCTCACCGTGGACCACGGCATCGCCCAGAGCTACGACATGGTCCGCGGCCGGGCCGACCTCCCGGTCGTCCCGCTGGTGGTGAACACCGCCGCACCGCCGTTGCCGCCGCTGCGCCGCTGCGTGGCCCTCGGCCGGTCGCTCGGCGCGGCGGTCTGCGCCGCCGACGCGGGACGGGTGCTGATCATCGCCAGCGGCGGTCTATCCCACTGGCTGCCGTCCAACGACCCGCGGGACGCCTCCGTCCCGGCCGACCGGCGGGACGCGATGATCCACGGCCGGCGGGACGTCCGGGCGACCTCGGCGGACCGCGAGTCGCGGGTGCGCGCCCTTGGCGGCAACCCGGACGCGCGGGTCAATCCCTCCTGGGACACCTGGTTCCTGAAGCAGTTGACCGCGGGTGACCTCGACCCGGTTACCGGCCTTGACGACGGGGCGCTCGAAGAACGGGCCGGCCGCGGCAGCCACGAGATTCGCACCTGGCTCGTCGGCTTCGCCGCGGCGGGACGGGCACTCGCCTGGACCAGCTACGAGCCGGTTCCCGAGTGGATCACCGGCATGGGCATCGGCACGACCTTCGAGGTGGCCTGATGACGTTCACCGTACTCGCCTGGCGCGCATCAGGCATCGGGAGCTGGACCGCAGCACTGCACCCGGTCGTTCTGACACTCTGGGTGCGGTATCTCGCGGCCCTGCGGGCCGCTTTGTCGGTCGGGGTAGACGGGAGTGAACATGAGGAAAGGAACCCTCGCCGCGGCCATAGGAGTCCTCGCCGTGGTCTGCGCGGCCTCGGCCTGCTCCGGGTCGTCCCACAGCGATTCCGGCGGAACGGCTTCGCCCGCCAGCACAGGGTCGCCCGCCAGCACCGAGTCGACGGCCGCGGGCCCCGGCGCCAGCTGGACCACCTACCACGAGGATGCCGAGGCGACCGGGGTCCAGCCCGCGCAGCTCCAGCTGCTCCCGTCGCGGAAGGCCTGGACCTCGCCGGTCCTTGACGGGCAGCTGTTCGGCGAGCCGCTCGTCGCCGACGGCCGCATCGTCGCGGCGACCGAGAACGACACGGTCTACGTGCTGGCCGCCCGCAGCGGGCAGATTCTGTGGTCCCGCCACCTGGCGAGCCCGTGCCGTCCAGCGACCTGCCGTGCGGTGACATCGCGCCCGTGGTCGGCATCACCGGCACCCCGGTCGATCGACCTGGCCCGCCACGAGATCTTCGTCGACGCCGACACCCTGGTAAAAGGCCCGGCCTCCTCCAACGGCGTGGAGGCGTCGCACCGCCTGTTCGGGCTCGACCTGTTCACCGGGAAGGTCGAGCTGAGCGAGCCGGCGATGCCGAGCGCCGGCGAGGACCAGCTCGCGGAGCTGCAGCGACCAGGGCTTGGCGCTCGACGACGGCCGCGTAGTCATCGCCTAAGGCCAGAACGCCGGCGACTGCCCCGGCCCGAACGGCCCTGCCCACGGCTATGTCGTCTCGATCCCCGAGACGGGAGGACCGCTGCGACTACTTCCAGGTCGGCAGCGGCAAGGACCGGGGAGCGGTGTGGATGGGCGGCGCCTCGCCGGTCGTCGACCCGCAGGGGAACGTCTACGTGGCCAGCGCCGAGGCTAGAACCTCGGCGCCGGCCAGCCGTACGACGACAGCGACGCGGTGCTCGAGCTGTCGCCGGCGATGCAGCTCGAGTCGATCTTCTACCTCGAAGAACTGGCAGCAGCTCCGACAGCGGAGCGACCTCGACCTCGGAACCGGAGACCCCGTGCTCGTGGACGGCTTCGTGTTCCAGGTCGGCAAGACGGACAACGCGTACCTGCTGCGCCAGGGACACCTCGGTGGCGAGGACGGCGAGGTCGCCTCGCTGCCGCTGTGCAGCGGCAACCCCGACGGTGGACACGCGGTCGACTGGGCTCGGTCGTCTACGTACCCTCCCGGTGCGGCGTGACGGCGATCAGGGTTTCGGCGAAGGCGCCGTACCTGAAGCAGCTATGGACTGATAACGACGGCGCCAACAGCGCGCCGATCATTGCCGGCGGACTGGTCTGGACGATCGGCGAAGACAATGCGGTGCACGGCCTCAACCCTGCCACCGGCAAGAGGTCGTCTCGATCCCGTTCGGCGGCTCCGGCAACCACTTCCCGACGCCGTCGGCCGCCGACGGCCTGCTGCTGCTTCCGGGTATCAACCAGGTCGTCGCCTTCATGGGCCCGGCGGGCCTGCCGCCGGCGCCCCCTAGCTGAGACGACGGGCTGACGGCGGCGGATGCCCCTTGTGTCGCGTGGCCGGGCGCAGCGCCGCAGAGACCTGCTCCGGCACCTGCGCGGCGGGCCGCGGGTGGGCGGGTCGCTTACCGTGTTATGAAGCGCGGAACCGCTCGATGACCGGAGCGAATTCCTCGGCGAACGGCGCATGCACCGTGTAATAGGTGAACCCGTACCGTTCCCGGTTTCGCGCGATCTGGTGACGTGTTCCGACACCAGCACACCGCTGGCCCGGGCGCCGGCGATGATGAAGTTCTGCCAGCGCTAGCTGCGGCGTGATCATGGCAGATGGAAGCGATGCTCAGGTTGAGGTTGATGCTCCGGACGA
>CAWKKG010000019.1:0-59030 GCA_963850115.1 uncultured Actinomycetota bacterium
GATGCTCACCTGGGAGGAACTTGCGTTCCCCTTTGGGGCAACCCTTAAACCTTACTCCAGAGTTTCTTTCGTGTCAACTTCGTTTCCGGAAGCTGTCCGGGAGGTTGCGAAGGTGACGCGGAGGTCTCTCCAGACACCAGGGCTCACCCTCCGTCAGCCTGGTGGCCACTATGCTTAGCAAGCACAGCGGGCACACGCGAGACCTTCGGAAGTTGATCCTCGGTGGCTCCCCGGGTCCCGGTCCGCCTTGCGGCGTCCCGTCCCCCTCGGGGCAAGATGAACTCTACGGCTGACGAGAACCCCCGTCAAATCGAGGGTTCTACCCCGCCGGCATACCGGTTCTAACCTGCCCAAACTGATTTGGTGCTCGTGTGACTGGCGTTCCGTCTGGTGTCCGCCAGGCGGCGTCTGCCGGGACCGCGCCCCTCCGAGACCGGGTTGCCGACCCGCGATTGTGCCGACACCGTTACCCGTTCAGTAGTGATGCGCCCAGTGGTTACGAGCCCAGTGGTTACAAGCCCAGTGCGGCTAGCGGACCCGGGCCTTGTGCAGGCGGTAGGCCGACACCGTGGGGTCGCCCGCCACCCAGAAGCGCCACGGAACGTCCGCGGCCGCGCTGACGCCAACGCGCGGGCCCACGGCGACCTCGATGGCGCCGTCCGCCCGGAGGCCGGGGTCAGCGGGGCGCAAACGGAGTTCCCCGTCCGCGGAGCACACGTCGAGGCCGTTCTGGGTGCGGTCGATCGCCAGGGCCTGGCAGAGCCGGGCCGGGCCGCGAGCGAGGTCCCGGGCGGGAAGGACGCTTCCCTGGCTAGCTTCCGAGCGCCAGCGGGCGCGCCGACGCCGCGCCAGGTCCTCCCCCGCGGTTACCCGCCCCGCGCGGAGCAGTACCGCGCGCGGTATGCCCGCGGGCATGCAGACGACGTTGACGCAGAAGTGCATGCCGTAGGTGAAGTAGACGTAGGCGTAACCCGGCGGGCCGAACATCACCCCGTTGCGGCCAGTCCGGCCGCGGTAGGAGTGGGACGCGGGGTCGGTCTCCCCCGCGTAGGCCTCTACCTCGGTGATCTCCACGGCGACGAGGCCTTCGGCGGTCTCGTGTTCCAGGACACAGCCCAGGAGGTCGGGCGCGACCTCCTGGGAGGGCCGGTCGAAGAACTCCCGGGGGATCAGGTCCACTGTGCTTCCAAAATCACGGCGCTCCCAGAATCACGGGGCTTCCAGAGTGCACGGGGCTCCGATGCCCGGCGGCGGCGGGATCAGGCGCCGCCTGCCGCGGCCCAGGCCGCTCCGTCGTCGACGGCGGCGCGCAGCGCGACGAGCTGTTCGGCCACCCGGTCGGGCGCGGTGCCGCCGAAGCCCTTGCGCGCGGCGAGCGCGCCCTCGACGGTGAGCACCGCCCGGACGTCCGGTGTCAGGTGCGGCGAGACCTTGGCCAGGTCCTCGTCGCTCACCTCGTCGAGGGCGACGTCGTTCACCTGGCACCAGACGACCAGGTGGCCCACGATCTCATGGGCCTCGCGGAACGGCACGCCGCGCTGCACCAGGTACTCGGCCAGGTCGGTGGCGAGCGTGAACCCGGCCGGCGCGAGCTCGCGCAGCCGCTTCCCGTTGATCCGCAGGGTGGCCATCAGGCCGGCCATCGCGGGCAGCACGAGAAGCAGCGTGTCGACGGCGTCGAACACCGGCTCCTTGTCCTCCTGGAGGTCGCGGTTGTACGTAAGCGGCAGGCCCTTAAGGGTGGTGAGCAGGCCGGTGAGCCCGCCGATGAGGCGGCCCGCCTTGCCCCGGGCGAGCTCGGCGACGTCCGGGTTCTTCTTCTGCGGCATGATCGAGGACCCGGTGGCGTACGCGTCGTCGATCTCGACCCAGCCGAACTCCTGCGAGGACCAGAGCACGATCTCCTCGCCGAGCCTGGACAGGTGCACGCCGATCAGCGCGGCCGCGAAGCAGAACTCCGCGGCGAAGTCCCGGTCGGAGACGGCGTCCATCGAGTTCGCCGCGGCCGCGGCGAAGCCGAGCTCGGCCGCGAACTGCCGCGGATCGATCGGCAGCGAGGAGCCCGCCAGCGCGCCGGCGCCAAGCGGGCTGACCGACGCCCGGCTGTCCCAGTCCCTGAGGCGGCTCACGTCCCTGGTGAACGCCTGGACGTGGGCGAGGAGCTGGTGGGCGAACAGGACCGGCTGCGCGTGCTGCAGGTGCGTCATGCCCGGGGCGGGCAGGTCGCCGCTCGCCTCCGCCTGGGCGATCAGCGCCGTCTCCAGCTCGGCGAGCCGCGACACGACCAGGCGCGCGTGGTCGCGGAGGTAGAGCCGCAGGTCGGTGGCCACCTGGTCGTTCCGGCTCCGGCCGGCCCGCAGCTTGCCGCCGAGCGAGCCGAGCCGCTCGAGCAGCCCGCGCTCTAGCGCGGTGTGCACGTCCTCGTCGGCGACCGTCGGCCGGAAGGTGCCGTCCTCGACCGCCTCGTCGAGGTCATCGAGGGCCGCCGAGCATGGAGTCGGCCTCGGCGTCGGTCAGCAGGCCGGCCCGGTGCAGCATGCGGGCGTGCGCGCGGGACGCGAGCAGGTCATACCGGGCGAGCCGCCAGTCGAAGTGCACGCTGAGCGACAGCCGGGCGAGCGCGTCCGCGGGCCCGCCCTCGAACCGTCCGCCCCACAACCGCGTTGCCGGCCCGCCGGTCGACTGATCGCCCGTTCCCATCTGTCCCACCTATCTCGCTTCCAACATTATCGGCCCCGGTACTCCCACCTTATTTGGCTGGCCGCCGACTCCGGGCCAGGTCTTCCCCGCAGGTCGTGTCCGTGGGGGACACAAGGCCGGCTCAGCCACTGGCTATGGGTACCACCGGAGCAGTTCCGTTTGGCCTTGGGAGCCACAAGGCCACTAGAGCTAGCCCCGGGTGCCACAAGGCCAGGAAATTCTGACTTGGGGGGCCACAAGGCCGGTACGGACCGTGCCTTCGCGTCCGCCCTAACGCCTTCGGGTCCCCGCGTCCCCGGCGGTCGGGCCGGGGTCCCGGGGTCTGCGGGGTCCCGGGGTCCCGGGGTCGGCCAGGGTTCTGGGTTCCGGGGCTCCGGGGTTTCGATTCCCGGCGGTTTCGACGGCTTCCCCCTAACGGCGGCGTTCCGCTAGGCCAAGGAACTCGGCCGCCAGGGCGTCGCCGCCGGCCGGGTCCCTGGCGATGACCAGGACCGTGTCGTCCCCGGCGACCGTGCCAAGGATGGCCGGCCAGGCGGCGTGGTCGATGGCCGAGGCGAGGAACTGCGCCGCCCCGGCCGGCGTGCGCAGCACGACCAGGTTGGCGCTCGACTCCGCCGAGGTCAGCAACTCCTTGAGGTACCGGACGAGGCGGGACGACGCGCCGCCGGCCCGCCCGGCTGTCCGGGCGAGTTGTCCTGGCCCGGCGGCGGCGGGGCGGCCTGCGACTGGGCCGCCTGAGGCTGGGCTACCCGGGATTGGGCGCCGGCGGGATCGGCCGTCCCGGTGCGGCCGGACGCGGCCGTCTCGGCCCGCGGCCCCGCGCCGGCTTGCCCGAACACGGGCTGCCCGTTTACGAGGGGAACGGACGGGTCGGACTCGGGCCGCGGTCGTTCGGAATACTCGAAAGCGGTACCCGGGTGGGAGCTCGGGTCGCCTGGCAGCGCGTAGACGAGGGCGCCGTCCTGGGCGCGGAGCCGCACGACACCGAGCTCGTCCAGGTCGCGGGACAGCGTCGCCTGCGTGACGTGCACGCCGGCGTGCTGCCTGAGCAGGCCGGCCAGCTGCTCCTGGGAGTGGACGTGCTCCCTGGAGAGGATCGCCACGATCCGCGCCTGCCTGGCCGCCTTGGTCGCGGGAAGGCCCGGGGTGCTCATCTGGGCTGGTCCAGGAGCCAGGCGAGCAGGGCCTTCTGCGCGTGCAGCCGGTTCTCCGCCTGATCCCAGACCACGCTGGCCGGGCCGTCGATCACCTCCGCGGTGATCTCCTCGCCGCGGTGCGCGGGCAGGCAGTGCAGCACGATCGCGCCGGGGGCGGCCAGTTGCAGCAACTCGCCGCTGACTTGGTACGGGGCCAGCGCGGCCGTGCGCTCCGGTGCGTCGGTCATGCCCATCGAGACCCAGACGTCGGTGGCGAGCACGTCGGCGCCCTTGGCGGCGAGCGCCGGGGCGTCGAAGACGGCCGCGGAGCCGCCGGTCCGCACGGCGATCTGCTGGGCCTTGTCCACGATCGCCTGACCGGGCCAGTAGCCGTACGGCGCGGCGACCCGGACGTGCATCCCGGCGGTCGCGCCGCCGAGGAGGTAGGAGTGCGCCATGTTGTTCGCGCCGTCGCCGACGTAGGCGAGCGTGCGGCCCGCGAGCGAGCCGAGGTGCTCGGTCACCGTCTGCAGGTCGGCGAGGACCTGGCACGGGTGGAACTCGTCGGTCAGCGCGTTGATCACCGGAACGGTGCTCGCGGCCGCCAGCTCCTCGATGCGCTCCTGGCCGGACGTGCGCCAGGTGATCGCGGCGACCTGCCTGGTCGAGCACCCGGGCGACGTCGGCGATCGTCTCGCCCCGCCCGACGTGCGTCTTGGCCGTGTCGATCTCGAGCGGCAGGCCGCCGAGCTCGGCGACGCCGACGGAGAACGAGACGCGCGTCCGCAGGCTCGGCTTGTCGAAGAGCAGCGCGACCGTCTTCGGGCCGGCCAGCGGGCGGAAGCCCTGCCGGTCCGCCTTCATCGCCAGCGCCAGGTCGAGCACCTCGGCCTGCTCGGCCGGGCTGAGGTCGTCGTCGCGGAGGAAGTGCCGTGCCATCGTTACGCCTTCTGCTCGTGGGCCTGGGTCAGGATGCCGGGCAGCGCCGCGACGAACCCGCTGGCCTCCGCCTGGGTGAGGATCAGCGGCGGCGCGAGCCTGACCGCGTCCGGCTGCACCGCGTTGACCAGGAACCCGGCCTGCCTGGCAACGGTGTTGACCTGGGGCGCCTTGTCCTCGGTGAGGACGGCGGCGAGCCAGAGGCCCGAGCCGCGGACGTCCGCGAGCAGCGGGTGGTCGATGGCCGCGATGCCGCTCGCCAGGGTCTCGCCCACGGCCTTGACGTTCTTGAGTACGTCATCCTTTTCGATCGTCTCGATGACCGCGAGGGCGGCGGCGCAGGCGATGGGGTTGCCGCCGAAGGTGGAGCCGTGGTCGCCGGCGGCGAGGGCGCTGCCCGCCTGGCCGAAGCCGACGCACGCGCCGATCGGCAGGCCTCCGCCGAGGCCCTTGGCGAGCGTCATCACGTCGGGCGTGACGCCCTCGGCCTGGTGCGCGAACCAGGTGCCGGTGCGTCCGATGCCGGACTGGATCTCGTCGAGCACCAGGAGCGCGCCCGCCTCGTCGCAGGCGCGCCGCGCGGCGGCCAGGTAGCCGGACGGGGCGGGAATCACGCCGCCCTCGCCCTGGGTCGGCTCGAGGATGACCCCCGCCACCCGGTCGTCAACCGCGTTCGCCAAGGCGGCCGCGTCGCCGTACTCGACCCAGCGGACGTCGAAGCCGAACGGCTCGAACGGCGCGCGGATCGACTCCTTGCCGGTGACCGCGAGCGCGCCCATCGTCCGGCCGTGGAAGCTGTGGTCGGCGGCGACCATCACCGGGCGGCCCTTGCCCTGCTGGCGGCGGACGACCTTGAGCGCCGCCTCGTTGGCCTCGGTGCCCGAATTGCAGAAGAAGACGCGGGCGTCGGAGTGCAGCAGGGAGAGCAGCTTCTCGGCGAGCAGCACGCCCGGCTCGTGGATGAACAGGTTGCTGGTGTGCGCGATCTTCGCGACCTGGGTGGTGACCGCCGCGACGATGGCGGGGTGCGCGTGGCCGAGCGCGGAGACGGCGATGCCGGCGATCAGGTCGAGGTAGCGGTTGCCGTCGACGTCCCAGACGTAGCTGCCCTCGCCGCGGGCGAGGGCGAGCGGCGGCACGCCGTAGTTGCCCATCATCGCGGCCTCGAACCGCTGCTGCAGCGCTGAATTGCTTGGCACGGGGCTTTCCGCCAGGCTCACGGGGTTTCTCCAATCACCATGGTGCCGATGCCGGAGTCGGTGAAGATCTCGAGCAGGATGGCATGACTGAGGCGGCCGTCGAGAACGTGGGCGTGCGGCACGCCGCCCTTGACGGCGGTGAGGCAGGCCTCCATCTTCGGGATCATGCCGGCGGACAGGGACGGCAGCAGCTTCTCCAGGTCGTCGGCGTCGAGCTGGCTGATCACCTCGTCCGAGTTCGGCCAGTCCCGGTAGAGGCCCTCGACGTCGGTGAGGACAACCAGCTTGGTCGCGCCGAGCGCGACCGCGAGGGCCGCGGCGGCGGTGTCGGCGTTCACGTTGTAGACCGCACCGTCCGCGCCGCGCGCGACGCTTGAGATGACCGGGATGCGGCCGTTGCCGAGCAGCGCGTGGACCATGGACGCGTCGACCTCGGTGATCTCGCCGACCAGGCCGATGTCGACGAACGCGCCGTCCACGCTCGCGTACTTGCGCTCGGCGGTGAACAGGTTGGCGTCCTCACCGGACAGGCCGACGGCGTACGGGCCGTAGCGGTTGATCAGGCCGACGATGTCCTTGTTGACCTTGCCGTTGAGCACCATCCGGACCACGTCGATGGTTTCTTCCGTGGTGACGCGCAGCCCCGCGGTGAACACCGACTCGATCCCGAGGCGGTCGAGGTGCCCGGTGACCTGCGGGCCGCCGCCGTGCACGACGACCGGACGGAGCCCGGCGTGCCGCAGGAACACCAGGTCCTGGGCGAAGCCCGCGCGCAGTTCCTCGGCGGTCATCGCATGGCCGCCGTACTTGATCACGACCGTGTCGCCGTGGAAGCGGTCGAGCCAGGGCAGCGCCTCGATCAGCGTCCCCGCCTTTGCCGTGGCGGCGGCCCTTCTGGCGGCGTCCTTGCGTTCGGAGATAACGATCGTCATGTGGAGTAGGCCGAGTTCTCGTGGACGTAGGCTTCGGTCAGGTCGGTGGTGAGGATCACGGCGCTGTGCGCGCCCGCCGACAGGTCGACGGTGATCGTGATGTCCTTGCCCGAGAGGTCGACCTTGGACCGGTCGTCGCCGGTCGCGCCCGCCCGGCAGACCCAGACGCCGTTCATCGCGACGTTGAGCCGGTCGGGGTCGAAGACCGCGTCGGTGGTGCCGACCGCGGAAAGCACCCGGCCCCAGTTGGGGTCGGACCCCGCGAGCGCGCACTTGAGCAGGTTGTTCCGCGCCACGCTGCGGCCGACGGTGACCGCGTCCGGCTCGCTCGCCGCGCCGACCACCTCGATGGTGACGAACTTCGACGCGCCTTCCGCGTCGCGCTGCAGCTGGCGGGCGAGGTCCGCGCAGACTTCGGTGAGCGCCCGGGTGAAGTCCCGCTTGTCGGGCTTGACGCCGGACGCGCCGCTGGCCATGAGCAGCACGGTGTCGTTGGTGGACATGCAGCCGTCGGAGTCGAGCCGGTCGAAGGTGACGGCGGTCGCGCTGCGCAGCGCGGCGTCGAGTTCCGGCGCCGTGAGGTCGGCGTCGGTGGTGAGCACGACGAGCATGGTCGCGAGGGACGGGGCGAGCATGGCGGCGCCCTTGGCCATGCCCCCTATGGAGTAGCCGTCGGGCCGCCGGAAGGCGATCTTGATGATCGTGTCGGTGGTGCGGATCGCGTCGGCGGCGTGCACGCCGCCGCTCCGGTCGGCCTCGGCGACGGCCGCGTCCACCGCGGGCAGCAGCTTGTCCATGGGCAGCCGCTCGCCGATCAGGCCGGTCGAGCACACGACCATCTCGCCGGCCGAATCGTCGAGCGCGGCGGCCAGCCGCTCGGCCGTGGCGTGCGTGTCCTGGAAGCCGAGCGAGCCGGTGCAGGCGTTGGCACCGCCCGAGTTGAGCACGACCGCCCTGACCCGGCCGCCGCTGACCACCTGGCGTGACCACTTGACCGGGGCGGCGTGCACCCGGTTGGCGGTGAAGACGGCGGCGGCGGCGCGGGACGGCCCGTCGTTGATGACGACGGCGACATCCCGGTCGCCGGACGGCTTCAGGCCGGCGGTCACGCCGGCCGCGCGGAAGCCGAGGGGTGCGGTCACACTCATGGGGCGACTCCGTGGGTGGTCAGGCCCGCCGTCTCCGGGAGGCCGAGCATGAGGTTGGCGATCTGGACGGCCTGGCCGGCCGCGCCCTTGCCGAGGTTGTCCGTGGTCGAGATCACGACGGCGCGGCCCGCGTGCTGGTCCGCGGCCACCTGCACGTGCGCGCCGTTGGAGCCGTACACCGCGGCGGTGACCGGCCACTGGCCCTCGGGGAGCAGGTGCACGAACGGGGAGTCGCCGTAGGCGTCGGCGAACGCGGCCCGCAGCACGCCGGTCGCGTCATCGGCCCCGGCCGCCGCCTGGGTGAGCCTGGCCGTGGAAGTGGCGAGGATGCCGCGGGGCATCGGGGCGAGCGTCGGGGTGAAGGAGAGCGTCACGGCGCCCGGCGCGGGCAGCGCCTCGGACAGCGCCTGCTCGATCTCCGGCGTGTGCCGGTGCGTGCCGCCGACCTGGTAGGCCGACATGCTGCCCATCACCTCGCTGGCGAGCAGGTCGGCGCGGGGCGAGCGGCCGGCGCCGGAGGTGCCGGAGGCCGCGACGATCACGATGTCGTCCGGCTCGACGAGCCCGGCGGCGAGCAGCGGGGCCAGGGCGAGAATCGACGTGGTGGCGTAGCAGCCGGGGGCGGCGACCGCCCGCGCGGCCTTGATCTTCTCGCGCGCGGTCGGCTGCCCGGGCGGGGCAGGCAGCTCGGGCAGCCCGTAGGCCCAGCGGCCGGCGTAGCCGGCGTCGCCGTAGAACTGGTGCCAGGCCGCCTCGTCGCCCAGCCGGAAGTCGGCGGACAGGTCGACGATGCGCGCGCCGGGCAGCTGCGCCGCCAGCGTGGCCGACTCGCCGTGCGGCAGGGCCATGAAGATCAGCTCGGCGCCGCCGAGCGTCTCCGCCGTGGTCGTCTCGAAGTTCTTGCCGTCGAACGCGGGGTGCCCCGTGAGGTTCGGGTGGATCGAGGTGATCGGCTTGCCGGCGCTGGTGCCCGCCGACACCGCCGCTATCTCCAGGTCAGGGTGCCCGGCGAGCAGGCGGAGGAGCTCTCCGCCCGCGTAGCCGCTGGCGCCCGCGACCGCGACCCTTATACCCATGCTGATGCCTCCTTCTCCCTGAGAGAGTATGCATCTCATTGCATGAATATGCAAGACGGTTTTCGCTCGGCCCGCCCGGCGCGTTCGTCCCCGAGGTGGTTCCGCCGGTCAAGCCCGCGGTTGCCCGGGCGGCCGGTGCTCGGCCGCGATCCGCAGCGGCGCCGGCTGGCCGATCCCTGGTGGCGGCCCGGCCGAGGTGAGCCTGATCGCCGCCTGGCCTTCTGATTCCAGCGGTTCTGATTCCAGCCGTTGCAGGTCTTCTGGCGGCACGAGGCACGCCACGGCCTTGGAGTGCCTGGTCAGGATGATCCGCTCGTGGCCGTAGGCGACGCGGTTGATCAGCTCCGCCAACTCGTCCCTGGCCTGCGTTACCGGGATCTCGGTGGTCATGATCCAGAGGCTATGTACGTTTCGAACGTTCATCAAGTAACGTACGTTTTATACAAAACGTACGTTAGCTGGAGGCGCCCTGATGTTCCGATCCTCGGTTCGGCCACGATTCCGCGGGCGGTGCCGCCCGAGCATCCCGCTCCTGGCCCGGGCCAGCGGGACCAAGACGGCCTCCAGCGTTCCCCGGCCGGTCCCGCTCCGGCGCAACCGGGACTTCCGGATGCTGTGGACCGGGCAGCTGCTGTCCGATACCGGCACGCAGGTCGGCGGGCTCGCCTACCCGCTGCTCATCCTGGCCCTGACCCACTCGGCGGCGCTCGCCGGAGTGGCGGGGACGGCGCGGGCGGTCACCCTGCTGTGCCTGCAGCTTCCCGCCGGGGCGCTGGCCGACCGGTTCGACCGGCGGCTGACGATGATCGCCTGCGACACCATGCGCGCCGTGCTGCTGGCCGTGCTCGGCGTCCTGGTCGTGGCGCATCTAGCGGCCTGGCCGGCCGTCATGGCGGTGAGCGTGACCGAGGGGGGAGCCGGCGCCATCTTCACCCCGGCGGCCACCGCCGCGCTGCCGGGGATCGTGCCGGACGGGCAGCTCGAGCAGGCGTGGGCCGCCACCGAGGCCCGGGCGTACGGTGCCAGCCTGGTAGGCCCGGCGCTCGGCGGGGTGCTGTTCGGGCTGGGCCGGGCCGTCCCGTTCCTGGCCGACGCCGTCTCCTACGCGGCCTCGTTCGGCACGGTGAGCCGGATCCGCGGGCGGTTCCGGCCGGAACCCGTCGCCGGGCGCAAGGCGCTGTGGCGGGAGGTGGCCGATGGCCTGCAGCTGGTCGGGCGGGCGCCGGCCCTGCGCGCGGTGGTGATCCAGCTGCCCCTGGTGAACTTCGCCTTCACCGGCGTGATCTTCACCATCACCCTCGCGCTGCGGCAGCACGGGACCTCCGCCACGGTGATCGGCCTGGTGCAGGCGGCCATCGCGGCCGGCGGGCTGCTCGGCGCCGTGGCGGCACCCCGGCTGCAAGGACGCGTGCGCCTGGCGACCCTGGCCACCGCGATCACCGTGGCCGGGGCCCTGTTGTTCGGCGCGGCGGCCCTGCTTGTCCCGTCACCGCTGGTGGCGGCGCCGGTCGCGCTGGCGCTGCTGCTCGCGCCGGCCGCGAACGCCGCGCTGGTCGCCGTGGTGCTTCGCAGCGCGCCGGGGGAAATGCGCGGCCGGGTCACCAATACCGTGGTCATGGCGGCCACCGCGCTGGCCGCGCTCGCGCCACTGATCGCCGGCCTGCTTGTCCAGCACGTGTCCGGCGCCTGGGCGATAGGCGCCTTCGCCGCCACGATGGCCGCGGCGGCCGGGCTCTGCGCGGCCCTGCCAGGCCTGCGGCTAGGCCAGCCTGGCTAGGTCGCCAGGCCTCCCCTGGTGCGGGGTCGTCTCGTGCGGACGGTCTGGGCCACGGCCCGGCCCAGGACCAGCAGCGGCGGCAGGTACAGGATGGTCAGGATGATCATGTGCGCTTCCTGGAACGGCATACGCCCCATTCCCAGGGTCTCTGGCAGCATGCCGAAGGCTGGGCCGGGCGCGGAGGCGGCCAGTATCACGAGCGGGTAGCAGGCGGCGGCCAGCAGCAGGCTCGCGCGCCAGCCCAGGCCGAGAGGCAGCGGCAGCAGCACGGCGAGCACGGCAAGCAGGCAGCCGATGAGCAGGATCGTGTTCCCGGACGTCACGTGGACCATTGTCACCTGGGCCAGGTCCTGTTCCCGTGCCGATCGCCGCCGTTCCGCACGTTCAGGAACGTCACGTCGCCGTTTGGAGGCATCGAACGAAAGCGCCAGCAGTTGCGCCGCGACCGCGAGGGCCAGCGCCGGGAACACGTGCTGCCAGCCTTCCCGGCGGCGGGCCGCGCGCGGATCGGCCGCGGCCAGCGCGATTGCTTCAAGCAGGAAGACCGCGATGGTCAGGAACATGATCGTGCCCGCACCCGGGTGGAACACGTGGAAGGCGGTCCACTGCGTGTAGTCGGCCGCCGCCGCGATAACCAGGGCCGCCAGTGCCGTGCGGCGCAATCCGGCGAGAACCGCCGCCGCGACGATCAGGTGGCCGGCCACGAGGACCAGGAAGGCTGGCTGGCTGAGGAACTGCAGGCCGCCGACGTGCTGGGGCACGAGCGGGGATGACCGGATGTCCGCCGCGGGCACCCCGTGCGCTTCAAGGACGCTGATGCGGCTCTGCACGGCTGCCTGGCTTTCCGAGTAGGGGAAAGCCACCTGGAGGATGTCCGTTAGTACCAGGAACAACGGGGCTACCAGGGCGAATGCCGACAGGGCGAAGGGCCAGCCGCCGCGCGGGCCGCGCAGGCGCTCCAGCAGCGAGCCCCGGACGATGTCGCTCACGTCGCCGCGGGCAGGCCTGTCCTGGCCGTCGGCCGCGCCCGCCATCAGCACCCCGATCATCTCGTCCGTGCGCCTGGCGCGGAAATCGCGCGGGTACAGCCTGAGCAGCCGCCGGTAGCGCTGCTCAAGCTCCGCGTGCGGTGCGCCTGGGGTCAGGAAACCGTCAGCCGCGCTCATGCCGCACCCCCCGCCAGGCCCGGGCCGCGCTCGCCAAGACCCGGGAACGCGGTTGCCGCGCCGCCAGCGAGACCCGGACGGGGTGCGCCCAGGCGCTGCAGCGCGGTAGCCGCGCTCTCCTGCAGGCGCTTGGCTTCCTCCGCCAGGCGGGCGCTCCCCTCGTCGGTCAGCCGGTAGTAGCGCCGCAGCCGCCCGTCGACGATCTCTTCCCGGTCCATCGCGATCAGCCCGTCCGCGTCCAGCCGCTCCAGCGCCCCGTACAGCGTCCCGGCCCGCAGCGCGACCCGCTCCCCCGAAATGCGCCTCACATCCTGGATGATCCCGTACCCGTGCTGCGGCCCCTGGGCCAGCGCGGTCAGGATCAGGAACGTGGTCTCCTGCATCGCGCGTTTAGTCATACGTTCCTTATATTCCGTTGAACTGATTATTGTCAGCCGATGCGGGAGACCGCGCTCGGGCTCCCGGGCGGGAGTCACGCGGGGCGGCGGCGGATCAGCAGGACCGTCGCGGCGATGAGGAGGACCGACGCGGCGAGCAGCCACCCGCCCTCGGTTAGCTGAAACTCCCACCAGCGGCTGGCCGGCTGGTACGACCACCACTGGAGCCAGTGGTGGCCGGCCAGCATGCTGGTGGTGGGGGTTTCTCCGAACGGGAGTCGCGCGAAGGCGGCGGAGACGGTGCCCTGGCTGACGGGCATGCCGCTGGTGGTCGTGAACCAGTTGCCCACGACCCAGTTGCCTGGGCCGGCTCGGCGCCGGTGACGACGACCGCGGCCACCTCATGCTGGCGCAGTGACAGCATCGTGGCGACGTCCGCCGCCGTCAGGGCGACCAGGGAGACCGCCATCGCGGTGATCGTCCGGCGCAGCAGCACGCCCGCGAACGCGGCCAGCGCGAAGCTGAACAGCGTCCACGCCGCGAAGTCGGTGCCCATGGTGCCGAACAACTGCATGGGGAATTTGCCGGTGACCCCGGACTGCACGAAAGGGCCGATGTACCAGGAGAACAACGCGCTGAGACCGTACGCGGCGGCGGTGAGGACGACCGCGAGCGGCACCAGCCGGGCTACCGCCAGGCGCACCCGGCCCGCGCCCTGCGTCCACGCGAAACGGAACGTGCCTGACTCCAGCTCGCGGGCCAGCACCGGCCCGCCGACGAAGGCGCCGACCAGCACCGGAACGGCCAGCAGCAGGAACGGGACCACCTGCGCGTTGATCCCTGACGCCAGCACGGAGCCCCGTCCGGTGCCGTAAAAGGACATGAAGGCACGCTCGAGCGGCCCGCAGGCCGGCGTGCCCAGCAGTCGCCCGGACAGCAGCGGCAGGCCGCGCAGCGAAGCCGACTCGCAGGCGTTCAAGGAATCGTAGGCACGGTGGATCTCCCACCCCATGTACGCCAGGTAGGCCGCGATCACCGCGAGGAGCGCGACCGCGCCGGCCAGGGCCGCGCGGTACTGCCGCCAGGTGACCCAGGCCAGCCGGGCCCAGGGCACCGGCCGGACCGCTGCCCCCTCCCGTCGGCCGGGAATGGCCGCCGCTGTCACCGCGCCACCTCCTGAGCGTGACTGCGAGCTCCCGCAGCGCGGACAGGATGACCCGCTCCGGGCTCTCCCCGCCGTGGGCGGCCGTCAGGCCCGCCGTCGTGCCGGACAGCAGGACCTCTCCGTGCCCGAGGACGATCAGGTAGTCGGCGACCTGTTCCAGTTCGGCGACCACGTGCGTGGAGAACACGGCCGAGATCTGGTCCGCGGCAACTGCCTCCCGCACCGACTGCGTGAAGTCGGCGCGCGCGAGGGGGTCGAGGGAGGCGAGCGGCTCGTCGAGCACCAGGAGCTCGGGCCGGCGGGCCAGCGCGATCGTGAGCGCGAGCTGTGCTTTCTGTCCGCCGGACAGCGCCCCGACCCGCTGCTTCAGCGGAATGCCCAGACCGTCCAGCCGGGAGACGGCCCGGTCCTGGTCCCACCGCACGTTCAGGTTCCTGCCGACCCGGAGCATGTCCCGGACAGGCAGGTTCTGGTACAGGGGCGCGTCCTGGGCCACGAAGGCGGTCAGGTCCCGGGCCGCGCGTGACCCGGCGGTCTCGCCGGCCACCAGGACCGTGCCGGCGGTCGGCCGGATCATGCCGACCGCCAGGCTGAGCAGGGTGGTCTTGCCTGACCCGTTCGGGCCGACGAGGCCGGTCACGCACCCCGCCGGGACCGACAGCGTGCAGTCCCGCAGGCCCCACTTCCGGCCGTACCGCTTCCCGAGGCCGACCGCCTCGATCACATCCATGACGGGTCCCCTTCCTGGGGTTTCCCGCATCGCGCTTTGCTCATGAGGTCTTTATATACTGTTGAACTGACTATGATCAGGTGAACGGGTCAGATGCGCGCGCCGGACGGGAGAATTACCCGGCTGAGCGGGGCGGAGCGGGCGCCCAAGCGGCGGGGCGGGGTCAGACCGCGAGCGCTGAGGTGGCCTCGGGGCTCTCGTCGCCGTCCGGGTCGTCCGCTACCTCGACGGGCAGCTGAAGCGCGCCGCCGCAGGCGTGCACGCCGCCGGCTCGCCGCGGCCGGCCGACGGGCCTGCCGTCGGCGTGCCCGTCGTTGGCGAACACGGGCTCGGCGCGCGACGCTGACGGTCCGGCGCTGGCTGCCCTGCCAGAACCCGGCGTCCCCGTCGGGGTCGTCACTGGGGCGGACCGCGCTGAGCCCGCGGCTGGTGCTGATCATCTGCACCTGGTCACGACCCGACGCCTTGGCCCGGTACAGCGCGGCGTCCGCCGCGGCGAGCAGCTCGGTCAGCTCGCCGGCTCGACCCGGCGTCCAGGGCCGCCACCCCGATCGAGGCCGTGACGTGGACCCGCTCGCCGGTTGGGGAGGCGATCGGCAGCCGCGCGATGTGCGCGCGGACGCGCTCGGCGATGCGGAAGGCGTCGGTCGCGCGCGTCTGCGGCAGCAGCATCACGAACTCCTCGCCGCCGAACCGGCCGGCCAGGTCGTACTCGCGCAGCACGCCGGTCATCGTCTCGGCGATCGCCCGCAGCACGTCATCGCCGAGCAGGTGGCCGTGGGTGTCGTTGATGTGCTTGAACCGGTCAAGGTCAAGCAGCGCCACGGCGAGCGGCGACGAGGTGCGGACCGCGCGGGTGATCTCCGCCGACGCCTCCCGCTCCCAGGTCGCGGCGTTGAGCAGCCCCGTCTTCGCGTCGGCGCGGGCCTCGTTGAGCAGCTGCGCGTGCCGGAACGAGCGCTGCAGCAGCGTGGCGAGCGGCAGCGCGATGATCAGCGTGAGCGAGCTGATCGTCATGCCGACGGCGACGAGCAGGGCGGCGCACCCCTCGGTCGCGTCGTTGTGCAGCATCTCCTTGGAGAACAGCTCGTCCCTGAGGCTGGCCGCCGGGTTCTCGAGGCGGAAGACAGCGAGGATCAGGCCCTGGTTGACCGCCCACTGGGCGACCGCGCCCGAGCCGGCGGCGACGAGCCACATCGAGGTGTGGCTCCACAGGTAGGACCGCGGGTCGACGTGCCCTGGCAGCAGGCCCATGTACACGAGGCGGGCGCAGCCGTAGGCGATGCCGATCGCCGCGACCGTGTAGACCCGCTTGTAGGCGGGGGCCCGGCGGACCCGCCACTGGGTCAGCGTGAGCCTGATGGCCGGGACGATCAGCGCGTACAGGCCGGGCAGCAGGAACACGACCGGGAGCTCCCAGACCGCGTACACGTCCTTCACCACGCCCGCGGGCTCGCTGGCCCGGCCCCGGCGCGCCATCTCGACGGAGAAGGCACCGCAGGCGACCAGGGCGGCGAACAGCACCACGTCCGAGAGCCGGAAGTGGAACCTCGGCCGCGCCGGCGATCGATCCACGCCAGGTACCCGCAGGTCACGACGGACCACAGCGCGAGCAGCGGCCGAGGCAACGACCAGACGGCCCACTCCCGGACGCGAGGCATTCCGTGCCTAAACACGGCGCGACGCGCGTGATCCATCTGACCTCCCTGGCTTGCACAGTGCTTTTCCGCCGCCATCCAGGCTGACCACGCTGGATAGCGCAACGTGCGGTGCTAACCCCACATTGTCACAGATTTCACGTGCGCACCGTCAAAACACGACTACCGACTGACAACGCGCGCTTGCCGCGATCGACCACGACAGGTGACGAAACGCCTGCGCTGCAAGCGATTGCAGCTTGCTGCACGTGCGACAGCAATCGCATTCCGTAACCAAAATGTGACCTTTCTCTATTCCGCGTGTCGCGCGCGCCAGATGCTGGCATGCTCGGGGCGCTGACCGCAATGACCGGAAAATGCGGTCTAGATGCGGTTATGTACGGCATATGGGGCAGATGCGGGCAAAGTCGCCAGTCCCGTCCCGTCGAGAGGAGGACGGCATGGGAACGACCGGCTGGGCCTAACACAAGCGCGTCGGCAGCCCGCGGTGCGGCGGCCCGACGCGCGTCGGGGTTCGCGCACCGCATGCGCGGCGGTGGCCGGCGGGGTGAAACACGAATCCGTTCGGACGAATGTTGCCCTTGACCTTCCCGGGCCTAGGCGCGCAGCACCGCGCCGGTGCGACGGGCGGCCTCGGCCACCGCGGCGTCGCGGGCGGCCGTCGCCTCCGCGGCGGTGAGGGTCCGGTCCGGGGCGCGCAGCCGCAGCGTGTACGCGAGGGACTTGCGGCCCTCGCCGAGCTGGGCGCCGGTGTAGACGTCGAAAAGCCGCACGTCCTCGAGCAGCTCGCCCGCGCCCGCCCGCAGCGCGGCCGCCACCTCGGCGGCGGGCACCTCCTGCGGGCACGACGAGCGCCACGTCCTGGGTGGCGAGCGGGTACGCGGGCAGCGCGGGGCCGCGCACCGGCTCGGCCGCCGCGACGGCGGCCGCGAGCACGGCGAAGTCGAGCTCGAACGCGCTGCGTCCGCGGCGGCAGGCCGTACGCGGCGATCACCCGCGGGTGCAGCTCGCCCGCGTGCCCGGCCAGCCACTCGTGCCGCTCGCCGTCCCCTGTGCTAGCCCGGTGGCACCGGTGCCGCGGCCCGCACGTACAGCGCGGCGCACCGGCCGGGGTGCCAGGGCGCCTCGGCCGCCGCCCGCACCTCGAAGGTCAGGTGGTTCACCGCGCCGACCGAGCGGGCCGCCTCGATCGCGTCGGCCCAGGTCTCTGGCCGCCCCGGTCCCCACCAGCCGGGCAGCTCGCGGTTGCCGGCGAGGACGCCGGCCACCCGCTGCGGCTGGTCGGGCAGCGCGGCGGCGAGCGTCGCGAGCTCCGCCTCGGTGGGGCCGCGGTCGGTGGCGAGGATCGGCGCGATACCGGGCGAGCCGGGGCGCGGCAGGAACACCTGGCCGGTCTCGAACAGCGCGGTGTCGGGGAAGCCGCGGCCGATGTTCCGCACCAGGGTGCGGAACAGGCCGGGCAGCAGGGTGGTGCGCAGCTGCGGCTGGTCCTCGCTCAGCGGGTTCGCGACCTTGACCGCGGGGCGGCGCGGGTCTTCCGGCGCGAGCATGAGGCTGTCCGCCTCCGTCGCCGTGGCGAACGGGTCGCTGTGCACCTCGACGAAGCCGGCGGCGCCGAGCGTGCGGGCGATCGCCCGCAGCGACCTGCTGCCGCTCGGTCAGGCCGTGGCCCGCGGTGGCGCGCGGCTGCCGGACGGGGACGTTGCCGTAGCCCTCGAGGCGGATGACCTCCTCGGCCAGGTCGGCGGCGTCGGTGAGGTCGGGGCGCCACGACGGCGGCGTGACGAGCAGGACCATGTGCTGGCGGTCGTGCCTGCCGTGCTCGCCGTCGTGCTCGTGCTCGTCGGCCGCGCGGCGGGCCGACCCGTCGGCGCGCCGCTGGTTGGCGCCATGGCGCGATCGTCGGCGCATGGCTCGACGGGCGTGCTGCGCACCTCGCAGCCCACCTCCTGGAGCCGGGCGACGACGGTGTCCATGCCGTAGACGACGCCGGCCACGCGGTCCGGGTAGTCGGCCGCCAGCTGGATCGTCACCGGCGTGACAGGTACCTGCGCGTGCGTCACGCCCGGCACGATCGTCGCGCCGCCGAGGTCGGCGAGCAGCGCGGCGGCCCGCGCGGTGGCGCGCAGCGGCAGCTCGCGGTCGGTGCCGCGCTCGAATCGGTAGGACGCCTCGGAGTGCAGCCGGTGACGGCGGGACATCTTCGCGGTCCCGGTGTCGCTGAAGTGCGCGCCCTCGATGACGATGTCGGTGGAGTCGTCGTCGATCTCGGTCGCGAGGCCGCCCATCGTGCCCGCCATGGAGATCGGGCCGCTGCGTCGGTGATGAGGATGTCCGACTCGTGCAGCGTGCGCGTGACGTGGTCGAGCGTGGTCAGCGTCTCGCCGGGCCGCGCGCGCCGCACGACGATCGGGCCGGTGCAGCTTGGCCCGGTCGAAGGCGTGCAGCGGCTGGCCGAGCTCGAGCATGAGGTAGTTGGTCACGTCGACCGCGAGCGAGACGCCGCGCATGCCGCAGCGGGCGAGGCGGACCTGCATCCACAGCGGCGTCGCGGGCCGCGGGGTCGAAGCCGCGGACCTCGCGGAGCACGAACCGGTCGCAGGCGGTCGGGTCCGCGATCTCGGCGGGCCACGGTCCTGTGTCTCCGAAGCCAGGAGCCGCGTCCGCGTCGCGGTCGTCGATGCCGGTCGCGTCCTCGCCGGGCACGAAGGTCGGCGCCGGGTCGGTGTACGGGACCTGGTAGGCGCTGGCGAGCTCGCGCGCCACGCCCCTGATCGACACGGCGTAGCCGCGGTCCGGGGTGACGGTGATCTCAAGCACGTCGTCCTCGCAGGCCGGCGTACTCGGTGAAGTCCACGCCAAGCGGGTGTCCGGGCGGCAGGACGAGGATGCCGGAGTGGTCCTCGCCGATGCCGAGCTCGTCGACCGCGCAGATCATGCCCTCGGAGACCCGGCCGTACTTCTTCGCCGCGGTGATCTCGAACCCGCCCGGCAGCGTGGCGCCGACCGTGGCGAACGCGACCCGGTCGCCCACGCTGAAGTTGGTCGCGCCGCAGATAACGCCGGTGAGCGTCTCCGGGTCTTGCGGTGAGCTCGGCGTCGCTGATCGCGACCCGGCAGTAGCGGATCGGCTTCTTGAACTCGGTCAGCTCCTCGATGGCCATCACCTGGGCGGTGATCACGCCGCGGACGTCGTGGCCGACCTGCTCGACCGCCTCGACCTCGAGGCCCGCGAGGGTCAGCCGGCGCCCGACCTCAAGCGCGTCATAGGGCTCCGGGATGGGCGCGTACTCCCGCAGCCAGGAAACTGGTACTCGCATCGCTCAGATCTCCATCCCGAACGCCCGGCTGAACCGCACGTCACCGTCGTAGGTGTCGCGGATCTCGTTGATGCCGTGCGCGAGCATCAGCGCCCGCTCGATGCCGAGGCCGAAGGCGTAACCCGCTGTAGCGGTCGGGGTCGATGCCGCAGGCGACGAGCACCCGCGGGTTGACCATGCCGCAGCCGGCGATCTCGATCCAGCCCTGGCTCCGGCAGACGCGGCACGGGTCGGCGCCCGGCTTGGTGGACTCGCCGCGGCAGACGTGGCACTCCATGGACACGTCGGCGGACGGCTCGGTGAACGGGAAGTAGTCAGGCCGCAGCCGGGTCCGCAGCCCGGTGCCGAACAGCGCGTCGACGAACGCCTGGATCGCGCCGCGCAGGTCGGCCATGGTCAGGCCCTCGTCCACCGCCAGGCACTCGATCTGGTAGAAGACCGGCAGGTGGGTGGCGTCCAGCGCCTCGTTCCTGTACACCTTGCCCGGGCTCACCACGTACAGCGGCAGCGGCCGGGTGAGCAGGCTCCTGATCTGCACGGGCGAGGTGTGGGTGCGCAGCACCATGCCGGACCGGGTGCCTGGCGGCGCGTCGTCCGGCGGGGCGACGAACAGGGTGTCCTGCATCTCCCGGGCCGGGTGGTCGGGCAGGAAGTTGAGCGCGTCGAAGTTGTACCACTCGGCCTCGACCTCAGGCCCCTCGGCGACCTCGTAGCCCATCGCGACGAACACGTCGGAGAGCTTGTCGGCGAGCATGCTGACCGGGTGCCGGGCGCCCGGCACCGCGCGGTCGTAGGGCAGCGTGACGTCGACGCGCTCGGTGATCAGCACCTGCTCGTCGCGCTCGTGCTCGAGCTGCTCCTGGCGTTCCTTCAGCGCGTCCCTGACCTGGCCCGTCGCGGCGCCGACGCGGCGGCCCGCGTCGGCGCGGGCCTGCGGCGGCAGCGCGCCGATCTCGGCGCGCGCCAGCGATAGCGGCGCCTTGTCCCCGGCGTGCGCGATCCTGGCTTCCTTGAGCTCGTCCAGGGTCCTCGCGCGGGATATCGCGGCCAGCGCGGCCGTCGTGGCGCGCTCGACCTCTTCTGCCGTCAAGGCGGTCACCTCGACCGGGTCGTAGTTCTTATTAGGTGCGGACATCGGTTTTTCCGTTCGCTTCCCTCAAGGTCATCAGCCAGCTGGAAGGTCCGCGATGGTGCGGGTTCCGGGTTATCCCGAACGAGCGGGGCCGACTCTCATCCAGCAGTCATGACCCTACCGGGATCGCCGGCGGCTGAACCCGCCGTGTCCGCCCTCATCGCGGTCCGGGCCCGGCGGCGCAGCGGCTGCAGCTCGCGCTCTCGCGGGGTACGGCTCGCCCGCGTGCACACCTCGCCGCGACATCACGGCGCTAACGCCGTTACGCGATGGGCGTGCCCGCGGGCAGGGTAAATCGGAACTCGGCGCCGCCGCCGGGCGCGCGGGCCACGGCGATCTCGCCGTTCATGGCCTCGATGAGGCCCTTGACGATGTACAGGCCCAGGCCGGTGCCGCCGCGGCGCTTGCCCCGCCAGAACTGGCGGAACACCCGGAGTGCCATCTCGGGCGGTATGCCCTCGCCCTGGTCGCGCACGGACACGGTGATCGCTTCCTGCTGATCACCGCTCACCTGCTGCGCGCCGCACCACGACAGTCACGATACCAGCCCCGTGCCTGACCGCGTTTTCCACGAGGTTGCCGAGGATCTGGTCGATCTTGTCGGCGTCCAGCCAGGTCTCCGGCAGGTCGTGGGCGGACTCGAGCCGGAACCGGTCCTCCGACTCGCCGGAGGCGACCCGGCCGGCGATGATCTTGCGCGCCCGCTCGGGCACGTCGACGAGCTGCCGGCGCACCTCCATCCGGCCGGACTCGATGCGCGACACGTCGAGCAGCTCGGTGATCAGCCGGGTCACCCGGTCGGCGTCGGCGTTCACCGTTTCCAGCATGACCCGCTTCTGGTCGTCGCTGAACCTGGACCACTTGGCGAGCAGCGTCGCGGTGAACCCCTTCACCGACGTCAGCGGCGCGCGCAGCTCGTGCGCGACCGTGGAGACGAGCTCGGCGCGGCTGCGTTCGAGCCGGGCCCGCTGCTGGGCGCCGCGCAGGGTGATCACCAGGCGGCGCACCGGTCCGGAGCGGCTGTCGCGGACGTAGCCGACCGAGACGAGCACCTCCAGGCCCTCGCCGAGGGACAGGCTGCGCTCCGGGTGCCTGCTCCTGGTGGCCAGGCCGTTGTACGGGTCGGCGAACATCCACCAGTCGCGGCCGTCATCGTCCCTGAACGGCAGCACGTCGTAGACGTACTTGCCGATGGCTTCCTCGGCCGCGATCCCGGTGAGCCGGACGGCGGCCCGGTTGAAGACGACCACGCGGCCCGCCTCGTCGGCGACCACGAGGCCGTCGGGCAGCTCGTCGGCCATCAGCGACTGGGCGTCACTCAGCGACCTCGCGGTCAGGGGAGCGGGACTCCCGGCCCCATTCTCGTGGGAAGACCGTGCAGACAGTGCGGACGGCACGACGGCCCGCGTGCCATTGGCACGCCCGGTCCCGCCGGATGCCTTCCGGCCCGGTCTGTTGTCCTTCACGGCGCTTGCGCCTCCGTCCAGCAGGGGGCGCACCGGGTCGGCCATTGCTGGCTCAATCCACGATGCGGGTGACGGAATGTGATCAGACTCTAGCGCGTTTACCCGCCCTTAGGACAGTACCCACGTTCGGGGATTTCGCTACGTCATAGCGCAAATACCCTATGCGAGGGATTCTTCTACCGCCATTACGCGGGCAACGCGACGTAATCATAATGCTTCGTAACATAAGCCGGTGACGCTCTAACAAGGCCGGGGCGCCAGCGCGCGGGGCGCGGTGGACGGTACCGCCCGGGCCGAACAGCGACTGGGCCGAGGCGTAGAGGCACACCGCCGCCGCGGCGGCGAGGTTAAGCGATTCCGCGCGGCCGTAGATCGGCACCGCGACCGACTCGTCGGCCAGCGCGAGCAGGTCGTCGGGCAGTCCCCACGCCTCGTTGCCGAACAGCCACGCGGTCGGCGCGCTGAGCGCCGCCCGCGTCCCGGGGTCGTCGAGCGTGCTCGTCTCCCGCACCGTCGGCGGCGAGAACTCGCAGGCCAGCGCCCTTGAGCGCGGCGACCGTGGGCGCCAGCCGCACGCCGGCCACGACCGGCAGGTGGAACAGGCTGCCCGCGCTCGCCCGGACGCACTTGCCGTTGTAGACGTCGACCGAGGCATCGGCGAAGATGACCGCGTCCGCGCCCGCCGCGTCGGCGGCGCGCAGCACGGTGCCCGCGTTGCCCGGGTCCCGGACGTTCGCGAGCAACGCGACCAGGGCGGGCTTGGCCGCCGTGACCTGGTCAAGCGGTACGTCGACGAAGTCGCAGACGGCGAGCAGGCCCTGCGGGGTTACCGTCTGGGCCAGCTCGCTCATCACCTCGCCGCTGACCAGCGACGTGTCGACGCCCGGCGCTTCCGCCTGCGCGACCAGGTCGGCGTGCCGCGCCTGGGCGGGCGCGGTGACGAAAAGGCCGGTAACACGCGCGCCGGTCGCCAGCGCCTCGGCGACCGCCTGCGGGCCTTCCGCGAGAAAGGCCCGCTCACGCTGGCGCAGTGCCCGCTTGGTCAGCCGCCGGGCGGCCTTAAGCCGCGCCATACTGGCGCTTGCGTACATCTTCTTCTCAACCCTAATTCGCAAGGTGAATGTGAGATTTAACATTCACCTTGCGAGTATGTGTGCCGAGGCGGGCTAGGCCGCCGCGCCGACGGTCTCGGGGAGCGCCGTGCGCGCCACCTCGACCAGGGCGGCGAAGGCCGCCGCGTCGGTCACCGCGAGGTCGGCGAGAACACGCCGGTCGACCTCGACGCCTGCCGCCTTCAGTCCCTGCACGAAACGGTTGTAGGTCAGCCCGTTCGCGCGCGCGGCGGCGTTGATGCGCTGGATCCAGAGCCTGCGGAAGTTGCCCTTGCGGTCCTTGCGGTCGCGGTAGGCGTAGGTCATCGAGTGGAGGACCTGCTCCTTGGCCTTGCGGTACAGCCGGGACCGCTGGCCCCGGTAGCCCTTCGCCCGCTCGAGGACAACCTTGCGCTTCTTCTTGGCGTTAAGCGAACGCTTGACGCGTGCCATCGTTCAATCTCCCTCTAGGCTGCGGTTACTTGACTCGGCCGCGATGGCCTTTTAGCTCACTTGCCGAGCAGTCGCTTGATCTCGCGGACGTCGGCCTTGGCCATCGGGATCATGCCTTCAAGCCGGCGCGTGCGTCGGGAGGACTTGTGCTCGAGCAGGTGCGCCCGGTTGGCACGCAGCCGCATGATCTTGCCAGAGCCTGTGACCTTGAACCGCTTGGCGGCGCCGCTGTGCGTCTTCATCTTCGGCATAGTCGCCGTCGTCTCCTCGTTAATTGCCGCCCAGGGGCAGCTTTGCCTCGCGGAGCGGCCCCGCACCCTCCGTGCGGGGCCGCCTCGCCCTTCCCCGTTGCCGGGGGTAAACCTTTACGCGTCGGTCGGCGCCGGTGCCGAGGTCTCGACCGGGGTCTCGGCGTCGTCGTCGCGTGGGCCGGGGCCTCAGCCTCGTTGCGCGGGCTCGGCACCGGGCGCGACTGCGCGGGCTTAGGCTCAGCCTTGCGCTCGGGCGCACGCCGGTGCGGGCCGATCACCATGATCATGTTCCGGCCGTCCTGCTTGGGCTGCGACTCGACGAAGCCAAGCTCGTTGACGTCGTCCGCCAGCTTCTGCAGCAGCCGGAAGCCCAGCTCGGGTCGGGACTGCTCGCGGCCGCGGAACATGATCGTCACCTTGACCTTGTCCCCCGCCTTGAGGAACCGCTCGACGTGGCCCCTCTTGGTGCCGTAGTCGTGCGGGTCGATCTTCGGGCGGAGCTTGATCTCCTTGACGATCGTCTGGGTCTGGTTCTTGCGCGATTCCCGGGCCTTCAGCGCGGTCTCGTACTTGAACTTCCCGTAGTCCATGAGCTTACAGACCGGGGGCCGCGCGGTCGGCGCAACCTCGACAAGGTCGAGGTCGGCCTCCTGGGCCATCCGGAGCGCTTCGTTGATCGAGACGATCCCGATCTGCTCGCCCTTCGCGCCGACCAGCCGGACCTCGGGGGTGCGGATCCGATCATTGATACGCGTTTCGGTGCTGATGTGACCTCCACAGGTTCATCATGTCTGCCGTCGCCGGACTTTCCGACGGCGGCTGGTGCCTGCCCGGCAGCTCTCCTGCCTGCGACAGTGGCCTGTCGTGACTGGTGCCAAACGGAAAAAGCCCCGTCAGGCGCGTGCGCCGCGGGGCTACCACATCGGCGGCGCCATCCGCCAGCCCCGTCTTTCACCACCGGGCTGACGACCGCGCCGCACCGAACCCGCCGACCCGTGGGCCTGCTAGGTGGGAGGTGGTCCTCCGCTTGCACGCCCGGCACGCGATCCGTACCGGACTGGTCACCGACAAGAGTATCAGCACTCGGAGGCAATCGGGTATTCCCGCCCGCCGTCTCTTGGCGGCGAGGCGTGCCGGAGGGAGTCGGCCCGCCCCCGTTCGGAATAACTTCTTGCTGTTATCTGACTTGCGGGCGCGCGATCAAAGGATAGTGGATGTTTTTGCACCGCGGGGGGTGCAAAAACATCCACTCAACCGGAGGAGGTCCCGGCGCGGGCGGGGTTCGAGCCGTTCGCTGGGTAGTGAGCTTCGCGCACGATGCTGTGTTCTAGTGCTATCATGATGTTACGCGCTGAAGGCGCGGAGGTGTGCTGACGGGCAGGTGTGACACCGCCGGGACCGGACGGATCCCGGGGTGAGAGCTACCCCCTGAGCGCCCCCGCGCCGGACGCGCGCGAGGGACGGCGGGTTCCCGGAGGGCTTAGCGGCGGCCGCCGCGCGGTGGCGGAAGACCGCGACGGGCCGACGGGGCTGCCCGCCCGGCCAGGCGGCCGAAGACCGTTCGCGGCCGCCCGCCGGGCGATGCTCACTATCGCTCAGTGACGAGGAACGGTTAGTTGACGACGCGGTTGTGGAAGGTGCGGACGGCCAGGGAGCCGAAGACCACCGTGCCGCCGATGAGGGCGACCAGGATCGCCCACAGGGGCATGTGGCCGAGCGACGGCGTCAGGGCCGCGCGCAGGCCCTCGGTCATGTAGACCATCGGGTTGACCAGGACGACGATCTGCAGCCAGCGGATCACGTGCAGGGCGGACCACGGGTAGTAGACGCAGCCGAGCATGGTGAGCGGCAGCAGGATGACCGCGAAGACCATCTGCATCTTGCGCGGGTCGACCACCGTGCCGAGCCACAGGCCGAGCGACGCGGTGAGCGCGGACGCGGCGACCATGACCACGACGAGCAGGAACCAGTTCGTCACGTGGATGTGCGGGCCCTGGCCGGGGGCGTGCACCCAGTAGACGACCGGGAAGACGATCGCCGCGCCGATGAACGCCTGGATCGCGCCGGCGGTGATCTTCTGGATGGCCAGCACGCGGATCGGGACGGGCGCCAGGGCCCGGTCCTCGATGGTGCGCTGCCAGGAGAACTCCATGACCAGCGGCATCGTGGTGCCGAACATTCCCTGCATGAGGAACATGGAGCCCATCGAGGCCCGGCACGAGGATCGTGGAGAAGGTGACGCCGCCGGCGGCACCTCCCCCGCCGAACCCGCTGCCGATCTTCGGCAGCACGTAAGCGAAGACGAACGCGAACAGCAGCGGCTGCATGACCGCGCGGATGAAGGTGGACGGCGCGTTCCGGCCGAGCACGCGGAACTCGCGCGCCATCATCGCGGCGAACGTCTTCCACAGGGTCGGGTGCGGCACCGGCGCGTCGGTGATGAGCGCGGCGATCGACGCCGCGACCGGGGCGTCGCCGCCGGAGGTCGCGCCGATGCCGACGGGCTGGGTGGTCGTGGCCATGGTCTCTACTCCCGGTACTCGCGGCCGGTCAGGGCCAGGAAGGCGGTCTCCAGGCTGGGCCTGGCCTCGGAGGCGTCACGGACGTGCAGGCCGTTGGCGGTGCCGATGCCCACCAGGTCGCCGAGCAGGCCCTCGGGGTCACCGCTGAAGACGCGGAGCTGGTCGCCGTCGGTCTCCACCTTCGTGACGCCGGGGCGGTCGGCCAGGCCGGCCAGCTCGCCGAGCCCGTCGGGGACCGGCTCCGCGAAGCGCACGGTGACGACGGTCTGCGCGCCGGAGTCGGCGAGGAGCTTGTCAACCGAGCCTTCCGCGAGGACCAGGCCGTGGTCGACGACGGCGACCTTGTCGCAGAGCGCCTCGGCCTCCTCCATGTAGTGCGTGGTGAGCAGGATCGTCTGCCCCTGATCGTGCAGCACCTTGAGGATGTCCCAGAGGTTCACCCGGGTCTGCGGGTCGAGCCCGGCCGTGGGCTCGTCGAGGAAGAGCACGTCGGGCTGGTGGACGAGGGCGCGGGCGATCATCAGCCGCCGGGCCTGGCCGCCGGAGAGCTGGTCGGCCATCGCCTTCCTGCGGTCGGACAGGCCGAACGCGTCGATCAGCTGCGCCGCGCGCTTGCTCGCGGCGCCCAGCGACAAGCCGAAGAACCGGCTGCGGAACTCCAGGTTCTCCTGCACCGTGAGCTGCATGTCCAGCGTGTTGTTCTGGGTGACCACGCCGATCCGGCGCTTGACCGCGACCGGGTCCTTGACCACGTCGTGGCCGGCCACCCAGGCCCGGCCGCCCGTCGGCGCGACCAGCGTGGTGAGCATGCCGATCGTGGTGGACTTGCCCGCGCCGTTCGGCCCGAGCAGGCCGAAGAACTCCCCCTGGGGGACGTCGAGGTCGATGCCGCGCACCGCCTCCACGTCGCCCCTGCTTGACTTATAGGTCTTGCGCAGGCCCTCGGTCCTGATCGCCGACGTCACCGTCGGCGATCCCTGGCCCTTGGGCCGCGCGGTCACGGTCGTCATGCGCCGCGTTCCTCTCGCAATAGCTGGCTCAGATGATCGATCATCTGGATGAAGAACCCCCGGATGACAGCCTCGTCGGCCTCGTCGACGAAGTCGAATGCTTTACGCCACCGCGCGGCCGCCTGGGGCACGTAGTAAGAGATCAGCGCGCGGCCCTCGTCCGTGATGTAGAGCCGGACCACGCGGCGGTCGGCCGCGTCGGGCTTGCGCTCCACGAAGCCGCCCTTGACCAGCGTGTTCACCACGCTAGTCATCGTGCCGGGACTGGACCAGGCCT
The DNA here is from genome assembly GCA_963850115.1 of uncultured Actinomycetota bacterium. Classification (GTDB taxonomy): domain Bacteria; phylum Actinomycetota; class Actinomycetes; order Streptosporangiales; family Streptosporangiaceae; genus Trebonia. The sequence continues at coordinate 27,526 of CAWKKG010000019.1, forward strand.
GCTCGGCGAGCTCGGTCGACTTCAGGCCGTCGCTGGCCATCAGCACGCGCAGCACGCCGAGGCCGGCCAGGCTGACCTTCAGCCCGGCCGCCTGGACGGTGTGCTGGCCGTACGCGCCGAGCAGCCGGGTGGCCGACAGCATGAGCGCGTGCAGCGGGACGTCATCGGGGAACTGGATCAGCCTGCCCGGCCAGTCACCCCAGGAGATGGGCTTGCCGTCCGGGCCGAGCGGCGCGCAGGCAGGAGCCCCCGCGGGCGGCGGCCCGGCCGTCGTTCGCGCGGGCTGTCCGGCTTCCGCCCCGTGCGGACTCCGCTGAGGGCACGCTTCAGTATTACCGAGATGAGATTTGAGGTCAAATATTTTGATCTCAAATCAATATCGGATCGGCGGGCGGGCCATCGGTCCGCGGGGCGTTTACGCGACCCGCGCGGGCACGAACTCGGCGATGGCGCCGGCCACCGCGGCCGGGTTGTCGACCGGGACCCACGCCTTGGCGCCGGGGACGGAGACCAGCGTGGCGTGAGGGAAATCGGCCGCGAGCCGCCGGGCCTGCGCCATCGTGAAGAAGCGGCACTCCTCGCCCCAGATCAGCAGCACCGGCTGCGCAAACGCGGGGATCGCCGCGGCGGCGTCGAGCATGAGCTGGGGGCGGAAGCCGGCCATGGCCGCGACGAGATCGGCGGCCACCCGCGGGTCACGCGCGGCCGGGCCGAAGAACGACTCCGCGCGCTCGCGGTCGATTCCGTTCGCCGTCACGGTCGAGCTGAACCGGCGCTGCGCGGCCGGCCAGCGCAGCTGCAGCCGCACCTGCAACCGCATAAGCGCCCGGGTGAGCCCGGGGAACCGGCGGGACAGTTCCGATGCCCGCTTGAGCGAATCCGGCGGGAACTGGTCGTAGCTTTCGCAGTTCGTCAGGACGAGACGGCTGATCCGGCCGAGCGCCGGGTGGCCGCTGGCGAGCGAGAGAAGGAGCAGCCCGCCGGCCGTGTCGTTGACCACCACGGTGGCGTCGGCGATGTCGAGCAGGTCAAGGCACTCGAGCAGCAGCCGGGCCAGCGAGGCGGCCGACCGGTCCGCGCCCGCGTTCAGCGGGCGGGGATGCGCGCCGAGCGGGAGGTCGACCGTGACGCAGCGGTAACGGTCTTGGAGCTGGGTGACGACGTCGCGCCACAAATCGTGGTTCGCGAACGCGCCGGCGAAGAAGACGATCGTCGGACCCTGGCCGGAGGACTGCCAGGCCAGGGGGCCGAGCCGGGTTTCCAGCATTTCGGATTCCATGGGTATAAAACATACCGTCGGTATGTTAGAAGGGCAAGAGGCGGTCCGGACGCGGTACGCCGGGCCGGGCGGCGCCCGGAATTCTGGCCGTGTGGCCCACCGGTCCAGCACCGGGGATGTGCCTGGGTACCGCAAGGCCAAACGGTTGCCGGCCGGGGTGACACAAGGCCAATAGAGTCGTGCGTGGGTGCCGCAAGGCCAGAATGTTCCGTCCCTGGGGCGCACAAGGCCAGGCGCCGGCGGGGCGCGTTTGGGGCGGTTAGCGGCCGGTGCCGGGGGCCAGGCCGCGGAGCATCGCCTCGACCGCGGGCCCGAGCGCCGACCTGGTCTCGTCGGGGTCGCCGGCGCGGGCGATGAGCAGGCCGGCCGACCCACGCCAGGCCGCCGACGAGATCCGCGAGCGCGCCCGGGTCTACGTCGATGAGCTGGCCGTCGGCCATGGAGTTGCCAAGAAACGCCCGGACCGCCAGGTAGCCGGGCTGCTGCTGCGCGATTTCGTCGACTTCCGGGCCGACGATCGCGGGGCCGTCGACCAGCGTGATCCGGCGGATCTCCACGTCCAGGGCGGCGTCCAGGTACGCGTTCATCATCGCCACCATCTGGTCGACCGGCGGCCGACCCGGGTCGGCCGCGCGCAGCGCACGGGCCTGCGCGTCGGCCTCCACCTCGTCGTACACCGCGCGGAACAGCGCCTTCTTGCCGGCGAAGTGGTGGTAAACGGCGCCCTTGGTGACCAGGGCCGCGTCCGCGATCTCCTCGACCGATGTCTGCGCGTAGCCCTGCCGGCCGAACAGGGAGCGGGCAGCGTCGAGCACCGCGCGGCGGGTGGCCTCGGCGTGCCGCGACCGCAGCGTGGCCGGCGGCTCGGTGCCGTCGCCGTCCTTCGCCGCCTGCCGAGTCATGCGGTCAGTATGCCAGCAGGGACGCCCGTGACCGGGCGGGGTCGGTAATCAGCACCGGCCGGCGGCGGCCGCTACCGCGCCGGGTGCCCCCAGTGCTCCGTCGCCCAGGCCGTGATGAGCGCCAGCACCTCGGGGCTCACCGGCTGGCGGAGGGCCCGGCGGTAGCCGAAGGGGCCCTTCCGGTCCGGATCGGGGCGGAGCAGGTGGCTGAGATCGCCCGTCACGTGGCCGTCGAACGGTCCCTGGACGAGGCGCCCGATGGCGGCCACGTCCTCCGGCGGCACCTGCATGTCGTGGCCGCCGGTGATCGCCAGGGCCGGCGCGGTGATTTTCGCGTAGTCCGGCACCGGGTCGTAGGCGAGGAACTCCCGCCACCAGCGCGCGTTGGCCCGGACGCCGCTGACCCGGATGACGTCCGCCGTGGACGCCTTCAGCATGGCGACCCGCTTGTGCTGGGTCCGCGCGAAGTCCTGGCGGGTGAGCCGCATGACCAGCCGCACCGGCCGGGGCAGCGCCGGCGCGATCGCGGCGATCTGCCAGTCGATGACCCCCTCCCCCGTCCTCGCGGGGGCGCCGAGCAGGACCGTGCCCGCGACCGGTTCCTCCTCGGCCGCGAGCCGCGCGGCGTGCCAGGTCCCCTCGCTTAGCCCCACCGTCAGCAGCGGCCGCCCCGGGAAGCGGGCGGCCAGCCAGCGCAAGGCGGCGCGCGCGTCGGCCAGGTTCTCGGTCAGGCCGGCGCGCAGGTAGTCGCCGCCGCTCGCGCCGACTCCCCGCTTGTCGTACCGCAGGGTCGCCACGCTGGCCGCGCCGAGCGCCGCGGCGACCTGCCGGGTGATGCCGGTGCGCACAACCACCGGGCCGCGCCGGCCAAGGCGCGCGTCTGAGTCCCGGTTGAGCTTGCCGGAGCCGGTGATGAGCAGCGCCGCCGCCACCGGATGCGGTACCTCGGCGAGCGTCCCGGCGATGAGGGTCCCCTCGCTGTAGAAGTGCGCGTCCGTGCCTGGTCCGGTCACGTGGTCCTCCGTTGCAGCAGCCAGACGGCGGCGCCGGCCGCGGACAGCGCGATCGCCACGAAGATGCCGCCGGCGACGAGCTGCAGCGGCCAGAAGGCGCTGGCCGGCACGTAGCTCACCACCAGGTGACCGCCGGCCGGCGTCACGCTGTTCACCAGGTCGCCGAGGTTCCCGGTCACCGGCGGCACCGAGTTGGTGGACGCCGCGGCGCAGGCGGCGCCGGCGCACGGGATCACCTTGGTGGCGGAGAACGGCTGCAGCGGCCCGGTCAGCAGGATCACGATGCCCAGGCAGACGTCCCACGCGAAATACCCCGCCACCATGGCCCCGATGGTGTTGCGCAGCAGCAGCCCGGCGAGCAGCGCCAGCCCGAACGCGCACAGCAGCGAGCAGGTCAGCACCAGGCCCTCGGCGACGAACTGCGGCGGCTGCGTCTTGACGCTGACCCGGTCGAGCGGCGACCAGGCCCAGGCCGTGACGGCGGTGACCGCCGCCCCGAACGCGACCAGCCCCGCGATGATCAGCCCGAGCTTGACGACGAGCCAGCGCGTGCGCGGCACCGTCTGCGTCCAGGCCAGCTGCCAGGTGCCGCGCTCCAGCTCCTGGCCGAGCAGCGGTGCGCCCACGGTGGCGCCGAGTACCCCGGGAACCACGAGCAGGACCAGGGTCAGCGGCGCCCCGGCACCGCCCTGCGCGGCGTGCAGGAAGGAACTGATCGCGCCGCCGCAGCCGGCACCCGCCGCTGCGCGCCAGGCAGCTCCCGATCGCGTCGGAGTCGAACGTGGAGCGCATCCACAGCCCGAAGGCCAGGGCGTAGACGACGACGAACGCGAAGACGCCGAGCGCGGTCAGCGCCTGCGGCCGGTGCTGCCGCCAGGTGACCCAGATCATCACGCCACCGCCGTTCCCCTGGCGGCCGGCGGGGCCGCCGCGAATTGCGGCCGCCGCAGGTAGGCGAGCACGACCGGTTCGAACCCGGCCGGCTCGGCCGTCCAGCCCGGACGAGCGGCGACCGCCGCCGTCACCGTGCCCGCCGGCGCCGACACCAGCACGGTGGAGTGCCGGTCGCTGTCGGTCCGCTCGATGACCCGGCCGGGCAGCGCAGCCGTTGGCGGCGTCGCGCGGCACGGTCAGCACCGCGTGCCCGGCCAGCAGGTCTTCGACGGCGCCCGCGAGCTGCAGCCGCCCGCCGTTCAGCACGAGCAGCCAGTCGCAGAGCCGCTCAAGCTCGGCGATCACGTGCGAGGCGATGAGGACGGTGAGTCCCGACTCGGCCGAGGCCGCGACCACGTCCCGCATGAAGTCGAGCCTGGCCAGCGGGTCCAGGCTGGCGACCGGCTCGTCGAGGAGCAGCAGCGGGGCCCGCTTGGCCAGCGCCATGGTGAGCGCCACCTGGGCCTGCTGGCCGCCGGACAGCGACTTGACCTTCCGGCCGAGCGGGATGTCGAGCGCCGCCACCCGCGCCCGCGCCAGCCCGGCGTCCCAGCTCGGATTGAGCGACCGGCCGAAGCGGAACATGTCCGCCACCGTGAATCCCCGGTACAGCGGATGGTCCTGCGCCAGGTAGCTGACCCGGGCGAGCGTCGCGGCGTCCTGCGCGCGTGACCGCTCGCCGAACAGCGCGACCTCTCCCTCGGTCGGCGCGAGCAGGCCCACGGTCAGCGCGAGCAGCGTGGTCTTGCCCGCGCCGTTCGGGCCGACCAGGCCGACGATCGAGCCCGGCGGCACCGCGAACGTGCAGTCCCGCAGGCCCCAGCTGTGCCCGTACCGCTTGCCGAGCCGGTCCGCGCGCAGCGCGGGGACGCGACCGACATCGTGCGTCATCCGACCTCATCCTCCATGGTGGTGTCGCGGCGGACCGCGGCGATCAGCGCCGTGATGGCGTCCTCGGAGAGCCCCGCCGCGGCCGCGGCGGCTAGCCAGCCCTGCAGCGAGCGGCGGAGCGCCTTGCTGGCCGCCGCGGGAGGCGACGCCTGCGCGGGGGTGCCGGTGATGAAGGTGCCCTGGCCCGGCCGGCCGGCTACGAGGCCCTCGTGCTCGAGCTGCCGGTAGGCCTTGACCACCGTGTTCGGGTTGATCGCGAGGTTCACCGCGACCTCCTTCACGGTCGGCAACCGGTCACCGGGCCGCAGGTAGCCGAGGAGCAGCGACTGGCGCACCTGCTGCACGAGCTGCAGGTACGGCGGCACCCCGGACGACCCGTCAAGCCGGAACCGAAACATGGCCCTTCCATCATTCATTCTGCCATTTTACTATGATCATAGTATAGAGGTAGAATGGGGACGGCGCGCAAGTGCGGCGGGCCTGGCCACTCCGAAGCGAGGCTGTCATGGCAGAGGAACAAGAAAGCAAGGGCGAGCAGCCAGAGCCGCAGGCGCCGGCCGGGATGCACCTCGACCCCGTATCGGGGCTGATCCTGCCGCAGGGCACGCGCCTCGCCAGCCGGGCGGAGGTGGCCCGGGCCTGGCTCCTCGGGCTCGCGCTGTTCATCGGCACGCTCGGGATCGGTTACGTCACCTGGAGCCAGTTCGAGTGGGGCCACGGGCGCACGCCGGCGCAGCGGATGCTCGGCCTGCGGTGCTGGCAGCCGGACGCGCGCCAGGTGGCCGGGCGGGGCCGGACCGCGGCGCGCCAGGTGATCGGATTCTTCCTGAACGGCGAGGCGCTGTCCGGCATCTTCATCGTGCTAGCCAGCGATCGCCTGCGGTCGGTAGGCGATTTGTTCGCCGGGACGGTGCTCCTCAGCGATCCGCGCGGGGTTCTGCCGTTATCGCCGGCCAGTAGGGGAAACGCATGCTCGCGGATTTCGTCCTTATCGCCGGCCTACTGGTGGCGGTCGTCGCGACGTTCGCCTGGCTGGCACTGGTCGTGTTCGGGCTGAGCCGGGCGGAAGAAACGCGCTTCCTCCCCCGAGCCGTGTGGGTACTGCTGTGCCTGTTCAGCCCGGTCGGCGCGGTCGTCTACCTGATCGTCCGCTGTGCCTGGCGGCGCCGCCCCCGTATGCCCCTCCAGCTCAGGTAGGGCAATGGGGCGCTACCACGCGAAGCCACCAGCCGTTATGGATGATCGCGGGGTTGACTTTGATCTTCAGGCGAGGCGGGTGACCTGGACCGTCACCGTCATGTCGCCGCCGGTGGGGCCGTGGTAGATGCCCTTGAGCGGCGGGACGTCGGCGTAGTCGCGGCCGCGGGCGACGACCACGTGGCGCTCGCCGACCGGGGTGCCGCTCGTCGGGTCGAGCGGGGTCCACGAGCCCGCCCAGTACTCGACCCAGGCGTGGGACTGGCCGACGGAGGTGCTGCCGGGCTCGGCCTTCGGGTCGGGGTGCAGGTAGCCGGAGACGTAGCGGGCGGGGAGGCCGGCGGCGCGCATCAGGGCGACCGTGAGCTGCGCCATGTCCTGGCAGACGCCCTTGCCCTTGTCCCAGGCCTCCTGGGCGTTGGTGCGCACGCCGGTCGCGCCCGGCATGTAGGTGACGTGCTCGCGGACGCGGGCGGAGATGGCCTCGGCGGCCGCGTCAGGAGACAGGCCGGAGAACTTCGGCGAGCGAGGCGTCGGAGATCTCGTCCGTGACCGTGGTGAGCGGGCGTGGGCATCAGGAACTCGAGGAGCCTGCCGTCCGACGCCTTCTCGCCGAGCTCCGCCCAGGAGGGACGGTCCGCCGTGGCCGGAATGCCGCCGAACGGCTCGGTCTCCACCGTGGCGATGGCGCGGATGACCAGGTCGTCGTGCGGCTCGGGCAGGTCGAAGACGGAGACGAACGTGCCCCAGTAGTCGTTGTAGGTCCAGACGGGGACGCCGGGACCCGCCGTCACCCGGGACTCGAGCGTGATCTGGGACGGCAGCGTCAGCGGGGTCATCCGCGCCTCGTTGAACGAGGTCGCCACCGGACCCGCGTACCTGACGTTGGTGATGTGCTCGATGCGCAGTCGCCAGCCCACTGCTCAGCCGTCCCGTTCCCAGGCGATCGGGGTCTGGTACTGGAAGTACCGCTTGGCGATCGCCTCACTCGCCTGCACGCAGGTCTCCTGCAAGGTACTCAGCAGCTCAGGCAGCTGCGCCGTGAGCTGTTTCGGGTCGGCGTACTCCAGGCGGTTGCGCAGCCGCCCGACCGGGCGCCGGGCCGAGTCGTCCACCCCGGCCCTGGTCGGGCCGGGGTTCAGCGCCGCCAGGCACTCCTCCGCGGTGGTCAGCGCGTGCACGACGCTGCGCGGGAAAAGGCGGTCGAGGAGCAGGAACTCGGCCACTCTGGACGGCTCGGCGGCCCAGCCGTGGGTTCTTATGAAGGACTCGTGGGCGCCGCAGGCTCTTAGCAGGACCGGCCAGTCAAGGTCGTCGGGGGCGGACATGCGGGCGAGAAGCAGCCTCGCCGTCATGTCGGCGCGTTCCAGGCTGCGGCCGAGGACGAGGAACCGCCACGCGTCGTCGTGGCTCATCGTGGAGTCGGCCAGGCCGAAGAACAGCGCCGACCGTTCCCTGATGTAGCGCAGGTAGACGTGCGGGCCGAGGCGCTCGGCGGCGCGCTTCTGGCCGGCGAGGCCGTGCGCCGTGACGTTCAGGCACTCCCACATCTCGCTCGAGATGACCTCGCGGATGCCGCGTGCGCCGGCCCGCGCGCCGAGCATCGAGCCGGCGATCGCGCTCGAGGACTGCGCCTCGAAGACGAGGCGGAACAGCACCACGTCGATGTCGAGCTCCGCTGTCCGGCTCGACCGGCACGCCGAGGATGCCGAACAGCGCGCGGCAGGCCGAGATCGGAGTCCGCGCCGGTCTCGCCGAGCATCCGGTGGATGTACACGTCGATGAGCCGCGCGGTGTCGTCGGCGCGCTCCACGTAGCGGCCGGTCCAGTAGATCGTCTCCGCGATCCGGCTGAGCAGCTCGGCGTTCACTGCTCGGGGCCGATCTGCCTGGCGATGGCCACCATCTCGGGCGCGCTCGCCGCCTCGGGCATCGCCATCGCCAGGTGCTCCCCGGCCTCGGCGGCCGACTCCTCGGGCCGGCCGCGTGTCGATGACCCAGGTGTCCTTCGAACCGCCGCCCAGGCTGGAGTTCACCTTGAGCTCGCCCTCCTTGAGCGCCACGCGGGTGAGGCCGCCGGGCAGCACCCAGACGTCGCTGCCGTCGTTGACGGCGAAGGGCCGCAGGTCAATGTGGCGCGGTGCCAGCTTCTCGCCGATCAGGACCGGGGAGGTGGACAGCGCGATCGGGCGCTGCGCCATCCAGCCCCGCGGGTTGGCCCTGACCTCGCCGTGAGCGCGGCGAGTTCCTCGTCGGTGGCGCGCGGGCCGATGACGATGCCGGCGCCGCCCGCCCCGTCGACCGGCTTGAGCACGAGGTTGCCGACCTCGCCGAGCACCCAGTCGAGCACGTCCGGGTCTTCGAGGCGGTACGACTCCACGTTCTCCAGGATCGGTTCCTCGCCTAGGTAGTACCGGATGAGGTCCGGCATGTACGTGTAAATCAGCTTGTCGTCGGCCACGCCGTTGCCGATGCCGTTGGCGATCGTCACGGTGCCGTGCCTGGCCGCGTTGACCAGGCCGGGGCAGCCGAGCAGGCTGTCCGGGCGGAAATGCAGCGGGTCGAGCCAGTCGTCGTCGACCCGCCGGTAGATGACGTCGACCGGCCGCCGGCCGTGCGTGGTGTGCACGTAGACGCGGTTGCGCCAGCAGAACAGGTCACGGCCCTCGACGAGCTCGACCCCCATGAGCCGGGCCAGCAGGGTGTGCTCGAAGTAGGCGGCGTTGTGCATGCCGGGGGTGAGGACCACGATGAACGGGTCGACGACGCCGTGCGGTGCCGCCGCGCGCAGCGCGGAGAGCAGCCGTGACGGGTACTCGTCCACCTGGTGGATCTTCTGGTCGCTGAACAGCGCGGGGAACAGCCTGGTCATGGCGAGCCGGTTCTCCAGGACGTAGCTGACCCCGGAGGGAACCCGCACGTTGTCCTCGAGGACGCGGAACTTGCCCTGCTCGTCACGGATGAGGTCGATGCCGGCCACGTGGACGCGGACGCCGTTGGGCGGCGTGATCCCGGCGACCTCGCGGCGGAACTTCCCGCTCGTGAAGATGAGGCTCCAGGGGATCACGCCGTCGTCGAAGCGCGCGGCCAGGACCGTAGACGTCGGCGAGGAACGCCTCGAGGACCTTGACCCGCTGGCGGACGCCCCGCGAGACGAGATCCCACTCGGCCGCGTCGATGACCCGCGGGATGAGGTCGGTGGGCATCGCCCGTTCCTCGCCCGCGTAGTCGTAGGTGACGCCGCGGTCGGTGAACACCCGGGCCAGCTGGTCGGCGCGGTACTTCAGCTCGGCCGGGTCCATCGGCTGGAGCACGGAGACCAGCGCGTCGTAGGCCGCGCGGGGCTTGCCGGGGGCCGCGAACATCTCGTCCCAGGCCTCAGCGAGCCGGTAACCATCGAAAATGTCCGCCACAACCCCCAGAGTAGAGAGCCGCTGTTCCACGTCTATTTCGCCAGGTGACAGCTGTGTTTCTGACTATTTCACTGTGTGTCGGTCCCGGCGACTGGCACGGCCCTTACGCCCGGGTGCCGTTGGGCGCGCGAACGGCGCACGGGGACCGCCGGACCGGCGCGGGCAGTTACGCTGGACGGGAGAGGAGGGCGGTATGTACGTTCCCGCCCATTTCGCGCCAGACCGGCGCTGGTCGACGAGCTGCTGCGCAACCACGGGGCGGCCGACCTGGTGACCCTGACCGAGCAGGGGCTGGTGGCGACCATGCTGCCGTTCATGTACGTGCCGCCGGCGCCCCCTCGGCCGGGCGACATGGCTCGCTGCACGGGCACCTCGCGCGGAACAACGACCAGTGGAAGCTCGCCTCGATGGGCGAGGCCCTGGCGATCGTGCGCGGGCCCGACGCCTACATCAGCCCCGGCTGGTACGCGTCCAAGGCCGAGCACGGGCGGGTGGTGCCGACCTGGAACTACGTGACCGCGCACGTCTACGGGCGGCTGGTGGTGCACGACGACCCGGCCTGGACCGAGGACCTGGTGCGGCGGCTGACCACCAAGCACGAGGCCTACCGGGACCACCCGTGGTCGGTGGACGACGCGCCCCGGCCCTTCATCGAGGGGCAGCTCAGGGCGATCGTCGGGATCGAGCTCGAGATCACCAGGATCGAGGCGAAGGCCAAGCTCAGCCAGAACCGCCCGGCCGCCGACGTCGAGGGCGTGATCGCCGGGCTGCGCGAGCGGGGCGACAAGGAGATGGCGGATGCGGTTGAAGAGGCTGGCAAAAGGCAGCTAGATCGATAGACAAATATCGATCAACTCGCGGCCGATTCGCCGCTGAGCCGCAAAGCAGTCTTCTCACGCGGCGTGACCGTAGATCTTCCGGCCGACGGAACTGTGTGAACTCACTATTCCGATATTTACGGCTAAGTCCTAGACTTTCCTCGTTTAGGCCAGGTCAGACACGTCCGCACAAATAGCCCTGGGAACTGGACCAGGCACGTGGCGCGCGGTCTTGACGGCAGCAGCGAAATGGAGGACTTAGTGAGCGGTTCTCGGGTAGTGGCCCTGATTCGCGGCGCGGCGATCGCGTCCGTCGCGGCGCTCGGGGCGGGAAGTGCGGCGGCGGTACCGGTGGCCGCCGTCACGACGGCGGCCGCGGTGCAGGTGGTCCCGTTCTCCACCGGGCACATCCTCGCGGCGGGCGAGATGAAACAGCCGCCGACCACGGCGCAATGCGAGTCGGACTTTGGTATCGCCTGCTACCAGGCGTTCCAGCTGCAGAAGGCCTACGACCTGGCCCCGCTGTTCAACAAGGGCATCGAGGGCCAGGGCGAGACGATCGTCATCGTCGACGCCTTCGGCTCCCCGTCCATCGCCTCCGACCTGGCGGCCTACGACGCGCAGATGGGCCTGCCCGACCCGCCGTCCTTCAAGGTGATCACCCCCGTGGGCGCGATCACCACCAACCCGAGCAACTGCACCACCACGTACAGCGCGGGCGCCCCCGACACGTGCTCGGACTACTACGGCTGGACCGACGAGACCAGCCTCGACGTCGAGTGGTCGCACACCATGGCCCCGAAGGCCAACATCCTGCTGGTCGAGACCCCGATGTCGGAGGTCGAGGGGATTTACGGGCTCCCGCAGATCGTGCAGGCGGAGAACTACGTCATCAACCACAATCTCGGCGACGTCATCTCGCAGAGCTTCGGCGCCAACGAGCAGACCTTCAGCAACGCCGGCCAGATCTACTCGCTGCGCTCGGCGTACTTCAACGCGGCGGCGCACGGGGTGACCGTGCTCGCGGCGAGCGGCGACCAGGGCTCGACCGACTACATCTGCAGCCCGAGCTCCGCCTGCGCGAACCCGGACGACGTGATCTGCTGCTCCGTCCACCAGGGCGGTCGACTGGCCCTCGTCGGACCCGCTGGTCACCGGCGTGGGCGGCACCCAGCTGACGCTCAACGCTCAGGGCGCCCGTACCGCTCCCGACCAGGTCTGGGACGACCTCAGCTCCACGGTCGGGGTGACCGGGCCGGTCTACACCTGGGGGTCGAGCGGCGGAGGCCACTCCGCCGTCTTCTCCCGCCCGGGGTTCCAGAACGGCGTCGCGCGCACCGTCGGCGGCAGCCGGGGCACCCCTGACATCTCCATGAGCGCCGCGGTCAACGGGGCGGTCGACTTCTACGACACCACCGACCCGGGCGTCGCCGGCTGGGGAATCGTGGGCGGGACCAGCGAGGCCTCCCCGCTGTTCTCTGGCATCGTGGCGCTGGCCGACCAGGCGGCGGGGCACCGGCTCGGCGACCTGAACCCGGCCCTGTACGCCATGGGCCGCGGCGGCTCCGGCAGCGGCATCGTGCCGATCTCCGCGGGCAGCAACAGCTACACGTTCTGCGTCGCGGCTGACGTGCAGAGCGACGGCTCCTGCGCCTCGAGCTCCGACCTCGTGAACGTCCCCGGCTTCAGCGCCAACGGCTCGTACAACAACGCGACCGGGCTGGGCACCGTGGACGCCGCGAGGTTCGTGCCGGCCCTGGCCGCCGTCGCGGGAGGAGGGTACTAACCGGTTTCCGGTGCGTTAGCGGCCGGCGCGGCGGGCTAGTTCCCGCTCGCCGGCCGTTGCGCATCGCGGCCAGCGGGGCCGGCTTGCCGGTCATCAGCTCCACCTGGGCCGCGGCCTGGTGCAGCAGCATCGCGTAACCGCTGGCGACGACCGACCCCGCGCTCGCGGCCGCCTGGGCCAGCGGAGTCGGCCACGGGTGGTACACCACGTCGAGGACGACGGGTGGCGCTTGACGAGTAAGCCGCAGCCGTTCGGCATAATCGTCGGCGACACCGGCGGGGACGGCAGAGATCAGCAGGTCGGGAACCGGCGCGGCGCCGTCGTCGAGCTCCGCCCAGGGGCGGAGCCGCGCCTTCAGCCCGAGGCGGTCGGCGGTGGCGAGCAGGTCGTCCGCGCGGGACGGGTCGCGGGCCACGACGTCGGCCCCGGTCGCGCCGAGCTCGCCGACGGCGGCCAGGGCCGAGCAGGCGGTCGCGCCCGCGCCCAGGATCGTCACGCTGCCCGGCGCCTGCGCGCCCGCCTCGGTGAGCGCGTCCACGACGCCCTGCACGTCGGTGTTGTAGCCGTACCGGCCCTCGGGGCGGAACACCACGGTGTTCGCGCCGCCGGTGGCGGCCGCCAGGTGGTCGACGTGGTCGAGCAGCGGCAGCACCGTGCGCTTGAGCGGCCTGGTCAGGCTCAGGCCGGCCCACTCCTGGTCCCGTGACTCCACGTAGGCGGCCAGGCCGCGCTCGTCGCACTCGACTAGCTCGTAGGTCCAGTCGGCGAAGCCGAGCGCCGCGTAGGCCGCGCGGTGCAGCACGGGTGACAGGGAGTGGGCAATGGGCTTGCCGAGGACTGCTGCCTTCATAGGTGGTGAGGTTACCTGGGCTTTACTGGCCCGTTAGCGGGGTCGCCGAGAACTCCGACTTGCCGCCGGGCTTGGTGAGGAAGTACAGGTAGTCACCCTGGGCCGGGTCCAGGATGCCCTTGATCGCCGCGTCGCCCGGGTTGGAGATCGGCCCGGCCGGCAGCCCGGCGTTCAGGTAGGTGTTGTACGGCCCCGGGGTGTTGATCTGCTTGAACGTGGCGCTGACCGCGTACTTGCCGAGCCCGTACAGCACCGTGCTGTCGAACTGCAGGTGCATGCCCTTGGCGAGGCGGTTGTGGATGACCTCGGCGATCTTCGGGTAGTCGGCGACCGAGCCGCCCTCGGCCTCGGCGAGCGAGGCCTCGATGATCAGCTGGGTCGGCGTGAGGTGGACCGCGTTCGCCGCCGCCACCAGGTTGACCTGCTGCGCCTCGACGTTGAACCGCTGCACCATCGCCTGCAGGATCTGCAGCGCGGTCTCGTGCGGCACGATCGCGTAGGTGGCGGGGAACAGGTAGCCCTCCACCTTGCCGTTGGCGTAGGACGGCAGGCCGAGCTCGCTCGGGTGGGCGAGCACCTGCTGGAAGTTCTTGAGCGGGATCTTGGTCTTCTGCGCGATGATCGCGATGACGTCGACGGCCCGCTTGCCCTCGGGGATCGTCACCGTGGTCTGCACCACGTTCTTCGGGTTGGTCACCGCCGCGTAGGCCAGGCTGGCCTGCATGTGCTCGTGCAGCTGGAAGTAGCCGGCCTCCAGGCCGTTCGAGCTCGGTGCTCGTGGTGCTCGTCGCCGCCTCGGCCGCGTTCGTGAACGCGCGCGTGCTGGCGATCACGCCGAGCTGGAGCAGCCGCGGTGCGAGGCTGAACGCGGTGTCGCCGCTCATCACCTGCACGGTCACGTTGCCGGTGCCGTCGCCGACGTAGTCCGCCGGGTGGTACCTGGCCTGGTACTTGTGGTAGATGTCAAGGCCGCCGACGAGCCCGCCGACCACGATGACCACGACCACCACGAGGACCAGGGCGCGGGGGAGCCAGCGGGTCGCCTTCTTGCGCGGCTTGCGGTCCCTGTCGTCCCAGCGTCGTAGTCGTCGTGGCCGCGCGGGCCGTTGCCGCGGCCGCGCGGGTCGGGGCCGCGGCCGCCGCGGCCGCGGTACCCGGGCCGGGTCCGGGGCCGCGGCCGCCGGGCGGGCCGCCGCGACGGGCGTCGTCGTAGCGGCCAGCGTCATACCGGCCGTCGTCATACCGGCCATCGCGGCCCGCGTCGCGGCCGCCGAAGCCCGGGAGGAACGAGCTGTCGCCCTGGTCCTGCTCCCAGTCGTCGTGGCCGCCCTGGTCGTAGCCGCCCGCCGGGCGGCGCGGCCCGGTGCCGTACTGGTCGAACTGCGGCCTGCCGCCGGTGCCGTACTGACCCTGCTGCGGGCCGCTGCCCTGGTAGTAGCCCGGATCCGGCTGGCCGTAGCCACGGGGGTCGTAGCCGGGGTCACCGTGAGCCTGGTCGGGGTAGCCCTGGTCGGGGTAGCCCTGGTCATGGTGGCCCTGTCCGCCGTAGCCAGGGTCGCCGAACTCCTGGCCGCCGTAACCGGGCGGTGCGTCGTAGCCCGGGTCGCCCTGCCAGCCCTGGCCGTCCCGGCGCGGCTGGCCGCCGCCCGGCCGGCGCGGCCTGGTGCGGTCGGGATCTCCGTCGTAGTCGGGTGCGCCGTATCCCTGCCCCGGATAGCCGCCGGGCCCGTAGCCGCCGCTCACCGGGCGGCCCCCAGGTCGACGAGCTGGCCCGGCGCGTTGCCGGTGCGGCGCTCGGACTCAAGCGCGGCCTCGAGCAGCACCGCCGCGGCGGCCGAGTCGACGGTCTGCCGCCGCGCGCGCGAGTCGTGGCCGCCAGCGCGGAGCGCCTCGTGCGCGGTCGCCGTGGTAAAGCGCTCGTCGACGAGCCGTACGGGAAGCGGCGCGACCCTGGCCGCGAGGTCCGCCGCGAATTTCTTCGCGGAGACGGCGGCCGGCCCCTCGCGGCCGGACAGGGACCGAGGAAGGCCCACCAATATCTCCATTGCTTCTTCGGTCGCGGCAAGCGAGGCGAGGGCGTCCAGGTCGCCCTTGCCCCGCCGCACGACGGTGAGCGGGGTGGCGAGGACACCGCCCGGATCGCTGCGGGCCACGCCAATGCGGACAGTACCCGGATCTACGGCCAGACGCACGCCTGTCCTCACCGATTTACCTGCCGCATGAACATCCCACCACGTTACCGGCCAGTCCAGACGCTGTCCCGCAAGCTCGCACGAATGCTGTCAAACGCGGCATTTACCTCAGCTTGCCCCGCCCCGGGCGCGCCGCCGCCCTGCGCGATGTCGGGCTTGCCGCCGCCACCGCCGCCGAGCACCCGGGCCGCGCCCGCGACCAGCGTGCCCGCGGACAGGCCGGACCCGCGCCCGGCCTCGTTCACCGCGATGACCACGACCGGCCGGTCCGCCGGCGTGCCGATCAGCGCGACGACCGCCGGCTGGAGCGCGGGGATCTTGGACCGCACGTCGAGGGCGAGCCTGCGGATGGAGTCGGCGTCGGTCCCGGCGGGCACGCCGTGCGCGACGAACGCGACGCCGCCGATGTTCTCCGCGGCCGCCGCGATCTGCCCGCGAGCCCTCAAGCAGCTGCGCGGACTTGAGGCGGGCCAGCTCCCGCTCGGCGTCGCGAAGCCTGGTCACCACGTTCGAGATCCGCTCGGGCAGCTCCTCCGGGCCGCGCCTTGAGCTGGTCGCTGAGCTGGTTGACGAGGACGCTCTCCCTGGCGAGGAAGCGGAACGCGTCGATGCCCACGAGGGCCTCGATGCGGCGCACGCCGGAGCCGATCGACGCCTCACCGAGCAGCTTGACCAGGCCGAGCTGGCCCGACCTGGCCACGTGGGTGCCACCGCACAGCTCGCGGGAGTACTCGCCGACCTCGACGACGCGGACCTCAGAGCCGTACTTCTCGCCGAACAGCGCGAGGGCGCCCATCGAGCGGGCCTCGTCGATCGAGGTGTGGAACGCGCGCACCGTCAGGTCGTCGATGAGGATCCGGTTCACCTCGTCCTCGACCTCGCGGAGCACCGTCACCGGCACCGCCCCGGTCGCGGTGAAGTCGAACCGCAGCCGGCCGGGCGCGTTCTCCGAGCCCGCCTGGGCCGCCGACTCGCCGAGCGCGCCGCGCAGCGCGCGGTGCACCAGGTGGGTCGCGGTGTGGCTGCGGGAGGTCGCCCGGCGCCGCTCCACGTCGATCTCCGCCCACGCGGGCGACCCGGTGGTGATCTCGCCGTGCCTGACCGTGCCGCGGTGCACGACGAGGCCGGGCAGCGGCATCTGCACGTCGGTCACGTCGACCTCGGCGTTGCCGCCAGGGCCCGTGGTCTTGATGACGCCGTGGTCCGGCAGCTGGCCGCCGCCCTCGGCGTAGAAGGGGGTCCGGTCGAGGACCACGGCGACCTGGGTGCCGGGTGCCGCGGAGCGCCACCGGGACGCCGTCCGCCAGCAGCCCGACGATGGTCGCCTCGCCGTCGGCCGCGTCGTAGCCGGTGAACGTGACCCTGCCCGCCTGCTCGAGCAGGCTGGCGAAGACCGAGATGTCCGCGTTGCCGGTCTTCTTCTCCCGCGCGTCCTGCCTGGCCCGCGCGCGCTGCTCGCCCATGAGGCGGCGGAAGCCTTCCTCGTCCACCGTGAGGCCCTGCTCGGCGGCCATCTCCAGGGTGAGGTCGATCGGGAACCCGTAGGTGTCGTGAAGCTGGAACGCCTGCGCGCCGGACAGCACGCTCTCGTGCCTGCGCTTGGTCTCCTCGACCGCGACGTCGAAGATCGCCGTGCCGGTGCGGAGCGTGCCGGCGAACGCCGCCTCTTCCGCGTCGATGACCGCGTGGATGTTCGCCGCGTCCCGGTGCAGCTCGGGGAACTGCTCGCCCATCGCGTCGATGGTGACCGTGGTCAGCTCGTGCATGAAGCCCGGTGGTCGCGGACGCGCCGCCGCCGCGCTGCGCGCCCGCCAGCAGCCGCAGGTTGCGCATCGAGCGGCGCAGCAGCCGGCGGAGCACGTAGCCGCCCGCCTCGTTGCACGGCAGTACCCCGTCCTCGATTAGCATCACCGCGCTGCGCACGTGGTCGGCGACGACCCGCAGCGAGACGTCGCTGCGCGGGTCATTGCCGTAGTCCTGCTCGGTCAGCTCGGCCGCCTTCGCGAGGATCTTGTACGTGGTGTCGATCTCGTAGATGTTGTCGACGCCCTGCAGGATGGACGCCATCCGCTCCAGGCCCATGCCCGTGTCGACGTTCTTGAACGGCAGCGAGCCCTCGACGTCGAAGTCGTCCTTGGCCCGCACCGCCGACAGCATGTCCTGCATGAAGACCAGGTTCCAGACCTCCAGGTACCGGTCCTCGTCGGCCTCGGGCCCGCCCTCGCGGCCGTGCTCGGGCCCCTTGTCGAAATAGATCTCCGAGCAGGGGCCGCCCGGGCCGGGGACGCCCATGTGCCAGTAGTTGTCCTTGAGGCCGCGGCGCTGAATGCGGGACTCCGGCACGCCGATCTTGTCCCGCCAGAGCGCGAAGGACTCGTCGTCGCCGTGCAGCACGGTCGCCCACAGCCGCTCCTCGGGGAAGCCGAAACCGCCGTCGGCCTGGGACTTGGTCAGCAGGTCCCACGCCCAGACGGATCGCGTCTTCCTTGAAGTAGTCGCCGAACGACCAGTTGCCGAGCATCTGGAAGAACGTCGCGTGCCTGGTGGTCTTGCCGACCTCTTCGATGTCGAGCGTGCGCACGCACTTCTGCGCGTCCGCCACCCGGCGCCACGGCGGCACCTGCTGGCCGAGCAGGTACGGCTTGAACGGCTGCATGCCGGCGACCACGAACAGCAGCGTGGGATCGTCGGCCACGAGGCTGGCCGAGGGGACGATGGCGTGTCCTCGCGCCTCGAAGTGCGCCAGGAAACGGCGGGCGATCTCTGCCGACTGCATCAGTGGTCTTCTCTCTCTTTTTGATTGCCTCAACGAATGGCAGCGCCCGGTGCGCGCCGCGAAAGCAAGGGTAGGCCGTGGCGGGTCCGGATGCCTGCGCAAGCCGCCATGAAAGACGGCGCCGGCTAGTGCCGCGAATCCTCACTGGTGCCAAGCGTAGGCCTCCGGCTGGCTTCTTGCCGAACCGAATACAGGTCCATGCCTTCCCGCACGTCGCGAGTGAAACGGATTGTCTCTCTGGCCCAGTGCCGCTTTACCGTGCCGGCCTTCTTCCGGCGCCCGCCAAGCGTCTCGGCTACCTGGCGGCTCAGCGAGGCGGCGCGCCGGTAGCCCACGATGCCGCCCGCCGCGCCGGCGAGGAGCCAGAACCCGCGGCGGATCATCGCCGGGCGCCCGTCTCGCGGCGGCCTGGCCGTGGACAGTTCGGCGCCGGCCACGACCTGCCCGGGCAGCGTGCCCGGCCTGGCCACCGTGCCGCGGCGCAACCCGACCGCGTGCCGCACCCCGTAGGCGACGGCCGCGGCGCGGCCGAGCGGCCCGCCGACGACGGCGCCCGCCACCGTCTTGCCGATGCCGGCCAGCGCGCTTGCCTGCCCGGCGAGCTCGGTCATCGAGTCACCGAGATCGGCGACCGCCGACGTGGCGGCTTCCGTCCGGTCGAGTTGCGCGGTCGCCCGGTCGACCGCGGCGTTGGCCCGGACGAACAGCGCCTGCTGGTCGGCGCGGGTCTCGCGGACCAGCGTGGCCGCGTCGCCGAGCACCCTGGTAAAGCGCACCGCCAGGTAAACGCCGGTGCAGGCGAGCACGGCGAAGCTCACCGCGGCGATGAGCGCCGCCATCCCGGTCAGCGTCATTCCGTTGTCCCCTCGTCGCGCGTTCCCTGATTGGCCGTTCCCTGACTGCCCGTTCCCTGGTTGTCTGGCCCTCCGGCCGGCTGGCCGGCCTCCTGCTCGGAGTGCAGGATGGCGCGGATGAGGCGTGCCCGCTCGGCGAAACGGCCTTCCATGCCATGGCTTGAGGGCTCATAGTACGCGCGCCCGTCGATCACGTCAGGGGCGTATTGCTGTGTCACGATGCCCTCGGGCAGGTCGTGCGGGTACACGTAGCCCCGGCCGTGCCCAAGGCGCTTGGCACCAGGGTAGTGCGCGTCGCGCAGGTGCGACGGCACCGCGCCGATCAGGCCCGCCTTGACGTCGGCCTCGGCGGCGCCGATCGCCCGGACGACCGCGTTGGACTTCGGCGCCAGCGCGATATGGATGACCGCCTGGGCCAGGTTAATCCGCGCCTCGGGCAGGCCGACGAACTCGACGGCCTGCGCGGCGGCCACGGCGATCTGCAGCGCGGTCGGGTCGGCCATGCCGACGTCCTCGCTCGCGTGCACGATCAGCCGCCGCGCGATGAACCGCGGGTCCTCCCCCGCCGCGATCATCCGCGCGAGGTAGTGCAGCGCGGCGTCGACGTCGCTGCCCCGCATGGACTTGATGAACGCGCTGATCACGTCGTAGTGCTGGTCGCCGTCGCGGTCGTAGCGGACGGCGGCCCGGTCGACCGCGCGCTCCAGGGCCGGCGTGTCGATGTGGCTGGTCGCCGAGGGCGGCGGCCTCCAGGTAGGTCAGCGAGCGCCGCCCGTCACCGCCGGCCAGCCGGACCAGGTGCTCAAGGGCGTCGTCATCGATCGCGACCTTGCCGTCGAGCCCGCGCTCATCGGTCAGGGCCCGCTTGATGAGCTGGCCGGATGTCGTCGTCATCGAGGGGCTGCAGCGTCAGCAGCAGCGACCGGGACAGCAGCGGCGAGACGACCGAGAACGACGGGTTCTCCGTCGTCGCGCCGATGAAGGATACCCAGCGGTTTTCCACGGCGGGCAGCAGCGCGTCCTGCTGCGTCTTGGAGAACCGGTGCACCTCGTCGACGAACAGCACGGTCTGCCGGCCGTTCATGCCGAGTTGCTGCCGGGCCGCGTCGACGGCGGCGCGCACGTCCTTGACCCCCGCGGTCACGGCGGACAGCTCGGTGAACCGCCGCTTCGTCACCTGGCTGACGACGTAGGCGAGGGTGGTCTTGCCCGTGCCCGGCGGCCCCCACAGGATCAGCGACATCGGCGCGTCGTTGTCGATGAGCTTACGGAACGGCGTTCCCGGCGCGGTCAGGTGCCGCTGCCCGATCACCTCATCCAGCGTCCGCGGCCGCATCCGCACGGCGAGCGGCGCGGCGGAGGCGGCGGCCCGCTCCCCCGCCTCATCGAACAAACTGTCCATGGTTGCGAGCCTACTAGCGCCTGGAACCAAGTGGACTTGCCGATGAGCAAGCACCGTCCTAGGAGGACGGCAAACGGTTGTCCACAGCAGGCGGACATTCCGGGCACGTTATCCACAGCTCGATGACTGTCGTGGCGGTCCGCGGCTCTGGTCGACCACGCTTGACGGCATGCCGACCGAACTGCCCGCACGAGTCCGTCACCTGCTCGCCAGCCAAGGGCACGTGATCACGCGCGCGCAAGCCATCCAGCTTGGACTTGACCCGTGGGCCATCCGCAACCGTGAACGCTACGGCCACTGGCAGCGGATGGGGGCCGGGGTGTACGCCGAACTTCACTGGTGCGCCAAAGCGCGAGGCCGAGATCTGGGCCGCGCTTCTTGCGCGCGGGGCCTGGTGCTGCGCTGAGCCACTGGACAGCCGCCGAACGCCACGGCCTCATGGACAGGCCGAGCGCGGCGATCCACCTCACCGTGCCGATAGCCCGCCATCCGGCGCGATGGGCGACGATACCCGGCGTGATCGTTCACCGGTCTCGATCGCTGGACCGCGCGGTCCATCCTGCGATGTCGCCGCCGTGTACGCGCGTAGAGGACACCGTTCTTGACCTCATCGAGGCGTCGGCGTACCTTCGAGGAGGCGTACGACTGGATCTGCCGTGCCGATCGGCCGCCGGCGGACCACCGCGGCCAGGATCCGCGACGCGATGGCCGCCCGCCCGAGGATGCGCTGGCGAGCTGACCTCGAACTCGCACTTGGCGACGCCAGGGAGAAGTCCTGTCGGTGCTTGAGCGCCGTTACGTGCGGGGCGTCGAACGGCCGCACGGCCTGCCCACCGCGACGCGGCAAGCTCGCGTATGGCACGGCACCGGCAACCGCTACCTGGACAACCTCTACGACGAGTACCGAGCTTGCGTCGAGATCGACGGCGCCGCCGCGCACCCGGCGGACGAGCAGTGGCGGGACAAGGACCGCGACCGGTGGAACTCCGTGCACAGGAAGATCGACACGATCCGGATCGGCGTGCTCGGCCTGCGGACCCGGGAGGCCCAGTGCGCGACGGCGGCCGAGATGGCCACGTGGCTGAGCGGCCGCGGCCCCGAGACCGGCCGCCCGTGCGGCCGCGAGGGATGTCCGGTGTCGTGATCGTGGGTCAAATGCGGGAAACCACGACACGGCCTGGCGACTTGTCCGGCTTTGTCGGTGTTTATGCGAGGCGTTTGCCTCTCGGAACCGTGATTGAGTGACATAAGTGGCTAATTATGCGCCCCGGATGACCCTCAATCTTTTGCAGGTACGTCCCGCTTATCGAATGCGATGGACTTAGTCGCATCCGTTCGCGGCCAAGCTGCGGGTGGTCAAGTGAGCGGACGCGCCCCTGGTCAGTGGTGGCCGTAGTGGACAAAACCGAGAGAGGTGGCTGCGGTCCGCGCCTTGCTCGCGTGGGTGGCTGAGGTGGTCACGCGGGCTCGCCGACGCGCCGGTTCCCATCCTGGTGCAGGTAGTCGCTGGTGCGCCGGTTCCGGTTGTAGGCAGGTGGCCGGAGTGCCCCGGTTCCGGTGGTGCAGGTGGTCGCCGGTGCTGGTCCATGGGCAGCCGGCGAGCCACCGGCTGGAGACATGGGGGGTGTCCCTGGGGGCGGAGCGGGGCTCGCCTTTTTGGCCACGACTGTGCGCGAGCGATATCCGCCCCGCTCCGCCCCCAGGGCAGAGAACAGTGTTCGAAGCCAGAGATTCGCTGGCTAGGAGGCTGGTTTTGGCGGGGCTGGCTTGGGCGTCTACGCCGGCTTCCTTGCGCTGGGCCGCGGTGATCGGGGTGGGGGCGCCGGTCAGCGGGTCGGCGCCGCGTGGCCGCCTTGGGGAAGGCGATGACGTCGCGGATGGTTTCCGCGCCGGCCAGCAGCATGACCACGCGGTCCCAGCCGAAGGCCATGCCGCCGTGCGGCGGCGGGCCGTACTTGAACGCGTCGAGCAGGAAGCCGAACTGGGACCTGGCCTCCTCCTGGGACAGGCCGATCACGTCGAAGACCTGCTGCTGCATCTGCCTGCTTGTGGATACGGATCGAGCCGCCGCCGATCTCGTAGCCGTTGCACACCATGTCGTAGGCGTCGGCGAGGGCGCCGCCCGGCTCGGTGGCGAACTTGTCCGCCCATTCCGGCAGGGGGGAGGTGAACGGGTGGTGCACCGCGGTCCAGCCGCCCTCGTCGGTCTCCTCGAACATCGGGGCGTCGACCACCCAGAGGAACGACCACGCGGAGGTGTCGATGAGGTCGCAGCGGTTGCCGATCTCCAGGCGGGCCGCGCCGAGGAGTTCCTGGGAGGGACGGGCGGCGCCCGCCGCGAAGAACACCGCGTCCCCGGGCGACGCGCTGACGGCCTCGAGCAAGCCCCAGCCGTTCGGAATCCGAGATGTTCTTGCCGACCGGACCCGAGATGGAGCCGTCCTCGGCGATGCAGGGCGTAGGCCAGGCCGCGCGCGCCGCGCGCCTTGGCCCAGTCCTGCCAGGCGTCGAGCTCGCGGCGGGTCTGCGACGGCGCCGCCGGGCATGACCACGGCGCCGACGTAGGGCGCCTGGAAGACGCGGAACTCGGTGCCGGCGAAGTAGCCGGTCAGGTCGGTGAGCTCGACGCCGAAGCGCAGGTCGGGCTTGTCCGAGCCGTACCGGGCCATCGCGTCGGCGTAGGTCATCCGGGGCAGCGGCAGCGGGATCTCGTAGCCGGTGATCTCGCGCCACAGGGTCGGAGACGATCGTCCTCGCCGACCGCGGATGACGTCCTCGCGGGTGACGAAGGACATCTCCAGGTCGATCTGGGTGAACTCCGGCTGGCGGTCCTTGCGGAAGTCCTCGTCGCGGAAGCAGCGGGCGAGCTGGTAGTAGCGCTCAAGGCCGCCGACCATGAGCAGCTGCTTGAACAGCTGCGGCGACTGCGGCAGGGCGTACCAGTTGCCCGGGCGCAGCCGGACCGGGACCAGGAAGTCGCGGGCGCCTTCCGGCGTGGACCGGGTCGAGGTACGGCGTCTCGACGTTCACGAAGCCGTGGTCGCGCATCACGTCGGACAGCAGGTACGCGGCCGCGGAGCGGATGCGCAGCGCGCGGGCGGTCTCCTCGCGGCGGATGTCCAGGTAGCGGTACTTGATCCGGACGTCCTCGCTGACCTCGGTGCTGCCCTCGACCGGGAACGGCAGCGGGTCGGCCTCGGAGAGGACCTCGAGCTCGTCCGCCGCGACCTCGATCGCGCCGGTCGGCAGCTCGGGGTTCTCGTTCCCGGCCGGGCGCGGCCGGACGTCGCCGGTCACCCTGACGCAGAACTCGGCCCGCAGGTCGTGCGACGGCCTCGTCGTCGCTGCGCCAGACGACCTGGACGACGCCGCTCGCGTCGCGCAGGTCGATGAAGACCACGCCGCCGTGGTCGCGCCGCCGCGCTACCCAGCCTGCCAGTACAACGCGCTCCCCCGCGTGCTCCGCACGCAGCGTGCCGGCCTCGTGGGTCCGGATCATTCCGCTTCGTCTCCCGTCAGGTTGCTGAGCAGCCAGTCGGCGGCTGAGGTCGCCGCCACGTGCTCCTGGTCGCCGCTCTTAAGATCCTTCACCTGAACGAGTCCCGGCGTTCCTCTCGTCCGCACCGATGAGCACCGCGAAGCGGGCACCGGACCGGTCGGCCGCCTTCATCGCGCCCTTGAGGCCCCGGCCGCCGAACGACATGTCGGCGCGCACCCCGGCCCGCCGCAGCTCGGTGATCAGGCGCGAGCACATCGGCGTGCGCGTCCTCGCCGAGCGGCACGCCGAAGACCTGGCAGCCGGCTGGCCGCGTGGCGTGTCCGGCGCGTCCGCGTTCGGACTCGATGGCTAGCACTATACGGTCAAGGCCGACCGCGAAGCCGATGCCGGGCAGCGACGGGCCGCCGATGTCCTCGCGACAGGCCGTCGTACCGGCCGCCGCCGCCGATGCCGGACTGCGCGCCGAGCAGCGCGTGGTCGAACTCGTAGGTGGTCCGCATGTAGTAGTCAAGGCCGCGGACCAGCCGCGGCGCGTCCTCGAAGGGGATGTCCAGGCTGGTGAGCAGCGCGCGGACGGTGTCGTGGTGCGCCTTGCAGTCGCCGCACAGGTAGTCGACGATGTACGGCGCGTCCGCCGTCTGCGCGCGCACCTCCGGCCGCTTGTCGTCGAGCACGCGCAGCGGGTTGATCTCGATCCGCTGCGCTGGTCTCCTCGTCCAGGTCGAGCTTCCGCAGGAAGTCCTGGAGGGCGGCCCGGTAGGCGGGGCGGCAGTTCTTGTCGCCCAGGGAGTTCAGCAGCAGCGTGAACTGGGTGAGGCCGAGGGACTTGTAGGCGTCGTAGGCGACGGCGATCGTCTCGGCGTCCACCGCCGGGTCCTCGGTGCCGATCGCCTCCAGGTCGAACTGGTAGAACTGCCGGTACCGGCCGGCCTGCGGCCGCTCGTAGCGGAACGCGGGGCCGCTGGTGAAGACCTTCACCGGGAGCGCGGCCCTTGTGCAGGTTGTGCTGGAGCACGGCGCGCAGCACGCCGGCCGTGAACTCGGGGCGCAGCGTGATCTTGTCGCCGCCGCGGCTCTCGAAGGAGTACATCTCCTTGCGGACAACGTCGGACGACTCGCCGACGCCGCGCACGAACAGGCCGGTGTCCTCGAACACCGCCGTCTCGATGCTGGCGTAGCAGGCGCGGCGGGCAGATTCGGTGAACGCCTCGCGCGCCGCCTCGAACAGCGCGCTGCGCGGCGGTACGTATTCTGAGACGCCCTTCGGGGCCTGGAAGGTCATGGTGGTTACAGCCCCTTCTGGGCCGGCTGAAGTCCGGTTAGGAACGGATTGGTGCGGCGCTCGTCGCCGATCGTGGTCTGCGGGCCGTGGCCGGGGAGCACGATCGTCTCGTCGGGCAGGGTGAGCGTGCGGGCCAGGGACCTGAGGATCGTCCCGTGGTCGCCGCCGGGCAGGTCGGTGCGGCCGATGGAGCCGGCGAACAGCAGGTCCCCGGTGAACAGCGCGTCAAGGTCATCCTCGGCACCGGTGTTTTCTACGGCACTGCGGAAGGTGACCGAGCCCGGCGTATGCCCGGGAGCATGGCCGATCGTGAAGTCGAGGCCTCGCCAGGCTGACGTTCTCGCCGTCGGCCAGCGCCCGCACGTCGTCCGGCTCGCTGAAGGTCATGCCGCCGAGGAACTGCTGCTTGGCCATGAGCGACATGCCCTTGGCCGGGTCGGCGAGCATCTCGCGGTCATCCGGGTGGATATAGGCGGGGATGCCCTTCGCCCCGCAGACCGGCGCGACCGACCACATGTGGTCGACGTGACCGTGCGTGAGCAGCACCGCGATAGGCTTCAGCCGGTAGCGGTCGAGCAGTTCCTCGATCCCCGGCTGCGCGTCCTGCCCTGGGTCGATGATCACGCACTCCTCGCCGGGCGCCGGCGCCACCAGGTAGCAGTTGGCGGCGAAGGCACCCGCGGGAAAGCCAGTCACTAGCACGGTCACAGGCTACCGACTCAGCGTGTAACGCAGCGAACCGATAACAGGGTCGCACACAGACGATCGAGTGCACGAACTCATAACGACAGTTCCGTTTCGGTACTGCTGGCGGGTACGATGCGCGAACGATCGTGCGCTAACGCCCCCAACAGGGCGTTGCGGGCTTATCGACGATATATAGGAGGCGGCACCCTTGGCGGGGAGCAGAGAGCGGGATCGACGGCGCGCCCGTGAGCGGTATGAGCGGCAGCGGGAAATACAGCTCGCGCGGACAGCGCAAGATCCGCAAGCGGTTCGGCATTGGCCTAGCCGTCGTCTGTGTCCTTGGCCTCATCGGCGGGCTGACGGCCGTGTTCGCGACCGGCGGCAAGCCGGCGGCGAAGCCCAAGGCCTCGGCGTCTGCCTCCGCGACGGCGTCCGCCTCCGCCTCCGCGCTCGGCCGCCGCGGTCGCCGAGCCCGCGACCCACTGCACGTACGCCACGAGCGGGGTGGCCGCGGCCGCCAAGAAGGTATCGGTGCCGCCGGTTGCGCCTAATTACAAGGCGACCTATACGGCGGCGATCCATACCAACCTCGGCACGATCGATATGAACTTGCTTAACTCCAAGGCAACCTGCACCGTCAACTCGTTCGTGCACCTGGCGACGGCAGGCTACTTCAATGCCAGCCAGTGCCACCGGGTCGTCAACTCGGACGGCCTCTACCTCTTGCAGTGCGGCGACCCGACCGCGAAGGCCAGCACGAAGCTGACCTGCTCGACGGCCGCGAACGCGCCTGGAACCGGCGGTCCTGGGTATGAATTCGCCAGTGAGAACCTGCCCACCGCGGCGTCCTCGTCCGCAAGCGTGACCTACGCGGCGGGAAGCGTCGCGATGGCCAACAGCGGCACGGCCACGAGCAATGGCAGCCAGTTCTTCCTGGTGTTCAAGAACACCACGCTGGGGCCGGATTACACGCCGTTCGCGACAATTACCTCTGGGCTGGATATCCTCCAGAAAGTAGCTAATGCCGGCACTTCGTGCACGTATTCGTGCCGGCGGCGGTGCGCCGAAGGAGAAAGTCATCATCAACAGCGTGACCATCAAGCAGACCTAGCAAGACGACGCCCCGGGCAGCCGCCCGGGGCAGCAAATGAACCAGGAGGTTCGCCGTGACCACCGCCAACGATCCCTGGGGTCGGGTAGACGCCGACGGGACGGTCTACGTGCGTACCGCCGATGGCGAGCGGGTTATCGGCTCGTGGGCGGCGGGGAGCCCGGAAGAGGCGATCGCGTTCTTCCGGCGCAAGTTCGAGTCGCTCGAGACCGAGGTGACGCTGATCGAGCAGCGCATCACGACGACGGACATCGCCCCCGCCCAGGCCCAGTCCACCGTGCAGCGGCTGCTCAAGTCCGTGGCCGACGCCAACGCGCTCGGCGACCTCGACGGGCTCCGCACCCGGCTTGAGGCGCTGACCGGCGCGGTCGACGCGCGCCGGGAAGAGGTCAAGGCCGCCCGCGAGCACGCCCGCACGGAAGCTCGCGGGGTCAAGGAGCGGATCGTCGAGGAGGCCGAGCACATCGCGGCCGAGGCGACGCACTGGAAGGCGAGCGGCGAGCGGATGGCGCGAGCTCCTCGAGGAGTGGAAGTCCGCGCCGCACGCCGACCGGTCGATCGAGGCCGTGCTGTGGAAGCGGCTGTCCGCGGCGCGCAACGGGTTCACCAAGCGGCGCAAGGCCTACTTCGCCTCGCTTGAGGCCGAGCGGGAGACCGTCCGGGTCCGCAAGGAGAAGCTTGTCGAGGAGGCCGAGGGCCTCGCCGACTCGACCGACTGGGGCGCCACCTCCGTCGGCCTACCGCGAGCTCATGCGGCAGTGGAAGGAAGCCGGGCGGGCCGGGCGGGACGACGAGGCCGAGCTGTGGAAGCGGTTCAGGGACGCGCAGGACAAGTTCTTCGCGGCCCGTTCGGAGGTGTTCGCCGCCAAGGAGACCGAGCTGCGGGCGCACGCGTCGGTCAAGGAGCAGCTCCTCGCCGAGGCGCAGGCGCTGCTGCCGATCACCGACTGGCGGGCCGCGCGGTCCGTGCTGCGCGGCATCCAGGAGCGCTGGGAGCAGGCCGGGTCCGTCCCGCGGGAGGCCCGCGACCAGCTGGAGCAGGGACTGCGCCGGGTCGAGGAAGCGGTAAGGCGCGCCGAGGACACCCAGTGGAAGCGGTCCAACCCCGAGGCGGTCGCCCGCGCGCAGGGAACGGTTGACCAGCTGCGCACGGCGATCTCGACGCTGGAGTCGCAGCTGGCCAAGGCGCAGGCGCGGGGCGACGCGGCCGGCATCCGCAAGGCCGAGGAGGCCCTCGCGGCGCGCCGGTCCTGGCTCGCGGAGGCCGAGCGCACGCTGGCGGAGTTCTCCTCCTAGGGGTTACCGGCGGTTACCGGCCCGCCGCCGGCGCTGTTCGCGGGCCACGCTTAAGCCACCGGCCGTTCGGAATGATGCTCTTTAGCCGTGCTTGGACGGGGAGGGCTGCCCGAGGCGGGACTGCTCGCGGGCGCTGATCTCCTGCTCGCGGTGGGCGCCGAGCCGCGTGTTCTCGATCCGGTCGCGAAGCTTGAGTATCGCGTCCAGGAGCATCTCCGGGCGCGGCGGGCAGCCGGGCAGGTAGACGTCTACGGGGATGACGTGGTCCACGCCCTGGACGATCGCGTAGTTGTTGAACATGCCGCCGCTTGAGGCGCAGACGCCCATCGCGATGACCCACTTGGGGCTGGGCATCTGGTCGTAAATCTGCCGCAGCACCGGGGCCATCTTCTGGCTGACCCGGCCGGAGACGATCAGCAGGTCCGCCCTGCGCGGAGTCGACCCGAATATCTCGCTGCCGAACCGGGCCAGGTCATGCCGGGGGCCGGTCGTCTGCATCATCTCAATCCCGCAGCAGGCGAGGCCGACCGTGGCGGGCCAGACCGAGCGGGAGCGCGCCCAGCCTGCCAGCTTCTCTACCGTGGTCAGCAGTACGTCGCCGGGCACGTGTTCCTCAATGCCCATGCCGGAGCCCGTTCGTCGTTGTCATGTCTCCAGGCTGGGCCGGCGGGCCTGCGACGGACTTACCGCTGACTTGCGGCCGGCTAGCGGAGCGGCTAGCGGAGGCGGCGGGCCGCGGCGGCGCGCCAGGACCGGACGCCCGCCCGCTCGCCGATCGCCAGCGCCTCCCGGTAGTGCGCGTCGGCGCCGGGGAGGCCGAGGTACGTGGCGAGGTCGCCGAGGATCTGGGCGACGGGCCAGAGGGTGACAAGCAGCGACTCGGCGCCTGCCTGCTGCCCGGCGTGGGGCAGCAGCGTCCGGTAGGCGGACGTGGCGCGTTCGCGGTCGTCGATGGCGATCCCGAGCAACCCGCTGACCCCGGCGAGGAACAGCCGGCCGCGACCATGGTTGAGCGGGATCGCCCGGGCGGCCACCAGGCGGGCCTCGGCGACCTGGCCGGCCGCGGCCAGGCCGAGCGCGTGCAACTCGGGGAACCAGTCGGCCACGGCCGGTTCGGTCGCGAGTTCCGCCGTCCGGTCCTGCGTGATCAGCAGCGCCGCGGTGGCCGCCGCGCCCGCCGCCGCGCCGTGCAGGCGCAGCCCGAACCCGCTCAGCTGACGGGCCGTCTCCCGGTAGCGTTCCGCCGCGGCGGCCGGATCGCCGTTTAGCGCCGTCCGCATCGCCCGGTACATGGCGACCGCGGTCTCGATCGTGGGCAGCCGGTACCGTCGCGCGATCCGCTCCGCCTCCCCCGCGTGCCAGTCCGCCGCCCGGAAGTCGGCGATGCCGCAACTGGCCGCCATGAGCATGCCGCGGGCCACCGCCTGCGCGGCCGGCGATTGAGCGCCCGCCGTGAGCAGCTCGCTGCCGAGCGCGAGTCGCTCGCGAGGACCGCCGAACCGGAAGCTCTGCTCCCAGCACCCCACGATGGCCACGGCCAGCAGGTCGCGGTCGCCGAGGCGCCGGGCCATCGCCATCGCCTCGACGGCGGCCTGACGGCCGCGTCCGGTCTCGTCGTCCTCCAGTTCGATGGCCAGCGTGGTGAGCAGCCGGCCGCGCAGCGGGTGGTCGCCTGCCGGCAGCTCGCGCAGCAGCCGTTCGGCGACGCTGGCGAGTTTTTGCGCGGTTTCCCCGTCTTCGTGCAGGAACAGCGCCCGGGGCACGTCAATGGCGGTGAGCACCCGGGCGAGCAGTTCGGGGTCGCCGTGCCGTTGCGCGGCCCCGACGGCCTGCCAGCGCAGCGAGTGGGCCACTGCCAGCTGTCCGTCGTGGGAGAGCGCGCGGATCAGGCCGAGCACCAGTTCCAGCCGGTCGCCGGCCTCCGCGCCAGGCTCCTGCCAGTCCGCCGCGCCCGCCTGGTCAAGCAGCCCGATGGCCTGCTCGCGCAGCGTGGCGGCCTCGTGGAAGGCGAGCCGGTCCTCGGCCTGGCTGGCGGCGAGGGCACAGTACCGCGCGGCCTTCACCGGGTCGGTCAGCGCCGCCGTGCAGTGGTACGCGAGGGCGGACAGGTCGGCCGGGCGGTGGCGTTCGATCGCCGCCGCGACCCGGGCGTGCAGCCGGCTGCGGTGCAGCCGGGACATGCTGCGGTACAGCGTGTCACGGACCAGCGGGTCCACGAACCGGATGCGACCCGGCTCGGGCTCCGTGACCAGCCCCGCGCCGACCGCGCTGTCCACGGCGGCGAGCAGGGCGTCCTCCTCCGCGTCGGCGATGTCGGCGAGCACGCTGACTTCGGCCTCGATGCCGATCACCGACGCGTGCAGCAGGAGCGTTCTGGCGGTGTCCGGCAGTCCGGCGAGCTGGGCCCGCGGCGCCTCGCGGTCCCCCGGTTCCGGCGCCTCGGCAATCGTGAGCTCGGGACTGTTTCCCGTGGCGGTCAGCCGCGGCCGCTGGGCGAGGATGTCCCGCTCCAGGTCGCGCAGCGCCGTCCCGGGGTCCACGCCGAGTTCCGTGGCCAGCAGCGCTCGGACCCGGCGCAGCGCCGCGAGGGCGTCCGCCTGCCGCCCGGACTGGTACAGCGCCAGTGCGAGCAGCCGCCAGCCTTCCTCCCGCAGCGGCTGGTCGGCGGTCATCCGTTCCAGGTCGGCGACGACCTGCGCCGCCCGGCCGAGCCGCAGCGCCGTGCCCGCGCGCGCCTCCAGGGCGGTCAGGCGCAGCTCCGCCAGCCGGGACGCCTCCAGGTCCGCCCACGGCAGGCCGCCGAACTCCTCGAAGGCGGTGCCACGCCAGCGGGCCAGCGCGGCGGACAGGCGTGCGTGCGCCGCGGCGGGATCCGTCAGGTCCGCCGCCCGGCTGACCTCGTCCTCGAAGGACCAGGCGTCGACCGCGCCGTCGGCGAGCCGCACGGCGTACCCCGGCGAGGAAGCGACCAGGACGCCAGCGGGGGCCCAGGCCGCCCGCCCCGGCTCAAGCACGCGGCGCAGCCGGGAGACGTAGGACTGCACCGCGGCGTGCGCGCCGGGCGGGGCGCCGCCGGCGTAGAGATCCTCGATCAGCCGGCCGGTCGAGACGACCTGCCCGCGCGCGGCGACCAGCCGGGCCAGGACACACCGCTGCCGCGGGCCACCGACGCCTACCGGAACGCCGTCCGCGGTGACCTCCAGCGGGCCGAGCACCCGAACCGCGATCACAGGCACCTCGCTGTGGGATAAGTACCGGTTCAAGCGTCGCAGCGCCCCCGGGTCCACCGCAAGGCGGGGTGCGGTCGTCAGGGACGGAGCGGCGG
>CAWKKG010000020.1:0-151625 GCA_963850115.1 uncultured Actinomycetota bacterium
CCGGGATTGGTGCGGTTACCCCGTCCGTCACGGCAGCGCACACGCAGTCATTGCTGGTTAACGGCTACGCGAGCGCGGCGACGCGCGTCGAGGGCTTCAGTCGGCCATGTGGGTGTGCGGAGCCACGGGGCTGCTTGCGATTCTTGTTGCCTTCGCGTTTATTCGGCGCGGGTGGGCGACAGTGGCGCGCCTTCGGGCGCGCGGTCTCAGGACGTGATGACGGCCGCGCTCGCGGTGCCACTCCCCTCAGCACGAATAATGATCACCGGTATGCCCCGTCTGATGTAGGCGAACTCACGGAACCGAGGTGGAAGAGGCTCAGCCCAACGCCGCAGGCCACCATTTCAAAACGAAAACCGCCAAGCGGGGCAGCCGACCCTAAGTGAATTCAATCCATGTAATTTGCCACGTTCGCGCTTCACGGGCACCAGCATTAACTCGAATCTCCACGGGTTTCGGGGTACGCAAATATTTGCTTCCCATGTCGTCAGCCAGGTGTCACCATAGTGGTAACGGGTGGAAGATGGGTAGTGAGACAATGGGTATGGGTGGCATGCTGGCAGATTGTCTATTCTGCCAGGCAGCACGATCTATTCCGGATGATCTTCAATGGCATGACAGGCCGATATCGCGGATCCCTGGAGTCGGCGCAGTCATTCCTGGCCTGGGAGCCTTCGTTCCCGGATATGTCCTGGTCTTCCCGGAGCAGCACGTGCAATCGACGCTCCGTATCCGAGGCGCCCGGCGCCGCGTTCTGTGACCTGCTTAGCTGGACGATCCGGTCCGTGACCGAGGTTTTCGGTCCGGTCACAGTCTTCGAGCACGGCAGCTGTTCTCAACGCAACCGGAGGCGGTCCGCCTGCATAGACCACGCGCACACTCACGTCATGCCAGGCGTGTACGGCTTGTCGAGCTTTATGATGAAGCCCTTCAGCCTGCCTGCCGATCGGATAGAACGAACGCTCGATCCTGACGCGGGCTACCTGCTATTGGATGCCACCCCATGGGCCCCGATACGGGCCAGATCCTGGGATATCTCAATATATGCGCAGATGCATCGCCCTAAAGTTGGGCATACCGGACGAATGGGACTATCTGCTCTTCCCTCGCCTGGAGAACGTAACGGAACGGCGAGGGCACTTTCGAACGCTCGCCGAGGTGGGGACCACCGGCGAGAAGGTTACATAATGATTACGCCAGAGCCTTCCGCCGGACAGAGCCGCCTCAGATTGGAGAATCTACTGCCGAAGAGCTATCGAGTACTCCTGCGCAAGCGGCCAACCGCGGGCGCCACCGCTCTCCTACGGGATGTCCGGCATGACTGGTCACACCGTCGCTCGACAAGTCGGGGATTCTGATGACTGAAGTAATATCCGAAGCTCCTGACCAGCGAATTTTCTGGGATCGATGGCACGAAACCCACACGACCGCTGGAAAGGGCAGCCATGCAGACGATGCGCTGCGGATATTCATGGACAATCTCCCCGATGTCGGGCAACCTCGCGTGCTCTGAGCTCGGCTGCGGCCAGGGAAAACAGGCCGTTGATCTAGTCCGCGCCGGTTACCGGGTGAGTGCCTTCGACCGGTCGCCTGTGGCTATCGCCGCAGCCCGGAATAATGCTGATAAAGCTGGTGTCAAGGTGAGCTTCTTGGAGCATGACCTGACTCGGGCCCTACCTTATCACTCGCAAGTCTTTTCCGGTGCTTTCTCACACCTATCCTTGCACTACTTCGACGATTTGAGAACAAGAGAGATATTCAACGAGGTAGCAAGGGTACTCAAACCGGGCGGGCTGTTTTCTTCACAGCAAGGTCAGTTCGTGACCCGTTCTATGGGCAAGGGGACTGGCTAGGCCGGGATTTGTACTGCCACGAAGGTCACGTGCGGCGATTTTTCGATGAAGAGTACATATTGAAAGAGCTGGCTGACTGGCACGTGCATTTCGTAAATTACTACGAGATCGACGGCGACCGCAAGGCGAATCCCGGCATCTACATCCGCGCTCTTGCTACTCTGCCAGTAGAGATTAAGCGAGCCTCCAGCAGGACTGGAGAGTGGTCACTGATCAGGTGCGTTGTGCTCTGACGCGCCAAGGACAGGGTCGGCCTTAAGAAGCTGGCGAAGCAGATCTATTGCGTCCGCCCGTGTTTCCAAGACTGCCGTCGCATGATATTGAAGCCATGGCCGTCGTTTGTCAACCTTACCCATGTAGACAACACATGGTATTTGCCAAAGGTACGCATAAGTCATCTCACATATACAGCCAATATAGCTCCTACTGGGTACGGAAATGTCCATCAGTACCGCGTGGCAGGTTTTCAGTATTGAGAGATCATGTTCAACGATTGCCTCATATAGCTCCCTTCTCATCCGCCCTCGTCTCGCCGACTCCAACCGGTTCGCCTACCGTTGGATCAACCATCGAAAGTCCGGCAGCGGCAAGCTCGGACGCTACATCTGATGCGAGCGCCAGCCTCGTCGCACTGTCTTCGCCGTCGATAGCACGTGCGAAATAGATGCGCGGATAGCGCATTTCTCCGGCCGCCCCGACAAGCCGTTCGGTCGTTTGTCTCACGTCCGGGCGCATGCATTCATACGGCCTCTCGTTGACGAATTACAACATTGTACCTAAGGTTGTCAGCGACTTCAACGTCGAAATCCGTTTGATTTTGTTTATGTTGATGCCCAGCATATCTAGCGTTTGTAACGTGATGTTATTGTTAGGTACGTAAAGCGTTAGAGTTGCCACCTCCGGGTAGCGAGGGGGCATGGCGGGTTGCGATCTTCACATACGGGACAAGGCAGCCGGAAGCCGCAAAACTTGTCCCGCTTTAAGGCTTTTCGAGACGGTTTGGCCGTGGGGTAGCTGGCCGCACCGTGCGGATACCCGCTGCCGATGAGGTCGGTCGACAGTACAGCGCAGTACCGCTATAGCGGTACATGCTTCCTGTTGCACAAAGGCCGTGATCGGCAGCAGATTACATCTGTCAAGCTGTCCCCAAGCGAGAGGATAGTTTTGTGGCGGGGCTCATCGGAGTTATCTCAGGATTGTGCACAATAGTCGTCACACTTGTGGCAGTATACGCATGGATTAGAGGTCACGCTTTGATCGTGCGATTCACGATCCCGCTAAAACCAGTGAGAGCGGGAACCTTTCGAATCATAGATACTTTTAGAGCAATGCAGCGGATCACAGACGATGCGCGCAGATATAACGCCGAGCAAATAATCGCTATCAATAGAGGAGGCGCTATAGTTGGCGGCTGGCTGGCTAAGAGGCTGGGACTTAAGGCGCCAATTATTTTTATCGTGAATTCCGATGAACCGCCCGAGCGGCGGGTCATACCGCAGATGGACGGCCAGGTCCAGGTCGCCGGAAAGGTCTATCTTGTTGACGATGCCCAGCGTAAGGGCGAGCACATGCGGGAGGCGGTCCAGTACATCCGGTCTCATTATCCTCAGGTAGAGATAAGGCGGGCAGTCCTGCTGCAGATGGACGTGCCGCACACGGGGCCGGAACTTGTCACCTTTAAGGCGACGCCCCTGCGACTTCCAAGGATTTTCCACTCCAGTGCGAGGGTGTTGCTGCCTTCGGACAAGGCGCCAAGCTGAACGACCTTTCCGCCGTGAAAAGGAGGCGGCCGGATCGGCGCGGCAGTCGTTGCGGTTAAGTTCTGGCTATGACTTCGCAGAGCGAGGCGGCCCGGTTCCTTGAACTGCACCGCCCGGGGAATCCACTGCTGCTGCCGAACCCGTGGGACCAGGGATCCGCGAGAGTGCTCGCCTCGCTGGGCTTCCAGGCGCTCGCCACCACGAGCTCCGGGTTCGCCATGACGCTGGGCCGGCTGGACGGCTCGGTGACCCGCGACGAGGCCCTGGCGCACGCCGCCGCGATCGTCGCGGCCACCGACCTGCCGGTCTCCGCCGACCTGGAGAACTGCTTCGCCGGCGACCCGGCCGGCGTCGCGCGGACCGTCGCGCTGGCCGGGGAGGCGGGGCTCGCGGGGTGCTCGATCGAGGACTTCAGCGGCGACGACGACTCGATCTACGACCTCGGCCGGCGACCGAGCGCGTCGCGGCCGCCGCCGAGGCGGCCCACGCCGGGCCGGCGCGCCTGGTGCTCACCGCGCGGGCCGAGAACTACCTGCACGGGCGCCCCGACCTGGCGGACACCATCGCCCGGTTGCAGGCGTACCAGGCCGCCGGCGCCGACGTGCTGTACGCGCCGGGCCTGACCAGCCTGGCGGACATCAGGCAGGTGGTCACGGCGGTGGACCGGCCCGTGAACGTGCTCGCGTTCGCCGGCGCACCCTCCGTCGCCGAGCTTGCCGAGGCCGGCGTCAGCCGGGTGTCGGTCGGCGGCGCGTTCGCGTACGCCGCGCTCGGCGCGCTGGCCGACGCGGCGACCGAACTGCGCGACAAGGGCACCTACGGGTACCTCGCGAACAGCGCGGTCGGGCGGAAGGCCATCCAGGACGCGGTGTTATCGCTCTACTCGGACAACTCCCCACCCGGGTCCCGCCCGGGGCCGGAGCGTGCCGCCTTGCTCGCATACCGCCGCGAGTGCCGACGTGTCATACTTTCAGCCATGGGTGTTAGAGCCCTCCAGGGCTGGCATTCCGATCCGTTCGAACTACACGGTGAACGCTACTTTTCCGCGGGGCAGCCGACGAAGCTGGTCCGCGACGGTTACCTCGAAAGCTATGACGAGCCGCCGTCCGACCAGGACGAGGTGGCGGCCGCCATGACCAGGTTCATGGCGAAGGCGGAAGCGCCCCCGCCCGGCGCCAGGCCTGGAGCGCCAGCCCGGCAGGAGCCAGCCCGCGAGGCGGCGCGTACCAGGACGACCTTCCCTACCGGCCCGATCCGCGGGATCGAGTGCCCCCCGCCCTCGGGTTCGCGGCCACCGGGATCATCGTGGCCGCCGCCGTCGCCGTCGGCGTCGTTATCGCCCTGCCGGCGCTCAGGCACTCGTCAAAGCCCGCGGGCACGCCGGGTGCGTCGGATGTCGCGTTCGTGCGACTGGCTGCCCAGCGGACGATGCAGCAGCGCACGGCCGACATGGCGATATCCGGCGCCTTCGGGATCGACGGCAAGACCGTCACGATGCAGGGCACTAGCGCGTTCGACATCGACGGAAAAGCCGGGACAACCGACTTCACCATGGACATCCCGTCAGAGGGCGTGCTGACCGAGCGGATCATCCAAGTTAACAATGTCTCCTACGTCTCCGTCAGCATCCCCGGCCAGAATTCCATGCCAAGCGGCAAGACGTGGATATCAGAGCCGATCTCGAGCAGCGGATCGACCAGTTCGGACGCCTCCTTTAGCGGTGACGTGCTAAATGCGCTGGCGACGCTCGAGAAGCAGGGGATCACCGTGCAGAACCTCGGCCAGCGGGTCATCGGCAACGTCAACTGCACCGGCTATTCGGTGACGCCGCCCGGCTCGGGGGAGAGACAGGGGACGATCACGGTCTGGATTGACTCACAGCACCTGGTGCGCGAGTTCAGCATGAACGTGGTGCCCGATACCATGCTCAACGGCGTTGACATAGGCGCGAGCTCAACAAGCGGTAGCAGCGGCTCGATTTCTGCGTCAGTGAACATGAAGATGGACTTCTCGTACTCCGCCCTGCCGTTGCACGTCACGGCCCCGCCGGCATCCAGCACGGTATCCCTCGGCGAATACCTTAATCAACTCGGGCAGACGGCTAAGACCCCCGCTTCCTAACGCGGGTACAACTCCCCCACCCGGGTCCACGCCGCCAGGCCCAGGGCCACGACGGCCGCCAGTTCGACCGCGGTAACGACCGTCAGGCCGGCTCCCAGCGCGGTGAGCGTGCCGAAGGCCAGGCCGGCCACGATCGCGGCGGCGAGGAACGACATCGCCAGCAGCGCCAGGCCGGCGAGGACGGCGGGGACCGGGCGGGAGCTCAGCAGCTTCCGTGACCGGGCGACGGCCACCGACCAGGCCAGCGCGGCCACGCCGACCGCCTCGAGCAGGCCCGCGGCGACGCCCGGGGCCGCGCTGCTGGCGGCCGAGGTGAAGCCGTACCCGATCGCGAGGGCGAACAGGCCGACGGCGGCGGCCAGCCACAGGTCCGCCTGGTGTGCGCGGCCCGGCACGGCGGGCCCCTGCTCACCGAGTGAGACGCGGGCCGCCCGGCTCAGCACGAGCAGCGCCCACACGCCGATGCCGACCGCGCTGGCCACCGCGGCCGCGGCGCTCGACCCGTTCGACGCGGCGAAGGCGGCCGCGCCGATCGTGAGCAGCAGGGTGCCGACGGCCGCGGCGGCGATCTCCGCGCCGGTGACCCATTCGCTATGCAAGATCGCTTCCCAGCCCGCGGTGCACACCGCGGCCAGCAGGCCCAGCCACGCCACGAACTGCAGCCAGCGCCCGGCCTGGGCCAGGTCACCCGACGCGCCCGGCGAAGACGATGCCAGCGTCGCGTCCGACGCGAGCAGGAACCCCGTGCCGAGCACGAATACGACAGCGCCCGCCACCACCAGGGCCGTGGGGGTCAGTGTTTTGATGATGCGTTCCAAGGCTTTCTCCTCGTCGCATGCTCCCCCACGCGGCGGTACCAGATATAGCCGCTACCCAATCGTTTTTCCAGCGAACGCGGCGAAAACCGGGTTATTTCCACCCGTGCACCGTGATTCGGAGCGGGGCAATCGCCGCCATGGGCTCGATTCCGGCGGGCATGCCGAAGGCCGGAATGCCGGAATTGGAACACGAATTCGGATGCCCTCGGCGGTGCGGTGAAGACCTGGAGCGGGCGCCTCGTAGGTACCGATGTGCCTAGGCGGCGAATCCGCGGTGGCAGCCGTTGAGCCGGTCGCTGGCGTTCAACTCCGACCTGGATAGCCGAAGACCAGCCATGAACAGGCCGTAGGCCGGGGCCGGGAACCGTTGATCTTGGCGGCATCGCCATAGACGTGGCGGCAGCCGCTGAGGCCCGTCGTGGGTGCGCTCGAACGCTATGAGCGACGACCCGCCGCGCTGCTCGGCCGCGGCCGGCCGCTGGGCGGTCTGCCGCGGATCGCGTCGGCCACGAGTCGGGCCGGTTCCGCTCAGGGAATGTTTCACCGCAGGCCGTCGATGACGTGGCATCCCCGCGGCGGCCGCCGCGAGCGAGCCCGGCCTGCAGGAACAGCCCAGGTGCGCGCGGAAGCCGGCGGGGCGGCGGCGAAGCCGGCGAGGCGGCGGTCGCTCAGGCCACGGCCGGATCCCCCGTGTCGAGCAACGAGTCCGGCAAGGGCTGGAGCCAGGCGAGGCTCCCCCTGGACGAACGGCCCGGCGGGTCCGACGCGGCCACCAGCCCGACGCAGGGCCGGCGTCCGCGCGACGTCAAGGCGGTCAGGCAGGCGTTCGTCGCGATCCGGCAGAGCCAGGCGCGCAGCGAGCTGCCATTCTCGTCGGATGCGCCCGGGCCCGCCACGCCCTCAGGTACGGTCCTGGACCAGGTCCCGGCGTCGTGAGCCGAGCCGAGCATCCGGGAGCAGTACGCCAGCAGCTCCGTCCGGAACGCTTCGACCAGGCGATCGAAGCCTTCCTCGCTTACCGTCATGCCCACGCCCCTTCTCTACCCGTGCCAAGATCGCTGAGCCCTCGGCGAGACGTACCGGCGAGGGCCCCGGAATTCATCGCACAGGGCTGAAGAACCTTACGCGGGAGAGGAGGCTGAGCCCGTCCTGTCCGCCAGGACGAGGCCAGCCTGCTCAAAGCGACCCCAGGACTGTGCCCGGTCAGCGACGCACGGTGTCCGTACGCCGGCCAGCCAGGTGGTCACTTCGCGAAGACCAGGTCGCATCGACCTGGCGGTCGACGGGACCCGGCCGCCGGGGTCCCTGACGCCGGCCTCGCTCACCGCCACCGCGGCGTTCCGCCGAGGAAACGGATGCTCTCCAGCTCGTCGACGGCACTGCTGCCCTTAAGGAAGGACGCGAAGCTGTCGGCCATGCTCTGCCGGACCTCCTCCCTGGACCTGCGGTAGATGCCGGGCATGACCACGGTGGCGTCCCTGCGTAATCCGTGACGAACGCGTCGGCGTCGCCCGCGTCCCAGGCCTTGTACTGCTCTTCCAGGACGCTCTTGATCGCGGCCACGTCGTCCGGTCGGGTCTCGGTCATCGCTCTCTCCTCATCGCTTGCGTTCCCCATGGCCTGTTGGCAGGCTCAGCGATACATACCGGCGAGAGTCCCGTAATTCATCGCGGCCGACGGTGGGCTCTTCCGGCCCCGCAGTTCATCCCCGCCTCAAGCACGACGGCCGGGCTGGCCTGCGCCGGCCACGACCCGCCGCACGACCCTCGGTCCTGGACTCATGTCAGCTTCCCGCCGGAGGTTCGTCGAGCACGCCTTCCGGGACCCGGGGGTCGGGGAAGTCGCGGAAGAGCACGATGTGGCCGTCCCGGATCCGGAGGATCTGGATCGACGTCGCCGTGAACGACTGGCCCGTCGTGGTGACGGTCGCCGTCGTCCGCATTTCCACGATCACCACCTCCGGGTCCTGGGTCAGGTATAGCTCTGCTATCTCGAACTCCTCTAGCCGCAGCGGCAACCCCAGCAGACGGCGCGAGTGCTCGCGGATCGCCTCCCGGCCCTCCAGACGCGGGGGAAAGCCGGGCAGGCCCGCGAAGGGCAGCTCGATCACCGCGTCGGGCGCGAACAGGTCAGCGAAGCCGTCGGCATCGCCGCTGAGGATGAGGTCGCGGCGCCTGGCAAGGACGTCGACGGGCGTGACGGATGGCATGTGGTCTCCTCTTCGTTCTGGCTATTTCGTTCAACACACGTTCATTGAACGATCGTAGAACGAAATAGGCGGCCCGGTCAACGCCCGTAGAATGAACGAATGACCACTCCCCGGCCCAACTCGCGCGCCGAGCAGCGCCGCCAGACCGAGGCGCGCATCCTCGACGCCGCGACCCAGGTCTTCTTCAGCGACGGGTACGACCGGGCCACCATCCGGGCCGTGGCCTCGGCCGCGGACGTGGACGCGGGCCTCGTCATGCACTACTTCGGGTCTAAGCAGGAGCTGTACCGGCGGGTCATCGACGCCGCCCCCGTCCCCGAGCTCAGCGGGACGCCGGCCGAGGCAGCCGAGCAGATCCTCGCCGGGATCGCCGAGCGGCTCGCCAGCACGCCCGTGGCGTCGCTGGCCCTCCTGCGCTCGATGCTGACCAACCCCGAGGCCGCCAGCGCCGCCAGCGACGGCATCGCCCGCTACGAGGCGCAGATCGCCGCGGCCATCCCCGCCGACGACGCCGACCTGCGGGCCGCGATCATCAGCGCCGTCACCATGGGCATCACGGTCTCCCGGCACCTCATCAAGACCGACGTGCTCGCCACCGCCGACCCGGACCACGTCATCCGGCTGCTGCGCCCCGTCGTGCTCTCGCTGGCGGCCCGCCCCGACCACTGACCGGCGCCGTGAGGCTATCGCGCTGGCCTGGGTATAACCGGAAGCCTGGGGCGAAACAACGCAAGGGGGGACAGGCGTGAAAACTGTGAACCAACTTCAGCAACGCAGGCGGCCTCAGTCGCTAGGACCTCGGCCCGTGGACCGCGGGGAAGAGCCGGTTCCGGGGGTGTGATGTGGCCACTGCAACGAAGGACGACGATGCCACGCAAGCGGCATCGCTGCAACGCCGGTACCTGATCCGGTTCGAGGAGGACACACTGCGGCAGCGGCCGCTGTGGATCCGGCTGATCATCGAGTTCCTCGGCACGTTCGTGCTGGTCACGGTCGCGGCCGGGTCAGGGGTGATCAACCACTACGTGGGCGGCGGGCCGGTCAGCCGCACCGCGGCGGTGATCGCGCCCGGCGCGGCGGTGATGGCGATGATCTACGCCTGGGGGCCGCTGTCCGGGCTGCACATCAATCCGGCGGTGACGACCGCGTTCGCGGCCCGCGGGGTGTTCCCGGCCCGCTGGGTGGTGCCGTACTGGGTGGCGCAGTTCGCCGGGGCGATCGGCGCCGCGCTGTTCCTGCAGGCGATGTTCACCCACGTGGCGGCGGGCAGCAATTACCCGATTACCACGCCGGGCGGGGACTGGCGGTCCATGGTGATGGAGGCCGCGCTCACCGCGATCCTGGTGTCGGTCATCCTCAACACCGCGACCGGCGGGCGCAGCATCGGGCACAACGCGGCGATCGCGGTGGGGTCCACGGTGGCGCTGCTCGGCCTGTTCGCCAGCCCGATCTCGGGCGCGTCGATGAACCCGGCCCGCACCCTGGCCCGGACATCGTCGGCCACGACTACACCGGCTGGTGGATCTACATCGCCGGCCCGGTGATCGGCGCCGCCATCGCCGTGGCGATCATCAACGCGGTCCGCGGA
Source organism: uncultured Actinomycetota bacterium (assembly GCA_963850115.1). Classification (GTDB taxonomy): domain Bacteria; phylum Actinomycetota; class Actinomycetes; order Streptosporangiales; family Streptosporangiaceae; genus Trebonia. The sequence goes on from CAWKKG010000020.1 coordinate 10,350, forward strand.
CTGCCGGACAAGGAGGAACGAGACGCCGCCCAGGGCGGCGCGCTGCCCGTCCTCGGCCGCCCGAAGCCACCGCGGCCGAGGGAGGCGCCCTGACCGTCTCAGGCTGAGGTCAGCGTCGGCTCGCGCCTGGTCATCATCCCGAACGGAATCATGATGGCTCCCGTGGTCACCGCACCCACCACCACGCCCAGGCCGACGGCGGGAACGAGCGGGATGAACGGGGTCCAGCTGCCGGTGACCGCCCGGGTGACCGCGAGCAGGGAGACCGCGCCGGCGGCCGCGCCGGCGACCAGCCCGGTGCTGACGACGAACACCACCTGCCAGCCGAACACCGCGGCGACCTGGCCGCGGGTCGCGCCGACCCGGCCGAGCAGCCGTAGCACCCGCCGCCGCTCGACGGTGGTCACGACCAGGGTGTTCACGAGGGCCACGGCGGACAGCGCGGCGAGGATGCCGAGGATCAGGTTATTGGCGAACGAGTTCTGGTCGGCGGCCTGCGCCGACTGCGCGTTGGCAGCCGCGCGGCTGGTCACGTGCAGCCCGGGATGGCCGGCGGCCAGCCGGGCCAGTTCGGCTTGCGTGCCGCCGCTGACCAGGATCTGCGAGTAGCCCGCCGGCGTGCCCGTGTGGCCCGCCGCGACGGACGCCGGGATCAGCAGGTCGCCGGAGGCCAGCGAACGGTCGTAGATGGCGCTGACCGTGGCCTCGTAGGGCGTGCCGTCCGGCAGGTAGACGGTGACCCGGGAGCCGGTGTGGACGCCGAGCGCGCCGGAGCCCGCCTCCAGCGCGCTCACCGCGATCTGGCCGGGACGTGGTGCCGCCGGGCTGCCGGAGGTCACGCCGAGATTCAGCAACTGGCCGAGCGGGCCGCCGGTGACGGCCTCACCGTAGGCCTGGTCCAGGTCCGGGTCGGTGACGGCCGCGGTGACCGGGGTCACCCCGGCCGCGGCGCTGACCCCGGGCAGCGCCTGCACCTGCCGCAGGGTGGCGGCGGTGAGGCCAGGTCCCGAGAGCACGTGGCCGGCCGTCACCGTGCTCGCCGCCTGGGTGGCGGTGGCGTGCTGGATGGAGGTGTCGGCGAAGTAGACGGTGCCGACCATGGCGACCGCCATCGCGACCGGGATGACCGCCGAGGCCGCGCGGCGCGGCTGGGCGGCGATCGCGGCTAGCGCGAGCCGGGCCGGTGCTCCCCCGGCGACTCGCGCCGGCCGGGCCAGCCAGGCGGCGAGCGCCACCAGCAGCGGGCCGAGCAAGGCCACCGTCACCATGCAGGCCAGCAGCAGCGGAAGCGCCAGCGCGAGCTGCCCGGCCGCGTTCTTCTGGGTAAGCGTGAGCGTCATGAGGGTGCCGGAACCGCCGGCGGCGGCGAGGCCGAGCCCGACCCGGAGGGGGTTGGGCCACTTGCGTTCGGCGGCGGTCTCCCGCAGCGCCTGGGCGGGCGGCGTCCGGCTGCCGCGGCGGGCGGCGACCTGCCCGCTCAGCCAGGCGACCAAGGCGCTCGCCCCGCAGGCGATGGCCAGCAGCCAGGGGCTCAGCCACGCGGCGGACCCGGCGGGAAGCATCTGGTGGGCGGCCAGCGCGCGCACGCCGAGGGCGCCAAGGGCGACGCCGGGCAGCCAGCCGAGCGCGCCGCCGAGCGCGCCGCACACGGCGAGCTCCGCGAGGATCGCCCGGCGGACCTGGCCGCGGGTGGCGCCGACCGCGCGCAGCAGCGCGAACCGGCGCCTGCGCAAGTTCACCGCCAGCGCGGTGGTGCTCGCCAGCACGAACAGGGAGATCAGCACGATCGGGACGATCAGCGCGCCGCCGAGCGACTGGCCGTTGGACCGCTCGATCGGGGCGCTCAGGTTCGCGAGGTCGCCGCGAGCGGCGCCGGTCGCGATCGTGTAGCCCTGGCCGCCGTCCAGGGCCGCGCGAATCCGGCCGGCGAGGACATCCGGGGAAACGCCCGGCTTGGCGGTCACCGCCACGACGTCCACGTCACCGGGGCGGACCACGCCGTTCGGGAACCCCGACTCGCCGACGGCGGCGGCCGCGCCCGGCACCTGGGCCAGGCGCTGGGCGAGCGCGGCGGGCACGCCCCGGTAGGCGGGCAGCGGAAGGCTCTCGCGGCTGGCGTCCTCGCCGCGGCCGAGCGTGACGCTGACGTTCGCGGACCCGGCCACCACGACGCTGGCGCTGGCCAGCCGCCCGGCGGGCGCCTGGGTGTCCGCGGCGGCGGTGGCGATCGCGGCGACCGTCAGGGCGGCCGCGGCGGCCGCGGCCACCACGGTGCCGAGCAGCGGGCCGGGAGCGCGCCGGATCCCGGTGAGCATCCAGCCGCGCATCAGCCGCGCCCCCCGTCGAACCGGCCGCCGGCCTGCTCGGCCCGCTCCCCCAGCTCCGCGACCAGCCGGGCCACCACGGTCGGCTCCGGGTACGGCAGCACCCGGTCCACCCGGCCGGCGTACAGGAACACCGCCTGGTCACAGAACCGGGTCACCTGCGGGTCGTGGGTGACGATCACCACGGTCGTCCCCTCCGCGACCTCGCGCAGCACGCGCAGCACCCCGGCCGCGGTGTACGGGTCAAGCGCCCCGGTGGGCTCGTCGGCGAAGATCACGTCCGGCCGGCTGATCAGCGCGCGGGCAATCGCCACCCGCTGCTGCTGGCCGCCCGACAGCTCGGCCTGCCGCCGCCGCAGCTGCGCCCCGGACAGGCCGACCCGGGAGGCCGCCCGCTCGATGGCCGCCCGCTCGGCGGGGCGGTGGTCCAGGCGGAGCGGAAGCGCGATGTTCTCCGCCACCGTCAGCTCGGGCAGCAGGTTCAGCTCCTGGAACACGAAGCCGACGCGTTGCCGCCGCAGCACCGCCTGCTGGCGGTGGGACAACCGGGACAGTTCCTTCCCGCACAGCCGCACCGTGCCGGACGAGGACCGTTCGAGCCCGGCCGCGCACTGGAGCAGGGTCGACTTGCCGGACCCGGAGACGCCGAGCACCGCGGTGAACGAGCCCGCGGCGAACGACAGCGACACCCCGTCGAGCGCGGTCACCGCCGCCCGGCCCCGTCCGTAGCGCTTCGTCACGTTATCGAGCACCACGGGGGCAGCCGGCGCCGGGGCGGCTTCCATCAGCATTGTGGTAACAGTGTTTTCCGCAGCCATGTCATTCACGGTGCCAGCCGCGGCGGCGGCGATCGATGGTGCCGCCCGGCCGGTTTCCGGTGGGGTTATCCCACCGTTGGCGCGTTTCAGATGGTGACGACCACCTTGCCGGTCGCGTGGCCCTGCTCCTGGTAGGCGATGGCCTCGGGAATCTCGGTGAACGCGTAAGTCCGGCCGATGACCGGGGTGACCGCGCCGTCTTCGATGAGCGCGGTGAGGGCCGTGAGGATCTCCTGCTTGGCGCACCCGACGGCGTTCGCCATGGCTATCCGCTGCGATACCAGCGGGCCAAGCGCGAGTGCCGAGACGACGTGCCCCACCGGCTGGATCCACCGCCCGGCGGGGCCGCCGACGATGACCATCGTCGCCTTCGGCGCGAGCACCCGCCGGCAGGCCACCGCCGTTCGGCTTCCCGCGATGTCGATGAGCAGGTCATAGCGCCGTCCGCCGCGCGTGAAGTCCTCGCTCGGGTAGTCGATGACCCCGGTGGCGCCGAGGGACCGGACCAGGTCGGCGTTGCGCGCGCGGCAGACCGCGTCCACGCTGGCGCCGAGCGCCCGGGCGATCTGCACGGCGAACGTGCCGACGCCGCCCGAGGCCCCGTTGACGAGAACCCGCTGCCCGGGCTCGGCCCGGCCCACGTCGCGGACGGCCAGCAGCGCGGTGATGCCCGCCATCGGCACCGCCGCCGCCTGCTCGTAGGACAGGTTCTCCGGCTTGCGGGCCAGCAGGCGCTCGGGGACGCTGACGTACTCGGCGAAGCCGCCCTGCTCAAGCACCGCGAACACGCCGTCACCGGGCCGGAACCCGGTCACGCCGCTTCCGACGGCTTCAACCTCGCCCGCCATGTCGCAGCCGAGGATGAGGAGCTTAGGGGGACGCAGCAGCCTCAGGCCGCCCGGCATCAGGCGCGCGACGTACGGCTCTCCGCGCATGCCGTGCCAGTCGTACGGGTTGACCGAGGTGGCGCGCACCCGGACCAGGACCTCGCCGGCCGCGGGCACGGGCGTGGCGACGTCCGCGAGTTCCAGCTGATCGGGTGAGCCGTACGAACGGAGGGTGTAGGCCTTCATTTCCGTTCCTTTCTTACGTTGTAAGTCTTACGACGTAAGGTACGTCTTACGCTGTAAGTCAGTCAAGGGAGGCCGTTAGGCTTGTTCAGTGGTCACCCGAGCCGAGCCAGGATCCCAGCCGCGACTGCCGCTGAGCCGGGAGCGGGTGCTGCGCGCGGCGGTCAAGATCGCGGACTCCGAAGGCATCGAGGCACTCACGATGCGGCGGCTCGGGGAGGACCTCGGCGCCGAGGCGATGTCGCTCTACTACCACGTCGCCAACAAGGAAGACGTGCTCGACGGCATCGCCGAGACCGTGGTGACGGAGATCAACGAGGTCGTCGGCAAGATCGACGTCCCTTCCGCCGGGGCCCACTGGAAGGCGGCCGTCCGGTGCCGGATCCTGGCCGCCAGGGAAGTCCTGCTGCGCCATCCCTGGGCGCCCAAGGTCTTCGAGACGCGGACCACCACGATCACCGCCGTCCTGCTGTACTACGACGGCCTGCTCAAGCTCATGCGGGACGGCGGCTTCTCCTACGACGTCATCCACCACGCGCTGCACGCGTTCGGCAGCCGGGCCCTGGGGTTCGCCCAGGAGATGTTCGATCCCGGCGGCGGGAGCGGGGCCAGCGACGAGGAGACCGGCGCCGCGCTGGCCGGCCTGGCCGACAAGATCCCCCACCTCGTCGGCATGTTCATGGAGGTGGCGCACGATGACCCGGACTCCACGCTCGGCTGGTGCGACGACAAGACCGAGTTCGAGTTCGGCCTTGACCTGATCCTCGACGGCCTCGACCGCCTGCGGGGCCGCTAACGCCGCGCGGTGCGGGGTGCCCGGGGGAGTCATCACGAATCCGTTCGGGATAATGCTTTGAGTCTGTTATCTTGTTACCATGGTAACAGTCGAACGGGTACAGACCGGGCTGCGCGTCGAGCGCAACACGCTGAAGGTGCTGAAGGGGCTGGCCGAGTACCTCGACCTGTCCCTTGGCGACCTCGTGGAAGGGATCGTGTTGCACGCGTTCGAGGGCAAGGCGCCATTCTTGCCGCCCGTCCTCGCGAAGATTGACCAGCTCAAGGCGGTCTACGGGCTTGAGCTGACCGCCGCCGACGCGCACAAGTTGCAGGAGGAGCCGTGACCGGCACGCAGCGTCTTCTCACCGGCCGCATCCGGGTCGCGCTGCCGCCCGGCGAGGCGTTCCGGCTGTTCACCCCCCGCGGCGAGCAGGACTGGGTGCACGGATGGCAGCCGCGGTTCCCGGTCCCGGCACCCGACGACACCGAGCCGGGAACCGTCTTCGAGACCAGCGCCCACGGCGAGCACACCATCTGGCTCGTGACCGACCGGCAGCCAGGCAAGCGCATCTCCTACGCGCGCGTGACCCCCGGCGACCGGGCCGGCACCGTGACCGTCACGATCAGCGCCGCGGGCCAGCACAGCGAGGTCGAGGTCACCTACCAGCTGACCGCGCTGACCGGCCCCGCCGAGCACCACCTCGGCGAGTTCGCCGACGGGTACCCGGCCTACCTGCAGTCGTGGGAAGACGCCATCGCCGCCTGGCTGGCGTGATATAGCCGGGGAGCGGGTTCTCGGGAAGGGGCGAAACCGTTGGCGGAGCGGCTGGTGTTCCGGGATGCCGCCGGGCGCGAGATCACGGCCAGCGATCTCAAGGGGTACACGGGGCGGGTGCGCTGGGAGGTCATCGGCGCGGACAACCTCCCGCCCCGGGCCACGCAGTTGCACCAGGAAGCGCGCGAGGCCGGAGGCCGCGGTGACTACGCCCGCGCCCTTGACCTTCTTGACCTGGCATGGGACCTTGCGCCGCAATGGCCGTACCCGGTCTACGACGCCGCGTACACCTACCTGCTCCTCGGCGAGGCCGGGATGGCGGAAGAGTTCTACGAGCGCGTCGACCAGATGGCGCCGCGCGGGTTCTTCACGTGCAAGGCCTCGCTCGACACCTTGCGCCGCGAGCGCGCCGGGGAGCTCTTCCCCGGCTTCGCCCGGGCCTACGCCACTCTGGAGTGGACGGATCCCGGCCAGAAGAAGGCGATCCTGGCGGGGATCGTGGACAAGTTCCCCGGGTTCGCCCTGGCCTGGAAAGACCTGTCGCCGCTGCTGGACGGGGACACGCGCCAGCTGGACGCCATCGAGCAGGGGCTGCGCGGCCGCCCCGACGCCGAGACGCTTGGCGTCCTGCTGATCAACAAGGCGGGCATCCTCGCCCGGCGGGGCGACCGGGACGCGGCGATTGCCATCCTCGGCGAGTTCGCGCTCTCCCCCGACAGCACGCTCGCCACCGAGCACCTCGCTAAGGCCGTGCTGGCGTCCCTGGTGACCGAGTCCTAGTACGTTGCCTGTGTGATCCTGGCACTGACGGGTCGGCGTTGGAGATAATGCGGGCGGAATGAACGAGAACACACCATGGGTATTCGTCGACTGCGAGGCGCGCGGCACCAGCCCGGTGAACGGCGTGCTGACCGAGTTCGGGGCCGTTCACTACGACACGCGGGACACGTTCTACGGGCGGCTGTTCCACGCGACGCCGGACCCGGCTAACCCCGCGATCAGCATCGTCGGCGAGCGCATAGCGAGCGACGCGGAAGTCGCCGGGAGCTTCGCGGCCTGGCTCCAGGGGCACCTGGGCAGCCGGCAGCCCGTCTTCGTGAGCGACAACCCCGCCTACGACTGGCAGTGGATCGCCGGCATGTTTGACCGGGCGGGAATGGACAACCCGTTCGGCTACTCGGCCCGGCGCATCAGCGACTTCTGGGCCGGGCTCAACCGCAACTGGAGCGACACACAGGGCTGGAAGCGGTTCAGGAGAACCGTCCATGACCACAACCCCGTGCACGACGCGATGGGGAACGTGGAGGCATTCGAGGAGATCATGCGCCGCGCCAAGGGCTCCTGACGTGGAATCTCACCGCTGCTCCGTCTCCCCGCCATCCACAGGGCAGTCCCTAACCTGATGACACTTGGGTCCGCCCGCGGCCCCGAGCGTGAGGGGCCGCGGCATCTCACCGCGCTCCGACTCGCAGCCAGCCACAGAGCAGCGCCGAACCTGATGACACTTGGGTCCGACCGCGGGACCGAGCGTGAGGGGCCGGGCCGAACTCAGTTAGGTCCGTCCGCTCCACGGGGCGTGATTCCCACGACATCGGCGTTACGATGCCGTTGCGCGCGCGGCTTCGGCCGACGCGTCGAGATGGGAGTAGGCGAGCTTAGTGGAACCCCGGACCGAGCTAGCGGGCAGGTACCGCCTGGAAAGCCTGCTGGGGCGCGGTGGCCTGGGCGAGGTGTGGCGCTGCCACGACCTGCGCCGGGGCCGCGAGGTTGCCGTCAAGGTGCTGCTGGCCGCCGTTCCTGACCCAGACGATGAGAGGCAGTTCCGCCGGGACGCGGAGTGCGCCGCCAGACTCCGTCATCCGGGGATCGCGGTCGTGTCTGACGTGGGCCAGCATGAAGGGCGGATCTTCATCGTCACGGAGCTGCTGCACGGCCAGGATCTGTCCACCCTCATGAAAGGGCATCCAGGCGGCCTCCCGGTCAGCCAGGCGCTCGACGTCGGCGCGGAGATCGCCGCTGCGCTGGCCTATGCCCACGGCGAAGGGATCGTGCACCGCGACCTGAAGCCGCTGAACGTCTTTATCCAGGACGACGGCCGCGTCAAGGTCTGCGACTTCGGCCTCGCCCGTGACCTGCAGGCTGACTCCGGCACCGGGCAGTTCCTCGGCACGCCCGCCTACATCGCGCCTGAGCAGTGGTCGGGGGAGCCCGTTACCCGCGGCGTGGACCTGTACGCGCTGGGCTGCACGCTCTACGAGGTCCTGACCGGCCAGCCGCCGTTCCAGGGGCCGACCCTGCCCGCCCTCATCCACCGGATCCTCACCGAGGTCCCCGTCTCCCCGCATGACCGTCGCCCCGAGGTTCCCCGCGCCCTCAGCCACCTGGTGGTGGCCCTGCTGGCCAAGGCACCGGAAGACCGTCCCCTCGATGCGGCGGCGGTCGCCGCCGCGCTAATCCAGATCCGCGACTCCGGGGACCGAGCTCGTCCGCGCAAGGCGCCCGGGCCGTCCGGCACTCCCCTGGCTTGCGCGTCAGCCACGGCGGGCGCCATCGACGTACACGTCGTCAGCTCCGCCGGACGGATCCGCCGCTGCGGCGGCACCGCGAGCGAGGCCGCCGTGCTCTGGCATGAGTGGGACGACCTCCCGCCGTGGTCCCCGGGGAAGGTCACCGCGCTCGCCTCCGGCAGCAACCGGCACGGCGTTTACGTCACTGCGGTCATCGACGGCATCCCGCGCATGAACGAGGGCCTGACCGAGTGGCGCGAACTGCTTGCCACGTGCCCGCTGCGGCTGCCGGTGGCAGATGTCGCGATCCCGTCTGCCCCGAGGGGAGCGGTCAACTTCGATGGTGTCCCGGTCTACGTCCTCGACGACAACGGCGTCATCTGGTCCACCCGTGCCCCGACGCCGCTGAACACGCCCGTCGCCGGCCAGTTCGCCGCGGGCCAGTTCCACCTGATCGCCTCGTCCACGTGGGACCGGACGAATCCGGTCCTGCTCGCCGCGACGGCCGATACCATCCAGTGCCGGTTCTGGTGGGCGGGCACCCGCGAGTTTCGCTGGCGGCTCCTGCCGCTAGACCCGGCCGGCCGGTCGATCACGGACATCGCGTGCACGTCCCTGGCAGGCAAAAGGATCGAGGTCTTCGTCCTTTACGACGACGGCGGCATCTGGCACAGCTCCCTCCGGCTTGCCCAGGAAGGGACGCTCGACTGGTCGACCTGGGTCAGGCTGCCCTCTCCTCCCGGGCACGTCACGGCGATCACCGCCTGCCAGTTCGGCCTGCGGGACGGGGCGCTCATCGCCGCCACGCGCGACGGCGACCTCCATTTCGCGGCGCACGAAATCGAGGTAATTAAGACCGGCCTCTCTCGCTGCTCTCCATGGTCGCGAGTGCCCGGGGCCTAGCTAGCCTGATCCGCGCACCCGCCCGCTATCCAGGCCGGGTATGTCAGGATGGACCGCATGCCTCCCGTTCCCGAGCGTTCTTCCGTGCCCGCGGGCCGGGCCGTGGCCAACGACTATGACAGCTTCGCCGAGGCTTACACCGCCGAGACCGAGGCGAACCTGATCAACGGGTACTACATGCGGCCCGCGATCGTGAACCTGGCGGGGGACGTGGCCGGGCGGCGGATCCTCGACGCCGGCTGCGGTTCCGGCCCGATCGCCGCGGCGCTGCGCGACCGGGGCGCCACCGTGACCGGCTTCGACTCCAGCACCGGGATGCTGGAACTGGCCCGGCGAAGGCTCGGCCCGGACGCCGACCTGCACCAAGCCGACCTGGCCAGCCCCCTCCCGTTCCCTGACGGCGCGTTCGACGACGTCATCGCCGCCCTGGTGCTGCACTACCTGGAGGACTGGACCGCGCCGCTGGCCGAGCTGCGGCGCGTGCTGAGGCCGGGCGGCCGACTGATCGCGGCCGTCGACCATCCTTTCGCCGTCAATATCATGCACCGTGAGGCCGGCCGCAAGCCCGACTACTTCGCGACCTACAACCACACCGCAGAGTGGACTATGGGCGGCCAGACCGCCCGGATGAAGCTTCTGGCACCGGCCGCTGCACGCGATGACCGACGCCTTCACCGCGGCCGGCTTCCGGATCGCCGTCATCAGCGAGCCGCCCGCCGCGCCGGGCGCCCCCCGCGAACTGTTCCCGTCTGAGTTCGAAGGCAGAACAACCTTCTTGTGCTTCATCTTCTTCGTCTTGCAGGCCAGTTAAGGGGCGCGGAGTGCCCTGGTCGATGGGCAGGCCTGTGCGGTACGCGTGACTGAAGTGAAGCGTGGCGGTCCCCGGGGGGCGTGCGCCGGTCAGTGTGCGGTCGGCCCGGTCCGGCGCGGGCCATTAGCACGGAAACCTTTCTTAGGACGGAACATTTGCCTGCCCTGGCTTGTATTAGTTTCCGCGCTCGGGAAAGTTTCCGGGCTCTGGCTCAAATAACGTGACGATAACAGCCCGACGTTGGGGAACGCTGGGCGCTGGCGCAGGCCTCGGCCTAGTTGTCGCAGGTGAACCCGCTGCCCCTCGTCGTTACCATCACGAGATGTAAACCGGAGCCAGTTTCCGCGTTAAAGCGGCGGCGCCGTACGGGGAGCGGGGATTTTCCTCGCAGAACGGGCGGGGCGCGGAAGCCGGGACGACTAAATCAACGGCATTGCGCTATACGCGCTCGGAATTCACACAATCATGAAATGGGCTCGGATGAGGAATTATTCGGAGCAGGTCGCGGCCGCCGCGGAGGCGGCAATGGCCGAGTTGTGGCCGGGCGGGGCGGGCTTCGGGGCCGGCCCTCCTGGTCCCTTGGCGGCGGGCCCGGCGGCGGTGAGCTCCGTTACCGCGGGCGTCAACTGGATCTGGTAACCGGAACCGGCCGCCGGGAAGGTACCCAGGACGACCCAGGCGCCGGCGTCGAGCGACTGGTCGATGGTCACGGTGCCGAGGCTGCCGCCGGAGCCAGCCGATACCGCGTAGCTAGCCTGGCCGAGGGCGTTCTGCGTGGGCACGTAGACCGACAGCGTGCAGCGGGCGACGCCCGAGGGCGCGCCGAACCACCAGGTGAGCGTCGACGGGGCGGGCTTCCCGGCTGGGTTCATGGTCCACACTGACGCGCCGTCGCAGCCGTCGCCGGTCCAGCCGCCCTGGGCGGCGTTCCACGGCGGCCCGTTCGTGGCGGCGGTCGGCGTGACGCCGCTGCCCTGGCCCGCCGGGCACCCCAGGCCGATGACCTGCCGCATGGATGTCATGCCCGGCATGGACGTCATGCGGGGCATGGACGTCATGCCCGGGATGGACGTCACGTGCGGCGCCGGGGCGGCTTGCTGCCGGGGAAGGGACCGCGGCCGCGGTGTGCCGTGGCGAGAGGCGATCGGCGAACTTCGCGGCCTCGGACTGGCAGTTGGGTAAGCGGCCGGGCGGATCAGCACGACGGCCGTTCCCGCCGCGGCGAGCGCGGCGACCGCGGCCGCGGCCGCGGCGCGCCGCCCGCGGTGCCTGCCGTGCCCGCGCGGCGGAGCGGACTGCGGGCTGTCGGCGGGATTAAGCGCCACGGTGAGGAACGCGCTGGTGGCAGCGCCCGCGGAGGCGTCCTGCCAGCGGTCTTCCCATGCCCCGAGGGGGCCGCCGCACGCCTGGACGTAGGCGACAAGCACCGGGTTAGGCGGCACGGCGGGCCCAGTCTCGGCCGCCGCCAGTATTTCCTCCGGGAAGTGAGCCCGCTCGGCGAGTTCGGCCAGGCTCAGTCCCGCGCTCGCGCGCAGGGCCCGAAGGTCATGAAAGAACGCCTCTGCTTCCGGCATCAAGGATCACGCTCCTCGGTCGGTACGGCCAGGTTCTGGTCCTCTGCGGAGGCTAACCCGGCCCGGCCCCAGGAACCGGACTACCGGCAACAAACCGCCCATTACGAGCTCATGACATCCCGGCGCCGCTGAGCGCCCGAGAGCCGCGCCGGCTCGCCGGGTCACCGGGCCGAGATGCGCAGCGGCGCGTTCGCCGCCTGCGCAATCACCTGGCGCAAGGTCGCCAGGCCACGGGACAGGTCGGTCCACGAGGGGCCGCCGAGGCAGACCCTGACCCCGCTGCGCGGGCTGTCGGGGTCGGCCATGACACTCGCGGGCTCGGTCAGCTCGACGCCCACGCTGGCCGCGGCCAGCACCACGGCGTCGGCGAGGCGGCGCGGCAGCGGCAGGAAGGCGTGATAGCCGCCCTGGCCCGCGGTACGCAGGGACGGGCCAAGGACGTCCCTGGCCAGTGCGCTGCGACGGGTTCCCTCGAGGCGAATCGCGGCGCGGACCTCGCCGGCGACGCCCGCGCGGGTGAGCTCGGCGAGGATCTCGCACTGGATGGGCGACACCGGCTGGGCGAGGGCGCGCACCGCCGCGACAGCGCGGTCCCGGTGCGCGGCCGGCGGGCGGAGGACGCCGACGCGCACGGCCGGGCTCAGTGCCTTGGAGGCGCTGGTGACGTAGTAAGTGCGGTCCGGGGCCAGATCGACGAGGGCGGGCGCGCTCCGGTCCGGGCCGAGGGAGTACACGTCGTCCTCGACGATGACCGCGTCGTGCCGGCGCGCGACGCGGACGATCTCGCGCCGCCGCCGGCCGCCCATCGTCGCGCTGGTCGGGTTCTGCAGCGTAGGGGTCACGTACACGACCGGGCGGACGGTCGTGGTCCTGGCCCGCTCGGCCAGGGCGCGGTCCAGTGATGCCGGGTGCAGCCCTTCCCCGTCGGTGGCGACGGCGTGTACCGGGTGGCCGGCGAGTTCGGCGTAGCGGAGCGCTCCCGGGAAGGTGAACTCCTCGGTGAAGACCGGGGCCCGGGCCTGGCCGGCCGAGGCGGCGAGCAGCGCCGCGGCGATCGCCTGCTGCGCACCGTTGCACAGCAGCAGGTCATCGGCCTCCAGCCGCAGCCCGGTGAGCGCGATCCAGGCCGCCACCGAGCGGCGGTGGCCGGGATGCCCGCCCGGCGGCCCATAGTCCGCCAGGCCCCTGGTGTCGATGCGGCGGCTGACCGCCGTCAGCGCGTCGCTCAGCGCGTCGTCGCCGAGCAGGGGCGGCGGCACGTTGGCCGCCAGGTCGATGACGCCGCCGGCGTCGCGGCCCCGGTACGCCGCGAACATGCCGCGCCCCTGCGCGCCGCGCGCCAGCCCGCGCCGCTCAAGCGCCGCGTACGCCTTCGTGACGGACCCGATGCTGATGCCGAGCGCCGCCGCCAGGGCCCGGTGGGCGGGCAGGCGCGCCCCGGCGGGCACGCCGCCGTCGATGATGTCCTCGGCCAGCGCGGCGATCAGCCGCTCGGACACCGGCCCGCTGATGGCGGCCAGGCGCGGCGACCACGGCGACGCCTCCCGCATTGCGTGTTCCTCTCGGCTAAGTGCGTCTTAAGACACTTTGCGACAGTACGTCGAAGTGTACCAAGGTGGGCGCGGCAGAAAGGAGCCGCTTTGATCAGCGCCGCGTCCGCCGCCGGGATCGCGCTCGTCGCGCTCGGCATGGTCCTGACCCCGGGACCGAACATGATCTACCTCGTCTCCCGCAGCCTCTCCCAGGGCTGGCGCGGCCTGATATCGCTGCTCGGCACGATCGCCGGGTTCGTCATCTACATGAGCATGGCGAACCTCGGGCTCGCGGAGGTGTTCCTCACCGCGCGCTGGCTCTACCGGGCCGTCACCCTGGCCGGCGCGGCGTACCTGCTGTTCCTGGCCTGGCAGGCGCTCAGGCCGGGCGGCATCGCGCTGTTCGAGACCCGGGCGCTCCCCCACGACCCGCCCGCGAAGCTGTTCCGGATGGGGCTGCTCACCAACCTGCTCAACCCCAAGGCGGCGATCATGTACCTGGCGCTGATCCCCCAGTTCATCGTCCCCGGCCGCGGGCACCTGCTCGCGCAAGGCTTCGCCCTCGGCGGCATCCAGATCGCCGTCAGCGCCGCCGTGAACGCGACGATCGTCGCGTCCGCGTCGGGCATCGCGGCGTTCCTCGGCCGCCGGCAGGCCTGGCTGCGCTGGCAGCGCCTCGTCACCGGCACCCTGCTGGCCGCCATCGCGATCCACCTCGCCGTCAGCGGCTAAGACCCCAGGAGAGCAGCGGTGCGGGATTGGGCGCAGGGCCGCTTCCGTTCGGATAACTCTTGCTAGGGACGGCCCGCGCGCCTGGCGTCGCGCAGGGCCACGGTCGCGGACTGGAGCCGGTGGCGCTGGGCCACGAGTTCCGCGGCGGACTCGGACACCGCCGTCCACGTCGCCGCCGCCGGGTCGATCCGCGCGGCCAGCTCGGCGTGCCAGGCGGACGGCGGCCGGCCCGCCGGCGGCGGCAGGAGCTGCGCCGGGACGGGCGCAGAATCGGTGCTCTGCCGGTAGAACTGCAGCGAGGCGACGTCGAGGTCGTCGTTGACCAGCACCGCCACGCCTCCCTGGACCGGGGCTGGTGTCGCGGTGTCCACGACCCATCCGCCGGTGTTGGCGATGGCGACCGGGGACGGGAAGCCGGGCACGGACCACTGGTCGACGAACGGCTTGTGGGTGTGGCCGTACACGAACGCGACCTCCTCGGGCACCTGTCCCAGCTGCTGCCGCAGCTGGCCGCGGACCGGGCCTTCCAGGTAGTTCCGCAGCCCGGTCTGGCCCGCGGTGGTCAGCGCCACCGTGGGGGTGCCGCGCTCGCTCTTGGCCACCTTGCCGAACTCGCGCCGCAAGACCTCGTTCAGCACCCACCGCTCCGGCGTGCGCAGCCAGCCCGGGCTCTTGGTCGTCATCGCCGCGACCAGGTTCGCCACGAGCCCGTCGAGGTCCTGCGTGCTGGTCAGGTCCGCGTAGATCAGGCCCATGTCCGTGCCCACCTGACCCGACCGGCCGAGCGTGGACCAGAAGAAGTCGATCCAGGCGAAGTTCTCCTCCTCGAGGCGATCGATGTCCTCCATCGGACCCGGCCGCTGGCCGGGGTAGAGGATGTTCCGCAGCTGCGACATCAGCGTGTAGATCGACTCGGTGAAGTGGCCGTGGCTTACGACCAGGCAACGGCGCCCGTCGGGAGTCCGCAGGGCGAGGTTCGGATAGGAGACCTCGACGGAGACTCCGGTGCCGCCTGGCTGACTGCGGGCCAGGCCGGTCAGCAGGGTGGAGTTAGCGACGGGGTGCTCCGCCGCCGGCACCAGCTTCGTGGTGTGCCAGGGAGCGACCAGCTCGGCGTCGCCAGGCTGACCGCAGACGTAGGTCACGTACTGGTTCTCGCGGGTGATCTCCCACTCGTGATGGTCGTGGTTGCCCGGCACGTAGTGGATGACCGGGTCGAACGCGGGCGCGCCGTCGCTGAAGGCCAGGTGCGCGAACAGGCGGAACACCATGGAGCACTCCGCGTCGAACGACAGCGCCAGGTCGAGGATGTCGCCCGCCAGGATGAGGGTCGGCGGCCGGTCCTGCCCACGGGTGAGCTCACGCAGCCCGTCGACCAGGCCGCTGAGCAGCGGGCTGGGCCGCTGCGGGTCGGCGGTGAAGCCGGTGCTGTCGGCGGTCGCGGGCCGCTCGTTAAGCGCGGTCAGCACACTGTTCTCAGCCCCGAAGTGCAGGTCGGACAGGATGACATAGCGGATGTCGGTCATACGCCCCCCGTCGTGAGCCCGGATCTTGCTCCATAGCGTAGGGCGGAGCACCCGGGATGTCAGTTACCAGGGCCATATCCCGAACGGGGTCGTGGTGACTCCCGCCGCCCCGATGGCACTGGGCGCGAGTCCATGGGTATTACAACGCTGCTGCTGCCCGCGCAGCCGGGGCTGACGGCCGTGTCTTCGACGGTCCTGCGCGGCTTCCGCACCTGACTCACACCGAGCGAAGGGATGGCGCACCAAGCTCTTGCGGCTATGATGCCCCAATTTGGGGATGTTGTTATCGGTGTCTCTTGTCGCGGTGGTCTAGGAGGCGACGGGATGAGCAGGCGTAATACAAGGCAAGGCAAGGCCAAGCGCCGGGCGGAGCGTGAGCGCAGGCAGCGCTCCACGCCCTCGGGCCAGGGGCCGCAAGCCCCCGAGGTTCAGGCGGTGGGGCCCAAAGCCTCGGGGATTCAGGCGTTTCTGGCGGTTCCACGGCCAGACGGCCCTGGTCCGCTGAACTCGGATAAACGCGGTTCCGGTGGACGTTCCGCCGCCGACGGCGGCTTGGTCACGGCGGAGGAACCCGACGAGATCACGGCGGAGGAACCCGACGAGATCACGGCGGAGGAACCCGACGAGGCCGATCTGGATACCAGCGCGGACCCGGGCGACTTCGGCGGTCTCGACGCGGACGACGCCGACCTCCAGGCCACGCTCACCGTCCTCGCTGTCCTCGCCGACGACATCGGCGAGGACAGCGAGGCGGCCGACGACCTGGCCGGCGACACCGGCGACCTGATCGGCGACGCGGACGACCTGATCGGCGACACCGACGTGCTGGCCGGCGACGCGGACGACGTGGCCGGCGACGCCGGCGAGCTGCCCGGCGACACTGGCGAGCTGGAAGTACCGGGCGGACCAGAAGACCTCGGGGCACCTGAGACAGGCAAGCCGCCCGCTGAGGCGGGCGGCGAGGACGAGGAGGTCTTGGTCTTCAGTGATGATGACGAAGACCTGCCGGCCGCGCGGGTGGCGGTCGCGGGCGCGACCGCGGACCCGGTCAAGGACTACCTGAAGCAGATCGGCAAGGTCCCGCTGCTCAACGCCGAGCAGGAGGTGGACCTGGCCAAGCGGATCGAGGCCGGCCTGTTCGCCGAGGACAAGCTCTCCGAGTCCAAGGAGAACCTGCCCCGCGACGCGCGGATGGACCTGGAGTGGATCGCCGAGGACGGCCGCCGGGCCAAGGATCACCTGCTTGAGGCCAACTTGCGGCTGGTGGTGTCGCTGGCCAAGCGGTACACGGGGCGCGGGATGCTGTTCCTGGACCTGATCCAGGAGGGCAACCTGGGGCTGATCCGCGCGGTGGAGAAGTTCGACTACACCAAGGGCTACAAGTTCTCGACGTACGCGACGTGGTGGATCCGGCAGGCGATCACCCGGGCGATGGCCGACCAGGCCCGGACGATCCGGATCCCGGTGCACATGGTCGAGGTGATCAACAAGCTGGCCCGCGTGCAGCGGCAGATGCTCCAGGACCTGGGCCGCGAGCCGACCCCGGAGGAGCTGGCGGTCGAGCTCGACCTCACCCCGGAGAAGGTCGTCGAGGTGCAGCAGTACGGCCGCGAGCCGATCTCGCTGCACACCCCGCTGGGTGAAGAGGGGGACAGCGAGTTCGGTGACCTGATCGAGGACACCGAGGCGATCCAGCCCGGGGAGGCGGTCTCGTTTACCCTGCTGCAGGAACAGCTCCACTCGGTGCTCGCCACGCTCTCCGAGCGCGAGGCGGGCGTGGTCTCGATGCGCTTCGGCCTGGCCGACGGCCAGCCGAAGACGCTGGACGAGATCGGCAAGGTCTACGGCGTCACCCGCGAGCGGATCCGCCAGATCGAGTCGAAGACGATGCTGAAGCTGCGCCACCCGTCCCGCTCCCAGGTCCTGCGCGACTACCTGGACTAGCTTGGAAGGGGCTTAACTGGACGGGAGGAGCGATGCCGGTATTCGCGGTCACGACGGCCAGGGATGCGGGCTGGGATCACGCCAGGGACATCCGCGAGCAGCCGTTCTGGGACCAGCATGCCGCATTCGCCGATGAGCTCGTCAACCGCGGGATCATCATCCTCGGCGGGCCGATCGGCGGCGGCGATGGCGAGGACCTGGCGCTCCTGGCCGTCGAGGCGGCCGACGAGGCCGCCGTCCGGTCGGCCTTCGACGCCGACCCGTGGACGGTCCACCGGGTGTTCCGGATCAGGCAAGTCCGTCCCTGGACCCTGTGGCTCGACGGGCGGTCCCGCAAGCACCTGCCCGCCCAGGACTAGTACCGTCCCGGCCGGCTGTTCGGTGGCTTCCGCATTCGGGGTCGTCCCGCGGCCAGTCGGCCAGCGTGACGTCGACGGGCGGAATCGAGGACGGGAAGTAGCCGAACCCTGAACCGCCGTCCAGGAGCTCGTCTGCCTCGATGCCCGTCACCACCCAGACGTCGACCGGGCCGCCGGTGTTGTTCAACCGGACGAAGAAGCCGGCCTCGAACTCATCCCGGCACAGGAACACGCCCTCCCGTTCCGGTGCGGTGCTGCCGGCGATGCCCCGGGCAGCCCCCATCCGGGTCCAGTCCAGCCC
The DNA here is from genome assembly GCA_963850115.1 of uncultured Actinomycetota bacterium. Lineage (GTDB taxonomy): Bacteria > Actinomycetota > Actinomycetes > Streptosporangiales > Streptosporangiaceae > Trebonia. The sequence goes on from CAWKKG010000020.1 coordinate 28,303, forward strand.
GTGGGCCAGGATCGATTCCCGGTTCGCGGCCGAACTGACATGGAACAAGCGCGCCATAAGCGGAGCCTGGTCCCAGGCCGCGCTCCGCCCGTAAGGCTTTTCTGCGGGCGCCTGGCTGGGGCGAGATAGCGGCGCTGTTCAATGGCTGGCCACTGCTCCCGCCACCGGCAAATTCGAAGACCCGTATAACGCTCCGAGTGAGGAACGGGACGAAAGAGTACCAATCGATCAGACCTTCGCTATGATCGCCACACTCAGCGCCGGGTCGTGCGCGGACGCGCACCCGCGTGCAGTTGCGTAACATACGACGGGTGGCGTCGGCCTTGCCGTTTCCCGGGTCTCAGCCCGGCCGGAGGCAGGCCGCCGTCGCGGCCCGGCCAGGACCCCGCTGAGAAAGGCGTTCCCATGGCAGCTGACCAGCCGCTCGTACGCAGCGGAGCCGGCGTGCCCGGCGGCGGCAGGTCACTGCCGTTCGACACCAGCGTGGCGCACCAGGCCCGGATGTACGATTACGTGCTCGGCGGCAAGGACAACTACGCCGCCGACCGGACGGCCGTGGAGGCATGGCTCCAGGCCGATCCCGGGGTAGCCGTCAGCTGCCGGGCGAACCGCGCGTTCCTCGGGCGCGCCGTCCGCTACCTTGCCGCCGACGCGGGGATCCGCCAGTTCCTGGACATCGGCACCGGCATCCCGACGGCGGGCAATACCCACGAGGTCGCCCAGGCCGCCGCGCCGGAGTCGCGGGTGGTCTACGTGGACTACGACCCGGTGGTGCTCGCCCACGCCCGGGCGCTGCTGACCAGCAGCGAGTCAGGCGCCACTGAATACATTCAGGCGGACCTGCGCGACACTCCCACGATCCTCGGCCAGGCCCGCCAGCTGCTCGACTTCACCCGCCCGGTAGCGGTCACTTTGCTTGCCGTCCTGCACGCGATCCCGGACTCCGACGACCCGCACGCGATCGTGGCCCAGATCATGGACGCCGTGCCGTCCGGCAGCTACCTCGCCATCTCGCACGCGGGCTCAGACCTCCTGGACCGGCAGACGCTCGGCAGCGTCCGGGACATCGTGACCCAGATGGTCCACCTGGAGCCCGGCTTCCGCAGCCGCGAGCAGGTCAGCCGGTTCTTCGACGGCCTGGACCTAGTGGAACCGGGGCTGGTACGGGCCGAGGAATGGCACCCAGGTCCGGCCGCCGACGGCGCCGACAAGTCAACCTTCTGGTGCGCGGTCGGCCGCAAGCCTTAATGCAGGCCCGGCCCGGCTCCCGCGTCACCGCAACCGGCGCTCGACACCCATAAGCACCGCAGCGCTCGCGCGCAGGGTAATTCTTCAAGCAACTGGGACGTAGCCCGGTCGGCCGGGTAGAAAGCCTCGATTACGAGTTCTGCCGCGGTGATGTCTAGGGCTGTGCCGAGCGTGGCGACCATGTTCAGGAACCGGAGTTCGCGGCCGCCGTTCATGATGCGCAGGGGGACGAATACCCGGTCGGTTAGACGGACTTTTTCTTGGCCCGGCTCTGCGACTCCTGGATAGCCGCGTGCTTCACCGGCGAGTTCCGCCAGCCCGGTATCCGCGCCGGCCAGGATCTGATGATCGATGCGCCGCAGCAGGTAGGCACTCCACTCCGCCAGATTTACGATCCGCGGTGCCAGCCCGGATGGGTGGAGGGCCACGCGCAAGGCGTTAACAGGCGGGATGAGCAGCTCCGGGGCAACGTCTTCAAGCAGCACGGCGGTACTCTCATTGCGTGCGACAACATTCCACTGGTGGTCAATGACAAAAGCCGGATAGGGACTGTGGCTGGCGAGCAGTCGCTCAATAGCCTCCCGGACGTACTTCATGTCTGAGCTGTTGTCATCTAGAGCCTGGTAAGAGTAGGCCGGCGCGTACTGGGCCGCGAGCAGGAAAGCATTGCGCTCGCGAAGTGGAACGCTGAGGTATTCCGTCAGGTAAAGGATCATCTGACGGCTCGGCCTTGACCGACCCGTCTCGATATAGCTCAGGTGCCGGCTGGAAACCCCTGTCCTGCTGACAGCTCCAGCTGGGAGAGATGCCGCCGCTTGCGCCACTCGCGCAGCATGTCCCCGACGACGGGTTGCATACCCGGCGACATTACCCAAGGCCAGTGCTTCGGTCCATGACGTCACAGGTTATGGACTCGCGGCTCGCGGCAACGCAGGCTCAGCGCTATGACCAAGTCAACGCGTACGGCACGTGGCGTCCTAGGCGCCCACCGCGATGCCGGCGAGACCTTCACCGCCGCCGGCGTGCAGAGTTTCCTGCGTGCCGAAGGCGACGGCGAGCCCGTCGTGTGCATTCACGGAATGCTGGGCTCGTCGTTCGGCTACCGGAAAGTTCTCCGTGAACTCGCCTTGCGAGGGCTTCGGGGAGTCGCCTGGGATCTTCCGGGCTTCGGGCTGGCGGAACGCCCCAGGAAATACGACTACAGCTGGACGAGTCTCGGGCGTTTCTGTGCGGCTGCCGTCAACACGCTGAACATTGACCGGTTCCACCTCGTCGTTCACGACATCGGCGGGCCGGTCGGATTCGAGCTCGCCGCTGCCTGTCCCGAACGAGTGCTGTCGCTGACGATCCTCAATACCGTAGTCGACGTCACCGGATGGACCCCGCCCTGGACGATGAGGCCGTTCCGCTGGCCGGTCATCGGCGAGCTCTGGGCAGCGGGCATGGCCCCGCCTGCCTTCCGGTTCCTTATGAAGCTGCAAGGGATTGGCGACTTCAGCCAGGTGAGCAAGGCCGAGATCAACACCTACCTCACGCTCATGAGGGGGGACGACCGGGGGCGCGCCTTCCTGAAGGTCTCGCGCAGCGCCCAGGCGACAGCGGAAAAACAGGAGCTGTACCGCCAGGTCGTGGGAAGCGGGTCCTACCCGGTGCAAGTCGTCTGGGCCGCTGAAGATCCGGCGATGCCAGCCGGCACGTACGGGGAGAAAGCGCGAGCTGCCGCCGGCCTGACCGCGATTGACCGCATACCAGGCAAGCATTTTCCGCAAGAGGACCAAGCGGCGGCCATCGCCACCCGCGTCGCATCCATCGCGCTGGCGAGAAAGAAGAACACCCCGAACTAATGCATCTGAGCACTGGTGCCAAGCCGACGATTTTCGGTCACCTGGCACTACCGGGTCCCCGCACCCGTCAAGGCCCACTACACGCGCCTCTGGCGGCACGTGCGCCCGAAGATGCTCGCAGTGCTCAGCCACGGCGATGCCGTCGAAATCGGCTGGGCATCGGCTGTCATGACCAACGAGCTGACTCAGGCTCAACTCGAGGAGATCGCCGACGCTTGCTGGCGGGCCGTCAGACGCCCCGAGTGACCTGCGGGCGTCGGCATTCTCAGGTCCCGTCCCCGAGTGGGGGGCAGTCGAGCGCCTGGCGGATCACTGCGGCTGGGTCACCGAGGTGGTAGACGCGCTCGCTGGGCTCGATGTTGTCGAGGAACTCCTGGTATCGCACGGCGTACGCGAGGTGCGCCAGCGGCTCGGCGATCCGCAGCGCCTCGGCGGGACGTGACCGGGGAACGGCGGCGGCCCAGGCCGCGGCCCAGGCGCTTGCGGCCGTGCGGCGCAGGCCTGGCGGCAGGAAATCGATCACGCGCAGCCCGTCGAGCACGGGATTGCCCAGGTGCGCGTCGGCAAAGTCCAGGACGACCGGCGCGCCGTCGCCGCGGCGCCAGTTGCCGGGGTGGAAGTCGCCGTGCACCACGGTGTCGGGCAGGCCGCAGTCGTCCAGCATCTCCCACCTCCGCTGCAGGCTCCTCGCGGCGCACAGCTCCGCCGGGTCCAGCTCGGTGCCGACCGGGCCGTCGAGCAGGTCACGCACGGCTGCGGCCAGGGCCTCTAGGCGGCGGTCAGGGAGACCGCGCGGCGGCTGGCCGATGCGGGCCTGCGCGGTGGCCAGGCGATGGACCGCATCCACGACGACCTGCGTGGACGGGTCCCAGCAGTCCGCGCCGGGAACGTCGGCTAGCAGCAGGCGGCCCGGCGCGCTAGCCAGGACGGCCGGCACCAGGGTGGGGTCGACCTCGGCGAACGCGGTGATCGCGGCCGGCTCGGCGGCGGCGAAGCCAGGGATGGCCTTGAGCCAGACCGGGCCGTCGGCGGTCGGCAAGCGGAACAGGCCGGCCAGGTTCCAGGTCTTGCGCTGCCCGGGCCGCCCGACAAGGCCGACGTGCCGGGAGGCCCACCCGACTAGCTCCCGTACGCCGGCCGCGCGCGCCCAGGGCTGCCGAAGCGGGTGGTCGTCGTCGGTGAAGTCGCAGGGGGGTAGGTCCCCCGGCGGCTCGAGCGCTTCGGCGTGGTAGGTGACATGACCGTCGCGGGCCCCGTCGGAACCCTCGACGGTAAGCAGCCGCAAGACGACGGCTGGCACGCCCAGCGTCTCCTCCAGATGCGTCACCACGGGCTCGACCTCGGCCCACCACGGGTTGTCGACATGGAACGGCCCGACCAACCCAGCGCCCACGCCGCCGTGCGTCACCACGGCAGTCACCACCCGTCCCATGGCGTCAGTATGTCCGCCCGGCAGGAAAATCCCGACCGAATATCCGGCCGCGCCGACCACTGTCGCGACGACATCGGAAGCGAGAGGTCGTGAAGGCCCGGGCACTCCGGGCGTTCACGCGACTACTTGTTTCGGCCGAGCTGGTGACCTGCTTGTCGGCGGCACGTGAATACTGACTCGCGGCGAGGCTTCCTGGATCACCCCGGAGAGTCTGGAGGCCCTCAAACCTGGAAGGATGAGGGTCCATGGCGGCGCAGAGGAAGTATCCGGAGGAGCTGCGGGAACGCGCGGTGAAGGCGGTTCTCGAGGTCCGGGAGCGAGAAGGCAGGGGACACGGCGAGATCGCCCGCGTCGCAGATCAGCTGGGCGTTCACCGCGAGGCATTGCGGTCTTGGCTGCAGCAGGCCGAAATTGACGGCGGAACGCGTCCGGGAATGACGACGGACGACAAGAAGCGGATCGCGGAGCTGGAACGCGAGGTTCGCGAGCTTCGCCGCGCGAATGAGATACTAAAAGCTGCCAGCGCTTATTTCGCGAGGGAACTCGACCCCAGGCTTCCGCGCTAGTTGAGTTCGTTGATGAGTATCGTGGCCTGTTCGGTGTTGAACCGGTCTGCGCGGTCTTGGAGTTCCCCGTTTCTTCGTATTATTATGCGAAGAAGCGTCAGGCGGAGCCGTCGGCACGGGAAATCCGTGATTCTGCCATGAAGATTAAGATAATGGAGGTGTGGGCGAGCAGGAAGGGCCGGAAGGTTCTCGGTGCGCGAAAAGTCTGGCTGCTGTTGAATGGTGATGGTATTCCGGTGGCGCGGTTCACGGTGGAGCGGTTGATGCGCGAAATGGGAATCCGCGGCGCCGGGAGCAGGCGGAAGCGGCCGCCGACGACGTTGCCGGGTGATCCGGCGGAGCGTCCTTCTGACCTGCTGGATCGGCAGTTTCACGCGGCGGCGCCCAATCGGCGGTGGGTGGCGGACATTACCTATGTGCATACGCGGGCCGGCTGGGTGTATACCGCGTTTATCATGGACTTGTTTGCCCGGCGGATTGTCGGGTGGCAGGTTGCGGACCATCTGCGTGCCGAGATTGCGCTCGACGCGCTCGAGATGGCGGTATTCGTGCGCCGGGACGAGGACCTCGGCGGCCTGGTTCATCATTCCGATCGCGGCGTGCAGTATACGGCGATCCGGTACGCGGAGCGGCTTGCGGGAGAAGGGGCGGTCCGGTCGGTGGGAAGTAAGGGTGATTCGTACGATAATGCCGCCGCAGAAGCGCTGAATAGCCTGTACAAGCGTGAGCTTATCGACCCGAAGAACGACTGGGAAGGTGTCGATGACGTGATGCTCGCAACGATGGACTGGGTGCAGTGGTATAACGAGGAGAGAATCCACTTATATTCCGGTGACATGCCGCCAAAAAAGTACGAGGATATGTACTATGCGGCGCTGGAATCTGGTAAACTAACAATCAGTTCGCAGATATAGCGGCCTCCAGACTTGCCGGGGCGAACCATCCGGTGCTCTGCAGTCACGCGTGCACTGTGGATGACTTGCCAGCAGGCAGCCCGTCTCGCTTGGCGCGGCTATGGTGCGCCGAGTCCTGCGTAGGTTCGGCATCTGCCATGTGCGCTGGGCAGGTTCCATGCCCGCAGGATTGACATGAAGTTGCCCCACCGCCAGGTGTCGGGTCCGAGGTCGGCCAGGGTGCGCACGACGCGCTGCTGCGGCTCAGTCAGCTGGTTGTACGGCGGGAGCGGATGAGGCGCGCCGCGGGGAAAGGCCAGCCGCAGTGCCGCAGCGGCCATCGGGAAGGCGGCGGTTCCCGACGTCCGGGCCAGGCCGTCCAGGACCGTATCGAGGGCGGACGGGGGCAGGTGGCCGTGAAGCACGGCCAGGGTCTGGGCGGCGTAGCCGCGCAGGTCCCCGCCGAGAAAGCGCACCGTCGGCTCGGGGCCTGGCTGCGGCGGCTCCACGCACGCGGCGGCTAGCAAGCCGGTCACGTCGGCACCGGCGACGCCCAGCCGGGCCAGGGCGATGGCATCCGCCCAGCGCAGCAGCGGCTCGGGTCCGCTGAGGCCCTTGCGTAGCCGCGGAATCAGATCGGTGTCGCCTAGCAGCCCGGCCGAGACGACCGCGTTCGCGGCGACGCCCGGCCTGGCCTCGGCGGCCAGCAAGACCCGCAGTGCGCTAACCGAACCCGGCGCCTCTTGCGGAAACCAGCCAGTCAGGTACGCGGCGGCGGCCCGGACCCGCGGGTCACCGTCGCCCAGCAGCCCGCGCAGCCGGGGCACCTCGGCGCGTACGGCGTCGCAGGCAGCCAGTTCGTCCAGGGCCGAACGCAACGCCGCCGCAGGATCATCGGTCGCCCGGTGCATGCCGCGGACCCGGCGGCCGGCCTCGTCCCTGCCGGCCCCGGCCCCCGCGCCGGGTTCCCGCAGCCGCTGTGCCGGGTCCGCCGAGTGCATCCGCTCGACGCCGGCCCGCCACCCGGCGATATCCACCCCGGCCGGCAGGTACGCCTCGTCGTATCCGATGGCCAGCGCCACGAGCAAATACACGATCGCATCCCGTTGCAGTGTCCGCGGGTCAAGGGCCAGCCGCGCCAGGAACGGCACCGCGTACGCCGTTGCCTCATACCGGCTGCCCTGGTGGAAGATGTTTCCGTACAACTCGTGCACGGCGTGCCTGCGCTCGGCGGGCGACCCCGAGACCAGCGCTCGCAGCAGCCCCGGAACATCACCCGCCGGACCGTACGCATGGCGCAACCCAGCCCAGTCGATCTCCTCCAGCCCAGCCAGCACATCACCGCCGCCGCTCACGGCATCCACTATGCCGGCCGCCACCGACATTGCCTCCGGGAGCCACGGCAACTCGGCGACCGAACACCTCGTCCTACCTTGCGCCCGATCCGCCGTTCGGCGTGGCCGCTGCAGTCCCAGTGAACGTCAGATGAAGCGCGCCGAACAGGTTGGTCTGCTTCCGGTGTCCGCGGATAGCCGGGCACCTCAGGGACTGCGGTCAGGTGGCCGCCCGGAGCAGTTGCTAGATTCGGTCGGCGACGAGTTGCGGCAGCTTGGCCTGGACAAGGTGTGCCGAGTCGACGACTTCGTAGCGCCTGTCTGGCAGGGTGTTAGCGTAGCGGCGCTGGTGCTTGCGCCGGGCCTGAGCCTGGGCCTGGACGGTGACGGGGCGGCTGTCATGCAGCACTGGTACGAACAGGACCTCGCGGCCTGCAACTCGGGCGCCGATTGCCTATCTGCGCGTAACGGTGCGGTTCGCCGGATATGACCGCCCGTAAGGCGTAACGTCAACCTGTGGAATACGAGACGGACTCGGGGCGGACCACGCAATCTTCGATGTCTGTCGGTAGCACCGATGGTTTTGCGCTTATGAACGATCTTCCGGTCGACCTGCCAAACGAGGATCTGCTGGGGATTGACGCCGCCGCCGAAGGCATCGCGAAAGTGCTGCGCGCATCTGCAGAATCGTCTCCGTTCGTCGTCGCCGTTGACGCTGACTGGGGCATGGGGAAGAGCACCTTGCTCCAGATGGTCAGGGCGAAGCTGGATCCTGCGTACGCGAAGCGCGAGGATGCGGAGTATCTTCCCTTCAGGACGGTTTGGTTCAACGCTTGGACCGCTGAGGGCGATAATGCACTCGCCGGGCTTATCAAGTCGGTCTTGGCGGAGTTGGACCCAAACATCGTTCGCCGTGCTCTTCGGAGCGTTGCTAAACGCAAGCGCCTGATGGGAGCTGCGGGCATTAGCCTCACGGTCGCGGCCCGTTTCCTCGGTGTGAACCGTCTTGTGGATGAGCTGTGGACCCGGCTCTACCTGGACGCGCAGTCCCGCAACAGGCTTCGCGGAGAAATTGCCGACATGCTGAAAGAGTGGACCGGCAAGAGTCCTGAGCACACGAAGCGCCGCATGGTCGTCTTCATCGATGACCTGGACCGCTGCACCGACGACGTCGTGGTGCAGGTTTGCGAGGCTGTAAAGCTGTATCTGGACGTTCATGGCCTGATTTTCGTCCTGGCCTGCGACCAGTCGGTCCTCGCCCGGAGCGTCCAGGACCCGGCCCGGGGCGGTCCCGGCGAGGCCCGCTCGTACCTGGAAAAGATCATTCAGGTGCAATACCGTCTTCCGTCCCCGGACGACAAGGCGATCGAGAACCTTATCGAGGGCTACGCGAAGGCGTCGAAAGTCCCCGGTCTCCTCGAGGAGGAGGTGAGAACGGCCCTGGTAAAGGGCTGCGGCCGTAACCCCCGCAGGATCAAGCGCATCATCAACAGCTTCATCCTGGAGTATCAGCTCAGCCCGGGGTGGCAGAATGCGCCCCTCAGCAGCTACTACCTACTCATCGCGATCCTGCTTCAGCATCTCTACAAACCGTTCTACGACTTCATCGTCGCGGACCAGTTCGAAGACCCGATTACCGAGTTCCTGGCCTATGCAGAACACCGCGGGGCCTTGTATGAGCGCAGGCGCCAGCCTCAGGAGCATGGCCCGGAAAGAGCTGCGTCTCCGCTTCATGAGCTGAAGGACTTCTTGGCAGAGCGTGGCGTGCATCCGTCACAGGTCGAAGAGAGCGATCCTGATCACGTGATCAGCCTGCTGGACGAAAAACTCCCGGAGATATTCGCGGCGCTGGTCGATAACCGGCGCTTTGTGGCCTTGCTTCGCAGCATCGGTGTGGAAAGCCGGAATCCTTTCCTCAAGCAGCTCCGCTTCCACCCGCTGGTCACCCAGTCACCGCAGCAACTTCCCCTCAGGGACTACGGTACGAACCGGGGTCGGGCGAGATCGGTAACGATCATCCATCAGCATCAGCTGATCCCTGACGGCGCATCCATGACTCTTGAACTCGAAACCCTTGTCAAGTCCGATGTCGCCCAGCAGGTCAGCGGCTGGATGGCAGAGAATCCTGTTCGGGCTCAGGTCTGGTGGTCGTCGCACCCCAGCCGTCCACTGCGCTGGGCCGTGGAGCCGGATAAGGAATGGAATCCAACATCGCTACGCGACGAGATTTTCAGGAGGACGGGTATCTCGGCACCGTCGTTTTCTGCCGCAGATGCGTGGTGCTACGAAGGCGAGTCCCTTTACGTGATTGCGAACTCCGCCTTCGAGAGCCCCTGAAGGCCGTACGTCCTCGGGAGTCCCATGGGACTGCGAGTCGGCGTTACGCAGTTGAGCGCCGCGCCAAGAGAGTTGGCGCCGGTCGAGGGCGGACCGTGCGAGCAGGCTGGCGTTACCGCAGCCGAGGCCAGAAAGTACAGCCGCAAGCAAACAGCGCACGGGCCGGACGACTGGCGCCGTAACGGACAATCTGCGTCAAGCGATGGTGCACGTGGTCCGATGGCAGCGGATCGCCATAATCGGCAGGCGTTTGTCTGGTCTTGCGTGGCCATCCTGCTCGTCACCGCACGTGGGGAATGAGGTGGCGGTTGGGGTGACCGTGCGCTGCGGGCGGCGGGGCAGCCGGCGCCGCTGGCGGGCACCCGCCCGGCGCGCGGGGGCTACGGTGAAGGGGTAACAGGTTCCGGGCGTGCGGCGCGGCCGCCGCGGACGGGAGTGCAAGTTATGGACAGCGCAGAGCTTCGCGAGGTGCAGGAGCCGCTCAAGGACGTCTACCGCGCCAGCCCGCACGAGGCGCTGGTCACCTTGCGGGCTAGCGGCCAACTCGACGAGCAGGCCGTGGCGTGCTCGGTGGACACGGGCCGCGAGCTTGCCGTGGCGGGTCTCCACCCGGCCACCGGAGGGGACGGCTCGCTGCTGTGCTCGGGAGACATGCTGCTGCAGGCGCTGGTGGCCTGCGCCGGGGTCACGCTGCGCGCCGTCGCCACCTCGCTGGAGATCCCCCTGGCCGGGGGCAGCGTCACCGCCGAGGGCGAGCTGGACTTCCGCGGCACGCTGGCCGTGAGCAAGGAGGCACCGGTCGGGTTCAGGTCCGTCCGCCTCGCCTTCGAGCTGGACACCGGGGCAACCTTGGAGCAGGTCACGACGCTGATCCGCCTCACCGAGCGCTACTGCGTTGTCTACCAGACGCTGGCCCACTCACCGGAGCTGACGATGACCGTCGGCCTCGCTTCGGGCTCCTGATACCCTCCCGATGCCCTGCGGCTCACGGGCGGCCTGCAGGCCAGGACCAGCCGCTTCCACCCGTCCCAGCGCTGAAGCCCGCAGACGGCGCGCGATCCGCCGTTATGGCGCCGATCTTGCTTCGGCACAGGTGCTGCGCTGCCGATCCAGATCAGGTTGATCTGTGTGCATCCGCAGGCTGCCAGATGAGCGGGAGGTAACCGCTCAAGAGCCATCCAGAGAACCTCCGGGTTTTGCTTGCCGGCGGGCCGGGCAGGGTCGCCCGGCGGTGGCCCGCGCGGCAAGGCAGGCGGGGGCCTGCGGGTGATCCGCGAGTATGTGTGCTCATGGCCTGGGCTGGTGCGGGTGTGACCGCGCGGTGCTGCCCGGTGCGCGGGTGAAGTCGGCGCGCACCGGTACCGGGCGGCCGCCCGGCGATCAGTCCTTCCAAAGGTGGCGTCCAGCTTGCGCCCGGTGCTGAGCCTGCGTCGCAGCGCGCCGTCCGCTGCCGTTCGCCGGACGGGTGCGCCCGCTATTGCACGACATTTCCGCCCCGCCGACCATGGACTGAGGTCAGCCGGGCGCATAGGTGAGGATCACCGACCCGTTCTCCAGGCTCCTCTCGTCGGTGAGCCTGAGGTCGAGCCCGGAGGTGTCCACGTCCTCGAACAGCCGTTGCCCTGAGCCGGCCACGACGGGCATGATCCAGAAGCGGAACTCGTCGATCAGGTGGTCTCGCAGGAGCGTGTTGTCGAAACGGCTGGTGCCGTACTTGATGAGGTCCTTGCCGGGCTGCTCCTTCAGCCGGGCGATCGTGCTGGACGGGTCGGGTCCGAGGAGGGTGGCATTCCATGCCGTCTCGGTCAGCGACCGGGATGCGACGTACTTGGGCATGGCGTTGATGAGGTCGATGTAGGGGTTGCCGGAGATGTGGCCCCAGTTCGCGTAGAACTTCTCGTAGGTCACGCGGCCCATGATGAACGCGTCGTAGTTGCCCAGCTGCTCAAGGGAGAGCGCGGTGGCGTCGGCGTCGAAGTTGGCGGCCACCGTTCGGGCGCTTCGGTGACGCCGTCGACGGGAGACGAGGGTCGATTCGATCAGTTTGCGCATTGTCGTCCTCATTTCGTCGACGCGGCCGTGGGAGAGGGCGTCTGGGCTTCGATCAGGCGGGGCGCCCTGCTCGGGTGTTCCGGTGAGCACGGTCCCGGCTTCGGGACCCGGGCAGTGGTGGGCCGCCGCCGAAGAGGTGAGGGCATTACTGCACCGGGCTGAGGCCGGTGGCGGTGAGCAGATACGCGTCGCGGTCATCGGCGGCGCCGGCGGCGATGTCGACGATCGCGATGCCCACCTGCTCCGGGGTGAGCGCCGGGCCGAGGCGGTCGAGGAAGGCGGGGATATCGACGCCCTGCCTGGCGGCGTAAGCGGCTACTCCGGCCGCGCCCAGGTCTGTTTCCGGAGTGAGCTGCGGCAGCACCGAGGTGAACCTGATGCCGAGCGCGTTCCGGTCGGACTCTGCGGCGGCATAGGACGCGATGAACCGGATGGTGGCCTTGGCTCCGGCGTAGCCGCCGCTGAGTGGCGAGCCGTTGACCGCGGCTCCGCTGGAGAAGGCGATGACCGCGCTGCCCGGCTCCAGGGGTAGCAGCAGCGCCTCGCGGGTCCAGTTGAACACGTGCTGCACGTCGACTTCCCAGTTGCGGCTGAAGGTCTGCCAGGTTTGCCGGTGGATGGGCCGCGTCAGGGGAGCTGCCCCGGCATTGAGGACCAGCGTGCGGGGGCGGTATTTGTCGAGGAGTTGGCCCGCGACCACGGGGTCGGCGGCGTCGGCGGCGACGGGGGTGAAGGTGCCGCCGAGCTGTGCGTGCAGTTCCTCGAGCCGGCCGGGGTCGCGGGCGACCCCGGCGACGTGCGCGCCGTGCTTGGACAGGGCGACGGCGATGGCGCGGCCGAAACCCCGGCTGGCGCCGGTGACCAGTGCCGTCGTTCCGGAAAGTTCTTGCGTTGGCATGCGGGACTCCCTTGATGCGTATGAGGCGGTGGTTGGGTTAAACGTCGGCAGGTGCTGGTTGAGGCTTCTGGGATGTGCGGGCAACCGCAGTGGCTAGCTCGTTGCGGCGGACCAGGAGATAGGTCACCGGGACGGCTGCCAGGCCGATTACGCCACAGGCCCAGAAGGCCCACTGGAAGCCGCTGGTGAGTGCCGCGGCCGGTGCGCTGCCCGCGCGGAGCAGGGTGCTGGCGTGGGTGGCGGCGATCGTGGACGCTACGGCGATGCCGATCGCCCCGCCGAGCTGCTGTGCGGTGTTGAGGAGCCCGGAGGCCAGGCCAGCCTCGTGCTCGGACACCCCGGCCAGGGCGGCGATCGAGACCGGGATGAAGGCGAATGCGGTGCCGACTCCGACGATGAAGAACGGCCCGGCCAGGCTGGTGAAGAATTGCCCGTGCACGGATACCTGAGTTGACCACAAGATGCCGCCGCCAATCATGGCCATGCCGGCCGCCATCACGAGCTTGGCCAACCCGCGGGTGACCAGCGCCTGCGACAGGCCGGCGAAGGCGACAGAGGTCAGCGCCATCTCCAGCCAGGCGAACCCGGCCTTCAGCGCGGAGTAACCGAGCACCTGCTGCAGGTACAGGGTGCCGATGAAGATGTACGCGAAGAAGCTGCCGCCGAGTAGCACGCCGACCGCGTTCGCGCCCGCCAGCGTCTTGTTCTGGAAGATCCGCAGCGGCATCAGCGGTGCCGCAACGCGCGTCTCGATGACCAGGAACGCTGCGAGCAGGGCGACCGAAGCCGCAAGCAGCGACACCGTCCTTGCGGTGCCCCAGCCGACCTGCGGGGCCGTCGAGATCGCGTAGACGAGCAGCGACAGGCCGCCGGTCACCGTGACCGCGCCGAACGGGTCGTAACGCCTGCGGTCCGTGACGAGCCGGCTCTCCGGCACGACCCGCGGGGCGAGCAGCAGCGCCGCGGCCCCGATCGGGACATTGATGAAGAAGATGTACTCCCAGCCCACGTAGCGGGTGAGCAGACCGCCTGCCATCACGCCGACGGCAGCGCCGCTCGCTCCGATGGCGCCCCACACGCCGAGAGCCTTGTTCCGCTCGGCGCCTTCGGGGAACATGTTCATCACGATCGACAGCGCCGCCGGGAGCACGATCGCCGCGCCGATCCCTTGCAGGAAGCGCATTGAGATCAGGAACGAGTCCGCTGTCGCCAGCCCGCAGCCCAGTGAGGCCGCGGTGAACAAGAACAGGCCGGCCATCAGGATGCGGCGACGCCCGAGCAGATCCGCGGCGCGGCCCCCGAGGAGCAGGAATCCGCCGAAGGTGAGTGCGTAGCCGGTGACGACCCATTGCAGGCTCGATTCCGCCATGTGCAGGTCGCGGCCGATGGTCGGCAGCGCGACGTTGACGATCGCGAGGTCGGCGACCGTCATGAAGAACGAAACAGCCAGCACCGCGAACGCGCGCCAGCGATGGACCTGAGTCATACCCTGACCCCCTGGTGGTGGTATCCGGTCTCGCCGTAGAGGTGGTGCCGTGACATGCGGGCTCCCTGATGCGTGTGAGGTGGGGACTGACCCCCGTTCACCTCTATAGATCCGGGGAGCACGGAGAACTGAACGTGGAACCGAGGAGCAGATAACTCGTTGCTGGCCGGTTAGTTTCGCGGCCCGGCCGGATCTGTACCAGTGATGGCGCAGCACGCAACGGCCCTGAGGGAGCAGCCATGGCAGTCAGCGAGGATTTCGCGCGTCTCACCGATCCGTTCCGGCCTGAGTTGCTGGCGCACTGCTACCGCATGCTGGGCTCGGTCCACGATGCGGAAGATCAGGTGCAGGAGACCATGATCCGTGCCTGGCGGTCCTACGGCGACTTCGAGGGGCGGGCGTCGCTGCGGACCTGGCTGCACCGGATCGCGACCAACGCCTGTCTGCGCGCGCTGGAGAACAGCGGCCGCCGGCCGTTGCCGTCCGGCCTTGGCAGCCCGAGCGAGTACCCGGAAGCTCCGCTGGCCGCAGCGCGGCCGGAGGTTCCGTGGCTGCAGCCCATTCCCGACGCGCTGGTCAGCGCCGGGTCCGCCGATCCAGCCGAGATCGTCGCGTCGCGGCAGAGCATGCGGCTGGCCCTGATCGCCGCCTTGCAGTACCTGCCCGCCCGGCAGCGGGCCGTGCTGATCCTGCGCGACGTGCTGCGCTGGCGGGCAGCGGAGGTCGCTGATCTGCTGGGCACCACAACGGCCGCGGTGAACGGCATGCTGCAGCGCGCCCGGGCCCGGCTGGAGCAGGCGGTGCCCGACGAGGACCAGATTCACGAGCCCGCCGACCCGGCCGACCGTGCGCTGCTCGACCGGTACGCCACGGCGTTCCAAAACGGCGACGTCACCGCGGTCATGCGACTGCTGCGCGAGGACGCCGTGTTCGAGATGCCGCCCGAGGAGACCTGGTTCACCGGCCGGGAGCTGATCGGGCGCTTCCTGCGGGCCCGCGTCCTCACCGAAGCAGGCCGGTTCCAGATGATCCCGGTGGCCGCCAACGGCCAGCCCGCGCTGGCCGCCTACATCCGCGGCCAGGACGGCGGGTACCACGCGCACTCGATATGCGTGCTCACCATCGCCGCATCGCGCGTCGCACGGGTCACCTCGTTCAACGACCCGGACCTGTTCGCGACGTTCAGCCTGCCGCAGACCGTCCCGGCTGCCGCGGTCCCGGTACCGGGCCGATGACCCCGGCAGCCCGGGCGACATGGCCGGCCGACGGTGCCCGGCTCCTTGAACCGTCGATCAGCTATGCGCTCGGCGTGGTCCCTGCCATCACGCCGGAACTCCTGCCCCGACCGACCCCATGCGGGGAATGGGACCTGCGGATGCTGCTACGGCACGCCTGCGAATCACTGGCCGCTTTCGGTGAGGGCATCGAAACCGGACGCGTTGGCCTGGACCCGGCCGCGCAGGACGGCGACCTGGCAGCTGACCCGGCCCGGGCGTTCCGCGATCGCGCCTGCCAGCTGCTGGACGCCTGGACCGGCCCCGGCCACCAGCGCCAGGTCGTCGACATCGCCGGCTGCCCGCTGGCGGCCAGCGTCATGGCCGCTGCGGCAGCCCTCGAGGTCGCCGTCCACGGGTGGGACATATCCCGGGCGTGCGGGCAGTGCCAGCCGATCCCGCGCGCCCTGGCCATCGACCTGCTGGCGATAGCCCCGGTGCTGGTCCCCCGCACCGGCCGGCACCCGCTGTTCGCGGCGCCGGTCGCCGTGGCGGCTACGGCTGGCTCCAGCGACCGGCTCGCCGCCTTCCTCGGGCGCTCCCCGGGCATAGCGCCCATGCCAGGCCACTGAGCGGCCAGCCGCGTCAGCAGGTCGGGCGCACGGAGCACGCAGTGCAGGGCCCGCCACGACTCGTCCGGGGGGAAAGAAGTATAAAAATATGCCGGACTGGCGTGAGGCACAAGCCGAGCTAACTAAAGCGATCGCGATACGGGACAGGCTTAACAGCACCGGCTGGAGACTATTTGAGGCGAACCGTGCGGTCTGCAACATCAACATTCTCAAGAATCACCGGCCCGGAGATCCGTCCCAGGTGGAACTTGAGGCAATCATAGAAAGCGACCTGGATGCCGCGCGAAATGATTCTTACGCCAGGCCCATGGTGACCCAGGGATCCTCGACTATCGATCCTGACATCAGGGAGTGGATCAACACGCATCCGAAGAATTAAGCACCACCCACGTGCCCCTAATGCCCGGCAGAAGCCTGCCGAGTATGCGCGAATAAAGCCTCAAGGTCGTCATGGTCAGCCGCGCGAACGACGGCGGTGTCCGCAGTCGCCAAAGCCCCAAAGCCCCAGGCGGCAGTACGGCAGATTCGGTCCCCCTGCTACCGGTAGTCAGCCGCGCCGGATGTTCATGCATCGTCGCCTGACGAGCAGACATCCGCTCCTGCCGCGATGAGACAGTTCGATCGCGGCAGAGGACCGTACAGAACCGGAACATCTGCATGAGGACGCTGCGCCGAGAACGCCGAGCGCTGGTCACAAATATTCGGCAGGGCCGTCTTGGAGCAGTGAATGCGATCTTTGTGGTGGCTGGCTGATTACCTGGCGTGCCGATGGTGCGGACTACTTCAGTATCCAGACGTGTGCTGATCTTCGCGGCCGCTAGAGGTCGGCGACTTTTGTGACCGAGGGCCCGACCCAGTCTTCGGGCTCTCGGTAGATGTCCTCGGGGTGAGGGGTGCCGATCTCGCGCCGGACCCCCGCGTACAGCGGCCGCAGCCGGATGCCGGCCTGCCGGGTGCTGCCGTTAGCTGCGGGCAGCCCCGGGATCTGGCATCGTGACTGGCATGGGGACTGCTGGCACTTACCGCGTGTCTGACGGCGCGCGTGTGGAGTTCGCTGCGGCGGTGGCGGCCTGGACGGCGGCGGCGGTCCCGGTCCTCGAGCGGGTCGCCCGCACCTACCACGCGACGATCTCCTACAAGGACCTTGGTGAGGAGGTGCAGCAGGCCACGGGCATCCGCACGCGCGTGCTGCTGATGAACTGGATCGGGCAGGTCCTGGGCGGCGTCTCCCGGATTTCCCACCGGCGCGGGCAGCCGATGCTTTCCGCGCTGTGCGTTCACTCCGACGGAACGGTCGGGGAGGGATACGGCCAGGTGATCCTGGAGAACTACGGCGGCCCGCTGCCGGGCGACCTCGACATGCACGCCGCCGAGGAACGGCTCCGCTGTTACCAGAGCTTCTGCGCGGACCTGCCGGCCGACGGGGGAAGGCCCGCCCTGACACCGCAGGTCGCCGCCCGCCGGGCCTGGCTCGCCCGGCAGGCAAGAGCAGACGCCCCGAGCAGCCTGTGCCCGACGTGTAACCTGGCACTCCCGCTCTCAGGGGTCTGCGATAACTGCGCTTAGCTATCGCCGGTAACCGGGCATCACGCCGGCGATTGGCTGGCGAGCAGGCGATTACATCAGCGTGTGCCTGGCGACGGGCGTCCTCGCCTGCGCGCTCACGCTCCTGCCGATGGCCGCGGCGACCCTGGCGAGCGCCGCGGTGGCGGTGCTCAGTTGTCGGCCGGCAGGGTGCGGGCACGCTGCTCGACGCCCAGCTCGCCATAGGGATAGTCGGCGGGTCGCGGGTCGCTGGCGGCATCGAGCGCGGCGGCCTGGGCGGCGGTCAGGTGCAGATCGGCCGAGCGAAGGTTGACCTTGAGCTGGCTGATCGTGCGGGCGCCGAGGATAGTGGAGCTGACCGCGGGCCGGGCGGTTACCCACGCGAGCGCGACCTCGGCCATGGATACACCACTTTCCTCGGCGATTTCCTGCACGGCGTCGATGACCTGCCAGGTCCGGTCGGTACCGCGCCGGTCGTACGCTTCCATGCCGCGGCCGGGATCCTCGCCGAGGCGGGTCGCGCCCGCCGGGCGCTGGTCGCGCTGGTACTTCCCGGACAGCCAGCCGCCGCCCAGCGGGCTCCACGGCAGCAGGCCCAGGCCGGCGTCGAGGGCAGCGGGGACGATCTCCCACTCGATCTCCCGCGCGAGCAGGCTGTACTGCGGCTGGAGGGTCACCGGGCCGGCCACGTTCAGGGCGCGGGCCAGATGCACCGCCTTGGTCAGCTGCCAGCCGGTGAAGTTGGACAGTCCCCAGTAGCGGACCTTGCCGGCCCGGATGAAATGGTCGAGTGTCCGCAGGGCTTCCTCCAGCGGCGTCAGCGGGTCGTAGGCGTGCACCTGGTACAGGTCAACCGACTCAAGCCCCAGGCGGCGCAGCGAGGCATCCAGCGCGCGGGTCAGGTGGCGCGCAGACAGCCCGGCGCCGTTCGGCGAGTCATCCACCGCAAAACGGCCCTTGGTGGCCAGCACCACGCGCTCGGTGATATCGGACGGGCGGCTGGCGAGCCAGCGGCCGATAATCTCCTCCGACCTCCCGCCGCCGTACACGTCAGCCGTGTCCACCATCGTGCCGCCGGCCTCGATGAACAGATCGAGCTGCTGATGCGCCCCGGGCTCGTCCGTCTCGACGCCGAACGTCATCGTTCCCAGGCACAGGCTCGACACCGCGCAGCCACTGCCTCCCAGCATCCGATAGTCCATAAAACGAGGCTACCGAGACCCAGAGCGCCGCAAAAGACGTGCAACTCAGCGCCGGAATGGATGATCTGTGCCCAGCCGCGCTAAGAGGTTGTCAAGCCGCCAGTCGAGCAGAATCGGCAGGGAGCGATCTTGCCGGTGAGTGCGTCGACGTGGTGTGTTGGCTCAGGTGTGGGTGACGAAGGCTGCTACCTGGCTGACGAAGTCCTGGAGGTCGCCTAGAGCCTTGAGCCGGTCGGTGACTATGTCGTCGTTGACCCGGATGTACTCGTGGACCAGGACATTGCGGAAGCCGACCGCCTGGCGGATCGAGCGCGCGAGTACAGGCGTGCAGACGCCGTGCTCGCCGAGCAGTCTGACCGCGTCGCCGTTGTCCGTCGGGGGGCCCTACCCCTCGGTCGCGCAGATGTGCTGGGCGACGTCGACGGATGCCTCGATGGCGGTGACGAACGTGTACTTGACGCCCCGCAGCCAGATGGGATCCGCGCGGCGGCTTTCGTCAGCGCCCGACTCGCGCTGCAGCACGGAGACGTCATCGCTGATGCTGCGGAGCAGCCGCAGGATCCGGGCTTCGTCGACCACGGGCTACCTGCCCCTGGCCGTGACGGCGGCGGCGAACTCCCGGTGCGACCGGGTGATCCGCGGCAGCTCGTCGAAGTAGATCTTCCGGGTCATCGCCTCCCAGCGGACCCGCTCGGCCGGATCCTCCTCGAACAGGAGCCTTCCGCCGGCGGCCACCCGGCCGGCCAGCTCAAGCGGCGCGTCGTCGAGGACGAGCAGGTCCACCCCGGGCGGGAGCAGTACATCGAAGGCGTTCGGCGGGCGGCCGCCGAAGTACGCCGCGATGTCTATGTCAGAGTCGGCGCGGTTCTGGCCAGTGGCGCGGCTGCCGTGCAGGTACGCGAAGCGGGCTCCCGCCTGCCTGAGCACGGCGACAGCCTCGGCGGTCACGTCTTCGAACGACTCGTCCATGCTCTTAGTCTCGCAGATCGGATGACCGGTGCACCTTTTGCCGGGCGCCGGCACGCCGAACTGGGCCACCGGCCCTTAGACGCGATCATTGCAGGCACTGCCGTGACAGCGACACAACTGGCGTCCGGCATGTATGCCCCTTTCCGACGTTCGCACTGCGTGATCATCCTTGGTCCGCGAACCAGCGCGCCGACCCGCCGATCGGCGCACATCCAGGAAACTCGGCGTTCATCCGTCGAGGTGCGCATAATGGGTTTACCTGCGCTTCCGCCACGACTGCAGGGAAGTCTCCCAACGTAGAAGATTCTGACCAAATGGTAAGTGACCGGGCCCTGTGAGGTCAGGCATAATAGAGCTACTCGCTGGTCTGGTGTGCATGGTTTGGGAGAAGGTGAACTGATACTTAGAGCGCACCCCTGCGAGGGCTTACGCGGGTTTGCTAGCGGCCTGGTAAGCGCCCCCCATCCGTCCGACTTGAGGATGAAGGTGTTACACCTGATGAGACCTCAAGCACCGAGCCGAGCTTAGTGACCGGGAATGGAGACCGCCGCGGTTGCCGCGGAGGTCTTCTCGACACTGAAGTCCGTCGGCTTGCTGAGTACGGTGCTGGCGCTGTGCTTCCTCGTGTTTGCCGTGTGGGCGACACGGGAGGCGCGCCGTACTGGTCAGCCGTTCCGGATCAAGGTCGGCCCCTGCTCGCTCGAAACAGGCTACAGACAAGGCACTAGTGGTACTCAGCCGGGGGAAGGAGGAGAAAGGTCCACGGCGGCTGAGACTATTCCGCTCGAATCCAGAGCCAGGCGGGCGCGGTGGCGGGCGCCCCCGCAGGCGGTTCTGGTCGCGCCACCAGCGCCCGTAGCACGGGTGCACGGTGGGCCATTCCAAGCCCCGGATGAACGGTAGTAGCGACGGACAGGAGACTGCGATGCAAGCAGCCCGATATCGGGTCT
Organism: uncultured Actinomycetota bacterium; assembly: GCA_963850115.1. GTDB lineage: Bacteria > Actinomycetota > Actinomycetes > Streptosporangiales > Streptosporangiaceae > Trebonia. The sequence continues at coordinate 48,905 of CAWKKG010000020.1, forward strand.
TCGTTCAGGTCGCTCCCGTCATGCATGGTGCTTGGACGCGTCCCGTCAGGGATGACAACGGGTCCAGGAGGGACCACACGGTTCAGACGCATGATGATGTCATGCTCTCGCGGACAGTCACGCAAGGTAACTGTCCCGTATCGGTACCGATGGCCGGGGCTGGGCAGTCTCGGCGCATCTTATCCGGATCAAATGCAGCAGGTTCCTAACACTCGCTGCCAGAGCGACGCTCTGATGGGCGGTACCCCGGGACGCTGGGGTACCGCCCATTCCTTCATTTCTGCTAGCAGGAAAGGCTCGTCGGGAGATCAGGGTGCAACGGGAAGGACCGCAAGCACCGGACCGCCAGGACCGTCCATGGGCTGCCCGCCTCCTCGATGCCCGATGATGGGGATTTTCATAGATTGCCGGGTGCGGCCAGGCGTGCCGAACTGTTCTGCCGGCAGGCGCGGATGACGGGCGGCTATTCGGGGTCGCCAACCCGTTCTCGGTGACGGAACTGAAGGCCCGCGACGACAGCCTGATCTACGCGCTGAAAGACCAGGTACGGATTCAGGCGTCGTCCGGACCAACCTTCCGATTGTGAGCTACGAGCCAAGTGCTGGAATGAATATTCTGTGCCTCGCCACCCAGCCCTATCCTGCCAATGAGTAGGACTCGGAATCGGCAGGGATCGGTGTGCGGCTCTGCGGGGTGCGGGTGGTGCCGGCGCTGGCTAGAGTGCGGTCATGGAGCCGGTGCTTGCCGATGATGAGGCCGTCGCAGCCTTCGCCAGGGACGGCGTCGCGTGCGTCCGGCAGGTCCTCAGCGCCCGCGAGGTCGCGGCCGCGGCCGCCGCGATTGACGTCGTCCTGGCCCGGCGCAGCCCGCTGGCCCAGGTCGCCAGCGGCACCGGTGACCCGGGCGCCTTCATTGAGGACTTCTGCCGGTGGCGGGAGGTACCGCTGATCGAGCAGCTGGCCCGGCACTCGCGGGTCCCCGCGGTGGCCGCGGCGCTGATGGCCACCCCGCAGCTGCGCTTCTACCACGATCACGTGCTGGTGAAGGAGCCCGGGACCGCCCAGCGCACCCCGTGGCACCAGGACCAGCCGTACTACAACGTCGACGGGCACGGCGTCAGCGCCTGGATCGCGGTTGACCCGGTACCCGAGGACGGCAGCCTGGAAACGGTGGCCGGCTCGCACCGCGGCCCGTGGCTGATGCCGCGCACGTTCCTGAACAAGGAGGCGCGCTGGTTCCCCGAGGGGAGCCTGGCCGAGCTGCCCGACATCGACGCCTGCCCCGCCGCGTTCGACATCCGCCGGCACGCCCTGCAGCCCGGCGACGCGATCTTCTTCGACTTCCTGACCGTGCACGGCGCGCCCGGCTTCCCCTACCCGTCCCGGCGGCGCGTCCTGTCGCTGCGGTACCTGGCCGCCGACGCCCGCCACGCGCCGCGCCCCTGGCGCACCTCCCCGCCCTTCGACGGCCTGCAGGACGAACTCCCCGCCGGGGCCGTCATGGACCACCCGCTGTTCCCCGTCGTCTGGCCACGCTGACCCCGCTGCTGCTGGCCGCGCTGCGGCCGGCTGGCCTCCCCGAGCCAACCCGGGCCTTGCGGCCCTGGTCCCGGCCGCTGCCAGCTGGGAAGGTATGGGTATGAGAGGAACTACCCAGAATGCCCTGCGCTTGTTTACGCGGGTGATGCGGCCACTCGCTCTGAGGTCGGCCGGCCGGGAAGGAACCGCCACGTCAGTTGTCCGTCATGTCGGGCGGCGGTCGGGCCAGGCCTACCAGACGCCCATCGTCGTGGCGCGTCATGATGACAGTTTCCTGATCGCTCTGCCGTACGGGGAGCGTACCGACTGGCTCAAGAACGTGCTCGCCGCAGGCTCGGCTACCATCACGGCCGACGGGCGCAGCTACGAGGTCGACCGGCCGCAGGTGATTCCCATGGCGGAGGCGACCGCCTACTTCCGCTCCCGGGAGCAGCGCATGCACCGGCAGTTCCACGTGGACACCGCCCTCCAGGTCCACCAACGGCGGGAAGACTCCCAATAGCAGGCCCGACCCGCTCACGCCCGGCGACCAGCATGGACCCGCCAGCACGAGGAACATGGCCGCCGATGCTGTGGGTCGGCGGCGGGCAGGGCGCCGGGAAGACGACCCTGTCGTGGCACCTGTCCCGGGCGCATGACCTGCCGCTGCACCGGATCGACTTGTGGACCTACGATCACCAGGCCAGGATGCCCGCGGCTGACTCGCTCGACGAGCAGCTGGCCAGGGGAGCCGAGTCTGCCGCGGATGCCTTCGAGTCCCACAGCCGGCTCCGGCTGGCACTCGTGCTCGACGACATCGCGGAACGTGACCTGGGCAAGGTTCCCGCGATCGTCGAGGGCCCGCAGCTCATGCCCGGGTTCGCGGCCCAGCTTCCCCCGGGATGGTGCGTCTGGCTGCTCCCCGATCCGGGACGGACGCGCATGGTGCGGGAGGAACGCCTGGCGAAGGAGGAAACGCTCGCGGGCCGCCCGGCGGCCGGCCGCTCCCGCGCCCGGCTCATCTCGCAACGCGACGCGATTCTCACCAGCCGCATCCGGGCAAGCGCGGTCCTCGCCGGCCGGCCGGTCATCGAGGTGCCGCCCTCCCCTGACTGGCCCGCGATCGCGGCGGCCATCGGATCGGCGCTCGCCCCGGCCCTGGAAACCGCGCCCCGCCTGGCCCCGGGCGGCGAACTGAGCCGGCAACGCCGGCATGAGAACAAGGCAGCCGACCGGCAGGGCAGGCTGTGGATGCGGGCCGCCGGGCTCACCGTGATGCCCGCATTCCCGTTCGGATGTGAGTGCGGGGAGAGCGGGTGCCGCGTGACCTGGGCGGCCACGCCCGACGACTACGCGGCCAGGACCGCATCCGGGCGGCGCCTGATCGCCCACGACATCCCCTAGCAGCGGTCGCTAGGACAGGCCGGACAGCACGATCGTCCGGACCTGGGACAGGGCCTCCATGGCGTACCGCCCTCCGACCCGGCCGCCGCCGCTGGCGCTGCCCCCGCCGCCGCCGAACGGCGGCGGTCGTCGACGGCCACCCGCGTGAATCTGCGCTGCCGAAAACGAAGTCCCTGCCTCCGTTCGGTACTGCCGCCTGTTGTGGTTGACGGGGTCCGGCGGTCTCGCCGTCACAGCAGCTCACGCATCTTTGCCGCCGTCTTGGCCGGGTCGTAGCCGTCCGGCACCCCGTCAACCAGGATGATGTCGCCCTCGATGTGATCCGTCCGGAGGGGCGCGATCTGCCGGTAGGCCGGCGAGTCCCACCAGCTCCTAGCCTCGTCGATGCCGGGGAAGGCGATGACGATCGCCGCGCCGTTCCAGCTTCCTTCCTTCACCTCGTGCTGGGTGCCGTGGACGAGGAAGCGTCCGCCGTGCGGGTCGAGAGTGGCCTGGATGCGCTCGATGTACTCGGCGACCTCGGGGTGCAGGGTGGGGTTGTGGAGGTTAGCTATCGCGTATGCGGTCATGAGGAGATCATCGTCCGGGCGTCCGCAGGCGTCGATTACGTGTCAGGTAGTACCACTCACAACGGCAGGAACCGGGCCGCGCCCGGTGTCAGGAACTGGCCGGGTGCGACCGTTTCCTGGCGACGCCGCCGACGAAGCCGTGGTAGGTGGAGTCCCGCCTGGCCGGGACGGCGGTGTCGGGGCGCCATTCCGGCAGCGGCACCAGGCCGGGCTCGAGCAGTTCCCAGTCGCCGAACCAGGACAGGATCTCCTCGTCTTCCCGCCACAGGCCGGTCCCCAGCGTCGCGTTGAACAGCTCCTGGACCGCGCGGGCTTTCTCCGCCTCTTCCGGGTGCTCCGGGCCGGGCATGCGGACGCTGGAGATGGCCAGGTAACTGCCCGGCGCGAGCGCCTCGCGGAACCGCGCCGCGATCGCGGCCGGGTCCTCGGCGTCGGTGATGTGGTGCAGGATGGCGAACATCAGGAGCCCGACCGGACGGCCGAAGTCGATGAAGCCCTGGACCTCGGGATCGTCCAAGACCTCGGCCGGGCGGCGGACGTCCGCCGTGATGAACCGCGCCGTCGCCGCGTCGGCCAGCAGCGCCCGGCCGTGCACCCCGACGACCGGGTCGTTGTCGACGTACACGACCCGCGCGCCGGGGCTGGCGTCACGGGCGATCTCGTGCACGTTTCCCGCGCTGGGCAGTCCGGAGCCGATGTCTAGGAACTGGGTGATCCCGGCCTCGGCCCCCAGGTACCTGACCACCCGCCGCAGGAACGCCCGGTTGGACTTCGCCCCGCCCGCGGAGTCGGGTGCTATCTGCAAGGCGGACTCGGCGACGGCCCGGTCGGCCGCGAAATTGTCCTTCCCGTCCAGGAAAACGTCATAGACCCGGGCAATGCTCGGCCTGGTGACGTCGATGACGGGCGGAAAGGACTCCCCTATGGCCATCTCTGGCTCCTTTGCCCTACTGGCTCCCTTGCCCTAGATGAGGCCACCATACCGGAGGCCGGGGCAGCCGGGCTGCGGAAGCCGCAGACCGAGACCGCCAGGCATCCCGCCCGCGGCCCGCCGCCGTTTCGAGGCCGCCGGGACCAGTTCTAGTCCGCGCGACTGGCCCGCCGCCTCACTTGAACCTGTACCTGCCGCTGAGGACGGATCGCGGTCCGCTTCGGCGGCCCCGGCGGTGGCACCTTGCTTGGCTTCTCGCCTACAGGGCAATCAAGTGCCTGCTGAATCAGGCTGCGCCGTAGCAACAGCCCTCTGCGCGAGGCCTGTAGCGCATGAAGCTCGCGGAGCGCCTCGCTCCAGTCCGGGGTTGTGGCACCGGCGCGATCGCACTCTTGGATGAACGCCGCCAATACCGTGCAACGGGCTCCTGCCTCCTTCAGGGCTTGTTGTACAAGCTCATCGGCTAGGCGTAGCGCCTCCTCCTGCGTCATCTCGCTCACGCGGCTGCCTCCTTCGGGAGTGTGGTCGTATCGAGAGGGCTGGGCTGGGCTGTCTTGCGCCGGTCCTGATTTTTGCAGTCTTTACCCGGGCCGGTTCCCCCAGCCGTCATGACCAAAACCATGCCATTCGCCGGTCAGCGCGCGGTCGTCCCGGTCCCGGGCGGGCCGTTAGGACGGAAACTTTTCTTAGGACGAATCATTTGCCGGGGCCCTGGCTTGTATTAGTCTCCGCGCTCGGAAAGGTTTCCGCGTTAAAGCGGCGGCGCCGCCCGGGGTTCAGGGCGCCCGCGCGGGGCGATCACTGCAATTGCTTGCGCATGCTGATGTGTTCGATCCCGGCCTCGGAGAACAAGTCGCCGTAGGCGGCATAACCGAGCTGCTGGTAAAAGCCGCGAGCGTGCGCCTGAGCGTGCAGTTCGACGGCGGCGAGCCCGCGCTCGGCCGCCCGCTGCTCGATCGCGTGCACGAGCAGTTTGCCCAGCCCCCGGCCGCGCGCGGCCTTGCCGACCGCGAGACGGCCAAGTACTCCGGTGGGCCTCGTCTCCGGCCCGGCGCCGCCTGGCGCGGGGCCGGTGATGACAAGCCGTCCCGCCCCGGCTGGGACTCCGTCGAGCACGGCGAGGAAGTGGTCAGCCGACAGGTCGAGTTCGTCGTATTCGAGTTCTTCCGGCACTGACTGCTCGTCCACGAAGACCTGGTAACGCACCGCGAGCACGGCATTCCGGTCGGCCTCGCTCTGCGCCAGGCGAACCTCCGCCCTGATGTCAGCACTCACGCCGGGATCCTCCGCAGCTCGGGCGATCAGAAATGGCCGCCACCGCCGACGTGGCCGCCACCCGCGCCGTGGTCTCCGCCGAAGCCGCCATGGTGCCCGCCGAAGCCATCGTGCCCGCCGCCATGGGCATGTCCGTGATGACCACTGTGATGCAAGCCATGGTCGTTGCTCCCTCCGCCGTAGGGGTCAAAGATCCAGCCGATGAAATCGCCCTCCCCGCTCCCCCATGCTTTCAGCCAGCAGGCAGCGAACTGTGCTGTCCCTATCGGCGGGACCGCCTCGCCGTGCGGGTCTTCTGGCACAAGGTTCCCGGCCGGCAGCGGGGCCGTAAGGCCGAAGATCATCGCGTAGGGGGCGAATCGCGCCAGCGTCTCGATGTCGCCCGCTGCCGCGAGGGCCCGCAGGTCGCCCCTGAATTGCTTGATCTCCGTGAGCAGTTCCTGACCGAGGCTGGTTCGGCGGCCGGGATTCTGGTCCTGCCGGCGGCGCTGCCCTTGGGTAAAAGCGAACCGCCGCCCTATCCCGGCGCGCAGCCGTCCGGCATCGAGCGCATCGCGTACGATCCCGGCCCGCACCTCGTCAAGAACGGGAGTCATCGTAAAGGTCATGTGCTCCAGGCGGAAGGCTGCCTGATTCGCGAACAAGCCGCGCACAATCGCCTGCTCGTAGCCCAGCAGGTCCTCCGGCACAGCTGGCAGGGCGGTTAGCTGCCAGTCCGAGCCGTCCTCGTCAAGGGGCTCCGCCCTGAGGCAGCCGCGGCCCGCGAGATCCATGACCGTAGCGCCAATGTGACCAAGTAGCACCCGGCCGACCAGGACGACCCCGAGTTGCGCTGGCCGCAGCCCGCCGGGCGGCGCGAGTTCCCGCCCCGTTTGCCCGCTCATATTTCAGATAGTAGGCAGCCGCACGCACCCGCGGCGCAATACAGACCGCCAGAACCTGCCCAGGCGTAAGACTTCTTCTGCTCGGGACGGCCGAGCGGCACAATGGGAAGGCGATGCTAAGAAGTCTGGAGGTTCCGGACGAGCCGACCCTGGCTCGGGCGCTCGAGCATGAGCTGGCGGCCCAGCTCCCGCCCGGGTCACGAGTCATCCCGTGGCGACGTGGAGCGGACTTCTTCGCGCTGCGTGTCGTACCTCCGGGCGGGGCGGCCGAGCGGGTTCTCCGCGTCCCGCTGCGCGAGGTCACGACCTCGGTCTATGACGGCACGGTCAACTTCGGGGACGTCGTGGAGCGGGAGGCATTCGTGCACGGGCATCTGGAGCGCCAGGGTGTCCCGGTTGCTCCGCTGCTCGGATGGGGACGCGCGTCGGGAACCGGTGACCACTCGTGGATGATGTTCAAGCGCATCGACCACGATGACCGGGCAAGTCTCTCGCCGCCCGCCCAGGCCGCGCTCGGCCGGGTGCTGCGGCGGGTGCACGCCATCGCCGGGACCCCCGGCCTGGAGGCGGTGGTCGGCCGGCAGACGGCTCCGGAGGCAATGCTCGAGCGGGTGCAGACGCGGGTGTCGGCGCTGGCCGAACGCGTCGCGTACCCGGCGTCGGACGAGCTGCTTTGCCGGGCCCAGGCGGTCATCGGCGAGCGCGCGGGCCTGCGGGATCTCCGCCTGACGCACATGGACCTCCGGCCCGAGAACCTGTGCTTCCAAGGCGATGACCTTGTAGCCCTGCTCGACCTGTCGAACTGCACACTCGGCGATCCGGTGGCCGAACTCGGCCGGATGGCTGCGTACGGCACCCTGACGCGGGATCTGCTCGAGACCTATGCCCACGGCGAGCCACTCGACGACCGGCTCATCGCGGCCTACGCCGTCGATACCTACGCCCTCCTGGGCCTGCTGGGTGCGGAAGAGTTCGCAGACCAAGAGCTCGTCAATCGCGGCCTGCAGGGCCTGGACGACTGCCTGCAGCGTCTCCGCGCCTAGACGGTCCAGCCTCCTCGCCGATTTCGCGCACTCGGGGGACGATGGTGATCTGCGTCAGCGGGGCGGTGAGCGCGTAAGTTGGCTCGCCGGGGCCGTGCCGGAAGCGTATCTGGACCTTGAGCCAGTACCTGCCGGGCGGCAGGGCGTAACCCAGCTCCTCGCGGATGCTTGCGGTTCCGAAGATGACCCCGATGCTGGCCGATTCCCCCGGTGCGAGGTCGACGTTCCGTCCAGTGCCGGCGATCCAGCCGCTGAAGCCGCCGACGGCCTCATGGGAGGCGTTCAGGAGGGAGCCGACCAGCGGCTGGCCGAGGCCCAGCGGGCCGATCCTTTCCTGGCCGTTGTTGCGCAGGACGAGCTGGCCGCGGCCGTCGTCGCCGGCTTCGAGGACCGTCTGGTCGACCTCGACGCTCATCTCGAGCCCGTCGAAGGCCTTCTCCTCCGGCTCCTCCGGCGCCGGCCCGCCGGGCGGCCGCGGACGGGCGGGCCGGCGGCCAGGGAAACCGAAGGCTCCCACCCGCAACTCGACGGCGCTCCCGTAGCGGGCCGCGAGCTCGCTGGCCATGTTCTCCTGGTCGGCTCGCAAGGCCACGTGGATGACTGCCTTTCCCAGCGCGATCGAGGTGAGGACCGGGCCGCCGGTCTCCGCGGCCCGCTGCCGGAGGGTGCGCTCGATCTCGGCTCGTACCTGCCGGAGATCCGCGAGCGAGTGCGGCCTCCTCTGCACGACGAGCCGGCCGGGGTGACGGAGGCGGGGGCGCAGCGCGGCGTCATGCTGGGCGACATCGCTGGTGAACGCGGCGACGATACGAACGGCCGGCTCGTTGTCGAACCACACTCCCGCCCAGGTCCCTGGGTGCTCCTCCCCGTAGCGGGTGACGAGCTCGATGTCACCTCGCAGCGCCGAGTGGATCGACTGCCTGTCGCCGAGATCGTCGAAGTCGTCCACGGCGTCCTGTCCTCTCCAGCTGTCAGCGGCAAGCGTTCAGGCAGTGCGCACACCGAGTGCACCAATCCGTACCGTCGCCCAGGGTAAGCGGAATGGACAATCTGCGCTCCTCGTATGCTTCCCGTGAGAACTCGTCCGCTTGTCGCGAAAGGGAAGCAGCATGCCGGAGCCGGACCTGCCCGTCGTGGCTGAGGGAGAAACGTCCCGCGGCGAGCACTGGTACCTCAAGGCGGGCGGATCGCCGGATGACTACTACACGATGCTGAAGACCCGTCCATCCCGACGGCCGCTGGGACGAAGGAGGGATGGGCGGGTCGGCGCTGTACGCCGGGAGCCTGTTCGACACCTACACCGGCCGGGCTGATGGTGGTCCCCTCAGGGTGATCGTCCGGGCCGATCCCCGCGTGCGGCGCCTGCGCTTTTACTCGGCCAAAGGCGAGTCGTGCGACTTGCTGCCGGTCGGAAACGACCCAGCGGCCCGGGTGACGTTCTTCGCGGCCCTACTTCCGTGGACGACCCAGGCTGTCTCCATGCAGGGCTTTGACGCCGACGGCCTGCCGCTGCCCTTGGCATGACAACCCATGGTTACCGCCAGCAGGTTTTACGGAGGGCTGGGCGGGCCGGGCGGCAGGCCCGCGTCCAGCGACCGGGCGTTCAGTCCGTGCCGGGCGGTGAAGGCCTCGAAGCTCGCCCGCTGCTCGGCGGTGGCCCGTTGCGCCGCGTGCAGCCGTCCGGCGTCGGACAGGCCGGGCCGCACCAGGTTGACGGCCCCGCCCAGCTTCTGGTCGGGTTCCGCCTTGAGGCCGTCGGCCCGTGCGAGCCGCCGGTTGAACTCGTCCATGGACGGTCCCAGTGCGGGCATGACCCAGAAGGGGCCGTCCACGCCGAGCTGGTACGAGCAGTAGCTGCCGCCCCAGGGCCGCGCCGCGGCGGTGACGCCGGCGGCGAGCCCGGTGCTGTCGGGTTCCACCGGCACGGCGTCGCGGCCGAGGGCGGCACTGAACGCCCGGTGACCCGCCGCGATGACCGGACGCCCGTCAGGCGCCGACGACTCGTGGTTCTCGGTCGGGTCGCGTTCGGCGTAGAAGGCGTGCAAGTGAGCGTGCTGCACCTCTTGCCGGGGATTCCTGGTGACCGCCGCGACCGCGCCGCCGTCGGTGAGGGTCCCGCCCGCGAGTTCCACGTCACGCTGGTAGTCGAGGTTGGGTGCGCTGTCGTTGGCGCTGAATACCGCGTGCCCGCCGTCCACGCTGCGGTACCACGCGGCGACCAGGGTCATCGCGGTACGGCAGGCCGCCAGTTCCCAGGCCGTGGCCGACGACCACCCGTCACGGTGTCGGCGGGGCACTATGAGCGCGTGCGGCCTGGCCGCCCGCCGGGGCCCGTTAGCCAGCATGAAGGGATTGCGGTCAAGTACCAGGTCCACCAGGGCGGCACCGTCAGGCGCGGTAACCGTCCCCAGGTACGTAGGGAGACCGGGCACGTCGGCGAACAGGTCCACCGGCCGAAACCGGCGTGAGAACTCCCCCGGCGGGACAACGCCACGGACGTTCCCGGTCGCCTCGTCGACCAGCACCCAGCTCCCGGCCCCGGCAGCGCCGCCCGGCGACCGGTACCCCTTGACGGTGAGGGAACCATCGCTGTACGTCCACAGTTTGCGCATTTCGACCTGGGTGAGCGGTGAGCTCCAGCGCTCTGGGTGATCGGCCACACCCCTAGTGTCCAGGTTCACCGCCCTGACGGTCGCGGCCGGCAACCTGCCCCCGGCTTCCGGCCACGAGCACATGACACTGGGATGACCACGGCCAGGGCATTGTAAGTCGCACCATCGCCTCGGGGCGGGCGTTCCTCTACGCTTGACGCTGCAAGAGGAAGGAGCGGTCGTGGCGGACACGAGGAATGCGGCGCGGGCGATGTGGTCGATGTTCGAGCCGGTCCACGACGTAACGTACTTCGCGCCGGAGGCGTTGCGCGCGTTCACCGAGGCCGGCCTGCGCGGCTACTGGCGCGGTTACTTCGCCGGGCGGGCCGCGCCGCTGGGCAGTTCGCGGGCGGCCGTGGTCACCGCGTCGTTTTACAACTTCGCGCCCGCCTTCGTGGCCCGCGCGATCCCCGGCGTGTGGGACCTGATCACGCCGCAGGAGGCCATCGCGGTGCGCGAGGCGGGCGCGGCGGCCTCGTTGCGGCGGCTGCTCGGCGGCCGGGAGGCCGAGGCGGCGAAGGCGGCCGACCTGCTGTGGCGAGCCGCGGAGGACCTCGACTTCTCCGGCCGCGTGCTGTCCGCGGCGAACTCCGAGCTGCCGGTCTCCGGCGACCCCCTGACCCGGCTGTGGCAGGCTACGGCGCTGCTGCGCGAGCACCGCGGCGACGGTCACTTCGCCGCGCTGGCCGCCGCCGACATCGACGGCTGCGAGGCAGTAGTGCTGCGGTGCGCGAAGGACATCTCCCGCGACCTCATGCAGCCCGTCCGCGGCTGGACCGACGAGCAGTGGGACGCCGCGGCCGCCCGGCTGGTTGAGCGGGGCTGGATCGGCGAGGACGCGGCCATGACCGCGGCCGGCCGCGCCGCGTACGACGCGGTGGAGGCGGCCACCGACCAGGCCGCGGAACGGCCTTGGAAGCGGATCGGCGCCGCCGGCCTGGCCGAGGTCGCCGACGTGCTCCTGCCGCTCGCCCAGGCCTGCGCGGCCGCGCTCCCCGAGGTAATACCCGTCGGCCGCCTGCAGCCCACCCGGCCCTGACCTCTCGTGAACGCGCCGGTGGAGGTCCCGCAAGGCATCGTCGAGCGGATCAGCGCGCTGTGCCTGTCGCTGCCCGAGGTGACGGTGCGAGTGGACGGTTCACGAACCGAGGCGAGATCGACGGCGCGGTCGTTCGACATCCGCCGGAGGTCGTTCTGCTTGCTCGTGGCACGGGCGGACCCGGCCGGCAAGCCCGTTTCTGTGCTCGTGCTGCGCGCCGACCCCGATGAACGCGAGGTGCTGCTGTCCACTGGCTACCCGTTCTTCGCCTCGCGCGCCGGCCGTGACCGCATCGTGGTGGTGCTCACCGAAGAGACGGATTGGGAGGAGATCCGTGAGCTTGTGACCGAGAGCTACCGGATCCTGGCGCCGAAGAAGCTCACCGCGCTGCTCGACTAGCGGAAAGTGGGCTCGCGGGAGAATACTTCCTCGACTGCAGGCGCGAAATGCTCAAGGGGCATCCAGTCATAGCCAGGATCGAAGCAGTTCTCGTCATAGCGCTCGCAGAACTCGACCGTGGCATCGAACCACGGGTGCCCCCGGTATGCCTCCCTGGCGTTAACGTCGTCCCCGGTCTGAGCGCCGTAGTAGTGCATCTGGAACAGCGGGTGATGGGAGACGATCCAGCACAGCTCTTCCGAGACGAACGGGCGCAGTACCGCTGCCGCGTAGCTGCCGTGTGAGTAGGGGGCCAGGCTATCGCCGATGTCGTGGATCAGCGCGGCCGCCACGTAGTCGACGGGCCGCCCATCCCGCTCCGCCCGGGTCGCGGACTGCAGGCTGTGCGCGAGCCGGCTGACCGCGTACCCGGGATCAGGCTCCGCCGTCCCGAGTGCCCGCACCGCTTCAAGCACCCGCACGGGCAAAGTGCGGTTGTACGCTGCCTCGCGCGCATTGATCAGGGCGTACTCCTCGGCAGTGCCATCCCGCATCCGCGTGAAGGAAGCCCTAGGTATGCCGGTGCTCATAAGATCATCGTAGCCCCCGCCTATCGGTGAGAGCCGGCCCGAAGGATCGTCCATGAACCCCATGACCGACCCGTCGCCAGACCGGCCTGGGCAAATGCCGGACGGGAGCAAGGTCATTGCCGGTCCCGGACGGGATCGCCGGGTTGCGGCGGCCGCGCTGCTGGCTGGGGCCCGCTGGCTGCCCGGGGCCCGCTGGCGGCGCCTGGACTTCAGCGACCGGGCCGCGCTCGGCGTGTGGGCCGCCGCGCACCTGGCCCTGTTCGTTCTCGCCTGGGCGGCCGCGTGGGTGTACCGCGGTGACCCCAGCCACGCGCCGCTGACCGCAGCGTTTGAACACCTGGACGCCACCCGGCTGCGGAACATCGCCCAGTACGGCTATTTCTCGCCGAACTCGCTGCCGGACAACATCGTCATGTTTCCCGGCTTCCCGCTGACCCTGGCGGCGGCGCACCTGGTCGTGCGCAACTGGACGCTGTCGGAGCTAGTCGTCCCCGGCATCGCGGGCTGCTTCGCGATGGTCTCGCTGTCGCGGCTGGCGGGCAACCGCCGGGCGGTGCTGTACCTGCTTGCCATGCCCGCCGCGATCGTCCTCATGGTGGGATACGCGGAGTGCCTGTTCCTGGCCTTCGCGGTCCCCGCCTGGCACGCCGCGGCCAGGGGCCGGTGGTGGCGCGCGGCGGCCCTGGCCGGGCTGGCCGGGCTGGTCCGCGTGGACGCGGTCTTCCTGGTCCTGGCGCTGGCGGTGATGGCACTGACCCGCCCGCGCGCGCCGGTCCCGCCGGTGCTGGACCTGCGCGAGGAGGACCAGCGCGACCCCGTCTGGGAGCACCCGGCCTGGCAGCGCCTCGGGGATGCCGTCAAGTGCTGCTGCGGCCTCGCCGGGCCCGTGGCCTACGAGGTCTACCTGCGGGTGCGCACCGGCACCTGGAACGCCTGGGTCAGCGCGAACCAGGCCGGCTGGGGCCTGCGCACGGTCACCCCGGTGCAGGCGCTGAAGGACACCTACTGGGTGGCGTTCCAGCATGTGTTCGTCGGCGGCGTCGCATTCGAGTACCAGCTGGAGATCGCCGCGGAGGCCGTGATGGTCCTGGCGGCGCTGGCGTTCTTGTGCTGGCGCCGCTGGCCCGAGGCCGTGTACTGCGGGCTGCCCGCGATCGTCATCGGCACGCAGACCTTTTACCAGTCAGGCCCGCGGACTCTCCTGGTCCTGTTCCCGGTCTGTGTCGCCCTCGCCGGCTTGGAGGCGCGCCGCCCGTGGGTCAGGTACCTGTACTTCGGCATAAGCGCCCCGCTGGCAGCCGTGATGGGGCTGTTGTACCTGTCGGGCCAGTGGACGGGATAATCCGCGCCTAGCTCACACGGGGGTCACCCTGGATAGCCGGTCGTCTCGCCTGCGTAGCCGGCCAGGCGTGGTAGCTTGCCGGCATGGGCGGCAACCGTGAGCTGGCGGAGCGCTTCATCGCGAGCTTGGAGGCCAGGGACTGGGATGCCTGGGCCGGGCTGCTGCATCCAGCCGTGGTCTACGAGATCCCCCAGTCACGGGAGCGTATCCGGGGCCGTGATCGCTACCTGCGGTTCAATCAGGAGTATCCCGGTGACTGGCACCTGCGGCCGAAAGTCACGATTGCCGACGAGCATCACGGGGTGGTGTGGTTCGAGTGGCTCCTCGACGGCCGTACCGATGACGCGATGGCGTTTTTTGAGTTCGCTGACGGGCTGATCACCCGGGTGACGGACTTCTGGCCCGAGCCGTACGAACCGCCGCCCGGCCGCGAGCATCTGGTCGAGCGCTGGTTACCTGGCGCGCGGCACTACGCGCGGAGACTAGCCGGGCGGTTCTGGCAGCCGCTCCATCTTGATCCAGCTGGCCCAGCCGCGCTCGCGCATCAGCTCCAGCAACCGCTGCGCCCGCGGGTCGGACTCCACGGCCAGCGAATCCAGCAAGTTGAACGGCATGTCGTCGTCACCGTAGTCGGTCTGGCCGGCGGCGTCGGCCTGTTCTGCCAGCCTGGCCATGCTGTCGGCGATTTCCACCAGGAGCGGGTCGTCCACGCCCCTGTCGTTGTCGAGGACTTCCGACAGGACCCGGTAGAGCCGGACGATCTGCGGATCATCCAGCTCCGCGTGCTTCGACGGCATCCACTCGATGACCTTATCGGGCAAACGGGCCGCGACCAGGATCCACGCGTCCCGCTCACCCTGCACCATCCGCTCCGACAGCCCCATCTCCCTGAGCCGGTCGAGGTAAGCGGTCACCTCCGGCGGCAGCACCAGACTGTTCCCCGCCGCGAGCTGCGCGATCTGCTTGCGGCTGGCCTCGAGCCGCTCGATCTCCTCGCCCAGCTGATCATCGATCTGCTTGACCGCGTCCGCGAAGGCCGGTGGCTCGGCCTCGAGCAGCTGGGCGATCCGGGACAGCGGCACCCCGGCCTGAGCCAGGGTACGGATCTTGATCAGGGATACCACGGCCATCGCCCCGTACCGGCGGTAACCCGAGGCGTCGCGCTCGGGCTCGGGCAACAGCCCAACCTGATGATAGTGGCGTACCGCCCGCACCGTGACGCCAGCGTAGGCCGCCAGCTGGCTGATCGTCAGCATGGTCTGATCGTGCTCCTGTAACGTCCGGGACAGGCCCTGTGCCGGCTCACGAGATCCGCCGCCGGTAGCAGGCGACGGCCAGCAGGTAGGCCACGACCAGTATGCCCGCGCACCAGGCCACGGCAATCCAGGCCGTGTCGCCGACGGGCTGCCCGGTGAGCAGGTCCCGGATCGTGTTGACGATGGACGTCACCGGCTGATGGTCGGCGAAGGCCCGCACCGGTCCTGGCATGTGGCCGGTGGGCACGAACGCCGAGCTGATGAAGGGCAGGAAGATCAGCGGGTAGGAGAACCCGCTCACCCCGTCCACGCTCTTCGCGGTCAGCCCAGGGACGATGGCGATCCAGGTCAGCGCCAGCGTGAACAGCATGAGCAGGCCGACGACGGCCAGCCAGGCCAGCGGGCCCGCCCCCGAGCGGAAGCCCATCGCGAACCCGACGCCGAACACGACCACCAGCGAGACCGCGTTGGCGGCGAGCGAGGTCAGCACGTGCGACCACAGCACGCTGGGCCGGGCGACGGGCATGGAGTGGAACCGCTGGAAGATGCCGCCCTGCATGTCGGTGAACAGGCGGAACGCAGTGTAGGAGATCCCTGACGCGATGGTGATCAGCAAGATGCCGGGCAGCATGTAGTTCACGTACGAGACCGTCCCGGTGCTGATGGCGCCGCCGAAGACGTAGACGAACAACAGCATGATGGCGATCGGCGTGATCGCGGTGGTGATGATGGTGTCGGGGCTGCGGGTGACGTGGCGCATGGTCCGTCCGGTCAGGACGGCGGTGTCACCCAGGAAGTGCGTGGCCATGGTGTTGTTCCTTTACTGCTGGGTGGGTTGAGTCTGCTGGTCCTGCTCGCCGACCCCGCCGACGACCGCGAAGAAGATGTCCTCGAGGGAGGGCTGCTTCTCGATGTACTCGACCTTGGCCGGCGGTAGCAGCTGCCTGAGCTCGGCCAGGGTGCCGTTGACGATGATCCGCCCCTGGTGGAGGATGGCGATCCGGTCGGCGAGCTGCTCGGCCTCGTCCAGGTACTGGGTGGTGAGCAGCACGGTCGTGCCGCCGTCGGCCAGCTCCCTGACGGCCTGCCAGACCTCGGTGCGCGCCTCCGGGTCCAGCCCGGTCGTCGGCTCATCCAGGAAGATGACCGGCGGGCTCCCGATCAGGCTCATCGCGATGTCCAGCCGGCGGCGCATGCCGCCGGAGTACGTCGCGGCCCTCCGGCCGCCCGCGTCGGTCAGCGAGAAGCGGCGCAGCAGGTCGTCGGCGATCGCGCCGGGCTGCTTGAGGTGCCGCAGCCGGGCGACGAGGACCAAGTTCTCCCGCCCGGTGAGGATCTCGTCGACCGCCGTGAACTGCCCGGTGAGGCTGATGGACTCGCGCACGTCGGCGGCCTGGGCCGCGACGTCGAAGCCGTTGACCCTGGCCGTCCCGGCGTCGGCCTTCAGCAGGGTCGAGAGGATGCTCACCAGTGTGGTCTTGCCGGCCCCGTTGGAGCCGAGCAGGGCGAAGACGCTGCCCGGCGCGACCTCGAAGTCCACGCCGCGCAGCACGCGCAGCTCCTTATACGACTTCTCTAGGCCCTGCACCTGGATGGCGGGCCCGCGGTCCGGGCCGGCCGGTGACAATGTACTCATGACCGCCAGCATGAAGGGCTGACGCTACGTCATGGTCAAGCCCGCCGGGCAAGATCTTGCGCAATAGAGCAACTTCGTGATCGTCCAGCGACACAGCCAACCCCGGGCCCGGCCCTGCCGAGCCATCCAGTAGCGCCCGAAGCGTATGCGGGCAGCGGAGACCAAGGCAACGCCGGAACCGGGTCCCTGCCCTGGTGTTCGCGGCCCGGACCACGATTCTGCGGAGGCACGGACTCATGACGGAGCAAGCGCACCCAGAGTGGGACGCCAGCTACACGGGCGACACGCCGGCCCCGTGGGACATCGGCAGGCCCAGCCGGCCCTTGTCCGGCTCGCTGACGAGGGCCGGCTGACCGGGCGCCTTCTCGACGCTGGCTGCGGCACCGGCGAGAACGCCCTGCTCGCGGCCGGCCGTGGCGCCGACGTCACCGGCATCGACGTCGCGCCGACCGCGATCGCGCGGGCGCGGGCGAAAGCCGCCGCGCGCGGGCTGGCCGCGCGGTTCGAAGTCGCCGACGCGCTCGACCTCGGCCGCCTCGGCCTCACGGCCGACATCGTGATCGACAGCGGGGTGTTCCACGTATTCGGCGACGACGACCGGGCCCGGTACGTCGCCAGCCTCGCGGCCGTGCTGAGGCCAGCCGGCGTTTGCTACCTCATGTGCTTCAGCGACCGGCAGCCAGGGACCTGGGGCCCGCGCCGCGTCCGCGCGGACGAGCTGCGCGCGGCGTTCAGCGACGGCTGGGCCGTCGAGTCGATCACCGCCGACACCTTCGACATCAACCCGATGAACGGCACGACGCAGGTCCAGGCCTGGCTAGCCGCGATCAGGCGGGCGGCTCGCACGTGAACGCGCCCGGTCGGCTGGCAGCGTCAGAACCGGAAGCGGGTCAGGCCGCCCGGCTCCGCCGACAGGGTCACGATCGCCGATCGCGGCTCAATGCGGTACACGTTCCACGGCGGCGGTCCTTGCGATGGCGCGTTGAACGGGGCAGTGATGCCCGCCCCGCCGGCGTCGGGCTCGGCCGGCCAGCCGTTGTCCGCCCACGCCTTCGCGATGCGCGCCAGTGCGTCCGGTTCCGTCACTCGCGCGGCGTTACCCTCGATTACGACGTCCGCGTCGCGGACCGACACCGCGACCGAGCACCGCGGATCGCGCTCGACGTTGCGCCCCTTCCGCGTGCCTGCGCCGGTCTGGAACCAGAACGCGCCATCCAGCCACAGGGCACCGACCGCGGTCACGTGCGGGCTGCCGTCCTCGTTGATCGTCGCCAGCCAGGTGCTCCGGGAGTTCGGCGCTTCCGGAGCGGGCGCCGATCCCGCGTCGAGCTTGGCCGAGACCGCGGCCCATTCCACCGGCGGCAGCCCGTCCGCCTCGCCCAGATTGGTGATCTCCATAAGGCATCCCTTCCTTGCGGACGACATCCTGGCTAATAGCGTCTGGCAGGTAAGACGCGCCGGCGTAGCATCGCGCACACGCAGGTCACGAACGTCCATGCGGCGGACGCGGGTCACCGCTGTCAGCGGACCGGGCCGCGTCCCGGCCGTGCCGATAAGATCCGGCGGTATGCGGCGCCCCGTCCCCTCGATCACTCAGTACGCGTCTGCGTCACTCATCGCAGCCATCGCTTACGAAGGGCATCCTCGGGCCGAGGACCCGCGCTGGCGGGAGAGCGGCGCGCCCGACCGGGAAACGTACGCGGCGTGGTGCGGGCGCTGGTGCGGGATGGCGTGCTTCCGGATGGCGCTGCTCGCCAGGGACGGGGTGGCGCCGTCCCTGTACGAGCTCGCCATCGGCTGCGCGGAGTACGGAGCGTACACCGATGAGCCGGGCCGCCCGCAGGGGCTCATCTACCGGCCCTTCGCCGAGTACGCCCGGGACAAGCACGGGCTGCGGGCCGACGTGATCACGGAGCTGGATCCCGCCAGGCTGACTGCCGAAGTTGACCGGGGGAGGCTGGTGATCGCCTCAGTGCACCGGGAGATCCGGCGCCCCCAAAGCGACCCGCCCGGGACCGGCGGGCACCTGGTGCTGGTAACCGGGCACGTCGATGGCCAGCTCACCTTCCACAACCCGTCAGGCCACACGCCTGAGGCGATCGTCGCCACGCTTCCCGTGCCCGCCTTCGACCGCTTCGCCGCCCGCCGCGGCATCGCCCTCCACCTCTGACCCGCGCCCAGGGGAATCTTCGCCGTTCCCTCAAAGTCCCCGCGCGAGTCGCGCGAGCCAGCCTCGCGATTGCCTGCGGGCCGGCAGGCGCGGGGTGACCCGGTGCGCGGGCAGCCGGTCGTAAGGGCCGCACGGCAGGTCGGCGGTCAGCGCGAGCAGTTCCCTGAAGTCACGGGACACGATGGCCAGTTCGACGCGCTGCTCGAATTCGTCCATGGTCAGCCTGCCAGCGGTGAACGACGCCTGAAGGATCCCGATGGCGCGGTCCCGGTCGGCCACCGAGGCCAGCATGCGAAACCGTCCAGCGGCCATGGTCACCCCCCACCCCGGGCATCACCCGGCCTCCGGCAAGGCCCTACCAACCCGAGCATAAGCCGGCGAAGCCATGACGTGGAGTGCCCGGCGACACCCGCGCCGGGCTTAGCGCGTGAAACCGTATGACCTCTCGACGCGGGCAACGTGGACCGCGAAGGACTCGTACCAGTGCGCGCGGCCGTGGGCGCGGGTCAGGGCATGGTCGGCGTGGACGCGCCAGGCCTTGATCGATTCCTCATCGCGCCAGTAGGAGACGGTAATGCCGAGTCCCTCGGCCCCGCGGGCGGAATCGACGCCGAGGAACCCCGGCTGGCCGGCGGCGAGCCCGAGCATCTCCCGGGAGCGTTGCGCATAGCCGTTGTCCCCTTCGGTGCGCACGGAGGTGAAGATCACGGCGTAGTACGGCGGCTCGGGTGTCC
This sequence comes from uncultured Actinomycetota bacterium, assembly GCA_963850115.1. GTDB lineage: Bacteria > Actinomycetota > Actinomycetes > Streptosporangiales > Streptosporangiaceae > Trebonia. Next base: position 68,324 of record CAWKKG010000020.1, read on the forward strand.
GGGCCGGTTCGATCTCGCTCAACGGGCGCTCCGGGACTTGGGTGGATGATCGGGGTTCACGATCGTATCTCGCGCGCGGCGCACAAGCCCTAGAGAGCACAGGCCCTAGAGAACACTGTGGCGGGCGTCGATGCCGTCGAGCAGGCGCTGCAGGCCGTACTCGAAGATCGTGTCGAGGTCGAAGTCGAACGGTTCCCGCACGACGTGGCCGAGCCCTGGATGGCCGAGCGTCTGTGCCCATTGCCGGAGGCCGCCACCGCGATGACGCATCCAGTCGTCCGCCGTCATCCCGGTGTCCTTCTCCGCCTGCGCCTCCGCGAGCCGGGCGAGCGCCATGCCGCGCACGTGGGCGAACAGGTTGATGTGCGCGCACACCATGTCGTGGGTACCGAAGCCCATCGCGCGCAGGGTGCTGAGGGACCACGGCGAGCGGCAGGACGTTGGGTATGAGCTGAGGGCGGCTCAGCGAGATCACCTCGGCGGCCCACGGGTGACGACCGAAGACCGCCCAGATCAGGTGCGCGGCCGCGTCGAGGCGCCGCCGCCAGGCCGCGACCGGGATCTCGGGCAGCCGGATCCCGGCGAACACGCTGTCGGTCATCCGCAGGGTCAGGTCACCCTTGTCCGGGACGTGGCGGTACAGCGCCATCGTGGAAACGCCGAGAGACTCGGCCACCCGCCGCATCGTGACGAGCGGAAGGCCGTCCGCGTCGGCGATCCGCACGCCCGCGTCGACGATCTCCTGCCTGGTCAGCCTGGCGCGCGGCCTGGCCCGGCGGCCGACGCGGCGGCCGTGCGTTCCGCCGCCGGACCATCGTCCCGCTGCCGGGGATCGTCTCGACGAGGCCGTCCGCGCGCAGCGCGCCGATCACCTTGGAGGCGGTGGCCATCGCGACGTTCCAGTCGCGGACGATCTGCCGCGTGGACGGCGCCGGCCGGCCCGCGGCCAGTTTCCCGGTGCGGATGTCGTCAGCGATCTCGTCGGCAATGCGACGGTAGAGCGGCCGGTCGGTCACGGCTCCCCCGGTGTACTAGTGCGGTCGCCGGTCCGCGGGACTGCCGTACTACCCGTGAACGCTGCGGAAATGCCTTAAGTGCACTAGGTAGTGCCTGCTGGTCAGCCCGCGACCGACGTCGGTGCGTACATTGTATACAAATCGAGAGAAACGAGGACATCATGCCTAACCTGCGCACCGGGGTGGTCACCTCCGCGGACGGCACGCCGGTCGAGTACCTCAGCGTGGGGCACGGTCCGCACGTCATCGCCGTTCCTGGAGCGCTCGCCATGGCGTCCGACCTGGCCGCCTTCGCCGCCCTGGTGGCCGGGAAGCACACCGTGCACGTCGTGCAAAGGCGCGGCCGGGGCGGCAGCGGACCGCAAGGCGACCGCTACGGCATCGACCGGGAGTGCGAGGACATCGAGGCGGTGCGCGCGCGGACCGGCGCCCGGCTGATCTTCGGGCACAGCTTTGGCGGGCTGGCGGCGCTGCGCGCTGCGTGCGGCAGCACGGCGTTCGACGCGGTCGCCGTCTACGAGCCGGGGATCTCGGTGGACGGGTCGATCCCGGCGGACTGGATCGGCCGCGCCCGCCGGGAGGTCGCGGCCGGCGCGGACTTCGACGCGTTCGTCACCTTCGCCCGCGGGGTCAACCCGGATCAGACTGGACGGGTACCGCGCTGGCTCCTCCGGCTGATCCTGCGGCGCGCGATCCCCCGGGCCAGGCTCCGGCAGAACCTGGCGCTGATGCCCCAGGCGATCCGCGAGCACGCCGAGGTCGGGCGCCTCGACGGCCGGCTCGCCGACTACCGCGAGGTCACGGCGGCCACCCTGCTCATGAACGGCAAGGGGCTCGGCACCAGCCGGCAAGCCACTGCCCTCGCCCGGCTGGCCGAGACGATTCCGCGGGCCGAGACCATGACCTTCGCGCACCTCGACCACTTCGGTCCAATGACGAAGCCAGGCGAGATAGCGGCTGCCGTTCTGCGATTCTTCGATGCGCACGGCCGGCCGGGCGCCAACGGGACCGATTACCGCGATGCGGGTGGACCTGAGCCTTCACCCGGTGCGTTAAATCCCGTTGCCCCACCATGAGTATGCCGAGTATTATGTCGAGCATGATGCTTGGCATGGTGAAGTCATGAGCGTCCCGCACGTGCTGCTGGCGCTGCTGTCGGAGGGGCCGAAGTACGGGCTCCAGCTGCGCGAGGAGTTCGAGGCCGGGACCGGCGAGGTGTGGCCGCTGAACGTCGGCCAGGTGTACAAGACGCTGGGCCGGCTGGAGCGCGACGGCCTGGCCGAATCCGACGACACCGGCCAGGAAGGGCCGCAGAAGCGGTTCAGGATCACGGCCGGCGGCCGGGAGGCGCTGGCCGCCTGGCTGCGCACGCCGCCGGACCTGACCTCCCCGCCCCGTGATGAGCTGGTGATGAAGGTGCTGGTGGCGGCCAGGGTGCCCGGCACCGACGCGCATGAGGTGATCCAGGCGCACCGCGTGTACCTGCTCGAGCTGATGCAGCAGTGGACGCGGCTGAAGGAGGGCGAGGCCCGCGATGACCTGAGCCTGGCGCTGGTGGTCGACTCCGAGCTGTTCCGGCTGGACGCGGTGATCCGCTGGCTGGACGCCGCGGAAATGCGGCTGGCGCGGGCCGCCGCCGCCCCGGCCCCGCCCGCTTCCGCCCCGGTTCCTGGTCCGCAGCTTCGCCGGCTGGGAGCCAGGCGATGAGCCGGCCGGGACCGGGCGGAGACAGCGGGGACGCGGAGAGCGTGCTCGAGCTGCGCGGCGTATCCAAGACCTACGGTCAGGAGCCGACCAAGGTGCACGCGCTGGCCGGCGTCGACCTGTCGGTGCGGGCCGGGGAGATGGTGGCGGTGATGGGGCCGTCCGGTTCTGGCAAGTCCACGCTGCTGACCATCGCCGGGAGCCTGGAGGACCCCTCCAGCGGGGAGGTGCTGGTCTGCGGCATGCCGCTGGCCGGAATGCCGCGGGGCCGCAAGGCCCGGCTGCGGCGCCGGGTGATCGGGTACGTGTTCCAGGATTTCAACCTGCTGCCCGGGCTGACCGCCGCCGAGAACGCCTCCTTGCCGCTGGAACTGGACGGCGTCCCGGTGCCGAAGGCACGCGCCGCCGGGCTGGCCGCCCTCGCCTCGCTCGGGGTGGCCGACCGGGCGGGCTGGTTCCCCGACCAGCTGTCCGGCGGCGAGCGGCAGCGGGTGGCGATCGCCCGGGCGGTGGTCGGGGACCGCCGGCTGCTGCTGGCCGACGAGCCGTCCGGCGCGCTGGACTCGGTGAACGCCGGCGAGGTGATGCGGCTGCTGCACGAAGCATGCCAGCGGGGCCTGGCCGCGGTGGTGGTGACCCACGACGCGCAGCTGGCCGCCTGGGCCGACCGGATAGTGCTCCTGCGCGACGGGCGGATGACCGGCCACACCACCCGGCCGCCCGGCCCCGAATCCCTCCTCCTGCCGCGGGAGACCCGGTGAGTACCGTCCTACGCGAACCGCCCCGACCTGGACGCGCACGCGGGCAGCGGCATCGTCGCCCGCCGGGCGGTGATCCGCTGGGGCTGGCGGCTGTTCCGCCGCGAGTGGCGCCAGCAGCTGCTGGTGCTCGGCCTGCTCACGGTGGCGGTCGCGGCGGCGACCTGGGGCACCAGCGTGGTCACGAACACGCAGCTCCCGAACATGACTTACGCGACGCTCGGCACCGCGGCCGCGTCGGCTACGCTGCCGGGCGCTGACCCGCACCTGACCGCCGACATCGCCGCCATCCAGGACCGCTGGGGTCCGGCTGACCTGATCGAGAGTCAGAACTTCACGATCGGCAGCGCCCAGTCGGCCCAGCCCGCCCAGTCCGCGCAGCTTCGTGCCGAGAGCCCGCACGGGCACTACAACTCTCCGCTGCTCGGCCTGGTCAGCGGCGCCTACCCGGCCGGTCCCGGCCAGGTCGCGCTGACCAGCGAAGTCGCGGCCCTGGACGGCGCGCACGTGGGCGGCACCTGGCGGCCGGCGGCGGGCATCACCTGGCGGGTGACCGGCATCGTGCAGAATCCGAGCAACCTCGCCGACCTGTTCGCGCTGGTCGCCCCCGGCCAGATCGCGCACCCCAGCCAGGTGACCATGCTGCTCGGCCCGGCCGCGGCCCAGGCGGCCGGCAGCGGGACGCTGCCCGGTGTCCCGGCGGCGACGGTGACGTTTCCCAATGGCATCGCGGGCGGGGTCTCGCCGGCGGTGCTCATCCTGGTGGTGGAGGCACTCGGCCTGGCGTTCGTCGGCCTGGTGTCGGTAGCCAGTTTCTCCGTGATGGCCCAGCGTCGGCTGCGTGCCCTCGGCATGCTCAGCGCGATCGGCGCGACCGAACGCAACCTCCGCCTGGTCATGATCGCGAGCGGCCTGGTCGTCGGCGCGACGGCCGCGCTGGCCGGGGCGGTGCTCGGCCTCATCGCCTGGATCGTTTACGCGCCGACGGTGCAGCGGGACACCGGCCACGTGGTGAACGCGGCCCACGTGCCGTGGTGGGCGTTCGCCGTGGGGATCGTGCTCGCGATCGCGACGGCGGCGCTGGCGGCCCGCCGTCCGGCTAAGGCGATGGCCGCGGTGCCGGTAGTGGCCGCGCTGTCCGGCCGCCCCGCTCCGCCGAAGTCGGTGCACCGCTCCGCCCTGCCCGGCCTCATCGTGCTCGCGGTCGGCCTCTCCGGCCTGGCGCTGAGCGGCGGCCTGAATGCCCTGGGCGGCGGCGACGGGCCGGGCAGCGGCAGCGGCGGGGGCAACGGCCACGCGCTGATCCTGCTGGCCGGCCTGGTCGTCACCATCACCGGGACCTGCCTGCTCGCCCCGCTGGCCATCAGCGTGCTAGCCGCCGGGGCGGGTCCGCGGCTGCCGGTCGCGATCCGGATCGCGCTGCGCGACCTGGTCCGCTACCGCGCCCGGTCCGGTGCCGCGCTGGCGGCGACCACGTTCGCGGTGTTCCTGGCCATGGGGATCTGCATCATCGCCAGCACCAAGTTCGACAACCCGCTGAACTGGATCGGCCCGGACCTGTCCAGCAGCCAGGTGACCGTCGGCGCGGCCCAGAGCGCGGGTCCCGGACAGAGCTCACCGCTCAGCGCCGCCCAGCTCGCCGCCCTGACCACGCGGGTGAATACGCTCGCCGCCGGCCTGCACGCGTCCGTGGTCCCACTGGAATCCGCGAACGACCTGTTCCAGGTTGGCCCGCGGAGACACGGCCCGCAGAATTTCACCGGCACTGTCTACGTGGCCACCCCGCAGTTGCTGGCCACGTACGGGATCAAGGCCAGCCAGATCGCTCCCGGCACCGACATCCTCACCATGCGGCCAGGGCTGGCGGGCCTGCCGCACATGGAAATGCTCTGGGACATCGGCTCCGTCAGCGACGATAGCGCTCCCCGGCCCGATCCCGGTAGCCCCGGCGGGCCGCCCTGCACGCTGAGCAACCACTGCCTGGCCAGCCCCGTGATTCAAACGGTCAGCAGCCTGCCAGGCGGCACTGCGGCGCCGAACACGGTGACCACCGAGTACGCGGTGAGCAAGTACCACATGCAGACCCAGCTGTTCGGGTGGCTCATCCAGGCCTCCTCCCCGCTCACCACCGCGCAACTCAGCGCCGTACGACAATTCGGGAACGCCAACGAGGTGCAGGTCCTGACCGCAACCTCTAATCCGAGCCTCGACGACTTCACCGACAGTGCCACCGCGCTTGGCATCGTGATCGCGCTCAGCGTGCTGGCCATGTCCGTCGGCCTGATCCGCAGCGAGACCGCGCCGGACCTGCGCACGCTCACCGCGACCGGCGCCAGCGGCGCGACCAGGCGGATGATCACCGCCGCGACCGCCGCCGCGCTTGGCCTGCTCGGGGCCGTCCTCGGCATGGCCGGCGCGGTGGTCGCCGGGATGGTCTGGCTGCACCAGGGCCCGACCGCCACGGCCGGCGGCGTGCCCGTGACCGACATCGTGATCCTGCTGATCGGGCTGCCGCTGGTCGCCGCGATCGGCGGCTGGCTATTTGCCGGGCGCGAGCCGCCCGCGGTCGCCAGGCAGCCCCTTGAGTAAGCGCGCGAGCGAATATGCTGGCGAGCCGGGAGGAGCTGATGACCGTGGCTGGCGACTCATCGGGGGCGCTCCGGCCCGGCCTCATCGCGATGTGGGCGGCGGCTAATGCGGGACCAGGGCCTGCGGGGCAGGGCCGCGAAGCGGCGGAAGATAGCCTGACCTGACCGTCAGCCCTGTCGGGGCAACCCAATCCGGAGGTCGTGGTGGTTCAGTTGCCGCCGCACTTGGCCGCGGTCGTTGAGCTAGCGTGCGAACGCTGGGAGCTGACGCTGTCCGACGGGGCGCCACGAGGTGACTGGAGCACGATCCTCGCTGTATCGCGCCTGGGCGTGCCGTGCGTCTTGAAGATCGCAGGGCCAGAACACGACGCCATTGATGAGGCGCTCGCGCTTGAGGCGTGGAACGGAAATGGCGCGGTGCGGTTGCTCGAGGCCGATCGCGAGCATGGCGCGCTGCTGCTGGAGCGGCTGGATCCTGACCGCACCCTGCGCACCGCCGAGCTAGCCACCGCAGCCGAGGTAGCCGGCAGCCTGATACGCGAACTCGCGGTACCGGCGCCGGGTGGACTGCCGCTTCTGGTGGACATCGCGGCGCGAAAGCCCGGGATCCTGCGTCGTCGGCAAGGCGCGCTGGGCGAGCCGGTGCCGGGACGCTGGATCGACATCGCCTGTGGCCTGGCACGCGACCTCGCCACCGATCCAGGCAGCCAGCTGGTGCACGGTGACCTGCACTACGACAACATCCTGGCCGGCTCGCGGCGGCCGTGGCTGGCCATTGACCCCAAGCCGGCCGCTGGCAACCCGGAACGGTCAGTTGCCGAGCTGATGTGGGATCGCATCGACGACGCGACGCAGCCGCATGAAGTCCACGCCCTGTTCGCCGCGTTGACCCGCGCCGGCATGCTGCACCCCGATCGGGCCCGGGCATGGACGATTGTCCAAGCGGTCGACTACTGGCTCTGGGGCCTTGGCGCTGGCCTCACCGAAGACCCGCGGCGCTGCGAAAGACTGCTAGCGACCCTCGACCCCTAGGCGCTCCGTGGGCAGCCAGGGGCATTGCCGGGGACAACGCCACTCGCTGGAAGCTCGTTCTCCTCACTGAAGGGCGACCTCATCGCGACTGACCAGCTTCGCGAGCGTTACCCCGGCGTTCCCGAGGTCTGGGCCGCACAGGTTATCTAGCGCCCGCAATCATGCAGGCCGAGCCGACATGTCCGCGACCTGTATGTCGACCTTCTGAGAAACGTACCATCTGGCTATGAACCTGCCGATAACTTGATATGACCATGAATGACCAGCAAAGTTCCGGACTGTCGGCGAAGGTGCGCGACATCTTGGCACGCCACCAGGACCTGCTGCGGAACGCCGGGAGCCTTGCTGCCACCACCGGCCTGACCTCACTCTTCGGCTTCGTGTTCTGGATTGTTGCCGACCACGAGTTCTCGAAGGCGGAGGCCGGCCACGCCATCGCGGCCACGAACGCGATGCAGCTCCTCGGCACGATCGGCATGTTCGGCCTGGGCACGATGATGATCGGCGAGCTGCCGAAGCGGCTGCGTGACCGGGGCGGGCTGTTCGCCGCCTCGGTGGGCGCCTCCGCCATCGGATCGGCCGTCCTCGGGATCATCTTCGCGGCCGTCGTCGGGCTGTACTTCAGCGACGGGAAACACCTGCCCGGGATCGGCGGGACACCGGGACAGGCGCTGATCTTCGTGGCGGGCGTCACGCTGACCGGCGCGACGCTGGTCTTCGACGAAGGCACGATCGGCCTGCTGCGCGGCGGGGTGCAGCTGCGGCGCAACCTGGCCATGTCCGCGATCAAGCTCGCGGTGCTGCCCGTCTTGGCCCTGTTCCTGCACGACGCCTACGGCGTGGGCATCAGCCTGTCGCTCGTGATCGCGACCGCGGGCTCCGTGATCCCCGCCGCCGTCATGCTCATGCGCAGCGGTTCTCCGATTTACCGCCGCCCTGACTGGCAGTCGCTGCGCCGCCTGTTTCCCGTAGCGGTCAACCACAACTGGCTCAACCTCGCGACGGCGATCCCGCCGAGCCTCATCCCCGTCGTCGTCCCGCTGGCGGTCGGTGCGGCGCAGAACAGCGTCTTCTACGACGTGTGGATGATCTCGTCGCTCCTGTTCATGGTGCCCGTCCACCTGGGGACGGTGTTGTTCGCCCTTGCATCGGCGTCCCCCGAGGTCATCGCGGAGAAGCTGCGCTTCGTGCTCAGGATCTCGCTGTTGATCGGCCTTCCGGTGATGGTGGTGCTCGCGATCGCCGCGCACTTCGCGCTGAACCTCTTCGGCCCCGGATACGCCGCGCTGGGCACCATCCCGCTCTGGCTGCGCATACTCGGCTACATACCGCAAATGCCGAAGGCACAGTTCATCGCGGTTTCCCGCGCGACCAACCGGGTCAGCCAGGCAGCCGGCCTGATCTGCTTCTTCGCGCTCTGCGAGGTCGCCTCGGTCTACTTCGGCGGCAAGCTGGGTGACCGCTACATCGGCGGCGAGCAGGGCGGCCTCTACGGGCTCTCGCTCGCCTACCTCGGCGTCCTCGTCGTGGAGGGCCTGATCACCGCACCGACCGTGCTGCGGGCCGCTTACGCGCACACGGTCGCCGCGACCGGGGCCTTCCCAGCCGTTTCCGCCGCGGCCGGAGCCACCGGGGCGATGGCCGGGGCATCTGGCCCGCTGCGCAGGCTCACTGGCGAGCTGACCAGGCTGACCGGCGAGCTGACCAGGCTGACGGGCGGACTGCCTCAGCTGCCCGGAACGCCTGACCGGGAGGAAAGCGGCCTCGCCACGCTCTTCGCGATCACCTCGGCCGCGGTGGTTTCCGACGGGAACACGCTGAACGTGGCGACCCAGATCTGGCGGACCGGCGGGTTCCCCCAGCTGCCCCCCGAAGCCACCGGGCCGCTGAAGATGGTTCCCGCGGCTTCCACGGCGCACGACCTGTACGGTCAAGCGGTGCCGACCAGGCTGGCCCTGGTGCAGCAGGCTGTCTACCAGCGCCGGCAGCAGGCTGGCATCGACGCGCTCCTGTCGATCGCCACGCCAGTCTTTCTGTCAGAAGAAACTCAAGCCACCCCGGTCCTTCCGTCAGAAGACACTCAAGAAGAAACCCGCCGGTGACGTGATCGGGGCTTCAGCGTGCGAGTGCCCTGGGTCAGGGCGATGGCGTCCGCCAGGTTGCCAGGAGTTCGGCTGCCCGCTGCCGGCATTCGGGGAGCCGTTCGGCATGCAGCGCGTACCAGATGGTGAGGTGGAGCCTGCGCAGCTGCTCGCAGGTGCGCAGTTGCACCGGGTCGACGGGATCACCGTATGCGGCCAGGACGCGGGACCGGTCCAGCCGCGGGCTCGCGGTTGTCGCGGCGAGGTCCCAGGCGGCCTGCCCGGAGCAGGTGTCCTCGAAGTCATGCCATACCCACTGGCCGTCGGCTGCCATGAGGTTGCCGATGCCGGCATCGCCGTGCAGCACCTGCCGGGGCGCTGCGGTCGGCGTAAGGTCGCCGGTCAGCCGGGTGTATGTCTCGGTGAGAGGGAGTGCTATCGCGGGAAACTGCTGAGTTCGGCGAGAGCCCGGTCGAGGTCGTCGGCGACACCCTGGCTGAGCAGTCGCCCGAACGCCTCGTCTCCCGCGGCGGCGAGACTGCGGACTCCGTCGGTATGGGCCTGGACGCGCGCCCGCACAACTTCGAGGAATTCCGCTTCCGGTGCCGGCCAGCCGTATGCGCGAAGGAACCGGTGGAGTCGGCGTGGCCTGGCCGCGAAGTCGGTGAATCCCTCGGCGGCGACAACGTGCCGGGCGTGCAGCGGCACCCAGCTGAAGGCGGCGAAGGCCAGGTCCCATTCTGGTGTGGCGGGCCCGGCGAAGTCCCAGTCGAAGAACCCGGCCAGTGTGCCCTGGTGCCAGGCGGCGTTGTAGGGGGCGGCGTCGTTGTGGCCGATGATCAGGCCTGGTGACCAGGTGCCGGCTTCTCGCCAGACGGCGCCGGGCGGCGGGACGAAGTCGGCGACGGCCTGGTGGTACGCGCGCATCCAGCGGGCTACCTGCTCAAGGGTGTCCTCGGCGTGCGTCCAGGCGGGCCACGGCTTGCGGCTGCCGACGGTCTCGCCCTCAATGAAGGTGAGGACCTCACGGCCCTCGTCGTCGAACCCGAGGGGGCGCGGGGCTCCTGGGAAATCCCTGGCCGCCAGGTGTGTCAGTAGGGCGTGTACTGCCGGCGTCCAGGGGCCTGCGGCACGGCGGACTGTGTCGCCTGACCGGACGGCGCCGCCGGTGTTCCCGCCGTCGAGCTGCTCCTCTGCCACCGGGAGATTGTGGCACGTTCCCTGGTCGGCGTGCCCGGCTAAAGGGGTCAGGGCGATCGGACTTCCCAGGCGGGCCGCCGGGGCTCGTCGTTGTGCACGATGATGTCGGCGTGATCGGCCGGGCGGGCCGTGGCGAAGTAGAGCTTCTGGGCGGGGATGTAGCGGGTGCGGAAGCGCCGCTCGACTTCGGCGGCGGATCCGAGTCGCGCCAGGTCCCGGGTCCGGGCGCGGTCCAGTGTCTGCTCGAACGCTGCGGACACGAAGATGCTCAGGTCCCATCGGCCGAGCAACTCCGGGCGCAGGAGGAACACCCCGTCAAGAAGCAGCACCGCGTCCGCGGGGGCCGTCGTCACCGGCGGGGACAGGGCGGCGTCCGTGTCGAGGTCGTAGACCGCCTGCTGGTAGCGCCGGTCGCCGTCCGGGCCCAGCGGGTCGAGGAGGACCCGGCGGAGCGTGTCGTAGTCGAAGGTTTCGTGGTAGTTGGCTTCTGGCGAGAATTCGCCGTGCCGGTAGCGCTGCGCCCGGGGCAGTTGGAAGCCTTCGGTCGAGGCGCGGATGACCTCGCGGCCCCGGCTGCGAAGGAGCAGTGCGAGCTCGTCGGCCAGCGTGGTCTTGCCGGCGGCGGGAGGCCCGTCGACGGCGACCCGCAGCGGGTGCGAGGTCGTGACGGACTCGATCGCCCCGGCCAGCCGGTCAAGGAGCTCGCCGCGGGTGCCTTCGTCCATGGCCTGTGACCTTACCGTGTCATGGTGTGCGTCGCGCTGAGCTAGCAGGACCGGCACCGGCGCTGGACAGGCCAGGCGTGCCACGATGGAGCCGTGCCTCCCGTTACCGGCAGTTCTGCCGAGCCAGCAGGCCAGGCTGTGGCCAACGACTATGACAGTTTCGCCGGGGCGTACTCGGCCGGGAATGAGGTAAACCTCCTCAACGCCTATTACGAGCGGCCCGCTACCCTGGCCCTGGCCGGGGGCGTGGCCCGGCGGATTCTCGATGCGGGCTGTGGCTCGGGCCCGCTGTTCGCGGCGCTGCGCGACCGGGGTGCCATCGTGACCGGGTTCGACCGCAGCACCGGGATGCTGGAGCTGGCCCGGCGGCGGCTCGGTGACGGCGCGAACTGCGAGTGGCCGACCTGGGCCGCCCGCTGCCGTTCCCGATGCGCGTTCGACGACGTCATCGCGTCCCTGATGCTGCACACCTGAAGGACTGGACCGCGCCGCTGGCCGAGCTGCGGCGCGTGCTGCAGGCCGGGCGGCCGGCTGATCGCCTCCGTTGACCACCCTCTCCAAGGCCACCCGCTGGTCCGTCCCGGAGCCGACTACTTCGCGACCTACCAGTATTCCGTCGAAAACACCACCCCCAACGGCCAGAGCTGCGTGCTGACGTTCTGGCACCGGCCGCTGCCCGCGATGATCAGCGCCTTCACCACGGCCGGCTTCCGGATAGCCGCCATCGACGAACCGCTCCCCGCTCCAGGCACTCCCCGCGAACTGCTCCCTGACTTCCTTAAGGACAAGCCCCGGGATCCGGCTTCCTGTGCTTCATGTTCTTCGTCCTGGAGGCCGACTGAGCCGCGCGTCGTAGCTGAGCCGGATCACGATAGCTGGCACCTGCTCACGTAGTTGGGCGCTCCCAGGGCGAGACGTCCATCCGCTGCGCGTAGAGCTGTTCGTAGAAGGGCCGGTGGCGGGCGGCGTACTGCGCCAGCTTTTCGGAGTTCTCGACGGTGTGCTGGTATTCGCGTTCGTGCCGCTCGAAGCCGGTGCTGTTGCTGGCATCGGTGTGCCAGCGGGCGGTCCGGCGCCATTCGGGCTGCTCGCCCTGCTTCCAGATGAGCGCCCGCGGGTTGAAGGGCAGCCCACGGCCGCGCAGTACGCCGCCATCGTGGCTGCGGGCCGGGTCACCAGGTCGTCGGAGTCGATGACGACGGGCGGGGTCCCTCCGGCGTCGCCGATGGCGGCCTGCATCTCGCACAGCCGGTCCATGCCGATCGCGTTGATGGTCATCGGGAGGAACAGGGCGTAGTAGGACGCCGCGATTTCCTCGGGGCGGCGGATGAGGAACGCGTGCCGGGTCCCTGCCAGGAACCGCTGGTCGGCCAGGACCTCATCGTGCTGGTGGTCCATGGTGTCCTTCAGGAACACGTCCCGGCGGTGCGCCTGGCCGCGCAGCCAGGCGAGCAGCGGGGCGGGCGAACCGAACGTCTGTCCGTCGGCATCGGTCTCGCCGTAGTCCTTCAGGTTGCTGAACGGCTCGTGCAGCACGGTAAGGTCGCCGCGCTCGGCCATCGAGCGGAAGAAGGCCGTCGACCGCGCGCGGGGCGCGCTCCACAATGCGAATATCCCCACAGGCGGAACGTACCCTCCGTCGTCGGCCTGAGTTCAGCGCCCGCTCGGTGACGGCTGTCCTGGCGGGGCCGCGCCTAGTGACAGCAACCGCAGCCTGCGGCCTGCGCAATCCGGGCAGAACGCCGGTCGTGGCAGATCGCCTGGCCAGCTACAACTATCGTGGCCCGTCACAACGGCCCGGTCGATCTCGCCCTCGCCCGGCACGTGCAGGGCGTCGTACAGCGTCTCCTTGACCAGGTCCTTCGTCACCAGCGAATACCCAGCTCCGCCGCAAGCGGAAAGGCAAGGCTTGTCTTCCCGGCCCCCAGCCTTCCCGACACGTACACAAGCCTGCGCATACCAGCCCTCTCCGGAATTCATGTCCCAGGCCATCATTCACAACGGTCTCGTCGGCCGGTATGGGCATCAGCCAGTTAGCCCTCACAGCCGCCAGATCCGATCACAGTCACAAGGCGATGATGCCTTCGGTGCCAACTATCTTGATCCGGCTCAAGAGGATGAGCCGGTCTCGGCCAGCCAGCGCAGGACGCGGTTACGATGGCCTCCGCTGGCGACAAGATCGGCGGGTCGGATGGGTGACTTCTGGGCTCCAGTGACGGAGCGCGTGCTTGCCGGGTCGGGCCTCCATGTGCAGTTGAACGAGCGTGTCCAGGGCTGGCGGTGGCTGCCGGGTGCCTACGTTGAACGCCTCCGCGGCCGCGGAATGCAACCGACTGGATGGTCGCCCTGGACCGGGTCGCCGGACTCCTTCACGCGGCTCAGCATTCCGAGGCAGCCTGCAAAGTGGTGCGTGCTCGTCGGAGAGCTTCCGTCACCGGAGTCGAAGGTCCTCGTGACAACCGAGGACGGGGAGCAGATCCCGGCTGACACCATGGAAGGGCGGCTCGGGCCTGCGAATGGCCGGGTCCCCCGCTGAGCACGACGGTCAGCGTTGACGGGGTACCGCGGTCGCCGTCAGCTTCTTCCAGCGGCGGCCGAGAATCCATCACTACTCGGCCGAGCAGCCCGAAGAGCGTCCCGCGAAGCCCGGCCAGGTCGTGCGGGGCTGGTACCGGTATGCGTCCGAGAAGCCGGACCAGTAACGGTCCTTGTTTGCCAGGTCAGCGGTGGCGGAGGGATTCGACTGCCTGGGCTGCCGACGCCCCGATGGCGGCGTTAATCTCGTGTTCGTTCTGGTAGGGCCGGTCTGCCCGGGTAAAGACGGCGACTGCGCAGCGGTGGACGCCGGGCATCGTGATGACGCCGACCTCGTTGCGGATGACGCCAAGCAGGCTGCCGCTCTTGGCGGCGACCTGAACGCCGGCGCGCGGGAAGCCAAGCGCTAGCCTCTGCCGGGTGACCTGGTGGGCCATCATCTGGCGGACCTGGGCGCAGGCCTCCGCGGGGCCGGCCTTGTCGCGCCAGATCAGGCGGAGCAGCGTGGCCATCTCCCGGGCGGTCGTGCGGATGGCATGCTCCGGGGTGAGGGCGCGGGCGCGGAGGAAGCCGTCCTGGATCCGCCGGTCCTCTTCTGCGGTGAACCCCGCGGACGCCCGTATCAGGTCGTTCCATCCGGCGTAGCCCGCGTCCTGGCCGATCGAGTCGAGCTCGGCCTGCTCTGTACCGGGGATGACCGTGGCGCGCAGGCCCCAGCGACGCAAGGGTGGCGTTGATGCTGTCCAGCCCGGCCAGGCCGATCAGGATGTCGGTCGCGGCGTTGTCGCTTACCGCCATCATCATCAGGGCCAGGTCTCGGACGGACAGCTCGGCCTCGTCGGCGAAGACGGACAGGCCCGTCGGACCGGGAGTCCGCTGTTCCGGCGACACCCGGATCCGCTTGCCCAGGTCGAGCCGGCCGGTGGCCGCCTGGGTGAACACCTCAAGCGCGACCGCCACCTTGAATACGGAGGCTGCCACGGCCAGCTCGTCGCCTCCGGCGGATACCTCGCCGTCGCCGTCGATGTCGGCGGCGCATAGCCAGCCCTGGCATCCTGCTCGGGCGAACAGCTGCCCGAATCCGTCACTGGTCATGCGCCCCAGCCCTCGTCCGTGAATGTCGGGAATCAGGCCTGGTGGGGCCAGTTACGAGGTGGTCATGTCGCGGCCACCACCGGGCGGCGGTCGGGGCTGGGCAGTGCGGCCAGCGAGCTTGCGGGCGAGGTCTGGCAGGTCCAGGCCGACCGCGTCCACTGGCAGCATCCCGCCCCCCGTGACCAGCTGCGATGCATCCGTCTGTAGCGCTCCGTGCTGCCGCGCCTGCCCGAGGTTCCGATCATTGCTGTCCAGCATGGACGTGTACCGGGCTACGAGCTGCTCCGCGATGACGGGAGCCGGTCCCGATCACCGGGCCCGGGCCGGCCAGCTGCGCGGGCGCTCGAAGGCCACGACGATACACAAGCCGATCGAACCTGTATCTCGCACGGGGCGGGACGGTGCTCCGCCTGGGGGCGATCTACGGCGAGCGGGATCCGCAGCGTCGCGAGGAGTTCATCCTGCGCCGGGTCCGTGCCGGGCGGAAGCGGATCCCCGTCGGTGGACGTGGCTCTGGACCCGCGGGTACGTAGCGGACGTGGCGAGCGCGGTGCTGGCCGCGCGACGCCCCGGCGGCCGCCGCAGGTCAGGTGTTCAACATTGGCGAGCTGGCCACGGATACGATGCGCGAGTACGCCAGCGCACACGGTCGGCCGGGTCGGATGCCGGAACCGGTGACCGTCCCCGACGAGGACGTGCCCGCGGACCTGGCGGTGACGCGGAGCGTCGCGCGGCGGATTTTGCTGTGACAGCGGCAAGCTAGCGCGGAGGCTCGGCGATGGCGGCCAAGCCGAGTGCTCGAACTGTCGGTCGGCAAGCCGTTAAAGCTCGAGCGTGTTGCCTCGCTGGCATCTCGCCCACGCCAGCCGGAGCATGGCCGACGCCGACTTCATGGGAAACCCGGTACGACCGCGCAGCTGTTGCGGGGAAACGCTAGCCTACGGAAGCACCGTTCGCTGCGCCGCAGAGACCGTCGAGTCCATTCTCTCTGACTTGGACGCCAGCCTTATCCGGCTACCGCTGCCCCGCTGGAAGGCCGCCATACGCGTGAAGGGAATTGAACCAAAGCGTGAGCGGCCGGTAACGTTTGTCTCAGCGGGGCTGCCGCGGCATGACCCGCAGACGCTCACCGCCATGGCAGGCCTGCTGGAAAGCGCCCTTTCCCTAGTGGACTAGCGAGTTCGCGATGCCGCCCGACCAGCACGTTAACCCCGCCGAAGAACCCTCGCCGACGTCCTCGCCCAGCCGGCCGGAGGACCCGGCCGCGGACGGCACCACGTTCATCCGGGCGTGCTCCGCGACCCCGCCTCGCGGATCCGGATCCAGCCGCAGGTCAGGCGGATCGGCCGCGGCCCGGGCAACGACATCGTCGTCATGGACCTGGGCGTGTCGAAGCAGCACGCGGAGCTGCGGCGGACGCCGGCCGGCCGCTACTCGGTCATCGACCTGGGCAGCCACGGCGGCACGTACGTCAACGGCACCCGGGTCAGCCAGCAGGAGCTGAACGAGGGCGACATTATCGCGATCGGCCATGCCACCTTCCGGCTCGCCGACGGCGAGCTGATCGAGTACGCCGGCGACGGGGCCGATGAGGAACTGCTCGCCCAGATGATCGTCACGCGGCTCGAGCGGTGGCTGGAACGGGAGGGAGCCTTCGAAGTCCCGGGGGCGGGCCGTGTTGAGCTGGCCGCGGAAATCGGCTGGGAGCCGGGCAGCGGGACGCTGTACCTGCGGCGGCTCGACGACGGCAGGGTCTGGCGCGTCGACGTCCCGGTGGCCGTCCGCCCCGCTACGCCCGAGGAGGCCAAGCCGGCGCTACAGCGCGAGCGGGACCTCACGGCCGAGCTCCGCAGGCAGCTGGACGCACGCGAGCACCGCATCGACTCGCTGCAGGCCGAGCTGCGCGCCCTGGCCGCCGGGAACCCGGCGGTGCTCCCGGTGCTGGACCGGCTCGGAATCAGGCCAGAGCCCGAGGTATGAGACAAGGCGGACCGGGCCTGTGAGCCGGCCGACAGGTTGTCAGAGTGGGTCGAGCCGGGTCTTGAGCAGGCAGAACTCGTTGCCTTCAGGATCGGCCAGGACATGCCAGGACGCGTCCGCGGGCTGGCCGATGTCGATGAGCTTGGCCCCGGCGGCCAGGAGGCGCTCAAGCTCAGCGCCCTGATCGCGGTCAGTGGGATTGACGTCGATATGCAGCCGGGAGTACCCGTTCCTCGGATCGTCGTTGCGGATCAGGAAGATCGTCGGCTGCGGGCCGCCGAACCCCTCGCGCGGCCCTATCTCGATGTACTCCTCCTCGCGATCAAGCTCAATGAAGTCCAGGACCTCGCACCAGAACTGCGCCAGCACGTCGAGATCCCGGCACTTAAGCACGAGCTCACCGATACGGCATGCCATTGACGAAACCTACTCTCAGCGTGGGAGCGGCCGGGGTGCCCGCAGCGGATCTCAGGGGGCACCGCGATGAGAACAATCGCGACCGTACCCGGCGAGGCGAGCAGGGTCGAATTGATTTGGGTGCGGCTCGTTTCGGGTGTGGGCAGGTCAGCGCCGCGGCTGGCGGTGATGCTGTGGGCACGCGGGGCCTTGCCGCGGGCGCGGCCAGGCCCGCGGCGTCCGGGGTGAGGCACCGGGAACAACCGGCCCCGCTCCCCTCCCCCGGTCAGCGCCTGAAGATCCCGTATCCGAACGGCAGCAACGCTGGGGCCCGGCTCAGCTTGCGTACGGGTCCGGCGGGATCGTGTTCGTGCGGGTGACGCGCAGCATCAGGTCGTAGCCCGGCGCGAGGCCCATGTCCGCCGGCCACTTGTACGCCTGCTCAAGGACGGTGCCGTTCGCCGGGTTCTCGTACACCGTGTAGACGGTCGTGTCCGAGGCGGTCCAGCTGATCTTCACC
This sequence comes from uncultured Actinomycetota bacterium, assembly GCA_963850115.1. GTDB lineage: Bacteria > Actinomycetota > Actinomycetes > Streptosporangiales > Streptosporangiaceae > Trebonia. Next base: position 85,954 of record CAWKKG010000020.1, read on the forward strand.
GCCGGCCGCCCAGCATGTCGCGGGCCGACGCGTCGACCTGGACGGCCGGCATCGCGGCGAGCACCTTGAACAGCGCCGCGCGCAGCTGCGGGGGCGTCGACGGGTTCCACAGGAAGCTCATCGCCTGGGAGAACACGATGTCGTTGGCGGGCGTCGGGCGGGGCGTGACGCGCGCGGCGGGCGAGCCCTTCGGCCACTTCGGCGCCAGCGCCGCTACCTGCGCGTCGTAGTAGGCGATCAGCGACGTGCGCAGCGCCGCCGGGTCGAGCGGCATCGCGGCGAACTCGGCCGCGGTCGGCGAGAAGTTCTTGTCAGGCGCGCCCACCCCGGACGGCGCGCCGTTGTAGCCCTTCTGGTAGCCGTAGTCGGTGCCCGTCTGAGTGTCGATGACGTTGGCGTCGAGGTTGCCGTCTTCCTTCTCGTAGAGCGTGACGTAGCGTCCCCGGGCCGCCTGCTGCTTGGCCGCGGCGGCGCTGAGCTGGTACAGGACGCGCTGGCCGGCCGTCAGCGTGATGGCGGGGCCCGAGGCGGTCGCGGTGCGGCCCGGGGTGGCGCTCGTCGTGTCGGTCGCCTCGGCGGGGCCGTTGCCCCTGGGGTGCACGCCGGCGACGACGCCGGCCGCCACGCCAAGCGCCGCTCCGGCGGCGACCGCCGACCCGGCCCGGCGGCGGATCTCCTTCCGGCGCTGCCGCCCGGCGACCCCGGTAGCGACCGCTGCGTCCGGGAACACGTCAGCGGTATAGCGCTGCAGGAGGTGGCGGACGATGTCTTCGTCGGTGAGCGGCATTGGTGTTCCTTTCACGCAGTGCCTCAGAAAAACGGTGCTTTAGGAAACAGTGCTCTCAGAAAACCGGGCTCTCAGAAAACCGGGCTGTCGGAATGCGTGAAGATGGCGGCGAGCCCGGGATGGGCCCGCAGGTGCGCGATGGCGCGCGAGGCGGTGCTCTTGACGGTGCCGGTCGTGATGCCGAGCAGCCGGGCCACTTCGTCTTCGCTGCGGTCGTCGAAGTAACGCAGCACGACGACGGCGCGCTGCTGCTCCCCCAGGCTGTTCAGCGCCGCGCGCAGCGACGGCCACAGTTCCACGGCCGCGTGCGGGTCCGCGGACCGCGGGTCGCCCCGCTCGGTCCCGTCGAGCAGTTCCAGTTCGCGTGGCCGCCGGGCCCGGGCGCGGGCCTGGTCGCGGACGATGTTGAGCATGACCTGGCGGCAGAACGCCTTGGGGCTCTCCACCCGGGACCAGCGCGCGGCGAGCCGCTGCAGGGTCTCCTGGTAAACGTCCTCGGCGGTATGCGGGTCGGGCGTGAGCAGCATCGCGATGCGCAGCAGCTCCGCTCCCGATTCGGCCGCGAACGCCTCGAAGGCTCGCACCTGCCGCTTGTCCACGTGGCCTCCTGGTTCCCTTGGTCACCGCTTAGACGACCACCACGCCGAGGGAGGTTGCTCGGCGGGACGGAGAAACCTGGCATCCGTTCGGACAAAATGCTTTTTTTACCGAACGACTGGTGGCTTCGTCTCGACGCCACCAGAGAACGCGGACGGCGGCGGACCGTTGCCTGGCCGCCGCCGTTCCGACCGGCGAGCTACTTCTTCTTGCTCTTCTTGCCCTTCTTCTTGTTCTTCTTGCTCTTCTTAGCCATGCGAATCACCCCACTTCACGAGCGTGATGGTCAACAAACTGTTGACCGGACGTCAACGTATCATTGACCGGCGCCGGTTGTCGAGTAGGCTTTGACGGTGGCCTCAGGGAGAGTTGTCAGGCGGATCATCGCCGCGCTCAACGCGTTCGACGTCGCCGACCGGCCGATGAGCCGGCTCGACGCCGCCCGCCGCCTGCGCGAAGCGGCCGAGGAACTGGAGGCCGCCCAGGTGGAAGCCGCCCGCAAGGCCGGGGCCACGTGGATCGAGATCGGCGCGTGCTACGGGCTCACCAAGCAAGGCGCCCAGCAGCGCTTCCGCGCCGTCCGCAACAAGGACAAGGCGGCTGACGCGGCGTCACCAGGCACGCAGGCCGAGACCGTGGCCTAACCAGCTAACGGTCACCGGGCACCGCGGGAGCGCCGCTGCTCCAGCGAGGCCGCCAGTCCGGATCCGAAGACGCACAGCGCCGTGAGCCCGGCGAAGAAGGCGACGAGGCGGAGCGGGGTGGCGATGGCGCCGTAGGAGGTGGTGGTGGCGCCGGGGTCAGCAAGGCTGGCGACCCACCAGGCGGCGCTCATCAGGACCAGGCAGCTGATCGACTGAGCGGTCGCGCGGGCGAGCGGCCGGCGGCGGGCCGGGACGGGCGGGTGCGCCGGCCGGGCGGCGACCTGGGCCGGCGGGATGTCGGCGGTGAGCAGGGCCAGGTCGGCGTAGGTCCGCGCGATGAGCGCCCGGCTTGTGCGCGCGTCGAACTCGTCCTTGGTGAGGCGGCCGTGCACGTATGCGTCTTTCAACGTCACGATGACCTGCTCGCGGTCGGCGTGGCCCGCCCGGAACTGGTCCCGGCCCGCCCTGGCCGGATCTTGCGGTCCCGTAGTCACGGCGCCTCCCCCGCTAGCACTCTGCGAGCAAAGCCTAACGTGGGGCCTCCTTGAGGTCCATGCGCCCAGTGCTCACGAGCCGGGGTGGGTGGTGAGGGTACGCGCGCCCGAGGCCGCCCGCTCCCGCTGCCGCCAGGCTCCCGGCGGGTCTCCGTGGTGACGGCGGAAGGCCGCCGCGAAGGCGAAGGGCGAACCGTAGCCGACGGCTTCGGCGACCTGGGTGAAGCACCAGCAAGTTTTTGCTTATTTGCCTTTGAACAGGTCTTCGGGGAGACTCAGAGCGACATCGACAGCGTTGCTCCGGTCCCCGGTGGCGTCCCGTGACCATACGGACATTCGGCGAGCCGGGAGACCCGCGATGGAAGCACCGATCGTTTCGCGTGACCCCCGCGGTCCCCGGCGGGGGCGGCTGCCCGGTTCCGGGCTCGATGAAGGTCCTGCGTGATGTCGGGCTCGAGCGCGGCGCCCCTGGTGGTCGTTCCTGGCCTGCGGGGCCGGGCGGGGACCTGGCTGCGGGGACGGGCGACGCCAGCCGACAGCGACCGGGTGCATGCCCGGCGGTGGGCGATACTTGTCGTGTTGTGCCTGAGCGTTTTCCTCGCGCTCATTGACAACACGATCGTCAACGTCGCCCTGCCGACTATGAGCAGGCAGCTTCACGCGGCGACTAGTGACCTGCAGTGGATCGTCGACGCCTACTCCCTGGTCTTTGCGTCGCTGCTGCTCGTCGGGGGGAGCCTGGGCGACCGGTACGGGCGTAAGGGCGCCCTCCAGACCGGGCTGGTGGCCTTCGCCGGGTTCTCGGCCCTTGCCGGGCTTTCGGGCAGCACGCACGTGCTGATCGCAGCCCGCTGCCTGATGGGCCTGGCCGCGGCCTTCATCTTCCCGGCCACTTTGGCGATCCTCACCAACACGTTCACCGACGCCAGGGAGAGGGCAGCGGCGGTCGGCGTGTGGACCGGGATCACCGGGCTCGGCGTGGCGCTCGGCCCGATCGCCGGCGGCCTGCTGCTCGAGCACTTCGCCTGGGGATCGGTCTTCTTCGCCACCATCCCCGTCGCCGTGCTGGCCCTGGCGCTCGGCGCGTGGCTCGTGCCGGCCAGCCGTGATCCCGCCGCCCCGCGGCTGGACCTAGCTGGCTTCGTCTTGTCGATCGCCGGAGTGGCGGCGGTTGTCTACACGACCATCGAGGCGCCGGGGCGGGGCTGGCTGGCCCCGGTCACCCTGGCCGGCTACGGCGCCGGCGTCGCCCTGCTGGCGGCCTTCGCTGTCTGGGAGCGCCGGGTCAGCGAGCCGATGCTCGACATCACCCTGTTCCGCGACATCCGCTTCAGCGCCGCCAGCTTCTCGATCGCCGCCGCGTTCTTCGGCCTGTTCGGCTTCATCTTCCTGATCACCCAGTACTTCCAGATCGTCCACGGCTACAGCCCCCTGTCGGCCGGCGTACGCACGCTCCCGTTCGCCATCGGCGTGGGTGCTGCGGCGCCGGCCGCCCCGGTGCTGGCGAGTCGTCTGGGTACCAAGGTCGTGGTCCCCGCTGGCCTGATGCTGATGGCCGCCGGCTTCTTCATCGCCTCTACTCTCGGGAGCGGCAGCGCGTACTTCGGCCCGGTCATCGGCTCCATGGTGCTGATGGCGGTAGGGCTCGGCCTGGTAACAGCGCCGTCCACCGGTGCCATCCTCGCGGTCCTCCCGCTGGGCAAGGCGGGCGTCGGCTCCGCGGTCAACGACGTCACCCGTGAGCTCGGCGGGACCTTCGGGGTGGCGGTGGTCGGGGCCGTGTTCTCCTCGGTCTACGGCCCGCGCCTGGCCCAGCTCCTGCACGGTGCGGGCCTGCCAGCGCCCGCCCTCGCCACCGCACGGCAGTCACCGGCGGCCGCCCTCCAGGTCGCGGGACAAGCGTCGGCGAGCGCCCACGCGGTGATCATCGACGCCGCGGACCGTGCCTTCGTCGCCGGCCTCAGCCGGGGCTCGCTGGTCTGCGCCGCCGTCGTCGCACTCGGAGCCGTCTTTGCCTTCCTCGTCCTGCCCCGCCGGCTCACTAGCATCCCGCCGGGCCCGGCAGCTGAACCGGGGCCCAAGCCCAGCCTGCGGGCAGCGGAAAACCCGCACCGTGACCCGGAAAGAGCGCCGAGCACTCACCAAGCAGGCAGGCCACCCGAATGACTGTTCATCCTGGCCCCCGGCAGACCTACGCGACTCAGCAGAAGGGTGCACGTCATGATCGAAGCTCATTCCACCGCGCTAGTGACCGGGGCCAGCAGCGGCATCGGTGAACAGCTCGCGCGTCAACTGGCTGCCCGCGGCGTGAACCTTGTCCTGGTCGCCAGGAGCGAGCAGCGGCTCCGGGTCTTTGCCGAGGAGCTGGAGACGGCTCATCCCGGCGTCTCGGTCACCGTCATGCCAGCGGACCTATCCGTCCCGGGCGCGCCCGAGGAACTGGCCGGGAAACTGGCGGCAGCGGGCGCGACGGTCGACCTGCTGGTCAACAACGCCGGCTTCGCCTCCTACGGCCCGTTCGCGGACGAGGATCCCGACCGCCTGGCCCGGGAGATCCAGCATGATCATGCGTTGCTTGTCGGGCCATTAGCAGTCATTGACGTTGCTGGTGACGTTGATATTCTCCGGGTCCGTCGCCCACGCGGGGATGCCATAGTCCGACTCCCTTGGTGAGATACAGTACGTCCAGCCATTGTTATAGCCGCCGTTCGCGTAAATGTACTCGTGCAGCCAGACGCGGACATTGCAGTAGTTGATTGCCGCAATGACATTGAACCAACCACTGACTGCATTGTAGTTTTTGTTGAGGGTGCAGGGAACGCCCACCCAAGCCCCATCCGGACTGGTGCTGGTACAGCCGGTTAAACTGGCCGCTCACGGGATTCGTATTCGCGCACTCTGCTAGTTGTGCGGACGCTGGAGTCGCTTGCACTGCGGTGAAGGTTGCCGCCGTCATGCAGGCAGCCGCGATTGCCGTAGCGGTCAGTCGAAAGCGCCTCACGGGGGTTCCTCCTAGCTAGAGGGCTGACTACCTTTGATCGTAAGCTCGAATCGCGCTGCAGGGCAAGAGAATTCTTCCGTTGGCCAGACAAGGGATACCATCACTTGGAAAGGGACGTCAGAATCTGGAAAATAAAATCGTCGAGGCGATGATCCACCGAACCATGATCAGGATCGTCAGCAGCCCCTCGTCCATATTTGTGCACGGATTTGTGCACGAAACGCGGCGGGACGGGTTGAGACGGAGGAGACGCCCAAGCTCGACGTGGACCCGCGCCGCGCATCCGCCGAGGTCAGCACGGCCAGCGAACTCCTGACGTCGGTCATCGACGACGCCCGCCGCAACGCCGTCGATGCCGAGCGCAAGCAGGTCGCCCCAGGAGATACGCGACCTCGTCTCCCGATCTGGCCTGTCCCAGCAGGACTTTGCTCTCCGGCTCGGCACCTCCCGCCCTCGCCTGTCCACCTACATGTCGGGCAGGGTCACGCCGTCGGCCGCCCTTATGGTCCGAATGCGACGCGTCACCGCGCAAACGGAAGCCACGCCTAGCTGATCAAGAAAGCCGCCCGTTTAGTGGGCGGCGGCTTCGTTGGCGGTTAGGCGGGCGTTGATGGCGAGGGCCGCGACGATCGCTCCGACCGCGTAGATGGCTGCCCCGGCGAGCAGGCCCGCGGCGTAGCCGCTGGTCAGTGCCGCCGCGTGCGGGTGCTGGGCGGCCTGGTTCCTGGTCACGGCCGAGGCGATGGCGGCGAGCGCGCCGAGGCCGAGCGCGCTGCCGCACTGGAGGCTGGTGTTGAGCAGGCCGGCCGCGACCCCGGAGTCGCGCGGCGCGACGCCGCGGGTGCCGAGGGCGGTGCAGCCGACGAAGACCAGCCCGGTGCCGATGCCGGTGGGCAGCATGGCCGGGAACAGCACCGACCAGTACCCGGATTCCGGGGTGAGCGCCGCGGCGTACCAGGCGAGCGCCCCGGCGTTAAGGGTCATCCCGGCCGCGACGACGGCCCGCGCGGGCAGCATCGCGAGCAGCCTGGGCGCGATGCCGACGGACAGGCCGGTGCCGACCACGAAGGGCAGGTACGACAGGCCCGTGTGCAGCGCGGAATAGCCGCGCACCACCTGCATGTAGAGCGTGAGCAGGTAGAACATGGCGAGCATGCCGGTGCCGAGGAGCAGCAGCACGGTGAACGCGCCGCCCCGGTTCCGGTCGCGGATGACGCTGACCGGCAGCATGGGCGCGGGGCTGCGGCGCTCGACCGCCGCGAAGGCGAGCAGCAGGACGGCCCCGATGGCGAACGCCGTGAGCGTGCCCGCGTCGGCCCAGCCGTTGGTGTTGCCGCGGGTGAGCGCGTAGATCAGCGACGCGATGCCGAGGGTCACCGAGACCGCGCCCGGCACGTCGAGCTTGCCGCGCTGGGTGTCTCCTGGCACCAGGACGCCGAGGCCGGTGCCGACCAGGACGGCGACCGCGATGGGCGCGTTGATGAACAGCACCCAGCGCCAGCTGGCGTACTCGACCAGCGTCCCGCCGAGCAGCAGGCCGATCACCGACCCGAGGCCGGCCATCCCGCCGTAGACGCTCAGCGCCTTGGTCCTGGCCGGGCCGTCCGGGAAGGTCGCGACCAGCAGCGACAGCGCGCACGGGGCGGCGAGGGCGGCGCCGCAGCCCTGCACCACGCGGGCGGTCACCAGCATCGTCTCGTTAACCGCGAGACCGCCGGTCACCGACGCCAGGGTGAAGACGATGAGCCCGGCGCGGAAAACGCGCAGCCGGCCGAACAGGTCGCCCGCGCGCCCGCCGGCCAGCAGCAGCCCGCCGAAGGCGAGCGCGTAGAAGCTGATCGCCCAGTTCAGGCTGGAGGCGGGCACGTGCAGCGAGCGCTGCATGCTCGGCAGGGCAACGTTCACGATCGTGTCGTCGAGCGTGAACATGAGCTGGGCGGCCGCGATGATGAGCAGCGCCAGGCCGAGCCTGCGCCCGGGCGGGGCTGGCGCCCGGGTGGGAGACGCCGCCGGCCGCGGCGCGGGCGGTTTCCGCGGTTCCGTCGTGCAGTGACATGGCCTTACAGCCCCTTCCAGAGGTCACGGGCGGCGTAGGCGGGTGCCCACTGCTCGCGGAAGACGGTCAGCATCTGCGGGGGGAACTTGCCGAGGAGGGCATCGAGGCGCTGCTGGTCGGCCCCGTCAAACAGCCAGGGCATGAACATCGCCGCGTCCGGCCGGTTGCGCTCGGCGTTGACGGAGTTGAAGTGCTGCCATTGCTCCTCCGTGACCGCGACGTCGATCAACGGGAGCCCGTCTTTCTCCTCGTGCGTCAGGTGCGCGCTCAGTTCGATGATGAGCTCGTCCACGAGCCCGCCGAACCGCTCGCGCCCGCCGTCGGGGTCGGCGGCGGCCGCGTCGATGGCGGCGAGCAGCGGGTCGATGACCGCGTGCTCCGCCTCAAGCGCGTCCACCAGCGCCGCCTGGTCGGGGTGGGCGGCCACCGCGGCGCGCAGCGCGGGCCACAGCGCCTCGTCTTCCGACTCGTGGTGGTTCACCAGGAACCTCTTGAACAGCTCCCAGCCGGCCGCCGCGCGCAGCCGCTTCGCCGGGTCATCGTCCAGCCTGCCCGCGATCCGCCCGACCCGTTCCAGGTCCCGGCGCAGCGCGTCGTGCATCGCGAACATCATGCTCATGTCCAGCTTGTAGGTCACGGTTCCTCCTCGCATCGGGCACAAAGTGAAGCCCATACCAGAATGAGTCTCAGACTCATTTTTTGTCAAGCTCCAAAAGAGCCTTAGACTCATGAAGGTCGCTCCTGGGCAGCTTCCAGGTATCTGGAAGCTGGCCGGTATTCGTTGACTCGCGCGGGCGCGGATCGCATCCTCGGTAACGAGACAACACGGCGGTAACAGACGGGGGCGGAGTTGACGAGCATCCGCGAGTGGACGGAGCAGGAAGAACGGCACTCGATGGCCGACGGGCGGGAAGCGGCCCGTCGCCCGGTACGCACGCCGGGGCAGCGGCGGAGCCGGCGGCGCTGGGCGATCGCCGGCGGCGTGGCGGTGTGCTGGCTGTTCGCCTGGCGCGAGACGGGGTCCGCCGCGGCGGCGACGATCGTGCTGGTGGCCATGGCCTGCATCGGGGTGGCTGTCGTAGCGGGCCTGCGGGCCCTGGGCGTCACGCGGGATCATCCCTGGCTGCGGCGGATCGCCGCCCGGCCGTGGCGTGACCCGCAGGACGTGCTGAACCTCGCCATCCGGCACCTGCCCGACGTGTTCATCGTGACGCCGAGCGGGTCGCTGATCGCGCCGGACATCGTCGAACTGCAGATGAACCCCGGCGATCTCGCCTCGCTGGACGCCATCATGGGGCAGGACGTGGTCAGCGACAGCGTGACCGAGGTCTACCAGCAGCGGGTCGCCAAGTGCGGTGCCCGGTTTGCCGGGTCGTGGAACCCAGAGGTGTACCTCGTCCCGGACGAGTCGCTCTCGCAGGGCCGCTACCGGCTGCGGCGCGGCCTCCCGCCGGGCGCGCCGGGTGCGCCGGACCCGATTCAGCCCGGGTACACCCGCGTGGACGTTCCCGCCGGTGACCCGGGGCGGACGCGCATGGACGGCCTCGCCACCGTCATGGAGCAGATCCGTCCCGCGGTCCCCGTGCTGCGGCTGGTGACGGGCTCGTCCGTCGCCGAGACCTCGATGTCCGGCGCCCGGGCCGGCCGCGGGGTGGTTGAGCTGGAGCTGCCCAACGTGCCGACGGTGTCCAGGGAGCACGCGCGGTTCACGTTCGCCGACGGGCGCTGGTGGGTCACCAACCAGGGGATGAACGGTATTTCCGTCAACGGCGCCCCGGTCTCGGGCAAGCACCCGCTGAGTGGCGGTGACTCGATTCGCTGGGGATCGAGCCCGGACGCGCTGCTGTCCCGGGTGGAGATCGGCTAGGGTCTAGGCGAGACTTGGCCGGCTGCGGGAAGCGCGGCCGTCGTTCGGGAGTGCGACTGAGTGGTGGCGGGGCGACTGTTCCTGTGGTCAGCTGAGCGGGATGAGTGGGTGAGCTGCCCGCCGGACGAGATCACCTGGCTGGACCGGGGCGTGCTGAGCGACAACAAGGACGTGAGCCTGCACCGCGCCCCGCGGTGCGCGGGCCTTCGTTACGTGCAGCGCCGCTGGGAACTGTTCAGCCGGGACATGACCTATCCGGTTTACCTGGCGCCGGACGTTTCTGAGGCGCCGCTCGGCGCCGAGGCGGCGCGGCGCGTTGCCCGTCATGTGCTGCCTGCCGTCCCTGAGAGCTTCGAGGCACGGCCGGTCGTGCTCGAGGCCGGCTCGTGGGCGGTGAGCGTCGGCGAGTGGGTGCTGCGGCTGCGGCTTGAGATGACGGCCGAGACCCCTGCCGAGGCGGCCGATCCGGGTGGTGACCAGCAACCGGTCACCGTGGGCAATACGGTGATGCGGCGCGGGCCGGGCGCGGGTGCCGGGGCCCGTGCGAGTGCCAGCGCCGTCAGGAAGGACGCGGTCGCCCGGGTACGCGGCTACTTCGAGCGCAACGAGACGGCGCGGCTGGCCATGGCGTATTACTACCAGGAGTTCATCCTCGGCATCAGCCCGCCGCAGACGGTGCCGATGCTCGACGTGGTCATCGCCATGGACCTGAGCGGCGAGGGCGCGGTATCGGACTACAAGAAGCTGCTCCAGGGCTTCATCTGGTCCGAGCGCGGGCACGCGCGCGACCTCACGGGATTCTTGATGACGAACGGGCTGCTGACGTTGGCCGACCTGGAAGAGGCCCGGCGGGTCGCCGACCGGAATGAGCGCGCCGGGGTCTGCGAAATGGCCCGGCAGCGGCTGCGTTACCGGCCGAAGGCGTGACTTGCCGGCTATTTGCTATTTGCTTGGGCTCGGCGTGGTGCAGTTGATGTGCGGCTTCACGCCAAAGTAGTTGAGCGGGCCCGCCACGATCGTCACCGCGGTCGTGCTGGCGTTGCTGCAGTTGACGGACTCTTTGTAGTCGCCGCGCTGGCCAGCCGCGATAGCGCCGATAACTAGCCAGACGATCAGCAGTACCGAGCCAATGTGCACCGGGACCTCCTTGGTGATCCTTCGCTTAGGAGGGTACCCACGGGGAGCGGCAATGCCCTTTCCAGAAATCTGGAAGTCGGGTTGGGCGTGGTTTTCGCGGTTCTAGCCGTATGCCGGTCTTTGCCGGATAATGAGGGTTATGCCCTCTGAGTCGGCTGGCTGGGACATCGTTACCGGGGTCGGCGTTACTGCCTTGGGTGCCGCGGGCATGCGGGCCATGGAGGGGCATCACCCCTCACCGCTGGTCCGTGACCCGTATGCCGCGGCGTTCGTCTCGGCCGCCGCGCCGCAGTTGCCTGGGCCGAATACCGGTGACGCCGGAGGAGGCCGCCGGTGACCCGGATTTCCCCTGGCTCGGCGTGGCGAACTACGTGGCGGTGCGGTCTCGGTTCTTCGACGAGTTCTTTGCTGCCGCGACCAGAGCCGGGCTGTGGCAGGCGGTGATCCTCGCCGCCGGGCTCGATACCCGCGCCTTCCGGCTCCGCTGGATGCCCGGCGCGACGGTGTACGAGGTCGACGCGCCGATGGTGCTCGCGTTCAAGGACTCGGTGCTCGCCGACCAGGGCGCGGTCGCGCGCTGTGACCGGCGGACGGTGATGGCCGACCTGCGGGCGGACTGGCCGACCGCACTGCGGGAGGCGGGCTTTAACCCGGCGGAGCCGACGGCGTGGCTCGCGGAAGGGCTCTTTCCTTATCTGGGCGACCCGGTGATGTCATCGGTCCTCGGGCACGTGCACCGGCTGTCCGCGGCGGGGAGCCGGATTGCCGCCGACCACATGCCCGGCGGGACCAGCGCCATCGGCGGGTCCCTAGGGCGCGGGGTAGCCGAGCGGGGAGGCGAGGAGCTACTAGCGATCTGGAGCACCGACCAGCAGCACGACCCCGCCAGCTGGCTGCTCGGTCACGGGTGGACCGCCGGGGTCAGCCGGGTTTCGGCGGTCGCGGGCGCGTACAGGCGGCCCATGACCGAGCTGCAGCCGGAGAACCTGCGGGTCATGCAGCTCATCACCGGCGAACTGGGCTAGCGGCGGGCGAGCGCTGACTACCTTGAGGCAGTCTCATTGTCTTCGTTGATCCGGCGGATGAGAGCCCTGAGTTGGGGAATCACCTCCGGGTCGGCATCCAGCGCTCGTTCCAACTGGTTTACCTCGTGCGACGTAAGCCGGAGAAGCCGGTCCTCCGCGAGCACTAGGCGAGCGCGCTCCATTGCCGCTCCCAAGACAAATGAGGTCAGGTCTTGCTGCTGCACGGTGGCCGCCGCCCGGATCGTCTCGAGCGACTCAGGATTCAGCCGCAGGTTTATGCGCGCCGACTTGGCTTCGGACATGACTATGCTCCTTCCTCTCGACCACAGGCTCACTGTACGTCTCTGGTACGTACAAGTCAACCAGGCTGGGCCTCCAGGGTGGCCAGTAGGTTCTTCACCGGCATGAACAGGTGCAGATCATGATCTTCGAACCGCGCGAAACCGCGCTGGCCGTAGAATGCTGCCGCGTCCTGGTCGATCGCATGCACCACCACCACTTCGAACCCGACATGCCGGGAAGCCTCCGCAATCTGGGTGAGGGCATGAAGCAGCAACTTCGAGCCCACACCGCCACCTTGGAAACTGGCGTCGACAGCGAGGCGCGCTAGCAGTACCGCCGGAATCGGATACCTCCGCCTGCCGACTCCATACATCTCAGCGGCCTCGTCGAGACCAAGCCGGTAGGCCGTGGTGGCGTAGTAGCCGATGACCTTCAGTCCTTCCACGGCCAGAAACGTCCTCGTGTTATTCACCCTTTCTTGCTGGCCGGCCTTCGCCTTCAGCCAGTCATCCAGATCCGCCTTCCCACAACAAAATGAACTCCGGTCAAATTTGCGATCAAATGGGCAAATCTCCACCTCAGGCCACTCCTTCCCAACAGTAAGCAGTCCTTTCTCGCGCGAGATCGCCAAGTGGACATGGCTTGCGATGTTGCACGAGAGGTAAGGGAGGCGGCGCACCGCTGGCGGGGCCATTCGATTCCGGTCAACTCGGCGATGCCTAGTTGACCCGCGTCCGGCCAAACCGATGCTCGGCATCAACTGTTATATGCGATGAGTCACCAATTAGCTACTATCGGCATCGGTGACGTTCTACTGCTCATTGCTGCTGCTCGACCGTATCCTAGTACAGTCATGGCCCGTCGACTAGTTATGACCTCGGGCTCCCCCGCCGGCAGCGGCGGTTGGCTCGGTGTGGATGCGTTAGGCGATGAGGCGACGTAGTTCGGTCTGGGCGCGTTCGACGAGGTTCCTGGCGGTGTGGTCGGAGACCCCGAGGTGACGGCCGATCTGGCGGAACGAGCGTTCTGGTCGGTCGTCCAGGCCGTAGCGCAGAATCAGCGCCTCGGCTTCGCGCGGGTCTATGCGGGCCAGAGCGGTACGGACCGTGCTGGCGAAGTCTTGCGCGATAGCGGCGTGTTCGGGGTCGGTCAGGGTGTAGCCGGGGGCGGGCAGTTCTTCGTCGTCGTCAGGGCCGGTGGTGTGGAGTTGCCGGTGGAGCGCTGCGATGGTCGCCGGTGAGATGCCCAGCGCGGCGGCCGCCAGGTTGAGGCTGTCGGCGTTCTCGTCGAGGGCGCGGCGCACGGCGACGGTCCGGCCGATGAGGTCGGCGGGCACGACGGCGGGGAACTCTTGCCGGGCGATGGCGCGCTGGATCTCCTTGCGTACCCAGGTGTGCGCGTACGCTCCGAAGGGCGCTCCGCGTTCGGGATCGAAGCGGCTCGCAGCGATCAGCAGCCCGAGGATGCCTGCCTGGCGCAGGTCGGCCCGGTCGATGTGCCAGGTGCGGTAGCGGGCCGCCTCACGATCGACGAGGTGGCCGTGCGTGATCACGAGGCGTTCCCGCTCGCAGGCATCCGGTTCGCCTTGCTGGCTGGTCACGGCGGTGGCCTTCTCCTTGGGGTCCGGTGCCTGTCTGGGTACCGTTCCTACGGATACCGGGCCGGGCGCGGAATGCGAGGTTCGCATCGCGGCCGATGGCCGGTATCACTCCTGGCGACCGAGCAACGTCCGACTCTGGAAGGTCGCCGCATGTCTGATGTCAGCAATGCCGCCTGGCAAGCATTCAAGATCGTCCCCTACGGCGCGGTCCTGCATGTGCCCGCGGGCTGGGAGGCTCTGCCTCCTGTTCCGGCGAACGGGCCGGAGATCCTGCGCGCCACTGGCGGCCGGGGCCGGAGCCTGATCGTCTTCAAGGTGCCTGCCCACGGAAAGACCGCGGCGGACGTGGCGCACGTGGCTCAGGAAAAACTCGCGGCCCACGGCTACGACGACTTCACCCGCGCCGAGGCAACGTTCGCCGGCGCAGCCGGGGGTGGCGCTGGATTTTGTCGCTCGCCGCAGCAGCAGCGGAGCGGTCATCTACCGGACCCGGGAGTACTTCGCCGTGCGCGGGAACGCAGCCTTCGTGCTCGGCATGGGCAGCGCGACCTGGGAGGAACACCTGCCGCTTATCGAGCAGATCGCCGAGCGATTCGAACTCGCTGAATGAGCTGATCCCCGCTCCCGCGCGCCGTCCTTACGTGGTGGGGTTGACCTGGAAGTTGTAGCCGCCCGCTTGCTTCGTCGCGCCGGTCGCTGCGTTCGTGGCGACGATGTCGAAGGTGAAGATGCCGCGCTCGGTCGGGGTTCCGGCGAGTACCCCGGTCTTGGAGTTCAGCGAGATCCCCGGCGGGAGTTCCCCGGAGGAGACGGAGAAGGTCGCGGTGACGCCGTTGGTCGCGATGAAAGAGGCCGAGAACGGGTCGCCGACCGTGCCGGATGCCAGGCCCGGGCCGATGACGCCCCATACCTCTGCGGCCCTTGCCATGGGACGGCTCGTACGACCTCGACATGGCCGAACTCCTCGGAAACCAGGCCCCGGATACCGCTGGCCCCGGCTGCCAGCCGGCCAAGACTATCGGCCGCCGCACCGGAAAGAAGTACCACTTTGATCACTTCTGTGCGCACGGGCGCGAACGGTGTGCGCTCCGGCCAATGATGTGATTCAGGTCACAAAAACCTTACTAAGCAAGCGGATTATCAGCGATGCGGGATGGTCCGTTTTGTATCGTCGTATCACGCGTACAACAAAAAAGTAAAGAAAAACTAAATCTTCATATTTGTCGCACCTGACCGGCCTGGGGTCATCCTGTGGATATCTCCTGTTCGCGTTCCGGCGCGGGACACCTCCTATGGACCAAAAAGCCGGAGGAACAGGATGGCGGGGCCTGGCGTAGCGACGGCGTGGGTGGCTGCTGCCGCCATGCCTCATGTCGGCTCATGGTGGCATCAGGTGCACCACATCGTGCCGATCGGGTTTGTGGGGGCCATCTCCTGGTCGGTATGGCTGGTGCGCTGGACCTTGTCGCGGCTGTACCGCCCGGTGCCGAACGGCTTCACCACCACGACCTCGGTGGTCGTCCCCTCCTTCCGTGAGGATCCGGACATTCTGGAGCAGTGCCTCGGTACGTGGCTCGCGGAAAGCCCGGGCGAGGTGATCGTCGTTCCCGACCTCGCGGACACGGAGGTCATCAACCGGCTCTACGCGTGCGCCGCCAGGGACCGGCGGCTGAGGGTGGTGCCGTTCGCGCACCGCGGCAAGCGTTCCGCGCTCGGGGTCGGGATCCGCCAGGCGAGAGGCGAGATCCTGGTGCTGTCCGACTCGGACACGCGGTGGGAGCGCGGGCTGCTGTCCGCCGTGCTCGCCCCGTTCGCCGACCCGAAGGTCGGCGGAGTCGGGACCCGGCAGAATGCCTACCTGCCGAAGACCAGCGTGTGGCGGCGGGTCGCCGACTGGATGATCGACATCCGGTACCTCGACTATGTCCGTGCGCAGTCCCGGCCCGGCGGGGTGGCCTGCCTGTCCGGCCGGACGGTGGCCTACCGGCGGGCGGCGGTGCTGCCGGTGGTCGAGAACCTGGAGGACGAGTTCTTTCTTGGCCGGCGGTGCGTCGCCGGCGATGACGGCCGCCTGACCTGGCTCGTGCTTGCCTCCGGGTACAAGACCGTCTACCAGGCCAATGCCCGCGCGCTATCCATGTTCCCCGACGAGGGCCGCGCCTTTTTCAAGCAGCGGCTGCGCTGGAGCCGCAACTCCTACCGGACGTACCTCACGGCGATCTGGAAGGGATGGCTCTGGCGGCAGCCGTTCGTCACCCAGCTCAGCGTCCTGCAGATCCTGCTGACGCCGGTGACCATGGGCTTCGCGATGACCTATCTGGCCGCCTGGCTGATACATCCGGAGCGCTGGGTTGCCTTCATCGCCGTGGGCTGGCTGCTCGCCGGCCGTGGCCTGCGCGGAATCTCGCACCTGCGCGAGAAGCCGAGTGATATCTGGCTGCTCCCGCTGGTCGCGATCTTGACCATCGTCATCGCGCTGCCCATCAAGACGTACGCCTTCTTCACCATGAACAAGCACGGCTGGCTCACCCGCAACGCCAACCAGATGGGCAGTGAGGGTCAGACTGCCGCATCGTTGACGAGGAGGTTACGTGCCCCGGTCTCAAGCGCACGGGAACGCGAAGGGCCGTATCTGGCCCCTCGTGATCGCGGCCCTGGCCGTCTTCGGTGCCTTCGGCTCGATGCAGATGATCCTGGCCGCGCTGAACGTGCATCTTGTATCGGTGGCACCCGCGGCGCCGACATCCAGCCACGGAGTCGCCCTGGTGCAGGCGTCCGACAACCCCGCACCGGTGGCCTTGCCCGCGACCGCCCGGCTCGTCGACCCGGACGCGGCGCCGGCCTCGATGCCGAATGTCAGCTCGAGCAAGGAGCTCACCCTCGTCTCGGGCGAAGACGCCCGTATCCGGTCCCTCATGCACGACTCTGAGCACGCCAAGCAGCCGGAGGTCGTGCACTACCCGGGCGCGCTGGCGACACTGGTGCTGCCCGGGCGCACGGCCGCCTACACGATGACCGATCTCGTGCAGCAGGGCGCGGTGGTCATGCTGTCCAGCGGCGTGGCCCTGCTGAAGGAGAACGTCTTCGTCGCGTCGGGCGCCCGGCTCAGCCTCGGCTCCCCCGGCCTGAGCGCCCTATACATGGCCAGCAGCAGCGGCGGCTTCACCTCGATCGTCGGCTGGGGCGGCGGCCTGTCGTTCACCGGCTCCGCCGCGCAGCCGCTCACGATCATGAGCTGGAACCAGGCCACGAAGTCGGCCGTGGCCGACAAGGGGACCGGACGTCCGTACATCCGCGAGATCGGCGCCACCATGACGCTCGGCTACACGCGGGTCTCTTCGCTCGGTTTCTGGAGCGGCCGCACCGGCGGGGTGGCCTGGACCGGGACAAGCAGGGCGAGCAGCAAGGGAAGCGCGGCTGAGTCGACGTTCACCGGCGACACCTACGGCGCCTTCGTGTCCCGTGGCGTGGACGTTACGTTCTCGGCCGACCGGTTCGAGTCGAACGAACTGGACGGGCTGCACATCCACCGCTACTCGGTGGGGTCACAGGTAATCTCCAGTTCGGCCGCGCGTAACGGCGGGAGCGGCTTCCTGGTCGACCGCGCGACCACAGACACGCTGCTGCGCGGCGACGTCTCGCAGCACAACGCGGCCAACGGCTACCTCTTCGACGGTCGCCCGCTGGTCTCCGGCGCCTCGGCGTCCGGCGGCTCGAACGTGCCAAGCAGCGGGACGGTGCTCGAAGGCAGCTCGGCCACCGGCAACGCGCATACCAGCGTGCTGATCGAGGGCGGTACCGGGACCGTCGTCAAGTCTGATCAGTTCTGCTCCCCCACTACGGCCATCGCCCTGCGGACGGGAGTGACGAACGCGGTCCTTACCGGCAACTACATCAACTGTGATCCACGGTCAGGCGTTTCGGTGGGGCCGTCGGCGTCAGGCACGGTCATCTTCGGGAACATCGTCTCGCATCCGGGCATCGGCCTGCTGATCCGTAACTCAGGTGCGGTGAGCATGTACGACAACCGCATCCTGGACGCGACCGTCTTCGGTGTCTCCGTCCGCGGCGCTACCTCCAGCGTCGGCGGGGTCGGCAACCTCATGTCGGGAACAGGGGACCGCGCCGTCGATGCCAGGACGGATGCCAGCGTGTCGAACCTCTCGGGAACCGACACCTCAGGCTGGGCGCATCACGCCAGGGTCACATTCATTTCCTATCTCGAATTCCACCCGCTCGCCTCTTTGTGGCTGGGCATTCTGGTGGTGATCCTGCTCGCCGCCAGCTGGTCGTTCCGGCGCAGGCTGCCCAACCATCCGTACCCGGCGAGCGTCCGCCGGGCATATCCCGCTCCCGGGGAATCAAGCGTGGCCATGGAACCCTATCCCGCCCACCTTCAGTCCCCAGCGGTCCGCGCCACGGCACTTCAGCCTGCAGTGGGCCGTACCGCGGCGCGCCCGGCCAGGCCGGCCGGCGACTCGAAACCCGCCGACCTGGCCCCCAGCGGGCAGGCCGCAGCGGGCACCCGGCAGCCGCCGCCTTGGCAGCAGCCAGGCGCGCCGTCGGCAGCGCCGGCGCCTCCCCGCCACCGGCCCGCGCACCACGAGCCACGCCTACCGTGAGCCCGCCTACCGAGAGCCAGCGCCAGGCCCGCGCCAACGGCATGAGCCGGCGGCCGGGGCCGCGGACGGGCTGGGACCGTCCGGTCCGTGACGCGGTCCGCTGGCCGCAGCAAGCGCCGGAACCGTTGCCGGCGGACCAGTCCTGGGCGCCCGCCGCCTGGCCGGAAACGCCTGCCTCGCCCGGCGGCCCGGCGGTAACCACTTCACCCGGGTCCAGCAGGCGCTACCGTCGGAGGCTAACCGCGCGGCCGGGCGGAACCGGCCCGCCGACCCCAACGGGGAAGACGTCCGCGCTACTCGTCCGATACCGAAGGGAGTGTGGGACTGATGCGAGCACAACGCTGCCGGCAGGCCGTCATTGCCACGGCGAGTCGCGGGATTCCTCGGCAGTTGCCGTCGCCGGATGCAGCGGAAACTCTCCGCACCCGCAGGCGAGCATGGCCTCGGTTCCCGCGGGCACCGCCACTGCGATCCCCTCGGAGCAACCCTCCGCCTCGCGCCTCGGCGGCGCCCCCCGGTGCGTCCAGTTCAGGTACGGTCGGCTGCCCCACGGCCGGCGCCACGGTGGTGTCCTCGGCCGGCGCCTTGTCCAGCGCCCTGGCCGGCGCCCGGCCGGGTGAGGCGATCGTCCTCGCGCCCGGCGTCTACTCGGGTGACTTCGTCGCGTCAGTCTCCGGGACGGCCAGTGCTCCGATCACGCTGTGCGGGTCGCGGAGCGCCATCCTGCAGGGCGATTCTGTCAGCTCCGGCTACACCTTCTACCTGTCCCACGCGTCCTGGTGGCGGGTCGAGGGTTTTACCGTGGAGGGCGGCCAGAAGGGCATCATGACCGACGGGGCCGACCATAACCTGCTGTATGGCCTGTATGTTCACGGCACCGGCGACGAGGCCATCCACCTGCGCTCGTTCAGCAGCGACAACACCGTCAGCCACAACGTGATACGCGATACCGGGTCGCTCAAGCAGTTTTACGGCGAGGGCATCTACGTCGGCTCCGCGCACGAGAACTGGTGCACGTACTCCGGCTGCCAGCCCGATCGCAGCGACGGCGATATCTTGACCGACAACGACATCGCGGACACCACCGCGGAGAACATCGACATCAAGGAAGGCACAACCGGCGGCACGATCAGCGGCAACCAGTTCAACGGGACCGGCATGGTCGAGTCCGCCGCGACCGGGTGGATCAACGTCAAAGGCAACGACTGGACCATCCGGGACAACACCGGAGCGGACAGCGTCAAGAACGGCTACCAGGTCCACCAGGTGTACCCCGGCTGGGGGATCGGCAATGTGTTCATCGGCAACCGGGCGCAGGTGAACGGCCCCGGATACGGCATCTACGTCCAGAACAAGAGGCTGCAAACCGTGGTCGCTTGCAACAATGTCGTTACCGCGGCCGGAAGCGGCTTTTCCACTGTCGCGTGCTCCGCCGCTTAGCTCAGGCTGGCTCGCCGACGTCGCGGGTAATCCACCCGGGCGTGTCGAAGCGCACCGGCTGCGCGCCCACTAGCGCTGTGAGGTGATCCTCGATGCCCTCCAGCTCGGCGGCGCCGATTCGCTGCGCCCACTGATCGCGGAGCTCCTCAAAGATCGCCTCTCCCTGGCGCAGCACGTCGAAGCCGCGCTCGGTCACCCGCAGGCGCTTGCGGCGGGCGTCGCGCGGGTCCTGGTCGCGGGCGACGTAGCCGCGCTCCTGCAGGACCGCGATGGTTTTCGCGGCCGACTGCTTGGTGATCGACAGGCGGCGGGCTAGCTCGGAGGCGCTGTCGGCCCCGGCGGCGATCGCCCGGATGGCGAAGTCATGAACAGGGCGCACGTCCTCGTAGCCACGATCGGCCAGCTCGGCGGTCGCGGCATCCACGAGCGTGCGGAAGCCCCCGAGCAGCAGCAGCGCGAGATCAGCGCCAGAGCGAGACATGCGAGAAGGATATGACCCTCGACAAAAGACAGCCTGGCTGTCTATTATTAGACAGCCAGGCTGTCGAAATGAGGAGAGAGATATGGCTGTCGCACCAGCGAGCCTCACCATCCCCGAGGTCACTCACCACCGCGCCCACGTCAACGGAACGACCCTGCACTACGCCGCCGCCGGGACCACCGGGTCCCCGGTCCTGCTGGTCCACGGGTTCCCCGAGACCTGGAGGGCCTTCCGCAAGCTCATCCCCCTGCTCGCCGCCAGCCACCGGGTCTTCGCCGTGGACCTGCGCGGCTTCGGTGACTCGGACACCGCGCCAGGCGACTACGACAGCAAGGCCGCGGCCGAGGACCTGCACCAGCTGATCGCGCACCTCGGCCTCGGCCCGGTCCACCTGACCGGGCAGGACATCAGCGGGGCGACGGTCTTCCGGCTGGCCGTCACCCACCCGGAGGACGTGCTCAGCCTCACCGCCATCGAGACGAGCCTGCCCGGCTTCGGCTGGGAGATGCTGGCCGACTTCGCCCGCAGCGGCGCCTGGCACATCGGGGTCCTCGCCGCGCCCGGCATTCCCGAGATGCTCCTGGCCGGCCGCGAGCGCGAGTTCCTCGGGCAGTACGCGTTCCCGTCCATGACCGCCGTCCCGGGCGCGGTCACCGATGCCGACATCGACGACTTCGCCCGCACCTACGCACGCCCGGACGGCTGGCGCGGCGCGGCCGGCCTCTACCGGTCGTTGCTTCGGGAAGGGCCCGAGCTCAAGGCCCTCGCCGAGTCCCCCGGGCTGACCGTGCCCGTGCTCGCGGTCGGGGCCGGCGGCGGCCCGTTCACGGCCAGGACCATGTCCCAGGCCGCGTCCGCGGGGATCACTTCCGTCCAACTCGACGGCATCGGCCACTACGCCGCGATGGAGGCCCCCGAGGAGCTGGCAAAGGCCGTCCTCGGCTTCGTCGACGGCATCGACGCCGCCTAGATGATTGCTTCCGAGGCGTCGGCTGCGTGGGCTTGAACCCGGTGTAACGGAAGGTTCCAGCGTTGCTGTTGCGCCGTCGGTGCGGTGTCAGCGCGTGTAGAGACCGTCAAGGCGGCCGCGAGCCAGGACCGGACCGCTCACATTGGCGAGCACGGCCTTGGGCTTGGCTGTGTCCAGCGTTGTGTCGCCTTCTGCCGAGGTGATTGCGGCAGGCAGGGCGAACAGCTGGAAGACGTACCGGTGCGGTCCGTGCCCCTTGATCGGTTCGGGACCCAGGTAGCCGCGCCCCATTGCTGAGCGAAGTACCCGCACTCCCTGGACCGGGCTCTCTGCGTTCAAGGCTCCGGTGGGCAGCGTGACGAGATCGGGTTCGAGCAGGGCGACGCAGTGGACGAACGGGGTGCGGGTGGGAGAGTCGATGTCCTGGATGACCAGCAGCAGTTGGGCGGTGCTTGCGGGTGTGCCGCTCCAGGCCAGGGCAGGAGAGCGGTTCTCGCCGCCGGCTCGCTTGCCGGCGTGGGCCTTAGGGATAACGCCCTCGTGTTCGAAGTCGGAGCTGTGAAGGCCCAGAACCTCGGGACCGGCCATGGCGGGGAGGTTCCAGGTCAGCTGAGCTTCGCCGGCGCGCTTGTTCTTCATTAGGGTTCCCAGAATCGTCACGGCGTGTCCTTGTCTGTCGCAGGTGCGCGGGTAGGGCTTAGCTGGGTGCGTTGCGTGCTGAGCCGGCGATGTTCGGCATCCGGCTGCGTGGATGCCAGGCACTGTGGCCGACGCCGTGCCGGCCTCGCTGCGGGTTGGGCCGCTCTCACCAGCGGACGGCCGCGAAGTCGACCGGCCTGGGCCGTAGCAGGCCCGTGCGGTCTGCCAGCGCTCGCAGCCGCCGGGACATCTCGCCGACGTCCAGGCGGCGGCGGTCGCCGTGGCCCGGCAGGATCCATTCGAATCGCAGCCGTCCGGCCGTTCTGGCCAGGGAGATGGCCAGTTCCTCGATGGAGTACCAGGTCACGCTCTCCGCGACATCCAGGTCAGCGGTGGTGCGTGACCAGTAGAAGCTGTCTCCGCTGAAGCAGTACCGGTCATCCGCGAGGTAGAGCACGCTGCCCCGGGTATGGCCGGGCAGCGGATGCGCGGTGACCCCCTCGCTGACCTCCAAGGGTTCCAGGCCCCGGATCACCCGGTCCGCGTCCGGTGCCGCGTCCAGGTCGCCCTCGTGGATCCACAGCCGGGCGCCGAAATAGTCCGCGTAGCGGCGGCCGTGCGCAGCGTGATCCCGGTGTGTGAGCAGCACATCGGTGACCAGTCCCGACGCCATGTAGCGCTCGGCGAGTTCACGGCTCCAGCGAGGCGTGTCGATCATCATTGCCGTGCCGGACGGCCGCAGCAGCAGGTAGGAGTTGGCCCCGGCGGTATGCCGGGAGTTGTGCCCGCACATCAGTACGCCGTTGTCCAAGGCCATCGGAAACGGGTCGAGCGCCTGATCCGGCCGCCCGGACGCCGGGCGGATCGAGCGCGTGGGGCAGGCGAAGGCGGCCGCGTGCAGGCGCCGCGTTTCCGCCTCATCGCCCGGCGGGCGCAGGATCTGCGACCTTCCCCTGGCCTCGCCGATCAGGCCGGGCGCGAGTTGCCGGGCGGCATCGCAGTTGATGCAGCGGTCGTCCACGTACCAGCCGTCCATGGCAGGACCCCTTCCAAAGAGGGGAACGACCCGGCCCATGCCGCCATGAGGCCCTCCAGTTCGCAGGAGTGATACATCGGATACAATAGCTGCATAGCTAAGTATCTGAATCATGAAGATAAGTGAAAACCCGCATGCCCGTCAAACCGCAGGACGACCAGAACGAACTGGCCGACCGGGTCATCGCGTCCATGACAGACCTCGCCGGAGCCCTGGGACGCCTGAACGACCTGATCGCCCAGCAACTCGGCATCGCGCAGACCGATCTGCTCTGCCTGCACGTACTCAACCGCGCCGGAGCCTCCACCGCCGGCGCGCTCAGCGCTCAGCTCGGGCGCACCACCGGCGCGGTCACGCACATGATCGACCGCCTCGAGGAGGCGGGATACGTCCGGCGTAAACCGGACCCGACGGACCGCCGCCGCGTGCTCGTCGAAGCCTCGGCCCCAGGACTCGAACGGATCGCTTCGTTCTACGACGGGATGGACGCCCGCAGCCGCCGATTGATGGCCACCTTCTCCGGCGAGCAGCTGACGGCGATCCACGCCTTCCTCCTGGGGAGTTACGAAAGTGCCGCCGAAGAGTGCGATCACCTGATCCGGTAGCGAGGTCCCGCCTCGCACTTCATCTTCCTCAGCCTGAGAGGAGGCGGAGGCATCGATGAAGGCGGACCTCGACAGCTTGGCCACCGCGCTGTACGTGAGTTCCGACGACCTGCTGAGGGAATCACCTCAGCTGGCACCCTGGCGCCCGCCGGTGGGCATAACACCGAAACTCAGCGACGCGGAGCTGGTCACGCTGGCGGTGCTGCAGGCCCTGCTGGGCTTCACCCCCGAGCGGCGGTGGATCCGTCATGCCCGCGCTCACCTAAGGCATCTGTTCCCGTACCTGCCGGGCACCGGCTACAACAAGCGGCTGCGCAAGGCGGCGGGCCTGCTCCAGCGGGCCATACGGCTGCTGGCGGGACACCACGCTGTGGAGCGACGATGTGTGGGTCGTGGACTCCACCCCGGTGGAGTGCGGCCGCTCCCGCGAGACCGTCTGCGTTCCGAACTGGCCGAATGGGCGGAGTACGGCTATTGCGCCAGCCACACCCGGTTCTTCTGGGGCCTGCGGCTGCACCTGGTGTGCACCCTCCACGGCCTACCGATCGCGTTCGCCCTGACCGGAGCCAAGGCCGACGAGCGCGAAACGCTGCTGGGCATGTTCGAAGTCGAACCCGGCCTGCTCGACGGCCGCTCCGGACAGACGCTGATCGGCGACAAGAACTACTTCGGCCGCGACTTCGAGCAACAGCTGGCCGAGTGGAACCTCCGACTGCTCCGGCCGGCCGCAAACGCGAGGCGGAGCGGTCCGGCGCGCCAATGCTCAAGCCATCGCGGCAGGTAATCGAGTCGATCAACGAGACCTTCAAAGGCCAGCTCGACCTGGAACGCCACCGCGGACGCACCCCCGGCGGCGTGATCGCTCGCGTCCTGCAGCGCATCCTGGCACTGACCGCCGCGATCTGGCACAACGACCACACCGGCCAGCCCGTCAAACGCGCCTTGATCGCCTACGACCACTGACCCTTGGAAGCAATCATCTAGGTCACCGTACCTAGGGCGACTGGTTGCGGTGACCTGGCCGCTACGGACGGTTGCCCTCGCGCCGGTACAGCCACTGCCACGTGCGGACCGTGGCAGCCTCGGGAGTGCCCGGCGTCCCCGGCGGCGCGAAACAGCCCATGACCAGCAGCCCGGAAATGAAGGCAACGACGCTGGGGAGCAGTATCCCGGCGGCCATAAGCAGCAGGCCAGCCAGAATGAAGGCCGGCCGGTGCCAGGTCGCGGCCCGCTGGGCGATGAGGGCGAACGCCGTCGCCGTCGGCTGGGCCGGCCGGGGCAGCGCGGCCGGGACATCCGCGGTCTGCGCATCCAGGTCGGCATGAGTCAGCGCCACGAGGACCTGGCCGACGCGCAGGTCGAATTCGTCCTTGGCGAGCCGTCCCTGCACGAACGCTGCCTTGAGTTCGTTTACCGCCCGATCACGGTCGGCGTCCGACGCCCGCAGGCGGCCGCGGTCTCCTGCGCTTGCCGCAATCCAGTCTCCGGATCCAGCCATTACTGATGCTTCCTCTGGCTGTGACGTAGACAAAGCGTAGCGCGACGGTCCCAGCTAGCCAATGATGGCGGATGCGGCTGCCAGCCGGCCTGGACTATCGGCCGCCGCGCCGGGAAGAAGTATCACTCTGATCACTTCTGTGGGCGATTTGATGTTTCCGGGGGGCGCAGTCAGGCGCGGAGCCTGCGCGTTAACCACCGGCAGGGCCAACCGCAGCACAGCGGCACAAACATGGCGGGCGCGAGGATGCCCGGCCCGGTGGCCGCTTCTCGCGGGGCCTGCTGGTCCCGGCTTAGCTGGCTTTCCAGGACCGCCCTGAGCGGGCTCCGGACCCGTATGTGCGCCCATTGCTGGGGAGAAAAACCGAAAGGGCGGGTTGCGGCAGGCGGTTGGCTCGGGTGAGTGGCTGAGGTTCGCGGTTGTGCGCGGGTCCGCCGCGCGTCCCGTCGTGGTGCCTGCCGGAGACCGCGGCCGGAATGGGCTGGTGCCTTGCCCATGGCAACGGGACTGCTGGCGGGGGCGGGCCGGGTACCGCGGATCCGCCTTCGGCGCCCCGTCCCCGAGCTCCTGCCCCCGCCCGGGCGCCTCCTGCGGGCGGCACCACGGCGGGCAGCGCCGACGGCCCGCACCCCGCCGCCGACCCCGGCCATTCACCGGGGCCACTGACCACCCGGTACCGGCCTTTTCGGTTTTGCTCACTCCTGAGTCATGGGGGCGCTGACGGGTCCAGTTTCGGTCAGGTAAGGCCACGGCGAATTGAAGCGCGGCGGTCCCCGGGTCAAGACCGAGGGTCAAAGGCGGTGCGGCGCCGCCGGGGTCGGCCAACGGGCCGGGCATTTCCCCCGTTAGCCCGCGAAACGCCGGGCCGGATCGGGCGCCAGGCGTGATCGAGGTTCATCAGGGTCTAATATCGCCAATTCTGACCCCTCAATCATGAAACGGGCGCCAATTATGGGAGCATATGTTCTATTTATCCCGTCCGTTTTGCCGTTTCCGGTGCGGTGGTTGCACGTCTGACCCTCAATCACGGGCCTTCGGCGACGGGGACCCTCGGCAAAACTCACACAATAATAGAGTTGCGATTGGCTGGCGGGTTTGTTAGCGGGTTGGGCGGAGTGCGGCTACGTAGATTGCGGCCGGGTTGCCTGGCGGCCAGCCGGGCAGCGGGTCGATCGTGTCGACGTGGATGAAGCCGTTGCGTTCCCAGAAGGCCCGGGTGGCCTCGTAGGGACGGTAGCCGGACGACTGGTCCAGGGTCTTGGCCTCCACGACGCTGATCCCGGCGGCGGCCAGGTGGTTCAGGACGTGGCCGAGCAGGGTGGTTCCGTGCCCGCGGCCGCGCCGAGCGGCGTCGACGGCGATCCACAGGATTTCCGCTCCAGCGGGTGATTTCCTGGCGGCTACGGCGATGCCGGTGACCGTTCCTGAGTCGGTGATGACCCAGGCCTCGTGGCTGGCGGCGTCGCGTTCGGCCTTGGCGGGCACGTCGTCGGTGAAGTAGTCCGGGAGGCCGCGGATGATGGCCGCGGCCGCGGGGGCGTCCTCGGCCTGGAAGCGGCGGACAGCGGGCATGTGATTCATCGTGCCAGCGCCTGGCGCCCGTCCGCGAACCCTTTTACCGGGGGCTGCGCGACCGGTGGATGAGGAGCAGCGCCACCGAGAGGACCACGACCACGCCGCCGAGCAGCGTAGCGAGCGTGGGCCGCTCGCCGAGGAACAGCGCGCCCAGTGAGACCGCCACGACCGGGTTGACGTAGGCGTAGGTGGACACCACGGCGGTCGGGAGCCGCCGCAGCGCGATCACGTAGCAGGTCAGGGCGAGCAGTGAGCCCGGGCCGATGAGGTAGAGCAGCCCGAGCAGTGACTGCGCGCTGACGTGCGCGGGATCGGTGCGCGCCAGCTCGCCGGTGGCAGCCGCCAGCCCGGTGAGCACGATCCCTCCGGTCAGCATCTCCATCGCGCTGCCCACCAGCGGGCTGGCAGGCGCGGGCAGCCGGCCGGCCAGCACCGACCCGATGCCCCAGCTGACGCTGGCCCCGAGGACGACCAGGACCGGAAGCACCGCGCCGCTCCCGGAAGGCCGGGCCAGGACGGCGATCCCAGCGAGGCCGAGGACCAGCGCGATCCAGCCGCGCATCGGAATTCGCCGTCCGTTGATGACCCGGTCGGCGAGGGCCATCCACAGCGGGACACTGGCGACCAGCAGCGCGGCCAGCCCCGAGGGCAGGGTCTTCTCGGCGTAGGACACCCCGCCGTTGCCGAAGGCAAGCAGCAGCGTGCCCACCACCGCCATCCCGCCCCACTGGGCGAGCCGCGACGAGGCACGTCCGTCCGGACCCGGTGCCGCCGCCGGCGCCGCCGCCGCCGGCGGCTGCCGAGCAACGCCAGCGGGTAGAGCACCGCTCCTGCCGTCAGGTATCTCGCCGCGGCCATCGCGAACGGCGGGATGGACTCGTCCGCCACCCGGATAGCCAGGTAGGTCGAGCCCCAGACCACCCAGACCACCAAGAGCGCGGCCCAGGCGGAGAAGCCGGCGCGGGAGCCGCCCGGCGTCTTCGCCCGGTCGGGGACCTGGTCGGTCGCGTCGCGAGGTCAGTGTGCCATGCCTCAAGCCTCCGTGCCGAGGTCCCGGACCGCGCCAGTGGCAGGAATGACAATCACCGGTACTTTCCTGCCGTAGGCTAGGGGCATGTTGTCCTCGGTCGCGGTCTTCGCCTACGAGGGCGTGTCGACGTTCGGCCTCGGCGTCACGGCGGAAGTGTTCGGCTGTGACCGCAAGGGCGAAGGCATTCCCCGCTATGAGTACTTCGTGACGGCGGCCGAGCCGGGAGTGATCCGCACCGACGTCGGCATGCCGATCCTGGTTGAGTCCGGCCTGGAGCGGCTGAGCTCCGCCGACCTGGCCGTCGTCGTGTGCTGGGACGACATCGACACGAGGCCGCCGGAGCCCGTGCTGGCCGCGCTGCGCGCGGTCGTGGACCGCGGCGGACGGGTGCTCAGCCAGTGCACCGGGGCGTTCGTGCTCGCCGCCGCCGGGCTGCTCGACGGCCGCCGGGCGACGACGCACTGGAAGTACGCGGCCGAGCTGGCCAGGCGCTACCCGCAGGTCGAGGTGGATCCCGGGGTGCTCTACGTCGACGAGGGCCAGGTGATCACCAGCGCCGGGACGGCCGCCGGAATCGATGCCTGCCTGCACGTCATCCGCCTGGAGCACGGCGCCGCGGTGGCCAACGAGATCGCCCGCCACATGGTGGTCGCCCCGCACCGTGACGGCGGGCAGGCGCAGTTCGTCCCGGTACTGGTGGACGACACGGCGGACGGACCTGACCTGGCCGCGCTGCGTGACTGGGCGCTCGGGCACCTGCGCGAGCCGCTCACCGTCGCCGACCTCGCCCGGCAGGTGCACATGGCGCCGCGCACGTTCGCCCGCTGGTTCGCCGCGCGCACCGGGACGACTCCCCATCAGTGGCTGACCAGCCAGCGCCTGACCCTAGCGCAGGAACTGCTAGAGCGGACCGACCACGGGATCGAGCAGGTAGCCGCCGACTGCGGGCTCGCCCCCATGATGCTGCGCCGTCACTTCACCCGCCGCTGGGGCATCACCCCGCAGGCCTACCGGCACCGCTTCAGCCAGCTGGCCGGCTAGCGTCACCACGTCCGGCCGATTGGAGTCGCGTTAGCCGGTGACCAGCCTTTTGAGGTAGCGCGAGTAGCGGATCCGGCGGTAGCGGTTGAGCTCCAGTTTCGCGAAATCGCGTTGCCAGTTCGCCGTTTCCGATTGCTTGCGGGCGGCGGCGAGCTCCGGGTTGGGGGCGGTCCTGAGCGCCTCGAGCCGCTCCTTAGCTTGCTGCAGCTCCTGCGCGATGCCGTTGTGCGTCACGGCCCACTTGTTGCGCACGCTGGTTAGCTCGAGTGACGCCCGCCCGCGGGCGGCGACCTGGTCGTTCTTCAGGGACTGCCGCCGCTGGGCGTACCGGTAGGCGATCCCTTGCCGTTGCGCTCGGGGCAGCACCGTTGGCTGGGTCACCCGGGCCCTGGCCTCAACCTGGATCCGCCACGAGTACAGCGCCGCGGCGCGTCCCTGGCCGATCCCGCGCGGGCTAACCGACACCCCGTCTGGTCGCACGATCGTCGGCCCGTAGACGGCGCCGATATCCGCCGCGGTGTAGATCCCGTACCCGGCCAGGGTCGCGGCCCGCGCGCGGCCGATGCCGCGGACGCCGGACGTCATCACCGGCGCTGCCCGCAAGCGCTCGTCGACATGAGCCTGCTGCAGGGCGGCCAGGGCGGAAAACGCCTCGGCGTCCTCCTGGCTTTGCAGCACGCTTATCTTGATGCCCAGCCGCTGGATTTCCCGGTCGAGCCGGTCGTTGACGTCGGCGATCTCCTGCTGCTCGTCCGCGCGCGCCCGCTCCGCTTTCCTCTCGACCGCGGCCCGCTGGTCGTCCGCCTCCTGAACGACCTTGCGCCTGGCTCTTTCCAGGGCGGAAACCGTTCTGGCCGCCTTCGCGGCCGCGGACCGGCGTTCGCCGAAAACGTGGCGGCTGCGCCGCCTTTCCCGGCCGTCCGGAGTAGACCGGTAAGCGACGAAGGTGACGGCCCAGATGATCACGACCAGCGGCGCGTCGAGGGGGCGAAGGGCCGGCAGCACGGCGCACAGCACCGTGAGGCACAGCAGCACCGCGCAACTGACCCGGAGGGAAGTCCCGGGCCGGGAGAATTCGCGGTGCTGGTCGACGGGAACGTGGGTCGTCAGCCACGCCG
This sequence comes from uncultured Actinomycetota bacterium, assembly GCA_963850115.1. Taxonomy (GTDB): domain Bacteria; phylum Actinomycetota; class Actinomycetes; order Streptosporangiales; family Streptosporangiaceae; genus Trebonia. The sequence continues at coordinate 115,499 of CAWKKG010000020.1, forward strand.
CGGCCCCGATTGGCGGCGCGTCGCCGACGGCCTCGGTGGCGCTGGCCGCGCTGACCGGCATTCCCGCGGTCGCCTGGTTGTGTCGCAGCCAGTCGGTTCCGGCTGGTCGGCCCAGACTCGCCGTGGCAGTTCCGCGGGCGGGAGCGAGGGGCGCCTCCAGGGACGGGATCGCGGCTAGGTCCGGCGCCCAGAGGAACTCGATGTCCCTGGCGACCTCACGGAGCCTTACCTCCGAGCTGTTCGCCAGCGCATAGCGCACCCGGGAGGCGTCGCGGTCGGTGAAGTCGCTCTTATGGAACAGCAGCGTCTCGTCGCCGTCGACGTGCAAGGCCTGCCAGAGCAAGGGATCGACGGCCAGTGCGGCCAGCGACGCGTAGATGACCCAGCTGGAGAAGCGGTCGAGGTCCGGGCCCCAGGTGTCCTTGGTCCGGAGCGGTGACTGGTAGTTCGCGTGCCCGAGCTCGCTTGCGCCCAGGCCGTCAAGCCCGGGGACGTACATCCCGTCGTAGTCGATGAGCCTCAGCTCACCCGACGGCGTGACCAGGATGTTGCCGTGCTGCAGGTCACCGTGGGCGATGCCGTGACGGGACAGGTCGCGCACCAGCACGCCGAACTTTTCCGCCAGGCCGGCGAGGGTTTCCTGGTCAAAGAGGTGCGCCTCGACGAACGGCAGCAGGCTCGTCGCCTCGACCCACTCCATCTTGAGCACCGGGTACCGCTGGCCCTGGCACAGCACGCCGTCTTGCAGGTACCGGAATTCCACCTTCCACGGGCTGCTGACCCGGTTCAGCGCCTTGCTGACCTGCTCATACCGCAGCGCTCAGGTCGGGGACGGGCCGGGTGAAGCACTTCACGGCCCAGCGGTTCCCGTCGGTGCCGTCGATGGTGAACACGCTCGCGAAGTTGCCGCCGATCGCCTTGGGCATGCCGAACTGGTTGAGCACCGGCTCGCCGCCGCGGAGCGCGGGGTCCTGGAAGGCGAGACGCCGTGTTGTACAGCGCTTGCTGGTAGTCCAGCCCGGTCGGGTAGCTGATCACGCCGGCCATTCCCGTGGCCTCACAGGTCCGTGTCTACGCGGACCAGCGTGGTGTCGTCGTCCCTGATCGCGCCGTCATCGCGCAGCTTCCCGATCAGTTCACTGAACTCACCCTGGTTGCCCTCGTCAAGCAGCTGCGAGCGGACGCCAGGGCTCCTTCCTGGACTCGCCGGTCTCGGTCATTCTGAGGAACCAGGCGGACAACGCGTCGGTGGCGAGGTAGCAGGTGTCTCCCTGGCGAAGATTGCCTGTCTTGATGCTCAGGTGGCGGCCGAGAACCTCGGCCGCCGTTCCGCTGCTGCTCAGCAGCGCGGGCTGGTTACCGAAGCCGGCGCTGTCGTACATCGGGACCGCGTCAAGCAGCTCTCCCCCGCGCACCTGGAACAGGCACGAGTCGCCGAGCGCGGCGCGCGACCCAGTACGCGTCCTCGCCGTCCGGCGAGCAGCGGAACTCGGCGGCGAGCAGCGTCGAGTGGGCGCCGCGGGCGAGCCCGGGCTCCTCGTACCACTGGATCGGGGAGTCGCGGTCCGCCCGCTCCTGCAGGTACCGGGCGAGCTCCGCCTCCCACCCCGCCGCCGCCCGCTGGTACGCGGCGGTGAACCCGGTCCCGGTGCTGATCTGCTCGGGCGCCGCCGCGAATACTTCGGTCAGGTGCCGGGCCCAGCGCCCGGCGAGCATCGACTCGCTGGCGCCGTCGGCGATGATGACCCGCAGGAATGGCTGGTCATCCTCGCCGCCGGGCCCGGGCCCGTACCAGTAGGCGTCCTCGCACTCCGGGTCCGAGGCGCCTATCTTCGGCAGCCTGAAGGCGTTGACCTGCCAGTCCATCGGACGCCGCTACCGCAGGTCGGAGGCCCGGGTACCGATGTCGAGGAACTGGACCACCGAGGTCACGTCCGCGTTGAAGATGAAGCCCCGGGTGTCTCCGGAGACCGGGTAGCCCTGCTGCATCGCGTAGGTGCGCATGTGGTTCGGCAGCACGCTGGACACGTCGAAGAGCGTCTGCGCGTACTTGTTCGGCAGGACGGACTCGCCGTCGGGGAAGCTGACGGCGGGGCTGGTGTCCGAGGACACGTGCAGGTTGAAGAGCAGCACGTTCCCGTCGGTGCTGGCCAGCTGGCGCAGCCCCGGGCCGGCCCGGTCGGGTCGCCGTCGGTCGACTCGCCGTCGGTGAGGTTGAGGACGACCGGCGGGAAGCAGTCCGGGTGGTCGCCGCAGCCACGCGGAGACGACCGACTGCGCCAGCGTCGAGCGCCTGCGACATCGGCGTGCCGCCGTTGGCGACGGGATCGACCCAGATCGGGAACTTGCATCGGCTGGTCGACGAGGCCGCCGGCGCCGTCGGGGATCTTCTTGATCCGGTCCTCGAGCCTGGCCGGGGTCGCGGCCACCTCGCTGAGCGGGACGAGCTCCCGCCCGGCGAGCGCGCCGGCCAGCGCCGGGCCGACGGTCTTGCCGTAGCCGATGACCGAGACGTAGAAGTAGTCCCGGACGCCTTCCTCCTTGGCGCACTTGATCGCCAGCTCCTGAGAGCAGCCGGTTGATCGCGTCGGCGACGACGTCTTCCTTGCTTTGCGCGCCGTCCTCACCGCCGATCCGGTCCTCCATTGACCGGGACTGGTCGAGGAGGAACACGAAGCAGGTCGGGTTGGCGCGGCTGATTTCGGCCGAGTACACGTCGCCTCCTTGGGGGTAGGAACTCAGGTAAGTCCGTGCGGGGCAGGCTAGGCGGTCCTGGGTGCCGCTGAGGGTGCCGCCGTCGACCAGCGCGGCGATCCGCTGGCGCAGCCGGGCGGTGATGTCGGGGCCGCGCCGCTCCCAGCCGAAGATCCTGGCCACCAGCGCGGTCAGTTCCTCCGCGCCGATCCCGGCGGCCTCCTTGACCAGCCTCACCAGGGCGAGGTCCAGCTCACTGTCGTGCACCTGGCCGATCATCCGCCGGCAGGCCGCCGCCGGGCCTCGCACCACCGCGCCGTTGCCAGGGAGCAGGAGGAACTCCCCGTCCCTGATCACGTCCGCCTGCGCGATGGCACTGTCGATGTTGTAGCGAATGTTCTTGGTGACGCGCCCAATGTCCCACGCGTCCCGCAGCCGCCCGTACAGGACCTCAAGGTGCACCGGTCCTTCGGTTTTGACCACCTGCCTGACGCTATCGACCATGTAGTAGCCGCTACCAGTGTCGCCCGGGTCCACCCAGGGCAGCAGCCGGGGCGGGGATGCCGCTTGATACGGCGTCACCCAGCCGGGGAGCGGTTCGAGGGCGACCGCCCGCGTGGCGATCACGGGCGCGGGCAGCAGGGTGCCGGGCAGCAGGCCGGTCACCGGGGCGGCGGCGGCCCGCTCGATGGCGGCGCGGAGGGTGGTCTCGGCCCCGTCGCGGTTCCGGTACCAGGCGGTGCCCCAGATCCGGTGGAGCCGCCAGCCGAGGCCGCGCAGCACCTCCTCGCGCAGCCGGTCACGGTCGCGGGCGGCGCGCGACGAGTGGTACTGGTAGCCGTCGCACTCGACGCCGAGGCAGAACGCGCCCGGCTGGCCCGGGTGGCGCACCCCGATGTCGATCCGGTACCCGGCGGTCCCCACCTGCGGGGTTACCTCGTATCCCCAGGAGCGGATCACGGTGATGACCGATTCCTCGAACGGCGACTCGGCGTCGCCGCCGGGACCGGCCTCGAGCGCGAGGGCGGCCATCCCGCGCTCGGCGTAGTCGAGGTACCGGCGCAGGTGCCGGACGCCCTCGGAGGACGCGGACCCGCGGATGTCGCCGGCCCGGATGCTGGAAACGATCTCGTTGCGGTAGTGGGCGCGGGTGATCGCGACGTTGAGCCGCCGCCAGCCGCCCGCCTTGATGAGCGGCCCGAAGTTCATGGTGAGCTTGCCGTTCTCGTCCGGGCCGTAGCCGATCGAGAAGATCAGCACGTCACGCTCGTCGCCCTGGATCGTCTCCAGGTTCTTCACGAAGAAGCCGCGCAGCCGGTCGCCGCTGTTGAAGTACTGCTCGAGGTCCGGGCGGGCGGCGCGCGCGGCCGTCACGGCGGTCTCGATCGCGGCGGCCTGCGCCTCGCTGAAGGCGACCACGCCGAGGCTCATGCCCGGACGGGTCGCGTAGTGGTGCATGACCCGCTCGGCGACCTTCGCCGCTTCGGCCGGGTTGTCCCGCGACGTGCCGCGCCGGTAGACGCCGTCCTCGACGTGGAACAGCTCGACGCCGACGTCGGGGCCGTCGCCGCCCGCGCCGGGGAACGTGATGATCTCCCCCCGGTAGAAGGAGAAGTTGGAGAACGCGATCAGCGCCTCGTGCCGGGAACGGCGGTGCCAGCGCAGGCTCAGGTTGCGGAAGACCCCGGCGCCCTTCGCGAGGTCGAGGACCGACTCGAAGTCGGCGGTGTCGTCGGCGTCCTCCGACCACTCCTCGCCGTCGTCCGCTCCCGCGCTGCCGAACATCCAGCTGGTCGGGGGCAGCTGCTTCTCGTCGCCGGCCAGGATCAGCGACGAGCCGCGGTAGACGCAGTTGATGGCGTCGCCGGGCAGGATCTGGCTCGCCTCGTCGAAGACGACCACGTCGAAGCGCAGGTCCGGCGGGAGGAACTGGCTGACGGTGAGCGGTGACATCATGAAGCACGGCTTGACCGCGAGGGTGGCGTTGCGCGTGCGCTCGAGCAGCGTCCGCACCGGCATGTGCCTTCTCTTCTTGCCGGCCTCGCGGGCGATGACGGCGGGCTCGCCGATGTCGGTGCGCGGGCGGCGGGCGTTGCACGCGCCGATGATGTCCCCGACGGCGTTCTCGATCAGCGCCTCGTCGAGCTTCCGGTACTCGCCGACGAGCGCGGCCCGTTCCACGGCGCGCGCCACCGACAGGGCCCGGTCGCCGCGCAGGATGTCCTCGGCCCAGCCCTGCAGCAGCGCCCGTTCGATGATCGGCGGCACCTGCTCCGCCGGTACCCGCTGCGCCACGCAGAAGGCGGCGGCGCGGCCCAGGCCGCGCGCTTCCAGCGTCGCGCGGGCCCGCTGGTAGGCGTGCCACTCCTCCTGCCCGGCGGTGTCCTGCCGCAGCGCCTGGATGAGGTCGTCGGCCTCCGCGTAGTCGTCCAGGTCCGCGCTCAGGGACGAGCGGCGCTCGGGGCCGAACGCGGCCAGCAGCGAGTCGCGGGCCGACTGCCAGGCCGCGGCGGCCTTGCCGAGGCCCGGCGTCGTCCGTGCCGTTGCCGTCGCCTTGGCCTGGACCTCGGTGAGCGGCCCGGCCCCGTTCCCGCCGACGAGTTCCCGCAGCCGGGAGGCCCAGGCGTAGGTGTTCCTGACGGACGGCAGGTTGGTCTGCCGTCCGGCGTACAGCCCGCCGAGAAGGTCGTCGAACTCGCCCGCGCTCGCCGCGAGCCGGCCGCAGGCGGCGTCGGCCGCGTCGCGCAGCGTCACCAGGGCGCGCGCCTTGCCCGCGGTGAGGCGCTGGCCGAGCGCGTCGCCGACGGTGGTCGTGACCGCCGCGGTCGCCTGCAGCAGTTCGCGCTGGGCGCGCAGCCACGCGATGGCGTCCGCGATGGAGCCAGTCGCCAGCTCCGGCGGCGTCGCGGGCGCGGACCGCCACGCCTGCAGGTCGCGGGCGATCGCGGCGGCCAGGTTCACGAGGGCCGGGTCCTGGGGGCTGACGAGGTAGTCGGCGACGAGGGCGGTGTCCTGGCCGCGGACGAGGCGCAGCGCGGTCTCGGCGACGTTCAGGGCCTGGGCGACCGCGCTGAAGTTGGTGGCGCGGCCGGCGTAATAACCGCCGAGCGCCCTTGCGTGCGCCTGCTCCGCGGCCGCGTAAGAACGCGCCGCGTCCTGCGCGGCGATGATCAGGCCGAGGTGCCGTTGCGCTTCGTCGGCGCTGACGCCCGGCGCGGCGAACGAGGCGACGGCCTTCTTGTCGGCGCGGTACCCGCCGGACAGCTTGCCGAGCCCGTGGTGGGCGGTCAGCCGGGCGCCGAGTGCGGCGGCGTCCTCGGTGAGCGCGGGCGGCGCGTAGTAGGTCAGCGCGGCCGCTTCGGCGGCCGCGAGGGTGTCCGCGGCAGCGCGCAGGGCGTCCGCCGCCCCCGTGGCGGAGCGGTGTCCGTCCGGAGTCAGCCACATCCGTTCTGGATGGACGGAAAGCTCGGGCAGGCGCGCTACGGAAAGGAGGTCAGAGGCCGCGGCGAAGGAGACCGGGGGCCGTAGCCCGAGCGTTCCGGCGAGGGAAGCGAGCGCGGCGGCGCGGTTCGCGAGCAGGCCGGCATCGTCGTGGAACTGGCCGGCCAGCGCGGTGACCTCATCGGCCCGCAGGGCGCTCACGTCGCGGGCGCGGGGGAAGAGGGCGCCGAGATCGGGCAGGTCCGGCAGCGCGGCCGGCGGCGGGATGGCCTGCCAGGCGGTTCCGGCGGCGCGGGCCGCCGTGTCGGTCGCGGCGGAGATCGCGGCGAGGACGGAATCCAGCCGGGCGATGGCGTCGTCGACAGGGGCTAGCCGGTCCGCGGTGAGCCAGGTGCCGGGGACCACGGCGGGCCTGGCCGCGAGGTGGTCGAGGAGGTCCGCGAACGCGGGGGCGTCGGACGGGCGGGTCAGCCCGGTCACTTCGGCGAGTTCCTTGTTGAATGCCTTGAGTCCTGACAGCGTCGCCAGGGCGCTGCGGGCCTGCTGGAGCAGGAAGTCCATGGGGCCGTGCTGGGTGACGTCGCGCCACGCGAACGAGGTCCCCTGCCGGACCGGCCGCCAGGCGCCGGACAGCACCTGGGCGGCCGCCAGGATCTCGCTGTGCCGTTCGGCGGTCAGTTCTTCCGCGTCGATGGCGGGAAGCGGCGCGGTCGGGACCTGGTGCAGCAGGGCGATCTGGCCGAGCACGTCGTGGAGTGACCATTTCAGCGGGTCGCGCTTGCGGTTCATCGCGTCGGCGTACTGGTTGAGCTCGCCCCGGCGCATCGCGGCCAGGCGCGGGTTCATGCCGCCAGCGGTTCGCGGCGGCACCGGCTCGGTGACCAGGGCCCGGCCGAGTTCATCGGCGACCTGCTTGCGGGTGGCCTTCGCGGAGTGCAGTTCCAGGAGGTAGGCGCCGAGGCCCCGGTCGGTGAGGCGGTCGCGGACGACGTCGAGCGCGGCTGCCTTCTCGGACACGAACAGGACGGTCTTCCCCGCGTGCAGCAGGACGCCGATGATGTTCGCGATCGTCTGGCTCTTGCCGGTGCCTGGCGGGCCGTCCATGACGAAGGACTTGCCGGCCAGCGCCGCGGCGACGCAGGCGCGCTGGCTTGCGTCCGCGTCGAGGATCAGCGGCACTTCCTCCGGTGGCGCCTTCTCGTCGATGTCCCGGTCGGGGATCTCGTCGAAGACGAAGCGGTCGCTTGTTCCTGCTGTTTCTGTTGTTTGGGCGGCGCCGCCGAGGGCCAGGGCGCGGACCGCGTCGTGGCCCGCGATCAGGTCCTCGTTGTCGAGGAGGTCGCGGTACATCGCTTCTTTGGCGAAGGAGAAGCAGGAGAGCGTGAGGTCTTCGGTGACCGTCCAGTCCTGGTGGTCACTGATCGCGGCGCGGACCCTGGCGAGGAAGGCTTGGCCGTTTTCTCCTTCGGTTTCTTCGAGGGTTTCCGCGGCGGGGAGGGTGACGCCGAACTGGTCGAGCTTGAGCGCGAGGGCGGGGTTGACGATGGTGTCGTCTTCGGTCGGGGCCAGGGTCGGCAGCAGTCCCGGGGCGGTTGCCTCCAGCCGGACCGGGACCAGGAGCAGCGGGCTCTGGTAAGGCGTGTGGTCGACGTCTGTCCAGGTGAGGGTGCCGAAGGCCAGGTACAAGACGGAGAGGCCCTGGTCGAGGTAGGCCTGGGTCGACCTGCGGTACAAGCCGCGCAGGATCCGGCCGAGGTCGTCGGGGGTCCGGTCGGCGTCTAGGCGGTGGCCTTTGGCGACGGGGTCGGGGGGCGGGTCGGCCTGGAGCGCACGGAAGTCGTAGGCCTGGCCGTTCCTTACTCCCGCGAGCACTTCGGCCGGCTCCGGGCGGGCGATAGCGAGCATGCCGGTCTTGCTTGGCTTGAGGTTCAGCAGCCGGTTCGTGCCGGTCAGGTTGACGAGGCTGTCGCGCCATTTGCGGATGCCCTGGCGGACGGCCGCTTCTAGCCCGTGGTTGTCGCCGTAGCCTGGCACGCGCGCGCCTCCGAACCCGATACCCCTGCCACGCGCGCCCCGCTACCGTCCGCCCGTGCTCACTGTCCGGGCATTGTCTCTTGTACCAGGCGCAACATGTGTGGAAAAGCAGCCTGCCCGCGACCCAAGCGGACGAGGCCTCTTTTGCTGGTGCCCTCTTACTGCCAATGGTCGCTCGTTGAGGCGGGATCCCGCAAGAAATCCATCCTGCGAGGGAAACCGGTGCCTGGGGCGGGTGCCAGCCACGAGGGGGCGAGCCGCGGCCGCGGTGGCGGCACATCGATGCGGAACGGTGGGGTCGATCTATCCAGACGGCAAGTAAACAGTGACTGCGAAGGTTATTTATTGTCAGTTTGACAGTAAATATGATCTGGCCATGGCCGACGAAGAGGCTTGGCAGCCACCTCCTGTGCTGCTCACCGTTGACCTGGTGATTCTGACCTTGCGGCAATCGCAGCTGCACGTCCTGCTGGTTGATCGCGGGGTCGATCCCTATCGAGGCATGGCCGCCCTGCCAGGCGGCTTCCTCCGCGATGACGCGGAGGACATCGCTGCGGCGGCTTGTCGGGAGCTTAGCGAGGAAGCGGGACTTGATGCGAGCACACTGCATCTAGAGCAATACGGCGTGTACGGCGATCCCGGTCGGGATCCGCGCGGACGCGTGGTTTCGGTGGCTTATCTGGCTATCTCTCCAGAACTTCCCGAACCCATTGCAGGTACCGACGCAGCCGACGCTCGCTGGGTGCCCGTCGAAGTCGTCCTTTCTTCGGCCGTTCCACTCGCCTTCGACCACCAGCTCATTGTGACCGACGGTGTCGAGCGGGCCAGATCCAAACTCGAATACTCCTCCCTCGCCACTGCCTTCTGCGGTCCGGTCTTCACTCTCGCCGAGTTGCAGCAGGTATACGAGGCAGTCTGGGGCATCCGCCTAGACCCTAGGAACTTCTATCGGAAGATCCAGGGCTCAAAAGACTTTGTCACCGAGGCGGGGCCAGCCAAGAAAAACGGGGCGGGACGGCCAGGCACGGCAGTTCCGGGCCAGGCCCAGGGACGGTGCTGTACCCACCCATGCTCCGTTCCGCTAACCAGTCCCTACCCGTCGGAAAAGCCACGACTTCGGAAGGAAGAAACCGCATGAGCGAGAATCCCGTCGTCATTCTGACCGCTCTAGACGTGGAGTACGACGAGGTCCGCGCCAGGCTGGGCGACCTACGCACGGAACTGCACCCCGCCGGAACCCGCTTCGAGGTTGGACGCCTCGACGCCACTGGTCCGCTAATAGCATTAACTCTCACCGGCAAGGGAAACCTCCCCGCAGGGACGCTGACCGAACGAGCGATCGCGCAGTTCTCCCCCGCCGCAGTAATCTTCGTGGGGATTGCCAGGCGCACGTCAGGCCCATATCGCTATTGGAGACGTGGTGGTCGCTACCCACGTGTACGCCTATCACGGGGCTACCAGCGACGATGACGGCACCTGGGCCCGCCCCCGAGTCTGGGAGACCGCCCACGGCGTGGACCAGACCGCCCGGCATATCGCACGCCACGGAGCTTGGCTCCACCGTCTACCCGCGGATACATCCCCACCTCGGGTGCACTTCGGCCCCAGTCGCAGCAGGTGAACAAGCTCACTACTCCAAGGCCTCACCAAATGCCCTGTGGATCCACGAGCACTACAACGACGCGGTCGCCGTAGAAATGGAGGCGGCGGGCGTTGCCCAGGCGAGCCACCTGAACGACTCACTGCCGATGGCAGTGGTACGCGGTATCAGTGACCCCGCCGACAGCACGAAGGCAGCCGCCGACCGCGCAGGCTGGCAGCGAAGGGCGGCATCCAGCGCTGCGGTCTTTGCCCTCGCACTAGCTGCGGAACTGGGGACCGATCCGATCCGCCAGCCCAGCACCCGTAGTTCCCCGTCAGAGCGGCTTACCTCGGTGAACGTGACGAACTCGGCCTCCGGTAACGCGCGAGTTGGTACCCAAGCGGGGCAGATCTTCGGCGGCGTGTGGATCAATCCAGCGGACACGTCGCACGGCAATGATGTGCTCGACCTCCTCGCGGACCTTCGTACCGAACTCGACCGGGCCTGCCGCACCGGACGAATTGAGGAAGCAGTCGGGCAAGCGGCCCTCGAAGAGGTCGATGCTGCCACCGAGGCAGCGCGGCAGAGACAGGGCAGCCGGCTAAAGGTGGCGGTAAAGCGGCTATCCGGGCTGATTAGCGATGTCGCTGAATTTGCCGGGCACTTGGCCGCGATCACGTCCGCCGTCAAGGGCCTGTCATGAGTTATCCGTACGCGAACGTGACCAATATCGCGGATCACTCTTGCGACCGTTGGCGCCCAGGCGCAAGTCATCCACGGTGACGTGACTACTTACTTCCTCCGGCCGGGCGCTACCGCCAAGGAGAAGTACGAGGTCGGGGTCCACTACCTCAACGGCGGGGTGCCATCGTCCGCGCTGTCGTGGATCGAGCGGGCAATCGCTGAAGGGCACATCGATACAAGCGAAGTCCGGTTCCACTGGCTGCTTGCGCTGCTCGGCGGGCGCACATCCCGGCAGTTGTCTGCCGAAGACATCAGTCGACTCGAAGCCCTTAAGCGGCACCCAGTGGCCTACCAGAGCGACCCGTGGGCTAATGGCATACGGGCGGTTCTTCAGCTGCTCGACTCGCTTCGCTCCCCCGGCACCGATCCAGAACCCTTTATCGATGCGCTGGAGCATTTGCATCCCGCTCAGCATGAGCCTGTCTTTCGGCACATTACCGTGTTTTTGAAAGGCCCAAGGGGTGACCAGATATGGCGACGTGACACCAAGGCAGCGGAGGTTAACCGGTACGCGAAGGAACGGGACAAACGCGTTCGCTACTTCTTCTTCCCCGTCCCCGCCAGACCGCAGCCCCAGACGGCCCACCCCCGCCGAGGTTCCCTTCCAAGACCAAGTCAAAGCGTTGGCCGCATCAGCCATCTTCGCGCTCGCCCTCCTTGGCATCGGCTGGGGGTTGATCGTGCATGCCGCCGTCATCGGGATAATCGGGTATCTGGTCGGCTGCAGCGGAATCGGCCTTGCCGCCACCGGCTGGGTGGAGTTTCGATGGCAAGCACGGCGGCAGGCAGACCATTGGCGGCGTTTTACGTCTCCGCAACCAACAACTCCTCCAGAGGCAGGTTTCGCGACAAGGGTCAACCAGCGGTTCGACTGGTACCTTCATCTTTATGCACCGGACAAGGAGAACGTGTCCTCCTGGCTGTCCGATACCGCAGGCATCCGTAACCACCTACGGGACGAGATCGACGAGATCTATCGGGGAAGAAGAGTCAAGGTCGAACGGCTGAACTGGCTAATCAGGCACGAGGTGAGTCAACTGGTACGCCACTGGAGGCAGGGAACTCTCTACACCCTCCCAGATGACGAGGCCCATGTCAGGTCGGTGCCTTTGTGGGCAGGGATCGCCGCTACTATCCTCGGCAGCCTACTGGTCGCGGTTGCCTTGCTAAGCGTGAATCCGGTCGGCGGCTTCATTGTCCTCGCCATTCTCGCGGGAGCTGGCTATCAAGGAACACTTCGGTGGACAAACATCACTCTAGAGCACCGGCGTGCCGCCGCCGACAAGTCCGAAAGCGAACGCAAGTTCTCCGAGCGGGAATTCGCATATGAAAAGTGGCACGAAGAACTCACCGCTATCCGGCCAAGCGACCTTGAGATCGCAGAGTGGCTCGAATGCGACAAGAAGGTGATACTTAAGCGCGCGCTCCAGCACTATGGTCTGAGCCGAAGCGACGTACTTTCATACGCCTTCTTGGAAACACCAGGTACGTCGTATGAGCGCGCCAGCGTTCGTAATGGCCCCTGGCGGTATACACACTACAAGATCATCCTCTTTCTGCTAACTGCCGACGGGATCCGCCAGGTCTCCTACCACCTCAGTACCCGCGATGGCGACATCCAGCAGCAGGATTGGCGGAGTTACCGCTACGACGCGATTGCCTCCGTGGAAGCGAGCGTGGCCAAGGACGGCCACCGTCAAGATCTTCAAGCTGCACCTAATGAACGGGCAGGTCATTCCCTTCCGGGCGGTGGAACCAATCACCGAGTGGAATCCAGAAGACGGCGACGCCGAGGCCCTGTCCAGGGCAACCGAAGACGCGACCGGTCTGCGAAACACGCTCAGAATCCTAGAGGGAGTCGCCGCCGACGGAAAGGGGTGGATCGCCCGTGAGACCTGATAGTGCCCTGGGATGGCCAGCTGCGCCACTTAGCCAAAGGCTCTTGAAAGGCGGTCGCCCTGCCGGAAGCGTCATGGCTGAACTCCGGACAAACGCCCGGCGGTATTACTCCGTCGCTTCGGCTGTCCTTCGTATCCGCGCGATGATCTGCATGGCTTCGTCATCGGTGATCGGTATGAGCTCGTACTCGGTATCGCCGCGCTCGGCTGAGTGCAGCAGCGGCGAGAACTTCCACTCGAGGTCCAGGCCGCACCTTTCGTCCCGGTGGTCATCGTCTCCGAAGCGGCGCAGAACGCCGACGGGCTCGTCCCTGCTCGTGTAGTCGTCGACGATCGCGTAGTACGTAATTCCGTCAGTCATCACGTTTCTCCGGCGGATAGTCCTCGATGGTGAATACTTCTGGCGGGAGCCTAATCAAGGCGTTCGCCCGACGCGGGTAGTCCTCAAGCGCACGCTCTTCGGCCTTGCTGGTGAGCGGGTCCCTGAGACGCTCATACGCCTTGAGGGTTATTCAGGCCGTCCGGTAGAAGTGCAGGCCGACGACTGCTGAGATAGTCGTCTCAAATGTTTTAAGCGGGCGCCGATAGTCGGTGTGCATGATGGTCCAGTTTTTGAAGTGCGAGATCACTTGCTCGATCATCCAGCGTATCTTGTTAACCTCGGAGTTGTATTCCTTCTGCCAGCTGAGCAGTTCGCCGCCCGCAGGCTTCCTGAAGGGAGTGATCATGTTGTTCCCGATGTATCCTTTGTCGCCGATCCAGTTCTTCGGGTTCATAGTTAGCAGTACGCCGGATTCTTCCTGGCAGAAGTTGTCGTGGCGGCTCCCGTTGACCGGGTCGGAAATCCAGGCGAGCTTTCCGTAAATAGTGCAGGCGACCTGGACGTTCATTCCGGTGGTCTTGTGCTTTCCTGAGTACAGTTGCTTGCACCCGTCCCATGACCAGCATGGGAGCAGTGTGCCGTCCAGGATGTACTGGGCATCCGGGTCAAGGTCGTCAGCGGTCGGCACAAATTCGCGTGTCGCTTCCAGAATGAGCGGCGTTATGGCAGATACGGCGCGACTGATAGTCGGCTGGGATACGCCGAGCGACTCGCCGATTTCTGCCTGTGTGCGATTGTGCCGCATGTAGGTCAGCGTGGCCGCTACCGATTTGAAAAGACCGAGGCATGGCGGCCAATTCGGGGACCCTGCCCCGGCCTGCACGGAATTGATCCGGATGCAGATGTCGATGATTTCTTCACGGTCGAACCCGGTGGTATGATACACGTGATGGCCTGTTCTACGGATTAAGTGTGGTAACTCAATCCTTTCGCGAACGGGCCATCTTTTTATGGCGCCACACCGCCGGACAAGATAAACTTCACATAACGCGCCTGTCCCCTGAATAACCCTCCTTGTGTGTCGACTCCTTCGCTTCCCGGCTCTCACGCGTGTGGAACTGAACCTCGAAGCGCAGGCCGGTCTCCGGCCTGCGCCACTGGCTGTTGATCCCCTTGTACTGGTCCTTCGCCCACAGGTTCTTAAGCTTGAGGAGTTCGTAGCCCGCCTCTTTCATGCGCTCGACGTCCGCGAGAACGCCTCCGGCGTAATGCGACTCACTGTATTCAAGCGTGAATCGCACGGCATCGGGCACGTCATCGGCGGCTTGCCGCGGCCCCGATTCCGGGTGGTCCCGGAGCCGCTCGCGATCTTTTCCTTAAGGCGGTCGGCGCCTTTGAGCATGTGCTCTAGGCGAGCCAGGTGGCGGTTTGGGTTGGCTGCCTCGATACGGCGCATTGCTGGAAAGATTGCGCGTTCTCCTTCCTCGTGGATGTCGGCGCATGCTTTGGTGGCCTCGGAGTTCTGGTCGGGGGTCAGCCTCTCGCCTCGCCCGAGGACCAGGAGTTATCGGGGTGAGCACAGGGAGTTGCCTGATGTCGTTCGGGATATCGCTCTTGATGAGTTTCCCAGGCGGCCGCGCAGCGACGGGACCGCCTCAGCCCACTCCGGCCTGCCACCACCAGGGCCGGACTGGTGGGTGGCGTAGATCCGGTCGACTTGGTCACGGTAGGCGCGATGGACAGCGGCGCGATCGCCTGGGCTTGGCGTGGGCGGCGGGATCGCGTCTCGGGCACGGCGGTCGTCGGGCGGGCGGGGGGCGCCGGGGTCGTCGGCTGGGTCGGCTTGATCGACCGGCACTGGTCACTCCCCCAATGTCAGCACCCAACTTCGGATACGTCTCATCGGGGGTTACGGGTCGGGCCCGTGCCCGGTTCGAATGGCGGATTCCCACCGGTTGGGCCTTATTGCGGGTCATCCGTGTAAGCGGCGCCAAGTGCCGTCCCGGTTACGGTGCTTCGTCAGGCTTTGCCGAGACAGCCGGTCGGCCGTTACCGTCATTGAGGGTCGTCTGCGGCGAACATGGCGACGAATATCACGCCGCCGTTGCCCGGCTAACGGCCGAGATCGGAAATGAGTTTGTCGAGGTCTGCCGCGACGTCTTGCTCTCGGTTGAAACCGCGTGCCTGGATGAGCCGGACGGCCTCCCGGGCCGTATCCAAGATCCCCTTGGGACGCTGCCGGAATGAGCGCACCAAGGTCCGTCAGATCCTGGTTACGGCCTGCAAGATCTTCAGCGCGATCAGGTGACCAGTCGTGGCGACCGGGGCCGACAGACGGGGCAGCACCTGGAGCCTGGTTGCGCTCGCGACGACCTCGTTCTCGATTCCGGAGCTCGCGAACAGGAGGTCTACGATCACGTCGGAGCCGCCGCGTTCCAGCCGAACGCCCGACAGTCGTTCCACGTAGTCCTGCTCAAAGATCTCGACGGGCTGGTAGCCGCGCTCTCGCAGCCGGTGCACGACGTCTTCGGCCTCGGAGTCGTCCGCCACGGCAACAGCGAAATCGAGGTCCTTAGTGAACCGGGGAACAGAACGGACCGATAAGGCGAGGCCGCCGATGAGCGCCCATCTGACCTTCAGCGCGTCCAAGTCGGCAACGGCCTTGCGCAGCTCCAGTTCAACCGGCGAAGCCACGGCGCTCTCTCGACGGCAGGCGCAGCCTTGTGTCGGGCGGGGGCGCCGTCAGCCAGGTCCGCACAAGGCCCTGGATCTCCCTGCGGCCAGCGTCCGGGTGCTCACGCCGCATCCGCTGCTGGTACAGCTTCACGCCGAGATCATGCATCTCTAGCGCGGAACGCATGCGCTCGGCTTCAGGAGTCCAGTGAAAAGCGCCAGGCTTGGCCGTTGCCCGCCGCCCGGTGACCCGTGCGAGCAGTAGCCGGAATCCCCCCGTCCCGTTCATATTTCCATAGTACTTGCGAGGTCGGTCTTTGGTGCGAGCAGAGACATTGGGATGCGGCGTGCCGTCCCTCCCCTGGTAGCCGTGCCGGACGTAGAAGCCGGCCTCGGCGTCGGCGCCCAGAGAAATGCGTGCCGCGCCCAGACGCAGGGCGCTGGCCTCGAAAGCCCGCAGCTGGGCCCGCCCGATGCCCTGCCGGCGTCGGCCGGCGGCGACGGCCAGGATCCTCAAGGTCACCTCCGACCTGGAGGATACGAAGCCCATCGCGGCGCCTGCGGCCGAGCCGCTGTCCTCGGCCACAACCGCTAGATGTCGGCCAGGCCGATGCCGGCCCTGCGTAAAAGTGCGATACGCCCCGCGGCAATGACCTGGTCTTCCGCATCAGGCGGTAGCCGGTGGCCCGGTCGACACGAGCGGGCACCAGCAGGCCGCGCTCGTCATAAAGGCGCAGTGCCTTAACCGACAGCCCGGTACCGCTGAGCGGCGGTAAGGCCGGGGGCGTGAGGTATCGTCCCATTTCGTGGTTCGCAGGCGGTGGGTGGACTACTCCCGGTCCGGATTTCCTATGGGTGCGGGCGAGGCGTCTCGGGCATGATGAGCGGTGACCCAGGAGGGAGCCCGATGATCGGCACGCTGCGCGCGGTGGCGCTCGACACATCCGACACAAGGCGGCTCGCCGCGTTCTACGCCGCCCTCGGCGGCTGGACCGTGCAGGACGCCGAGGACGACGAGTGGATCACGGTGGAAACCGGGGACGGGTGGCGCATCGCTGCCCAGCGCAGCCCCGGCCACGTACCGCCGCGGTGGCCCGACCCGGCGTACCCGCAGCAGGCGCACCTGGACCTGCGCGTGCCGGACCTCGACGCCGGCGCGGCGAAGGCGGTCAGGCTTGGCGCCGAGCTGCTGCGCAAGAACGAGAACTGGTACACGCTGGCCGACCCGGCCGGGCATCCGTTTGACCTGTGCCTGTTCCCGTCGAAACAGGAGACCACGATCATGGGCGTGATGCTCGACTGCCCGGACGCCAAGGAGCTGAGCAGGTTCTACGCGGAACTCCTCGGCAAGCCCGTCACGTACGAGGGCGAGGGCGATGGCGATGATCGGCGAGGACGGGGCCATGCCAGTGATGTTCCAGCAGGTCACTCCGTACCATGCGCCGCGGTGGCCCGACCCCGCGTACCCGCAGCAGGTCCATCTCGACGTCACGGTCGACGACGTCGACGCGGCCGAGGCGGCGGTGCTGAAACTTGGCGCCACCTCGCTCTCCTTCGGCGGGGTGAACTGGCGGGTCTACTCCGACCCGGCCGGCAAACCGTTCTGCCTCTGCTGGGACTAGCCCACCGCCTCAGGCGCCGAGCGCCGGGAGGGGGTCGGCGTGTATCTGCTCAGTTTGGCGTGGGCGGCGAAGAACCGCAGCACGGCATCCGCCACTGGCCCGGGCTTTTTCTCCGGCGCGACGTGGTCTAGGTCGCGGAAGGCCATCGTTTCTGAATGGGGGATCGTCTCCGCCAGCCGGGCGACGGCGACCGCGTGCCGGTTAGTGCCGCGTCCTTCACCGTGCATCATCAGGGTGGCCGCGGCGACTTCGCGGTAGTCCGCGAACCGGGCGTCGAGGCCTCCGGCTTCGGTGTACTCGTTGATGGCCTGAGGCAGGAGTTCCAGGTTCTGCCGCAGTTCGGCGCGGGGGATCGCGTGCCGCAGGGCCACCCTTGACAACCAGCGCGGCACGCGCCTGGTCTGATCGGGGCGGATCCCGCGGACGAAGGTGGTGAGCGCCTCGAAGTCCGCGCCCGCCGAGACCTCCCGGCGCGCGCGGTCGGTCCAGCCGAGCGGCATCGACCCGCTGACCGAGATCCCGGGCTCGTAGACAGCGACGGCGTCGAACGCCGCGCTGCCGCACGCCGCTCGCAGGGCCACGAGCCCGCCGAAGCTGTGACCGAAGATCAGGCGGGCGCCGGTTCGAGCGCGTACCGCCTCGATGTCCTCGCATTCCCGCGCGATGCCGTACCGCTCGCCCTGCGGGCCGCTGCCGCCCCGGCCGCGCCGCTGCACGACGTGCACGGTAAACCGCTGGGCCAGGAGCTTAGCGAAGGCGGCCAGGTCGGTGGCCATGGCGAGCACCCCGGGGACCACGATGACGTCCGGCCCGCGCCCCGCGCTCAGGTACTCGACAGCGGTGCCATCCGCAGAGGTCGCTACCTGGGTGTGCAGCTCAGGCACGGTGCTCCCTTTCTCCCGCCTTCACCTATCCGTTATGAAATCTATATATCGATGCTGTGCCCGGACGGTGCTCATTCTCTGAGTTACCTGTGCCTTTGGTCAGCGCGTCGGCCACCGGGATCGGGCGATGGCCCTGCTCAGGCCGGGTGAGATGTCTGGTCTACCCGACGTAATGTCACGTAATCTTGACACGATGTCGAGTAGGCTTTACGGTCCTAGCTGTGGGCAGGACATCGGCCGCCGGACGGCGCAACGGGGTACGGCGGGCGCGGCTGCTCGCGGAACTGACCCAGGCCCAGCTCGCCGAGGCGGTCGGGGTGGCCCGGCAGACCATCGTGGCTATCGAGGCCGGCGACTATGCGCCTTCGGTGTACCTGGCTCTGGCGATCTGTGATCGCCTGGGCGCGACCGTCGAAACTCTGTTCGGATCTTCAGACACAGTAAGCACTCCCGCGTACCAGCTGAAGGGGTTTTCGTGATGCAGATCAGGCAGTTGCCGGCCCGCTGGCGCGGGCGCGACGACCGGGACGGCGAGGCGTGGGGCGACGAGCGGCAGGTGGCGGTGTGGGGCCAGGTGTCCGCGCGCACGCTGTACCTGGTGATCATGCTGAACGTCGCCGCCGGCTTCTTCTTCAACATCATCGACTCCAGCCGGTACGCGCCGTGCGTGACGGTGTTCTTCTTCATCGCGCTCGGATCCTCCGCCTACGCCGGGTGGGTGGCCCGCCGCAAGGGCGTCGACGTACGGGCGCCGCGCGACACGAGTCGTGCCCAGCTGGTGGTGCAGTGCCTCGTGTTCGGCGTCATCTTCTACGTGCTCAACCGGTTCGCTTTGCGGGACAACACCGACAACAGCTGGCCTGGCGCAGTTCTGGATGTTGCCGGCTATGGGCTCGGGTTCGGAATCGCGATGCGCTTTTTCGCGGCGTGGGGACGGCGGCGGGCGCTACGCGAGCAAGAGGCAGCGGACGACGGTCTCGATGCGCCCGGCCCGACGCTCTAAGTTACTAACACTGATGTTAGTAACTTCGATGTTAGTAACTTTGATGCTAGTATCTGGATATGGCTTCTCCGCTGCACTTCATCGGGCGAGACCGCGACATGGCTCGGCTCCAACGGCACCTTGATACCGTGATCGAGGACGGCCACGGACGGCTGCTCAGCATCCGGGGCCGACGGCAGGCTGGCAAGTCGCGGCTGGTGACCGAGTTCGCCGACCGGACGGGCCTGCCGCAACTGTTCTTCACCGGGGCGCGGCTGGCCCAAGCGGGTGCGGAACTGGCGCGGTTCGCGCTGGAGGCGGCCGGGTCGTCACTGCCGGGCGCGGGCCTGTTCGACGGCGTGGCCCCCGGAGACTGGACCGGGGCGCTGCGGCTCCTCGCCGCCGCCCTGCCAGACGACGGCCCGGCAATCGTCGTCCTCGACGAGTTCCCGTGGCTGTGCGGGTCCAGCCCGGACCTTGAGGGTGCGCTGCAGGTGGCATGGGACCGGGTCTTCGAACGCAGGCCGGTGCTGTTCATCCTCATCGGGTCGGACATCTCCGTCATGGAGGCGCTCAGCACCTACGAACGGCCGCTGTTCGGCCGGATCAGGGAATTGGTCGTCAACCCCTTCGAGCTTGGCGACACCGCGCGAATGACCGCCGTGGACGACCCGGTGACCGCGATCGACGCCCAGCTGCTCACCGGCGGCTACCCGCGCCTGTGCGCGGAGTGGCGCGGCGCGCCAGATGCGATGGCATTCCTCCGGCGGCAACTCGCCGATGAGAACTCTGAGCTGATCGATGTCGGACGCAACATCCTGACGGCGGAGTTCCCGCCGGACCTCCAGGCAACCCGCGTGCTCAGCGCGATCGGCTCGGGTGAGCGCACCTTCAAGGGAATCAGCGCACGCTCCGGGATCGGCGAGCAGCAGCTTGCCCGCTCCCTGGAGGCGCTCACCACCGTCAAGCGGGCCGTCAGCGCGGATCGCCCAGTGTCGCTGAAGTCCGGGAACGACCCCCGCTACCGGGTCGCCGACTCCTACCTCCGCTTCTGGCTGCGGTTCATCGAGCCGTCCCTGCCGGACATCGCGCGCGGCCGGCCAGACCTAGCGCTGGCACGGGTCCGCGGCTCCTGGCCAGAATTCCAGGGCCGGGCCATCGAGCCGATCATCCGCGCGTCAGTCGAGCGGCTGGTGCTCGATGACCCAGACCTAAGCGGCACCGGAGTCATCGGCGGGTACTGGACAAGGAGCACCACCGTCGAGGTCGACCTCGTCGGCGTCGACCGCTGGCCGAACGCGCGAAAGGTCACCCTCGCCGGATCGGTCAAATGGCGCGAGCAAAACCCCTTCGGCCGGCGCGACCTCGCCGACCTCATTGAACAGCGCGCCCATGTGCCCGGTGGCGCTGAAGCCGCTTTGGTCGGGGTGAGCCGCTCCGGATTCGCCGTCGACGGCCTAGACCGAGCCTACGCACCAGCAGACCTCGTCGCCGCCTGGCGCACCACCGGCCAGCCGCAGGGGCAATAGCTTGGTCGGGGCCACGCCGTAAGTGCTGGGGCGAGCGTTCAGGCCGGTTGTAGGCTAGCCTGACGGTCTGGCGGGAACCGAGGGGGCATGATGGACGGCTCGCGCAGCGGAAGCTTTACCCAGGCCTCGGTCCCTGACGGCTACCGCCGGTTCATGCTGGGCCAGTTGTTTGAGCTGTGGGCGGTGGACCTGATCACCCGGGCGGGCCTGAAGCCGGGGTGCAGTGTCCTGGACGTGGCCAGCGGTCTGGGCCCGGTCGCCCGCCTGGCAGCGGAGGCGGCGGGACCGGGTGGTCGGGTGGTGGCCAGCGATATCAGCGCCGCCATGCTGGCGGTGGCATCGGCCCTGCCGCAAGGTCCTGGGTGGGCGGCGATTGAGTTCCGGCAGTGCCCCGCGTCGGCCATCGCCGCCGAGGATGACAGTTTTGACCTAGTGCTGTGCCAGCAGGGGCTGCAGTTCTTCCCCGACCGCGCGGCCGCGGTCGGGGAAATGCGCAGGGTCACCCGGCCCGGCGGCACGGCCGTGATGTCGACCTGGGCTGCTGAGCAGCCGCTGGGCCTGTTCGGGCCGATGATCGAAGCGGTGCGGGAGACGGGCATGACCGAGCCGTTCCCTGGGGCCTTCGATGCCGGCAGTTACTGCCTCGGCGCTGCTGAGCTGACTGGCCTGCTGCAGGCAGCCGGCTTCCGCGACGTCGCCGTCGAGACCGCGGAGCTAGACGCGACCTGGCCAACGGACGAGGCGGCTACCTCTACGGTGCTGGGAACGCCGTTCGGCCCGCTGGTCTCAGCCCTCCCCGCCGGCGCCCAGGAGCAGCTCCGGGCCCGCCTGGCCAGCAAGCTCGGCAGCTCAGGCGACGGCGTCACCGTCCGCACCGTAAGCAACATCGCCCGGGGCACGAAGTAACCTGACGGCGCCCTCGGCGGGCGGCATCGGGTCAGGCCGTGAATCCTGGGGCGCCGGCGAGGATGTCTGGACTGGCTACCGCGCAGAAGTTGTGAACGTACCCTTCCGGCATGCTGAACGGCGTGAACTCCTCCTGGGCGACGGACGACAGCTGGTGTTTCTCGAGGTCGAACTCCTCGATGGGGCGAAGCGCCGCGCCATCGATGAAGTAGAGCACGTACCCGATGTCTTCGATCTCCGCGAACACGTCCTTGATCGGGCAGTCCAGGTGGCGCTGCTCGATCTCGATGAGCATGGGGGGAAGGTACTTGCGGAGCGTGACGGAGGCGCCGCGCAGGACGGACATCTCGTGCCCTTCCACGTCGATCTTGACGAGGTCGACGCGGCGGCTGCCGACCTCGTCGTCCAGCCGCACCGTCGGGACGGTGACCTTCTCAACGCGGACGCCGCGCTGTCCGTCGAAGCCATGGGCGAGGCTTGACTGCGCGGTGACATGCCGGCTGCCGAAAACAGGAACCTGCAGGTCGGCGCGGCCAATCAGGTCCGACACGGCGACAGGGCGGAAACGGACGTTAGGCCGTGCCTTGACCAGTTTCTCAAGCACGGGCTTGTTCATCGGATGCGGCTCGTAGCTGAAAACCGTGCCGGTCCGGCCAACCAAACCGGCGAGGTGATAGCTGAACAGGCCCCAGCTCGCGCCGACATCCACGGCCGTGGTGCCGTCGGCGGCGAAGTGGTCGGTGAGCGCGGCGGTGAGATCACCGGACCTAACCTGAATTCTCCAGACAACTTCCACCAGCGTGCGCATGGCCGCGTATCCGAAGTAGCGGGCAACGTTCCGCGGGGTCGCGAGGATTGCGGCCGAGTTGGCCAGCGTGCTTCTGGCCTCGATGTGCCTAGACGGTCATCGATCTCCGTTCCCGCCAGGCCCCTGCGTCATATGCGGTCGTTTACACACATTCTGGAGCCTGAGCCTAGACCTGTTCTGTGCATTTTCAGTGAAGTATGGTTTTAGCGCGAAATTATTCGTTTATGTGCGGAAATCGGGGCCGGGCTAGGTGGACACGGGCTTGCCGCGTGCGAGCTTGTCATGTACTTTCTAAATGGAAAGTACATGACAGGGGAGCCGCAATGCGCAACGTGGCAAGAGACCCGGCAGCGCTGGAACGGCTGCGGGTGCAGCGGAGCCGGCTGGCGGACCGGATGCGGCCACCGTGGTGGTACCTGCCCGGTGTCGCCATCGTGTGGGCACTGTTCTTCGCGGGCCCCTTCAGCTCACGGTCTTTCTCTTCCCCCGCGGCGGTTAGCACCTGGGCCATCCTGATCCCCGCAGTAGCGGTGTGCTACCTGCTCCAGTGGGGCCTGGTCCTGGCCACCGGCATAAAGGTGGGCCCCCGGCCCCTCCGCGTGCTGCAAGACGGCCTTTTTTACTATCGACCGGGCCGTCCCGCAGGGATCGCGATGGCCGTGGTGAGCTTCGCCGGCCTCGGGACCGAGGCCTCCCTGATCCGCCACGGCCTGCCCGTGGTCGCGATCGTAGTCGCGGCCCTCGCGGTCGCGGCGCAGGTGGCCGCCCAGCAGGTTCTTCTGCGGGCGATCCGCCAGGACCTGCGAGACGGCGGAGCGGCGGCGTGACTGGCGTAACCGCCAAGCCGGATCCGCTCATTCACCCGATCACCCGGCTGTCGATCTGCGGGCTGCTGGCGGCCGGCGCGGACTGGGTCGAGTTCGCCGCGCTGCGTGACGCGGCCGGGATCAGCGACTCGGTGCTGTCGAAGCAGTCCCGCGTGCTCGAAGACGCCGGGTACGTGGAGGTCCGCAAGGGCGCGGTCGGGCGGCGGCCGCGCACCTGGTTCCGGCTCACCGCGGAAGGCCGCCAGGCGGTGCAGGGTCATCTGGCCTGGCTGGCCCAGCTGGAGGAGGTGGTCTCCGCCGGCACCCGGGATGCGCGGCAGGCCAGCGACCCTCCCTGGTGACCGCGACCAGCCGCGCCGCGTGCTGCCGCCTCTGCTGGGCAGCAGCTGAGCTGGTTCTGACCTGCACGGCCGTCCAGGCGGGCAGGCCGGCAACAAGGCGCGCTTCCGCACAGGAGTGCGTTATAAACAGATTGTTGAAAACTAAGAGTACAACCTGCGTTCTGGCTGGGGCTCGGCAGCGCGCAGGCAGCGCGGCAGCGCTATGAGCGCCTGGCCCGCAGGACGGCACCGGACCACGCTCCGCCGCCCGCAGCGCGGCCACGAGGGGCCGTTACGGCAGGGCATCGCCGATGTTGCCTGGGTAGAGTCCTCCAGGAAGGCTCGCGAGCTGTCATAGCCGTGCGTGGTTGCTTCTGGCGCCTGCCCGGCCCGAATCCGCGGGGGCATGTCCGCGGATGCCATGACGGCTTCGGAGAACTGCGATTCTGCGACCTCAGGTCGCTCCAGCACCGCGATCGGCAATACGGTGGCGGCGCGGGGTCGACAGCGAACAGGATGCGGATGTCGCTGCGTGGCGGCGCATCCTGGCCGCAGTTCCATCTGGCCTTCTGGCCAGCCTTCCTGGTCCAGCTCCCGCTCCATCAGGGCGGTGACATCGGCCAGCGCGGCTTGCGCCGGGTTGACCGTTTCAGCCGGTGCCTTCTGGCTGTTCGTCGGCGTCGGCGTCGTCGGCCAGGCCGGAGGCTGCGATGACCTCGTGGACTCGATGGCGCCCAGGGCTGCGGCGTAGGTCGCCTTCAGGACTTCCTTGCGGGTCCGGAAAGCGTCGACGCGCGCTTGCAGCTGCTGGTTGATCGTACTCAGCCGGTTCCTGGCTTCGATGACAGTCGACAGCAGCCGCTGCAGTTCAGCGGCTTGCTGCTGCACAGCGACCAGGTCGCTTCCGCTTGTGCTGCCTCTTGCGGCCGGCCCGCAGCCACCGCCTGCAGGTGCCGGTCCTCCAATTCGGCCTTCGCGGACCCCAGTTTCCGGCCTGGTCCTGGATGTCTTGAGCGAGGGCGGCAGCGGCGGCCACGGCCCGGCGCGCGGCGGTCAACCGTTCCAGCCTTTCCGGGTAGGAGCGGCTGAGGGCTTCGGCCAGCGCCTCGGGCCAGGCGCCGGCTGCGGAGACCACCAGCGGATCTCCCAGGCCGGTGCCTTCCTCCATCAGAGCGGCGAGAGTCTGCGCCACGCGGCGGGCTGCTCGCGGGATGCTGTCGCGGAGGCCGACCAGCCAACCGTGAATCTCGCCGGACATCCGCAGCACGTAGCCCGTATCCGTGAACGGGATCTGCGCGCCGCCTTGATGCTCGTTTACCACCGCGCGCCGGGCGGCGGCGAACGGCTCACCGGTCTCCGCCATGCGCTTGCGAGCGGCTGCCCTGATCTTGTCGTGCGACATCGTGCCCTCTATCCGGTGACCGTGTCCCGGCGCCTGGCCACCGCGCAGAGCGATCACGATGGACGAAATCAGAGCCCACGCGAGGGCTGTGCCGCTCTTGTCCTCATCACTATCCTCAGCGCCGGGCTGGGACGGCTCGGATCAGGCAGGCGTGGCTGCCACCGCCATCATAGGCACCCGTCCCAGCGGCGAGGATCGTTGTCAGGGTTCGCCGCGGCGACTGGCGTGACTGCTAGCGGCGCCTGAGGATGACGACAGGGATCTGGCGGGTGGTCTGGGCCTGGTAGCCGTCCAGTTAGCGGTTCATCGTGGTCGTCACCCACCCTCCAACTCCGTCGCCAGTGCACGCGTCAGTGCCCACGTCCGAGGCATCACTAGGCATTATCACTTGCCTTACTGAGGATTTCCCACAATAATCAGCCTCATGGCCGATGAGAAGGCTCCTCTGGACGTTTCGATGCTCCTCGCGTTCCGGGCCGAGAACGTGCGCTCGTTCCGCGACGAGCTTGAGCTGTCGCTGCTTGCGACGGCCCTCGCGGAGCAGGATGTGCCGCATTCGGTGCCGTGGCGCGCGGAGGGGCGGCCCATCCAGGTACTCCCGGCAGCGGGCATCTTCGGTGCGAACGCCTCGGGGAAGAGCAACCTGCTCCGCGCCATGAGCGACATGCGCCGCCATGTGCTGTACTCGTTCAGCCACGGTGACCCAGAGCGCGGTATGCCGCGCAGCGCGTTCCTCCTCGATCCAGCGCAGCAGGACCGCCCGTCGCGCTTCGAGGTTGACCTGGTCCTTCATGGCATCCGACATGAGTACGGCTTCGTCATCGATGACGCCCAGGTGCTTGAAGAGTGGGCTTACCGCTATCCGCGTGGCAAGGCCGCACTTCTGTTCCGCCGGGAAGGGTCAGCGGTCACGCTTGGCGAGCGCAATCGCGCCAAGGGACGCGCCGTCATCGAGATTCTTCGGCCGAACTCACTGCTGCTTTCGGCTGCCGCTGCTGCGAACCATCCCGACCTGGCGCCCCTTCGGCGATGGTTCGCGGACAACCTGCTGCTGGCGGAGGCGTCAAGCCGGGCCCGTCGCTGGGCCTACACGACAGGCCTGCTCCAACAGGAGCAGCGACACGACCAGGTACTTGGCCTGCTGCAAGCCGCGGACCTCGGAATCACCGACGCGCGAGTCCGCGAAGTCGACCCCGAGTTTCTCGAACGCGTTAAGCGCGCCACGAGAATCATCCAGGGACGGGAAGATGAGCCGGAAGACAAGGATTCCGAGGTAAGCGTCCTTGAGCCGGGAGTCGTGCTGAGCCATCGCGGCTCGGACGGAACCGTCGAGTTCGACGCCGACGAGGAATCGCTTGGCACGATGGTGTGGTTCGGGCTGGCCGGCCCGGTAATCGACGCACTCGCGAACGGTAGCGTCCTGCTGGTCGACGAGATCGAGGCCAGCCTGCACCCGGCTCTCGTCATCCAGCTAGTGCGGATGTTCCAGGACTCGGAAACAAACCCCAAGGGAGCGCAACTCATCTTTAATTCGCATGAGGCATCGCTGCTCGGCGACTCAGGCGGAGAACGCGTTCTCGGCCGGGACCAGGTGTGGTTCACGGAGAAAGGTCACGACGGCGCAAGCAGGCTGTACGCGCTATCGGACCTGAGCCCGCGCAACGACGAGGCGATCGGCCGCAGGTACTTGGCGGGAAGGTACGGCGCTACTCCGATCCTCTCGGCCGAGGAGTTCGCGGAAGTGGCCCTCAGCGCTACCGGTGAACCCAGGTGAGTACCAAACGCGACGGCGAGCCGAGACGGAAGATCTCCGACACGGCGAAGCGGCGTTCGATCCTTGTCTTCACAGAAGGGAAGAAGACCGAGCCGATCTACTTCACGCACTGGAGCCGGGTTTATCGGGAGAGGACGATCGTCACCATCGACGATTTCCACGGAGCGCCGCTGTCTCTCGTCCAGGAGGCTGCTGCACGACGCACGGCTGATCTCAAGGCTGCGCGGCGGGGGCGCGGCGACGCGTACACCGAGTACTGGTGCGTATTTGACATCGACGAGCATCCGAATGTCGCCCAGGCGCTGGGCCTAGCTGCTTCTTCCGGTGTGAGTGTGTGCGTCACGAACCCATGCGTAGAACTTTGGTTTCTGCTGCACTTCCAGGATCAGAACGCGGCCATAGACCGCCACGCTGCTCAACGAAAAGCGTCGGTGTACCTAAATTGCGGCAAGACACCTACGAGTGCCGCGCTCGCTGCCCTCACCAGCCAGTATCAGGATGCGCGTCACCGGGCGCGGGACCTGGACCGCAAGCATGAGCTTGACGGCTCTCCGCCACGGTCCAACCCAAGCAGCGAGGCGTGGCGGCTTATCGAAACGATCCGCCAGGTGAAATAGGCGGGTTCCTTGGGTCCTACGGGACGGGCGGCGAGGTCTCCCCGCGCAGCTGGCCGACCAGCGCCGTGACCTGTGCCGTGATCGCCGAGACCTGGACGCCGCCGGATCCGCCCAAGGCACGGGCGGAACGGGAGTACGCCGCGCTCTTCCGCATCCACCAGCGGCACGCGGACAGCCCCGCCCGCCGCGGGCCCACCCCCGTGATCGGACCCGGCGAGGCGGTCCGGCTGCTGGTGAGCCTGGCCGCGGGTCTTCCGTGGCGGAAGACGGCGAGCTGCCTGCGCGCTGCCGAGACCCAGCTCGTCGGTCGCCATGCGCCAGGAAAATACCGGGCTGCCGTGAGTCCGCCAGGGCATACTCGATGGGTGACCGCTTCAGCTGCAGGTGCCTTGAGTGTCCCGCGACTCCGCTGCGGCATCGTGCTCCGTTCTGAGGAGGATGCCTGCCAGGTCCTCGCCGAGGGCAAGACCTTCTCCGTCCGGTACGCACCGCAGTTCCCGGCACCTCGGCGAGAGCGCGTGCTGCCGGGCCATCTGGTAGCCGTTGCTGAGGCACCGGGCGTGTCCGGCGTGGTGATATGGCGCTGGTACGACGCCGTTGTGATCGGCAGCGACCCGGGCTCCGTCCAGCTCTGGGAGCCGGCCCACGGCGAAGTTGCCGCCCGGCGGCGCCGGCCGCAGCAGCACTACGGCCCGGGGACTCGCGCGTACCTGTCCGCAGGCCTGCCCGGCGCTGGATGGTGGGTGGCCGGCAGCGCCGTGGACAGGGCCGAGGACGCTGAGGTCGAGCTGGACGAAGTCGAGCGCCTTTACACCGGGCACGGCATGTGGGACTCCGCCCTCGGCCGGTGAGCAGGCCACTCCCCAAGTGGTTTGGTTCGTGTGACGTGGGCTCTGTCCCGGATCTCGTCAAGGTCCGAGTCGCCGAAGGTTCATGATCGTGGGTCAGAAGTGCAACCGCCCGCCGGAAACGGCAAAACGGACAGGATAAATAGAACATATAATCCCATAATTGATACCTGATTCACGATCGCGGGTCAAAAGTGGCGATATTAGCCCCTGATGAACCGCGATCATGAGATCACCGGGACTGAGGGCTGTATTCCACGAACCTGGCCAGGACGGGCGTTAACGGTTTGCGCCTAGCGGCGGGAGGCCGGTTCAATAACGCCATGTCAACGGCTCACCCGGCGCAGGCGGCGGACACTGGAACAACGGCAGGGACAGCACTGCCCCTGCTGGGCCTGCGGATTACCGCCGGGCCGATCGAGCTGCGGGGCATCACCGACGACCTGCTCGGGCCGCTGGCCCGACTGGCCGCCGAGGGCATCAGTTCTCCTGGTGGGCCTCCGTTCCTGACCCCCTGGAAAACCGAGCCGCACCAAGACCTGCCTCGCTTCTTCGTCCAGTACTACTGGCGACTCCGTGCCGATTTCTCGCCCGACCGGTGGACGGCGCCGCTGGCCGTGCTCTGGGACGGCGAACCTGCCGGAGTCCAGGAGCTCTTCGGCGACAAGTACCTGGTGAACCGCACCACCGAGACCGGGTCCTGGCTAGCCCGCCGGTTCCACGGCCGCGGCATCGGCACCGCCATGCGCCAGGTCATCGCCGCCTTCGCCTTCGACCACCTGGATGCCCAGCACGTGACGTCGGCGGCCTTCAGCGACAATGCAGCATCAGTATCGGTGAGCAGGAAGGTCGGCTACACCGAGAACGGAGTCGACATCTGGGCCCGGGAAGGGAAGCCCGTCCCGCACCAGCACTTCCTGCTATCGCCCGGCAACCTGGTTCGCTTCGAGCGCCCGTTGCTGGTCACCGGCCTCGCCGCCTTCCGCCGCTCCATCGGCTTGGACGCCTAAGGCGTTCCTGCTGACCTACGGCATCAACCCGCAGGCATCCGGCACCAGCACGACAGCCGGGACCGGCTCCCCGGGAACTGGCTGACAGCCAAGACCATCTCCGCCTATGCAAAGCGGGCCGGCAGCGAACGCCAGCGATCGTTAAAGCGCGGCGCGCTGGTGGCAGTGGTCGCGCGCGGAGCCAGACAGCAGGCCGGCGACAGCGCACGCCGACATGAAGATGCCAGCCGCGATGAATAGCCCGATCGGCGCTATCAGGTAGTAGCCGCCGAGCGCGAAGACCCACGTTCCGAAGATCGCCAGTCCCAGGAACGTCATGAAGGTCTCCTGGGCGATGACCCAGGTGCGCGCCCGTTCGCTGCCGCGCCGGGGCAGCAGCACGGCCAGCACCCACGACAGGGCTGCGAAACCGAAGAGCACCGCGATGACCAGGTCACCGGCGGGCACCCGGGCCGAGAGGTACGAGAGGTAGAGGGAAACCACCCCGAGCGCGGCCCAGATCCCGCCCTGAGACCACAGCAGGGCGCTGATCGCGACGATAGAGAACGGCGCGCGCGAAGCGGCCGGAACATGCTCCTCCGTCATGACATCACCATAAACCGCTCCGGAGCAGGGAAACGGAGCGCGTCCGTACATCTGTCGTTTGATCATCTTAAAAGTTACGTGGAATCTGCCGGGGTGATGATGTTCCCTCGGTGCAACCACGGACTTGGGAGATGGCTTGAGCGGCACGGTGGTGCTGAGGGAGAAGTGGCCGGTGATCGGCCGGCACGAGCAGGCGGCGACGTGGCTGCAGATCTGGGCCGACCTGGGGCGGGCCCGCGGACGATCGACGCGTATGCCCGCGGGCTGGCCGAGTACCTGCTGGTGTGCGAGCGGGAGGACGTCGACCCGGTCACCGCGAACCGCGCCCACGTCGCGGTCTTCGTGCGGGAGCTGACGTCGCGGCCGCATCATCGCGGCGCGAACGTGGTGGCGATCGACTCGGGGGCGGGGCTGGCGAACGCGACGATCCAGCAGCGGCTGGTGCCGGTCCGGCTGTTCTACGACTTCCTGATGGAGGAGGGGCTGCGCGAGTCGAACCCGGTGGGCCGGGGCCGTTACACGCCAGGCAGCCGGGCGGGCGGAGCGCAGCGCGGCCTGGTGCCGCGGCTGACCAGGCTGCCGTGGATCCCGGGCGAGCAGCAGTGGCTGCGGATTCTGGAGGAGGTCCGCCGCGAGCCGGCGCGCAACCGGCGTGATGCTCGCCCTGGCCTATGATGCCGCGCTGCGGCGCGAGGAACTGTGCTCGCTGCGCACCGACGACGTCGACCCGGCGCACCGCACCTTGCGGGTCCGGGCGGAGACGACGAAGAACCGGCTGGAGCGCGTGGTGCCGTACTCGGCGCCGACCGGGGTGCTGCTGTCGCAGTACCTCGCTCACCGGGCCTCGGTCAGCCGGGCGAGGGGGCCGTTGTTCCTGTCGGAGTCGCGGCGCAACCACGCCCAGCCGCTGAGCCTGTGGACCTGGTCGAAGGTGGTCCGCCGGATCGCCCTGGCCTCGGGCGTCGAGCGGTTCTCCACGCACACGACCCGGCACCTGTGCCTGACCGACCTGGCCAGGATGGGCTGGGAGGTCCACGCGATCGCGGCCTTCGCCGGGCACCGTCACACTGACTCCACGCTGCGGTATATCCACCTGTCCGGGCGGGAGCTCGCCGACAAGCTCAGCCGGGGCATGCAGCACATCCACGCCTGGCGCGTCCAGGCCCTGACCGGCGGCGACGGCGCGGAGGCGGCCCGGTGACCGTCGCCTCCGCGGCCGGCTGCTCCGGGCTTCCCCGGGCCCTGGCGGTGGCCGGTCGACCCGGCGCCGCTACGACACCGCGCCCGTGCTCCGGGAGCGGAGAAGGACGCCATCGTCGAGCTCGGCCCGGCAACCTGCGCCGGCTGGCCCGGCACGACCCTGCCGCCCGGGCGATGGCGGCAGGTCCGGCGCCTGCTGCGGCCGCTGGACGACGTACCGCGGCGCTGGAGGCGCCGCTGACGTCTCACCGGCGCCGGGCGATGCTGGACGCGGCAGCGGTGGTGCTGCTGCGGTGCGCCGAGACGGGCCGGTCCTACTGGTCGTGGACCGATGAGGAGTGGGCCGGGCTGCTGGGCCGGGACCAGGACGGGTTCCGCAAGGCGGCCCCCGGCTGGGCCGACGATGCCGTGCGCCCGCACCTGGCCGCGCACGCCTTCCTGCTCGGCGGCTTC
Organism: uncultured Actinomycetota bacterium; assembly: GCA_963850115.1. Lineage (GTDB taxonomy): Bacteria > Actinomycetota > Actinomycetes > Streptosporangiales > Streptosporangiaceae > Trebonia. The sequence goes on from CAWKKG010000020.1 coordinate 146,654, forward strand.
GCTGCCTTCTACCGGCTCGGCGGCTTCAGCCGCCTCACCCTGGCCTGGCGCGTCTTCGGGCGCGACCGGGTCGACGGCGAGATCGGCCGCATCCGCTCGGTGCTGGCCGGGTGGGGCTACCGGCTCGGCCGCGACGACGACCAGCTGCTGCCGATGGTCGCCTGCCAGATGCTCCTCCTGAACCGCAGCCCGCACCTGGAGGACCTGGGCACCGAGCTGTTCGAGCGGGCCCGCCGCGAGCGCCTCCTGCCCGCCGCGCGGGGCAACACGCTGCACGCCATGCAGCGGGCCGTCGCCGAGCTGGGCTTCTGCGACCCGCCGCAGCGGCTGACGGGCCGTCACTCGGCGCGGGCGAGCGGAGGCCCGGCGGCCTGGGAGGCGCAGGTGGAGCGCTGGCACGGCACGTCCACGCTCTCGCCCCGGGTCCGGGACAGCTTCCGCGCGACGTTGCTGAAGGCCGGCCGCTGGCTGGAGGCCGAGCACCCGGAGGCCGCCGACCCCGCGTCCTGGACCCGGCAGACCTGCGCCGCCTGGGTCGCGGCGGTCGACCGGATGAAGGTGGGCGACTACGTCCAGCGCACCGCCGGGCTGAAGGACCAGCTCGGCAAGCCGCTGGAAGCGGCCACCAAGGCCGGCCACCTCGCTGCTGTCCGCACGTTCTTCCGCGACCTCCAGGAATGGGAGCAGGTCCCCCGGCGCTTCGACCCGGCGCGGGCACTGGCCGTCCCGCGCAGCATCGCGGCCCTGCTCGGCCCCGACCCCCGCGTGATCGCCGACGAGATCTGGGCCAAGCTGATGTGGGCCGGGCTGAACCTGGAGGCCCGACGACCTCCCGCAGGCCCAGGCCGGGGACTTCTACCCGCTCGAACTGGTCCGCGCGGTCACGCTGGCCTGGCTGTTCTCCGGCCAGCGCAGCGACGAGATCGCCCGGCTGCGGATGGGCTGCATCCGCTGGCAGCACGACGGCACCGCCATCCCGGGCGACTCGCAGCAGGTCCTGGCCCGCGACGCCGTCTGCCTGCTCGACGTCCCCACGCACAAGACCGGCACCGCGTTCACCAAGCCCGTCGACCCGGTGCTGGGCCAGGCCCTCGACGCCTGGCAGGCCCTGCGGCCCGTCCAGCCGAAGTTCACCGACCGCCGCACCGGCGAGCAGGTCGACCTGCTGTTCGCCTACCGGGCCCGGAAGATCTCCACCTCCTACATCAACAACACGGTCATCCCGGTGCTCTGCCGCAAGGCCGGCGTTCCCGACGCTGACGTCCGGGGGAACATCACCAGCCACCGGGCCCGCTCCACGATCGCCAGCCAGCTCTACAACGCCAAGGAACCCATGACGCTGTTCGAGCTGCAGGCCTGGCTGGGCCACCGGTCTCCGCAGTCGACCCAGTACTACGCGAAGATCAGCCCCGTCACCCTGACCCGGGCCTACGACGACGCGGGCTACTTCTCCCGCAACGTCCGCACCATCGAGGTCCTCGTCGACCGCGACGCCGTCGCCTCCGGCGCCGCCGCGGCCGGCGAGCCCTGGCAGCACTACGACCTCGGCCACGGCTACTGCACCTACACCTTCTTCGAGCAGTGCCCGCACCGCATGGCCTGCGCCAAGTGCGACTTCTACACGCCGAAGGACTCCGGCAGGGCACAGCTCCTGGAAGCGAAGGAGAACCTGCAGAAGATGCGGGCGATGATCCCGCTGACCGAGGACGAGCAGGCCGCCGTCGACGACGGCAGCACCGCCCTCGACCGGCTGCTGGACCGGCTCGCCGACACCCCCACCCCGGCTGGGCCGACACCCCGGCAGCTTGACCTCCCGCCCGGCGCCGTCAGCCTGCCGATCATCGACGTCCGCCAGGCCCAAGCCCGGCGAGATTTGACAATTCTGATTCCACATAATGAGCTGGTTGATGTTGCCTTCGACGCCGCCGGGGCATGGTGAGTCGGTTGAGGACGGCCTGCCTGGGTGGCCGCGGACCGGCGGAGCGTGCTAAGGGCATCAGCCAGGTGGGTGAGGGCGGTACCGGGCAGCGGGGCCCGCAGCAGGCGGTCGAGTTCCCTGTCGAATACGGGGGCGGCGATGCCCAGGAGCTCTGTGCCCTCGGGGGTCAGCTCCACGATCGATGAGCGCCGGTCCGCGGGGTTGGCCCGGCGGGCGCACAGGCCGCCGGATTCGAGGCGGTCGACGGCCTGGCTGGCGCCGCCCACGGTGATCGCGACCGCCCGGGCGATGTCGTAGACCCGGCACAGCGGTGTCGCGTCGATGACCAGCATGGCGTTCAGGCTCGCGAGGCTGATGCCGCACTCCTCCTGCAGCCGCCCGTCGACCACCCCCCACAGGATCGTCTCGAACCTCACCAGGTCATCGAATACCTGCCGCAGGTCAGTCACGTCGCCTCCCGTCCTCGGCCGCCCGCACAATCTAGCATAGCGCTAACTAGCTTGACACTAATTAAATTAGCGCTAATCTAAATTTGTACCCGGCCGCCCGGGGCACCTGCCCCGGGGCAGCCACGATGAAAGGAACGCCGATGACCGCCCAGCAGCGCGACATGGTCGACCAGATCCTCCGCAACGCACCGTTCGACCTCGGCGGGGACGTCGCCGTCCAGCGCCCCCTCCTCGAGCAGATGCTCACCTCCCAGCCCCTGCCGGCCGACGTCCGCGTGACGCCAGGAAACCTTGGCGGCATCCCCGTGCTCTTCATCGACATCGCAGACGTCGAGCCGCGCGGCACCATCTTTCACGTTCACGGCGGCGGCTTCGCGCTTGGCTCCGCCGGGGGATCCGTGGGGCTGGCGTCCGGCCTGGCCCGCAAGACGGGCATGCGGGCCGTGTCGGTCGACTACCGGCTCGCGCCCGAGCACCCCTACCCGGCCGCGCTCCATGACGTCACGGCCGCCTACCAGGCCCTGGCCGAGCAGGCCGGCGGCGCCGGTCACATCGTCGTGTCGGGCGAGTCGGCCGGCGGCAACCTCGCCATCGAGCTCCTCATCGCCGGCAAGGCGGACGGCCTGACGATGCCCGCCGCGACCCTGCTGCTCTCCCCGATGACCGACCTCACCGTGACCGGCAGCAGCTACGCCGGCAAGGCGCACGCCGACCCGGCCATTACCGCCCAGGCCATCCGCACCCGGGCCGCGGACTACCTGGCCGGCACAGACCCGGCCGACCCCCTGGTCAGCCCCATCTTCGCCGACCTGTCCGGACTGCCGCCGATGCTGATCCAGGCCGGATCACACGAGGTGCTCCTCGACGACGCCACCCGCCTCGCCGTGAAGGCCGCAGCCGACGACGTGGCCGTCATCCTGGACATCACCCCCGGCGTCCCGCACGTCTTCCAGGCATTCGCCGCCCTCCTGGAGGAAGGCGACGCGGCCCTCAACCGGGCCGCCCGGTTCGTCCAGGACAACACCGCGCAGAACGCTGTCGCCTGACCAGCGCCATCAGCCCCAACCCCTCTGCCCATGCCTGCGTGCCGTCGCTTAGGCCAGGCCGCTCGCCGTTCGCAGGTGCTCAGGTGTCGAGAAAGCGATCCTGGCTACGACCACACTGTGAGCACTGATGAACTCAGCTTCGACCAGAGAGGTCTGCCCGTCATGTCCCTTGTTCGCGTACACAACTTTTCCGTCTCGCTGGATGGCTTCGGCGCCGGCGCTGACCAGGGCCCGGAGGCACCCTTCGGGCATGCCGGCGACCGGCTGGTGCGATGGTTCATGGACACCCGTTCATTTCACGTCATGCAGGGCCAGCAAGGCGGGAGCACCGGCATCGACGACGCCTTCGCGAGCAACTGGGGGCCGGGCATCGGCGCGGAGATCATGGGGCGCAACAAGTTCGGCCCGCAGCGCGGGCCGTGGACCGACGAGGAGTGGAAGGGCTGGTGGGGCGAGGAGCCGCCGTTCCACACCCCCGTCTTCGTGCTCACCCATCACGTCAGGCCCTCGATCGCGATGAAGGGCGGGACCACCTTCCACTTCATCGACGCCAGCCCGGCGCAGGCGCTCGCGGCGGCCAGGCAGGCCGCGGGCGGCCTCGACGTCCGCATCGGCGGCGGCCCGGCCGCCGTCCGCCAGTTCCTCGCCGCCGACCTGATCGACCACATGCACATCGCGCTCGTGCCGATTCTCCTCGGCCGCGGCGAGTCCCTCTGGGACGGCCTGAAGGGCCTGGAGGAGCGCTTCGCCATCGAGTCGGTGAGCTCCCCCAGCGGCGTCACCCACGTCACGTTCACCCGTCGTTAGCCGCGCCTAGGATATGAGTAGAGCATGAACGACGTAATTATCGGCAAAGGTGCCATGTCGGGTAAGGGTTTGTATGCGGCTCGCGACTTCAAGAAAGATGAAGTCGTCATCGAATACGAGCTTACGCCAATCACCTTCAGGGAACTTAAAGAGTTGCCACCCGAAGACTACGCCGCCTCACATAACGTCAATGGGCAAATCTATGTGTATTCTGAGCCCGCTCGATACGTAAGCCATTCAGAGAATCCCAACGTCAGAAATGACCACGGACAGCATGCCGATATAGCACTCAGAGACATTAAAGCCGGCGAACTCATAACCGTAGACGCCCGGTACGATGACGTTCCTGTGCTCAAGAAAGTCGATGCTGTAGTAGTAAAAGTGCCGAGTATCGAGCAGGGCCTCGACTTCTACCGGGAACAGCTTGGCCTGCAAACGACTTGGAAAACGGAAGACATGGCCGTCGTCCGTCTCGGCGATGGCGAACTGGTGCTCAGCACGAAGCTCGATCCCGAAACAGATTTTCTAGTTGAATCAGTAGAACACGCGGTTACGGTATTCGAGGGCGCCGGAGGCAAGGTGGTAGTCAAACGCGAAGACGGATCCGCTGGCAGGGTTGCGGTAGTAGAAGACCCTTTCGGCAACAAGCTTACGTTGGTGGATTTGCCTAAAGGCCCGCAGCAAGCTGGTGAAGCGGGCAGGACTACTGGCGTATGACTGTGTCCATTCAC
>CAWKKG010000021.1:0-126923 GCA_963850115.1 uncultured Actinomycetota bacterium
CCCGTGTGGGTTGGCTTAGCTCGGTCCAGGGCCGCGCCGAGTGTTCGGCGACATCGATGAGCTTTTCCAGTCGCGGCAGCGCGACGGAGGTGAGGAACTCCTGGCGCTGGTGACCAACGAGGCTGACTACTTCGCGCCATACCGAGCGGCCGGCGATGAAGCCCGAGGCTCCTCCCTCGTCGGCCGCGATCCGGATAATGTCGGTGAATTGGTCGAACGGAACGCCAGCGGACAGCACGGCCCACGGTCGGTCGAGGATCGCGGCAAGTCGTCGGCAACCTTCAGGGGAGCCCGGGTACTCGAGCTTTAGCAGGTCGATGTCCAGGTCGTTGAGGGCCCGAGCCGCCTCGATGATCGAATCTTCGCGGGCTTGGCCGCGAAGGTCTTCCCCCGGACGTTCGTAAACGAGGTTTTCGATCACTACGGGGACGCCGGTGGCGCGGCAGTCGCGGATGATCTCTTCGCAGACGGTGAGCGTCTCGCCCACGAGGTCCGGCTCTCCCGGGGCCGGGGCCGGGCGGTCGGCGCGCAGCTGAACGAAGAACTTGTAGGCATCGCCGCCCTGGTCAAGGAGCCACTGGGCGTTCAGCTCAGGGTCGCGGTGGGTACGCGGCTCACCCTGGAAGCTACGCCGCTCGGACGGCTCGGCGGCGATGAGCAGCCCGCAATTCGGCGCGAGCGCGTTCGCCTGCGTGATGGCGGGGACGCCGTAGGTCGGATCGGACAGCAGGCCGGTGGCGGCCGGCGTCAGCACGCGGGCGACATCGGCCTTCGCGGCGCGAAGGTCATCGTCGCTCGCCTCGAGGCCGGCGGTGGTGAACATGCGGCGCAGGGTGTTGCGCTGGTCCATGGCGATGATGGAGAACACGTGGCTGCCGGTCGCGATGTCGTCGAGCGTTCCTGTCCGGACTTTCGCTGCGGGTGTCATTTCATTCCTTCAGTGTTGTTGTCCTGCGCGGAGGCGGACCGACCGTCGGTTGACGTCGATTCCTTGATGAAGTCGGCCAGGGGCAAATCTTTGCCATCGATGGCAAAGGCAGCCAGCAAGGCGGCCCCGGCGACGCCTGGCTGGGCTTCCGGCGAGAAGCTCACGGCCTTGATGGCGGATGCCTTGGCCGCGCGCACGCTGGCCATCCGCGTCCACCCGCCGGCAGCCACGGCCCGCCGGTGCGGTCCGACGACCTTCTCGATGTCCTCGAGCAACAGCCGGGCCTGGTCCGCCGTGTAGCGCACGGCGGCCGTCCAGACGGCGGCGGGAGTGGCGCCGTCCTGGATGCGGAGGATGACGTCGTCTTGGGTTCGCCCGTCGCCGGTCACCGACAGGCCAGCGGGCAGGTCGCCGATCGCCAGGCTGGCGCGGTCAAGCGCCGCGCGAGCGTCCGCGGACTCGGCGCCCAGGGCGGCGAGCACCCGGCGCAGCAGCAGTCCGCCGCTGACCCCGGCTAGCAGCAAGCTCGTATCCGGCAGGACGTGCCGCCCGAGCGACCAGCCCGCGCTCACGACCGCCTGGCGCTGGGGCTCCGCCAGCGTCCCCGGGAGGCAGCGCGCCAGCACGTCCGCCGTGCCGGAGGAGTTGAACAACTCGTCCTTTTCGACCACGCCCGCGCCGATGGCCGCTACCGGATGGTCATGGCCAGCTACCGTCAGTACGGCGCCCGCGGCACGGGGATCGACGCCGTCGTGCCTTAGCCGCCCGGCTGGCGACCCGGCCGGCCGTTCGTCCGGAAGGATCCGGGCCGATAGCCCCGCCACCGCGGCGGCACTCGGCCACAACTCGCCCGTGCCCTGATCGATGAGACCGGTACGGGAAGCCAGTGACGGCTCGCGCACGAGCTCGCCGCCGAGCCCGAAGACGATCCATTCAGGCACGCTCAGCCAGACCGACGCGGGGCCCGCCGGATACCCGCTGGCGCGCAGCCACAGCAGCTTGGCGATGCTGGCCTGGCTCGACCACGGAAGACCGGTGGTGCGCTCGAACGCGGCGGCGAATTCAGGGGTCTCCTGGCCTGCCTGCTCCATCTCCTGCCCGCCCCGGTGATCGAACCAGGCGATCACCGGCGCGGCCGGCCGGACGGCCCCGTCGAGCAGGACGCCGCTCTCGGCCATGCCCGCCACGCCGAGCCCGCGGACGCGGACGGGTCCCCACGCCGATTCGGCCGCGCGGGCCGCCCGCCCGATCAGCTCGATGGCCACGTCGAGGAGGCGGTACGGGTCGATCTCGGTCTGACCGCGGCTACTGGTGTGCCACGGAGTGGGCTGCTCCACATAACGGGCGCCGCGCCGGGAGGCCGGGCGGACCACGGCCTTGGCCGCGGTCGTGCCGATGTCCATGCCGATGACGACATCCGTGGCGAACGTCATGGGCGTAGCTCCCCTGAGCCGCGGGCGATGATCCTGGCCGGTACCTGGATGCGCTCGACGGGCAGCCCGCGGCTGGCCCAGGCGCGCCAGCAGCCGCGCGGCGGCCGCGCGGCCGATTTCACGGCCGGGATGGTCCACGACGGTGACGGCCGGACGCAGGGCATCGGCCATGGGGAAGTCGCCGAACGAGATCAGGGCGATGTCCGTGCGCCCGGCCGCGTGCAAGGCCGGCACGACGCCGAGCGACGCCCGCGTGGCGGCGCTCAGGATGGCAGTCGGGGGGCGGGCGCCGCTCACCATGACGGACACCGCCTGCGCGGCGGCCTGGCTGGTCGCGGCGTCGCAGTTGACCAGGCGCTCGTCGGCCTCGACCCGGTGGTGCGCCAGGGCATCGCGGTAGCCGCGCAGCCGGGCGGCCGACGTCGGGATGGCGGGCGTGTCGCCCACGTAGGCGATGCGCTGGTGACCGTGACGGATGAGATGAGCCGTGGCATCGAATGCGGCCCGGTAGTCGTCAATCTCGACGAGGTCCGCGGAAAGGCCGGGGGCCGGGCGGTCGACGAGCACGACGGGCACGCGCCCGGTGTCGAGCCAGGAGTGGTCATCGCCGGTCGGGGAGAGCAGGAGCCCGGCGATCCGCCGCTGCAGTCATGCGCCCGATGACGTCGCGTTCCCACTCAGGATCACGCCGGGTGCTCGTGACCAGCACGGACCGGCCGTGACGGGACATCTCCAGTTCCACCGCGTCAATGACCTCGGCGAAGAACGGGTCGGAGATGGACTCCACCACGAACCCGATCGCGGTGTCCGTTCCCGCGCGCAGTGACCGGGCCATCTCATCTGGCTGGAAGCGCAGGTCGAGCATTGCCTCCCGGACGCGCTGACGGGTCTCCGCGGCGACCCGCGGGTCGTCGTTGAGTACGCGCGAGGCGGTGCGCAGGCTCACCCCGGCCGCGTTCGCGACGTCGAGCAGCCTGGTGGCTCCGCTCACGCGGCGGCCTCTTATATTCAACCGAACGGAGGCGGCGAATTTCTGGTGGCTTAGTCATTGCTATCTCCAGTTTTGCCATCGATGGCACTCGAGCTTCGATTCTGCCTCACTGTGCCATCGATGGCAAGGCTTAGTGCGCGAGGTGGTCGAGCAGGGATCTGACTAGGGCGTCGGTCGGCTGGGAGGCGTCGAGGGCCAGGTGGGGAATGGCCGGCGGCTCGAGGTCAAGGCCAGTCAGGTAGGACGCGGGGTCACGGATCTTATTCTCATCTCGGGCGAGGCCGCGCTGCGTCAGGCGGTGGATCAGCTCGGCGGGCGGCAGGTGCAGCCACACCATCGTGGCCTGCGCCGGGAGCCGGCGCGTGGTGGCGGACCAGGCGGAGGGCACCCTTCGTTCGGCGCTAAAGGGGGCGACCATAACCACGGGACGGCCCGCCAGCAAGTTGGCCTCGGCCAGGGCGAGCAGCGTGTCGTAGCGCGCGTCCCGCGTCAGGCCGGCCAGCACCGGGTCGTCCAGGTCGTGCACGCCGGCCAGCTCGGACACCACCCGGGTCAGCGGGGCGGTGGCGGTGTCGAGGTCGAGCACCGCGGCACCGAGACGCGGGGCCAGGGCCATGGCCAACGTGCTCTTTCCAGTGGCCGGGGGGCCGCCGATCAGGACGGCGGCGAGCCCGGTCACTCTCCCTCCCCGATCATGTCCGCGGACGGAGCTCGCCCGATCCTCTCGGGATCAGGCGAACCGGGAGAACGGTGCGGCGGCGCGGCTCGGTACTGGGATCCTCGATGCGCTGGAGGAGCCGCTCGACGGCGATATGCCCGAGCCTGGCGGGGTCCTGATCCACGACCGTGACCGCCGGGGCGAGGGCAGCCGCCATGGGAAAGTCACCGAACCCGACCAGGGCGATATCGGTGCGTTCCGCCCGCTGCAGGGCCTGAACAAGCGCCATGGTGCAGGGAATGTTCGAAGAGAAGACGGCCGTGGGGGCGTCCGGCGCCGCCAGCCGCTTCACTAGCTCGGCGGCGGCTTCATCGGCCGAGTCGGTGGGCATGCAGATGAGATCGGGACCGTTGTCCAGGCCGTTCTCGGCCAAGGCTGACCGGTAGCCCGTCAGCCGGCGCCGTGTCGTCGTCACCGGGGTGGAGAGACCGAGGAAGGCCACGCGCCGGTGGCCGTGACTGACGAGATGGGTGACCGCCTCGCGCGCGCCGCCCAGGTCGTCCTCGATCACGTACACGCCGGAGAGCCCCTTCGGAGCCCGGTCGACGAACACCATGGGCGTCCGCTCCTGCCACGGGGCCAGGTAGGACTGGTCGGCGCTCACGCAGGCCACGATCAGGCCGCTGATCTGGCGCCGCAGGAGCGCCTCCAGCGCCGAGCGCTCGCGTTCGGCTGCCTTGCCCCCATGGTCCCCGTGGAACAGGCTGGTGATCACGACCGCCATGCCGCGCCCGACCAGATCCACCTCGATGCTGCCGGTCATCGCCGCGAAGAACGGGTCGGCGATGTCGGGAACGGCCAGGCCCACCGCGGCGTCCGCGCCGGCCCGGAAGCTCCGGGCCAGCAGGTTGGGAACGTAGTTCAGTTTCTCCATCGCCCAGCGAACCCGCTCGCGGGTCTCTTCGGTGACGTGGGGATCGTCGTTGAAGACCCGGGACACGGTTTTCGCGCTGACGCCGGCGACGCGAGCGACGTCGCGCATGGTGGTCATCAAGGATCGCCTCCAGACTGGGCGCCTGCTCTCGCGACTGCGAGTCTTGTCCGGCCGGTTCGAGTGGCGCCGCTCCGATGGCGAAGGGTCCCCCGGCTAGGCACCGGGGGACCAATCGCTGGGGATATTACCAGCGAAGTGTCAGCAAGATCGTCTTGTAGATCGCTGCCTGGCTAGCCGCCGTGTTCAGGTTGGCGCTCGTGATGATGGTGAACTTGGTGCCGATCTTCGGGGTGGTCGCCTTGCCCTGCAGTGCCGCCACCGCCTGGTCCACCGCGTCGGTCCCGATCACGTACGGTGACTGGGCGATCAGCGCCTGCACGGTGCCCTGCTTCAGCGCGGTGATCTCATCGGGCTCGGCGTCGAATCCGATGACCTTCACCTTGCCGGACTTGCCGGCCTGGCGGATTCCGGTGGCGGCGCCCTCGGCGGAGAACAGGTTGGTCGCGAAGATGGCGACGATGCCGGGGTTCTTCTGCAGTTCCGCGAGCGTGACCTGCGCGGCCAGGGACGCGGTGTCGTTGTCGTACTGAACGCCGACGTACGAGAACTTCGAGTCGGCCTTGGCCGCGGCCGCGAAGCCCGCGGTGCGCTGGTCGGTGGTGCTGATACCGGGCTTCGTGTTGACGACGAGTACCTGGCCGCCACCGGGCACGAGCTGCTTGACCGCGGCAAAGGCATCGGCACCGCCGGCCGTGTTGTCCGACGAGATCTGCGAGACGGCCCCGGACGGGTCGGTCAGCGTGGTGTCGACGAGCACGACCTTGATGCCGGCCGCCATGGCCTGGGCGATCGGCGCCCGGCTGGCGGACACGTCATCCGGGGCGATCAGGATCGCGTTGGGATGGGACGCCGTGACCGACTCGATGATGGGGTTCTGCAGCGTGGAATCGAACTGCGTGGGCCCTTGGATGTTGACGGTAACGTTGCCGAGCTTCTTGGCCTCGGCCTGGATGCCGCAGCCCATCGTGACGTAGAACCCGTCGCCGGCCACGCCCTGAATGAAGGTCATGTTGTAGCTCTTGCCGCTGGTCGTGGCTCCGCTGGAGGTCGATGCAGCAGAGGTCGACGCGCCGGTGGACGCGCCGGACGCGCTCGTCGACGAACTTGACGACGAGCATGCTGCCGTAACGCCCAGCAGCAACGCTGCCGCCGCGCCCGCGGCTGGTACCGACACGGACCGCTTCATATCTGCTCCTTCGCGTGAATTTCGAGTTCGGCTGCCGGTCCCCGGTCCCACCGGCACCGAGCGGGCGGGCCGCGTAATCCCGCTGGCATGTTCAGCTTCCGGCAACCTCGCGGAAACATTTGAGTTGATGGTGCGCCAGCCATGTCACCGATGTCAAGAAGATCGTCTTCTGTTCTTTTCATGGCGAGATAGATGCCTCTGGACAGCAGAGACCGTTATACCGATAGATCTTGACATCGGTGACATGAAGAGGCACCCTCTTCGTAACCCATGACGGCGTGGTTACGACGGAGTTGCGGCACCGGGCGATGAACTGGGCGGCTGTGCCGCCTGGCGTCGGTGTCGTGGTCGAAAAGGAGTGGTTCGATGAGCCTCGCGCTGGAAGCACGGGACATTACGAAGGTGTACGGTCACGTCAGTGCGCTCTCCGGCGCCAACTTCGAGGTGCAGGCCGGCGAGGTCGTGGCCCTCATCGGTGACAACGGCGCGGGCAAGAGCACCCTGGTCAAGATCCTGTCCGGCACCGAGACGCCGACCTCGGGCGAGATCCTGATCGACGGCAAGCCGGTGACGATAGCGGGACCGCTCGCCGCCCGCCAGTACGGGATCGAGACCGTGTACCAGGACCTGGCCCTGGCGCCCCATCTCAATCCCGTGCAGAACATGTACCTGGGCCGGGAGATCATGCGCCCGGGGATCATGGGGCGGCTGGGATTCATGGACAAGGCACGGATGCGCGCCGGCAGCAAGAAGGCGTTCGATGAGCTCGGCGCGACCGTGCGCAACTTCTCCGGCACCGTCGGCGCGATGTCGGGCGGCCAGAAGCAGGCGGTAGCGGTCGCCCGCGCCGCCGCCTGGGGTAAGCGGGTCATCCTGCTCGACGAGCCGACCGCCGCTCTCGGCGTGGTGCAGACCAAGGGCGTCCTTGACCTCATCCGCCGGGTGCGCGACCGCGGCCTCGGGGTGGTGTTCATCAGCCACTCGATGCCCCACGTGATCGAGGTCGCCGACGAGGTACAGGTCATGCGGCTTGGCCGGCGGGTGGCCAGGTTCAGAGCGAAGGAGACAACGATGGAGGAGTTGGTCGGGGCGATGACCGGCGCTGTGACTCAAGCGAACGAGTCATGACCGGGCAGGTCACCGCGGCTTCCCCGCTGCCCGCCGAAGCCGTGCCGAGCGAAGAAGAACCGACCGGCCTGCTGGCGCGGCTCAGCCGGCTGCAGGCGCTGCAGATCATCCTCGTGCTCGCCGTGATCGTCATCATCTTCTCGGTCCTCAAGCTGCACAGCTTCCTGACGGTGTTCAACATCCGCGGGATCGTGCAGAACACGTCCATCCTGGCGGTCCTGGGCGTCGGGATGACCTTCGTCATCATCACCGGCGGCATCGACCTCTCGGTGGGCAGCGTCCTGATTTTCAGCGGCGTCGTCGCCGACAAGGCGATGGCGGCCATGGGCGGGCAGGGCTGGGGTGCGGCCACCGTCGGTGCCCTGGTGGCCATCGGCTGCGGGCTCGGCTGGGGCCTGGTAAACGGGTTCTTCATCGCGCGGGCGAAGGTCCCGCCGCTCATCGTCACGCTCGGCACGCTCGGGATGGCCCTCGGCCTGGCGGAGGTGATCACCGGGGGCGTCGACCTGCGTGATATCCCGACCGTCATGGTCAACGCCGTCGGATTCGGCAACGCCTACTGGCAGATTCCCGCGCTGGCGGTCATCGCGGCGGTCGTGGTCGTGATCGGCATCGTGCTGCTGCACCGGACCCGCTTCGGGCTGCACACGTACGCGATCGGGTCAAACCCCGAGGCGGGCCGCCGTTCCGGCCTGAACGTCCCCGGTCAGCTGATCGCGATCTACGCCTTGTCCGGCCTGCTGGCCGGATTCGCCGGATGGCTCAACCTGGCGTTCTTCCAGTCGACCACGATCGGCGGCCAGAGCACCACCAACCTCAGCGTGATCGCCGGCGTCGTCATCGGCGGCACCAGCCTGTTCGGCGGTTACGGGTCCATCTTCGGCAGCATCGTCGGCTTGTTCATCCCGGCCACCCTCCAGGACGGATTCGTGATCATCGGCATCCAGCCGTTCTGGCAGGAGGTAGTGGTGGGGGCCGTGCTCATCGCCGCCGTCTACATCGACCAGCAGCGGCGCGCATCCGTCCTGCGCGGCGGCGGAGTGAAGGGCCGCGGCCTGCTGGGTCACCTGACGACCAGCGGGAGACGACGCCAGCCCGGGAATGACCGGCGGCACGGCGCGCGGCGGCGCGCCGCGACCGCCGCCTACCGCCGCACCCTCATGACCCGCCCCCGAGGAGCAGCATGAAAGCCGTTGTCTACGACTCACCGCGCAGTTTCACGATCACGGAGGTCCCGACACCAGTTCCTGGACCGGGCGAGGTGCGCGTACGAGTACGGCAAACAGGAATCTGCGGAACAGACCTCCATATCCACAACGGCAAGTTCTTCGCCGAGTTCCCGCTGACCCCCGGCCATGAACTGGTCGGGCCGGTAGACGCGCTCGGCGACGGAACCGAGGGGTTCCGCGTCGGCGAATACGTCGCGGTCAATCCCAACATGAATTGCGGGCACTGCGAGTACTGCCGGGTCGGACGCACGTTGATGTGCGCCAACCTCAAGGGACTCGGCACGAACTGGCCGGGGTCGTTCGCCGAGTACGTCGTGGTTCCGGGCAACCTGGTCTTCTCCGTGGAAGGCATCGACCCCGACACGTCGGTGTTCACCGAGCCCACGGCGTGCGCCATGCACGGCCTGCAGACGCTGAGCCCGCCGCCGGGGAGTTCGGCCCTGGTCTTCGGTGCCGGGCCGACCGGCCTGCTGCTCGCCCAGCTCATCGCGCGCGGCGGTGCCGCCAGCGTGACGGTGGCGGCGTCGACGGCGTTCAAGCTCAGGCGGGCCGAGGACCTCGGGATCGACGCGACGTTCCTGATGGACCGCGCGGATCTGGCCGGTGATGCCGCCAGGTTGAAGGCGGCCAGCGGCGGGTTCGACGTCGTGGTCGACGCCACCGGTTCGGCCGCCGTGTCGGAACAGTGCGTGCCGTTGACCCGGAGCGGCGGGACCGTGATGTTTTACGGCGTGACCGAGCCGGAAGACCTCGTGCGGGTCAGCCCCTACGACGTGTTCCGCCGCGAGATCACGATCAAGGGATCCTTCGCGGAGATCGACTCGTTCCCCGCCGCGATCGCGGCAATGCGAACCGGGCGTGCGCGTACCGAGGGCCTCATCACGCACCGCTTCAAGCTGGATGACTACGCTGGCGCGCTTGACGCCCTGCGCAGCGACCGGACGGTGCACAAGATAGTCATCGAGTGCTGGCAGGAGTGAACGCCGAGTCTGCACCCTGGGTCTTGACCTCGGTACCAGCTCGGCGAAGGCGGTGGTCGTCGATACCGGGGGCAAGGTCCTGTCGCAGGCGTCGGCGGGCTACGCCGTGACCTCGGCAATGGCCGGCTACGCGGAAAGCGGCCGGCCGACTGGTGGGACGCGGTGACCGCCTGCACCCGCGAGGCCGTCCAGCGGCCGGCACTCGGCCCGCGGCGATCGGGTTGTCGGGACAGATGCACGGCCTGGTGCTGACGTCACGCGACGGCGCGGGGCGCTGCGTCCGGCCCTGCTCTGGCCCGACAGCCGGGCGGCCGGGGCGCTGCGCGCGCTACGAGCGCCTCGGCTCCGCGCGCGCTGGCTAGGCTGGCCAACCCGCTGGCGCCGGGCATGGCCGGGCCGCTGCTGGTGTGGGTCGCCGAGCACGAACCGCGCACCTACGCCGGCGCCCGCTGGGCGCTACAGCCCAAAGACTGGCTGCGGGCCCGCCTGACCGGCGAGTTCCACGCCGAGCCGAGTGACGCTTCCGCGACCCTGCTGTACGACGTCCCTGGCGACCGCTGGGACCTTGAGGCGGTCAGCGCGCTGGGTCTTGACGCCGGCCTGCTGGCGCCGTTGCTGCCCTCGGCCGGCGCCCCCGCCGGCCTGCCTCACGCCGGGGCCGCGGCCGAGCTCGGGCTGCCCGCGGGCATCCCCGTTGCGGCCGGGGCCGCCGACACGGCCGCCGCCGTCCTCGGCAGCGGCGTATCAGCCACGGGCGACATCCAGCTGACCGTCGGCACCGGCGCGCAGGTGATTCGCCCGGCGGCCGCACCGGTCAGCCGGGCTGACGCCGGGGTTAACCTCTACCGGTCGGCGACTCCGGACGGCTGGTACCACATGGGCGCCACCCTCAGCGCCGGGCTCAGCCTGAACTGGGTGCGGGAGATGATGAACGCCAGCTGGGACGAGCTGTACGCCAGCGCCGAACACCCGGGCCAGGCCCACGATCCCATCTTCATCCCGCACCTGTCCGGGGAACGCACACCGTATTCCGATCCGGCGCTGCGCGGCTCCTGGACCGCACTGTCGCTGGCCGACGACCGGACATCGCTCCTGCGGGGCGCGCTCGAAGGGGTCGCGTTCGCTATCCGCGACGCGCTGGACGCCCTGCTGGCCGGCCACCGCCCGGCCGCAGCTGCGGCTGGCCGGCGGAGGCACCCTGGCCGCTGGCTGGCGGCAGCTGCTCGCGGACGTACTCGGGTTGCCGCTTTATGCCGTGGACGTGCCCGCGGCATCCGGCCGGGGCGCGGCGCTGCTGGGTGCCCGCGCCGCGGGGCTGCTGAGCTTGCCGATATCCAGGGGCCGCTGGCGCCGCGGGCCCGCCTGGTGGCCGAACCGGACCCGGCCTCGGCTGCCTTCCACGCCGAGCGCCACGCCCGGTTCCGGCGTACCGTGGCCGCCCTCAAGCCCGCCCGGCCTCCGCCGGACGAGCCCGGCACCCGGCGGCCAATTCGCGGACGGCGAGGGAGGGACAACATGACCAGGCTGACCGGAAAACCCTGGCCCGCTGAACCCGAGGTGGCCTGCCCCGTTACGACCGGCGCGACGTCAGCACCGGGATCGTGCACATCGGCGTCGGCAACTTTCACCGCTCGCACCAGGCGATGTACATCGACACGCTGATGAACAGCGGCGCGGCGCTTAACTGGGGCATCTTCGGCATCGGCCTGCAGCCGTCCAACGTCGCGATGCGCGACGCGCTGGCCGCCCAGGACGACCTCTACACCCTGGTCATGCGGCACAGCGACGGCAGCTGGGACGCCCGCGTGATCGGGTCGATCACCGGGTACCTGTTCGCGCCGGACGACCCCGAGGCCGCTATCGAGAAGATGGCCGCCCCCGCGACCAGGATCGTCTCGCTCACCGTGACCGAAGGCGGCTACAACCTCGACGCGGTCACCGGCGAATTCAACCCGGCCGACCAGGCGGTCGGGCCGACCTGGGTCCGGGAGCGGTGCCGCGCACCGTCTTCGGGCTTGTGACCGAGGCGCTGGCCCGCCGCCGCGCGCGCGGCATGCCCGCGTTCACCATCTTGTGTTGCGACAACATCCAGGGCAACGGGCACCTGAGCCGGCGCGCGTTCACGGCGTTCGCGCGGCTGCGCGATCCCGGGCTGGCCGACTGGATGACCCGCGAGGTCCGCTTCCCCAACTGCATGGTCGACCGCATCACCCCCAAGACGACCGAAGAGGACCGGGCCGAGCTCGGCCGCCGGTTCGGCATCGAGGACCACTGGCCGGTGTTCTGCGAGCCGTTTACCCAGTGGGTGCTCGAAGACGACTTCACCGACGGCCGGCCGCCGCTTGAGGACGCCGGAGTGCAGATCGTGGCCGACGTGGAGCCCTACGAGCTGATGAAGCTGCGGCTGCTCAACGCCAGCCATCAGGCCCTGTGCTACCCGGGCCATCTGGTCGGGTACCGTTTCGTGCACGAGGTCACGACCGACCCGCTGTTCGCGCGGTTCCTGCTGGACTACATGACCCAGGAAGCCATCCCGACCCTCCGGCCCGTTCCCGGCGTCGACCTCTACCGGTACGCCAACCAGCTGATCGAGCGATTCTCCAATTCCGAGGTGCGCGATACCGTGGCGCGGCTGTGCTCCAACGGGTCCGACTGCATTCCCAAGTTCCTGCTGCCCGTCATCAGGGAGCAGCTTGCCGCCGGCGGGCCCGTCACCCGGTCCGCGGCCGTCGTCGCCACTTGGGCCCGCTACGCCGAGGGCACCGACGAGAACGGCGAGCCGCATCAGCTTGACGATGACCGCGCACCGCAACTTCAAGCGGCGGCCCGCCGGCAGCGCCAGCACCCGGCCGCGTTCCTCGACGGCAACCGCGCGGTCTTCGGTGAACTCGCCGACGAGCCCAGGTTCACCGGGGTGTACACCTCCATCATTACCTCCCTGCTGGAGCGGGGCGTCCGAAGAACTTTCGCGGATCTTGACCAATGCGCGGCGCTCGCTCAGGCTGGCGAGGTGCCACCCCTCCTGGAGAGGAAATCGCCCTGACCAGCATGCGACGCGTCGTCATCTACCCGGGCCAGATCGAGGTCGAGCAGGCCGATGTCCCCGCCCCCGGCCCGAACGAGGCCCTGGTCCGCACGCTCGCGGCCGGGGTCTGCGGGTCCGACCTGCACGCCGCCCGCGGGCGGCACCCCTTCGTCTCACTGCCCTACCGGCCCGGCCATGAGGTCGTCGGGGTCATCGAGGCGACGGGCCCAGCCGTCACGGGCACAGGCGTCCGGGCCGCACGCCGGGACAGCGGGTCATCGTGGCACCTTACCTGCCTTGCTGGACGTGCAAGATGTGTGCCTCCGGCCGGGAAAACCTGTGCGAGAACCTGCAGTTCTTCGGCTGTGGGTACCCGCAGGGCGGCATGGCGGACGCCTTCACCCTGGCCGCGGACCGTTTGTACCCGGTGCCGGACGACCTGGACGATTACAGCGCGGCGCTCATCGAACCGCTGTCGACGCCGGTACACGCGGTACGCCTGGCCGGCGAAGTCGAGGGCCGTTCCGTCGCCGTCCTCGGAGCCGGGACCATCGGGCTGTTTACCGTCGCAGTGCTCCGCGCCCACGGCGCGGGGAAGATCGTCAGCACTGACCCCAATACGCGCAAACGCGAACGGGCCGCGGCCCTCGGTGCCGATGCGACGATCGACGCGCGCACGCCTGACGTCGCCGGGCAGGTGAGAAGGGCGCTCGGGGAAAGCGCGGACATCGTGTTCGACTGCGTCGCCGTGCAGTCGTCCATGGACCAGGCGATCGTTATCGCCGACAAAGGCGGTACGGTCGTTGTCGTCGGCGTTCCGGCCAGGGACGTCACCGTCCCGCTGCCGATCGTGCAGGACCACCAGGTCCGCATTCAAGGCAGCGCCACCTATCTCCCCGAGGACTACCGGGAGTCGGTCGACTTGCTCAGCCGGGGGGCCGTAAGGACCGCGGACTTCGTGACCGCCACCCGGCCGCTCGCGCAGGTCGCGGAGGCCTTCGAACTCGCCTCGTCGGGAAACCACGTGAAGGTCCTTGTTACCGTGGGCGAACGATGATCACGGTGAAGCTGGCACCAGGCGGCGTGGACGCGTGTGCTGACGGACCTGTCCCCGCTGCGCGCTGCCCTTCCGTCCGCGCTGGTGGCACTCGATTTCGACGGCACCCTCGCACCGATATCACCGCACCCGGATGACGCCCGCCCGGTGGCGGGCGTCCACCAGGTGCTGCGGGCCGTGCGCGCGACGGGAGCCGCAGTGGCCATCGTGAGCGGCCGCAGCGTGGCCTCGCTGCTGCGGGTCAGCGGCCTTGAGGCCGTGCCCGGCATCATCATCTACGGTCTGCACGGCGTCGAGCGCTGGGAGAACGGCTGCCTCCGGGCGCCCGCGACCCCGGCCGGCATTGACGAGCTTCGCGTGCGCCTGCCGAAAATCGTGGCCAGCACCGTGCACGACGCCGCGGTATGGATCGAGGACAAGGAGTTGTCCCTGGTCGTGCACACCCGGCTGACGGCCGAGCCGGATCGCCTGGTCGACCTGCTGCGCGTGCCAGTAACCGAAGCCGCGGCATCCGCGGGGCTCGAGGTGCGCCCGGGCAAAGAAGTACTCGAAATCTGCCTTCCGGGTACCGACAAGGGCACGGCGATCCGCGAGCTTATCCGCGACGAGACGGCGGCGGTCTGCTACGCGGGCGATGACGTCGGCGACCTGCCCGCCGTTCGAGAAGTGAACGCCTGGTCACGCCGCTGCGGCCGCCCTAAGCTGGCCGTCGCGATAGGTCCCTCGGGAACGGGCCCGCTCGCGGGGCTGGCTGACGTGACCATCCCTGATCCGCATGGCCTGATCGTGCTACTGCGGCAGATTATCGGGGACAAGGCGTAGAGGTGATCCTTCGACGAGTCATACGCCCTCGCCGCGACCACGGATCATGGATGTCTCTTCCTATCCGACCGGCACCTTCACCCCGACCAAGCAGCCCGGCGTCAGCCACCTGCCGCTGCAAATCGCGGTGTTCCAGGGCTAGGTGCCGGTCAACTAGGGAGAGGTCCTCGCCTTCGGCGTGCTCATGGTCGCCTCCGTCGTCGTATTCGTGCTCTTCCAGCGCTGGTTCGTCCGGAGCGTGGCCAGCACCGCAATCAAGGGCTGACCGCGCACCAACAGGAGGGCAGGCGTTTCCGCGGTTGCGCGCGGGCGGTGATCGGGGGGTGCTTTGACTCTACTGAACGACGATGGGGCCGCGCAGCTTCTGTATCAGCAACACCTCCCTGCCTGACGGCCCGCGCGGCCGTTAGCCCGCGCCTCCGTCGCCGGGCTGGACTCCGGCCTGCACGTAGCCGATGGTCAGCTCCGCGTCCTCGGCGCCAGAGCATTCGCCGTAGCCGCCTGCCTGAGTCGGCAGCGAGAGGAACAGGGCAGCCTGCTCGCCCGGCGGGTACACGCGCAGCCCGCGGATCGGGACCGGCTTGCACTGCGATGGTGCGAACGCGGCGGCGTCCACGATGTCGAGCGAGGCGGACGCCAGCGCACCCGGCGCCAGCGTTACGGTCTGCTCCGCGCTTCCGGTGGGTTCCGCCTGCCTGACGGCGGCGGCCCCGACCTGACGGCCGTCCGCATCGGCGACCCAGGCGACACCGGCGTAACCGTAGAGCGTGCACGCCGACGACCCGATGTTGCGCAGTTGAAGGCCGGTGTGGTTCTGGGACATGCCCGCGCCCGCGCCCCCGCCGAGGCTGACCTGCAGGTCAGCCGACTTGCACGCCGGCGTCCCGGATGCGGCAGAACCCGAGTTGGCGGCACTCGCCGAGGTAGCCGACGACGACGCGCTGGCAGCAGCGGCACTGCCAGGCGAGGCACCGGAGGAGGAGCTAGCCGAGACGGCCGTCGACGCCGACGACGCGGCGCATCCCACCGTGAGTACACCCGCAGCGACCAGCGGAATAGCCAGTAGCGCATTCTTCACGAGGTCTTCCAATCAATAGCGGACGGGCAATGCGTCGATATCCGTCACTGTTGACCTTTACGACGCAGCGGTACCCATCGGCGTTGCGGCCATTTTCCGGTGTAGGTGTAATAATGTAAGCATTGCTGGTGGCGCGGATCTTCCCACCGGCATGCAGTCCACGCGCGGGAGCAGGTCTTGGCAGGACGGCGAGGGCATGGCAGATAACGGCCGGGGGCAGCAGCGCGACCAGCCCCTCTGCTTGATGTTCATCCAGTGGCAACGCTCGCCGCGGCGACATGGGATCCCGCGGACACAACAGGGGACCAGGAGGCCCGAACGGACATGAGCGAAATCCATACCCGGGGACGGCTCGCGCAGGTGATCGCGACGCGCGGCGGGCTGGCCCCGCCCGAGGCCCCGTTCGTGATCGAGCACCGCGAAGCCCTGTACTACATGCTCTGTGAGGCGGCCGAGCTTGAGCACGGCATCATGTGCCAGTACCTGTACGCCGCGTTCTCGCTGAGGCAGTCCGAGGCCGAGGGCCTGACCGCCGAGGAGGCAGCCGCCGTAACGAGGTGGCGAAAGCAGATATCTCACATCGCTGCCCAGGAGATGCTGCACTTGGCCCTGGTGCAGAACCTGCTGTCGGCCATCGGCGGTGCCCCGCACCTGTCTCGGCCGAACTTCCCTCATCCCGCCACCCACTACCCGGCCGGCGTGCACCTGGCGCTGCTGCCGTTCGGCGAGTCCGCGCTTCAGCACTTCATGTTCCTGGAGCGCCCGGAGGGCATGGACCTGGACGACGCAGAGGGGATGGCGGCCTTCGGCCGCGCCGCCCCGGCCATGCAGCCCGGTGAGATCGTGCCCCGTAGCCAGGACTTCGCCACCGTCGGGCACCTGTACCGGTCAATCGAGGCCGGGTTCGCGCGCCTGGCCGACAAGCTCGGCGAGCGTCGGCTGTTCGTGGGCCCGCCGCAGGCCCAGGCCACGCAGCGATACTTCGGCTGGCCCGAGCTGATCGTCGTGACAGATCTGGCGTCGGCGCATAAGGCCGTCGACGAGATCCTCGAGCAGGGCGAGGGGGCACGCGGCAACTGGAACGATGCCCACTTCGGGCAGTTTGTCCAGATCATGGACGAGTACCTTCAGCTTCGCGAGGCCAACCCGGCCTTCGAGCAGGCCAGGCCGGTCGTCACGGTCAATGTCAGGCCCAGCGAGCGCGACACCGGCGTCCCACTGGTCACCGACCCGCTGACCAGGCAGGTCATGGACCTGTTCAACGTGAGCTACGAGGCTCTGCTGCTCAAGCTGCAGCGGTTCTTCGCCCACACCGAGGAGACCGACGCCCAGCTCAAGGCGCTGGCCGACGCCTGCGTAAACCTGATGTTCCAGGCGATCAAGCCACTCGGCGACCTAGTCACCACGCTCCCGGCCGGCCCGCACGACCCGGCCCGCACGGCCGGCCAGCTTCGAGCTGTTCTACGAGACGACTGCGCGCTCCCGCACCGCGAAGCCGCCTGGGTCGTGATCACCGAGCGCCTCCGTGAGGCCGCCGCGTTCTGCGAGCCCGGCGTCCCCTGCGGCCCCGCGACCGCGGCCGGCCTGGCCGCGGTCCAGCACGGCCTGACTGACATCGCCCGCTCCCTCGAGTCCCACCTGCCGGCCCGCGACGTCGAAACCTAAACCCGGCATCCGGCCACCAACCACAGGACCGAGGCAGTCCCCTTGCCCGGGACCGACGAGGCAAGACCGTGAGCTTCGTGGCAGACGCCTCGGGTAGTTCCCGGTCACCGGCGGCCCGCCCGGGCAGAATGTGGGCGGTCGATCACCTCGAGGCAACCGTCAAGGCCGGCGTTGCCGGCCGCAAGGCGGCCACCCGCGAGGCGAAGACGTCGAGCTGAGGCGTGAAACCCGGATCCGTTCGGGATAAGGATTTTGATTTTCCCGAACGGATCCGTGTTTCACCCAGTAAGTCACGCGGTTTGTCGGGTGATTCGCGGGCTTCTTCGGTGACGTCAGGGACAACGAGCTCGCTGGGCTCGAAGCCGCCCTCGGCGGATACGGCGGCCAGCTCGTAACCCAGCGGACTCGGGCTCGGCCGTCGCCGTCGCCGTCGCGCCGGCCGGTCAGCGCCGAGGCGATGGCCGCGATCACGTTGGCCGCGATCGCGAACCCGAAGGCCACGCTGAGGCCATCGTGGAACGGCGCGGTGATCAGGTGCGGGAAGAACTCGCGGCCGGCCACGTAGGCGGCGTGCGCGGCCGGCAGGTGCGCCAGTTGCGGGCCGAGCAGCTGCTGCATCGGGTTGTAGCCGAGGAAGGAGGCGAACAGCACGCCGATCGGCGGCAGGTGCGAGATCGGCGTGGCCGTGGCGGCCGGGACGCCCTGCGCGGTGAGCCCGCTGAACATGGCCGACGGGAGCTTGCTGGCCAGGCCGGCCACCATCAGGGAGAAGAAGATGCCGATCGACAGGACGAACGCGGAGTTCTGGAAGGTGGCGATCATGCCGCCGGCCGCCCCGCGCTGGTTGGCCGGGACCGAGTTCATCATCTCCGCCCAGTTCGGCGAGACGAACAGGCCGGAGCCGAAGCCGTTGAGGGCGATGACGACCGCGAACTCCCAGTAGGCGAAGTCCACCGGGACGAAGATCAGCAGCAGGAACGTCACTCCCGTCAGCAGCGCGCCGCCCACGGTGAACGCCTTGGCGCCGAACTTGTCCGACAGCACGCCCGACAGCGGCGCGGATATCAGGAAGCCGACCGTCAGCGGCACCAGGTAGATGCCGGCCCACAGCGGGGTCTGGCTGAAGCTGTAGCCGTGCAGCGGCAGCCAGATGCCCTGCAGCCAGATGATCAGCATGAACTGCATGCCGCCGCGGCCCATCGCGAGCATCAGGTTCGCGACGTTGCCCGCGGCGAACGCGCGGATCTTGAACAGCGAGATCCGGAACAGCGGCTCGGCGACCTTGGTCTCGAAGTACGCGAAGACGACAAGCAGCGCCAGGCCGCCGAACAGCGCGGTGAGCACCCACGGGTTCGTCCAGCCCATGGGATGGCCGCCGTACGGCAGCAGGCCGTAGGTGATGCCGACGAGGATGGCGATCAGCCCGGCTGCGAACAGCAGGTTGCCCCACCAGTCCATCTGCGCGTGCTTGCGCATCCCCGATGTCGTGCAGCATGAAGTACGCCCAGACGGTGCCCGAACGCGCCGACCGGCGCGGAGACGAGAAAGATCAGGTGCCAGTTGATCGGGGCGAGCACGCCGCCGAGGATCAGCCCGACGAACGACCCGGCGATGGCCGCGATCGAGGTCAGGCCGAGGGCGGTGCCGCGCTGGTTGGCCGGGAACGCGTCGGTGAGGATCGCGGCGGAGTTGGCGAACAGGAACGCGCCGCCGATGCCCTGCACGATCCGCCAGATGATCAGCCACAGCGCCCCGGGCACGCCGTGCATCCAGGTCACGGCCAGGAAGATCGAGGCTACGGTGAAGACCGCGAAGCCGAGGTTGTACATCCGCACCCGGCCGAACATGTCGCCGAGGCGCCCGAAGGACACGACCAGCACCGCGGACACCACGAGGAACCCCATGAACATCCACAGCAGGTAGCTGGTGTTGCCGGGGCTCAGCGGGTTCAGCCCGATCCCGCGGAAGACGTCGGGCAGCGCGATCAGCACGATGGACTGGTTGATCGTCGCCATCAGCATGCCCAGCGTGGTGTTGGACAGCGCGATCCACTTGTAATGCGGCCCCAGCGCAGGGCCAGCCTGCGCGGGCGCGCCCGCCACCCCGGAATTAACCGTCATAAGCCAATGCGCTCCCCACCTGAGGCTCAACCGGTACTTGCTTGTCCTCAACCAACGATGACTCACAAGGCCGGAATTCGCACCCCCCAAAGCCGCGGAGCGGGCTTTTGTTGCCATCGAATTTCGGGACGAGTGAGAACGGCCAACTCGACGAGAGCACCGCGGCGGCCTGGCTGGATGAGGGCAGGCCGATCGTGCGCAACGCGTGAAACCCGGACCCGTTCGGGATAAGGATTTTGATTTCAGTAAGTCACGCGTACTTCCGGGGTCAGCGGCACGGCCTGGCAGGCGAGGATGTAGCCGTCGGCCAGGTCCGCCGCCTCGAGCACCTCGTTGTGCGCCATCTCCACCTCGCCGGCCACCAGCTGGCAGGCGCACGCGCCGCAGATTCCCTGGCGGCAGGAGTAGGGCGCGGCCAGCCCGGCCGCGATGAGCACGTCGAGCATCCGGGTGCCCGGCGGCCACGGCAAGGTCCTGGTCACGCCGTCGAGGTCGACAGAAAGCGTCGCGGCCTGCCCGCCGTCGGCCGGCGCCTCCGCGAACGGGTTCTCCGCGAGCGACAGGAACCGCTCGGCCCGCACCCGCTTCGCGGGCACGCCGAGCCGCCCGAGCGCCGCCCGGACGACCGTGAGGTACGGGTCGGGCCCGCAGACGTACGGCTCCCACCCGGCGTACGGCCGGGCCAGGGCCGCGATCCCGGCGGCCGTCGGGAACCCCTGCACCGAGTCAAGCCAGTGCAGCACGGCCAGCCGGCCATCGGCCGCGGCCGCGAGCCTGCGCAGTTCGGCGGCGAAGATCACCGACCGCTCGTCCCGGTTCGCGTACACGAGGGCGACCCGGCCGCGCCCGGCGGCCAGCACGGACTTCAGGATGGAGATGACCGGCGTGATCCCGCTGCCGGCCGCGAACAGCAGGAACTCGCCGTCCAGCGACCCCGGGCAGAACGTCCCGGCCGGCGGCAGCAGGTCAAGCACCGTGCCCGCCGTGACCGTGTCAAGGAACCAGCCGGAGGCGTACCCCCCGGCCGTCCGCTTGACGGTGATCGCGGGCAGGTCCCCGGCATGCGGTGACGAGCACAAGGAGTAGCAGCGGGCCACCGAGCCGGTCTGGTCGGAGGGAACGCGGACGGTGACGAACTGGCCCGGGCGGTAGGCGAAGGTGGCGGCCAGCGACGGCGGCACGTCGAGCACGAACGAGTACGCGTCGTCAGTCTCGCGGATCACCTCCGCCACGGTCACCTGGTAAAAGTCGCGCACGGTCCGGACTCTCGGACGTGGCCGCTCCCTCATACGAGGGCGGCGACACCGCCAGCCGCCCGGACGTGACCGGCGAGATCGATGCTGTCCCGCAGGGCGGCGCACCCCTCGATCAGCGCGCTGCGGGTGCCTTCGGCGGCCCGGGCGCGGAACTCCGCGCAGCCGCCCACCGCCGCCGCAGTCCACTGCACCGACGTGTGCTGCGGGCTGAACTTGACCACCTCGGCCGTCGCGCCGCAGCGGGCGCACTCGACCGGCTGCGGGGCGGCGTAGCGGTCATCGGCCGGAGTCGCAGCCCGGGCCGCGGCCCGCGGCTGCATCTCAGCCCGCCTTGGCCGGCGGCTCGGCCGTGACCTCGGTCGGCCGGCCGCCTGGCGGCCAGGTTCTGCGCGACCTCGGCCTCCCAGCCCGGCGACGGCGCGGGTGGTGTCCACCTCGAACTCGTACCGGGCGGTCATGTCCGGCTCGACCTCGGCCGCGTCCCGGTAGAACTGCTCGTACCAGCGCCGCAACTGGTACACCGGCCCGTCCTCCGCGCACAGCAGCGGGTTGTCGATCCGGCTCTTGTGCAGCCAGATCTCCACGTCCTGCTCGAAGCCGAGGCCGACGAACTTCGCGAACTTGGCGCCGAACTTGGCGGCCTGCTCGTCGGACATCCCCGGCGGCCGCTTGACGATCACGCCCCACTGGAGCATGAACGACGTCGGGGTCACCGGGTAATGGCAGTTGATCAGCACGCTCTCCACGGCCATGCCGTGGTAGTCCTGCTGGAGGTAGTCGATCATGTAGGAGGGGCCGTAATACGAGGCTTCAGAACGGAGGGTGACTTCCTCTCCAGCGGCCGGTCCTCCGGCGGGGGCGGACACCGGCCCGACGTCGGGCCGGGCCCTGGTCCGCAGGTACTGCGACGCGATGTGCCCCTCGAAGACGTTCTTGAAGTACGTCGGGAACGCGAAGTGGATGTAGAAGAAGTGCGGCATGTCCACGACGTTGTCGATCACCTCGCGGCAGTTGGACCCGTCCACCAGGATCGAGTCCCAGGTCCAGCCGGTCCACTGCGCTGAGCCCGCGCCCTCGATCAGCGGGATGGTCACGTCGTCGCCTGGCGGGTTCCCCTCCGGGTCGTGCCAGACGAACAGCTGCCCGTTCCGCTCCAGGGTGAGCCACGACCGGGTCCTGGCGGCGGGCGGCACCCGCCGCGCGTAGGGAATCTGCGCGCAGCGGCCGTCGCCGCCCCAGCGCCAGTCGTGGAACGGGCAGGCGACCTCGTCGCCCTTGATCGTGCCCATGGTCAGGTCGCCGCCCATGTGCCGGCAGTACGCGTCAAGCACGTGCAGTTCGCCGGCGGCGTCGGCGAACACGACCAGCTTCGTGCCGAATGCCTGCACCGCGTGCGGTGTCGGCGGGTCGCCGTCGCGGAACGCCGACGCTAGCCCGAGGCAGTGCCAGCCGCGCGCGAACCGGTCCGGCGGCCGCCCGGCGTCGATAATCCGCGGACGATCCATCCCCATCGCTCTAGCCATACCCATAGACTAGAACATGTTCTAATCTTGTGGCGATGGGTGGAAGCCAGGAAAGGATTGCACGTGGCCGAAATCGGCGCATACGCAGGGCCGGAGCCGGCCGTCGTCGCCGCGGTGGCCGACCTGCTCCCCGTGCTCCGGCAGCGGGCCCAGGAGACCGAGGACAACCGTGACGTGCCGGCCGACTCGGTCAAGGCCCTCACCGAGACGGGGTTCTTCCGGCTGCTGCAGCCGGCCAGCTACGGCGGGCTCGAGGCGGACCCGATCGCGTTCTTCACCGCGGTGCGGCTGATCGCGAGCGCCTGCGGGTCGACCGGCTGGGTGGCGTCCGTGCTCGGCGTCCACCCGTGGCAGCTCGCGCTGTTCCCGGCCGCGGGCGCAAGAGGAGGTCTGGGGCGCGGACCCGGCCACCCGGATGTCTTCGTCCTACGCCCCGACCGGGCGGGCGCGCCTGGTCGAGGGCGGGTACCAGCTCACGGGCCGGTGGAGCTTCTCCTCCGGCTCCTCCCACGCGACCTGGGTGCTGCTCGGCGGCATCGCGGTCGGCGACGACGGCAAGCCCGTTGACTTCTGCACGTTCCTGCTTCCCGCCAGCGACTACGCCGTCGACGACGTGTGGGACACGGTCGGGCTGCGCGGCACCGGCAGCAACGACATCGTGGTCGACGGCGCCTTCGTCCCCGCGCACCGGGCGCTTAGCTTCAACGACGTCACCCGGTGCGCCTGCCCCGGCCAGGAGCGCAACCCCGGGCCGCTGTACCGGATCCCGTACGGGTCGGTGTTCACGTACGCCATCACGACGCCGGTCATCGGCATGGCGTCCGGGGCGTACGAGGCGCACGTGGCCTACCAGCGCGACCGGGTCCGCGCCGCGTACGCGGGGGAGAAGGCCGGGGACGACCCGTTCGGCCAGGTGCGGGTCGCCGAGGCGGCGGGCCTGCTCGACGGCGCGTGGCTGGCGCTCGAGCGGAACATGGCCGAGCTGATGGCGCTCGCCCGGGCGGGGGAGAAGCTGCCGATCCCGCTGCGGCTGCGGGTGCGGCGCGACCAGGTGACCGGCACCGCGCAGGCCATCAAGACGATCGACCTGCTCTTCGAGAACTCCGGCGGGCGGGCGCTGAAGGCCGGGACCCCGCTGCAGCGGTTCTGGCGGGACGCGCACGCCGGCCGGCTGCACGCGATCAACGACCCCGAGCGGGCGCTGTCGATGTTCGGCCGCGGCGAGTTCGGGCGTGACGTTCCTCCCGGTGCGATGTTGTGAGGAGGGCTGGGCTTCATGCACCTGCACTATGAGCAGGCGGGCGCGGAGCGCCCTGGTACTCCGGTCGTGCTGCTGCACGGCGGCGGGCCGGGCGCC
Organism: uncultured Actinomycetota bacterium; assembly: GCA_963850115.1. Classification (GTDB taxonomy): domain Bacteria; phylum Actinomycetota; class Actinomycetes; order Streptosporangiales; family Streptosporangiaceae; genus Trebonia. The sequence goes on from CAWKKG010000021.1 coordinate 23,491, forward strand.
GCGGGGATGTCCAACTTCGGTGGCAACCTGCCGGTGTTCGGCGAACGCTTCCGCACGCTGGTCGTCGACCAGCCGGGCTTCGGCAAGTCGGACAAGCCGCCGGTGGAGGGAAACTACTTCTCCTTCGCCGCGCGAGCGCTCGCTGGGCTGCTTGACGAGCTTGGCATCGACCGGGTGCACCTGGTGGGCAACTCGCTCGGCGGCGGTACCGCGGTCCGCTTCGCCCTGAACTACCCGGAGCGCGCGGGCCGCCTGGTGCTGATGGGACCGGGTGGCCTGTCCCTCAACCTGTTCGCCCCCGACCCGACCGAGGGGGTCAAGCGGCTGGCCGATTTCCCGGCCCCGCCCGGCCCGAGCCGGGAGAAGATGGCGGTGTTCCTCCGCACGCTGGTCTTCGACCAGCGGCTGGTGACCGACGAGCTGATCGACGAGCGGTACGCGGCCGCGGCCGAGCCCGCGGCGCTCGCGGCCATGGCGTCGCTTGGCGCCTCGTTCTACGACCCGGCCTTCTTCGAGGACGGCCTGCTGTGGCGCGAGGCGCACCGGCTGCGCAACCCCGTGCTGCTGATCTGGGGCCGCGAGGACCGGGTCAACCCGCTCGACGGCGCCCTCGTGGCGCTGAAGCTGATCAGGCGCGCGCAGCTGCACGTGTTCGGCGGCTGCGGGCACTGGGCTCAGCTGGAGAAGTTCGACGAGTTCAACCGGCTGGCGATCGGCTTCCTGGAAGGAGGGAACCGGTGATCGGGTCCCTTGGCTACCTGCGGATCGAGTCGGCCGACGTCGCCGCGTGGCGCGAGTTCGGCGTCCGGATCCTCGGCATGACGGAGGGACGGGGGCCGGAGGAGGGCGCCCTGTACCTCCGGATGGACGACTTCCCCGCCCGGCTGGTGATCGTGCCGGGGGAGCGGGACCGGCTGCTCGCGACGGGCTGGGAGGTGGCCGACGCGGCGGCGCTCGCCGCCGTGCGCCGGGCCCTCGCGGAGGCCGGCGTCGCGGCCAAGGCGGGCGATCCCGACGAGCTCGCCGCGCGGCGGGTGGGGGAGATGCTGCGCTTCGACGACCCGGCGGGCAACGCCGTGGAGGTGTTCTGCGGCGCGGCGCTCGAGCACCGGCCGGCCGTCAGCCCGTACGGCAACCGGTTCGTGACCGGGGACATGGGCCTGGGGCACGTCGTGCTGCCCGTGCCCGGCGCCGCCGACGCCGCGCTGGCCTTCTACACCGGCGTGCTCGGCTTCCGGCTGCGGGACTCGATGCGGATGCCCGCCGAGTTCTTCGGCGGGCAACCGGGGGACCCGCCGGCCTGGTTCCGGTTCCTCGGCTGCTGCCCGCGCCATCACTCGCTGGCGCTGGCGCCGATGCCGGCCGACGCGGGCATCGTGCACCTGATGATCGAGGTGGCCGCGCTGGACGACGTCGGCCGGGCCATGGACCGCTGCGCGCGGCGGGGCGTGCCGGTGTCCGCGTCGCTCGGGCGGCACGCCAACGACCTGATGGTGTCGTTCTACGTGCGCACCCCGGGCGGATTCGACATCGAGTACGGCACCGACGGACGGCTCGTGGACGACGCGACCTGGGTCAGCCGGGAGACCACCGCGGTAAGCCTGTGGGGACACAGCTTCGTCGGCCCCGCCGCGCCCTGAACGAGAAGGTTTAGGTGCGTCCCCCCGAGCCGCCCGAGGGCGCCGGCCCCCTGCTCGCCTGGTCCCGCCCGCCGGCTAGATCTAGCCAGTCACCAGCGGTAACGTTCGTATGCGCAATGTTCTTGGGGGGCGCATGCAACCTGATCGGCTCACGGCGGCGTCGTCTTGACGGCCGCCTGAGATGGACAGCTCATCGTGGCCGGACCTGAGTGCCGCGCAGGCGGAGATCGAACGACTCGCCGGCGAGCAGGCGGCGCTGCGCCGGGTCGCCATGCTCGTGGCCAAGGCCGCCGCCCCGGATGAGATCTTCGCCGCGGTGGCCGAGGAACTCGCGCAGCTCTCCAGCGCCGGCATCGCGCTGGTGCTCCGGTACGAGGCCGAGGGTGCCGCGACCGTGCTCGGCGGCTGGAACGACACGGGGGTGACCGCCCCGGTCGGGACCCGGCTGACGGTAGCGGGTGAGGGCATCGCCGCCGCGGTCAAGCGCAGCGGCCAGCCGGCCCGGGTGGCGCACTTCGCCGGGCCTCCCGGATCGGTGGCGGACTACCTGCGGGCCGTCGGCATGCGGGCAGGCACCGGGAGCCCGGTCGTCGTCCACGGCCGGCTGTGGGGGGCGGTGATCACCGCGACCGCTTGGCCCGACGGGCTGCGTCCCGGAGACGAGCACCGGATGTCGGCCTTCGCCGAGCTCGTCGGGACCGCGATCGCGAACGCGCAGGCCCGGGTGGAGTTGCGCGCGATCGTCGAGGAGCAGACCGCGCTGCGGCGCGTGGCGATGCTGGTCGCCGTCGGCGCGGAGCCCGGCACGGTGTTCGCCGCGGTGGCCGAGGAGGTCGGCCAGGTGCTGCCGGAAGCCGACTTCGCGATGGTGGCTCGCTACGACGCGGGTCGCGCGGTCGAGGTGGTCGGCGGCTGGAGCCGGGCAGGCGGCCAACCGCTGGTCGGCCGCCGGTCGGAGCTTGGCGGGCGGAACGTGAGCACGCTGGTGTTCGAGACCGGGCAGTCGGCGCGAGTCGATCATCTCGCCGCGGGCGATGACGACGCGGTCACCACGTCCGCGCGAGAGATCGGGATGCGCTCCTCGGCCGGCGCCCCGATCGGCGTCGAGGGCAAGCTCTGGGGCGTCATGATCGCCACGTCGGTGCGCGATAACGCCCTGCCGTCCGGCACCGAGCAGCGGCTGGCCGCGTTCACCGAGCTCGTCGCGACCGCGCTCGCCAGTGCCGAGGCCCGTCAAGAGCTGCTCCGGGTGGCCGACGAGCAGGCCGCGCTGCGCCGGGTGGCCACACTGGTCGCCCAGGGGGCGTCGCCGGCGACGTTGTTCCAGGCCGTAGCGGTCGAGACCGGCCAGTTGCTGCTAGCCGACGCCACGGTGCTGAGCCGTTACGATCCTGACCGTTTCCTGACCCGCGTGGGCCGGTGGAGCAGGCCCGGTGTCGACCTCCCCGCCGGAGATCAGTCTCCGCTCGGCGGCCGGAACGTGAGCACGCTGGTGTTCGAGACCGCTCAGGCGGCGCGGCTGGATAACTACGGTGACGATGCCGGGGACGCGGCCGTGTGGGTGGCCGCGGGCCTGTGCTCGTCGGTAGGCGTCCCGATCAGCGTGGAAGGACGGCTGTGGGGGGTGGTGGTCGCGTTGTCCATGTCCGCGCAGCCGCTGCCGCCCGACGCCGAGCAGCGGCTCGCCGGGTTCACCGAACTCGTCGCCACCGCGATCGCCAACGCCGAGGCGCAGGCTGAGCTGACGGCATCCCGGGCCCGCATCGTCGCGACGGCCGACGAGACCAGGCGCCGCATCGAGCGCGACCTGCACGACGGCGCGCAGCAGCGGCTCGTCTCCCTCGCCCTGCAGCTCCGGGCGGCTCAGGCGGACGTGCCGGCCGGGCTCGGGTGGCTTCACGGCGAGCTTGACCGCGTCGCCGCCGGGCTGACGAGCGCGCTGGAAGAGCTGCGTGAGTACGCGCGCGGGATCCACCCAGCCAACCTCGCCGTGGGCGGCCTGGGGGCCGCGCTCAAGGGTCTCGCCCGCCGGTCACCGGTGCCGGTGACGCTCGACGTGCGGACGCCTGAGCGCCTGCCCGAGCGCCTGGAGGTGACGGCGTACTACGTGATATCGGAGGCACTGGCGAACGCGGCCAAGTACGCCGAGGCATCCGCCGTCCACATTGAGATCGCGCAGGCCGGCGAGCTCATCACGCTTACCGTCCGCGACGACGGGATCGGCGGCGCCGATCCGGCGCGTGGCTCCGGCCTGGTGGGCCTAGGCGACCGGGTCGCTGCCGTTGGCGGGAAGCTGCAGGTCCGGAGCCACCCCGGTGCGGGGACCACGCTGGTAGCGGAGCTCCCGGTCACCCCAGCGCGGTTGTCGGCCGGCTGACCTGCTCAGTACTCGGTGTCGATGGTGTTCAGCGCCTTCTGCACCTCCGCCAGCGGGCCGCGCAGCTGCATCATCTTGATCATCTTGCCGCTGATCTTGACCTTGCCCTGCGTGAACGCCTTCGCGCCGTCCAGCTCGCCCTTGTTGACCTGTGCCGACGTCTCGTAAGACTGGCGGATGGTCACCTCGGCGTCCGTGGCGTCGCCGAGGCTGGCCGCGGCGGTGCCGTCGCCGATCCGCAGCGCGTAATGGATCTCGCCGGCGGGCGCGTCGGCGACCACCATCTGGATGACCGCGCTCTTGCCCTTGAGCGCCTTGCGCACCGCGTCGTCCGCGCCGACCACCGCGTTGTAGGCGTCGATCCATTCCGGGGACAGGTACTTGACCGGCATCCTTGCTCATCTCCCTTGTCGCCTGGCATTGCCGCAAAGTTATAACAAGTTCTATTTTTGCGGAAGCACCCCCGGTACGTTGGGATGAGCGAGAACGGCCGGCCAGGAAGGAACGCGGCGATGGACGAGGACCGGCGGGAGGAGATCGCCGACGCGCTGCTCGGCGCCTACGCGAGCGGTAAGCCCGTCGATCCGCCGACGGAGCGGCACCCCGGCCTCACGGCGCCGGACGCCTACGAGATCCAGCTGATTCAGGTGCGGCGCTGGACCGCGGACGGCGCCCGGGTCAAGGGCCACAAGGTCGGGCTCACGTCGGTGGCGATGCAGCGGCAGCTGGGCGTCCACCAACCGGTCTACGGGCACCTGCTCGACCGGATGTTCTGGCTGGAGCACGAGCCGGTCCCGATGGCGCGGTTCCTGCAGCCGCGGGTCGAGCCGGAGATCGCCTTCGTGCTGCGCGCGCCGCTGCGCGGACCCGGCGTGACGGTCGCGGACGCCGTCGCCGCCGTCGGCTGCGTGCTTCCGGCGCTTGAGCTGGTCGACTCGCGGATCCGGGACTGGAAGATCGGGCTCGCTGACATAGTTGCCGACAACGCCGCGTCCGGCGGCGTGGTCCTCGGCAGCGCCCCGGCCGCGCTCTCCGGGACCGACCTGCGGCTCGTTGGCTGCAACTTGTTTCACAACGGCACGCTGGCCGGGACCGGCGCGGGCGGCGCGGTGCTCGGCTCGCCGCTGAACTCGCTGGTCTGGCTGGCGAACACGGTGGGCGCGCGCGGCGTCGAGCTGCTCGCCGGGCACGTGATCCTGCCGGGCTCGATCACCGCGTCGATCCCGGTCCGCGGCGGCGACACCGTGACCGCCACGTTCGCTGGCCTCGGCAGCGTCACCGCGCGCTTTTCCGCAGGCGACTGAGCTTCCACCTCCCCTAGCGCCCGCTCGCCGTCTCGTCACGAGTCCGCCCGGTCAGCGGCGGTGGGCGGCTGGCCGGGCCAGTCAAGGCCGTAATTCCGCGCGCTCGGTGGCCCGGGGGCTCCCGGCAGCGTAAGGTAGCTCCTGACAAACGTCAGGGTGAACCTGACAAGCAACCCGGCCATCAGGAGGAACCATGGCCAGCGAAACGCCAGACGTCGTGCCGGAGGTCCAGGTGCGCTGCTCGTTCTGCGCCAAGCCGAGCTCGGAAGTCGAGAAGGTGATCGCCGGACCGGGCGTCTACATCTGCAGCGAGTGCGTGGGCCTGTGCAACGACATCCTCGGGGCCGAGCGGAGCAAGCCGGCCGACCCGAAGGCCGAACTGGCCGCCTGGGACGAGTCGATGACCGACGAGCAGATCCTTGACCTGCTTCCGCGCATCGCCGCGGTCGGGGATCAGACCGAGGCGAGCCTGCAGCGGCTCGTCACCATTTTGCGCGGGCGCAGGGTGACCTGGGCCCGCATCGGCGCCGCCCTGCAGATGACCCGGCAGTCGGCCTGGGAACGGTTCTCCGGCGAGGAGTGACGCTGCCGCCGGGTCGCAATGACCGTCAAGGCTCTCCTCGGCGGACAGAACCAGACCCTGCCGGTCTGCCCGCGCCTGCCATGCCGGTATTTCACGATATCGGCATCCAGGATTTACGGGTGAACCCTGTCATGCGTGTAAATAAAACTTGTCATGTAAGAAAAGCGTTTCTCACGCACGTTTTTCCTTCCGCTTCGTAAAAGTTTACCGGTTGAGCGACACTTGCCCGCTGGCTGCGGCTCGGCAAGCGGGGCAATGCGGTGCCGGGGTAGGTGCCGGGGTCATGTGGCCTCGCGTGCCACAGGGCCAGAATATTCTGGCCCTGTGGCACGCACGCACGCTTCTATTGGCCTCGTGGCACCCTGGTCGGCAACCGTTTGTCCTTGTGGCGCCCAGGCGCACGCCCCGGCGGTAGCCTCGCGTGCCACACGGACAGAATTCCGAGCGCCATTCGCTAGGGCGTACCGCGTCCGCACCGTGAATAAGCCTCAATCCGCATTAATGGCTTGACCAGATCAATGCGGCGGTGCGGACGCCTTCACACATCCCTGACCGGGGTGTGTCAGCTGACTGGCGGCGTGCGCGTTACCGTGTCTCGAGGACCGTCACCGACTCGGCCGGCAGCGTGATGCCGTGCGCGAAGGACGCCGCGGGCGCCGTTCCCGTGATGATGTTGGAGTTGGCGGAGTTCTGGTTGCCGGCACTGTAGCTCCACGTCCGCAGGGCTCCGGGCAGCGGCGCGTGGAACGTCACCTTCTCCGCGGCCCCGGTGTTGGTGTTGATGAGCGCCACGGCGACCTTGCCGTCGGGCAGGAGCGACTGGTAGGCCAGCACGTCGGACGGCGTCGGAGGTGCTCAGCGTGCTGAGCAGCGCGTGCGGCTTGGCGAGCACGGAGGCGAGAAGGTAGCCGTAGTACGGGGTTTCCGCGACCGGCGGTGAGGATGAGGTGAAGAGGCCGTAGTCGGGGTTGACGCAGGTCCCGGTGGTGTTGCCGTAGTTGTTCATGTCCCACCAGTCGACGCTGTTCGCGCCGGCGGCGAGCCAGGACAGCACGTCACCGGCGGCGAACAATGCGCCCGCGGGGGTGCAGACCGTGGTGGTCTCGTTGTTGGACACGCCGGTCTCGCCGACCACGACCGATGCCTTCGGGTCGTAGGCGTTCAGTTCCGTCCGGATGCCGCGGTAGAGCGCCGGGATCTGCTCCAGTGACTGCAGCACCTGCTGGTCGGTCGGGTTGGCGCCGCCGGTGCCGCCGCCGAAGGAGAACGGGTAGTAGTGGGCGTCGACGAAGCTCACGTTCTTGCCGTCGGCCCGCAGCACCGTGTTGTTCCACTCGGTGTTGTCCGGCACCGACGCGCCCGGCACGTCGCTGCCGAACGCCCACGGCACCCCGATCTGGGCGGAGGGGTTCGCGGTCTTCATGGCCGTCAGGAACTGGCTGGCGTTGACCGCGTACGAGGTCGCCAGCGTTTGGGTGCCGGCCGCGTCGCCCTCGGTGACCTGCGGGCACGTCGGGTTCTCGTCGACGCCGTTCACGGTGGTGTAGGTGTTCGGCGTGTAGCCCTGGAAGTTCTCTGGCGGCCCGGCGAGCTCGTTGTCGACCTCCCAGCAGCCGTAAGTTTCGTTGCCGACCTCCCACAGCGCGACGCCCTGGCCCGCGGTGCTCTTGGCCTGCGCCACCCAGGCGGCGGCCTCGGCGGGGGTGCCCGAACCGTAGTTCACTGTCACGAAGCTCTCCGCGCCGATCGCCCGCGCCTGCTGAGAGAACTGGCTGAAGTCGAGGGAGTCCGAAGACGAGCAACTTGAGCTGAAGGACGCCGTCGCGTCGTCGGGCAGGCAGTTCTGGATATTGGTGTTCGTCTGCCAGTCGTAGTAGTCGGCATAGGAGCCGCCGCCGTAGCGGAGCATGTCAATGCCCGCGGCCTGCAGCAGCGGCTGGATGACGTCCACGCCGCCAGAGGCGGACGTGTCGGCGGCGTAGATGTAGTCCCACGGTGCGGTGTTGAGCCCGAGGGGCGCGGCGGACAGCAGGGACGGCACGGTATCCGCACTCGCCGATGCGGGCATCGCCGCCGTTGTCGTGGCGGTTGTCAGGATCGCCAGCGCTGCGGCGAGGGACGCATATAGCACCCGCCGCCGCCTTAGCCGAAATGTCATTCTAATGCTCCTTCCTTCGTCGCCATTACCGGGGTCATTGGTAACTTAACCGGTTAAGTTTTCAGGCGAAAAATGCCTGGGACGCATGTGAATCACGATTCCGCAGGCTATTGACCGGTTAAGTTAAAAGAAAGATACGCCCGGGCCCGGCGGTGTCAAGAGACCACCAGCGCCGGGAAATAGAGACCGCCTACCTCGAGCTGAAGTCGACCATCCTGGGCGGCCGCGTCCTGCTCGCCCGCATCGTCGAAATAAATAAGGTAAGCGGGGCGTGATCCCCTCAAGCAGGACGCTGAGGAAGCGGTCGGCCTGGGCCGGGCTCCCGGCCCGGGCCACGCCGGTGACGAGGGCCAGCACCTCGGCGATGTCCAGGTCCCGGCGGGCGGTCCCGGCGTCCTGGGCCGCGGCCAGCAGCGGGCGGCCGGCGTCGAACAGCGCGTTGTGCCAGGCCGCGAACTGCGGCGGCTCGATGCCGACAGGGCCCTCGTAGGCGGCAAGGAACGCGTCGGTAAGCACCCGTCGGTCGGTGACGTGCGCGATCACCGCGCGCAGCCATTCGTGCAGGGCCCGGGCCGGGGCGGCCAGCTGCGCGAGTTCGGCCGCGACGGCGCAGAGCTCGGCTATCCGCTGGTCGTAGACGGCCTCGAGGAGCTTCGCCCGGGTCGGGAAGTGCCGGTAGAGGGTGGCGTTCCCGACCCCGGCCGCCTTGGCGATGTCGTCCAGCGAGGCGCCGGCGCCCTGGGCGTTGAACGCGTTCTCGGCCGCCGTCAGCAGGCGTTCGCGATTGCGCTGCGCGTCGGCCCGCTGGGTAACCCGGGATGCCATGCCGCCGATTCTACTTGCAAGCGGGGACTGTTCCCCGGTATCGTCTTGAGCATAAACGGGGAATAGTCCCCGCTTGTTGCGGCCAGTCAGGCCCAGGCGAGTTCAGGAGGACGCAGATGACCGACGTGCCGGGTCCCGCCGCCGTGCTGCGAGCCATGGGCCGCGCCCGGGGGCGCGGTGACTTCGAGGCAGCGCTCCTCTTCATCGCCCCTGAGTCGCTCGACCAGGGTGAGCGGGTGACGCGGGAGGACTGGCGGCGCAAGTGGGAGAGCATGCGGGACGCAAGTCCCGACCTGGAGATAGTCACCGAGCAGTCGGTGGCGGAGGGCGAGTGGGTCGCCCACCGCTACCTGCTGCGCGGCACGCACACGGGCGACTTGTTCGGCCAGCCGCCCACCGGTGCCCCCTTCGAGGCCCGTGGCCTGGACATGGTCAGGGTCCGCGACGGCCAACTGGTCGAACACTGGGCCTTCGCCGGGTCGATGCGGCCGCGCTAGCGGCGGGCGGGGAACAGGGCGGCCAGGTCGGCGGGGTGCTGGCACGGTGATCCGGAGTGGCGCCATGGGCCTACCGCGCCCGCGCTTACCGGGCGCGGTAAATGCGCCGCCTCCGCCGTCGGTCCTCTGGTCTTCCTGGCTGCTCGTATCCTGCGGCTCAGGTAGTCGTATCCGTTCGCGCCCAGGTGCGGGTGATCAACGATGGCCGAACGCGCCCCTGGTCAGTGGCTGGCGTAGTGAGAACCCGGGATGGGACGGTTGCGGTCCGCGTTTGGCTGCCGGGCGCGGCTGAGGTCCTGCCGAAGGTGCGGCGGCAGCGAGGTTGCCCGGCCGTGGTCCCGCCTGCCCCCCATAGGGCGCCGGACCTTCACCACGCACCCTTGAATTACTCGTCTACCCCGCGCTCGCCGCTTCGTCGCGTGGCGCCCGTCGCACCGTCATCACGAGTCCGCCCGGTCAGCGGCGGGTGGGCTGCTGGCCGGGCGGGTCATGGTTCTTGATCTCTGGTTTTACGTCGCACTGGCTTCCCGATGGTCGGCCGGCGACGTGTGCGCCGGGCGTGTGGCTATGAGCATCAGCAGACGACTAGTGTTGGGCGGCCCGGGCCGTCTTGAGCAGCCGGTAGCCGAACACGACCTCTCGCGCGGCCGCGATGTACACCAGCGCGCCCCACTCGTAGCCGTGGCCGACGAGGAGGGAGCCGAGGGTGATGAACCACACGAGAAGGACGGCCCGCACGGCGGCCCAGCCGGCCGGGTGACGGCGCTGGAACGGCCACCCGCCGCCGACGAAGTAGTTCCTGATGGCTGATTCTGCTGGAGTGCTGCTGGTCTGCGCGTACATCGGAGGACCTCCTGTGTCCTGCTATCCGCTATCTTTCCTATAGCAAAGTGATATCACTTTTAGCGTCACCGGTCAAGCCAGGAAGCCAGCGTTGACGCAAGTTTCCGCGCCAACGCCGCGCGGGCCGAGACTCCCTAGAGACCGTCAGTGCCTAGCCGCGCGCGGTGAGGTGCAGGCCTGTGCGGTACGCGTGACTGAGGTGAAGTGTGGCGGTCCCCGGGAGGCGTGCGCCGGTCAGGGCGCGGTCGGCCCGGTCCCGAGCGGGGCGTTAGCACGGAGACTTTTCTTAGGACGGATCATTTGCCGGCCCTGGCTTGTATTAGTTTCCGCGCTCGGAAAAGGTTCCGCGTTAAAGCGGGGGCGCCGCCCGGGGAGCAGGGATTTTCTTCGCAGAACAGGCCGGAGCGCGGAAGCCGGGACGACTAAATCAACGACATTGCGTTATACGCGTCCAAAATTCACACAATCATGGCTGGCGGGGGCCCGCCGGCGCGTTACTCGCGCTTTATTGACATCGCGTGCGGAATTTACATGGCACTGGCGTTCACCGAAAGCGGTAGTATCACGGAATATCCGCATAACAGGGACCGGAAGTCGCCGCAGGCCGATTGGCGCGAGGATGGCGGAGTTCGAGTGCGGCAATCCCGGCATGAACGCCGTCACGCGCAGTCGCCGACGCACGGGCGCGTCGGCCCTCAGCCACCCACGCCCCTCCAGTTTCAATCTATAGCGCACCCGGGGGCTTGCCGCAAGACCCCGGTCATGCCGCATAATCGCAGGCCGGGCCCGGAATTCGCGGGTTCAATAACCCGCCGCACGCCAACCGGAGGAGATATCACCATGACTGAGCGCTACGTACTGGGTCTCGAAGAGATCGACCGGACCCAGGTCGCGCTCGTTGGCGGCAAGGGCGCCAACCTGGGAGAACTCTCCCGAATCGAAGGCATCCGAGTGCCGGCCGGCTGGTGCGTGACGACGGACGCCTACCGGCGGATCCTGTCAGCCGTGCCTGGGACCGAAGAGCAACTCGACCGGCTGGCGCGCCTGGGCCCGGGCGACCAGGCGGCGATCCGCATGCTGAGCGCGGAGATCCGCGAGACCATCGAAGGGGCCGCCATCCCGCACGATCTGGCGGCCCAGATAACCGCCTCGCTCACCCAAGAAACCTCCTACGCCGTCCGCTCCAGCGCGACGGCGGAGGACTTGCCCGCGGCCTCCTTCGCGGGCCAGCAGGACACGTACCTGAACGTCGTCGGGCCGGCCGCGGTCCTCGAGCACGTCAGCCGGTGCTGGGCCTCCCTGTTCACCGAGCGGGCCGTGACCTACCGCCTCAGGAACGGCCTCGACTCCCGGAAGGTCCACATGGCCGTGGTGGTGCAGCGGATGGTCTTCCCGCTGGCGTCCGGCATCCTCTTCACGGCCGACCCGGTCACCTCCAACCGGAAGGTCGTCTCCATCGAGGCCAGCTTCGGCCTCGGCGAGGCCCTGGTCGCCGGCCTCGTGAACCCGGACGTCTACCGGGTGCGAGACGGTGAAGTCGTCGCCAAGGAAGTCGCCACCAAGAAACTCGCCATCCGGCCCCGAGCAGCGGGCGGGACGCAGGAACTGACGATCGACCCAGCGAATCAGCAGCAGCAGGCGCTGACCGACCCGCAGATCGTGCGCCTCGCTCAGTTGGGCCGGCGGATCGAGGCGCACTTCGGCTATCCCCAGGACATCGAATGGTGCCTGGCCGACGACGGGTTCCAGATCGTCCAGAGCCGCCCGATCACCACGCTGTTCCCCGTCCCCGCGACCAGCGACGAAGGGAACCACGTCTACGTCTCCGTCGGACACCAGCAGATGATGACCGACGCCATGCGGCCCCTCGGGATCTCCCTGTGGCTGCTGACGACCCCGGCGCCCATGTTCGAGGCCGGCGGGAGGCTCTTCGTCGACATCACCCGGCCGCTGGGTTCGCCCACGAGCCGCGCGGAGCTCGTGAAGGCCCTGGGGACATCGGATCCGCTGATCGGCGACGCCCTGCGAACCGTTCTCGACCGCGGCGACTTCATCCCGACCCGCCCGGACCAGGGCGACGGCCAGGGCCAGAACAAAGGCCAGGGCAGGACGCCTGCTTACCGTGCGTCCGCCGAGATCGAGACCGATCCGGCCATCGTCGCCGGGCTAATCGACCGCAGCCAGGCCTCCCTCGCCACGCTAAAGCGCGACATCCAGGCGCAGTCCGGGCCGGCGCTGATCGACTTCATCCTCGCGGACCTCGGGGAGCTCAAGCGGGTCATGTTCACTCCGGAAAACCTCCAGGTGATCGTGGCGGGGATGCAGGCCGCCTCGTGGCTTAACGAGCAGATGGGGGCGTGGCTGGGCGAGAAGAACGCGGCCGACACGCTCACGCAGTCCGTCCCGCACAACGTCACAGCCGAAATGGGGTTCGCGCTCATGGACGTCGCGGACGTGATCAGGCCGCACCCGGACGTGGTGGCATTCCTTCAGCTCGTCGAGGACGAGAACTTCCTGGACGCGCTGCCCGCGCTCGCGGGCGGGCGCGAAGCCCGTGACGCCATCCGGGCCTTCCTCGACAAGTACGGCATGCGCTGCGCCGGCGAGATCGACATCACGAGACCACGGTGGAGCGAGCGCCCGAGCACGCTCGTGCCGCTGATCCTCGGCAACGTCAGGAACTTCGAGCCGGGCGCCGCCAGGCGGCGCTTCGAGCAAGGCCGGCGGAACGCCCAAAGGAAGGAGCAGGACCTGCTGACGCGCTTGCGGGCGCTGCCCGACGGAGAGCCTAAGGCCGAGGAAACCAAGCGGATGATCGACCGGGTCCGTACCTTCGCCGGATACCGGGAGTACCCGAAGTACCACATGATCAGCCGTTACTTCGTTTACAAGCAGGCCTTGCTGAAGGACGCGGAGCGCCTCGGGCGACGCCGGCGTGCTAGCCGACCGAGAAGACATCTTCTATCTCACGTTCGCCGAGCTGCACGACGTCGAGCGCACGAACCACGTGGATGACCAGCTCATCCAAAAGCGCAAGGACGCGTTCAGGTCGCACCAGGCGCTCACGCCGCCCCGGGTGCTCACCTCCGACGGCGAGGCGGTCGCCGGGGCGTACCGGCGCGACGATGTCCCGGCCGGCGCGCTGACCGGCCTGCCGGTTTCCGGCGGGACCGTCGAGGGACGCGCCCGCGTCGTCCTGGACATGGCCGAGGCCGACCTCGAACCGGGCGACATCCTGGTCACCGCGTACACGGACCCCAGCTGGACGCCCGCGTTCGTCGCCATCAAGGGCCTGGTGACCGAGGTTGGCGGCCTGATGACCCACGGCGCGGTGATCGCCAGGGAGTACGGTTTGCCCGCCGTCGTGGGAGTAGAGCACGCCACCCAGCTGATAAGGGACGGGCAGCGGATCCGCGTGCACGGAACCGACGGCTACATCGAGATCCTAGATGACCAAGGACCTCCAAAAGACGCCTAGCCGAAGGTGAAGGCGTAGACCTGGGCACCCGGGTCGAGGAAGGTGATCTCGAACGTCCGGTCGGTTACCGGTCCCGGCTGCCGGATGAGCTGGTGCAGCCGCTGTCCGGTCAGCGTTCCGCTGCCGTCGGCATCCACGTCCGCCCCGTGCGCCGCCCCCGGCGGCTCACCGTCAACGCTGACGATGAACCGCACCGAGGAGTCCGCCGCCGTCGGCCCCATCACCAGGTGCAGGTCGCGGGCGTGGAACCGGTACACGACCCGCCCGCCGGCCTCGTCCAGCGTGACGGCCTGTTCCGTCATGGTCCAGTCGCCCGCCAGCGCCCAGTGATTGAGCCCAAGCCGCGCCGGAAGGGCATAGGCATGACGCTTGCCCGGCACCGCCCCGCCGGGAGAGGCGAAGTTCTCGGTGCGCTCGTAGCCGGTGTAGGTCTCCGCCGACCGCAGGCTGCCCCAGTCGGCCGGCGCCTCCACGCCAGCGGCGTCGACCGACGCGAGCTCATGGCCCACCCCGGCGGACCCGGCCTCGGCCAGCAGCTGCTGGATGACCATCTCCGACCGCTGGTACTCGCCCTCGCCGAAGTGATGGTGCCGGATCCGCCCCTCGCGCATCGGCGAAGTACAGGGCGGGCCAGTAGTGGTTGGCGAAGGCGGTCCACACCGCGTAGTCGTTGTCGATCGCGACCGGGTAATCGATCCGCAGGTCGCGTACGGCCCGGCGGACGTTGTCCAGGTCGTGCTCGAAGCCGAACTCGGGCGTGTGCACTCCGACGACGACCAGCCCGTCATCGGCGTACCGCGATGCCCACGCGCGGACGTAAGGCAGCTGCCGGAGCCAGTTAATGCAGGTGTACGTCCAGAAGTTGACGACAATGATCTTGCCGCCCAAGCCAGCCGGAGTCAGCGGCGGCGAGTTGAGCCACCCGGTCGCGCCGTCGAAAGCGGGCAGCCTGCCCTCGACGGGCAGCCGGGGCGAGGACGGATGGAGCCCGGCGGGCGCCGGCCGGCGTGGTGTCATGGCTAATCCCTAAGGGGTCGGCCTGGTGCCCCCGGCTGGCCGGGGGCACCAGGAATGGGACGAAAAGCTAGCGCAGTGACCGGAACCCGGCGCGCACCTCGCTCGCGAACAGCGTAGGCTCCTGCCAGGCGGCGAAGTGGCAGCCCCGGTCGACCTCGTTGAAGTACATGAGCTTGGGGTAGGCCCGCTCGGCCCAGCTGCGCGGCGCCTTGTAGATCTCGTTCGGGAAGACGCTCACCGCGGCCGGCACGGACACGCCCTTGACGTTGAAGAAGCCAACCTTGTTCTCCCAGTACAGCCGGGCGGAGGAGACCCCCGTGTTGGTCAGCCAGGTGTAGGTGACGTTGTCCAGGATCTCGTCTCGGGTCAGGCCGCCGACGGGGTCCCCGAAGAAGGCAGACGCGATGTCGGCGTAGCTGGACGCGTCATGGTTGATCATCCACGACGCCAGCGAGACCGGCGAGTCCGCCAGGCCGTACATGGTCTGCGGCCGGGTCCCCATCTGCACCCCGTACCCGATGCCCTGCGCGAAGAAGTAGTTCAGCTGCTCGAACGTCCGGCTTTCCTCTTCGGACAGGCCGGCGGCGCCCCCGGGCCGCCCGAGCGCGTTCTGCACCAGCGCGATCCAGGCGTCGGCGGGGACGACGCCGGCCATGTTGCTGTGAATGCCCAAGAGCCCCGGCGGCGCCTGCACGCCCATGAGGTCGGTGATCATCGCGCCCCAGTCGCCGCCCTGGGCCACGTACCGCTGGTAGCCGAGGCGCTTCATCAGCACGTCCCAGGCCCGCGCGATCCGGTCCGGGCCCCAGCCGAGGTCGCGCGGCTTGCCCGAGTACCCGTAGCCCGGTATCGACGGGACCACCACGTCGAACGCGTCCGCCGCGGTCGCGCCGTGCGCGGTCGGGTCGGTGAGCGGGCCGATGACGTTCAGCAGCTCGATGACCGAGCCGGGCCACCCGTGCGTGATGATGAGCGGCAGCGCGCCCTCGTGCGGCGAGCGGACGTGGATGAAGTGAATGTCGAGCCCGTCGATCTCGGTGACGAAGTTCGGCCGGTCGCTCAGCCTCGCCTCGCACCGGCGCAGGTCGTACTCCGTCGCCCAGTAGCGGGCGAGTTCCCGCATCACCGGCAGCTGCACGCCCTGCGAGAAGTCGGCGACGAGCTCCGCGTCGGGCCAGCGGGTGGCCGCGATGCGGGCGCGCAGCGCCTCGAGTTCCGGCTTGGCGGTATTGGGGACCGTGAACGGCCGGATCGCCGCGGTTCCGGTCGAGTGCTCGGTCGTGGCGGACATCGGAGTTCCCCTCTCCGTAGGAAGTGACTACCACGGAGCCTCCTCGTCTCGGCTCCCCGAGGCACCCGGGCGGCACCCTGGGTTTTCTACCGGGATGCACACGGGGGCAGCACGCGGGCGCACCCCTGGGTTCAGTGCGGGCTGTGACAGTCAGCCGATTCCGTTCGGAAAAATCAAAAAGATTAGCCCGAACGGAGTCATGGTTCCCGTGATACCGCACCCGAGTCTCCTGAGGCCGGGGGAGCGCGCCAAGCGGATCACGGAGTCGGCCCCGGGATCAGCTGGAAGTTGGAACCGCCAGGGCGGTCGCCAGCTCCCGCCGGGAGCGGATGCCGAGCTTGGTGAACACGTTGCCCAGGTGCCACTCGACGGTCCGCGGGCTGAGGAAGAGCCGGGCGCCGATCTCCGGGTTGGCCAGCCCGTCCCGGGCGAGCCCGGCGATGTGCCGCTCCTGCGCGGTCAGGTCGTCGCGCGCGTCGACCGCCCGCTTGCGCACGTTCTCGCCGGTCGCCGCCAGTTCCCGGCGCGCCCGCGCGGCGAATGCCTCCATCCCGATCGCGGCCAGCAGCTGGTGGGCCGTGCGGAGCTGCTCGCGCGCGTCCACCCGCCGGTTCTGGCGGCGCAGCCACTCCCCGTACAGCAGGTGCGCGCGGGCGAGCTCGGGACGGAGCCGGGTCCGGCCCAGCCGGTCGATCGCTTCGCGATAGAGGTTGTCGGCGTCCGCGCCGTCGGCCAGCAGCGCCCGGGAGCGCGCCTCGATGCCAACCGCGAAGTCGGTGTCGCAAGGCCGGGTCGTCGCGGCCAGCCGGTCGAGCGCGTCCCGGGCGAGCCCGGGCTCTCCTGCCCGCACGGCCGCCTCGACCAGCTCGGGCAGCACCCACATCGACCACCAGTTGCGGGGGTCGGCGGTGGCTCGCCGGGCCGCGGATGCCGCCTCCTCGTAGCGGGCGAGGCCGTTGCCGAGGACGGCGGTCGCCCAGTGCGCCCAGGCCGACGCCATCCCTTGCCCGGTGGCGGCGGCCAGCTCGATCGTGCTCGCAATCTGCGCGGCCGCCTCGGCTTCCCGCCCTTGCAGGGCCCGGAGCCTCAGCAAGGCGAAGGGTGACTGGCGGGTCCCGGTCGCCGCCGCCACGCTGTCGGTCTCCGCGATAAGCGCGGCGGCCGCCGCGAAGTCGCCCGTCCACGCGGTTGCGATCGCCAAATTGGCGAGGGAGCTCGGCAGCGCCGCCAGCGCGCCCGCGTCGCGCAGGAGCCGGACCTCTCGGGCCGAGTTCGCGCGCATCCCCTCGATGTCCCACAGGAGACCGCTGGCGGACGCCGCGATCCAGCCCCAGAGCAGGACGTCCTTGGCGGGCAGGTCGGCGAGCGCGTTGGCGGCTCGCCGCAGCGTCGGAGTGGCGGCGGCGTGCCCCTCGGTGATCAGCAGCGCGAGACCGTCAAGGAGGAGGTCGAGGGGACGCGGGGCATCCGGCCGCGGGAGCGCCCGGACGGCGCGGCAGATCTCCATGAGAACGCCCTCGCCCGCGACCTGCGCGGCGACGAGCGACGCGCCCCAGGCGGTCAGGTACGTGTCGCGCGCGCGCTCCAAGTCGAACGGCTCAAGCCGCCTCGCCGCCTCAAGCAGCAGCGTGGGAGCATCGCCGCCACGAAACGAGATGAAGGCGACCTGGGCCCGGAGCAGGTCGACGCGGGCCCGCTGGAACTCGTCGAGCGCCCCGGCCTGCGCCGTGGCCGCCAGACCGAGCGCCGCGTCGAACGCGCCGGCCTGGAGGCTCGCTTGCGCCGCCGCCAGGGCCCGCTCCGCCCGTCGGGCCTGGTCTTGCGTCAGCGCGACCGCGCGCTGCAGGAACGCGGCCGCGGCGCCGAGGCCACCACGGGCCTGGGCGCGGCCGGCCGACCGCTCGAGTTCGGCGGCGACCTCCTCGTCCGGCCCCTCGGCGGCAGCGGCCAGGTGCCACGCGCGACGGTCCGGATCGGACGCCCGGTCCGTCGCGGCGGCCAGCGCCAGGTGGACCGCCCGGCGCGCCCTGGTCGCGGCCGTCCGGTACATCGCCGAACGGACCAGCGGGTGACGAAACGTCACTCGCTGGCCGATCGCGAGCAGGCCTTCCGCCTCGGCGGCCTGCGCGGCCTGCGGGCCGATGCCGAGCCGCTCGGCCGCGCGCCACAGCAGCAGCGGGTCGCCTACTGGCTCCGCCGCCGCGACCAGCAGCAGGAGCCGCCCGTCGGCGGAAAGCAGCTCAAGCCGCCGGACGAAGCTCTCCTCGATCCGCCCGGTCAGCGCCTGCCCGCCCGTCAGGCCGAACCCGCCCGCGAGCTGCGCGGCGGTCAGGCCACGGGGCAGTTCAAGCAGCGCCAGCGGATTTCCCCGCATCTCGGCCACGACCCGGTCCCTGATCTCTTCATCCAGCTTGACCGTGACCGTGGCGGTGAGCAGCGCGCGGGCGTCGTCATCGCCAACGCCCCGCACTTCCAGCTCGGGCAGGTGCCGGAGTCCCTCGCCCGGCTCGCGGGTGGCGAACACGATCCCGGCCGGCTCCGCCAGCAGGCGGCGGGCGACAAAGCCCAGCGTCAGCTCCGACGCCTGGTCCAGCCACTGGGTGTCGTCGACGACGCACAAGAGCGGGCGCTCCTCGGCCACCGCCGCGAACAGGCTCAGCACCGCCAGCCCGACGAGGAACCGGTCGGGGGCGTTCCCCGCGCTCAGCCCGAACACGATCTCCAGGGCCTGCCGCTGCGGCGCGGGGAGCCCGTCGAGCCGGCCGAGCAGCGGCGCGCACAGCTGATGCAGGCTGGCGTAGGCCAGCTCCATCTCCGACTCCACCCCGACCGCCCGGACGACGGTCAGGTCCGCCGCCCCCGCGACCAGGTGCTCAAGCAGCGCCGTCTTCCCGATTCCGGCCTCGCCGCGCAGCACCAGCGACCGGCTCTCGCCGCGCCTGATCGCCGCGGTCAGGTCGTCGAGCTGCGCGCACTCACTCTCCCGGCCGCGCAGCCGGGTACGCCTACCCGGCCCGGGGAACCGGCTCGTCACTGGCGGCGGTGATAGCGGCCATGGCGTGGATGCTGAGGATTGCCGTTGTGGGCGTGCTCATGCGCGACTCCCTCACTCCATAAGGGAGACATTACGCCTAATCGATGTCCGCAGCGCTTTCCGGGTCGGCCCGTCGGGAGGTCAGGTGCTCGGGGCGGATCGGGATGCGGGTAAGGCCGAGGCCGGTGGCGTCGCGGACGGCGGCGGCGATCGCGGCGGTGGAGGAGATCGTGGGCGGCTCCCCGACGCCGCGCAGGCCGTAGGGGGCGTGCGGGTCGCCGAGTTCCAGGATGTCCAGGACCACCGAGGGCATGTCCGCGATCGTCGGGATCAGGTAGTCGGTGAAGGACGGGTTCCGCACGACGCCGCCCGCCATCTGTATCTCCTCCATCACCGCGAGGCCGAGCCCCTGGGCGATGCCGCCCTGAATCTGACCCTCGACGGCGCGCGGGTTCATCGCCTTCCCGACATCCTGGGCGGTGGCGATCTCGACCACGCGCACCAGGCCGAGCTCCGTGTCCACGTCCACCACCGCGCGGTGCGCGGCGAACGCGTACTGCACGTGGGCGTTCCCCTGCCCGGTCACGGGGTCAAGCGGCGACGTGGGCCGGTGCCGCCAGGTGACGGTTGCCTCGATGGGCTCGGTGAGCACCCCGCCGCGTTCCGAGAGTTCCTTGCGCACCTGCACGCACGCCTCGCGCACGGCGCCGCCGGTCACGTAGGTCTGCCGGGACGCGGACGACGACCCCGCCGAACCGATGGAGGTGTCCGCGGGCAGCACCACCACCAGGGACACGTCGAGCTCGGTGCGGGCGATCTGCTCGAGCACGGTCACCAGGCCCTGCCCGACCTCCGCGGCCGCGGTCTGCACCTCGGCCACGGGCGAACCCGCGACCAGCGACAGCCGCACCCGTGCCGTCGAGTAGTCGTCGAATCCCTCGGAGAACCCGACGTTCTTGATCGACACGCCGTAGCCGACGCCCCGCCGCACTCCCTCGCCGCGGGTCGTGCCGCCGACCGTGCCTGGGAGGGGGCCGCCAGCCGGCGGCAGCGGCTTGGACGCCACCAGCCGGACCAGGTCCGCGACCGGCGCCGCCGAGTCGACGACCTGACCGGTCGGCATCACCGAGCCCTCGCGCAGCGCGTTCCTTATCCGGATCTCGGCCGGGTCCAGGCCCAGCGCCCCGGCCAGCTTGTCCATCTGCGACTCGTAGGCGAAGCAGGCCTGCACCGCGCCGAAACCGCGCATGGCCCCGCACGGCGGGTTGTTGGTGTAGACGGCGTAGGAGTCGATCGCCACGTGCGGCACCTCGTACGGGCCGGCCCCGAGCGTCGCCGCGTTGGCGGCCACCGCGGTCGACGAGGACGCGTACGCCCCGCCGTCCAGCACGATCGACGCCCGCACGAACACCAGCCTCCCGTCCCGGTCGGCCCCGTGCGAATAGCGCAGCACGGCGGGATGCCGGTGCACGTGCCCGAAGAACGACTCCTCGCGGGAATACGACATCTTGACCGGCTTGCCGGTGTACAGCGCCAGCAGGCAGGCGTGGATCTGCATGGACAGGTCTTCCCTGGCGCCGAACGCCCCGCCGACGCCGGACAGGGTCACCCGCACCAGCGAAGGGTCGAGCCCGATGCTGGCGGCGACCTGATCCCGGTCCACGTGCAGCCACTGGGTGGCGACGAAGAGGTCGACGCCGCCGTCCGCCGCCGGGACCGCGAGCCCCGCCTCGGGCCCGAGCGGGGCCTGGTCCTGCATGCCGACCTGGTACTCGCCGGAGACCACGACGTCGGCGGTCACGGAAGGCGACCCGCGCCGTATCGGAACGTGGCGCAGCAGGTTGCCGCCCTCGTGCACCGGCGGCGCGCCGGGCGACAGGGCCGCTACCGCGTCGGTCACCGGTTCCATGACGTCGTAGCGGACGCGGATCAGCCCGGCCGCGCGCCGCGCGGTCTCCGGGTGGTCCGCGGCCACCAGGGCGACCGGCTCGCCCTGGAACCGGACCCGGTCAATCGCGAGCACCGGCTGGTCCGTGTGCTCAAGCCCGTACGTGAGCCGCCCGGGAACATCGGCGTGAGTGAGCACGGCGACCACGCCGGGCACCGCGAGCGCGGCCGAGATGTCGATCGCGTCGATCCGGGCGCTGGGATGCGGACTGCGCAGCGTCGCCCCCCAGAGCATGCCGTCCATCCACAGGTCGGAGGCGTAGGCGAACGCGCCGGTGACCTTCGCCTGCCCGTCCGGTCGCACGGGGCTTTCCCCGACCCGGCCGGTGACGCCGGCCTCCGTGAGCACCGTCATCGCGTGTCCTCCCGCCGCGCCCCCGGCGCCTCCAACGGGGCGCCGGATGAGTACTCCGCGGCGAGCCGGACGGCCTCGATGATCTTCTCGTACCCGGTGCAGCGGCAGAGGTTCCCGGCGAGCGCGTCCCGCACCTGCTCGTCGGTGGGGCTTCCGGTCCGGCTGAGCAGGTCGTGCACCGTCACGATCAGGCCCGGCGTGCAGAAGCCGCACTGCACCGCGCCCGCGTCGAGAAACGCCTGCTGCACGGGCCCGAAGGCCATCCCCTCAACCGTGCTGACCGCGCGGCCCTCGGCCTGGGCGGCCGGGACGAGGCACGAGCACACCGGCTCTCCGTCGAGCAGCACCGTGCAGGAACCGCATTCACCTTGCTCGCAGGCGTTCTTGGAGCCGGGAAGGTGCAGCCGCTCGCGCAGCACGAAGAGCAGCGATTCCCCCGGCCACACGTCGTCGGCCACCCGGACAGTTTGATTCACAATCATCGATATGCGCATTTCAGGCCGCCTTCTCCGCCAGCTCCGCCAGCGCCCAGCCGAGCATCCGGCGCGCGAGCACGTCCAGTGCGTGACGCCGGTATGCCGCGGTACCGCGCACGTCGTCGATGGGCTGGGCCGCCGCCGCGACCAGCTGGCCGAACCGGCGCACGACCGCGTCGGTGAGCCGTCCGGTGGCGAGTTCTCCCGCGAGAAACTCCTCGGCGGCGGTCGCCCGCAGCGGCACCGGCCCGGCCGAGCCGAGCGCGACGCGCACGTCCGGGCGCGTGACGTTCCGAGCGGGGAGGGCGAGGGCCAGCGAGCAAACGGCGATCACCATGGCGTTGCGGGTCCCCACCTTCGCGAAAAGCTGGGGACCGGTCGCCGGCGGCACCAGGATTGCCGTGATCAGCTCGTCGGGGGCGAGGGCGTTGCGTTTCGGCCCGGTGAAGAACTCCCTGACCGCGATCTCGCGGGTGCCGCGCACCGACGCGACCTCAACCTCGGCGCCGGCGACGAGCAGCACCGGATGGCAGTCGCCGGCCGGGGACGCGGTGCCCAGGTTGCCGCCCATCGTGCCCCGGTTGCGGATCTGCGGTGAGCCGACCGTTCTGGCCGCCATCGCCAGCCCGGGAAGCACGTCACCCAGCTCGGCGATCAGCCGGGCATAGCTGACCCCGGCGCCGATCCGCAGCCGCGGGCCACCCCGGTCGATGACGGCCAGCTCAGGTATCCGGGTCAGATCGAGTAGCGCGGGCGGCCGGAGCCGCCCGAAATTCACCCCGACCATCACGTCGGTGCCGCCCGCCACGGGAAGCGCGTCCGGGCGCGAGGCCTTGATATCGAGCGCGTCGGCGAGCGACGCCGCCTGCAGGAAGTCCATCAGCCCCGCGTCACCATGCCTCGCTCCCTCCCAAGAGCCGGACCTGGTCTCCAACCCTGGTGGCGCTAACTTTACCGGCATACAAAAATGACCTGGGGCGATTAAGCCCCAGGTCATTTCAGGTGCGGCGCTCGGGATGCGAATCCCGGGCCCCGCAGATTAGAAGCAGATAAGAAGTCTTAGATCGGGCGGACCTGCTCCGCCTGCGGGCCCTTGGCGCCACGCACGGCGGTGTACTCCACCCGCTGGTTGTCCGCGAGGCTGCGGTAGCCGTCAGTCTCGATCGCGGAGTGGTGCACGAAGACGTCCGGCGTGCCGTCGTCGGGGGCGATGAAACCATAGCCCTTGTCCGCGTTGAACCACTTCACTGTTCCCTGTGCCACTGTGTTCTTCTCCATGTGAGACGATCAACGGGGTTCACGGACGTGAGTCCCCGGGCTGTGTGACCGCTCGCTGGTGGAAGGCTTCGGCCTTGGACACGCGGCACCTGCGGTCAGAATTCGCAGGCGCGGTCAAACGAGCACGAACTTCGACTACAACCAGGTTCATCTAACACCATTCCGGTGGCCGGTTGTGCCGCTTCTGGGTCAGCGGTGCTGCGCATTAGCCGACAAAAGCCGCGTAACGCCCGGAAAAAATCGGCGTTACGCCAACAAGCCGCGGTCCATGGGTGGCCCAGACCCCGCCGCCGGACGCTCATCGGCCCGGCTGCCACCAAACCGGTGTGCATCCGGTAAACTGCTGTGAGCGTGTAATACGCGGTAGGGCGTCGCCATGAGGGCGCGCCGGTCGTTGAAGTCGCTCGGTGAGCGAATGTTGGTCTCCACGGATGTGGCGCCTTCGACAAAGCGGCCACACTCGATCCCTGGAGATCATCTCTTGTCAGTTCTGTCCACTGCGGACATCGCCATCGATACCACCACCTTCGCCGGCCTCGGCGTCCCCGCGCCGCTGGTCGCCGTTCTCGCCAGTTCCGGGATAACGTCGCCGTTCCCGATCCAGGCGGCCACCCTGCCCGACGCGCTCGCGGGCCGCGACATTCTGGGTCGGGCCCAGACCGGTTCGGGCAAGACGCTCGGCTTCTGCCTCCCGCTCGTCACCCGGCTGGCGGACGGCCACACGATGGCCGGCCGCCCGCGCGGCCTTATCCTCGTGCCCACCCGTGAGCTTGCCGCCCAGGTGGTCGACGTCCTGACGCCGCTGGCGCGGGCGGAGCGGCTGAAGGTCACGGCGATCTTCGGCGGCACTTCGCAGCACCCGCAAGTCGCCGCGCTGCGCGGCCGCACCGACATCGTCGTCGCCTGCCCCGGCCGGCTGGCCGACCTCATCGAGCAGGGGCACTGTCACCTCGGTGACGTGGAAATCACCGTGCTCGACGAGGCGGACCACATGGCCGACCTCGGCTTCCTCCCCGTGGTGCGGCGGCTCCTCGACGCGACCCCGGCCGAGGGGCAGCGGCTGCTGTTCTCGGCGACCCTCGACGGCGCGGTGGACGTCATCGCCCGCCGCTTCCTCACCCGCCCGGCCCGGCACTCGGTCGATGCCGATTCCCGGCCCCCCGAGATCACCCACCACCTGCTCACCGTCACCCCGGCCGACCGGGTCGGCGTCATCGCCGCCCTGGCCAGCGGCGAGGGCCGGACGCTGATCTTCACCAGGACCAAGCACGCGGCGCGCAGGCTCGCCCGTCAGCTCGCCCAGGCGGGAACGCCGGCCGTCGAGTTGCACGGAAACCTCGCCCAGGGCGCGCGCACCAGGAACCTGGAGGCGTTCGCGTCGGGTGCGGTCCTGGCCATGGTCGCCACCGACATCGCCGCCCGCGGCATTCACGTGGACGGCATCGAGCTGGTGATTCACGCCGATCCGCCGACCGAGCACAAGGCCTACACGCACCGGTCGGGCCGGACCGCCCGCGGCGGCACCGAAGGCATCGTGGTCACCCTGCAGACCGCGGCCCAGGTGTCCGAGGTCCGCACCCTGATGCGCAAGGCGGGCGTCCGCCCGCAGGCCTCCATCGCCGGTCCCGGCTCCGCGATCGTCCGGTCCATCGCCGGCCCTCCGGCCCGGCGCCCGGCCCGGATCGCGCCGCCCGCCCGCGCGGCGTCGCTGACGACGCTGGTCGACGGCCAGCCCGGCGGCCGCGGGGCCGCCGCCGCCTCCGCTTCCTTCCGGGGCCGCAGGCGTCGCTAAGCACGCACAAAAAATAAGAATTAGCCCGAACGAATGGTGGCTTCGCGTCTTACCGGAAACCACTGGACCGCCGCGGTAGTGCACGGCGTTATATCGCCAAACGCCGTGCACACGCGGGATGGCCACGCGGTCGCCGCCGGTTAGAATTGCGGTAAGGGTTGGCAGGTCCCCAGGACCGAGGTGGCGTGCGATGGCATACTCCTTCCGGCAAGATTTCGCGCGCCTGCAAAAGGTGATGGACCGCGCGACCTCCATCTTCAATCAGCGCCCGTGGGACCTGCGGCTCGTCGCCGATGACCGGGTGGAGCTTTATTCCGACCCGGACGAGCGCCTTGGCAAATTGCTGCCAAGGGAGGTCGTGATCAGCTGCGGTGCCGCCTTGTACAACCTGCGGCTGGCGATCAACGTGGCCGGCAGGAAACCGTCGGTATGGCTGCTTGCCCGACCTGGATCACCACGCCAGCCTGCTCACCACGGTGGCCTCCGAGCCGACCCTGCTCGCTTCCATCGAGGTATGGTCCGGTCATCCCGACCCGCCGACCGACGCCCAGCAGGAGCTGTACGAGGCGGTCTGGCTCCGCCGGACGGACCGCGGACCGTACCGGTACGTGCCGGTGCCGCCCACCATCCTGGTGGAAATGGAGACCGCCGCGGCTGAGGAGCGGGCCTGGCTGCGCACGCTGCCCCCGCGCCAGCGCCGGCAGGCATTTCGCGCGCTGGCCGCGGCGAACAAGAAAATTAACGGGGAAAGAGTCCTGACCGAGCGAATGTCCGGCCTGAGCCGGGCGCAGGACGACCACTACGGCCCGGCGCCGGCCGACAACCAGGCCGACAAGGCGCCGTCGACCCGGCCCGCCGCGTGGTGAGCTGGAAGAGCTGGAAGACGAGCTGGCGCCGTTCGAGAACAGCCGTCATACGCAGCTGATGGCGCTGTCCACCGACGACGACCGCCCGCTTGACTGGCTGCGCGCGGGGGAGGCGCTGCAGCACGCCCTGCTGAACGGCACCCGCTACTCGATGTCGGTGGCGGGCGGCCGCAGCACCGCCTACCGCCAGCAGCTGTACTACGCCCCGCTCGACGTGCACCACTTCCTTGGGCGGCGTCGCACCGCCCCGTCCGGGTACGCGGTCGAGGCGTCCTTCCTGACCCAGTCCCTCGAGCTGGCCAACCTGAGGGACCTTGAGCCGGAGCGGCTGGCCGCGCTCGGACTCACCGACCTGAGGGACAGTCAGCAGGGGAAGGACCGGTGGCGGTGGCCGTGGCGCTCCTACTTCACCGAGATTCCCCAGGTGCTGATGCGCGTCGGCTACGCGCCGGTCAGGCTCGTCGGGGACGACGACGAGCGCCAGGAACCGGCCACTCCGCCCGCGCCCGACGACGGGTACGACGACGAGTACATCGAGCCGGTTCCCCGGGCCGAGGAGGACTAGCCACCAGGGGAAGCCTCCCGCGCCACCGCTTCGAGCCGAGCAGGGCGAAGATGCTGCCCCGGGCCACGTCGAAGTCCACGCCGCGCAGCACGCGCACCTTCGGGTACGACTTCTCAAGGCCCTGCACGCGGATCGCCGGGGCCGGCGGTGTCGTCGTCATCACTCGCAGAACACCTGGATCTTGCTGGTGGGGTCGTCGACGTCGACGGTGACGTCGTCGAGCTGGTCGACGAGCTCCTCGATGTCCTGCGGCCGGAGCTGGGTGAGGTCGACCGGCACGCCCGACTCGTCGAGCTTCGCGTTGAGCTGGGTGAGCGCCCGCGGCGGGATGAGGCTCGTGAGCCGGACCCCGGCGCGCAGCAGTTGCAGCGGCACCCGGACGTTAATATGGCTCGGCGCGTCTTCTGAGTTGTCCTCGAGCACCACGCGCAGGTACTTCGGCCGGCGTTTCGCGCGCGGCTCGGCTCCCGTCGGCGACGCGAGCTCTTGCCGGTCGAGCGCGTCGATCAGCCGCGCGGCCTCGTCCGCGGTGATCTTTCCTTCGGCCAGCATCTGCAGGATCTGGCGGGCCTGCTCGTTCATCGTTGCTCCTTCTGACTTATCTGACTCGGAGTAGCAAGTCCATTTGGCCGTCCGCGATCTCGAGCCGGCTGCCAGGCAGCGCCCAGAGCAACTGCCCGGCACCGCGCAGCGCGCCCATCGGGCTCACGTCGAAGATGCGGCAAGCGATCAGTCCGCCAATCACCGCGAGCAGCAGCAGCGGCGACAGCACCAGCAGCACCAGCGGGACCGGGATGTACAGCCGCCGCCAGCGGCGGCCAGCCGGGCGGTAGCCCACCGTCACCAGCAGCGGGATCACCGGGGCCGCTCCAGCTCGGCCAGCGCCTCCTGGGCGCTGATCTCCCCCCGCCGCAGGCGGTCAACGACCTCGGCGCTGGCGGGCGCCGGGTCGGTGTCGACGAAGTCGAGGCGCTCGGCGATCCGGTTCAGCCGGGACTTGATCGTCGGGTAGCTCACCCCGAAGATCCGCTCCATCTCCTTGATCGAGCCGTGCGACCGGACGAACGCGGCGACGAACACCTGGTCGTCGACGCCGAGCTGGGCCAGTTGCGGCGGCTCGAACTGACCCTCGACCGCGATGCCGCTGTCGGTGAGGCGGACCCGCTCGACTACGAACGGCTGCCCGCGCGTCAGGTCCGTCAGTTCCTGCCAGTCCACCCGCGGCTCCCTTGCTCTCGGCAACATGATTGCGATCCATGTTTACCTTGATTTTTTTAAGGAGTCAACGCGAGAAACTTAATTTTCTTAATTTCAGCTTCAATAGCTGGGCGGCATGATGAACCGCACCGCGGAGCCGGGGGAGCGGCGGCAGGAGAGCGTCGGTGCCGAGCTAGCGCTGTAGGTGCTTGGCCAGCCAGGGGCCGGTCACGCTGCCGGGGTCGCGCACGACGTCCTCGGGCGTGCCCGCGGCGACGATGCGGCCGCCGTCGGGGCCGGCGCCAGGTCCCATGTCGATGAGGTAGTCGGCGGCGCCGAGCACGTCCAGGTCGTGGTCGATCACGATGATGGTGGCGCCGGCCTCAAGCAGCCGGTCGAACACGCCGACCAGGGTGGCCACGTCGAGCGGGTGCAGGCCGGTGGACGGCTCGTCGAACACGTACAGCGCGCCGTGCTGGCTGCTGCGCAGCCGGGACGCGATGCGCAGCCGCTGCGACTCGCCGCCGGACAGCGACGGGGTGGGCTCGCCGAGCCGCAGGTAGCCGAG
This sequence comes from uncultured Actinomycetota bacterium, assembly GCA_963850115.1. Taxonomy (GTDB): domain Bacteria; phylum Actinomycetota; class Actinomycetes; order Streptosporangiales; family Streptosporangiaceae; genus Trebonia. The sequence continues at coordinate 51,582 of CAWKKG010000021.1, forward strand.
GCCGACCTCGTCGACCGGCCGCAGCGCGGCGGCGACCGCCGGCCGGTCGCCGAACTGGTCAAGCGCGTCGTGCACGGTCAGGGCGAGGACGTCGGCTATCGTCAGGCCGTCCACCCGGACGCCGAGGGTGGCCTCGTTGAAGCGGGCGCCGTGGCAGGTGGGGCACTGGACGGTGATGTCGGGCAGGTACTGCACGTCGAGGTCGATGTCGCCGAGCCCGCGGCAGGTCGGGCACTGCCCCTCGCGGGTGTTGAACGAGAAGTGCCCGGGCTTCCAGCGCCTGCGCCGGGCGTCCGCGGAGTCCGCGAAGACCTGGCGGACCTGGTCGAATGCCCCGGAGTAGGTCGCCGGGGTCGACCGCGCGTTCTGCCCGATGGGCGTCGCGTCGACCTGGACGACCTGGCGGATGTCCGCCAGCTCCAGGCGCCGGACGTGCGCCGGCATCGCCGAGCCGCTCAGCCGCGCCCGCGCGGCCGGGATCAGGCTGTCCAGGATCAGGGCGGTCTTGCCGGCCCCGGACGGCCCGGCCACCGCGGACAACCGGTGCACGGGGAAGGCGGCGGTCACGCCGTGCAGGTTGTACAGGTCCCCGACCTCGAGGGTGATCTGCCCGTCGGCGGCGTCCGGCCGCCGGCGGTCGCGCGGCACGGCCGCCGCGCCGGCCAGGAACGGGCCCATGATCGAACGCGGGTCGGCCTCCAGCTCGGCCGGCGTGCCCTGGGCGATGACGGTGCCGCCGTTGGCGCCGGCCGCGGGACCGAGTTCGATGACCCAGTCCGCGCCGCTGATGATCTCCCGCTCGTGCTCCACGACGACCACGGAGTTGCCGTTGCCGGCCAGGGCCACGAGCGTTGACCGCAACCCCTGGACGTTGCTCGGGTGCAGCCCGACGGACGGCTCGTCCAGCACGTACAGCATGCCGGTCGTGCTGGCGCGGACCGTCGAGGTGAGCTCGATCCGCTGCCGCTCCCCGGTCGACAGGGAGGCCCCGGCCCGGTCCAGGGCCAGGTAGCCAAGCCCGACGTCGAGCAGGGGGTTGAGCGTGCCGTTCAGCTCGGCCAGCAGCCCCGTGGTCATCCGGTTCAGCTCGGCCGGGAGCCCGGCGGGCAGGCCCGCCACGAAGCCGCGCAGCTCGTCCAGGCTGAGCGCGCTGATCTCGGCGAGGTTGCGGCCGCCGAGCTGGGAGGTCAGCGCCTCGGGGCGCAGCCGGGTGCCGTGGCACACCGAGCAGACGCGCGTGACGAGGAAGCGCTGCACCGAACGGCGGGTGCGCTCGTTGTCACTGCGCAGCGAGCGCTCGACCGCGGCGACGGCGTTGTCGTAGTTCACCGACAGCTGCACGGAGTGCCCGGTCCGGTCGGACTCCAGCGTCACCTTGCGCTTCACCGGCTCACCGTGCAGGACGATGTCGCGCTCGCGGTCGGTCAGCGACTCGTACGGGACGTCCAGCCGGACCCCGAGCTCGCCGGCGGCGTACATCGACAGCCGCCGCCCGCCGGAGTTCCACGGCAGCACCGCGCCCTCCGCGATCGTCTTGCCTGGATCGGGCACCAGGGTGCTCTCGTCGACCTCGGACCGCACGCCCAGGCCCTGGCAGGCCGGGCAGGCGCCGTAGGAGTTGAACGCGAACGACTCGGCACCGGGATGGACGAACTGCGCGCCGCACACCGGGCAGGTGATCTCCTCGCGCTGCGTCGCGACGGAGGGCGGGACGAGATGCCCGTTGGGGCACCGGTGCGACCCCAGCCGCGAGATCATCAGCCGCAGCACGTTAAGCACCTCGGACATCGTCCCGACGGTGCTGCGCAGCCCGGGCACCGGCGGCCGCTGCCGCAGCGCCAGCGCGGGCGGCAGGTGCTCGATCCGGTCCACGTCCGGCCGCTTCACCTGGGCCAGCCGCCGCCGGCTGTACGTGCTCAGCCCCTCAAGGAACCGGTGCATCCCCTCCGCGTACAGCGTCCCGATGGCCAGCGACGTCTTGCCGGAACCGGACACCCCGACCACCGCGACGATCCGCCACAGCGGCACGTCGACGTCGATGTCCTTCAGGTTGTTGTGCCTGGCGCCGCGCACGCTGATGGTGCTGGGCAAAGACCTCGGCGCGGCTTCGTCAGGAGCGGTCATAGGGAAAACCTACGCAGGCCGCCGGCGCTGGTGAACAGCAGTCACCCGATCTCGATGATTTACCCGCTGTTGCCTAAAGGCCGCCGAGTATCCATTTGACCGCGGCCCGTGTGAGGGGAGAAGTCATGGAGATCACCCTCGAGGACGTGCGGCAAGCCCTCGTCGAGCTGGGCAGGCTGCGCTTCGGCGAAATGCGCGTGGAAGATGCGATCAAGGAGATCGTGCAGACCACGCACTCGATGTTCGCCGTGGACGGAGCTGGCCTGATGCTCTGCGACGCGGCGCAGCATCTGCGCAGCGTGGCCGCGTCAGATGACCGGTTCGCGCACTTGGAGGACCTTCAGGTCCGCCACCAGGAAGGTCCGTGCATCGAGGCGTTCGATACCAAGGAACTGGTCGGTGCCGTCGACCTGGAACACGATGGCCGGTGGCCGCTGTTCAGCGAGGCGGCGATCCGGCGCGAGGTCAGGGCCGTCCTGGCCAGTCCGCTGCCTTACAACCAGGATGCGGTCGGCGTCGTCGCGGTCCTGTCGGAGCGCAGTCGGCCGTGGTCGGCCGCCAACGAGCTGGCACTGCTTGCGTTCACCGACCTGGCCGCCCTGCTGATCGCCAGCATCATCCAGGGGGAGCAGCAGTCGGAGCTCGCCGGGCAGCTGCAGGGCGCGCTGAACTCGCGGCAGGTGATCGAGCAGGCTAAGGGCATCGTGATGGGCACGCAGGGCATCTCGGCGCGCGCCGCGTACGAGCAGCTGCGGTCGCGGGCCAGGGCTGAACGCCGCAAGCTCGCCGTGGTCTGCGCCGAGGTGGTGCAGGGGGTGGCGCGGCTGCCTTGAACGCACCCAGCGATGGCCGGTAGTCTGAACCTAGGACGCCGCCCAGAACCACGCGGTCCGTGTCATGTCGGCCATGTTCCCCGCTCCTTCGCCCGAATGTTTCGAAGGCGCCTCCTGGCAGCAGTCGGCGAGAGCTCCACGGCGGGAAGCCGCGTGCATACTCAGCCGCCCGGGTTGCCGGGTTTCACGGTGACCATGGCCGCGGAAACGGTCACGGTCAAGCTCAGCGGTGAGTTCGACGTCATGGGCGAGGACGTTCTCGCCGACTGCCTGGCCCGCGTTCGCCGGGCCAGGCCCCGTCGCCTCGTCTTCGAGACAGCCCAGGTCACGTACATCAACTGCGCGTCTGCACGGCTCATCGTCGGTGCCGACCGCTGGCTACCGCCAGGCGTCAAGCCGGTCATCGCCTCCCCGTCGCCGGTCGTCCGCCGGGTCTTGGAGGTTAGTGGCCTAGAGCGCGCGCTGCGAGCTAGAGCTCGGCGGCTCGGGCCCCTAGCCCCTAGCCCCTAGCCATCCAAAGCCCCATCTCAAGCTGGCGGAGCAGCAGTGGTGCGGACGGGTGCGGGTCACGGCGCGGGAGTATCGCGTAGATGCCGCGCGTCGGCGGGTCGACGAGGGCCACGGTGGTCACGTCTGGCCGCAGCGTCGTGGCGAGCAGTCCTGGGGTTAGCGCGATGGCATGGCCTGTCGCGACCAGGGCGATCTTGCCGGGCAGGTCGGCGGCGGTCAGGTTGATGCGGGCGGTGACCCCGGCACGGGCGGCGTGCTGGCGCAGCAGCGCCGCCGAGCCTTCGTTGTCCTCGGCCCAGGTCTCGTCCGCCAGCGCCCGGGCGGCGTTCCTGCCCACTGCCCACATCGAGGGGATGCGGGACGGGACCTTCGTGTCCCGGCGCCTCGATGATTACTGCGCGCTCTTCGACGGGCACCCGGCCGCAGACGAACCAGCCCGCTCCCGCCACATCGACTCCGTGGACGTCCACGGAACGGTCGCGACGGCATCGATGACGCTCCGGCACGGAGCAGACACCTTCACCGACATCTTCCTGCTGGTCCATGCCGATGGCCAGTGGCGCATCGCCAACAAGGCCTACCACCGCCACTCATACTGATAGTGGGCGGGAAACGATCACAGGACGAAGGAGTCCGCAAGCGGGCTGCGGTGACGCGGGCGCAGCTCGGGGACCTCATACCCGAGCTCGCGAAGCCGTCGCGCCGCGTCGACCGGATCCCGGCGCATGCCGACCGCGATCCGCGCCAGGTGCCAGACGCCGACCGGCAGTTCGTTGGGCAGCCACGGCGGACGGCCGTTGAGGTCGATGCTGATCAGGACCTTGTCGTCCGAGCTGACCACGGACACGGGCACCTGGTAACCGAGATCGGACAGCATGGCGACGACCTCGCGCATGCCCCGCACGGCGTCTCGCTGCACCGCGGCCAGCACATGGCCCGCGGGGACCGGGGCGTCGTCCGGCAGCCACGGGGACCAGGCATTGAGACCGAGGCTCGCGACGATCAGGTGGTCCTTGCTCACCTGGCTGTCGGGGAGATGAGACGGCACTGAATAGCCAAGGCCGGCGACGTCCCTCGGCTACCCGGGCCGGGGTGATCCCGTGCTCCACCGCGATCGCGGCGATCTGACCCCTGGAAGGCGTAACGTCGGGGAGCAGTGCGTTGTTGCCGAATGCCCCTAGCGCGCCGCCGAACCGCTGCGGGCGCTGCCCGCCTCTCCAGCGATCACTCGGGATGTGCGCGGCAAGGTAGTCCGGCGGGAGGCTGGCGATTACCCGGTGGCCGCGCAGCATTAGTTGCTCTGCCGCCTGGGCAGGGGAGACCCGTTGCCGGTTGGCGAGGGCAGCAACCCACTGGGCGGACAGGAACGAGGGCGGGACCGCCCCAAGCAATGTTGCGCCGAGGTTGCACTCAGCTAGCGCGACGCCCGCCTGATCTTGCCGCGCGTCGAACCCGAGGCTGGCCAGGCGGCGTGCGGTTCCGGCCACGTCCAGGCGGAGGACGCGCGCCGCATGGGCGACCTCCACCGCCCCCACTGTCGCTCCGACCGGACGCCAGGGGGGCTGGCCGTTCAGGCCAGCGCTGGTCAAAATCGTGTCGGTGGCCGGCAGCGCGTCATAACCCAGGGCCGAAAGCCGGGCGGCGAGCTCGTCCACGTCAAGCCCGCGCGCCCGTGAAGCCTCCTGAAGCTCGCTGAGCGTGAGCCGCTCTTGCATGGTGAGCCAGGGCGCCTTCCCGTCCCGGTTAACGCTCACGAGCGTGGTCTCCCGCTCGGCAAGCGCCGGGTCCGGCGCCTGGTAGCCGAGGTGGACCAGTCGCGCGGTGACGTCGGCCGCAGGCCTGCCCAGCTCGCGGGCGACCTTAAGCACGTACCCCGCGTTGACCGGTCGGCCGACATCCAGCCACGCCGCCCCCCCGAGCCCCGCGGTCCGCAGCAAGGCCTCGTCGCTAGGCATCGCCTGCGCGCTCGGCCGGGGGAGCGAGGCAAGCCAGCCCGGCAGTTGGCCGCCGGCCGCCGCGAGCGCGCCGAGCCGCCACCGTGCGATGTTGTCTGGGCTGTAGTAGCCGAGGTACGCCGGCAGGCATCCGTCGCCTGAGCCGAATGAGCCGTAGTAGCCGCCCGGATAAGTTAGCGATCCACTGAGGTACTCATCCGCCGGGAAGCAGCCCATCGACGACAGGTCAGGGTTGCCCCACGCAGGCGGGCCCGCGCCTACCCTGGTCCCCGCCGCGCGGGCGGCCAGGACCATCTGATCGGCGATCCCGGGCCGCTGGCGCGCTAGCCGCCACAGCCACGACAGCGTAAGGAAGGACGCACCGCTGTCCACGAGCGCGGGAATGGCGGCGACGAGCAGCCCCTCCAACTCGGCTTCGGGCAGTGAGATGATCCGGTTCCTGTCCACACTCAGCCGCACCTGCTCGCCTGAAAGGTTGATGACCGCCCCGGTGAGCGCGCTGCCGCTGCTGGCATGCACCCCGTCCACGAGCAGCTCCCCGTTGCCGGCCACCCACCAGACCGCAGGATCAGGTCCGGCCGCGATCGGGTCACCAGGACCGATGTAAGTGTCACCTTCGCCGGGAAAGCTGCCAAAGACGGGCCAGGCGTGTCTAAGCACTCCGGGCTGCCAGGTGTGCTTCGTCCCGTTCTCAGTTACCGTCGTCTGGAACTCCGCGACCCGCAGCACCTCGTCGAGCACCTTCAGGCAGGAGACCGGCCCGGAACCGGGGTTCAGGTACAGCCGCACCGTGGTCCCGCTCGCCGTGCCCGGCCCCAGGGACTGTATGCGGAACAGGGACCCAGGCCCAGCGATCGTCACCTGGAGCCGGTGGCCGAGTTGCCCGTCGCGCTCAAGTCGGCAGGTGTCCACGGTGATCTCGTCGGCCAGCATGAAGTAGCTCAGCACGCCGACGCCGAACCGGCTGTTGGGGGTCAGCGAGACCGGCGGGTCGCACCGCGCCCATTCGTACCGCTCTTCAAGGTACTCGGGCAGCTCGGTGAACCGCGTCCCGGCGCGGGCGAACAGGTCGCGCAGTTCCCGGCGTCCCATGCCGACCCCGTTGTCGGCGCACTCGAGGTAGGCGCGGCCGTCGGCGCCGGTGCCCTGCTCGAACCGGACCTGGCCCTGCCACGACGAGTCGTGCGGCCGTTTCGTCGCCTTCAGGTAGTCGGTCCTGGCCCGCCGGTAGCGGCAGGCGTCGAGCGCGTTCTGGTAGAGCTCGCGGATTGCGGCACTCGGCTTGCCGTAGAGCTGCTCGCCCATCAGGAGCTCCTGAATCCGGTCCTCGGCGAGCCGGAACCGCACCCCGCGTCGTCGTAGGCGGGCTTGCCGTCGCACACGACCGGGCGGACGCCGTCGGCGGAGGCCCGCACGGGCAGGTTCGCCAGCGAGGCCAGCGAGCTGCGGGCCGCCGCCTGACCGTGCAGCTCGCGCAGCATGCCGTCCAGCGATGCGACGTGCTCCCGCAGCGCCGTCTCAACCGCGGGGTGCGCGCACGCGGCAGCCAGGTCCCGGCCGCGCCAGCCGGCCAGGGAGCCAGCTCGCCTCGCTCAGCGGGGCGTGAAGCTCGGCAAGGTTGATCGGATCGGCGATCCAAGGTGGTCAGCAACGACATCGACGAGGAAGACCGCATCGACGGCCATTCGGTACGCCACCGCCGCCAGGTACGCGACCAGGCGAAGACGGCTCTGCTCACCGCGCCGACCCCCGGCGATCATTTCCTTTTCCGGGGGCTGGCTCTTGCCGTCAGGGTCGGCGAAGAACCCGTTGTCCGCGCGGACAACGCGCAGCAAGGTTCGCAGGCGGTCGTCGGTGAAGACATTGCGGCCGGGCGATCTCGACGGCCACTTCGGCAGCAGCCGGGCCACCTCGGTGAGCGTGGACGCCTCGACTTGGACTTGCAGCCAGCGATGCAGGAGCCACCAGCCAAGCTGGTCTCCGGCCTCCGCGGGGTCCGCGGCGGCCCTCCGGCGCAGTCGCGGGAACCCCTGGGTGACCAGGTCGAAGGACTCGCGGGCCGGATCGCCGCGGGGTCGGCGGCGGGCAGCAGCCAGCCGAAGTCCGCGCGCTGGGTGGCCCAGTGCGTGTCGTGCAGGTACGGGGCGGCGGCGAGGAGCGACGCCTCGGCGGGCGAGAGCGTGAATGAGCCCTCCGCGGCGCGCTCCGGGGACTGCTTGACGGAGGTGAGCAGGAACTCCAGTTGTGTGCTCATGCGCGCTGCGAACCCCGCGTCCGTCCACGCGTCCCTGGAGGTCCCGCCTGGGCTGCCCGCGTGAGCCGGGCCTTGGTCAGGTGCCGGACGAGGGTTAGCGTATCCTCGCGCATCTCCTTGACGTCGGCGCCGTCGGCGACGAGCTTCCAGGCCTCGTGATCGGCCGCCGCCCGCTCCCAGTCGTGCGGGTCACCGGAGCGCACTGGGAAGATGTCGAAGGTGCGGTACCCGTCACTGAGCTGGAGTTGGGGCCGCTGGACCTGCTTGCCGTACCGGGCGGACAGCTCGCCCAGCCGCTCGCGAACCGCCTCGGCGAACCCGGTGACGGTCGCCGGGGTGGCCCGGTCCTCAAGGGACCCGACGATCGCCCGCGCGAACAGGCTGAACGCCGGCCGCCGGAGTCCTCGCCTGCCGCTTGCCCGGCGGTGACCCATCGGGTCATCTCCCCTTCGTGGCACGGGTAGAGCCAGGCCACCTGGCGCCGCTCGGCCGCGGCGCGCTTGTCCGCGCTCCACGGCAGGTATGACATCGTGGCCTGCTCCTCGAACCCTTCCCGGCAGGCGTCGACGAGGAACACGATGGCCTCGGCGCGGGATTCCTCGATAGCGCCGCCGGCCAACGTCCTGCAGCGTGACCAGGTAGTCGGTCACGTTCCTGACGTCCCGCGGGCGTCGCTGGGGCACAAGGTACGTCACCGCCTTGCGATGGGTGCCGTGGCCGCTCAGGTAGATCAGCAGCGTCTCTCCCCGCCCGGCGTCGCTGATGAACGCGTCGACCGCGCTCAGCATCTGCGAGCGGATCGCCTCTCCGCTCAGGTCCGAGGAGTCGTCCACCTGATAGCCGCGTTGCTGAAGTGCCTTGGCGACGCCCGCGAGGTCCGGCTGAACGCACGGCAGCGCTTCGATCTTCGGGTCACGGAACGTGCCGCGGCGCTCAAGCAGCAGGGCGCGGAAATCGCTCACTGGTCGGCTCGGTGGCGGCGCGGAGCACCAGCGTCACCGCGGCCTTGACCCAGCCGGCGCCGATCAGCGTGATGCCGCCGCTCGCCGAAACCTCCAGGCCGATCTGCACCTCGTCCAGGCGGAGCGGGCCCAGCTGCTCGGCCAGGCCGCTTAACGTGTCCTGGAGGGCGGCCGCGGCCCGGCTGAGGTTCTGCCGCAGCAGGCCGACCGGCACCTCGCGGGTGCCGGTCGGTCCGTGGCCTGCCGGAAGAAGCCTTTCGTATCGTCGTCGCCCGTCGCGTCAAGCCGGACGACGAACGGGAGGGTTTCAACGTCGCTGTCAACAGTCAGGTCATTAGGCACGGCAGTCCCCCAGCGCTTGACTAATGGAGTCAAGACCGCTAAGCGAAGGTATCCCGGCCGATGCCCAGACGCGGGCGATTTCCGCCCCGCGACCGGGTTACTCCAGGATCGTCCAGCTATGCGGCGGTGCGATACTGGAATTCATGAGCGCCGCTCTGCGTGGCTGCGTGTCCAGGCCGGCCGCTACGCGTACTGGGTGATGTCGCCCACGGTGAAGCCCTGGTCCTGGATGTGCCGGTAAAGACGGGTCATCATGCGCACCATGGTCTCCCCGTCGAGCTGCGCCGGGCTGCGGAAATGGCACAGGATGATGTCCCCGGGGCTGAGCCGGTGCCTGGCGGTCTGGTACTGCATGTCCGAGATCTCCATGGCCTCGCGCCAGAGCATCATGCCCTTGAGGCCGGCCTCGCCGGTGGCCGCGATCGTCGCCTCGTCGTAGTTGCCGCCCGGCGGCCGGAAGATGTACGGCGTGACCCCGTACTGCTGCTTGAGGATCTGCTGCTGGCCGGAGATCTCGTCGAGCTGCTGGGCGGCCGACAGGCTCGGCATGCTCAGCGGGTGGTTGACCGTGTGGTTGTGGATCGACACGTAGCCGGTCTCGTAGAGCTTCTCGAAGTAGGCGTAGTCGTCCTTGATGAACAGGTTCGCGAGCTCGATGGCGATGGGCACCCGGAGGTCCTTCACCATCTGGATGAACTCGGGCTCCTTTTCCAGGCCGTCATCGATCGTGATGAAGACGACCTTGTCGGTCAGCGGCACGTCCGAGAACACCGCCGGGTCGGACGCGCTCACCGTGATCGGCTTGACGGCGGGCGGCGGCGGTGCGGGGGCGAACGGCTTCAGCCCGTAGCGCTGGCTGATCAGGTCGGCGTCCACGCCCGCGGCGGTCGCCGTGGCGCTGGGGGAGGCGCTGGCGCCGCCGGCCGGCTCCACCGGCGCGGCCAGCATGTGCGCCTTGATCGCATCGCTCCGGCAACCGGTCGCGAACGACCCGAGCGCGGCCACGCCCGCCACGCCCGTCATGAAGCGTCGCCGCGACCAGCGCTGGGCCGCGGTATCCGTCACGATTTCTGGGAGATCCAAGGCCATCTCCTGTCGGTGAAAGGGAAGCCCGGACAAGCACCTCGCACCGGGGCAAAGCCGCATATTAGCGGTAACTCGGAAGGAGCGTCGCCGTCATGGCGGTCGTCCCTCTCGTAGCCGTCAGCGGCCCGCCGACGGCGGGCAGAGGCTCGCGATCCCGTCGTTCACTGGCAGTGGACGCTAGCGTCATTCCCGGCTACCGCCCCATGGGTACTGAGCATCGGGCCGCCGTAACGCCGACTTGACGAGCGATACGCAGCGGTTCACTCAGAAGAAACATCGTTGACTTAGCGTCCGGTCCATGGACGAGAGCTTCTTCCTAGTCACCCGAGCCCGAGAGGCGCGGTCATGTGCGGGATAGCCGGCCTCACCCTGCGCGATCCCGCCCTCCAGCCCCGGCTCGGCTGGATGCTTACCGGGATGCTCACCGCGCTCGCCGAGCGCGGTCCTGACTCCGCCGGGGTCGCGATATACGGCCAGACGGGCGACCTCGCGGTGACCAAGGACATCGGCGGCGCGGACGAGGTGTGCGCGCGGTTCGGCATCGCCGGCACGGCCGGCTATCAGGGCGTCGGCCATACCCGGATGGCCACCGAGTCGGCGGTGACCAGGGCGCACTGCCACCCGTTCGTGCCGGCGGCTGGCGTCTGCGTGGTGCACAACGGGTCCTTCTCCAACCATTCCACGATCCGCCGGGCGCTCATCCGCGACGGGATCGAGTTCGACAGCGACAACGACTCCGAGGTCGCTGCCCGGTACATCGCGCTGCGGCTGGCCCGCGGCGACGACCTGGCTGGCGCGCTGCACGCGATGGCGTCCGTGATGGACGGGTTCTACACGCTGCTCGTCACGACGCCGGACGAGTTCGCCGTGGCGCGCGACCCGATCGCCTGCAAGCCCGCCGTGATCGCGGAGGCCGGCGGCTACGTGGCCATGGCGTCCGAGTACCGGGCGCTGGCCGGCCTGCCGGGCATCACCGAGGCCCGCGTCTTCGAGCCGACGGGGATACACACATGGGCACTGTGACGCTGGACGCCGCGGACCTGACCACCCGGGAGATCAACGCGCGGCTGCGGGAACTGCCGGACGGTGCGCACGCCGTCATCACGCAGCCGCGCGGACGGCACAACCTCGCGGTCGGCCTCACGAACCGCATCGGGATCACCATCGACGGCAACGCCGGGTACTACATCGGCGGTCTTGGCGACGGCCCGGAGATCACCGTCAGCGGGTTCACCGGCTGGGGCGTGGGCGAGAACCTCATGTCCGGCGTCATCCGGGTCAAGGGCAGCGTGTCCCAGTCGGCCGCGGCGTCCGCGCACGGCGGCTTGGTGATCGTCGAGGGCGACGCGTCGCTGCGCGCCGGGATCTCGCTGAAGGGCGCGACGATCGCGATCGCCGGCGACGCCGGGAACCTGGCCGGCTTCATGGCCCAGGCGGGCACGATCCTGATCGGCGGCGACGCGGGCGAGGCACTCGGCGACTCGCTGTACGAGACGGTGATCTACGTCGCCGGCCGCATCGAGTCCCTCGGCGCGGACGCGCGGCGAACCGACCTCACCGAAGACGACGTGACCGCGGTCAAGGCGCTGTGCGCCCAGGCCGGCTTCGGGCACGTCAGCCCGCAGGACGTCACCAAGGTGACGTCGGCCCGGCAGCTCTACCACTTCTCGTCCGCGCACGCCACGGCCTACTAACCCAGGACGCCCGCTACCCCGGAGGCCCCCGGTGATCAACCACACCTTCCCGCCCGAGGTCATCTCCGAGGTGCACGCGCTGGCTGACCTCGGCCGATACCAGATCCGCGGGTTCGGCGCCCGGCGCGCCGTGCCCACGTTCGACGACCTGGTGTTCCTCACCGCGTCCGCGTCCCGCTACCCGCTGGAGGGCTACCGGGAGCGCTGCGAGACGCGCACGCTGCTCGGCGCGCGACACGGCGCGCGCCCGGTCGACCTGGCGATTCCGATCACGATCGCCGGGATGAGCTTCGGCGCGCTTTCCGCGCACGCCAAGCAGGCCCTCGGTACGGCCGCGAGCGAGGTTGGCACCTCCACGACGACCGGCGACGGCGGCATGACGGAGGAGGAACGGCAGGCGTCGAAGACCCTGGTGTACCAGTGCCTGCCTTCAAGGTACGGCTTCAACCCCGACCACCTGCGCCGGGCCGACGCGATCGAGATCGTCATCGGGCAGGGCGCAAAGCCCGGTGGCGGCGGCATGCTGCTTGGCCAGAAGGTCGGCGCGCGCGTCGCCGCGATGCGCACCCTGCCGGAAGGCATCGACCAGCGGTCCGCCAGCCGTCACCCGGACTGGACCGGCCCGGACGACCTGCGGATCAAGATCGAGGAACTGCGCGAGGCGACCGGCTGGGAGAAGCCCGTCTACGTGAAGATGGGCGCTACCCGCGTCGACCACGACGTGAAGCTGGCCGTCGCCGCCGGCGCGGACGTGGTTGTCGTCGACGGCATGCAGGGCGGCACCGGCGCCACCCAGGAAGCGTTCATCGAGCACGCGGGCATCCCGACGCTCGCCGCGGTGCGGCTGGCCGCCGGGGCGCTGCGCGAGCTGGGCGTCGAGCGCGAGGTGCAGCTGATCGTGTCCGGCGGGATCAGGACCGGGGCCGACGTCGCCAAGGCGATCGCTCTCGGCGCCGACGCGGTGTCGATCGGGATCGCGGCGCTGCTCGCACTTGGCTGTAACCGCCCCGCCTACACCGATCGCGGCACCGAGGTGGACGTCACCCGCGATTACCTCAGGCTCGGCACCGTGCCGGGCCAGTGCACGGCCTGCCATACCGGCGCCTGCCCGGTCGGCATCACCACCCAGGACGACCTGCTGGCCCGCCGGCTCGACCCGGGTCTTGCCGCCACCCGGGTCGCCAACTACCTGCGCGCACTCACCATGGAGGTGACGATGCTCGCCCGCGCCTGCGGGAAGTCGGACGTGCACAACCTGGAACCAGAGGACCTGGCGGCGCTGACCGTCGAGGCCGCCGCGATGGCGAAGGTGCCGCTGGCCGGCACCGACTGGATCCCCGGTGGCAACGGTGCGTAGGCCGGTGCTGCTGATCGTCGGGGGCGGCGCGGTGTCGCGGGCGGCGATCGGCCGCGCGACCGGGCTCGCCGGAGACGCGCTGGTGACCGTGCTCGGCGTCGGCACGGAAGCTCCCGGTGATCCGGGCGGTGAACTGGTACGGCGGGCGGTCGCGCAGGCGATGAGCGCGCTGAACAGCGGGGACGTCATGGCGCTGGGGCACATCTCGGTCACCGGCTCACCGGCCCGCACGATCGCGCGAATGGCCAGGGCGCGCGGCGCCCAGGCCGTGGTTCTCGACCAGATGAGCGGACTGGCCGGCGGCCTGGCCGGCGAACTGCGCCGGCGGCTGCACGGGTCCGGCATCGCGGTTGTCGCCACCGCCGAGCCCGCCCGCCAGCCCGGCCCGGCGTGACCGGGCCCCGCCCGCCCGCGGCGCCGCGGCGGACCTGATCGTCGTCGGCGCCGGCCTCGCCGGATCTGCCGCCGCCTGGTCGGCAACCGCGAGGGGCCTGTCGGTCGTGCTGCTTGAGGCGTTCGGACCAGGGCACCGGCGGGGCAGCTCGCATGGCAGTGCCCGGATCTTCCGCCGGGCCTACCCGGATCCGCTGTACGTCCGGCTTACCGGCATCGCGGGCGAGCGGTGGCGGCGGCTGGAGGACGAGGCGGGGGAGACGCTGCTTCAGGTCACCGGCGGCCTGGACTTCGGTCCGCGGCGGGACCCGGGCAGCCTGCACGCCATCCTCACCGCCAACGGCGTCCCGGCCGAGCTGCTCGGTCCGGCCGAAGCCGCCGAACGCTGGCCGGGCTTGTCCTTCGAGGGCACCGGGCCCGTCCTGTTTCACCCGGAAGCGGGGGTGCTCGACCCGGACCGCGCCATGGCCGCCATGCTCCGGCTCGCCGCGGCCGGGGGCGCCGAGGTGCGATTCGGCCTGCCGGTCACGCGGGTCCAGGCCGCCCCGGGTGGCGGCGCGACGGTGCACACCGCCGCCGGGACGTTCACCGCCCCGGTGGTCGTCATCGCGGCGGGCGGCTGGCTGGCCCCCCTGGTGGGGGACCTGGTCCGATTGCCCCCGCTCACCGTCACCCAGCAGCAGGCCTTCCACTTCGCCCCGGCTACTGCGGCCGCCGCCCCCTGGCCGGTATTCATTTACAAGAGCGACGTCGACGACTTTTACGGGTTGCCCGGCGGGCGCGACGGCGAGGTACCGGGCGCCATCAAGCTGGGGGAGCATCACAACGGCACGCCCACCACCGCCGACGGCCGCGATGGCCGGGTCGACCCGGGCGCCCGCCAGCGCGCGATCGCGTTCGCCGGGAAGCGCCTGCCCGGTCTGAGCAGCCAGCCGGTGAACGACCTGAGCTGCCTCTACACGAAGACCAGCAGCGAGGATTTCATCCTGGACCGGCAAGGCCCGTTCGTGATCGCCTCGGCCTGCTCGGGCCATGGCGCCAAGTTCGCGCCGCTCCTCGGCGAGATCATCACGGACCTCGCCGTCGGCAAGCCCTCCCCGGACCAGCGTTTCACCCTGGCCGCCCACCTCGCGGCGTGGGCCTAACCACGAGACCCGCGGCTATTTCCGCGAAGGACCGGTCACGTTACATACAGCTAACCCCGCGGGATCGCCGCAACATCTGCGCGTAACGCCCGGGATGTCTGCTGGATCCATCGACAGGGAGGGCGTGCTATGGCTGTGATAACGCAGGGGCAGCAAGGGTTGCAGAAGCGCACCAACTGGTGGGGCGCGTTCGTCATCGGCCTGGCCGGGACGATCCTGGTTACCGGGATCGCGCCCTACGCCGTCCAGGGCATGGGCGCCACCGCGATCTGGGCGATCGGCATCAACACGATCTTCGGCCTCGTGTTGTGCCTGTGCCTGGCGGAGCTGGCGAACATGTGGCCGGACCGCACCGGCGGCATCCCGTCCTACACCGCCGCCTCCTTTGAGCCGCTTATCGGGAAGACAGCGGCGAAACACCTCGGCGGCCTGTCCGGCTGGTCGTACTGGCTGGGCTGGTTCCCGGTCGCGCCGATCAACATGATCCTCACCGCCGCCTACCTGTCGACGCTGTTTAACATCCCGCAGGGTGGCACGGTCCACCTGTTCGGCAGCTTCGGCGCGCCGATCTCGACGACCGTGCTGCTGATCAGCTTCGCCGGGCTGCTGGCGATTTACGTCCCCTGCTACTTCGGCGTGCGGCTTGGCGCGGGCTTCGCCACCTTCCTCGGCATCGCGAGCATGGTGCCGCTTACCGTCCTGGTCCTGCTTCCGCTGTTCAAGTCAGGCAGCTTCCACTGGTCCTACGTCGCCGGGTTCCACGCCCCCAAGGGAACCCACGCGGACGCCACGTTCATCCTCGCCTGGATGTTCCCGATCACCTGGAGCGTGATCGCGATGGAGGCGGCCGCCTGCTACGTCGGCGAGTGCCGCAACGGGCCGCGCGACGCGAAGATCGCGATGACGGCCGAAGGCATCTACGGCATGCTGATCTACATCCTGACCCCGCTGGTCTTCGTGGGGGTGCTCGGCGCGGCGCTGTCGAGCAGCGACCCGCTCACGCTGTACACGGACTTCACCACCGCGCTGTTCGGCCACGGGTCGTGGATCAAGTGGTTCATCGGGCTGCCGCTGGTCCTCGCGCTGCTGCTGTCCGTGCTGAACGCGATCATGGGCGTCGGCCGCTCCCTGTACCAGGCCTCGGAAGACGGCGTGCTTCCCCGCTGGTTCGGCAAGGTCAACGCGCACGGCGTGCCCGCCCGCGCGATGGCGTTCAACGTCGTCGCGTCGATGGTCGTGGTCCTGTTCGGCAGCCCCGTCCGCATCTACATCTTCTCCAACGCCGGCTACCTGTTTGCCTGCGCGCTCTCGCTGGCGGGCTATTTCGTCTACCGGCAGCTCCGCCCGGAGGTGGAGCGCCCGTTCCGGCTGCCGGGATGGGTACGCTACCTCGCGCTGGCGATCTTCGCTTTCTGGGCCGTCGTTTACTTCTACGGCGGCTGGAACGCGCCGAACATCGTCGTCGCGCCGAACTCCGGCCCGTACCTGTTCCTGCTCGGGCTGGCGATCATGGGCCTGTACTTCCCCCTGTACTTCTGGCGGAAGCGCTCGGACCGTCGCCGCCCGGTGCTGGTGGCCGCGCCCGCCGCCGCTCAGGAGCTGGCGGGGGAAGAAGCGTGATCTACCGAACGGTCCGGGGTGTCTCCGCGCGGGCACGCGCGTCTCTCCCGGCCGCCGGGGTCCTGCTGGCCTCGACGGGCGAGCCGTTCAGCCCCACGGCGATAGCCCTCGCGGCCCGGCAGTGCGGCGGCAGCCGGGTCCGGGTCGTCACCGTGGCCAGGATTCACGGCTCCTCGTTCGGCCTGCAGCACCCGGGGCTGATGCCCAGCAAGAGCGAGCGTGACCAGGCGCAGGCGATCGTTACGAACGCGATCAAGGCGCTCCAGCGAGCCGGCGTGCGGGCCGACGGCGAAGTGGTGATCACCCGGGGCGCCGCCCGGGCGTTCGCGCGGGCGGCGCGCGGCGCCCAGGACGTGCGGCACGTGATCGTGGACGACCCCCGCGCGGGCCGGCTCGGCCGTTTTCTCACCGCGGCGACGGCCCGGTCCGTCCAGTATCGGCTCAGGGGAACCGACGTGACCGCGGTGTCAGGCGGTGTCGTGCACGATGCCGACGGCGGTCACCGACAAGAAGCGGGCGGGGAGCTTGATCAGCTCCACCGGGCCGTGTGAGGCCTCACCGTCGAACTGGAGCGCGTCGCCGGGTTCGAGCACGTAGACGGCGCGGCCGTGGCTGTAGGCCATGACGCCGGAGAGCATGTAGAGGAACTCGGTGCCTGGGTGCTGGTAGAGCGGGAAGATCTCCGCGCCCTCGGTGAGCGTGACCAGCTGCGGTGTCATCCGGCGGTGCTGGCCGCGCATGAAGCCGAGCTGCTGGTAACGGTGGCCGGCCGCGACCCCCTCGCGGCGGATCTCCGCGCCGTGGCCGGCCTTGACGAAGACCGCGTCCCGTTCCTCGTCGAAGCCGCGGAAGAACGAGGTGAGCGGCGCGTCCAGCGCCTCGGCCAGCCTCGCCAGGGTGGCCAGGCTGGGTGAGACCTGGGCATTCTCGATCTTGGAGAGCATGCCCTTGGAGATGCCGGTCTGCTCGGCGAGCGTGCGGATCGGCAGGCCCTTGCGCTGCCGCGCTTCCTTGACCCGGAGCGCGATGACGCTGGAAAGGGTGGTCTCTAGCGGTGCCGGGAGGTCGTCGCCGTACACGCCCGGCTCGTACCCGTAACTGACGGCGGGCCCGTCGCTGCTCACGTGGCTCATTCTACGGAGCGGTGATCACGCGGTGAGGTAACGGCTGATCTCCCAAGGGGAGACCCCGGCGTGGTAGTCGGCGAACTCGGCCCGCTTGACGTCGGCGTAGTAGTCCACGTACTCCCCGCCGGGGACCTTGCCGAACGCCTCGCGCAGCACCCCGTCGGCCGCGAGCGCGTCCGCGGCGTGGGCCAGCGTCGCCGGGAGCTGCCGGATGCCGCGGTCGCGGACGGCCGTGACGTCCAGGTCGAACAGGTTCTCCCGGTTGGGCTCGCCCGGGTCAAGACCCCGGTCGATGCCGTCAAGGCCGGCCGCGAGCAGCGCGGCGAGCGCGAGGTAGGGGTTGGCCAGGCCGTCGACCACGCGGACCTCGATCCGGCCGCCGTCAGGAACGCGGATCATCTGGGTCCGGTTGTTCCCGCCGTAGGTGACGAAGCCGGGGGCCCACGCGGCGCCCGAGGCGGGCGCGGCGGCCGCCACGCGCTTGTAGGAGTTCACGGTCGGGCAGGTGACCGCGCACACGCCGGGCGCGTGGTCAAGGACGCCGCCGATGAACTGGTACGCGAGGCTGCTCAGCCCGAGCTTGCGCGGGTCGGCGTCGTCGTGGAACAGGGGCGTGGCGCCGTCGGCGTCCCACAGGGACAGGTGCAGGTGCATGCCGGTGCCGGTGCGGTTCGCGAACGGCTTCGGCATGAAGGTGGCGAGCATGCCGTTCTCCTGGGCGAGGGCGTGCACCATGTACCGGAAGATGATCACCCGGTCGGCGGTGGTCAGCGCATCGGCGTACTTGAAGTTCTGCTCGAACTGCCCGTTGCCGTCCTCGTGGTCGTTCGCGTAGTTGGACCAGCCGAGCTGGTTCATCGCCTTGCTGAGCGTGGTCAGGAAGTCGTAGCTACGGGTCAGGCCCTTGGCGTCGTAGCAGGGCAGCTCGGCGTCGTCGAGCTCGTCGGCGACCCTGATGCCGCCGTCACTGGTCCTCTTGACCAGGAAGTACTCGGGTTCGGCGCCCGCGTGCAGCGACATGCCCCGGTCGCGGAGCGCCGCCAGTTCGCGCTTGAGGATGACCCGCGGGGCGTACGGCCAGGGCTTGCCCTCGACGTACGGGTCGCACATCAGGATCGCCAGGCCCTTGCGCCACGGCACCGGCGTGTAGGAGGCGATGTCCGGCATCGCGATCAGGTCCGGGTCGGCGGGCGACTGGCCCATCGGGCCGGCCGCGTACCCGGCGAACCCGGCGCCGCCCGCCAGCATCTCCGCAAGCGCGGAGACCGGGACAAGCTTCGCGCACGGCTTGCCGTGCAGGTCGACGAACATGGCGAACAAGAACTCGATGCCATCTCGTTCGACCGCTGCGGCGAGTTCTTCAGGGGTTCGAGGGGCCATGACACGTTTTGTATCCGCTAGGGAATGCCGCCGTGTTTCAGCCGGGCACCGCGCTGTTACGTCATCGTGAACGTCCGGCCGCGGGTCGCCCGGGCCGCCGCTAGCGTCGGCGCAGGATGCCGGCGACCGCCGTTCCCCAGGCCAGCACCAGGATGCCGTACAGGCCGAGCGGGGCGGCGGCGGCCGGGCCGAACGCGGCCGCGGCCAGGCCGGCGGCGATGGCGAAATCGCGCATCGAGGTGGTCAGCAGCAGTGCGGTCGCCGAGGGCCCGCGGACGCGGGCGCCGAGGAGCCGTCCGGCCAGCGCCGATCCGGCCAGGAACAGGAGCAGCGCCAGCACCGCCGGCAGGTAGCGCGCCGACAGCCGGACCTCGGCGGCGATCAGGGCGACGAGCGCGGCGACGGCGGCCAGGGCGCACAGCGCGGCGGCCTGCTCTACTCGGGCCGGGAGGGCGGCGCCGTGCGGCCGGGCGCGGGCGCGCAGCGCAATGCCGGCGGCCAGCGGGAGCCCGACCACCAGGGCAAGTGTCGTGCCGATGTCCGCCGGGTGGACGCCGGCGTGCCCGGCTTCGAGCGTGAGGATCGGCCCGGCGGCGAAGATCGCGATGACGGTCGAGCCGATCAGCACCCCGGCCGCCAGGGCGGCCTCGCCGCCGGCCATGGCGGTGGTGGCGACGGAGGCGATCTCACACGGCGCCAGCCCCGCGGTCATGACCCCGTCCCGCAGCGGACCGGCCGGGACGACCAGGGAGACGGCCCACGACAGCGCCGGGAGCACGCTGATCCCGACGGCCAGGGCGGCCAGCAGCGGCCGCCAGGCCGCCGCCAGGCGGCGCAGCGCGGCCGGCTCGATCGTGACCGCGGTGGCGAAGACCAGGATGGCCAGCAGGACGTTGATGCCCTGGCGGGCGGTGAGCCAGGCCAACGGCGGCTGGACCGTCAGGCCGATGACGGCGGCGACAAGCACGGCGGTCAGCTCCGGGAAGCCGGCGACCAGCCGCCGCAGCCGCATTACCAAGATCACCTGGCCGATTGTGCCAGCGTAATGTGTCAGCGCCGTCAACTCAGGCAACGGGCTGGGCCTGGTCGAGCGGTGCTGCGCTGGCTACCCGGCCGGTTCACGGGGCCCGGGGCTAGCACGTTAACCCGCAGTGGGAGACTCGGAAACTGAGAGATGTGGTCAAGGTCGAGGCCGGGGAAGCGACGCTCCCGGCGTCTGGGGGAGGCCCACCATGAGCGTGAGCGCCGGCACTCGCGCAACGCTGCGCGAGCAGGCAGCCGCGGTGCTGCACGGCAACGACGCAGGCGGCTGGACGCGGGCGGCACCGAAGCTGTACCCGCACCAGTGGAGCTGGGACAGCGCGTTCATCTCGATCGGGTGGGCGCACCTGGACGTCGGGCGGGCGATGACCGAGCTCGAGCAGCTGTTCGCGGCGCAGTGGGCGACGGGCATGGTGCCGCACCTGGTGTTCCGGGCGGGCCCGGATCACCCCTATTTCCCTGGACCGGAGTGGTGGGACACCTCGGTGTCGCCGGCGGCGCCCGCGGGCGTGAAGACGACCGGGATCTGCCAGCCGCCGGTGCATGCCCTGGCGCTGCAGCGGATCTGGCAGCTGACACCGCCGGATCGGCAGCCGGAGATCCGCACGCGCCTGCAGGCGCTCTACCCGCGGATGGTCGACTGGCACCGCTACCTCGCCACCCAGCGTGATCCCGAGTCATCCGGGCTGGTCACTACGTTTCACCCGTGGGAAGGCACGGACAACTCCCCGCGCTGGGACCGCGCCCTGGAGCGCATCACGGTAGCCAAGCCCGGCCCCTACACCCGCCTGGACAGCAGCGAGGTAGGTGACCCGGCGCAGCGTCCCACCAACTGGGATTACGACCGGTTCCTGTGGCTGGTCGAGCAGCTGCGGAAGTACCGCTACGACGACGCGCTGATCTACCGCGAGTACCCGTTCCTGATCAAGGACGTGTTCTTCAGCGCCGTCCTCGTCGCGGCGAACGCCGCGCTGCTCGACCTGGCCGACGTGGCCGGGGCCAGCAGCGCGGCCCGCGGGGAGCTGGCCGGCTGGCTCGACCGCGGCCGGGCCGGACTGAACAGCCGCTTCGACGCGGAGACCGGCCTGTGCGCGGACTACGACGTCCGGGCCAAGGAGGACATCCGGCTGCGCACGTTCGCGGCCTTCGCGCCGCTGTTCGCCCGGACCCCGGACCCCGGCCAGCGCGCCGCCCAGCTGCGGCTTCTCGACTCCGCGGACTTCTGCGGCCACCCGCGACTGCGCTGGCCCCTGCCGCCGAGCACGTCCCCGGCCGAGCCGGCGTTCGAGGCGGAAAACTACTGGCGCGGCCCCGTCTGGCCCGTCATCAACTGGCTGCTGTGGCAGTCGCTCGACCTGCTCGGCTACCCGGCCCGCGCGGACGCGATCCGCGCCGACTCACTCAGCCAGCTCGCCGCTGGGGACTTCGGCGAGTATTACGAGCCGTTCACCGGCAAGCAGCTCGGCTCGACGCGGCAGTCCTGGACGGCCGCCGTCACCCTGGACTGGCTGGCTTCGACTGAGTCGACGGCCTGACGCCTTCCCCCCGCCGCCCGCGGCCCGGCCTGCGTCCGCGGCCGGCCGCGCCGCGGCCCGCCGCCCGGGCGGTCGGCGAGTAACGTACCAAGAGAGCCGAGGAGGTGCCGACGTGATCCTGGTGACCGGAGCGACCGGACGGGTGGGGTACCGGCTGATGGAGGCGCTGGCCGACGCCCGCGCCGACGTGACCGCGATGGTGCGGGTGCCGGCCAGGGCGGCGGACCTGCCGGGGACGCCGCGGCACCTGATCGCGACGCTCGACGACCCGCCGTCCCCGGCGGTGCTCCGCGCGTTTGACCGCATCTTCCTGCTCAGCCCGGAGATCGAAGAGCAGGCCGCGCTTGAGACTGTGTTCCTCGACGCCGTGGCCGCCGCCGGGCACCGGCCGCACATCGTGAAAATCTGCGCCGACGGCTTCCAGGACCCGGACTGCGACGTGCGCTTCATGCGCGCTCACCGGCAGGTCGCCCTGCACCTGGAAGCGCTGGACCTGCCGGTCACGTACCTCGCCGCCGCGACTTACATGGAAGACCTCCTGGACGAGGCCGAGCAGATCCGGAGCACCGGTGAGCTCAGGGCGTCCGCCGGCCACGGCCGGGCCGGGTTCATCTCCGTCACCGACGTCGCGGCGGCCGCCGCCCGGGTCCTCACCACCAGCGGCCACGAGGGCGCCACCTACGTGCTGACCGGCCCGGAAGCGCTCAGCTACGCGCGGGTCGCGGCCCAGTTCGCCCGGGTCCTCGCCTGGCAGGTGGACTACGCAAACCAGTCAGAGGAGCGGGAGCGTGAACTTCTGCTGTCCCAAGGGCGTACCCCGTGGGACGCGGACGGCGCGATCGAGCGCTTCGCCTGGATCCGCGAGGGCGGCGCGGACACCGTGACCGGCACGGCCGCGGAACTGACGGGCACCAGCCCCCGCCCGTTGCCCGAGTGGCTGGCCGAGTCGCGCGCGGCCTTTGTCGGCCTGCCGTAGGCGCGGTGCGGACGGGGTAGCCCGGTCGGGCAGCGCCCGGGAATTCTGACCCGTGTGGCCCACGAGGCCAGTACCGAGTAGCGCCTGGGTGCCACAAGGCCAAACGGTTGCCGGCCGGGTGCCACAAGGCCAATAGATGCGTGCGTGCGTGCCGCAAGGCCGGAATATTCTGTCCCCGTGGCACCCAAGCCCAGGCGGTGTCCTGGGCGGACACGACCCGAAATCTTGGCAAATGCCGAGAATGTGCCGCTATGAAAACTAGGCGTATATCGCCTGCTCAGAATGGGTGCGCCGCCAGGAATTCGAATTAGAAAAGCTCGAGTCGCGTGCGCACGCTTATATCGACGGTTGCGTGCCTACCGGCCGGTAGGGCAGGGGCCACGAGGAATTCATCTTCGCGTCGATGAAAAGCATACCGTCCTTCGCGTGGAGAAATTCGGCTCCAGATGAGCAATCCATTTCCGGCTTTCGCCCGTAATTGTCACGGAAGCCTGATCGGCAGGCTCGCTGAAAGGACCGCAATCCATGATCAAATTGCGCTGGGTGCACATCCTCCCGGTGGCCGCGCTAGCGTTGGGCGGCGGCCTGATAGCCGTGCCCGCGTCCGCAGCCACGTCCGGTACCTGGACCGTCACTGGCAGCATGAACGCCGCGCGCTACCACACCACCACTACGGTCCTGCCCGATGGCGAGGTACTCATCATCAGCGGCAACGGCACCGCCAGCGCGGAGCTCTACAATCCCGCGACGGGAAGCTGGACCCTGACCGGCAGCATGAGCACCGAACGCTTTGACCAGACAGCCACCCTGCTCCCCAACGGGAACGTCCTGGTCGCAGGCGGCGGCGAGAGCGCGGCCGGCAGCGCCGAGCTGTACAACCCGGCAACCGGCACCTGGTCGCTTACCGCGAACATGCACACCAACCGGCTCGCCGCGACCGCGACCCTGCTGAAAAACGGCGAGGTGCTCGTCGCGGGCGGGGATGCGGGAAACGCGACCTACGACGCGCTGTCCAGCGCCGAGTTGTACAACCCCGCAACGGGCACCTGGACCGTGACCGGCAGCATGACCACTCACCGCGAGGACGCTTCCGCGTCCCTGCTGGCCAACGGCGAGGTACTGGTGGCCGGCGGCCTTGGCAGCGGCGCCACGCCGGTGTCCAGCGCTGAGCTCTACAACCCGGCGACCGGCCAGTGGACGGCGACCGGCAGCATGAGCGTCGCCCGCCAAGACGCGAACGCCACCGCGCTTCCGAACGGTGACGTCCTCGCGACGGCAGGCGTCGCAGGCGAAACCGGGCCGTTCAGCGAGCTGTACCGCCCGGCGACCGGCCAGTGGTCCCCCGCCATCGGCGGAGTAGTGTCGCTCAGCTGCATCCCCGCGCAAGACTGCCGCAGCAACAGCACCGCCACGCTGCTCGGCGACGGCGATGTCCTGGTCGCCGGCGGATACACCGGCACGGCCAGCAACCCGAGCAGCAGCGCCTCGGCCCTGCTGTACAACCCGGCCGCTAACACCTGGGCCACCACCGGCTCCATGAATACCCCCCGCATCTACCAGACCGCGAGCCTGCTGCAGGACGGACAGGTCCTGGTAGCCGGAGGGGAAACCTTCGCCAAGCACAAGGCCACCATCCTGGCGAGCGCCGAACTGTACACCCCCTGAGCGGCCACCACCCGAGTTAGCCCTCGGCCAGCGCCGGGAGGCTCGGGCCGCATCGGTGAGCAGCGGGCCGCTGCTCACCGATGCGGCCCGCCTCACTCGCGCACTGGCCTGGAGCCGTGGCGGCGCGACACGAGATAGCGACTTTCCGGTCAGATAATCACCCTGCGACCTTTGCCTATGACGAGTTGAATTCTTTGGGCTACAATTCTGCGCTGTCAGTAACAATTTCCTGCGATGAGGCGAGCGCGGCATGACCGAAGAAGAAGCCAGGTTGGAGCTGTTGAAAACCGAGCTCAACGCTGTCCAGTCTTCGATACAAAGTTTGGATACAATCGTATTTCAAATAAAAGGATGGTGCGTAACAGTCGTCCTGGCAATAGGTGGATTCGCGGTCTCGAGTCGTGCTCCGGCCCTAACGCTGATAGGTATGGCGGCGGTCATCGGGTTTTTTCTGCTGAATTGCCAATTCAAGACAATTCAGCGGAAGTTCATCAGGCGCAACGCGGCACTCGCCGCAGAAGTTGGCGACGTCGGAATTATGCAAGTTCTCAGAGGGGCTGGCACCTTGAAAATTACCGGTGCGGCTGTTCCTGAGTTTAGCGGTGCAACCGGCATCCCCTTTGGGGAGAGGATTCGCTCAGTCTTTTCCGAGCTTGGCTACGAAGCGCGACTACCGAATACCTTCAGTCTCTATCTATTTTTGCTCGCCTGCCTGTCCCTGGAAGCAATAATTCTCTTTCTGTAATGTCTGGGATTTTTCTACAAGACGAGCAGGGCTACCGCACAATGCCCGGCAGTTGGAGGAATGTGGCGGCCGCGGAACGATGGAAACCCTTAAGTTAACGATGACGGCGGCGCGGCCGCCGTGCTGGTCTGGGCGATCACGTCGCGTAGCTGGTGGCGGCTGGCCACGCCCAGCTTGGGATAGGACCGGTACAGGTGCGAACTGACCGTCCGCGGTGAGAGGAACAGCCGGTCGCCGATCTCGCGGTCGGTCAGGCCGTCGCTGGCCAGGCGGACGATCTGGCGCTGCTGGGGGGTTAGCTCCCCGAGGGCATCGGGCTGGCCGGGCACGCGGGCGACGGGCACCCCGCATGCTCTCAGTTCCGCCTGGGCGCGCTCGGCCCAGGCCCGGGCGCCCAGCCGCCGGAAGGTGCCCAGTGCCTGCGTCAGCACGGCCTTGGCGTCGTTGATCCGGCGGTGCCGCCGCAGCCATTCGGCGTGGTCGAGCCGGAGCTGTGCCCGCTCGAAGGGCCACTGGTCCCCCGCGGGGTCGGAGAGCGCCTTCTCGAAATGCGCTTCTGAGTCGGCTGGGTCGGCGAGGATGCCCCGGGCGCGGGCAATGAGCTGCTCGAGCCGGGCGGAGGCCTGTCCGTTGAGGTGGCTGAGCGCCTGCTCGATGACGTCGGATCCTTCCGTCCGCCGGTCGGCGCGGACCGCGGCGGCGGCGAGGTCTGCCACCCCCCGCTGGTACCCCGCACACCGGGAGCGCGGAGCCGCCGCATGGCGTCCTCCAGCAAGGTGATAGCCAGGTCGGATTCATCCAGGAGCCACGCGGCGGAAGCCACTCGCCACAACGAGGGCTCTTCAACCGGCGAGCCGACGATCTTGAGCAGGTACGGGAGGAGCTGGTCTCTGCCGCCGATCGGATCGGCGCTGGCGCGTATCCAGAGTCGCAGCACGTCGACGTCAATGCCCGGGATGTGGCCGGGGGCCGGCGTCCCCTGACGTTCCAGCCGGGCCAGCACCCGGTCGACGGCCTGGCGGCCGGCGGGCGCGCCGGACTGGTAGGCGACGGTGGCCGCGCTCCCGAGGGCGTCCCAGGCGAGGGCCGGCCGTTCACGCGACGCCTCCTCGGCAACCGCGAGTAGCGCCGACAGCGCGGCGCCGCGGCGCCCCGACCAGGCCAGCGCCCACGCGGCGTCGTGGCGGGCGGTCAGCCGCAGTTCCGGGTCCGCCGTGACCTCCAGGGCGCGCCCGGCGAGTTCTTGCACCCAGTCTCCCTGGCCGGTGGGAACAGCGGCGGTCGCGGCGGCTACCAGCCTCCGGGCCTGACTTGCGCGGTCGGGGCTAAGTTCGGCCGCCCGTTCCATCGCCAGCGCGGCGGCGGCCGCACCGCCCCGGCGCTGCGCTTGGGCCGCGGTGGCCTCCAGCAGCGAAGCCACCTGCTCATCCGGTTGCAGGGCAGCGGCGGCCAGGTGCCAGGCTCGCCGGTCCGGCTGGTCGTACAGGGCCTCGGCGAGCTGGCGGTGCGCGGCGGCCCGCTGCGCGAAGGGCGCGGAGTGGTAGATGGCGGAGCGGACGAGGGGGTGGAAGAACTGCAGCCCGGTCCGGTTCACCTGGACCAGGCCCAGCTGCTCGGCCGGCGCCAGCGCCCGCGCATCCGGCCCGGTGCCGTGGCTGGCGGCTACGCGCAGGTCCGGGCCGTCGGCCACGGCGCCAAGGAGCAGCGCGGCTCGCGCCGGTTCTGGCAGGGCGGCGAACCGGGAGGTGATGACCGCGCTCAGCCGGTCAGTCAGGGGCAGCGGCTCCGCCGCCCACCGCCTGCTGGCGGCGGGGTCATCGGCGATCACCGTGGCCAGCTCGACCAGCGCCATGGGGTTGCCGGACGCCTGGGCGAGCACTTGCCGCCTTGCCTGCCCACGGGGAGGGCGAGGCTGCCCGTCCAGCAGCAGGCCGGCGTCCGCCGCCGATAGCGGCTCAAGACGCAGCTCAGGGAAGCCCAGGCCGAAGCCAGCAGGCGGGGCCTGCCCGCGGGCACCGACCAGCAGCACGACCCGCTCGGCATCCAGACGGCTGCCCACGAAGGCCAGCGCCTCCAGCGAGCCACGGTCGATCCACTGGGCGTCGTCGGCGACCACGAGGACCGGCGACCGTTCAGCAAGATCCGACAGCAGGGTCAAGACGGCCACCCCGGTCAGGAGCGGGTCCGGCGTACCGGGGTCCGCCGCGAGGCCGAAGGCCCCAAGCAGCGCCTGGGCTTGCCGCCCGGGGAGACTCGCCGCGCCGGACAGCACCGGCCGCAGGAGCTGATGGAGCCCGGCGAACGCGAGCCTGGACTCTGATTCCCGGCCGGTGACCGACAGCACCCGGGTGCCCGCCGACCGGGCCCGTCCGGCGGCGTCCGCCAGGAGCACGGTCTTTCCCATCCCGGCCTCGCCGATGACCAGCAGGACCTCGCTTGACTTCGGGGCCGGGGCGACCAGTCCGCGCAGCCGCGTCAGCGCGGAGTCTCGGCCGACGATGAGTGCCGGTTGCCGTGCGGGCGGTTCACCGGGGCCTGGCATGTGCCTGTCCTCTCGGCCAGTGCGTTTCGTCAACGCCTTCCCCGGGGTCAACCGCGATCACGGCCCGGGCATGCCCGGGCGCGTCGCACCACTGGAGTAGTCCCGGCATAGCGCGGCCCGGGCCAATCCGGTCCGCCAGGTGCCAATGGCCGATCAGCCAGCTCGCAGAGCTCTAACGAATTTAATTCCGGTGGTCATTGACAGAAGTGCAGTCACGCTCCTGATACCCAGTCGCCCGTTTCCTGGTGCACAGTCGGGACAGTCACCCGCTTCCGTTCGGGAAAATCCAAAGCGATCAGCCCGAACGGATGCGCGGTTCCTCAGCACCGTAACCGCTGTCACGAAGGGATCCCCACGATGAAGACCCAGCCGAATATCGTTCTCGTCCACGGCGCGTGGGCCGAAGGCTCTTGCTGGAGCGGCGTCATCGAGCGCTTGCAGGCCGACGGCTACCACGTCACCGCGCCCCAGTTCCCCTTGACCGCGCTTGCCGATGACGTTGCCCGGCTGCGCCAGGTGCTGGAACTCCAGGACGGCCCCGCCGTCATCGCCGGGCACTCGTACGGCGGACAGGTCATGACCGCCCTGGGCGCGGCCGCGCCGAACGCCGTCGGCCTGGTCTACATCGCCGCGTTCGGGCTTGACCAGGGTGAATCGCTGGGCGGGCTGTTGTCGCAGGGGCCGGTAACCCCGGCCCTGGCGCACCTGTTCACCGACAAGCACGGCTTCGGCTGGCTGTCCGAGGACGACTTCGTCAGTCACTTCGCCGGCGACGTCGACCAGGCCCGGGCGCGGGTGATGCACGCCGTGCAGCAGCCGCTGGCCATGAGCACCTTCGAAGACGTGATGGGCGTTCCCGCCTGGAAGACGCTGCCGTCCTGGTACCTGGTCGCGACCGACGACCAGGCGCTCCCGCCCGATGCCGAGCGCGCGTTCGCCGGCCGCATGGGCGCCACCACCGTCGAGATCCCGTCCAGCCACGTCGCGATGGTCTCCCACCCCGGTGAGGTGGCACAGCTCATCGAGACGGCGGCCGAAGCCGTGCTGGCCACGAGCTAGACCGGCGTCGCTAAACTCGCTGGCATGGCCAGCACCGGGTTGCGCGAGCTCAAGAAGGAGCGCACGCGCAGGCATATCGCGGATACCGCGGCCCGGCTGTTCGCCGAGCACGGCTACGAGAATGTCGCGGTCACCGACGTGGCGCGCGCGGCCGAGGTCGCCGAGCAGACCGTCTACAACTACTTTCCGGTCAAGGAGCAGCTGGTCACCGATCGCGATCAGCAGGTCCAGGACCGGCTCAGCGACCTGATCCGGGCGCGGCCGCCCGGTGTCACCGCGGCGGCCGCGGTCCGCGACTACGTCCTCGCGTTTACGGCCGGGATCCGCGATATCGCGGCCGGGCAATGGCGGGGCGAGCTCGGCTACCTGGCGGCCGTGAGCCCGGCCGTGCGCCGGCTGGCGCTGGAGATGACCGACCGTCAGGCCGCCGCCGTCGCCGCCGCCATCAGCGACACCACCGCCGTGCCGCCGGAGGTCGCCAAGCTACAGGGGATCGCGCTGGCCGGCGTGTTCCAGATCATCATCAGCGAGTCCGGGCGGCGGACGCTCGAGGGACAGAGCCAGGCCCGGATCGCCGACGAGCTGTACGCCGTCGCTGAGAACCTACTGGACCAGCTCGATCGCTGGTTCAGCGTTCCCCCGTCACCCTAAGCTGGCCGCCGCCGGGCCGGCCCGGCCCGCGAGACCGGGTCTGGGCGGGCCGCCGGCGCCGGCTGCTAGGCGAGGCCGATCTGCTGCCGCTGCCGGGCGGCGTCCCAGAAGGCGGAGATGACGACGAGCCGGTCACCCTCCCACTTGGAGGTCTGGCCGAACTCGACGTCGAACGCCTTTCCGGTCGGGGGGATCACGGTGCCGTCGGGCAGCGTCATTTCCCCGCTGAAGGTCCCGGTCGCGTTCGTGACGACCGTGATCCAGTCGCCGCCGCCGAACTGGATCGGGTAAGGGTCGCTGTACACGTGCATGTCGGGGAAGATGCGCAGGAACTGCCGCATCGCCTCGCCGTGCGCCTGCTTGCCGTAGACGGGCTCGGCGAGGCCGGTGATGTAGGCGATCATGTCGGGGTGGTGGACGGTGTCCACAGTGGCCCAGTCGCGGGCGTTGAACGCGTCGTCGCCCTTCTTCATGAGCGCGAGCAGGCGCGCGGTCCGGCCGTGAGTGTCGGTCGTGGTAGCCATCGTGACTCCTCTTCCTGGTTCGATGCGCCTCGCCGCGGGCGGCGGCGAGGTTCACGCCGTCCATTCGTGTAGTAGATTACAAGTTTGGTGTTCACTCCAACAATCTGGCCGCCGGTTTATTCCGGTCCTGGGAAGCGACGGCACGGCGGCTCCTACGGAGTCCAGTCCGAGCAGGTGAAGACGCTCTCCGAGCTCACCAGCGCCGTCAAGGACGGGCTCTCATCCGACCGGCCGAGCCTGATCGAGATCAGCGAGCGCCGTATCGCCGACTCCTGAGGGGGCACGCCATGACCAACGACAAGCGCTGTCCGCCCTCGGCTCAGGGCCGCGCTTCACCCTCGGCTAGCAGAGTTACCGGACTAGCTCACTTAGTTCGCTCCACGGAACCTTGATGCGGACGGGTACCTCGAGCACACTCAGCTCGTCCTCGGGCCCAAGAGTCCGCAGTAGCCGGTAAGCCCCGACAGCGTGATCGAGCACGTGGACATCGATCGACGCCACCCGGTTATCGGAGATCCACACCAGCCAGTAGAAGGGGATGCCCGCCGAGGCGTACTCTCCCATCTTCTCTACCCGGTCGGTCTTGTCGCTTCCAGGCGAGACAACCTCAACGATCACCCGGACATAAGAGGCTGGCAGCGGGCGCACGTCGTCGGGGGCGCAGTTGTGCAACGCGAGGTCCGGCCGCCGAATGGTCGCCGTGGGAACTTCCCAGAGGATGACATCGAAGTCGTTGCTGACGTCCAGGCAAGAACCCGGATGCAACGCGGCGTAATCGGCAGCCGCCGAGTCGAGCACGGTTGCCAGACGCCGGGCTGCGGGCTGATGCGCACGCCGCGGCGCCTCGCACCTAACGGCCTGCCCGTTTACTACCTCTACCTGGCGGCAGAACTCTTCGGGTAGCTCCCGCCAGATCTCGACAGTGATCGGCTCAGGCTGCCCTCGATTCATTACAAACGAAGACGTTCGCGCGCTCGAGGGGTAAGGCCCGCTGCGACGCGGGCGCTAGCAGGCCGAGGGCGCGGGCCCGGTTGACCGCCTCGAGGCGGCGGTGGGCGCCGAGCTTGTCGTACAGGT
The DNA here is from genome assembly GCA_963850115.1 of uncultured Actinomycetota bacterium. Lineage (GTDB taxonomy): Bacteria > Actinomycetota > Actinomycetes > Streptosporangiales > Streptosporangiaceae > Trebonia. The sequence continues at coordinate 82,179 of CAWKKG010000021.1, forward strand.
GCCGCATGTGCGTCCGGACCGTGTTTACCGAGACATAAAGCTCGCGGGCGATCTCCGGTGCGGAAAGGCTGGTCGGCAAGAAGCGCAGGACACGGGCCTCGGCCTGGCTGAGCGGGTCGGTCAGCCGCTCTGGTGAGCGCGGAGCCGGCACAGCCGGCATCCCCCCGCCCAGCATGCTGACGATCTTGCCGATCAGCGCGGCGTGCGCGGTGCGCTGCCGGGCATGGCGCTCAACCAGAACTGGCATCGGGTGCAGCAGGAACGCCGTGATCAGCCACACCTCCGTTCGGTCCCGCCGTTCACGTCATTGACCAGATCGAGTAGCGTCCCCAGGCCCGCGATGCTTTCCCGGAGATCGCCGGCGATCGGATTCACCCGGAGGGTGGTGACGCCGCAGTCGCGGTAGGCCCGCAGCCGGTCGCGGACCCGGTCGGGCGGCCCGATCAGGTTGGTGCCCAGGCCGATCTCAATCGGTACCCGGGCGGCGGCGGCGTCCCGGTCGCCCTCGGCCCATAGCCGCTGGACCTCGGCCACGTCATCGCCGAAGCCCTGCCGGGCGAAGGCGTTGTTGTAGAAGTTGTCCGCCCGCGATCCCATCGCGCCGAACGTGAACGCGTACCCGGCCGCGTGGCGACGCCCGGCCGCCTCCACGTCTTCGGTGAACTCCACGCTCACCGCGACCACCAGGTCCAGGTCCGACAGCGACCGCCCGGCCTGCCGCGCCGCCGCCCCGAGCGGGCCGAAGAACACCTCCGACGACTCGGGGAAGAACGAGTTGCCGATCCAGCCGTCGGCGAGCTCGCCGGTGAGCGCGAGGTTCGCCGGCCCGAGCGCCGCCACGTAGATCGGGACGAAGCAGGCGTCGGCGCGAGACCGGATCGCCGCCCCCGCACCGCCGGGCAGCGGAAGCTGGTACACCTCGCCGGAGTAGGTGAGGCGTTCCCCCGCCGTGATCATGCGGATGATCTCGATCGTCTCCCGGGTCCGGCGCACCGGCCGAGAGAACCCGACGCCGTGCCACCCCTCCATCACCTGCGGGCCGCTGGTCCCGATCCCCAGCACGAAGCGGCCGCCGGAGATCTTCTGGACGCTCATTGCCGACATCGCCAGCATCGCCGGGGTCCGCGCTCCCAGCTGTGCGATGCCGGTGGCGAGGCGCACCCGCTCCGTCCGGGCCGCGATGGCCGCGAGCGGCGTGAACGCGTCGTAGGCCCAGAACTCGGGCACCCAGATCGAGTCCACTCCGAGCCGCTCGGCCTCGCGGGCCAGTTCAAGCCAGTGCGGGTCCTGGGGAGTCACCGACAGCCCGACCGAGAGCGTCATGCGTCGACCTTGACATGGTGAGTCCTGGTCAGGCAACTCTGATGTCCAAGCCCTGGACGATAGAAAGGCTGGTCGGCCATGGAGTGGACGGGCGCGCGCTACGCGGACAAGCCCGCCGTGGAGGTGCGGGTCTGGATCAGTGCCCCGCCCGCCCGGGTCTGGGCACTCGTATCCGACATCGAGCTGATGCCAGCCTTGAGCTCGGAGCTGCAGTCGGTGGAGTGGCTCGACAGCGCGAGCGGGCCGGCCGCGGGGGCCAGGTTCACGGGGCGCAGCAAGCACGAGGCGCTGGGCGAGTGGGAGACCACCTCCCAGGTCGTCGAGTTTGAGCCGGAGCGGCTGTTCGGATGGGCCGTGGGGGACCCCGCCGACCCGGCGGCGCTATGGCGCTTCCGGCTGGAGCCGAACGACGGCGGGACTGACCTGTCCGAATGGATGCAGATGGGGCCGGGCCGGTCGGGCCTGTCGTTCGCCATCGACCGGATGCCGGACAAGGAGCAGAAGATCGTGTTCGTGCGCATGCGTGAGTTCGAGCGCAACATCACGGTCACTCTCGAGCAAATCAAGACGCTCGCCGAGGCGCGCTAATGCGTTAACCGGCGCAGCCGGCAATATTAACCTGCAAATCCCGAATCACACCTAGTGCGGCTGACTGGTACGGGTCTACCCTAACGTTCTTGTCTCGTCAGGCTTCTGGTTGCGCCCCCGCGTTGGGCTAAACCAAGTTGGCCGGCCACCGAGGGTCGTGTTCGCAGCGTGAGGCAGGGCTATGAAACCAAGGTCATTGGCCGCCTTCATTGGGGCTGTTTGCTTGCTGTTGATCACGCTCGGCGTCGGCATCGCCAGCGCGACCGTGCCCGGTACCGCCGCCCTGCGCGGCGCCAGCGCCAGCGCCAGCGCCAGCAGCGGCGGAGGCGGTGGCGGGGGCACCGCGACCGTCCTGTCGGCCCATTCCGCCGCGCCGCCGCCGAAGCGCGTCGGACACGGCCCGGCGCTCCCGCGGGGCGCCGCCCGCATCGGGGCCCTGGCCGCGGCCACGCGGATCAACGTCGACGTGATGCTCGCGCCGAGCGACGCGACGGCACTCGCGAATTACGCGGCGAACGTCTCGTCGCCCGGGAACTCGCTCTACCACCACTACCTGACCGTCAGCCAGTTCGCCGCGATGTTCGGCCCCACCGCCGCGGCGGTTTCCACTGTCGATGCGTCGTTGCGGGCGGAGGGCCTCACGCCGGGTCCGCTTTCGGCCAATCACCTCACGGTGCCGGTGACCGCCACGGCGAGCCAGCTTGGCAAGGCGTTCTCGATCGGCTTCAACCGCTACCGGCTGTCGGGCGGCCGAGTCGCCTACGCCAACACCGAGGCGCCGTTGCTTCAGGGCGCCGCCGCCCAGTACGTCTCGGGGGTCGTCGGCCTTGATACCCTCGCCGTGCCACAGCCCATCGCTCCGGCCAAGGCGACCAGCCGGGCCGCGGCGACGGAGTCTCCCCAGGTCGTGACCGGCGGCCCGCAGCCCTGCGCCACCGCTACCGACGTCGCCTCCACGTACGGCGTCTACACGGCCGACCAGATCGCTTCCGGGTACAACTTCTCCAGCTTGTACCAGGCCGGAGACGAGGGCGCGGGCGTCACGGTCGCCCTCGTGGAGTTCGAGCCCAACCTCACCTCCGACATCTCCGCCTACCAGACCTGCTACGGCACCAGCGCCACCGTCAACTACATCCAGGAGGACGGCGGCGTCGGCTCCGGCGCGGGCAGCGGCGAGGCCGCGTTCGACATCGAGGACATCATCGGCCTGGCTCCCAAGGCCACCATCGACGTCTACCAGGCGCCGGGCACCGCCACCGGGCTGATCGACGAGTACACCGCCATCGCCGACAGCGGCGCCCAGGTGATCTCTACGTCGTGGGGCAACTGCGAGTCGGCGATCGGAAGCACGCTGCTCAGCGCGGAAAACACGATCTTTGAGCAGGCCGCCACCGAGGGCAAGTCCATCTTTGCCGCTGCCGGTGACAGCGGGTCGACCGATTGCGTAGGTTCGTCCGCCCTCAGTGTCGACGATCCGGGCAGCCAGCCCTACGTGACGAGCGTGGGTGGCACCTCCCTGACCTCGATCAGCCCGCTGACGCAGACGGTATGGAACGACAGTTCGATTGAAAATGGCGCCGGCGGCGGCGGAGTCTCGTCGTTCCATACGATGCCCTCCTACCAGTCGTCCGCGCCCGCGGCCCTGAACGTGATCAACACCAACTCGTCGGGCTCGCCGTGTCGGGCCGGCAGCGGCTCCTACTGCCGCGAGGTCCCGGATGTCTCCGCGAGCGCCGACCCCCAGTACGGCTACGTCCTCTACTACAGCGGCGGATGGACCGTCTACGGCGGCACCAGCCTGGCCGCGCCGCTGTGGGCGGCTTTCACCGCCCTGACGGACGCCTCAAGCGCCTGCAGCGGTGCCATCGGCTTCGCCAACCCGGTGCTCTACCAGGCGGCGGCGACCAACTACGCCGCCGACTTCTCCGACATCACGTCCGGTGGCAACGACTACACCCCGGCCGGCTACGGCGGCGGCCTCTACCCGGCCGGAACCGGCTACGACATGGCGTCCGGCCTCGGTTCTCCGGACGGCGCCACCCTGGCCAAGGCCCTGTGCAACAAGGGCGGTGCGACCAACACCGTGACGGTCACGAGTCCGGCCAACCAGACGACGACCGTTGGCGCCACCTTCAGCCTGCAGGTCGCGGCGACCGACTCGGGCGGGGCCGCGCTCAGCTTCGCGGCCGTCGGCCTGCCCCCCGGCCTGTCGATCAGCTCCTCCGGCCTCATCTCGGGGAGCCCCTCGGCCGCCGGGACGTACTCGGTCACGGTAACGGCCACCGACACCACCAAGGCCAGCGGTTCGGCCGCTTTCACCATGACCGTCAACCCGGCATCGCAGACGATCAGCTTTACCGCGCCGTCGGCCGGGACCGTGGGCGGTTCGGCGACGCTGACGCGCCACTGGTGGCGGTTCGGGTAACCCGGTGGTGTTCTCGGTGGACTCAGACGTCGGGGTCGGGGGTGTGCACCGTGTCGGGGACGAACGGCACGACGGTCAACTACCTGGCCGCGGGCAGCTGCGTGATCGACGCCAACCAGGCCGGCAACGCCGCTACACGGCTGCACCGCAGGTCACCCAGACCATCACGGTCGGCCAGGGGTCCCAGACGATCAGCTTCACCGCGCCGGCTTCCGGGACGGTGGGCGGTTCCGACGACGCTGACCGCTACCGGCGGTGGGTCGGGTAACCCGGTGGTGTTCTCGGTGGACTCGACCTCGGGCTCGGGGGTGTGCACCGTGTCGGGGACGAACGGCGACGACCGTCAACTACCTGGCCACGGGTAGTTGCGTGATCGACGCCAACCAGGCCGGCAACGCCGGGTACTCCGCCGCGCCGCAGGTCACCGAGACCATCACGGTAAGCGCGGGCGGTCCGGCGGCGCAGACGATCAGCTTCACCGCGCCGGCTTCCGGGACGGTGGGCGGTTCCGACGACGCTGACCGCTACGGGTGGCGGGTCGGGGAACCCGGTGGTGTTCTCGGTGGACTCGACCTCGGGGTCGGGGGTGTGCACCGTGTCCGGGACGAACGGCACCACGGTGAACTACCTGGCCGCGGGCAGCTGCGTGATCGACGCCAACCAGGCGGGCAACGCCGACTACTCGGCCGCGCCGCAGGTCACCCAGACCATCACCGTCGGCCCGGCAGGCTCGACCGCCCAGACGATCAGCTTCACCGCGCCGGCTTCCGGGACGGTGGGCGGTTCCGACGACGCTGACCGCTACCGGTGGTGGTTCGGGGAACCCGGTGGTGTTCTCGGTGGACTCGACGTCCGGGTCGGGCGTGTGCACCGTGTCCGGGACGAACGGCACGACGGTCAACTACCTGGCCGCGGGCAGCTGCGTGATCGACGCCAACCAGGCCGCCGGCGCCGGCTACACGGCCGCGCCGCAGGTCACCCAGACCATCACGGTCAGCGCGGCAGGCTCGACCGCCCAGACGATCAGCTTCACCGCGCCGGCTTCCGGGACCGTGGGCGGTTCCGACACGCTGACCGCTACGGGTGGTGGTTCGGGGAACCCGGTGGTGTTCACGGTGGACCAGTCCTCGGATTCCGGGGTCTGCACCGTGTCCGGCACGAACGGCACCACGGTCAACTACCTGGCCGTGGGCAGCTGCGTGATCGACGCCAACCAGGCCGGCAACGGCGACTACTCGGCCGCGCCTCAGGTGACCCAGACCATCACGGTCGGCCAGGCAGCGCAGACGATCAGCTTCACCGCGCCCGCCACCGGGACGGTGGGCGGTTCCGACACGCTGACCGCTACGGGTGGTGGTTCGGGTAACCCGGTGGTGTTCTCGGTGGACTCGACCTCGGGGTCCGGGCGTGTGCACCGTGTCGGGCACGAACGGGACGACGGTGAACTACCTGGCCGCGGGCAGTTGCGTGATCGACGCCGACCAGGCCGGCAACGCCGATTACGCGGCCGCGCCTGAGGTCACGCAGACCATCACCGTCGGCGGCGGACCCGCCTTCGTGACCGACAGCCCGCCGCTGACCGCGACGGTCGGGCAGGCCTACGACTACACCTTCGCCGCGTCCGGCACCCCGGCCCCCACGTACGCGCTCGCCGCCGGCGCCCCGTCCTGGCTGTCGGTCGACGCCAGCACCGGCGAGGTGACCGGCACTCCGCCGTCCGGCACCACCTCGTTCAGCTACTCGGTCACCGCCACCAACGCGGACGGCACGGCCACCGCCGGGCCGTTCACCGTCACCGTGACGGCGACGACATCCGGCAAGGCCGACATCTCCGCCGCGTTGTCCTGCCCAGCCACCATGACCGTCGGCGACACCGGCACCTGCACGCTCACGGTGGCCAACGCGGGATCCGTCGCGGCCGGCACCGTAGAGGCCGGCGTGCGGTTGCCGGCCGCGCTGTCGGAGGTGTCGTGTACAGCGGACTGCGCCCGGCACCGGAACGTGTTCACCTGGACCCTGACCGCGCTGGCCAGCGGCACCTCCGCGCAGTTCACCATCACGGTCAAGGCCAACGCGGCGGGCCGGGTGTCGGTGCTGGCCGCGGCGGACACCCACAGCTGCGACCCCAACCCGCGCAACAACGTCTCCGTTCAGCAGATCACCATTACGGGCGGACAACGGAGTCCGTCGCCGGGGTCCGGCCACCACCCCGGTCGCGGGGACCGGGGCTGGCCCACCCGGCGAGACGGCCACTGACCCGCCTGGCCGTTGCGATCGCGAAACGGTCCCGCGCGGGCGGAACCGTGGGGTCGGCCGCTGCGTCCGAGTTACATGAACCGGACGTTGCGGGTGGCCGCCTGGGCGGCGCTGGCCGCCGCCCTCGCGGCAATGGCAGGCGGCTGTGGCGCTGGATCGACCGGCCGGCTGGCCGGGGCATCGGGCCGGCCGGAACGGCCAGCGGCCGGGGCGTCGCGGTTACCGAGCCGTCGGTTAGCCCGGCCCCCTATGGCGCCTCTGACCTGGCCTTTGGCCTTAACGTCATGAGCGCCTGGTGCCGGCAGAGCCCGCAGGCGAACATCGTGCTGTCGCCCGCGAGCCTCGCCAGCGGGCTGGGCATGGCCTACCTCGGATCGCGCGGCAGCACGGCGCGCGCTATGGCCGCCGTGCTGCACCTGCCGGCCGCCGGAGCGGCGCTGGAAGCCGGGCTGCAAGCCCGCGCCCGGACGCTGCGGGCCCTTGACGGCCCGGGTATTACGGTGGCGGAGGCTGACCAGGTGTGGGCCGACCCGTCGCTGGCCACGCTGCCCAGCTACCTGAATGCCATCGCGACCAGCTACGACGCCGGACTTCGGCAGGCGCCGCTGCTGACCAAGCCCGACCAGGCCGCCGCCCAGATCAACGCGGCGATCGCGTCGGCCACCCGCGGCCATATCACGAAGCTGCTCTCTGCGGGCTCACTCGCTGGCGTGGGCTGGCTGCTCACCGACGCGCTCTACCTGCACGCCCTGTGGGCCACGCCGTTCGAGTCGGCCATGACCTACCAGGCGCAGTTCACCACGGCCGCGGGGGAGCGCGTGCCGGTGCATTACCTGCACGGCGGGTCTTTCGCCGCGGCCACCGCCGACGGCTGGACGGCTATCCGGATGCCCTACCAGGGCGGCCAACTGGCCATGACCGCGCTGCTGCCCTCATCGGCATCCGGATCGGGTTTCGCCGGCTGCCCCGACCTCCCCGCCGTAACGGTGGCTGCGCTGACCTCCCGGCTCGGCTCTTCCGGCTCCGGCAGCGGCAATACCGCTGTAGCCCTGCCCAAGGTCAGCCTGAACTCCAAAGCGAACATGACGAGTCTGCTCAGCAGCCTCGGGATGGGAGTCGCAACCGGCCCGCAGGCCGACTTCACCGGCATTTCGCCGCAGGCAGGCAACATCGGCCTGATCGTGCACGCCGCGACGCTGCAGGTCGATGAGCAGGGCACCGTGGCCAGCGCGGCGACCGGAGTGAGCATATCGTCGGCCGCCGAAGCGCGGGCACCGCGGACCGTCGTGTTCGACCGGCCCTACGTCTTGCTGATAACCGACACCGCCACCGGGGAACCGCTCTTCCTGGCCCGGGTCGCGAACCCCAACCTGCCCTGAGTCTCGGCGCGTGGAGCGATCAGGGCGATGACCCGGGACGTTCCCGGCGACAATCTTGACAATACAGATCGATTAAATAGAAAATAGCGAAGAGCTGGCTTCCCCCCGGTGACCCGCGAGCTCGCCGCCGCGCGTTAACGGGGATACTCGAGGCTAACCTGAGGACGCGGCCAAGCGGGACTGCAGGTGCCGATGGGCGGACATCTCGGCCTGGCATGCTGTCTCTGGCCTGAGGCGGCCGAGGGTGGCCTAACCCTTTGAGGATCCATGAGCTTCGAGTTTCTTTGGTACATCCCCAACCAGGCAACGGCCGGCCACCGCGGCGAGCCGGTCACCGCCGGGCACAACAGCCTCGACACGCTGACCGCCCAGGCGCGGGCGGTGGAGGACCACGGCTGGAAGGGCGCCCTTATCGGCGCCGGCTGGGGGCGCCCCGACACCTTCACCGTCGCGACCGCCCTGGCGGCCAGGACCGCCACGTTCGAGCCGCTCATCGCGGTCCGGCCGGGCTACTGGCACCCGGCGAACTTCGCTAAGTCCGCCGCGACGCTTGACCACCTTGCCGGCGGCCGCGTCCGGGTCAACATCGTCTCGGGCACCGACAACCTGGCCGCGTACGGCGACGTAGCGGCCGAGCAGGCCGACCGCTACGCCCGGACCAAAGAGTTCATGCGGCTCGTGCGCAGGCTCTGGACCGAGGAGAACGTCAGCTACGCCGGCCGCTACTACAACGTCACCGACTCGACCGTCGTCCCGCGCGTCGACCCTCGCAGTGGCCGCGACCATCCCAAGCTCTACTTCGGCGGTGCCTCGCCGGCCGCGGAGCGGGTCGCCGCGACCGAGGCCGACGTCCAGCTGTTCTGGGGCGAGCCGCTGGACGGCGTGCGCGAGCGGATCGAACGGCTCAAGTCGCTCAGCGGCGAGCTCGGCCGTGAGCACCCGCCGCTGGAGTTCGGCCTCCGGGTGACCACCCTGGTACGTGACACCACGGAGCAGGCCTGGGCCGACGCCGAGGCGAAGGTGGCCGACATGGCCAGGGCCCAGGGCACGTTCCCGCGGGACTCGAACTGGCAGGCCGCCGCCGGCCAGCAGCGCCTGGTGAAGCTGGCCGCCCGCGGCGAGGTCCTGGATGACAACCTCTACACCACCCCGGGCCAGTTCGGCGGCGAGGGCGCCGCCACGACCTGGCTGGTCGGCTCGGCCCGGGACGTGGCGAGGTCGCTGCGGAAGTACGCCAGCCTCGGGATCACCCACTTCGTGCTCTCCGACACGCCCTACCTGCGGGAGATCAAGCGGCAAGGAGAGGAGCTGCTGCCCCTCCTGCGCGGATAGCGCTGCTGGTCCCGGGCAGCTTCACCGACGACGCTCCCTATCAGATCAGCTTCCGGGGGTTCCCTGACGCCCCGCCCCCTGCCGCAGCTGGGCCAGGACCGACGGGTCGCGCAGGGTGGTGACGTCGCCCGGCTCGCGGTCCTCCGCGATGTCCCGCAGCAGCCTGCGCATGATCTTCCCTGACCTGGTCTTGGGCAGGTCGTCGGTGAAGACGATCCGGCCCGGCCGGGCCAGCTTGCCGATCTGGCGGCCGACGTGCTCACGCAGGATGGCGTCCAGGCCCGCCTCCTGCGCGGTTCCCGCGCTCAGGGTGACGTAGGCCACCACTGACTGGCCGGTCAGGTCGTCCGCGGCCGCGATGACCGCGGCTTCCGCGACCGCGGGGTGCGAGACCAGAGCCGATTCGATCTCGGCGGTTGACAGCCGGTGGCCGGATACGTTGATGACGTCGTCGACTCGTCCGGTGATCCAGAAGTAGCCGTCGGAGTCGCGCCGCGCGCCGTCGCCGGCGAAGTAGGTGCTGGGGCCCCACCGGCCGAAGTAGGTCTGCACGTACCGCTCGGGGTCGTTGTACAGGGTGCGGAGCATGCTCGGCCAGGGGCGGGTCAGCGTGAGGTAGCCGCTGCCCTGCTGGAGTTCGTTCCCCGACTCGTCCACGAGGGCGGCCGACACGCCGGGCAGCGGGAGCCCGGCCGAGCCGGGCTTCGCCGGGTTCACCCCGGGCAGCGTGGTGATCATGATCGCGCCGGTTTCGGTCTGCCACCAGGTGTCCACGACGGGGCAGCGCTCGCCGCCGATGACGGTGTGATACCACAGCCACGCCTTCGGGTTGATCGGCTCGCCGACCGACCCGAGCAGCCGCAGCGACGACAGGTTGTGCTTGGCCGGGTATTCCGCCCCCCACTTCATGCATGCCCGGATGGCGGTGGGCGCGGTGTAGAAGATCGTGACGCCGTACCGCTCGACGATCTCCCACCAGATGTCCTTGTCCGGGTAGTCGGGGGCGCCCTCGTACATCACCGAAGTGCAGCCGTTGGCCATGGGGCCGTACACGATGTACGAGTGACCGGTGATCCACCCCACGTCGGCGGTGCACCAGAAGACGTCGCGGTCGGGGTCTAGGTCGAAGACCATGGCAGTGGTGGTCGTGACCCCGGTGAGGTATCCGCCCGTGGTGTGCAGGATGCCCTTGGGCTTGGCCGTGGATCCGGAGGAGTAGAGGAGGAACAGCGGGTGCTCGGCCGCCATCGGTTCCGCCGGGCAGACCGGGTCGGCGCTGGCGATGAGGTCGTCGAACCACCGGTCTCGTCCGGGCCGCATGGTGCACTCGGCGCCGGTCGACCTGACCACCACGACCGTGTCGAGGTCGGGCAGGTCGGAAATGACCTTGTCGACCTCCTGCTTGACCGGGAGGAACTTGCCTTTCCGTCGTGCTCCGTCCGCGAGGATCAGCGCCTTGGCCCGGGAGACCGCCAGCCGTTCGCGCACCGCGGTGGGCGAGAAGCCGCCGAAGACAACGGTGTGCGGCGCGCCGATGCGAGCGCAGGCCAGCATGGCTACGACCACTTCGGGGATCATCGGCAGGTAGATGCCGACGACGTCGCCCTTCCTGACCCCCTGTTCCTTGAGCGCGTTGGCAAGCCGCTGCACCTGGTCGAGGATCTCGCCGTAGGTCAGGTCGCGCTCCTCGCCCTCTTCGCCCCGCCAGTGGAACGCGACCCGGTCCCCAAGGCCGGCCAGCACGTGCCGGTCCAGGCAGTTGTAGGACGCGTTGATGGTCCCGTCGGCGAACCAGGTGTAGAACGGCGGGTTGCTGTCATCGAGCACCGAGGAAAACGATGTGCTCCAGTGCAGCCGCGTCCGTGCCTGCGTCGCCCACCAGGCCTCTGGCGCGGCTGCGGCCTGCGCGTACACATCAGGATCGGTTACCTGGGCCCGGGCCGCGAAGCCAGCCGACGGCAGGAACTTCTCGACCCGGAGCAGGTTCTCGAGGCGGTCACCGAGCGGAGAATGTGGATCTGTCATGTGCGCTCCTGATAGCTGTTGCACTCCAGCCTCGGGCAACCGGGGCCCCCACCGGTACTCTCCGCAGGTAGCGACGGTCATGAACATTTGGCGGGTCCGCACCTGGCCAGTTGGCGGGTATGCCCCTGCCATTCGTCCGGTTTGCCTGCGCGGGCTAGATCAGCCCGAGCTTGCTGCCCGCGTACACCGCCTCAGCGCGGCGCCGCGCGCCGAGCTTGCGCATCAGGTTCGTGACGTGGAACTTCACCGTCGTGTCGGAGATAAACAGGCGCTTGCCGATGGCGATGTTGCTCAGCCCCTGTGCGAGCAGGGCGAGGATCTCTCGTTCCCGGGGCGTAATCCGCGCGGTGGCCGCCGCGTCGGGCTCGCGGCGCAGCCAGCTCACCACGGCGCTCGCGCTGTGGGAGTCGAACGCGCTCTCGCCCCGGTAGATGGCCCGGATCGCCTGGATGAGCTGGCTGAGGTCCACGTCCTTCACGACGTAGCCCTTCGCTCCCTGTCTGATAGCCTCGCGGACCAGCCATTCGTCGGCGAATGACGTCAGGACCAGGATCCGGCTCTCGGGGAAACGGTCCGCGATCTTGGCGCACAGGTCAAGGCCCTCGCAGCCGCCGCCGTCAACGGTCAGCTTGAGATCGACCAAAACCACATCGGGCCTGGCCTGGGCCACCATTGCGATCGCCGGGCCCTCGGCGCCGGCGTCGCCGACGACCCGCATGTCCGGCTCACGGTCCAGCATGGCCCGCAGGCCCTGGCGCAGGATGGAGTGATCGTCCACGATCCCCACCTTGATCTCATTCACCGGCATCTCCTGCGATGTCAGGGACCTGCCCGGTCGGCAGCCGAGCTTCCATCGCTATGCCGCCCAGGTCGGCCCGGCTCACGCGTAGCGTCCAGCCCATCTCCCGTGCCCTGGCCGCGATGTCGGTCAGCCCGAAGTGATAGGCGCCGCCAGTCCCCGGCACCTCGCCCGCGATGATTTTCCTGAGCGTCTCCGGCCTGCCGTGGCCGTCGTCGGCGACGGACAACGTGACCGCGCCGTCGGCATAACGCAGCCGGATGGCCGCGTGCCTGGCGTCGGCATGGACCGCGGAGTTGAACAGGCACTCGCCGGCGAACCGGTAAAGCCACTGGCGGGTCGCCAACGGCAACGGCTCGGGCGTTCCGCAGACCTGGAGGTCAAGGCGCAGCCGGGACGTCGCACCGGTGTCGAGCAGCCGTCGCAGCATTTCGGGCAGGTCCTCGTCGTCACCATCGGTGCGCCTGGTCAGCCCCTGCAGCGACGAGCGCAGTTCGCTGGCGGCACTGCGCGCCAGCCGTTTGGCCAGCGCGAGATGCTCGTAGACCGGCGACGTGGCGGGAACCTCGCCCATGCACCAGTCGATGGCAAGCCCGGCGGCCAGTACCTGCTGAATGATGCTGTCATGCAGTTCGCGGGCTAGGCGGCGCCGTTCCGAGTCCGCGGCCGAGGGCAGCGCTCGCCCCTGGTTGCCCAGTGCGGACGGTCGCGCGGATCGCGGCGCGGCGGACTTCTGCGGTGTGGCAGGCGGCGCCGAGGCGCCGAGGCGCGCTGGTCCCGGGGCGGATTGCGGTGGCACCGCAGGTCGTGGCGGTGCCGGGGCGGTGGTAGCGGCCATCTTGTTTCTCCCGTCGTGTACCTCACCATCTGCTCTCCGTTGCGTTAGCGGAAGGGCCCATAGTCCTGGATTCCCTGATGTAACGGACCGTCTTCAGAGGTAAAGTAGGGATATCGTGGGAAGAACGCGCTATGCGGCGAGCGGTGATCTCCGCATCGCGTATGAGTTGCACGGCTCAGCGTTCGCCACGCGGCCGACGCTCCTGCTCATCCAGGGCCTTGGCCTCGACGCGTCGGGCTGGGGGGCGGCCATTGGGCACCTGCGCCGGCGGTTCCGGCTGGTGCTCATGGACAACCGGGGCATCGGCCGCAGCTCCGCGGGCTCCGTCAGCGTGCAGGCCATGGTCGGCGATGTCCTCGCCGTCCTTGACGACATCGGGCCCGGCGCCGTTCATGTCCTCGGCGCGAGCCTCGGCGGAATGATCGCGCAGGATCTCGCGGTCCGGCATCCCGAGCGCATCGACAAGCTGGTGCTCGCCTGTACCACACCGGGCTGGCCGTTCGCGTACCCCATGCCGCCGGCGACCGTGCGCCTGATCGCGGCGTCCAGGCGGCTGCCGCCGGACGTCGCGGCCCGGCGTCATCTTGAAAACGCGCTGTCGGCGGTCACCGTAAAGGAGCGCCCGGACCTCGTCGAGCAGATCCTTGCCCGGCAGCGGTCGGCGTGGCCGGCCCGGCCACCGCGCGGGGGCAGGTCGCGGCCGGGGCCAGCTATGTGGGCGGCCTGCGGCAGCGGGGCATCCACGCCCGCACGCTGATCCTGCACGGTGGGGAGGACCGCGTGGTCGACCCGCGCAACGCCCGGCTACTTGCCGCCCGTATCCCGCACGCCCGGCTCGTCACCTTCCCCAAGCTCGGCCATCTGTTCTTCTGGGAAGACCCGGACGGCTTCGCCGCTGCGGTCACGTCGTTCCTGCTTGACGACCGCGAGGACGTCCGCGAGGCGTGAGGGCCCCGGGGCCTGACCTGCCCGATCGGGCAGGTCGTTCCCGCCATTGGTCCCTGCTTTACAGGACGTTCGGTCACTTAAAAGTCGGCTTGTATCGACGTAGCGTCGGGCGAGACCAGGCTCACCGAGCCTCGGTCGGCGGATGGTCAAATCCAAAGCCGGCATCCGTGTGCTTAAAGAGAGCCCGGTGACGCCACCACATTCTGCGGCGTGTCCGTGCTCGGCGTCCTGTAGTGAGCCGCCGCGCACGGCAGCGCCCGCTAGCGGCACATTCTCGAGAAGGGACAGATCCGATGACAGATCAGCGAGCCCAGGCATGGCTTGGCACAGTCCAGGGGAGGGTGGCACTCGTCACCGGCGGTACTCGCGGCATCGGCGAGGCCATCTGCCATCAACTCGCCAACGACGGCGCCGAGATCGCGGCCGGCTACTGGCGCGGCCGGGAGAGCGCGGAGAAGTTCGCCTCGACCATGGCCGCCGACTACCCCGGCCGGCGGATAACGCTGCACGAGGGGAACATCGGCGAGCCAGCGGACTGCCGCCGGGTGCTGCATGAGGTCATCGAGCAGCACGGCCGCCTGGACATCCTGGTGAACAACGCGGGGATCACGATCGACCGGACCGTCGCCAAGATGACCGACGACGACTGGAACAAGGTGATCGCGGTCAACCTGTCGGGCGCGTTCTTCATGGCCCAGGCCGCCGTAGAGCACATGATCGAGCGCGGCACCGGCCGGATCATCAGCGTGTCCTCGGTCATCGGGGAGACCGGAAACATCGGCCAGGCCAACTACGCCGCGTCCAAGTCGGGCCTGTTCGGGCTGACCAAGACACTGGCGAAGGAGGCCGTCTACCAGCTCAGCCGTGCGCAGCGCCCGGTCGGGGACGGGATCGGGCTGACGGTCAACGCCGTCACACCCGGCTTTATCGCCACGGACATGCTCGCCACCATTCCCGACAAGGTACTCGACAGGATTCGCGCGCAGATTCCGGTGGCGCGCCTCGGCAGGCCGGAGGAGATCGCCAGGGTCGTCGGCTTCCTCGCGGCGGACGAGTCCTCCTACGTCACCGGGCAGATCTGGGCCGTCAACGGCGGCCTGGACATGTGAGCACGGATCCACTGACTGGAGAAATACCATGGAAAACACCAATGATGTCTTCGTCTTGTCCGCCACCCGGACGGCGATAGGGAAATACGGCGGCGGCCTCGCCGCGGTCCCGCCGTGCGACCTAGCCGCCACCGTGGTGCAGGGAGGCGGTCAGCCGGGCGGGCGTGGACCCGGACGCGGTCGGCCACGCGGTCTTCGGCCACGTGATCCACACCGAGGTACGGGACATGTACCTGGGCCGGGTGGCCGCGGTCAACGGCGGGCTCGGCGTGCAGACGCCCGCGTTCACGCTGAACCGGCTGTGCGGCAGCGGGCTGCAGGCGATCGTGTCGGCCGCGCAGGCCATCAGGCTCGGCGACTGCGAGGTCGCGGTGGCCGGCGGCGTGGAGTCGATGAGCCGGGCGCAGTACTGGCTGCCCGCCATGCGCTGGGGGCAGCGGATGCAGGACGGCACCGTGGTGGACGCCATGGTCGGCGCGCTCACCGACCCCTTCGACGCCTGCCACATGGGCGTCACGGCGGAGAACGTCGCCGCCGAGTACGGTGTCTCCCGGGCCGATCAGGACGCGCTCGCCGTGGAAAGCCACCGCCGTGCGGCCGCCGCGGCGGACGCTGGGTACTTCAAGGATCAGATAACGCCGGTGGAGGCACCGGCCCGCAAGGGCACGGTGACCGTCGATGCCGATGAGCACATCCGGCCTGGCGTGTCGACTCGACGACCTGGCGCGGCTGCGGCCGGCCTTCGCCGGCGACGGCACCGTCACCGCTGGCAACGCCTCCGGGATCAACGACGCCGCGGCCGCCGTCGTGCTGGCCGACGGGGCGTTCACCGAGCGGCACGGGATCAGCCCGCTCGGGCGGCTGGTCGCCTACAGCCACGCCGGGGTCGAGCCGCGGATCATGGGCATGGGGCCGGTGCCCGCCACCCGCAAGGTACTGGAGAGAGCAGGGCTCAAGCTTGACGACATCGACCTCTTCGAGGTCAACGAGGCGTTCGCCGCCCAGGCCCTTGCCGTCGTCCGCGAGCTCGGCTTGCCGGAGGACCGGACCAACCCGAACGGCAGCGGTGTATCGCTCGGGCACCCGCTCGGTGCCACTGGCGCCATCCTCACCGTGAAGGCGCTCTATGAGCTGCGCCGGACCGGTGGCAGGTACGCGCTCGTCACGATGTGCATAGGCGGCGGTCAGGGCATCGCCGCGATCTACGAGCGCTGCTAGCGGACGGGCCCGGCGGCGGGAACCGGGCTGACGGCAATGGCGGGGCGACGGCGAAGAACCGGGCAGACGGCATCAGGAGGTAGCGATGAGCGCAAAGGAACCTGCGTGGCAGACCGCGGCGCAGGCCAGCGAGGTCCTTGCCCCTGAGATGGGCTTGCTCGCCGAGCTGGATCCGGCCGACTTCGGCACGTCCTTGCTGGCCGCGCTCGCGCGGGCCGCGGGGCGCCCGGACGAGGCCGGCCAGGCCTGGCTCCGGTTCGCTTCCGCGATGGTCAGGGCATGGCCGGTGGCGGTCGCCCGCTGGGCGGGATCCGACACGCCGCCGCCCGTGCCGCCCGACGAGAAGGACAAGCGGTTCGCCGACCCAGTCCTGGAACGGCAATCCCGGTTACTTCGCGCTGCGGCAGTTCTACCTGGCGACCAGGCGGCTCGGCGAGGAATTGCTGGCCGCGGGGCGGGGTGATCCGCTGGCGGACCAGAAGGCGCAGCTCGCCATGGGCTTCGCGTTCGACGCGCTGGCCCCGACCAATTTCCTGCCGACCAACCCGGCCGCGCTCAAGAAGGCATTCGACACCGGCGGCGCCAGCGTGCTGGCCGGGGCGCAGAACTTCCTCGACGACGTCGCGCGCAACGGCGGCCGGCCGCGCCAGGTGGACACCTCGTCGTTCGAGCTCGGCCGCAACCTCGCCGCGACACCAGGGCGGGTCGTGTTTCGCAACGACCTGATGGAGCTCATCCAGTACTCCCCGCAGACCGAGGGAGTGCGCGCCGTGCCGGTGCTGGCCAGCCCGCCGTGGATCAACAAGTACTACGTGATGGACCTCGCGCCGAGGCGGAGCTTTATCGAGTGGGCGGTCACGCACCAGCGGACGGTGTTCGCGATTTCCTACCGCAACCCCGATGCCTCGATGCGGGACGTCACGCTGGACGACTACCTTATCCACGGCCCGCGGACCGCGCTCGACGTGATCTGCGACATCACTGGCGCGCCGACCGTCGACATCGTGGGGCTCTGCCTGGGGGGCGCGCTGACCGGGATGCTCGCCTCCTACCTCATCAAGATCGGCGACGACCGGCTCGGCACGATGACGCTGCTCAACACGCTGCTCGACTACAGCGAGCCGGGCGCGCTCGGCGCCTTCTCCGACGAGCGCACGGTCGCCCGGCTTGAGCGGAAGCTGGAGCAGACCGGTGTGATGCCCGGCTCCCAGATGGCGGTCACGTTCGACATGCTCAGGGCCAACGACCTGGTGTTCAACTACGTGGTGTCCAACTGGCTGATGGGCCAGAGCCCGCCGGCCTTCGACATCCTGGCCTGGAATTCCGACAGCACCCAGCTGCCGGCCGCCATGCACACCTTCTACCTTCGCTCCTTGTACTGCCGCAACGAGCTCGCCCAGGGCAGGATGGAGCTCGCCGGGCAGCTCCTGTCGCTGGCCGACGCGAAGAAGGACGCCTACATCGTCGGTGCGATCAACGACCACATCGTGCCCTGGCGGTCGTCCTACGCAGGCCGCCAGCCTGCTCGGCGGCAGCGTCCGGTACGTCCTGTCCAGCGGCGGGCATATCGCGGGCATCGTGAACCCGCCCAGCCCGAAGTCCTGGTATGAGACCGCGGAGCACAATCCGCTCAGACCGCGGACCAGTGGCGGAAGGGCGCGCAGCGCCATGACGGCTCCTGGTGGGAGGACTGGGCGGCCTGGGCCGATGCCAGGGCCGGCGACATCATCGCCCCGCCCCCGATGGGCTCGCGGCGCTACCCGGCGCTTGGCGAGGCGCCAGGCGACTACGTCCGGGGGTGACGCCCGGCGATACTGGTTGACAAACCAACCAAACTGTATGGTATAGTTTCCACATCACCTAGATAAAGGAGAATCCAATGACCGACCCCCGTACCGCCACCCAGGAACTGCAGACGCAGGTCCTCGACTCAATCCGCAAGAGCCAGGAGGCCGTGGTCGACGCGCTCAAGACCTGGGCCGAGGCCGTCCACTCGGTGACGCCGGCGTTGCCGATCTCCGCCGTGCCGTTCTCCGACAAGCTGCCCAAGCCGAGCGAGCTGATCGCGGACGCCTACGACTTCGCCGGGCAGCTGCTGGCCACGCAGCGGAAGTTCGTCGAGGACGTAATCCAGATCACCGCCCCCGTGGTGGGCGGCGAGGCGCCGGCGCCGGCGTCGGCCGTCAAGAAGCCAGCCGGAGTGAAGTAAAAGCGAAAGCGCCAACAGGCGGAAACGCCATGCGCGGCGCCCGGGCAGGAACCGGGCGCCGCGCATGCGGCTGTGCGTCAGCTATATTCGGCGGACGGAGGTGGGGGCATGAGCGATCCGTGGAGCGCCCAGACAGAGGCTCTGGGCGCGTTCATTCGGAGCCAGCGCGAGCTAGCCCAGCTCTCCCTGCGCCAGCTCGCCGAGATGACCAAGCTCTCGCATCCGTACCTGAGTCAGGTCGAGCGCGGCCTGCACCAGCCCTCGGTACGGGTTCTCAAGCAGCTCTCCGAGGCACTCAACGTGTCCGCGGAAACGCTGCTCATGCAGGCCGGCCTTCTCGCGGGAGACGACCAGGTCATCAACGACGCTGACCTGACCGAGCGGGTGAAGGCGGCGATCCGGGCCGACCACCGGCTGAGCGACACGCAGCAGGCGGCGCTTATCGCCGTTTACGACAGCATGCTCCGCGAGTGATGATCCAGCCCGGCCGTCCCAGCGGAGCGTAGCGGTTGCCCGCCCGCTGACCGGATCGGTCCGCAGCCGGACTCGATCCTGCCTTCCGGCCGGCCCGGGCGGCGGCGATGCTTGTCACCATGACTCGCGCTCTCCTCGTCATCGACGTTCAGGAATCGTTCCGGCAGCGCCCGCTGTGGGCGGCCATCTCCAACCCGGGCATCGCCGGCGACGTCGCCCGGCTGGTCGACGGCGCCCGGGCCAGCGGCGACCTGGTCGTGTGGGTGCTGCATTCCGAGCCGGGCTCGGGGACTCCGTTCGACCCGGCCAGCGGGTACGTGCGTTACCTGGCGCCGCTGGCGCCGGAGCCGGGCGAGCCGCAGCTCACCAAGACCTCGCACAACGCTTTCACCACGACTGGCCTGCAGCAGCTGCTCACCCAGCGGGGCATCCGCGAGCTGGTGATCTGCGGCATCAGGACGGAGCAGTGCTGCGAGACCACCGCGCGGGTCGCGTCCGACCTCGGCTACCAGGTCACGTTCGTCACCGAGGCGACCGCGACCAACCCGATCGCCCACCGCGACGCCCCGCCGGGGCAGAGCGTCGAGCAGTTGCTCGCGGACCCGCGCACGCTGCCCGCCAGCGCCGTCATCGAGCGGACGGAGTACGCCCTGGCCGGGCGGTTCGCGACCATCGCCACGATCGCGGAAGTGCTCGCAGCGGCCGGTAGCCTGACTGGATCGTGACCAGCGTCGTCTTCCTGCTCGATCCCCGGGCTGCACCTGCTCGACCTGGCCGGGCCGGCCCAGGCGTTCGGGACCGCCGGCGATCTCGGCTGCGGCTACCGGCTGCACTACGTCGGCGAGCGGGAGCAGGTCCCGACCGCCCAGGGCGTCACCGTCCAGGCGACAACCAGCTGGCCGTCGCTAACGGCCACGAGACCTCGTCATCGTCCCCGGCTGGCGGGCGTCCCCGGCTCGCGCGGGCGCCGGCGCGCTGCACGGACGCCACCCTCGGCGTGGCTGAGCGGCCACCACGCGAACGGCGGCACCGTCGCCAGCGTCTGCGCGGGCGCCGACGCCCTCGGCCGGGCCGGCCTCTTGACGAGCGCCGGTGCACCACCCACCACGACATCCAGGACGAGCTGGCCCGGCGCTACCCGCGGGCGACGGTCGTCCGCGACGTGCTCTACGTCGTGGACGACCGGGTCGCGACCTCGGCCGGGATCGCCAGCGGCATCGACCTGGCCCTGCACCTGATCGCGGTCAGGGACGGCCCGGCGGTGGCCGCCCGGGTCGCCCGCGAGATGGTCGTCTACGCGCGCCGCAACGGCGACGAGCAGCAAGCCAGCGCCATGCTGCGGCACCGCAACCACCTCAGTGACACCGCGCACCGGGCTCAGGATCTCATCGAGGCCCGGTTGGCCGTCCCGCTGCCGCTCACCGAGATCGCCAGCGCCTGCGGCGTCAGCGAGCGCACGCTTACCCGCCGGTTCACCGCCGCGACCGGGCTGACCCCGCTCCACTACCAGCAGCTGCTCCGGCTCGAACGGGCCGAGCACCTGATCGGCCACGGCGCCACCGTCGAGGCGGCCGCGCGGGCCGTCGGCTTCGCCGATGCGCGCATGCTCCGCCGCCTGCGCGCCCGGGCGGTGCCCGTAACCGCAGCGGCGGCAGGCGGCGAGCGGCCGCCACCAGCTTCGCACTGATCCGCGGTCGCGATTTCGTGGCGTCATCCCCGGGCGGCAGTCAGCGCCCCGACCCCGCCCGGGCAGCGGAGGACGCCAGGTAAGCGCCTCGGTCAGCGGCGCGTGGCGGCCAGAACCAGCCGCCCAGCCGCCGGCATCGTCTAAGGAAATCAGCACAACCGGTGTCAGGCGGGCTGCCGGTGGCAGCACTGACGCCTGCGGTGATGCCTGGAAAGCCTGGATGACGAGCGCGGCGAAGCGCCTGGACGCCGTGACGGCGGCGCCGGTTGAGGCCGCGCGAATGCCGCCGTTGGCCATGAGCATGAGGATGAGGTCGTCGAGGACGAAGTCGGGGCGCAGGCGGCCGGCGTCCTGCGCCCGGCGGGCAAGGCGCTCAACCGAGCGCAGGGCGTACTCGCGGTCGGCGGCGAAGTCCAGGGCGTCGGGGTAGGCCGACATGAATGCCGTGGTGAAGCCCCGGTCGCGGGCGTGCAGGGCGCAGATCTTCTCGATGACGAGGCAGAAGCCGTGCCACGGGTCGGGATCGGCGAGCCCCTCGTCCACGATGGAGTGGCACGCCCGCATCTGTTCCGCGAATGCCTCGGCGACCAGCGCCTGCTTGGTCGGGAAGTGGCGGTACAGGGTGGCCGGGCCCACTCCGGCGCGGCGGGCGACCTCCCGCATCGGGACGTTCAGGCCTTCGGCGGCGAACAGCCCGCGGGCCGCGTCAAGGATGAGCTCGCGGTTATCCCGGGCGTCGGAACGCAGGGTGTGAGGCAAACGGCTGGTCACCGCTCTCACTTTAGCCAAACGGACGGGGGCGTCCGCTAGCGTCGGCGGGCATGAAAGCAGTTGCGATTCAGGCATTCGGCCGACCCGAGGGCCTAGTAGTTATCGACTTGCCCGCCCCGAGCCCGGCGGCCGGGCAGGTGCAGATCGCCGCCGAGGCGATCGGCGTCGGCGGCGTCGATGCCGTCATCCGGCGCGGCACCCTCGCCGCCTACGGTTTCACCGAGGGTCATGTCCCCGGCGGCGAGATCGCCGGCGTGGTGAGCGCGGCCGGCGACGGCGTTGACACTTCGTGGGTCGGCCAGCGGGTGTGGGCGTTCGCCGGGCTGGGCGGCGGCTATGCCGAGCAGGCGGTCGCCCCGGCGGAGTCCCTGGTTCCCCTTCCGGCGGGCCTGTCGCCCGCCGACGCGGTGACGCTCGGCAGTTCGGGGGCGGTAGCCCGCTTTGGCCTGCGCCGGGCCGGCTTCGCTCCCGGTGAGTCGGTGCTGGTCCGCGGCGCGGCCGGGGGTATCGGGGTCATGGCGGTGCAGCTCGCGGCGCACGGCCGGGCTAGCGCGGTGGCGGCGACCACCTCATCGGCCGGCCGCGGCGCCCGCTTGCGCGCGCTCGGCGCGACGCATGTGCTTGACAGGTCAGGCCACGCGGACGGGAACGCCCCGGCCGGCTACGACGTCATCATCGACATCGCGGCCGGGGCAGAACTGCCGTCGTTCTTCGCAAAGCTCAACCCCGGCGGCCGCATGGTGACCGTCGGCGTCGTCGCGGGCTACCCGCCGCCGGACTTCGCCATGGCAATGTTCACGGCGTTCCAGAAGTCGATGTCGTTCGCGACGTTCAGTACCGACACCGTGCCCGCGGCCGACCGGCGCGCCGCGATCGCCGAGCTGTTCGCCGCCGCGAGCCGCGGCGAGCTGCGAGCGGTGGTGCACGAGGTACTGCCCCTAGAGCAGGCCGTCGTCGCCCACCAGAAGATCGAAGCGGGCGAGGTCTTCGGCCGCATCGTGCTCGTCCCCTAGCACCGGCATTGCCTTCCCAGCAGATCGATTTTGTCGGGAATAGGAAGACTTGCCGCGGTGCTTGCGCCAGTGTCAGCGTTCCGGACATCCAAGGAGGCGCAGCGCCATGCCCGTCGAGTTCCTAGGGATCGCCGCGACCAGCGACGGCTCCGAGACCACCGCTCGCACCGGCCCCGTCTTCGACAAGGAGTACACGCTGCGGCTGGCGCGGGCGCACGAGGAGAACGGCTGGGACCGCGTGCTGTTCGCCTACGGTTCCAACGCCCCCGACCCGAACATCGGGGCCGCCTACATCGCGAGCAAGACCGAGAAGCTGCAGTTGCTGCTGGCGCACCGGCCGAACGTCTCCTACCCGACGTTCGCGGCCAAGACCTTCGCCACGGTCGACCAGGTCAGCGACGGCCGGATGACCGTTCACTTCATCACCGGCGGCACCGACCACGAGCAGCAGCGCGAGGGCGACTACCTGACCAAGGACGAACGGTACGAGCGCACCCGCGAGTGCATGCAGATCGTCAAGAGGGCGTGGACTTCGCGGGAGCCGTTCGACTACACGGGCAAGCACTACAAGTTCGCGGACTTCGTCAGCGACGTGTTCCCCGTGCAGCAGCCGCGCCCGCGGCTGTCGTTCGGCGGCTCGTCGCCCGCCGCCTACGCCGCCGGCGGTGCCGAGGCCGACATCTACTGCCTGTGGGGCGAGCCGCTGGCCCGGACGGCCGAGCAGATCGAGTCGGTGCGGCGGGCGGCGAAGGAGGCGGGCCGCACGGACACGCCCAAGATCCAGGTCGCGTTCCGCCCGATCATCGCGCCGACGGAGGAGCGGGCCTGGGAGAAGGCCCGCGACATCGTCGCGCGCATCGAGGCCAGGGTGGAGGCGGCCGGCGGGGCGCTGACCCGGCGCCGCTCCGTCAAGAACCCGGAGAACACGGGATCGCAGCGGCTCATCGCGATCGCCGAGGAAGGCGAGCGGTTCGACCGGGCGCTGTGGACGCGGACCGCGGCCGTGACGGGCGGCGCGGGTAACTCCAACGCGCTGGTCGGGACGCCCGAGACCGTCGCCCAGGCGATCCTCGACTACATCGACCTCGGCGTCGACATCATCTCGATGCGCGGCTACGACCTGCTCCAGGACGCAGTCGACGTAGGCCAGCAGGTCATACCGCTCGTCCGCGACGAGGTAGCGAAGCGAGACGCCGCCCTAACCCGCTGAGCACTCAAAACCAGGATCATCCCGAACGGTTCCGTGTTACACGCAGACGCAAGCCAGGCTTCCGAGTCGTCGGCAATACCTGACGGCGAACCCCGGAATGCACGCTATATACGGCGCACAAACACATTTTCGAGTGCTACCTATTTTCTGGTTTCCACAGTGTAAAAGGCTCGTCAGTCACATATGGTCGACTATGTGCGCCAGTAAACGTTAGTGCACGTGGCATGCCAGGCATGGCATACTGGTGATAGGAGCGACGGGAGATGGCACCATGGGAGTCATGGCAGCAGAACGCAAGCGGAAGCCCGCGTGGGAAGAACTCCCGCGAGTACCTGAGCCGTTCGAGGACCTGCGTCACCTGCGAGAGCGGATCGATACTGGTC
The DNA here is from genome assembly GCA_963850115.1 of uncultured Actinomycetota bacterium. Classification (GTDB taxonomy): domain Bacteria; phylum Actinomycetota; class Actinomycetes; order Streptosporangiales; family Streptosporangiaceae; genus Trebonia. The sequence continues at coordinate 106,166 of CAWKKG010000021.1, forward strand.
ACCACCGGGCCGAAATCATCGACGGAGCGCTCATCGTGAGCCCGATGCCGGTGTTCTGGCACGAACGGGTGTGCCGGTGGCTGTTGCTCAGCTTCCTTGAAGCCTGCGACGCCAATGACTGGTTCGGGGACAGCGCCGGTGAGATCGAACTCCCGCCGACCGGGGATGTGATTTGCCCTGATTTCATGATCCTGCGCGACGCGAGCACTGTGCCGGACCTTGAGTCGACGCGCCCGCTCGACCGGGTGCTGCTCGCGGCGGAGGTCATCTCCTCGTCCAGCATCGAGCGGGACCGGGAGGTCAAGCCGCGGGCGTGCGCGCTCGCGGGCATCCCGCTGTACCTGCTGGTGGACCGGTTCACCAAGCCAGTCACGATCTCGCTGCACAGCGGGCCGGGCGAGGACGGCTACGGCGACGTCACCACGGTCACCGCGGGCGAGAAGCTCCGCCTTCCCGCCCCGTTCAACCTCACCCTCGACACCTCATCCCTGCCGCTCCCCGCCTGACGCTGTTCCGCCCCGGGGACTCGCTGCGCCTGCTCGTAGTAGGCCGTTCCCTCGCACGCGCAACCCGCTTACGAGTACCTTCCGGCGGCCTGCGCGCGGCCACGCGCCCGGTGTACCTTGCACTGGGGACCTGGAATGCCCGCCAGGCTGCGCATTCCAGTCATTCCTCAGCCGTCAGCAATGCCGCCGTCCCTCCTCAACCCGCGTATCTGAACGGAGACTCATCATGAGCTTGACGATCGGTGACACCGCCCCTGACTTCACCGCCGAGACCAGCGAGGGCCCGGTCAGCTTCCATGAATGGCTCGGCGACTCCTGGGGCGTGATCTTCTCGCACCCGAAAGACTTCACCCCGATCTGCACCACCGAGCTCGGTTACATGGCCAAGGTCAAGCCGGAGTTCGACAAGCGCGGCGTGAAGATCCTGGCGCTGTCGGTCGACCCGGTCGAGAAGCACGCCAGCTGGGCCGCGGACATCGAGAAGTCGCAGGGCGCCGCGCCGAATTACCCGATGATCGGCGACGCCGACTTCTCCGTCTCCAAGGCCTACGGGATGCTCGGGGCCGACGTCAGCGGCGATCCGTCCGACCGCACCGCGGCCGACAACCAGACGGTCCGCGGGGTCTTCGTGGTCGGCCCGGACAAGAAGATCAAGCTGATCCTGCTGTACCCGATGACCACCGGCCGCAACTTCGACGAGATCCTCCGGGTGATCGACTCCCTCCAGCTCACCGCCAAGAACAAGGTGGCCACCCCGGTCAACTGGAAGCAGGGCGACGACGTCGTCATCGCCAGCTCGGTCAGCAACGACGCGGCCAAGGAGATCTTCGGCAGCTGGGAATCGCCCCTGCCCTACATCCGGATCGTCCCGCAGCCGTCCTGAGTCGGCGACCAGCTCCGTGACCACTCACGAGGGCTAGACGGAGCGTAAGCTATGCGAATCCTCGTGCTGAGGCCGGGTTCGGCGGCCTGGAACTGATCACCCGGCTCTCGGACGAACTCGGCGATGACGCCGACATTGTCCTGATCGACAAGGCCGACGGGTTCGTCTTCGGCTTCTCCAAGCTCGACATCATGTTCGGCCGCACCGTGCCCGGCGCGGTGCGGCACCGTTACCGTGACCTGGTCAAGCCAGGTCCGGTTCGTGCGGTCCATGATCCGGTCTATCGACCCGGCGGGGACGCCGGCCGGGTGGAGGCGGGCCGCGAGTTCGACATGATGGACGGCGCCTTCGCCGCCCGCGACGTGCTGGACTCCTTCGGCGGCGGGCGGGTGGTCATCGAGTCACCTCGACGCCGTTCAAGTGCCCGCCCCCCGAGCGAGACCGCGCTGATGCTGCACGACTTCCTGGCCGGGCGGGGCCTGCGCGACCCCAGCGAGATCGGATTATCCGCAGGTCAGAGCTTGATCATTTGTGTCCGAGGGGGACTCGAACACCCGCCAGCGGACCCCGTGCCCGGCCAGGTAACCAAGGAACGACTCCGGGTCGAACGCCTGCGCGGGCGTGAGCACCCCCGGCTTGGCGCCGTCGGCCACCAGGCGGCGGGCCGCCTCGACCGCGATGACCGCGGTCTTGCCGTAGCCGTCGGTGCCCTCGACCTCGCCCCGGATGGTGCGACCGCCGTCGCTGACCGCCTGGACGGTGATCGTCCACTTGCCCTGCCGCCGCTGCTCGTCGTCGGGCCCTTCCGGCGCCGCTGTCGATGACGGCGGCGGGGATTCCGTTCTTGAGCGCGTTGAACTCCCCGGCCAGCAGTCCCTCCATCCGTCGCAGCGGCAGGTGCCTCGGCACGGTCGCCACCGGCGGGAGCGCCGCCTTGCTTACCGGCACCGGCTGCTCCGCGCCAGGGAAGCGCCAGCTGGTGCGGCTTGCCTCGCCGTAGGTTGACCAGTTCCCGTTCTCGTAGCGCAGCGCCCCGTCGAACAGCAGCCGGGGGTCGAGCGACCGCAGCGTCCCCCGGCTGAAGGTCCCGTCGCGGTACCAGAGGGCGGCGGTCAGCGTGTCGACCGGGCGGGCGGCCTCTCCGGCCAGCCGGCTGATGAGGTCGCTCGGGCCGCCGTCGTCGGCCATGGCCGGGACGATCGTCACCCCGGCGTTCGCTGCGTCCTTGGTGAAGTCGTCGAACACCGTGTTGACGTAGTGCTGCTCCCCGGTGGTGTCGACGTAGTGCGCCCCGGCCGCGATCGCGGCCCGGATGACCGGGGCGCCGAGCGCGGCGAACGGCCCGGCGGTGTTGATCACCGCGTCGGCCCCGGCGAAAGCGCCCGCCAGCGCGTCCGGGTCGCCGATGTCCGCGATCCGGACCTCGAAGCCGGTGCCGGCCGCGGCCGCCGCCAGGCGAGCCGGGTCACGGCCGACGAGGACCGCGTCGATGCCGCGCCGGGCGAGTTCGGCCGCCGCCAGGCGGCCGGTGTAGCCACTGGCCCCGTTAAGTACGATGCGCATGCGTTGCTCCCGTGTTCTGGGTGGTTGACGTCATCGACGCTATGGCCGTGACCGCGGACGGGAAATGCCTGCACATCCGTGGTTAATGCCTGATCGTCCGGAAGTACGGACGTACGATATGGTGCCGCCATGGACGTGCTGAGCGACGCGGTGCTGACGATGCGCGTCGGCCGGCCGCACTCCAACCGGAACCTGCTGCGCGCACCGTGGGGGGTTCGCTTCCCGGCGACCGACGGCGCCGGCTTCCACATCGTCCTCGGCGGCAGCTGCTGGCTGCTCCCGGCGGGGGCCGAGCCGGTCCGGCTGGCGGCCGGCGACATCGTGCTGCTGCCGCGCGAGCCCGGGCATGCCCTGGCCGACGAGCCGGGCAGCCCGCTCGTCCCGTTCCAGCCCGGCCGCCGGGACCGTCACGACGGGCCGGGCACGGGCGCCGCCACGGAGCTTCTCTGCGGCGCTTACGTGCTTGACCGCTGGCGTCCCCACCCGCTGCTGGCCGACCTGCCCGACGTCATGCACCTGCCCGCGCACATCGGCCGCCACCCTCGGCTGCGGGCCGCGGTCGGGCTGCTCGGCGCGGAGCTGGCCGAGCCGGGCGCGGGCACCGGGGCGAGCGTGTCCGCCCTGCTCGACCTGCTGCTGCTGTACATGCTGCGGGCCTGGTTCGAGGAGCAGTCGGCCGCCTCAGCGGCCGGCTGGCCCGCGGCCCTGGCCGATCCGGCGGTTAGCGCCGCCCTGGAGGCGATACATGCAGAACCCGCCGCGCCGTGGACGGTGGCCGGCCTCGCGGGCCGGGCCGGCCTCTCTCGGACGGTCTTCGCGCAGCGGTTCACCGCCCTCGTCGGCCGCCCGCCGCTGGCCTACCTGACCTGGTGGCGGATGACTGCCGCGGCGCGGCTGCTGCGGGAGACCGACGGGCCACTGTCCGCCGTGGCCCGTCGGTGCGGCTACGCCTCCGAATTCGCCTTCGCCAAGGCGTTCAAGCGTGAGTTCGCCGTCACCCCGGGCGCCTTCCGCCGCGCACCGGACCTGCTCGGCCCGGATCCCGCCACGGATCCGGGCGTTGCGCAGAGCCGGCCGTAAACGGATTGTCCGGCAGGCAACCCGCCTGGTGACGTCAGCAGCGGCGCCTGCCGGGGCGTCCGCAAGTCATCCTTAGAAGGCAACGAGCCGATGCCCTTTACCTCGCAGGCGACCTCGGACGGCGTCTCGGAACGTCATTTCACCCTGGACCGGGCGGCAGCCGCTGCCCGACGTCGATGCGGTTGCCGTCGGGGTCGGCGAAGACGAAGCCGCGCAGCCCGTAGTCGGCGTCGCGCAGGCCCTTGACGATCCGCACCCCGTTCGAGACGAGGTGATCATGGAGGCCGGCTGCGTCGGTCACCATGAGGTGGGCGACGTTGTGGCCGCCGCCCTTGTGGCCCTTGACGAGGGTCAGGTGCAGTTCGGCCGCGTCGCGTTTGAGGATCACGAACCCGACGGGGTCGCCGTTGGTGAAGGTCACCGACATCCCCAGGATGTCCCGGTAGAAGCCGAGTGCCCGGGAGACGTCGGTTACGGGGACCGCGCCGGCGATACGCCCGAAGGCGACGCCGGGCCGGTGAGGGGTGCTGTCGGCCATCTCGCTCCTAAGCAAACACTGGATGCCGGCTGAGGCGGTGCTCGCTCGGGCTGCCGGGCGCGGTGGCCTGTCTGCAAGATCTTAGCGCTGGGGTGAATGCCGACGACGTAGGCATTCTTCCTGCGGACCGGCTTCACGCGGACACGTCCGCAGGTCATCGCCCTCGGTCCTGGATGTCAAGCAGCGAGGTGACGCGCCGGAGATCATCCACGGTCCTGGGCACTTGCATGACCATGAGCATGTCGGGATGCTCGACCGGGCGAAACTGGAACATTTCCAGGTCGAGCCGCCCGATCTCGGGGTGATCAATCCCGATTGTTGCCGGTCTGAAGTCCCGGACGGGGTACTCCGCCCACCATTCGCGGAATTCCGGGCTGACCCGGGTCAGCTCCGCCGCTATCGCAGCGAATTGCGGGTCACCGGGTCTCTGGCCGGCGGCGGATCGGAACTGGCTGAGCACCGCGCGCGCGGCCGGCTCCCAGCGGACCATACGGGCGCGGTTCTCCGCGTCGCTGAACATCATCCACAGGAGATTGCGCCGCTCGACGGGGAGCGTCGCAGGGTCATGCCGCAGCCGCCTGTAAGGCTCGTTCCACGCGACGTAGTCGAAATGCGCGTCATAGACGGAAGCGATGTTGGGTGCGGCCGCGTTGACCAGCCGCTGCATTCGGGGAAGCACGTCGTCGGCGTGCGTCCTGCCCGCTTCGGCGCCCAGACCCGCCAGGCCACGGAGGTACCGGCGCTGGTCGGGGTCGAGTAGCATCGCTCGGGCCAGCGCTTCGACCACCTGTTCAGACGCAGAAATGTTCCTGCCTTGTTCCAGCCAGGTGTACCAGGTGACGCTGACATCGGAGAGCTGGGCGACCTCTTCGCGCCGCAGGCCGGGAGTCCGTCGGCGACCGGGATCGCAGTCTTCCGGCAGGCCCACATCGGCCGGCCGCAGCCGGGCCCGCTGAGCGCGGAGAAAGGCGGCCAGCTCCGCACGGCGCGCTGACCTCGCGGTCTCATCTGCCATTCGTCACAACCGGCCTGGCTCCCGGGCGGAGTGGGCTGACAGGCCACAGGCTAGCAGTATCAGTACCCGGACCGGCCGGTCACGCCTCGTTATCCTGGCGATCACGGCTATGCACCCGAGGCATGACAAGAGGAGCTCGCATGGCGGATCGCAAGGGACCGGTGCTGGTGATCGGCGCCACCGGGCAGCAGGGCGGCGCGACCGCGCGGCACCTGCTTGAACGTGGTCGAACGGTCCGCGCCCTATCCGAGCTGGCCGACCTCCCCGCGCTGCGGGCCGAGCACCCGGGCCTGATGCGACTGGAGACCTGGCTGCGCGAGACCAGATGGAAGCCCTGAACACGGAAAGCGAGCAGATATGACCGACGGGCTACTGCTACCGCCCGGTAGCGGCCGCAGAATCCAGACCATGACCCTGAAGGCGGGTGCCGAACAGTCCAAGACCTGGTCGGCGTTCGAGGCTGACGTCGCCCCCGGATTCGACGTCGGGGCACACCTGCACCATCAGGCTGAAGAGGTGTTCTACATCCTGGAAGGCGAACTCGACCTGCTCGCCTTCCAGCCGGCTGCTGCCATGGCCAGCGGCGACTGGCGCACCTGGGAATCGGCGACCGGCACCAAAGTGTTCCGCGGCGGACCGGGGAGCTTCATGTTCGTTCCCGCTGGCTGTCCGCACGCCTTCTTCAACCCAGGCCCCCAGCCGGCCCGCATGCTCTTCCTTGTATCCCCGGCCGGCCACGAGATCTACCTCCAGGAACTCACCGACCTGCTTGCTGCCGGAGGACCACCGGACCAAGCCGAGATCTCGGCGCTACGGCGCCGCCACGACATCCACCAGCTCACGCCCCTCACCACCCACCGGCTCCGTTAATTAGAGTCTTCGGCGCCGGTCAATTCGTGGGTGCGCTGAACCGCCGCGCCCGAGGATCGAACCGACACCGACCGCGGTGGGCCGCGCCGGCCTGGCTAGAACCTCGCGGTCAGGCCACCGTCGACCGCGATGGTCTGGCCGGTGACGAACGACGCGGTGTCGCTGGCCAGGAAGACCACGACGCCGGCGATTTCCTCGGGCCGCCCCCAGCGGCCGAGCGCGGTCCGCGACCGCAGCCACTGTGCCCACTGCGGGTCTGCTGCGAGCTGGGCGTTGACCTCGGTGGCGAAGGTGCCGGGAGCCACCGAGTTGACGGTGATGCCGTGCGGGCCGAGGTCGGCTGCCAGCGCCCTGGTAAGGCCGTCAAGCCCGGCCTTCGCGGTGGCGTACGCGACGTCCCCGGACCGGCCGAGCTGCCCGATGACCGACGAGACGTTGATGATCCGGCCCGGCAGCCCGCGGCTGGTAAGGCCGCGGGCGACGGCCTGGCTGAGCGCGTACGCCGATGTCAGGTGAACGTCGAGCATCCGGGACAGGTCTGCGGGCGCCAAATCCTCCACGCCGCGCCGGTCGCGGTGGCCGACGTTGTTCACCAGGATGTCGATCAGCCCGAGAGCGGCGATCGCCTGCCGGGCGGCATCCCGGTCGGTGACGTCGAACGCGGCGGCCGTGACGTCCAGCCCCTCGGCCGACAACCGCGTCACCGCGTCGCCAAGCGCGGCCGGGTCGCGTCCGTTGAGGACGACCCGCGCGCCCTCACTCGCCAGTCCGCGGGCCATCTCCAGTCCCAGCCCACGCACCGAGCCCGTGACCAGGGCGCTGCGCCCGGAGAGCGAGAAAGCTGGCCGACCGCCCATCTGACCGCCTCCACTGGAACGGCTGTTCCAGTTACAGTAGCACGGTTAGCCAGGCACAGGGCGGCGCTGCGCCGTCACGTGTGAAGCACTCATTACTCATAGGAAGCCATGTCCAGCGAATACCCACCGGGCTCGCCGCGGCGTGCCGAACTTCTCGACGCCTGCTACGCCTACCTGCTCGAACACGGCCTGACCGGGCTGTCGCTGCGTCCCCTCGCCGCCGCCACCGGCACCAGCCCGGGGGTGCTGCTCTACCTATTCGACAGCAAGGAGCACCTGGTCCGTGATCTGCTCGCCCGCGCGCGACGCGAGCAGATCACCCTGATCGCGAACGCGCTCGATCCGGGCACCGGGCGCGGCGGGTTCGAGGCACTGGCGGACAGGCTGTGGAACCTGCTGTCCGCTCCCGAGCAGCGCGCCATGGTGCGGCTGACCTACGAGGCGTTCCTGCGATCAGTAAGCCGCGATCCTGGCCCCTGGCAGGGGTTTGCCGCAGAGACGGCACGGGACTGGCTGGACCTGCTGATAAGGGCCCAGCCAGATACCCCGCGCGACGTAGCCGAGGCAACGGCAACCCGCACGCTCGCGCTGATCCGGGGCCTGCTGCTCGACCTGCTCGCTGATGAGGACCCTGGCCGCGTCACGGCGGCGGTGCAGGCCGGCCCGTGGCAGCCTGCCTTAAGCGCGCGCCACAGGCAAGACACACAGCGCGACGGTCCGCGCGAAGATCAAAGAGATGTCATTGTCCGAGTCTTGGCTTAGCGACTCCGTAGGTCTTCATGGCTGGAGGGCTGGGCACTTCGCAGGGCCGCCCCTTCGTACGGATCGGTGCCGCAGATGAAAGGCTCGGGAGCGATTCCTTTCCGCCCTCGCCAGGTCTTCATGGTTGAATGCGGATCACGCGGGAGAGGATCGCAACTGATGGAATGCTCGTTGCGCCGGGCCCTCCAGGGCACTCTGGCCAGCCGGGGCCCTGACGGCGAGGCCCTGTTCGGACCCGCTCGCGAGGTTCCGGCCGGGGCGGGACCGGCCGGCCAACTCGCCGCCTTCCTCGGCCGCGTGGTGTGAGCCTTGCCGGATAATGCCGGATTCGTGAAGGACACCGAGCCGTTCCGGCGTGAGCTGCTCGCGCACTGCTACCGCATGCTTGGCTCGTTCCAGGATGCCGAGGACCTGGTCCAGGAGACCTACCTGCGGGCCTGGCGGTCCTACAGCGGGTTCGAGGGCCGGTCCTCGGTACGTACCTGGCTGTACCAGATCGCCACTAACGGATGCCTGACCGAACTGGCCAAGCGCAGTCGGCGGATGCTGCCGTCAGGCCTGTGCGGCCCTGAACAGGATCCCGGAGCGTACCCGGAAGACGGCAGGGACGCAGGTGAACTGGCTGCAGCCAGCGCCGGACGCGATGGTGACCCCGGAGTCGGCTGACCCCGCGGTCATCGTCGCGGCGCGCGAGGGACTGCGACTGGCGCTCATCGCCAGCCTGCAGTACCTTCCGCCCAGGCAGCGCGCGATCCTGGTGCTGCGGGACGTGCTGGCGTTTCCCGCCGCCGAGGTCGCGGTCATGCTCGGCACCACGACGGTGTCGGTCAAAAGCGGGCTACAGCGCGCCCGGGCGCGGCTGAGGGAACTGGCCCCGGCCGCCGACCAGGTTAGCGAGCCGGCCGCGGCGCGAGCCCGCGCGCTCCTCGACCAGTACATCGCCGCGTTCGAGAACGCCGACGCCGCCGCGCTGGAGCGGCTCCTGCTTGAGGACGCCACCTTGGAGGCGACGCCGATGCGCACTTGGTTCGCCGGCCGCAAGACCTGCGTGCCGTTCCTGCGCAACCACGTCCTGGGATCGGCTGGTGACTGGCGCATGCTGCCCACCAGCGCCAACGGGCAGCCCGCCGCGGCGGCCTACACCCGCGACCGGCACGGGAACTACCAGCCCTATGGAATCTGCGTGCTCGCCGTCACCGGCGCAGGCATCCGCCGGGTCTCATCCTTCGGTGATCCGAGGCTGGTCACGGTGTTCGGGTTCGGGCCGGAGACGGCACAAGCACTGGACGCTGAACCGGCTCCCTCCGGTGCCTGAAACCTGGCGGAGGGGCGGGTACCCGAGCAAGCCCGGAGACGGTCACGAGCTGCCCTGCGGGGCAGCTTCTTGACGGGCAAGCCGTTGTGAGCGATTCCTTTTCCGTTCTCGCCGGGTCTTCCTGGGCGTAGATAAGCCGGCCTTGCTCACGCAAGCCGAGGAAAGGAAGACGGTCACCATGAGCATCCCCGCTACCATGCGCGCCTTGCAGCAGACGTCGCTGGACGGCCCGCAGGACCTGCGCCTGATCACTGACGCGCCGGTACCGGTGCCCGGCCCGGGCGAGGTCCTGATCCGAGTCACTGCCGCTGGCGTCAACTTCGTCGACATCTCGCAGGCCCGTGGCACGTTCCCGGGCGGCCCGCAGCCACCGTACCTGGCGGGCCTGGAAGCGGCCGGCGAGATCGTCGCCGTGGGCGAAGCCGTAGACGGCCTCCAGCCTGGCGTCCACGTCATCGGCCCGAACATCGGCGGCGGTGCCTTCGCCGAGTACATGGTGCTACCCGCCGCCGCGGCGGTGCCGGTGCCGACGGGCTGGGCCGATGAGCAGGCTCTGGGCCTGGTGGTCAGCTGGCCTACCGCGCTGGCCGCGCTCAAGCCGCTCGGGCAGATCGCCGCCGGCCAGACCGTGCTGATCCACGCTGCAGCCGGCGCGACCGGCCAGGCCGCAGTGAAGATGGCCAAGCACTACGGCGCGACAGTGATCGGCACCGCATCGGCGGGCAAGCATGAGACGGTGCGCGCTCTGGGTGCCGACCACGTCCTGGACTCCCACGGCGCCGGTATCGCCGCCGAGGTGCTGCGGCTAACCGGCGGCACGGGCGCCGACCTGGTGCTGGAGTCGGCCGGCGGGGACACCTTCGGCGCCAGCCTGGCCGCGGCTAAGCGGGTCACCGGGCGGGTCGTCGTCTACGGCCTGGCCGGCGGCGACGCCGCGGTCACCAACTGGGAGCTGGTCTACAAGCACCAGGTCCACGTGATCGGCCTGAACATCGGCGTGCTGATCCAGGCCGCGCCGCAGGTCTTCGGCGAGGTGATGGGCGAGCTTTTCTGCCTCATAGCCGCCGGGGTGCTCACCCCAGGCCAGCCCACGGCATATGAACTGGCCAACGGGCCCAAGGCGCTCACGGAACTGGAAGCGCGGGCCACCGTCGGCAAGCTGGCCCTGCTGCCCTGACCTCCGGCCCGATCACACCGAAACAACAGGAGCACCAGGGGGAGCGAGCGGCCACTCTCATAGATTCCTGAGAGGGAGCGCGGATTGCCCCACGAACGTAGGGGTGGACCCTCGTCTCGTCAGTGTTCCACCCCCGTACCGAAAGAGGGCCCCTCTCATGTCCGTCAGAATGCCACGCCGCTGGGGGAGATGGGTCGTTGGTGCCGTCGTGGTCGTCGCCGCGCTCGCGGTTGGCGGCCCTTTTCTTTACATTCACTTCATCAACGGCAGTGCTCCGCCGGCGCTGAGCCTCAGCTCCACCCCCGCCGCCTCGGCGACGTCCGGCGGCGGCTCGTCTACCACGACGACAACCACCACCTCGGTGGCCGGCACCTGGACCGTCGGTTCCGGCTCAACGGTGGGGTACCGCGTCAACGAGGTACTGCTCGGCCAGAACGCGACCGCCGTCGGGCGCAGCGACTCGGTGACCGGGCACATCACCATCCAGGGGACGACGGTCAGCGCCGCGACGTTCAGCGTGCCCATGGCCACGGTCGTCAGCGACAAAAGCCAGCGGAATGCCCAGTTCGACGGCCGGATCATGGATGTCTCTTCCTATCCGACCGGCACCTTCACCCTGACCAAGCCGATCGCCCTGGGGACGCTGCCCGCCGTTGGCGTGATCAAGTCCTACAGCGCCACCGGCAACCTAACGCTCCACGGTCACACCCGTTCGGTCACGTTCACGCTAAACGCCGAGCGCACCGCCACCACGATCGAGGTACAGGGCAGCATCCCGGTGCTGTTCTCCGACTGGGACATCTCCAACCCGAGCATCGGTGGCTTCGTCACCACGCAGGACCACGGATTGCTGGAATTTCTGCTCGTCGCCCGCAAGGGCTGACTGGCGGAAGCCGATCGAGAGCGAGACCAACGGCCCGCGGACGTAGGTGACGGGAGCAGGATCTGGTCGCCGAGTCCGACCAGGCCCCGGCCGTGCTCGGTCCCCAGCTGTCCATCTCGGTGATACGCCACCGGCCTCTGATGCTCTTACTTTCGGACATGCGACGACCACCGTCACCAGCCGTTGACGTGCAGCACCGAGTCCAGGTCAACCCTGGTCACCGCCTGCTACGCCCAGCTCCGCGTGGCGGACACCAGCGCCAGCCCCCACCCCCGCCGCCTGACCGCCGTCACGCCCGCGAGTATCACCACGCGGCCGGGGCCGCACATCGTAAATCTGTGTAGACGTCAGCAGAGTTCATGATGTGCGGAAAGCACGCTCTGCGGGAAGATGCCGGCTATGACCGATCCGGGTGGGACTAATACAGGTAGCCAGGAGGCGCCTGCCCCGCCACCCGCGGGGCTCGCGTTGCTGCTGATACTGGCGATGGCCCAGTTCATGGTGGTGCTCGACTTCACGATCGTCAACGTCGCGCTGCCCTCGATCCAGCGGGAACTGCACGTCGCCACGACCACACTGCAGTGGCTGATCAGCGGGTACGCGGTCTCGTTCAGCGGGTTCTTGCTGCTTGGCGGGCGGCTCGCCGATGTCTACGGCCGGGCGCGGCTGTTCCGGATCGGGCTGGTCGTCTTCGTCGTCGCGAGCATCTCGGGCGGGCTCGCCGTCGAGCCCGGCCTGCTGATCGCCTCCCGAGTGGTACAGGGTGCCGGCGCGGCCCTGCTGGCACCCGCCGGGCTGTCCCTGCTGGTCACCAGCTGGCCCGGGCAGAAAGAACGCAGTCGCGCGCTCGGCACCTACGGTGCGGTCGTCTCGGCTGGTTTCGCTTCGGGTGCGGTGCTCGGCGGCCTGCTTGTCGAGGTGACCTGGCGGCTGGTGTTCTTCGTCAACGTCCCGGTCGGCATCGTGCTGCTCGTCGCGTCGTTCCGGTTGCTGCCGCCCGGCTCGCGCGGCAGCGGGGGGCAACTGGACGTACCGGGGGCAGTGACCGCGACCGCGGGAGTGGCGCTGCTCGTGTTCGCGATTGTACGGGCCGGGGACACGCTACAGGTGACCCAGCCGCTGGTGCTGGCTGTGGTAGCCGTCGCACTACTCACCGCGTTCGTGATACGCGAACGCAAGGCAAGGGAGCCGCTGCTTGACTTGGCCCTGCTCAAAGACCACGGCATCGCCGGGGCAAACCTCACCCTGGTCGCCTACGGCGCGCTTAACGCGGCTCAGGTCTTGCTGCTGACGCTGTACCTGCAAGACGGGCGCGGGCTCAGCGCGGTGTATACCGGCCTGTGCTTCATCCCCCAAGCCGTCGGGGCGTTCGCGCTGTCCGGCCCAGCCGGCCGGTTCGTCCCGATACTCGGTCCGCGCCGCACGTTGACCATCGCCTTGACCCTCGCACTGCTCGCCCTGGTCGGCGCGGCAGCCTCGGTGCTGGCGGGCTCGCTCACCGGGCTGCTGGTCGCTCAGTTCGCGATCGGTGTCTCGGCCCGGCTGAGCCAGGTCGCCTCCACCCTGGCCGGTACCCGCGGGCCGGTCGCCGAGCGGTCCGAAGGGACGGCCAGCGCGCTGCTGACCGCCACCCGGCAGGCCGGGTCGGCGCTCGGTGTCGCGATCGCGTCCGCCGTGCTGGTCGCGGCGCACGGCAGCGACGAGCACCGCACCGCGACGGCCATTGTCTCGGGCATCTGCTTCGCCGTGGTCGGCCTGTTCACCAGCCAGATCGTGCCATCAGGCAAACCGCACCCCGAGACGTCGCGGCCCGAGCACGCGTTCACCCGCCACGCCGGCGGCATGCCATAACTTCCCCGCGGCACGGCGGCCAGCCCGTGCTAAGCGTCACGTCCATGTGGCCCTCCGTGGATTAGTAAGCGGTTCCGCCACCCCCGTACGGGGCGCACGTCGGCTTTGGCGCACAGTGACCAGACGACCCCTGTCGACCAGCGCCATCCCGGCCACGCCAGGCCATCAAAACGAAAACAAGAACAAAAAGTTAAACGCAAATTATCGTCCTGAAGACAGAAATACACTCACAAATTTGTTTACGGACGTTGACTAAGGCGTGAAAGGGGACTGATACTCACTGTTGGCCCAGGACATCAATGCGAAGCATGATTCGCGCCGGGCAAGACGGTGCTAGCGCGAAGGGCGCCGGGCAAGACGGTGCTAGCGCGAAGGGCGCCGGGCAAGACGGTGCTAGCGCGAAGGGATGGCAACATGGCGGCAGATGAGCGACAGCAGACCATCGGCGGGTTCAGCAGGCGCAGCGTGCTGCGCGGCGGATTGCTGGCCGGGGCCGGGGTGGCCACGGTGGGCGCGATGTCAGCTGTCCTCACGGGGACCGCGAAGGCAGCCACCCCCGACCCGCAGCCGGGCTGGGGGTATTGCAGGTACTGCGCCACGATGTGGTGGACCGCAGGCGAATCCGGCAGTCACTGCCCAGGGAGCGACACGCCGGACGGACGCCACCACGTCAGTAGTGGAAGCTACGACTACACGCAGTACAACGGCGCTACCTCCGGCAGTAGCCCGCAGGTGAACTGGCGCTGGTGCAGCGCCTGCCAGGGGATGTTTTGGGGTACGGGGGCTTGCTACGGAAGCAGGGTGGTGGACGCCTACTGGGGACCTCACACAGCGGGCACAACTAACTACAACCTCTATTTCAATGGGGGCGGGCTAAGCTCCACGACGGATCCGCAGGCATACTGGCGCTGGTGCGGCCTCTGCTCCTTGCTTTACTGGCAGGGACCATCGGGATCCACGGCTGGCGCGTGCGCTGCCAACTCCACCAGCACCGCCGGCCCCACCTACCCCCCATACGGCCCGCACAAAGCCGGGAGCAGTACGGTCTACGATATGTACTGGACTGGTACCTACTGACAGCTGACGTCGCCGCCCGTTCCAGCCTGCCTTTGGCAGGCCTGGATCGAGGACGTGTCCGCGCGCGGTCGCCTGGACGACATCTAACCCGCCGACTAGTGTGTGCATAGAGGAAGTATCCGTCCAGTACGTAATCGTACTTTCGGCTAGTAATCACACTCGCGAGCCCGAGCGCGGCGATCTGATGCCGGCTTGATGCCGGCTTGAATCGATCTGTGACAATTTTCTTTACGCTGTAAAGGCGGCCCGTTACGCGAGCGGGCCTGGTCCGACGAGCGACCGCCGTCACAGCGCGATTGGCTGCGTCCAGCTATGACACCCGCACCGCTCGCCAGGCAACAGCCATCTATCGAGGGACGGACCGGCCTGAAGAGACGTGCCCGGGGGCAGCCCATTCACTCGGGGCAGATTGATACGTTCTGGTGTAATGGCGGATTCACGGTGGTGGAAGGACTTCGACGTAGTCCTGGACGCGGCGGTCCCTGGGGGCTCGCGCATCCTCGATGTCGGATGTGGTGACGGCGGACTGGTTGACCGCCTGGCCGAGCTTGGCTTCGACGCGTCCGGGGTGGATCCTGCCGCTCCTTCCCGCCGCCGCCTGCTGAGGCAGCGCGTTGAGGACGCGCAACACCTGGGCGGGTTTGACGCGGTTACCGCCGTCATGTCACTGCACCATGCCGAGCTTCAGGCTGTAGTGCCCGCGCTCGCCAAACTTCTTCGCCCGCGCGGGTCGTTCTTTATGTACGAGTTCTCCTGGGATGCGTATGACGACCGGGCCGCCGCCTGGCTCGCAGAGCACGATCAGTCCGCCGCCGACAACTCCGTACCTGGCTGGTGGCACGAACACCGCAGGCTGCACACAAGCGCCACGATGAAAAGGGCGCTCTACGCTCATTTCGAGCCTGTCCTCGAGATCCGCAGACCTTATCTGGCACGAATGCTTGGGCGGCATGACCTAGAAGCGATCGAGCACGCGCTGATCGACGCGCGGATGCTCCCCGCGCTCGGTTTCTGGATCATAGCCAGACAGGCAAAAGCGTAGGGGTAGCGTATGTTTAGAGGAAGCGTCCGCCCGGCTGGTAATCACAGTTCCGGCTAGTAATCACACATCAGGCGGACGGCGATGATCTCCAGGAACACGTCTAGCGCTCCGCAGCTGGATGCCCTTGCTTGACCTGCAATGTGCTGCTTTTGATCGCTAATGCCGTCGGCGAGTTGTGTCGCTCCTGGAACGCGGCAGCGTCTGTACGGAAGACGCGGACAGAGCGTATCGTCGAGGCTCGTTGCGCCACCGCAGTCTTAGGTTGAAGTACTTGCCATGTTCAGGAGCCACCCGGGACTCCGGCGCGATCACGGACGCCACCTCGTGGGTGTTGCCCGTCGCCGGGATGCCGGTGCCGAGTTCCGGACCAGGCACGGATTACGCGAGCCTGGAGGCGACCATGTCGTGGAAGGCCCACGTGCCAAGGCCGAACAGCGCCGTGACGACCACGGCCACCGTCAGGCCGGCCAGCCACGCGCGGCCCGGGATCCTGGCGGCCAGCCAGGCGCCGAGCAGGGAGATCGCGCCGATCGCCGGAACGTAGAACCGTGATACCTGCAACGTGTCCTCGCCAGGATCATTCGTCCAGTAGTACGCGGCATACAGGCCCCAGATCGCGAACCAGGACGCGGCCAGCGCCAAGGCCACGCACAGATCGCGGCGGGCAACGGTGCCGGTCTGGCCGCCTGCCCAGCGCGGCACCAGCCGCCGCGCGATGATCCACGCCAGCGCCGCCAGGCCGAGTACCAGCATCGGCATCGCCTTGATCAGGTGCGGGGGCAGGTACCGCAGGTTTGGCGCGATGGCGCCGAGGCCGAAGCTGACCTCACCTGGTTGGTACCCGGTGGTCAGCGGGCCGCCGTAGACCAGCGCATCGAAGCTGGCCACGCCAGCGCAGAACACGGCCACCGAGGCAAGCCACGCCCGTAGCGTGCGCAGCGGCAGCCGCGCGGCAGGCAGTTGCCACGCGACGACCACGGTAACGACGGCGCAGCCGAGTACCACGATGTCGGTGTAGCGGGCGAAGGTCGCGAGCTCGATCGCCGCGAATGCGGCGAGGCCGGCCCAGGTGCGCCGCCGCGGTCTGACCTCAGTCGCAAGCAACGTCCACAGTAGGGTCCCGGTGCCCGCCGCTACCAGCGAGGCGTCGGTGAACGTCGGCATGTAATCGCGCCAGGCGAACAGCAGCGCCGCCCCTGACGAGCAGTACAGGCCCACCGCCGCCAGGCCGCCGAAGCGCCCGAGCCAGCGCCGCGCCCCGATGAACAGCCCAAGGCAGGCCAGCGCCCCGTAGAACAGCGGCGCCAACCGGATGACGCCGAGCGCCTGGAACGGTGCCGCGAGGAACGGATAGCCGGGATCCTTCTCGCTGATGTAGCGCCCGCTAGACAGCTCAACCCACTGATTCGGCGCCCCTGACCCGTCGCCCAGCTTGGCGGCCAGGGCAGTGATCTGCGCGCTCGACAACGTCAGGAAGTTCCCCTCGGTCATCGCCACGATCGATGCGCGGTAGGCGCCGTCATCGGGCTCTACGCCGAACGGCTGCGCGACGGATAGGGCCAGTACGCACAGCGCCGCGAATGCGGCAACGGCGAGTACCACTTCAGCGCAAAGCAGGCGGATGCCATGTACCGCCTCCGGCTCGGTCTGGTCGGCGGGGTTGGTAACGAGCACGAGGGGTCCTCTCCTTCGACTGGCTCCCCAAGTCCACAGCCTGGGACTAAGACCGGCCCCGCGGAGACCTAAGAGAAACCTAAAAAACTAAGCCCACGAACCACGCTCCGTCCGTGCGGCCACCACCGCGGCCGCGGCAGGCCCCGGCTTCCGCAGGTCCGTCATGACGGCGCTGAACGGTGGCCAGCCCACCCGGGATCCGGTCACCCCGCTCGCCGCGGGCGACACCGCCGCCAGCGGCGCCCATCACTACCACTAGCGTGCCCGGTGTCTGCCAACTCTTGACCCCTGGGAAATCGGCACCTGCGAGAGAGCGGGATAGGACTGAACAACCGCCAGAGCCCTGTACGAATACAGGCACGGGTCATCTATGGACTGTAGAGTCGCTTCGAAAGCCATAGCAGGCTGCTCGGCCGTGTCTGCATGCGGTCTGCAATCGGCGCCAGGTTCGCCGGCTGTTCGCCATCACCGGCCTGGACCGGCATATACCGCTCGCCCGCACCGTGCGGGAGGCATACCAGAACCTGGCGACAGCCTGCGACACCCCGCCCAGCGGCCACCGTCAGCCCGCCCCGCTCTAAGGGGATCCCGCGCGTCCGTGCTCCCTCGTGAACCCGCCGTCAGAATGTGGCGATCGGGTTGACCGGGCTGCCGGACGTGCCGGCGAAGCGGACCGGCGCGACCGCGAGGTGGAAGTCCCACTGGCCGAGCTCGGCAGCGGTTGCCGCGCACGCCTCCAGGTCGCAGTTGTCGAGCAGCCACAGGCCCGTCGCGACGAGGCTCACGGCGTGAACCGGCATCAGCACGTCTTCGTACCCCGACGGCTGAACGTCCTGGGGGGTGTCGGCGCCGATCAGCGCGACGTCGCGTTCGTGTAGCCACGGCAGGCAGGACGCGTGCCAGCCGGCCTGCGTGAAACCGCTGGCCTCACCGGCCTCGTGCCGGACGCGGCCACGGCCGGTCCGCAGGAGCACCGCATCGCCGGATCGAACCCGTACGCCCTGGCGATGCTCGGCCTCCTCGAGATCGCCGGGAAACACGCCCTGCCCCGGTTCCAGCCACGGCACACCGCGGGCCCTGGCGACGTCCAGCAGGACACCACGCGTGATGATCCCGTTCGCCGCCGCCGTGACGGCCGCCCACGCGATCCGTTGCGGCGTCGACCAGCGAGTGCGGCCGCCCGTTGTACATCGTGCCGTCCCAGAAGATGTGGCACGGCGAGTCGACGTGGGTGACGGTGTTGCCGTGGAACGTGATGCCGAGCCGCTCCGACGAAAAGCCCCAGCGCCGGTCAGCGTGGACGCCAACAGCGTCCCGGCCGCCGAGGCGACCCAGTTCGTTAACACGGCCCGCGCGCCGAACTCGGCGCACCTCCAAGTCGACGTCGTCGGTAACGTCGCCGCGTCGACCAACCCGACCTCCTCCTCGAGCACCTTCATCGGGGTAGCCGCGGCGCTCGTCGTGCTGCTGCTGTTCTTCGGCGCGATCCTGCCCGCGCTGCTGCCGCTGCTCGGCACGGCCGTCGCCCTGGTCGCGGGCCTTTCCGTGGTCAACATGCTGTCCAACTCGCTCAGCATGGCCTCGTTCACCTCCCAGCTCTGCATTCTCATCGGACTCGGGGTCGGCATCGACTACTCCCTGTTCATCCTCACCCGCACCCGCAATGGCCTGCGCCGCGGGCTTTCCGTTCAGGACGCGGTCGCCGCCGCGGGCGGCACCGCCGGCCGGGCAGTGCTGTTCGCGGGCCTGACCGTCTGCGTGGCCTTGCTCGGCATCCTCACCGTCGGCGTGAGCACCCTGTCGGGCGCGGCGATCGCGGCCGCGATCACGGTCGCCTTCGTTCTCCTCGGGGCGCTGACACTGCTGCCCGCGCTGGCCGGACTGACCGGCAAGCGCATCCTCACCCGCAGGCAGCGGCGCGCCCTGGCTCGGGGTGAGACCACGTTCAACGAGGCGTCCCGCGGGTGGGCCCGCTGGGCGTCGCTCATCCAGCGCAGGCGGCTCGTCTTCGGCGTCGCCGCCCTCGGCGTCATGGTGGCGCTCGGCGCCCCGTTCCTGTCGATGCGGCAGGGCACCGCCGACTACAGCGTCGACCCCACCAGCACCACGACCACCACTTACCGGGGCTACGAAATGCTCGTGCACGGGTTCGGGCCCGGCTTCAGCGGCCCGCTCCAGCTCGTGGCGCCGCTAAACAGCCAGGCCGACAAGGCGACCTTCGGCGCCGTGGTCGCGGCCGCCAGCCACGCCCCGGACGTGGTCACAGCGGTCGGCCCCGAGTTCTTCCCCGCCGGACCGGGCCACCCAGCCGTCGCGCTGGCCGAGGTCTACCCGGCGGGCAGTCCCCAGGACCAGTCCACGACCAACTTGATCAACAACCTGCGCGACAACGTCATACCGGCCACCGTGGGCGGCCAGCACCTTCAGGTGCTAGTCGGGGGCGCGACAGCCCAGGGCAACGACGTGGCGGCCCAGCTGTCATCCAAGCTGCCGCTGTTCGTTGGCATGGTGGTGGCACTGTCCTTCATCCTGCTGATGATCGTGTTCCGCAGCCTGGCCATCCCCGCGGCCGCGGCGGTCATGAA
Source organism: uncultured Actinomycetota bacterium (assembly GCA_963850115.1). Lineage (GTDB taxonomy): Bacteria > Actinomycetota > Actinomycetes > Streptosporangiales > Streptosporangiaceae > Trebonia. Next base: position 125,844 of record CAWKKG010000021.1, read on the forward strand.
CCTGCTGTCGGCCGCGGCGGCCTTCGGGGTGATCACGGCGGTCTTCCAGTGGGGCTGGCTCAAGAGCCTGGTCGGGGTGACCAACACCGGGCCGATTAGCCCGTTCATCCCCATCCTCATGTTCGCCGTCCTGTTCGGCCTGACCACGGACTACCAGGTGTTCCTGGTCAGCCGGATCCAGGAGGAATGGCTGCGGCGGCGCGACAACGCGCTGGCGGTGCTCACCGGCCAGGCGACCACCGGCCGCATCATCACCGCCGCGGCCGCCATCATGACCGTGGTGTTCTTCGCCTTCACCTTCACCACCGACCGCACCATCAAGATGATCGGCCTCGGCATGGCGGCGGCCGTCGTCGCCGACGCCCTCATCGTCCGCACCGTCCTCGTCCCGGCGGTGATGCACCTGCTCGGCAAGACGAACTGGCGCATCCCGGCCGTCCTCGACGGCGTACTTCCCCGCCTCGACCTGGAAAGCGGCGGAGAAGAAGCGACGGAAGTGAGCGGGACGGTTAAGGCCGAACCCACCCGGGTCCACCGAACCTGATCCATGCCCGGCCGTCTGATCCGTGCCCGGCCGTTGCCGGCCCCTCTAGGGGCCGGCAACGGCCTTCTCCCCGACCTGCCAGCGTGATCGCGGGTCGAAGCGGGGAGAGGCACTGGCGACATCCATTCCGGCCCGGCAAAATAGAACAAAACACCCATGATTAAGTCCCCTGGCCTGATCGTGGGTCAAAATTGTCGATATTCGCCGCCGATGACCCGCAATGATGGAAACAGCCGATCAGGGTGCGGGACAAAGCGGGACGAAGCACCGCAACTGGGCGGCGGTGCAGGGCCTCTTACCCGGATGACCCGCAATCTCACGCCCACGCTGCCATGGACGTGAGCGAAGAAGCCACGATCCGTTCTGAATAAAAAGATCTTTCTTCCGAACGGCTGGTGGTTTCTCCGGACGGCCAGTCATGACCTCCGCGGGGATGGGCTGGAAGTGCCAGGGCCGCGAGCGGCACGTGCTGCTGGCCGCCGTGCGAATCTCGGTCCTCGAAAGTGCCGGCGGTCACCGGCCTTGGAAAAGGGCGC